>NZ_MRZJ01000001.1 GCF_002994445.1 Staphylococcus simulans
GTATTAAAATGGAGAATTAGCTCAGCTGGGAGAGCATCTGCCTTACAAGCAGAGGGTCGGCGGTTCGAACCCGTCATTCTCCACCATTTAAATAGCCGGCCTAGCTCAACTGGTAGAGCAACTGACTTGTAATCAGTAGGTTGGGGGTTCAAGTCCTCTGGCCGGCACCATCTCAGAGCCATTAGCTCAGTTGGTAGAGCATCTGACTTTTAATCAGAGGGTCAGAGGTTCGAATCCTCTATGGCTCACCATTTAAACGCGGGTGTGGCGGAATTGGCAGACGCACTAGACTTAGGATCTAGCGCCTTACGGCGTGGGGGTTCGACTCCCTTCACCCGCATATAAGCAGAAGTAGTTCAGCGGTAGAATACAACCTTGCCAAGGTTGGGGTCGCGGGTTCGAATCCCGTCTTCTGCTCCATTTTTTTGCCGGGGTGGCGGAACTGGCAGACGCACAGGACTTAAAATCCTGCGATAAGTGATTATCGTACCGGTTCGATTCCGGTCCTCGGCACCAATTAAATAATGCGCCCGTAGCTCAACTGGATAGAGCGTTTGACTACGGATCAAGAGGTTATGGGTTCGACTCCTATCGGGCGCGCTTTATTTCTACGGGAAGTAGCTCAGCTTGGTAGAGCACTTGGTTTGGGACCAAGGGGTCGTAGGTTCGAATCCTGTCTTCCCGATAACCTTAGAAATTAATATGGGGGCTTAGCTCAGCTGGGAGAGCGCCTGCTTTGCACGCAGGAGGTCAGCGGTTCGATCCCGCTAGTCTCCACCATATATTTCATTACAACATAACAAACTTTACAATGGCGGTGTAGCTCAGCTGGCTAGAGCGTACGGTTCATACCCGTGAGGTCGGGGGTTCGATCCCCTCCACCGCCACTAATTATTAGGTTGTAAAATTATTTAGGACCTTTAGCTCAGTTGGTTAGAGCTAACGGCTCATAACCGTTCGGTCGCAGGTTCGAGTCCTGCAAGGTCCATATAATTTTTTGGAGGAATACCCAAGTCTGGCTGAAGGGATCGGTCTTGAAAACCGACAGGGGCTTAACGGCTCGCGGGGGTTCGAATCCCTCTTCCTCCGCCATTTATAAAATAACATTATCGCGGGATGGAGCAGTTCGGTAGCTCGTCGGGCTCATAACCCGAAGGTCGGTGGTTCAAATCCGCCTCCCGCAATTTTATTATGTTGGTCCCGTAGTGTAGCGGTTAACACGCCTGCCTGTCACGCAGGAGATCGCGGGTTCGATTCCCGTCGGGACCGCCATTCAATAATTTAATTATGGTTCAGTAGCTCAATTGGTAGAGCAATGGATTGAAGCTCCATGTGTCGGCAGTTCGACTCTGTCCTGAACCATTTTTTGCCGGCCTAGCTCAATTGGTAGAGCAACTGACTTGTAATCAGTAGGTTGGGGGTTCAAGTCCTCTGGCCGGCACCATCTCAGGAGGGGTAGCGAAGTGGCTAAACGCGGCGGACTGTAAATCCGCTCCTTCGGGTTCGGCAGTTCGAATCTGCCCCCCTCCACCATCTATTTTTAATAGGGGCATAGTTCAACGGTAGAATAGAGGTCTCCAAAACCTTTGATGTGGGTTCGATTCCTACTGCCCCTGCCATGGCGACTGTGGTGAAGTGGTTAACACATCGGATTGTGGTTCCGACATTCGTGGGTTCGATTCCCATCAGTCGCCCTTTATTATTAATGGGCTATAGCCAAGCGGTAAGGCAACGGACTTTGACTCCGTCACTCACTGGTTCGAATCCAGTTAGCCCAGTTTGCTTTTGGCGGCATAGCCAAGTGGTAAGGCCAAGGTCTGCAAAACCTTTATTCACCGGTTCAAATCCGGTTGCCGCCTCCATGAATTATTATGCGGGAGTAGTTCAACTCTTAGAACACATTCCTTCCCGGAATGAGATATAGGTGTAAATCCTATCTTCCGCTCCATATTTTATTTTATGCGGGAATAGTTCAACTCTTAGAACACGTTCCTTCCCGGAACGAGGTATAGGTGTAAATCCTATTTTCCGCTCCATTTTTAATTTACGCGGGAGTAGTTCAACTCTTAGAACACGTTCCTTCCCGGAACGAGGTATAGGTGTAAATCCTATCTTCCGCTCCATATATTTTATTCATGCGGGAGTAGTTCAACTCTTAGAACACATTCCTTCCCGGAATGAGATATGGGTGCAAATCCTATCTTCCGCTCCATATTATGCCGGTGTGGCGGAATTGGCAGACGCGCGGGACTCAAAATCCCGTTCCAGTCAATGGAGTGCCGGTTCGATCCCGGCCACCGGTATCAGCTTACAAACTTCATAAAAGTTTTAAGAGTAAAACTATTGAGATAATCAATGGTTTTACTCTTTTTTTATATTTGGAATTTGCTATTTGTGTATGTTTTGTAGAAATTATTAATTATTACTATTCAAGTTGTTCATAGCATAATCAGCTTCCTCTTCAGTAAAGTTCTCTCCATAAGGTGAAACTAATTGATCATAAATTCTTTGATCAGACATATTTAATCCATTAGCATAATCTCTAGCTTTTTTTAAAGCATTTTTCTTATAATCTGCTTAAATATTATCAATTGCGTATTGAGCAGCTTCTGAACGAAATTTTTCTCCACTTTCAGATGTTAATTGTGAATATAACCTTTTTTTAGATAGATAAAGTAGTTTATTATACCTTTCTGCTGTTTTAAGTGCAGCAATTTTTTCTCGAGAAAGGTTACTAGTATTAGTTGAATTATTATTTTTATATTCAGTGGAAGTTTGCTCATCACTTGCTAAATTATTTTTCTTTTTTACATCCTCTATTGCTGAATTAATTTTTTCAAAATCTTGTTCTAAACTATTACTTGGAAGTGTTGATAATGGTTCTTTTATTTGGATTGTTTGTTCACTTGTTTCTTCAGTTATGTTGTCTTTTTGCTTTAGTTTGTCTAAGTTTTGCATACATATTACAAATACAAATAATGCAGGGTAATGAATAACCCTATATGCACTTTGTATTTTTGTATACCAAGTTCTTTTGCCTTTTTATTACCATTGTTTTTGGCCAAATCTTTTTTACTATTCATGAAGTCACTTCCTTTGATGTTAGATATAAAATTAATTATACAAAATTAGTATACAAATGAGAGGTTTCTTTGTAACCAATTGTCACATATGTTTCATTCTGCGTATTGTTGCTTTGATTGTTTTGTAATAGAATAAAAGCATTACTTAGTGAACGGAGGATATACAAGTAGCTTATGGCAAAGTCAGAATTAAATATTAAAGTATTTTTAAGCAACATCCTGAATGCGGTAGGAGCAGGTGTTGTTGTAGCATTATTGCCTAATGCATTATTGGGTGAAATTCTTAAAGTTTTTAAAGAGAGCAACCAGTATTTAGAATTAATTTTTCAAATTGTAATTGCTATACAGTCATTTATGGCTTTTATTATTGGTGTACTTGCAGCACATCAATTTAAATTCAGCGGCCCTTCAGCTGCAATGATTGGTACTGCCGCAATGATTGGTTCAGGTGCATTGCAGTTTACACCTAAAGGTTTAGCATTAAAAGGGATCGGCGACATTATAAATGTGATTATTGTCGTAATTATTGCATGTCTATTAATTTTGTTATTAAGCGGTCGTTTAGGGTCTCTTGAAATGATTATCTTGCCTGTTGTGATACCAGTAGTTGCTGGCTTTATCGGTTTGACGACATTACCATATGTCTCGGGTATTACAAAAGCATTAGGCGCTGTTATTCATTCATTTACAGAGCTGAATCCATTACTGATGAGTATCTTAATTGCAATGGCATATTCGCTCTTAATGGTTACACCGATTTCAGTAGTAGCAATCGCAACAGCAATTTCATTAACAGGATTAGGCAGTGGTGCAGCTAACTTAGGTATCGTTGCTGCATGTGTAACATTTATTTGGGGCTCTCTTAGAGTCAATAAAGCAGGGGTTAACATAGTGTTGATTATCGGTGCAGCGAAGATGATGATTCCTGTTTATTTCAAGCATCTGATCATTGCAGTACCTTTAGCATTAAATGGTATTGTAGCGGGATTAGTCGCATACTTTATCAATGTACAAGGTACACCAATGTCAGCCGGTTTCGGTTATACTGGTCTGGTCGGACCGATCAATGCCTTTAACCGTATGGAAGGGGATGCTTTTACAAATATTATTCTTCTTGTCTTCGGCTACTTTATCATTCCATTTGTTTCAGGGTTTATTATTCATCAAGTCTGTAAGCGCATTTTGCCCGGCTATCATGACGATATTTATAAATTTGAAATACCGAAACAGTAATATTTTGAGTCTTGTTCCATTCATTTGGGACAAGGCTTTTTTATTTTACGTAAATGAAAACGTTTACTCTGATTAATTATCAGAAAATTTAAAAATAAGTATTGCATATAGATACATCTAAATGTATAATAATTCCATGAGTTAAGGAGGACACCACTATGATACAAAAGAAAGCAATGAACATAATTAAAGTTATCATTTGTACCGTATTTTTATGCGGATTGATTTTCCCAATCTTCTCAGCAAAAGCGGGTGCTGAGGAACAAGATCAAACATGGGAAAAAATTAAGAAAAGAGGAGAATTAAGAGTCGGGTTATCTGCAGATTATGCTCCATTAGAATTTGAAACAACTAAAAACGGAAAACGTGAATTTGCGGGTATTGATATCGAACTTGCGAAGAAAATCGCTAAAGATAATCATTTGAAATTAAAGATTGAAAACATGTCATTCGACAGTTTATTAGGGGCTTTGAAAACAGGAAAAATCGATATGATTATTTCTGGTATGACTCCTACACCTGAACGTAAAAAAGAAGTCGACTTTTCTGATTCATATTTAAAATCTGGACAATCAATGGTCGTTAAAAAAACAGATTTAGATAAATATAAATCTTTGAGAGACTTTGATAATAAAAGAATTGGAGCTCAAAAACAAACTACACAAGAGCAATTAGCTAAAACAGAAATCAACAACGCAGATGTACATGCTATGACTCGTTTGCCTGAAACTATTCTTTCTTTAAAAAGCGGGAAAGTAGACGGTATTATTATTGAAAAACCAGTCGCAGAAGCATATTTACAACAAAACCCTGAATTAGGATTTGCGAATGTTAAATTCCATGAACCAGAAAAAGACACTTCTATAGCATTACCTAAAAATTCACCAGTCTTTTTAGCACAATTGAATAAGTCAATCAAAGACATGAAAGATCAAGGCTTAATGGAACAATATAAAGAAAAAGCAGCACAATCTATGGAAGAAGACGGCAACTTTTTCACAAAATACAGCTCATTCTTTATTACTGGTATTAAAAATACAATTCTGATTTCGATTGTCGGTGTGGTCTTTGGTGCTTTATTCGGTGCATTGTTCGCATTGATGAAATTAAGTTCTATTAAACCATTAAAATGGTTAGCTTCAGTCTATATCGAATTTATCAGAGGGACACCATTATTGGTACAAGTATTCTTAGTATTCTTTGGTACAACAGCAGTACTTGGTTGGGATATTTCAGCATTGATTTGCGGGATGATAGCGATGGTCATCAACTGTGCAGCTTATATTGCGGAAATTATCAGAGCTGGTATTAACGCAGTAGATAAAGGACAAACTGAAGCAGCCAGAAGTTTAGGCTTAAGCTATGGTCAGACAATGAAAAATATTATCTTGCCGCAAGCAGTCAAAAACATTCTGCCGGCTTTAGGTAATGAGTTTGTGACAGTGATTAAAGAATCTTCAATTGTATCTGTAATTGGTGTCAGCGAAATTATGTTTAACGCGCAAGTTGTGCAAGGTGCATCCTTCGATCCATTTACACCATTGCTTGTCGCAGCAATTTTATACTTCATCTTAACGTTCACATTATCTAGAGTGATGAACATCTTGGAAGGGAGAATGAAAGTCAGTGATTAATATTAAACATTTAAAGAAGAACTTCGGTGAAAACGAGGTATTAAAAGATATTGAACTAGAAGTTCAAGCAGGCGAGGTAGTTGCGATTATCGGTCCTTCCGGCGGAGGCAAAAGTACATTATTACGTTGTATTAATTTATTAGAAAAACCAGACGGCGGTCAAATCATTTTTGAAGGTACAAACATTCTTGATAAAGGTGTTCATGTTAATGAATTAAGACAGAAAATGGGGATGGTATTTCAAAACTTCAACTTGTTTCCGCATAAAACTGTATTAGAGAATATTATGTTGGCACCTAAACTGTTGAAACATACAGATACACAAGAGTTGAAAAAAGAAGCACAAGAGCTTTTAAGCAAGGTAGGTCTTGCGGAAAAAGGAGACAGCTATCCTTCTCAATTATCAGGCGGACAAAAACAAAGGGTTGCCATTGCCCGTGCCTTAGCAATGCATCCGGATGTACTGTTATTTGATGAACCGACTTCAGCACTCGATCCGGAAGTAGTAGGAGATGTATTGCAAGTTATGAAAGATTTGGCCAAAGAAGGAATGACCATGGTTGTGGTTACATATGAAATGAACTTTGCGAAAGATGTCAGCGATAAAGTCGTGTTTATGGCAGACGGTGTAGTAGCAGAAGCGGGTGAACCTTCGCAAATTTTCGGCAATCCGCAACACGAAAGAACACAGCAATTTTTGAAACGTGTATTGTAATTAAGTAAGGGGATGGCAGAAATGATTGAAGTTGGAATAGTAGGCGGAAGCGGATATGGTGCAATTGAATTAATAAGATTACTTCAACATCATCCTGCCGTCCACATCAAATATGTATTTTCACATTCTAAACAAAACAAACCGATAAAAGACACTTTTTCTCATTTGTATCATAAAGATATTATGTTTACTGAATTAGATATTGCTGAAGTGGGATGCGATGTGATATTTTTTGCGACACCGTCAAACGTGTGCAAAAAGTTTGTGCCTGATTTGTTAAACAAAGGTATTAAAGTAATAGATTTATCCGGTGATTTCCGCTTGCAAGATCCAGAAGTATACCGTCAATATTATGGAGAATATCCATTAGCACAAAAATGGCTGAAACAAGCAGTATATGGTTTAGCTGAACAGTAGAAAAATTATCAAGATGTGCAATTAATTGCTAATCCCGGATGTTTTCCAACAGCTTCATTATTAGCATTATCACCACTTATCAAAGCAGGTGTTATTGATGAGGGACAGATTATTATCGATGCGAAAACAGGCATTTCAGGTGCAGGGAGAACTATCAAACAGCAAACACACTTTCCAGAACTGAATGAAAACTTTCAAGCCTATGCAATAGGCAAACATAAGCATACGCCAGAGATTAATCAATTTCTAAGCCAGCTTGCAGGTCATGAGGTTAAAGTTAGATTTACACCGCATCTTGTACCGATGACAAGAGGTATATTAGCAACATGTTATGTATCGTTTAAACATCCTGTGACTGAAGAAGCAATCAGAAAACTATATGATGATGGATATAGCAGCAAACCTTTTATCAGAATCAGATCAAGTAATAATTTTCCAGCAACTAAAGAAGTCTCAGGCAGCAACTTTTGCGATATCGGACTTTATGTTGATGAAACCAGCCAGACAGGTATTATCATCAGCGCCATTGATAATCTCGTAAAGGGTGCCAGCGGACAAGCAATACAAAATATGAATCGGTTATTCGGATTGAATGAACAAACAGGATTAAATCAAACACCCGTATATCCATAAAAGAAGGTGACAACTATGAATACAACACAACACGCATATAAAGTGATTGAAGCTGGTGATGCGGCATCTCCAAAAGGTTTTAGTTCAGGCGGCGTGCATGCAGGATTAAAAAAGAAGAAACGTGATTTCGGCTGGATTGTCAGCGAGGTGCCTGCCAACGCAGCAGGTGTCTATACAGTCAATCCATTTAAAGCAGCACCATTGAAAGTAACAGAACAGACAGTCAAAATACATCAAACATTACGTGCCATTGTAGTAAATTCAGGAGTAGCAAATGCTTGTACAGGTCCAAAAGGCTATCGTGATGCTTTAGCCATGCGCAGTAAAGCTGCTCAAGAATTAGAAGTACCTGTGAATGAAGTAGCCATTGCATCTACAGGTGTAATCGGAACGTTGTTGCCGATGGATGCGATTTATTACGGGTGTTCAAAAATAAAGGAAGCGGCGTACCAAAATAGCCAATATTTTAACGAGGCCATATTAACGACAGATACAACTGCAAAACACATAGCGGTTGAAGTAGAAATAGATCATCAAATTGTCACGATTGGCGGTACAGCCAAAGGGTCAGGTATGATTCATCCTAATATGGCTACTATGTTAGGGTTTATGACTACAGATGCGGTCATTGAAAGCAAGCATTTGCAGGGATTATTGAAGGAAGTTGTGGATGACACATTTAATATGATTACCGTGGATGGCGATACGAGTACTAATGATATGGTGCTGGTACTAGCGAACGGGAAAGTATCAACAAATCCCTTAACACCAGAGCATCCAGCTTGGAATCAATTTAAAGCAGCATTTTTGAAAGTTGCGAAACATTTAGCAATCGCTATCGCGAAAGATGGCGAGGGTGCGACAAAACTCGTTAAAGTAAAAGTAACCGGTGCACCGACTAAAACGATTGCAGGTCAAACTGCTAAAGGTATTATCTCGTCAAATCTGGTGAAAACAGCATTATTCGGTGAGGATCCTAATGTTGGACGCTTATCTTCAGCAATCGGGAATTTCTATCCGAATGTACGTCCTAATGAAGTCAATATTTGGTTATGCGGCACATTAGTCGTTAATAATGGATTGCCTGCAGACTTTAATGAATCTGACTTAAAAGCGCAAATGGGCAATCATATAATAGATATTACCGCGACTATCGGCAAAGGCAAATATGAACAAGAAGCATTCGGCTGCGACTTATCCTATGATTATGTACGTATCAATGCATCTTATAGAACGTGAGGTCATCTTATGAAATACATCGTATTTAAAATCGGCGGCAGTATCATCGAGAAAACGTCATTATCCGTTTTCGAAGAAATTGCGGAGAGTAAAAAGAAGGGTTACTTCCCACTTATTATTCACGGCGGCGGCCCGATGATTAACGAAGCGTTGAAAGAACAAGGCATTCCATCAGAATTTGAAAATGGTATACGCAAAACGGATTTAGCAACACTGAAAATATTAGTGAATACGTTATTGTGCAAAGTCAATGTGGATTTAGTTGAACAAGCCAATACCTTATCCCAGCAATTTATCGGAATTAACGGTGCTTACTTTCCATTGTTTAAATGCCATCCCTTCAACAAAGCATTAGGATATGTGGCAGTGCCTGACTCAGTTAATACTGAAGCATTAAAACAGTTATGCAGCGCTTATATACCGATTATGGCATCTGTCGGACGTTATCATAATCAATTCTATAATGTAAATGCGGATACACTCGCTTATAAAGTTGCTTCTGCCTTAAATGCGCCTTTAGTCATATTAAGCGACATTCCAGGCGTGTTGAATAATGGGGAAGTGATACCAACCATTCAACAAAAGAATCTAGATACATTAATTCAGTCTCATATTGTTTATGGCGGTATGATTCCTAAGCTTAAAGATGCTTCTGAAGCATTGGATGAAGGGTGCCCAAAAGTCATGATTATACCAGGGTACGAACCGCATATTATCGCAGACTATTTTAACGGAGACTCTATAGGAACAACCATTCAAAAATAAATCTAATCATAAGCTGATGTATCTGCATCGGCTTTTAATTTTGAAGAATTTCTTCAATTTCAATATCCATTTTGTGTTAAAATACAGAATGGACCATTAATATGGAGGCATTATGGTGGATAATAAACAATTAAAGAAAGAAATAATAGATTATGCGCATCAAATCGGTATCGACAGTATTGGTTTTACGACTGCAGACCCCTTTGATGAGCTGAAACAAAAGTTAGTAGACTATCATGCCAAAGGTTATGCATCTGGTTTTGAAGAACCTAATATTGAATTAAGAGTCAACCCTAAGTTATCAATGCCGACAGCAAGATCCATTATAGCGATAGCAGTGGGTTATCCGAATAAATTAAAAGGCGCACCGAAAAGTGTACGCGGCGACCGCAGAGGTATGTTCGCAAGAGCTTCATGGGGCCAAGATTATCATACAATTATGCGTAAACGTTTAGATCAGCTTGGCGCATTCATTAAGGAGAAAGTACCTGATGTAGAAA
The DNA here is from genome assembly GCF_002994445.1 of Staphylococcus simulans. GTDB lineage: Bacteria > Bacillota > Bacilli > Staphylococcales > Staphylococcaceae > Staphylococcus > Staphylococcus simulans_B. Next base: position 10,220 of record NZ_MRZJ01000001.1, read on the forward strand.
TGTTATCGATGGTAGATACAGGCGTATTGTCAGATCGTGCAGTCGCAGAACGTGCCGGCCTTGGTTTTACAGGCAGAAACGGCTTCGTTATCAATCCAGACTTAGGTACATGGACATATTTAGGAGAAATGCTGGTCAGCATTCCGTTTGAACCTGATGACCCGCTGCTGGACAGCTGCGGTGATTGTACAATATGTGTAGATAGATGTCCTACAGGTGCTTTAGTAGGAGACGGTCAATTAAACAGCCAAAAATGTATTTCATTCTTAACGCAAACTAAAGGCTATTTGCCAGACGAATACCGTTATAAAATCGGCAACCGTCTTTATGGTTGCGATACATGTCAGCAAGTTTGTCCGAAAAACAGAGGTATTAATACTGAACACGATGATATTGTATTAGAACCAGAAATACTCAAACCAAGATTGATTCCATTGCTTCAAATGAGTAACAAAGAATTTAAAAATACTTATGGTCATTTAGCTGGAGCTTGGAGAGGCAAGAAGCCGATTCAACGCAATGCCATTGTCGCACTTGCGCACTTTAATGAAACATCAGCGATTCCAGAACTGAAAGAAGTGGCACTCAATGACCCGAGACCTATGATCAGAGGAACAGCGTATTGGGCCATCGGTCAAATTGCAGGCGAAGACGAACGCACCTTTATTGAAACTAACTTTGATGATGAAGAAAAAGAAGTTCAAGAAGAAATGTTAAAAGGATTAGAAAAGAGGAATTAACTTATCATGACGAACCATGTCGTTTTATACCAACCCCAAATACCAGCCAATACCGGCAATATTGCGAGAACATGTGCAGGAACAGATACCCATTTGCATCTGATTAAGCCTTTAGGTTTCAGCACAGATGATAAAATGCTGAAGCGGGCAGGATTAGATTACTGGGTACATGTCAATATTACGTATTATGACAGTATCGAAGCATTTTTCGAACAAACAAAGGGACACTACTACTTAATTACTAAGTTCGGTCAAACAACCTTTACAGACTTTGACTATTCAGATTCAGATGAAGATCATTACTTTGTATTTGGGAGAGAAACGACTGGATTGCCGGATTGGGTGAAAGAAAAATATGCGGACACAGCATTAAGAATACCGATGAACGACCATATCCGTTCTTTAAACCTATCCAATACGGCTGCAATTTTAGTTTATGAAGCGCTAAGACAGCAAAACTATCCGAATTTGCATTAGTAAATTTTTAGATTGAGTGGAAAATCGATACACAAAAGGTATAATAGAGTTGAATTCACTGTATACAAATGCGTTTATTGCTATGATAGAGAGGGTAAATAATGTAGCAAATAACGCTATATACGAACTGAGAATAATTAGAGGAGTGTACATTATGGCAATGAACTTTAAGGTTTTTCCAACTGCAGATAAAGCAGCACGTTATTCTGCGGATATTATCAGAAAGACATTTAATAATAATCCAACAACAATCATGGGTGTGCATCTAGCAGATGACAATGCACCTGTTTTAGAAGACTTAAAACAAAATGTGTTGAGAAATCCAGTAGATTTCAGTCAAATCAACATTTTAGATTATGATGAAAACAAATCATACTACGAAACATTAGGTGTGCCTAGCACACAAGTTTACAACTTATCTTACAATGATGGTGTTGTAGACTTTATCGAAGAAAATATCAAATCAAAAGAAAATAAAGCAAAATTCACATTGCAAGTTTTAACAATCAACGATAAAGGCAGCTTAGATATTGCAGTGAAATCCGGAGTAATGCCTGCACGTGAAGTGATTTTAGTCGTGACTGGACCGGAAAAAGCAGAATTAGTGAAAAAATTATACGAAGAAAATGGTAACTCAAGCTACGTGCCATCTGACTTAAAAGCACACCGTATGGTCAATGTAATTCTAGATGAAGCAGCAGCTGAAGGCTTGCCAGAAGATGTACGTCATTATTTCACTGAGCGTTTTGCTTAAGGAAATCAAATAGAGCAGAAGTATCCGAGTTATGTTGAAGGATTTCGATATAACTCGGATTTTTGTTTGTATTCTTAAATCAATTCATTTATTATTTTTATGAGCGAGTAATATCAGAAAGGAACATTACCATGCAAAACTTACATAAACATTGGAAATTATTAATGATCATTACGTTCATTGTCAGTTTGCTGTCTATTAAAGGATTTCCAATTGCACTAGGCGCATTATATCTGCCAGTACTTTTCAGAGTTGTTAAACTGCAAATGAATCTTTCAGAAGGGTTAGTCAGCCAACGAGATCCGCAGTTATTTATTAAAAGCAATCAAAAGGGTGTGATTATCAGTGTCATCTGCTGTATTGCGGTAACCTTTATTTTGTTTAAACCGCTAGGTGAGTTCTATGCGAGTTTAACGGGCTTTTTAGGCACTTTAATCACACTGAGCCCAATTCTATTAGTTATCAGTATTATCCTTTATATCCTTACAGCTGTTGCAGTGATACAAGCAGTTAAACACTACTTTGCGGCAAAACAATAAATTTCAATACTCAAATTCAATCGAGCTTAGTTTTGACTAGGCTCTTTTTTGTTACATAATACATTATCAGAGAAGTTGGAAACATTAATGAAAGCGTTAACTATATAGCGATTTAATTTAAAAAGGTTTAATGCTATACTTGTGATAAATACCATTCAAAAAGGGGAGACAAGTCAAATGTCAGTAAGAATTGAGCATGATACTTTTGGAGAAATCGAAGTACCTGGAGATAAGTTCTGGGGTGCACAAACTGAAAGAAGTAAACGTAATTTCCCAGTCGGTAAAGAACGTATGCCGATTGAAGTTGTGTATGGCTTTGCACAATTAAAACGTGCAGCAGCATTAGCAAACTTTGAACTAGGCAAGTTAAGCGAAGATAAAAAAGATGCGATTGTCTTTGCATGCGATCGTGTGATTAAAGGGGAATTGGATGAACATTTCCCATTAGTTGTATGGCAAACAGGAAGCGGTACACAAAGCAACATGAACGTCAACGAAGTTGTCAGCTATGTGGCGAATGATTACTTAAAAAAACACGGCAGTGAAGATACAGTACATCCAAATGACGATGTCAACAAATCACAAAGTTCAAACGATACATTCCCAACAGCAATGCATGTTGCTTTATACCACGAAATCGAATCAAACTTGGAACCTGCGTTGAAACAATTACGCGATACGTTTGAAAAGAAAGAAAAAGACTTCCATGACATTATTAAAATCGGCCGTACACACTTGCAAGATGCTACACCGATTCGTTTAGGACAAGAAATCAGCGGTTGGCGCTATATGCTTGATAAATGTGAACAAATATTAGGGGAATCAAAAGCGCATTTATTAAGCTTGGCAATCGGCGGTACTGCAGTTGGTACAGGTATCAACGCGCATCCTAAATTCGGCGATATGGTAGCAGCAAACATTAAAGAAAATACAGGCTATCCATTCGTATCATCAGAAAATAAATTCCATGCATTGACAGCACATGATGAAGTGGTTCAATTGCACGGTTCATTAAAAGCTTTAGCAGCTGACTTGATGAAGATTGCGAATGATATCCGTTGGTTAGCTTCAGGTCCGCGTGCAGGTTTAGCTGAAATCAGCATTCCTGAAAACGAACCAGGTTCTTCAATCATGCCAGGTAAAGTGAACCCGACACAATGTGAAATGTTGACGATGGTGTCAGTTCAAGTTATGGGTAACGATACAGTTGTAGGTATTGCGGCATCACAAGGTAACTTTGAATTAAATGTATTCAAACCAGTGATTATGGACAATACATTACAATCTATTTACTTATTAGCAGACGGTATGAGAACATTTGATGAAAACTGTGCACAAGGCATTGAACCGATTGAAGAAAACATCGATCAATATTTAAATCGTTCATTGATGCTTGTTACTGCATTGAACCCGCATATCGGTTACGAAAAAGCAGCTTCAATTGCAAAAAATGCACATAAACAAGGCATTACATTAAAACAATCAGCAATTGATTCAGGTTATCTGACTGAAGAGCAATTTGATGAATGGATTAAACCTGAAAACATGGTAGAACCTAAAGAATAAAATAGATAATCAAGCAGTAAAAAGGAGAGGGCGCAATGCCTTCTCCTTTTATTATTTGTCATCCAATGAAACAGAAATCAATTGTTTTGTCAGCGGATGTGTAAATTCAATTTTATGACTGTGCAAGCGCAACTTTCTCAGTTTAGAATCACCATATAAAGGATCTCCAAGAACTGGATGGCCGATTGCGGCTAAATGTACACGGATTTGATGTGTACGTCCTGTATCCAGCTTAATATCTAGTTCGCATTCGTTTTCTTTGAGCATACGTGCATCTAAAATGTGCGTAACAGCGTGTTGTCCTGTTGGCGAGACTCTTCTGCGGTTCGGATGAAACTTGTCTTTACCGATAGGCTTATCGATCGTTTGCGGTTTTAACGGCAGTTGGCTTTTAACCACTGCTTTATAAATACGCGCAATTTGATTGTCTTCCAACATACGGTCAAGCAGCTTTTTCATCAATGGGTTTTTTGCCACAATCAACAAGCCGACAGTTTCTTGATCCAGACGATGAATCGGTTCGACATAATCACTGTCAATCGTGTAAATAACATGGTTCATCAGTGTGTTGCTTTCTTTTAAATCATTCGGATGTGTTTTTACGCCTTTGGGTTTCTTGATAATCGCAATATCATCATCTTCATAATAAACATCCGCATAGCGGTAACTCGGCAAATAGTTGCTGACTTCGTCAGGCGTCGGCACAAATACTTGATCGCCTTGTGCAGCTTTATCTGATAATTTAGCTTCCATGCCATTAATCGTAATGGCTTTTGACATATTTAATTGATGCAGTTCTTTTTTAGGTAATTTCACATCTTGAAAAATTTCACGCAATGTATAGCCATTGTATTGTTCAGGTACTTTAAATTCCATAATGTCCTCCTCGATTATTACTTAATATCATAACATATTCTGTTAGTAATGCGTCGAGACTTGAAGTAGAATGCTATCGTTAAGATAGCTGAATCGGTATAATATAGATAAATTGACATTGAGAGGTGACGCTTTTTGGTTAAACCGACACGCCTTGCATTACTAAAAGAAATTGCTGAATATCTGAATGAAGAAACAGAAATCTATACGATGATGCGTGGTGCTTTGCGGCTTTTAGTGGAAGGCAGTGCTTTTACTACCGGTTGGATTTTCTTTATCAATGAGGACGGGCAGCAAGAAATGGCAGCGGACTATCATTTGCCGCCTTCTCTGATGAAAAATGAATGCCAAGGTATGAATGAAGGCACTTGCTGGTGCGTACAAGCTTACCATAGCGAAAAACTGATGAAGGCTTCAAATATTATCCATTGTTCAAGAATCAGTGCAGCCAATCAAGCGTATCTTGACGAATCAGAAGGGATTACACATCATGCGACAGTCCCGCTGCGGTCAGGCAGCGAACGTTTCGGGTTATTGAATGTAGCTTCGCCTTATACTGAGAAATACTCAGAAGAAGATTTGGAGTTGCTCGAATCAGTAGCATTTCAAATCGGTTCGACCATCAAGAGAATCGAGCTGACGAATAAAGAGAAAGAAGCGGCACGATTAAATGAACGCAACCGTTTGGCACGTGATTTGCATGATTCAGTCAATCAAATGCTGTTCTCTTTGAAATTAACAGCACATGCGGCTTATGGTATGACTAAAGAACCTGTAGCAAAGAAAGCCTTTGAAACGATTGAAACAACCAGCCAGCAAGCAGTCAATGAAATGCGTGCATTGATATGGCAATTAAAACCGATTGGCTTAGAACACGGTTTAGTCAGTGCATTAAAACAATATTGCAAACTGATTGGTATACAACCGGATATTGAAGTAGAAGGTTTGATTGATTTATCTAGCACAGTGGAAGAACATATCTACCGTATCTTGCAAGAAACTATGAATAATGTTAAAAAACATGCACAAACCAATAATGCTTATATCTTGCTGCACCAAAAAGATAATCAATTTGAAGTTGTTATTTCAGATTATGGTGTGGGTTTCAATCCAGAATGGGTCAACCAGACTTCTCATGGTATTCACAATATGCGTCAGCGTATCAAACAAATACAGGGAAGTATTGAAATCAACTCGAAGATAAACCAAGGAACGACAATCCGTTTAAATGTTCCTTTAACGTCGGCAAAGAAGGAGATAAATCATGAACCAAGTAGTTTTGATAGATGATCATTACATTGTTCGGCAAGGCCTTGAATTTTTAATTTCAACGATAGATGATTTAACAGTTCAAGGGTCTTTTGCGAACGGAAAAGAATTTATCGACAGCTTGCAAAATACTGATACCTATCCAGATATTGTCCTGTTAGATTTGGTTATGCCGGAAATGAACGGCATTGAAGTAACCGAAATGTTGAAAGCACATTATCCGGATATCAAGATTCTAGTACTGACAAGCTATGCGGATGACGAACATGTCATTTCAGCGCTCAATAAAGGTGCTGATGGTTATGAGATGAAAGATGTAGAACCAGAGGTCTTGATTGATTCCATACATAAGGTACTGCAAGGGGAAAAAATCATTCACCCAGAGGTTCAAAAAGTAATGGATGATGTAGCTAGAAAACCTCACCATATAAACAAGCTGTCGAACAGAGAAAAAGACGTATTAAAAGAAATGGCAAAAGGAAAGACTAACCGAGAAATAGCAGAAGCTTTATTTGTGTCAGAGAAAACGATCAAAACACATGTGAGCCATATTTTTTCTAAATTACAAGTCACAGATAGAACCCAAGCAGCAATTTATGCGATGGAAAACAAATTAATTTAATTTATTAAAAACGTGCAGAAAAGGCGAAATCAAAACCTTTTTCTGCACGTTTTCTTTGTCATGTAAAAATATAAGTAAGATATATATTTACTATTTCTGAAAAATCTGACTATAATATATATAACTAAATAAAAGGGGGATGGAGCCAATGAAAAGCAAAAACTTAACAATGAATATTGTCATTGCTTTAATTGCAGGGATTATCATTGGATCGATTTGTGATATTTATGCACAAACAAGTTTAGTTAAAGGGGTAGACCAGTATTTCTTTAATACTGTTGGCCAAATTTTCTTGAATTTGATCTTTATGCTCGTTGTTCCAGTGGTCTTTGTTTCAATTGTGCTTGGCGTTGTCGGTGTAGGGGATCCGAAATTACTCGGAGGCATCGGCTTGAAGACTTTGATTTTCTTTTTATGTACCACGGCAATTGCGATTACGATTGCAATTGTACTGGCATTGATTGTTAAACCAGGTGCAGGACATTCTGATTTAATGAAAAGTGCAGATGTTTCATCATATCAAAAAACACTAGATAAACAAAACGAAGGTGCAGATGCACCTGCAAAACAAACTTTTGATCAAACATTGATTAATCTATTTCCGAAAAATCCAGTTGAATCCATGACACAAGGCAATATGCTGCAAGTCATTACATTTTCAATATTTATCGGAATCGGAATTATGATTATGGGAGAAAAAGCACTCATTGTTCGGCAGTTCTTTGAACAATTCAATGAAGTACTGATGTATATTATCTCTATGATTATGCGTGTATTTGCGCCGATTGGAACATTTTGTTTAGTTGCACATGCTTTTACAGGTGCAGGCTTAGGTGCAATCCGTCAACTTGGATTATACTTTATCGTTGTACTTGCTGCGTTGATTTTGCACTTCTTCTTAATCTACGGCGGTACTATCAAGTTCATAGCTAAAGATAGTCCTATTAAATTCTTCAAAGGATTTATTCCAGCAATTACAATTGGTTTCGGCGGATCAAGTTCTAATGCAGCTTTGCCGGTTTCAATGGAATGTACGAAGAAAATGGGAGTCAGACCAGCGATTGCTTCATTTGTGCAGCCGTTGGGGGCAACCATCAACATGGATGGTACAGCGATTATGCAAGGGGTAGCAACTGTATTCATCGCACAAATTTCTGGGGCTGAATTGACCATTATTCAAATCTTGACTGTAATTACTATTGCAGTCATCGCAAGTATCGGAACTGCAGGTGTGCCAGGTGTAGGTTTAATTATGTTAGCCATGGTGTTAACAGCAGTAGATTTAAATCCAGCCGCCATCGGTATTATCATCGGTATCGATAGATTGCTTGATATGACGCGTACTGCTGTCAATATTACAGGTGATGCAGCATGTGCCTTTATGATTTCAAAGCAAGAAGATAGAAAAGAATTAAAGCGTGTATAGTTTTTATTTTGGATTGGGGCGAAATAAATTCGTCTCAATCTATTTTTGACTTAAATACACTTTATACAACTGAAATAAATATTTCTACTTTAAGGTAATATTAACTTAAAAAGCAAAAATGACTTGAAAAATCGCAAAATTTCGCCATAATAGAGTAAGAGCTTAAAATCCTAATCAAAATGACCGAGATACTCTATTTCATAGGGATACCGGTGAAAATATAAGCGGAAAAGTGTTTGATTATTTTGATAATTTCGGCTTTAACAAAATACGTTATAAATACGATTTCGGTCTTTTAATTTTTGTTATTTTGTATTAAGATGTTATTTGTGTTTCAAGAAATGTGTATAATTGCAATTTCTTGCGTACGGAAGAATCACATAATAGAAAGGTAGAGTAATGATGGACAGACAAAGTTTTACAGATTTAATTCAAACGAAGTTCAAGATGGTGAGAATAGAAGCAGGCTATACTCAAGATACAATGGCTCAAACGATAGGTTTATCTAAAAAAACCCTTGTTCAAATTGAGAAAGAGCGCGTCTTACCTAACTGGACAACATGTGTTTCAATTTGTGCTTTATTCAGAGACTCAGATGTCTTGAACAGCACATTCGGATGTGATCCATTAGAAATCGTTCAAACGATTTCCAGAAATCACTGTGCATATCCTAAGCATTCAACAACAAGCGATATTTATTGGAATACATTGGATGCTAAAAACGGATTTATTTTACAAAGCAACAAAGTCAGTGAAATCTACCGTGTATTAAATAAGGATAAACAACCTATTTTTGGAACTTCTAAATTAAGAGAAGCCGAAACATACTTCGGAAGAATCTCTAAAGATGAATTAGTGCATGCTTAATTCATAACCGATAAAAAGTGATAACAGAATCTTTTGCAGAGATTGATACACTTTTTAACGATTTGAATCATGATACTTAAAAGATTGGTGGCTCTGGTCATCAATCTTTTTTTATTGGGCGAAACCTCTCAATTGTGAATGGATTCCAATCTATTGTAGTATTATTAATACGAGTGTCAGTAAAAGGAGATAAAATTATGCACGCATTTTTAGTCATATTATTTATGATTGCTATCGGTGCAATTATAGGCGGGGTCACGAATATCATCGCAATCAAAATGTTATTCCATCCGCAAAAAGCCTATCATATAGGTAAGTGGAGAATTCCTTTCACGCCAGGTTTAGTACCTAAGCGCAGAGAAGAAATCGCAAATAAAATCGGACGTGTGATTGAAGAACATCTGATCACGGAAGATTTAATCAAAGAAAAAATCAGTTCAACAAGTGCCAGAACAGCCATAGAAAGCTTTATAGGCCAGCAAATGCATAAGTTAAGCAATGATAAGGCAACTTTGCAGAATTTTGCACAGTCTTTAGATATTGACTTAGAACAAGCAGCACAAACTAAAGTACAGCGTGTGATTGAAGAAAAGTTAACACAATATTATAAAGAGCACGGCCAACAAGAAATTCACCAATTACTACCTGAATCATTAGAACAAGAAATTGATGAAAAAGTTGAAGCCTTAACACCGTTATTATGCGACCGTGCCCGTATTTATTTATCGTCTTCAAAAGGGGAAGAAGATATTTACAATATGCTGGATACGTTTTTTGCAGAAAAAGGCAAAATTGTCGGCTTGCTACAAATGTTCATGACGAAAGAAAGTATTGCTGAACGTATCCAAATGGAATTAATTCGTTTAACCAATCACCCGAAAGCACGAAAAATTGCAGCACAGCTCATTCGAAACGAATATCAGACCTTAAAAGAAAAGCCGCTAGATCATGTGCTGTCACCTGCGCAATTCAATAACATTAAAGACAAAGCAACACCGATTATCATGGCTTATATCGATATTCCGACTAAAGTTAATCAACCGTTAAAAGAACTTGCACCTGGACTTGTGGACTATGCAGAGCAGCATGCGGCTGGTTATATGACAGATTTAATTGTCAATAAAGCAGCTGAGCATATTTCATCCATTATGAAACAAGTGAATCTCAGCGGTATTGTTGAAGAACAAATCAATTCCTTCGATTTGGATTATATTGAACGTTTAATCATTGATATTGCCAACAAAGAATTGAATCTGATTATGCTGCTTGGTTTCATTCTTGGCGGTATTATCGGCTGTTTCCAAGGAATTATCGCTTTATTTGTTTAAATCAGCAATGTCTGGGAATGTATTAAAGGGCAGTTAATAGCAGTGATGATTAAATGTTTCGACAGTGTTAAACATTTATGTTATGTTTATTGACGACGTAGTAAAATAACTAATAGGAGTGAATTTGAAATGGCAGTAGATTTACAAGAACAAGCACACAAATTAGAAGAGGCTTTAAGAGAAAGCAAAGAGTATCAAGCAATTAAAGATGCTTACGATAAAGTTAAAGCCAACGAAGAATCTAAAAAGTTATTCGATGAGTTCCGTGAAACACAATTGAAATTCCAACAAATGCAAATGCAAGGTGAACAAATCGAAGAAGATGACTTGAAAAAAGCTCAAGAGCAAGCACAAGCAATCGAAAAAGACGAAAACATTGCTGAGCTTATGTCTGCTGAACAACAAATGAGCCAAGTATTCCAAGAAATCAACCAAATCATCGTAAAACCTTTAGATGAAGTTTACGCTGAAGAAGAAAAATAAGGTTTGAAATTCTCACTGTCGGAGTAGTATCCGACAGTTTTTTTATGTCTTTTTAAACCTAAGTTCTTTAGACCGTTAACGCGTAGTATGGTAAAATAAGATGATACTTTGGTTGCGAAAACATTGAATTTTACATAAGAAATTTAAAATATGGATGATATATTGAAAAGGAGCTTACCAATATGGTGAAATTTATTCATTGTGCAGATTTACACCTGGATAGTCCGTTTAAAACGCATAGTCATTTGAGTGAAAACATCTATGAAGATGTCAAAAGAAGTACATATGAAAGTTTTAAATCTATTGTCAACTTTGCATTGCAAGAAGAAGTGGACTTTATCGTAATAGCCGGAGATGTGTTCGATCATCGAAATCGTACATTGAAAGCAGAAGTATTTTTAAAAGAACAATTTGAGCGCTTAAAGAAAGAACAGATATTTGTTTATATGTGCCACGGCAATCATGATCCGCTTTCTGATAATGTTACAACAGATTGGCCGGAGAATGTTTCGGTATTCGATAAAAATGTTGAAACATATCAAACCATCACAAAAGGCGGAGAAAAGATTTATCTTCATGGTTTCAGTTATCAAGATGAAGCAAGCTATGAAAATAAATTAGATGAGTATCCTTCCAGTCAAGGCGAGAAAGGCCTGCATATCGGTGTATTACACGGTACTTACAGCAAATCCTCAACAAAACACCGTTATACTGAGTTTCGTTTAGAAGATTTAAATTCTAAGTTGTATCATTACTGGGCATTAGGTCATATTCATGAGCGCCAACAGCTTAATGATATGCCGCCGACATTTTATCCCGGTAATACTCAAGGCCGTCATTTCAATGAAATGGGCGACAAAGGTTTCTTGTTAGTTGAAGGAGATGAGTTCAAATTAAATGTTGAATTCAAGCCTTCGCATTACATTCGTTTTGATGAGGTTAAAATCGAAACAGAAGCAACGACAAAACAAGAACTATACGACGTCATTCAAAAATTTAAAGAGCAAGTACGTAAGCAAGGGAAAGCTTTCTATAGAGTTTTCCTTGAAATCAACAGCGATGAACCTGTCCCTGCACAAGATTTGCAGCAAGTTGATGAAATGCTGAAAGAATATGAAGAGAATGAAAAGAACTTTGTGTTTATTGAATCATTGATTGTATCTTATAAAGATGACGATGCAAGACCATTAGAACAAGAATTCTCTCAAGAGTTAAAAGCGGATGAAGCCGTCTTCGATCAAGCAATGAATGAATTGTATCTCAACCCTAAGGCTTCGAGATTCTTGGATAATTATGATGACTTCGATAAGACAGAATTGATTAATCGTGCTGAGGCATTGCTTAAATCGGATTTGAGAGGTGATAGATCATGAAGATTCTTGCATTAGACATTTATGGATACGGTAAATTTGTTGAAAGAAAGATTAAATTCAACAAAACATTAACACAGATTTTCGGTGAAAACGAAGCGGGTAAATCTACGATTCAAGCCTTTATCCATTCTATTTTGTTCGGATTCCCAACTAAACGTGAAAATGAACCGCGCTTTGAACCGAGATTAGGCAATCAATACGGCGGTAAATTATATCTTCAATTAGATGATGGCCAAAAGATTGAAGTTGAGCGTGTGAAAGGTGCAGCACAAGGTGATGTGAAAATCTTTCTTGAAAACGGCGGTATCCGTGATGAAGAGTGGCTTAGAAATAAATTAAATTATATCGATAAAAATACGTACAAAGGTATTTATTCCTTTGACGTCTTGGGTCTGCAAAATATTCATCGCAATATGGATGAAAAACAGCTGCAAGAATATTTGCTGCAAGCAGGGGCATTAGGCTCTACACAATTTACAACGATGCGCGAACAGTTGGAAACACAAAAAGCAGAGTTATATAAACGCTCAGGCAAGAATCCAATCATCAATCAGCAGTTAGAACAGCTGAATGACCTTCAAAATCAAATCAGAGCGCATGAGAGCGAACTTGAGTCTTATCATAGCCTGATTGATGAACGTGATAAAGCAGAGCGCCGATTAGACCATTTGAAACAAAATTTAATGCAACTGTCTAAAATGCATGAATCAAAACAAAAAGAATTAGCATTGCTGGATCAAGCACAAGAATGGAAAGCATTAGAGCATGAATTGAATATCGAACCGCTGGATTTCCCTGAACAAGGTATCGAGCGTTACGAAGCGTCCAAAGCACGTGAAGACCAGCTTAAAAAAGATATCAGCTTGCGCAGTGAAAAGCTTGAACAATTGCAAAATGAAAACGAACATATTACTGTGCCTAAACAGATTGATATCGAAGCATTAGATAATATTGTGAAACAAGAAGATGAAATCAAACAAAAAGAAACGCAATTGCATGCATTAAATAAAGAGATTGAAGATAAAACAAGAGAAATCGAAGGCTTAAAATCTAATATCGGATGGCAAGAAGACCATGAAAATATTGACACGTCTGATAGTGTGAAAAGCTTTGTCAGCAAACAGATTTCTAAGAAGAACGATCAATCATCTTATATTACGCAGCTTGAACGTACGTTAGAAGAACAGCAAATCGAGCAAGCGAATAATGATGAAGAAAAAGAAGCGGTTGAAGCAGCGCTTGTTTCTGATGAAGTCTTCGACAAGAAAAAACAATATAATCAGCAATCAATTGAGCTTGGCGAAAAGAAAAATCTATATCAAAAAATGAAAGAAGCATTTGATACAGAACAAGAAGAACGTAATCGCAAACAAAAAACAACACGCATTATCTTTATTATATTAGCGCTTATCAGTGCTGGTTTAGCAGCGTTCTCATTTGTGACTCAAGCAATGTTGTTTGCGGTAATATTTGTCATTGCGGCAATCGGCTTTGTGGTCGGCGCTATCTTGTTTAAATCATCAGAAATCGGCCATAGCGAGACATTCTCAAATGAAATTGCGCAATTGGAACAGCAAAATGCTGATTTAGAACAAAACTATGACTTAGACTTTGATTTAGATGAACAATATCGTTTAAGAGAACAAAACCACAGTGTGAATAAAGCGATAGATGTATTGCATTCTAAAATTGAATTGACTGAAGATAAGTTGAAAGAAGCAAAACAAAATTTCGAACACTTCGATAAAAACATCCAAGAAGTCAAATCAGATTTGCATGTATCTGACAAAATGTCTGATGATTTGATTATTGACGGTGTTAAAACTATTGAACGTATTCAAACATTAAAACAACGTGTTGCAGAATTAACAGAGCAGCAAAAAGCATTGAAAGAAGAAGTAGATACATTCTATAACCATGCAGAAGCGGTCACAAAAAATCAATTAACAAGCTTTAATGCCTTAGCATTATTCCATGATACGAAACACTGGTTAAAAGAAGCTGAAGATAATAAAACAAAATGGAAACGTAATGATGAAGATATCCAATTATTGACTAAAGAAATCGAACAATTGAATGAACGTTTAAACGAACATCAACAGTCAATCGAAAGTTTATTCAATTTTGTCAATGTAGGGGATGAAGAAGCATTCTATCGTTATCATAACCGTTATACAACATATAAAGATAATCACAGCCGATACCAAGATTTAAACAAATACTTGGAAAATCAAAATATGATGTATGACGATGCGTCTGATTTAAGTGCGAAAACAAAAGTACAACTAGAAGATGAGAACAATGTGTTAGCTTCTCAAGTTGATGAATACAATGATAAGTATCTTGCATTGCAAACAGAAGTCAGTGATTTGAATGCGCAAATCAAGCATATGGAAACTGACGACACATTAGCACAATTACGTCATAAATATTACATGTTAAGAAATCAAATGAATGAAAATGCGAAAGATTGGGCGAGCCTCAGCTACTTGCAAGCACTTGTCGATGCGCATATCAAACAAATCAAAGACAAACGTTTACCGCAAGTGATTGATGAAGCAACAGACATTTTCAGCCGCTTAACGAACGGCAACTACACACAAGTTACTTATGCGAATGAAGATGTCAGAGTCAAACACCGCAACGGTCAAATGTATCATCCGAATGAAATCAGCCAATCTACGAAAGAATTATTGTATATTGCATTGCGTTTAAGCTTGATTAAAATTTTACAGCCTTATTACTCAATGCCGATTATTATTGATGATGCTTTCGTTCATTTTGATAAACATCGTAAAGCAGCTATGATGGAATACCTAAAAGAATTAGCTGCGAAGTATCAAATTTTATACTTTACTTGCGCGAAAGAAAATTATATTCCGTCTAAACAAACGGTAGTCTTAGAAAAATTAGAAGAAGGAGGCAAAAAATGAGAAATGTAGAAAAGCTTCAGCCAGGAGATTCAGTTGATCATTTCTTCTTGATTCACCGTGCAGCACAAGGTGTAACTGCACAAGGTAAAGATTATATGACTTTATACTTGCAAGATAAAAGCGGTGAAATTGAAGCTAAAGTATGGACAGTCACAAAACAAGATATGGAAGTACTTAAACCAGAAACGATTATCAAAGCTAAAGGTGATGTCATTAATTACCGCGGTCGCAAACAAATGAAAGTCAATCACTTTGAACTTGCACAGCCGGCAGATGGTTTATCTGCGAAAGATTTTATTGATGGGGCACCTTTAACACCTGATCAAATTAAAGAACAAATTGATTATTTCTTATTAGATATAGAAAACAGCAACCTGCAGCGATTGACGAGACATTTATTGAAAAAGCACCACGATGCTTTTTATGTCTTTCCTGCTGCTAGTTCATTCCATCATAACTTTGCGAGCGGTTTAAGCTATCATGTATTAACGATGCTGAAAATCGCAAGCGGATTATGCGACATTTATCCAATGCTGAACAGGAGCTTGTTATACAGCGGAGTTATCTTGCATGATATCGGTAAAGTTAAAGAGTTAAGTGGACCAGTTGCGACATCTTATACTGTTGAAGGTAATTTATTAGGACATATTTCTATCGCCAGCGAAGAAGTTACGAAAGCCGCAGAAGATTTAGGTATCGAGGGCGAAGAAGTGATGTTGCTGAAACATATGATTTTATCACATCATGGAAAACTAGAATACGGTTCACCGAAGTTGCCGATGCTGAAAGAAGCGGAAATCTTAACATATATTGATAATATTGATGCGAGAATGAACATGTTTGAAAAAGCATTCAAAAAGACTGGAAAAGGGCAGTTCACTGAACGTCTTTTCGCAATGGAAAATAGACAATTCTATAATCCGCAAAGTTTAGATTAATATATAATAAAACGCTGAATCCTACGTGGAATTCAGCGTTATTTTTATGCATTCAGATTTGATTAAGGAGTAGACATACCTTCACCAGAACTGCCGCCGCCTTGAGACTGCTGTTTAAGTTTTTCTGGATTTAAGATAGAATCATCGACTGCTTTTTTAATGTCTCTATCTTTAAAGTCTACATTATATTCTTTTAACAGATCTTTGTAAGCATCTACTAAGATTTTCGGGTCTTTTTGAACTTTATTTTGAACGATTTGAGATTTTAATTTCTTACGTTCTGAAGAGAAGTCCGTTGGTTTTTCGGCTTTAATAATGTGATAGCCGTAATCAGTTTTCACTACATCTGAGATTTCGCCATCTTTTAATTTGAATAAAGCTTTATCGAACGGTTCGACCATTTGGCCTTTGATAACATAATCTAAGCTGCCGTCTTTTTTGGCACTTGCTTTATCCATTGATTCTTTTTTCGCAATTTCACCGAATTTATCAGGATTTTTCTTCACTTCTTTTTGGATAGATTCAGCTTTTTGTTTTGCTTCTTTATCACTTAAACCTTCTTTATCTTTGTCGTCAGATTTGACTTTAATAAGGATATGAGAAGCTTTTTTAGTGTTGTCCTTCAACTCTTTATCGGACACTTTGACTTTATCTGTCAGCAGTTGTTTTTGATAAGCTTGAAGTTTCTTTTGTTCTTTATAATCTTTAAGTGTCATACCTTGTTGTTTTAGAGCACTTTCAAACTGATCTTTGCCGCCGTATTGTTTTTGTTCTTCTTTGATTTGTTTATCAATTTCTTTATCATCCACTTGATCAGCATATTTCTTTTCAAGCAATTTGCCAAGCAGGATTTCAAAAGAACTGTTCGCAATTTGTTCATTGCCTATTTTTTTCATAACATCTTCAACTTTAACATCTCCGGCTTTTGAAGATATCAGTACATTATCTTTAGAGTCCGTTGCTTGATTCCCGCATGCGCCTAATAGTACAGCACTTGCTGCGACAGGAATCATAATCTTCTTAAATGATCTCATATCACAATCTCCTTTTTTAAATATAACAATGTTAATATACCATACTATGAATGTGATACAAATTCATTTCTGTTGTATTAAGACCAAAGTATGAAGGAGAAGGTAAAAAAAGAGTCTGAACAAAGCAGTGCAATGTTCAGACCTTTGAATAGTATTTCAAATTTAATTAAAGTTCGGATCCAACGGATAATCGTATTTGTTTAAGATATTGAAACCTGTGCAATGTTCTTCGATATATTTACCTTCATTAGAGAATAAAATCAATTTTAAATACATGAAATCCATTACTGAAAATCCTGCATTGAGAGAAAGTAAAAACATAAAGTAATGACCGTATTGCGGTAATAAAGCAGCGAGATAAATACTAGCTGCTGTAATAACGATTAACGGTGTGATTAAGCATAAGCAGAACAAATATTTGTTCACAGGTGTGCTGACATATAAGTTATATAAAGGTATCCAAGGACGTTTTGTTAAACGTTTCTTTTTAAAGTGTTTATAGTAGGGTGCCAGTACCACTAAATGAATCATTTTATGAATCGGATACAACAACAGCACCGCTGCTAAAAAGACGAAAAAGTATCGATCTGTAATTTCCTTGTGAGATAAAAATATCAGTACCTCATAACTAATTAAAAAAGTAATAATCGTAGTAACGAGCGCTATGAAAAAGATACGCGGTAAGCCAAATCTAGTATTAATGTCAATTTGACGAGAACACATGAACATCACGATACCTCCTCGCATGTATATTTTTGAAATTTTTGGATGTTTTTTTACTTGTTTCTTATCAATACTTAGGTATTATCTATCTTTATTTCAAAAGAGTCAAGTATTATTTACGAGGAATTTTTACATGTGTTTTCAAAGGAAAGAGAAAAGGGGATAAATGTTGTCATAATGCATATTAAAGCGTGATTAAATGCATTGAAAAAGTACAAAAAAAGATTAGAACAAAATGATTTTGTCCTAATCTTAATTGAATGTTTATTCAGCTTCAGTATCAATTTTTTTATCTTTAGGTTGAACAGCTGCTGAATGGTTTTGATAAACAGTTTCTTTTTCATCTCTGCCGATAGCTTGAGTTTTTGGTGTGTAAGGCGGAATGTTTTTCTTGCTTGGGCTTTTAGTAATATCTTGCACCGTAGCTGTAATAACATCACCGCGTTTTTGAATGTCTTCGATATTTTCTTGAATATGATTAATATTCGGTTGAATATCTTTCATGAAGTCGCTGATTAATGTTTTAACTTCGTCGACAATCGTTTTAACTTGTTTTGTTTCTTCTTTGATTTGATTCACATAGCCTGTGATATTGTTGGTAGATTGCTTGATTGCACGTGTACTGTCGTCAAATTCGCCTTGACTAGTTTTAGATTGGTCTTTGTTAAAAGCAGTAACTGCTAAGCCAGCTGCTGTACCGGCTGCTAATCCACCTAAAATACGTAATACTTTCATAGGTTAGTCTCCTTAATTATTTGATGTTCAGATTTGATATAGTATGCTATTACCCGATTTTTAGGCAATCATTCAAATTGTGCTTGAATCTCTTTGGCGATTTCAGCTTTTGCTGCATCGTCAATCGTATCTTCATGTGTAATCCATTTATAACCGAAACCGTCCACGTCGTTTTCATATCTAGGCAAGAAGTGGAAATGTAAATGGAATACTGATTGGTCTGCAAATTCACCATTGTTTTGAATGATGTTTAAGCCGTCTGGATTGAATGCTTTCTTAATCGCATTTGCAATCTTAGGCATCGCAGCACCAATATGCTGCATTGTTTCTGGATCTGTTTCAAAGATATTCGGAGAAGCTTTTTTAGGTACCAATAACGTATGGCCTTTCGTTACTTGAGAGATATCTAAAAATGCATAGACATAATCGTCTTCATAAACTTTATAACTTGGAATTTCACCATCAATGATTTTGCTGAAAATAGTTTCTGACATCACAATTCACTCCTTAAAAGGTTTACTTAATCTACATTATAGCATTACCCGCTGTGAAACGTCATGTAGTGAATGATATCTCTATGAGTTATGTTTCGCTTTTTGGTACAATTAAAAACAGTTGGAGGTTATGAATGATGACTGTAAAAGTAGAACATCTTACAGGCGGCTATGGTAAGAAGCCTGTAATTAAAGATATTAATTTTGAATTGAATGATGGAGAAATCGTAGGTTTAATCGGATTAAACGGAGCAGGGAAGAGTACGACGATTAAACATATGCTCGGCTTGCTGACACCTGCATCTGGTGAACTTTCGATTTCCGGTACTAATATAAAAGAAGATATAGAACAGTACAGACATAAATTGTCATATATTCCTGAAGCGCCCGTAATTTACGAGGAGCTGACACTGCAAGAACATATCGATATGACTGCAATGGCATACGGTATAGATAAAGCAGAAGCGATGAAACGGGCGCAGCCTTTATTGAAGACGTTTCGCTTAGAGAAGGAATTACAAGTATTCCCAAGTCATTTCTCTAAAGGGATGAAACAAAAAGTAATGATTATTTGTGCTTTCATCGTTAATCCTGAGCTTTATATTATTGATGAACCATTTCTTGGATTAGATCCGCTCGGGATTCAATCGATGCTTGATTTGATGGTAGAAAAGAAAAATGAAGGCCGTACTGTATTGATGAGTACACATATCCTAGCTACAGCAGAACGTTACTGCGACCGATTCATTATTTTAGATGAAGGGAAAATCGTCGCGTTCGGCAACTTAGATGAATTAAGAGCACAAACAGGTTTGCATGATAAAACGTTGGATGAAATTTATATTCATGTAACGCAAGGTGGTCAGACAGTATGACAGATCACCGAGCAGTAGCATTATTTAATCAAAGAAGACAAGCAATCAGCAAAGAAAAAGCGCATTACAATAAGTTTATTTTTAATGGGCACTTTTCCGTATTCTTATTGATATTGTTCGGCGCTTTTCTTTTAGGTTACGGGAATTGGCTGAAACATATTCCGACCGGTATTCCTTATGCTTTGCTTGCAAGTTTAGCGGTTGCTGTAATTTCCATATTTCCGCTGAGAACATTATTAAAAGAGGCAGACCGATTATTCTTGCTGCCGTTTGAACGCCATATGTCCAGTTATTTAAAGTACAGTATGCTTTATAGTTATTTGGGCAGAGTGGCTTTGCAGATTGTAGTATTGATAGTGCTGTTCCCGTTATTTAATAAACTAGACAGCAGTAATTTCATCTACTTTGTTTTATTTGCTATCAGTGCATTAATATATCCTTATTTAGGGTTGCTTGCTAAATTGGAATGGATACAAGCCAATCGTCCTGTTTGGGTGATGCAGTTGGTACAATGGGTCTATTTTGCTCTGACTTACTTCATTATTCTTGGTGCACATCAATGGCTCGGTATCATTTTGATTTTCATCTTTGCAAGTTGGATTGTGTTATTAAAGAAAGGGAATCAACAACGGTTATTGCCTTGGGAACGCTTAATTGCGATAGAACAGCAGCACCACATGAATTATTATAAATTCGTCAATATGTTTACAGATGTGAAACATTTGCGCTCAATGGCAGTACGCAGACGTTATCTTGATTTCTTGCTTGTACGTCCGAATGCTAATAAATATAATGCAAAACATATGTATCTCTTCTTATTCAAACGCAGTTTCTTAAGAGGGAAAGATGCATTGAATATTATATTGCGTTTGGTGATTTTGACATTAATTTTAATGATATGGTTATCTAACCAATGGATTTCGCTGATTGTAGGCGGATTGTTCATGTACATCATTATTTTGCAGACAGCACAATTTTATACGCAGCAAGCATATGGGCTTTGGCCGCAAGTTTGGCCGGTTCCTGAAGAACGAGTGATTCAAGGGTATGCCCACTTCCTTTATCATATTATGTTTGCAGTAGCGATTATTTTAACCATCACATATGTCATTTTATTCCCAGCACAATTTTATTTCGCATTATTATTCTTTATTGTCGGGTTTTTAACAATCAGAAACATTGTGAAGAAATTAAAATATCAAGAAGCATTGCTGAGAGATTAACAGCAAAAAAACAACGCCTGATTAACTTTTTAGTTAATCGGCGTTCTTTTAATACTATCGTTTTCGTCTTAATCTTTATCCACGGGGTAGAGGTAACGTTCAAAGTAACTTGAATGTTGTCCGCTAGATCCGAAGAATTGAGATAGTGCAGCTTTTGAAAAGTTTTCTTGATAAACTGAAGAAGCTTTGAAATCTTCAAAATTACGGCGTTCATTAAAGCCAAAGTAAATTTTATAAGTTGTGCCTTTGTCTGGTTTCAATAAACGATAACATTTGAATCCAGGGAACTTTTCAAAGTTTAAAGATAATGATGTTAAACGTTTCTCTAACTGATAAGCATGATTTTCAGCAGTCGGCACAAACACAACTGCATAGAAACATTCTTCTTCAAGCTCTTTAACACTTGATAATACCTCATAAGTTAAAGGCTCTTTTAATGCACTCGGCATATCAGTTTCTTCAAATATTAATGATGTATCATTTGCTGAAAATAAATATAAATGATGGTCTTTGTTGTTCAATCTGATTTGGTTGAGGTATCCGAATGAACCATAGGATGCATAGAATTTCATGGTACTCTCCTCCTTTGTCTTATTTTGCAATAAACAATATTAATTGCTAGCGCAATTCTTTTGCTAGTACTTACATTATAAAGCATTAAATGGATAAAGTGGTAAAAAAATGAAAAGGAAGTTCAAAAAGTTGTCGAAATTGTAAACGGCGAAAATGAGAGTTGTGCTGAATTATGTCATAATATAGAGTGATGAGAAATTAAGAAAGAAATTGTGATTGAAAAGTTCTGTTTCTTTAATTTCCTATGTCGTATTTATGACATTTCCAATGATTAAAATACGCATATTCTTTATATATGCTAGAATAGATTAGAATGATTATTATTGTGGGAGGATACTGTGGTGCATCGTAAAAATAATACAATTTTAAAAATGATTAAGGGAGAAGAGGTGCCGCATACACCATTATGGTTTATGCGACAAGCAGGGCGTTCACAGCCTGAATACCGTGCCTTAAAAGAGAAATATTCGTTATTTGAAATTACACATCAACCTGAGTTATGTGCCTATGTTACACATTTGCCCGTCGATCATTATCAAACAGACGCAGCAATTTTATATAAAGATATTATGACACCGTTAAAACCGATTGGTGTCGATGTTGAGATTAAATCAGGAATCGGACCTGTCATCGATAATACAATTAAAACGTATCAAGATGTTGAAAAGCTAGGTAAAATCGATCCGAAAAGAGACGTTCCCTATGTTTTAGATACAATTAAATTATTAACAGAAGAGAAGCTGAACGTGCCGTTAATCGGATTTGTGGGCGCACCGTTCACATTAGCCAGCTATATGATTGAAGGCGGACCTTCTAAGAATTATCATTTTACAAAAGCAATGATGTATCGTGATGAGGCAACATGGAATGCGTTGATGAATCATTTAGTCGACATGTCGATTACGTATGCGAATGCGCAAATCGAAGCGGGTGCAGAATTAATTCAAATCTTTGATTCATGGATTGGAGCATTGAATGCGCCTGATTTCAGATATTATATTAAACCGCACATGGAACGTTTGATTAAAGGTATAAAAGCTGAACATGATGTGCCGGTTATTTTATTCGGTGTTAATGCGACGCATTTAATCGAAGAATGGAATACATTGCCGATTGATGTGTTAGGTATAGATTGGCGTACAACAATTAAAGCTACTGCTGATGCAGGCGTAACCAAAACAATTCAAGGTAATTTAGATCCGTCATTATTACTTGCTCCTTGGGAAGTAATTCAACCAAGATTAGATGAAATTTTAGATCAAGGTATGGCACATGGCAAACATATCTTTAATTTAGGCCATGGTGTATTCCCTGAAGTGAAGCCGGAAACGCTGAAACAGATTGCGGATTACGTGCATCAATATACGAAAAGAAAATAAATGAATTGTGAAACGAAAGATAAAGGAAGGGTTTATAATGACTCGAACTATAGGATTACTTGTGATGGCTTATGGTACGCCGTATCAAGAAAGCGACATTGAAGCGTATTATACAGATATCCGTCATGGTAAAAAGCCGACACCAGAAGAAGTTCAAAATTTAAAAGATCGTTATGAGTTTATCGGCGGTTTATCACCGCTTGCAAGAATTACAGATGAACAAGCAGAAGCGCTGCAAAAACATCTCAACAACATGTATAAAGAAAAAGAGATTGAATTTAAACTTTATGTTGGATTAAAACATATCCATCCATTTATTGAAGATGCGGTAGAGCAAATGCATGAAGATGGTATTACTGAAGCGGTTACGATTGTTTTAGCGCCGCATTATTCTAACTTCTCTGTAGGCTCATACAACAAACGTGCAGCAAAAGCAGCTGAACCGTACGGTATTAAATTAAAACATGTTAAAAGTTTTTATCAGCAGCCTAAGTTTATTCAGTATTGGGTTAAACAAGTGAATGAAACACTTAAAATGATACCTGAAGCTGAACATGATCAAACAGTCTTAGTTGTTTCTGCACATAGTTTGCCAGAAAGAATGATTATTGAATCAAATGACCCATATCCAGAGCAGCTGAAAGATAACACACGTTTGTTAGAAGAGCTTTCTAACATTCAGCATACTGCACGCGGATGGCAATCAGAAGGGAATACGGGAACGCCTTGGCTTGGACCTGATGTGCAAGATTTAACTAGAAGTTTAGCTGCAGAATACGGTTATAAACATTTCATTTATACGCCGTTAGGCTTTGTCTGCGATCATTTAGAAGTATTGTATGACAACGACCATGAATGCAAAGTTGTGTGTGATGAAGTAGGTGCAACGTATCATCGTCCGCCGATGCCGAATACACAACCGCTATTCATCGGTGCCATGGCAGATGAAATTTATCAGCTCTTATCAGTGAAAGAAGTGGATGAACATGAGTAAGAACATAGCAATCATCGGTGCAGGTATTACAGGCTTATCTGCAGCTTATTATTTGAAAAAAGAACATCCGGACTTTGATGTGACAATCATCGAAGCCGCTAATCGCACAGGCGGTAAAATTCAAACATATCGCAAAGATGGTTTTACGATTGAACTCGGACCGGAATCTTATTTAGGCCGCAAAAAGATTATGACAGAACTCGCAGAAGAGGTAGGGTTAGGTGATGATTTGATTACCAATCAAACTGGACAATCCTACATTTATGCGCGCAATCAGTTATATCCGATACCTGGCGGTTCTATTATGGGTATTCCGACAGATATCAAACCATTTATGACGACTAAGCTGATTTCTTTAAAAGGAAAAGCAAGAGCAGCAATGGATTTGACTAAAAAACCGATTGAAATGGATGGCGATATTTCCGTCGGCGACTTCTTCAGACAACGTTTGGGCGACGAAGTACTAGAAAATTTAATCGAACCTTTAATGGGGGGAATCTATGGTACAGATATCGATCAGTTAAGTTTGATGAGTACTTTCCCTAACTTTAAACATCGAGAAGAAGAATATGGCAGTCTTATCAAAGGTATGCGTCAAGAAAAGTTGGAACGCCAACGCCAAAAAGAATTGTATCCAGGTGCGCCTAAAGGACAATTCAAACAGTTCAGACATGGTTTGAGCTCATTTATAGAAGCATTGACACAAGCAGTTGAAGCACAAGGTACAACGATTCAATATCAAACGAAAGTCGAAGATATTATCGGCTTCCAAAAAGGCTACAATGTGGTTTGTAAAGGTGAGAAACACTTTTATGACGGTGTTCTTGTAACTGTACCGCATCAAACGTTTATGCAATGGTTCTCTGAAGATCCGGCATTAGATTACTTTAAAACAATGGACAGTACTTCAGTAGCTACTGTTGTGCTGGCATTTGATGCGGAAAATGTTGAAAACACTTATGATGGCACTGGATTTGTGATTGCGAGAACATCAGATACACGCATCACAGCATGCACATGGACCAGCAAGAAATGGCCGTTTACAACACCAGAAGGAAAAGTCTTGCTTCGTGCATATGTCGGCAAACCTGGCGATCCCATTCTCGAAGAGATGGACGATGAACAAATTGTTGCGACAGTAAGAAAAGATTTAAGTCAAATGATGACGATCAAAGGCGACCCTGAATTCTCAATCGTCCATCGTATGCCGAAGAGCATGCCGCAATACCATGTAGGTCATATTCAGCATATTAGACGTATACAAGACCATATCAGACATACGTATCCGCATTTGCGTATAACAGGTGCGGGATTTGAAGCAGTTGGTTTACCAGATTGTATTCAACAAGGTAAAGATTCTGCAGAAGAATTAGCAAGCGCTGTACAATAATTATTAAGAAACGATGAAATTTCTGAAAAAAAGATTGACCTTTTTATCAAATAAGATTAATCTGAATATGGAAGACAGTGAGATAATATAATGGATTGTATGATATAGATAGAAGAAGTATACAAGAGAAAGATGACCTGAACCTGGGTTCTATTAGTATTGAAACAAAGACTACCTTTTGATGAGCACAAAAGGCAGCAGTTTGTTTTCAGGAATTTGAACCTGTTATTCAGGTCATTTTCTATTTGAAAGTGCAAGAGGTGAAGTTGATGACAAATATTATTTTAATTCATGCACAAGGTGCAGATGCACATGAAAACTGGTATGAATGGTTAGAACAATCGCTTAAATTAGAAGGTTATCAATCAGATATTGTGAATATTGAACATAGTCTGCCGGTTAATATGGATGAGTGGCTGACACAATTAAATGAGCAAATTGATATTACTAATTATGAAACTTATTTCGTAACTCATGGCTTTGGAACGCTCGCAGGGCTTAAGTATTTAGAGCAGCATCCTGAAGTACATATTGAAGGTTTCTTCAGTATTGCAGGCTTTGGACCGGATGCAAAGGATATCAACCCAGAACTCCATGCATCAGATGTGACATTGGACATAGAAGGGCTTAAACCGCGAATTGATTACTTCTACGGACTTGCTTCTAAGGATGATCCTTTTGTTCCGTATCAAGCAACAGAAGACATTGTAAAAGCATTTGGAGGCAAAACAAGAATTATTAAAGACGGCGGTCATTTTACTACGAATGACGGCTATGATACATTCCTAGCTTTAAAAAATAATATGATGAAACGTATGTCTAAGTAAGATAAATGAAAAATAGATACGAAAAAAAACGTCTCGCCGCAAGAAAGCGGTGAGACGTTTTTTGTATAATCAAGTAATGCTTAACATGCGATCTAAACTTTCTTTCGCATATTTTGTTGTTTCAGCATCTACTTTAATGATGTTGTCGCGATTGCCGTCTAGAATTTTATCTAAGCACCATGCAAGGTGAGGCAAGTCGATACGGTTCATTGTTAAACATGAACACATTAAAGGATTAAGTGAATCGATTTGAATATCTGTGTATGTGGCTTTTAAACGGTTGACTAAGTTCATTTCAGTACCAATCAGCCAACGTGAACCTTTCGGCGCATTTTTAATCGTTTCGATGATGTAACGAGTTGAACCTGCATAATCCGCAGCTTGTACAACTTCAAATTCACATTCAGGGTGAACGATAACATTGATTTCAGGGTCGCGTTCACGTGCTAAATCGATATGTGCTTTATGGAATTTCTCATGAACTGAACAATGACCTTTCCATAAAACAATGCGCAAGTCTTCAACTTTACCTTCGTAAACCAATTCTTTAGCAATAGGGTCCCAAACCGCCATTTGTTCTAAAGGAATACCTAAATCATATGCAGTGTTGCGTCCTAAATGCTGATCAGGCAAGAATAAAATAACTTTGCCTTGTTTTAATGCCCAATCTACGACTGATTTAGCATTACCGCTGGTCACACATGAACCACCATGTTCGCCAACGAATTTTTTAATTGCGGCTGTAGAGTTCACATAAGTAAGCGGAAGAATATCGAGATTATACTCTTTTGTTAAAACATCATAACCATGCAATGCTTGTGTGATATTTGCCATGTCTGCCATAGAACAGCCTGCTGATAAATCTGGTAAATAAATATCTTGGTTGTCATCTGTTAAAATATCAGCTGTTTCGGCCATGAAATGTACACCGTTGAATACAAAGTATTCGGCAGCAGTATTTTCTTTACAAATGCGTGCAAGCTCTAAAGAATCGCCTGTAATGTCCGCAAATTGCACGACTTCATCTTTTTGATAGTGGTGAGTAGGCATAAATAAACGATCGCCTAATTCATCTTTAATAGACTGAATATGATTTTCTAATTCTTCTGTTGACATCTTAAGATACTTTTCCGGTAGTTCTTTTGAAACTGATAACATTGGGTTAAACACTTAAATCACAACCTTTGCAGAAATATCGAGCGCATTTTGCGCATAAAATAGAGCACCCATTGAAATGTAATCGACACCTGTTTGTGCATAGTCGACGACATTATTTTCATTAATATTGCCAGAAGCTTCAGTTTGAATGTGATCAGGAACTGCTTTGATGTGTTCAGTAATCCACTCTGGTGTTTGATTATCAAACATGATAATATCAACATCTTGTGCGATTGCTGTTTGCAGCATTTCTTCATTTTCAATTTCAACTTCTATTTTATCCATTGGACCTACGACTTTTTTTGCATTCGAGATGGCTGCTTCCATAGATGCACTGAATGCAATATGATTATCTTTTAACATTAAACCGTCATTCAAAGAACGGCGATGATTCAATCCTCCGCCGACAGTAACCGCAAATTTTTCAAACATGCCTAAACCAGGTGTTGTTTTACGTGTATCTACAATACGTGTAGATGTATGTGAAATTTTATCTGCTATACGGCGTGTTTGTGTTGCGATACCTGACATACGCTGGATTAAATTCAGTACGATACGTTCCATAGTAAGCAAAACATAGACAGGACCGGTAATTTCAGCAATGATATCACCAGGTTTAACAGCTTCGCCGTCTTTTACTTTCTGATCAATAGTAATATGGCTTTTGAGTAATTTGAAGCCTTCTTTGATGATAGTTTCACCGCAAAAGATACCATTATCTTTTGATTTTAAATACATAGTTCCTTCTTGTGTTTGGTCAAAGATGTGTGTGGCTAAATCGCCATATTGATTATCCTCAATGTAGAATTGTGTGATTT
This sequence comes from Staphylococcus simulans, assembly GCF_002994445.1. Lineage (GTDB taxonomy): Bacteria > Bacillota > Bacilli > Staphylococcales > Staphylococcaceae > Staphylococcus > Staphylococcus simulans_B. The sequence continues at coordinate 38,634 of NZ_MRZJ01000001.1, forward strand.
TCTCTCTGACGAGTAACGGATTTAACATGTTCCATGCCTCCTGAATATATTTCAATAACTTCATTTTTAAATTGATTAACTTGGTTCGGATAATCCAATCGGTAATGTACCCCTCTGGATTCTTTGCGTGCTAGGGCAGAAGTACATACAATCTGCAATAATTTAACAATACAATAATGCTGCCATGATGCTTTGCTGATATGTTCTGTTAACGCTGCATTGTTTAATGTTGTTTCAATTGCATTTAAATAATGCTGCATTTGAGTACCGTTGCGTTCTACACCTAATATGTCGAAACTTTGCTGCTGCAAACGTTCTACATCTTCAGCACTGATATTAGGGATTTTATGCACTGCATTTAAATGGCTTTGGCTGACAGATGTAAGTGTTTGATTTAAGTGCTGCGCACAGCATGCACCCATGACTAAACCTTCAAGCAATGAGTTGCTTGCGAGTCGGTTGGCACCATGGAAATTGGTACAAGCCGCTTCACCAATCGCATATACACGGCCTAAGCTTGTTGTACCATTAACATCTGATTGAATACCTCCGACGGTATAATGCGCACCTGGTGTCACAGGAATTCGTTGACACTCAATGGCACCTGGGTAATGTGCTTGAACGGCTTTGTAAATAGTAGGGAAACGTGTTTCGAAATTATCGATAGCACTTATATCTAAGAAACATTGATGGCCAAGCTGCTGCTGATGATAGATAGCACGGCTTGTGACATCACGCGGTGCTAAGCTTTTCATCGGATGCAATTTATCCATAAATGGTTCATCTAATTCATTGACCAGCACAGCACCATCGCCTCTGACTGCCTCTGAAACCAAACTGAAGGCATGTTTCGGCTCACCCAGCAAAGTAGGGTGGAATTGAATCATTTCCATACTTTCTAATGCAATCTTGTTTCGCAATGCAAGGACTGGTCCTGATGCGATAGTATGTGGAATATTAGAGTTAGTAGGAAAGAGATTATTGATACCGCCAGTGGCTAATACAACACTGTCAGCTTCGATAGTTTCTAGTTGATCTGTTTTGTCTAAAACCATAACCCCGCAAACTTCATGCGCTTCATTATAAATAAAATCAACCACTTCTGTTTCTTCAAGTATTGTCAGAAGCGGATGGGATAAATGATGAACCATATGATGTGCAATATATTTGCCGGTTTGATCTCCTCCGGCATGCAGAATTCTAGGTGCAGAATGCGCACCTTCCATAGCATAATCCAGACTATGCGTTTCTTTATCTTTATCAAATGGAACGCCTTCATCTATTAATTCTTGAATCAGCGGGTAACTTTTTGTGATAACTTCTTGAATGACAGGAAAATCTCCCATTTCAGCACCAGCTTCAAAAGTATCTTGACTGTGACTGATGCCTTCATCATTTTCATTTTTTGAAAAACATATGCCACCTTGGGCAAAATTACTGTTGTTTTCAGCAAGCTTGTCCTTAGTGATACAAATCACTTCGATATTATCTTGTAATTGACGAACAAACGAGAGTGCAGCAATTCCGCTCCCAACGACAATGACACGTTTCATGTTTACACCTCTATTTACATTAATATATACAATTATGTTAACATGTATGTATGCAATGATTTTGTCATAAAAGTACGATAATTGCAAGTGGGGGAGAAAATATATGATTTATTTAGATAATGCATCTACAACACAACCAACAAAAGAAGTGTTAAATATTTATAATGAAGCACAACAAGCTTTATTCTTTAATAGCGAAAGTTTACATGCAGGCGGAGAAATGATCAGAGAAGCACTGACTTCAAGCAGACAATTTATTCAAGGTTATTTCAATACCGACAAAGAAGTGTTATTTACAACAAGTGGTTCACACGCAAACCAAATTGCAATCAGTATTTATTTATCTCAAGCAGTAGAAGGTACTGTGTGGGTATCGCCTTATGAACATCCTTCTATCTTTGCGGCACTTGAACCCTATCAAGCACAATTCGAAATTAAAGAAATGCCGATTACAAAAGAGGGTAATATTGATGTAAGTGCACTAAAAGCACAAGTTGATGAAAATTGCGTGCTCTTTATAGCACAGCATGTCAATTCTGAAACAGGCTATATTCTGCCGGTGTATGAGATTGCGGAAATTGCACAATCATACAATGTTCCATTTCATGTAGATGGGGTACAAGCTGTACAAAAAATCGATGAAAAGAATATTGCACCTTTTACGTCTTATGCTTTTTCTGGACATAAATTTAATGGTACGAAAGGCAGCGGTGCATTATTAATTGAGCACAAGTCTGTACGTCCGATTAACACACATTATTTCCATGAAGAGGGAACACGCAACGGAACATTGGATGTGCCGAGCATTCTAGCAATGACCAAAGCTTTATCGCTTGATGCAGCGTATGATCATTTAGAAGCGTTGCACACTTATGCACAAGAACGTGCTGAAGCTGCCGGATTTACTGTTTTAAGCAATCCGAAACAAGCACCGCATATTATTGGTTTATTAACACCTAAATTTGAAGGACAGTATGTAATGCAGTCTTTATCTAGCCGCAACATTTGTATCTCAACTGGTACTGCATGCGGTCATGGTTTATTATTGAGTGACGGATTAATTGATAAAATCAAAAATATCCGCCAAGAAGCTGATCAATATATCAGAATTTCATTTTCAAAAACAACTTCAAAAGAAGATGTTGCTGAAGGATTCGATCAATTAGATAAAATTATAGAAGGAGTGGCTGCGAATGAGTCAAGCTGATCAACGCAGAACAGAAATTGTTGAACTGCTTCAAGACGCACAGCGTCCTGTAAAAGGATCTGAGCTGAGTGAACGTTTCGGCGTCTCCAGACAGATTATTGTTAAAGATATTTCGCATCTCAAAACAAAGGAGTATGCGATCAATTCCACAAGCAAAGGCTATTTTATGGATATCCCGCCGCAAGGCAAACCATGCAAGCGGGTTGTGATGTGCCAGCATGGTATTGAAGAGATGGAAGCGGAGCTGACACTAATAGTTGAAAACGGCGCTATGATTGATGATGTCTCAGTAGAGCATCCTGTATATGGCAGTATCAGAGCGGAGTTAATGATTGAGACTTTAGATGATGTTGATACATTTATTGAAGAAATGACGCGCTATCAAGGTACAATGTTAGCCAAGCTTACAGATGGTATCCATTTGCATACACTATCTGCAGACACTGAAAAGATTTTAGATAACGCGATAGAAGATTTAGATAAAAAAGGTTTTCTTGCTGAAAGCGAAACACCTGTTTAATCATAAGCACCTTTATGTCATGCATAGAGGTGTTTTTATTTTTCATAAACAAATATTCTGATACTATATCAGCAGCAAAACTTAAAATAGAGACCGATATTTATATAAAAATAGCAGGAAAAGGGTGTATCAAGAGAGAATTCTCGATTGATACTTAATAATATTAACGGTATTAACAGTAAAAATCGTCATAATCTAAGAGAAAAAAGGGTTGTTTACACTCTAAACATAAAAATTTATAACAATTATATATTTATTACACTCATTTCTATTGAAATGTTGTTGACTTGGACTAGGGAACTCGATATACTAGTTATTGTCTTGAAAAAAGGGATTACAAATTCAAAACAACTTTTAAGTTTTGAAAATAAAATTCATATTTTGTTAAAAAAGGTTTGACATTGCTTAACAAAGTGTGATATATTAAATAGGTAAGTCGCAAGGTTAATATTATTATCGCGGGATGGAGCAGTTCGGTAGCTCGTCGGGCTCATAACCCGAAGGTCGGTGGTTCAAATCCGCCTCCCGCAATTACATAGTTTTCACATAGGTCTCGTAGTGTAGCGGTTAACACGCCTGCCTGTCACGCAGGAGATCGCGGGTTCGATTCCCGTCGAGACCGCCATTTTAATTACGGTTCAGTAGCTCAGTTGGTAGAGCAATGGATTGAAGCTCCATGTGTCGGCAGTTCGACTCTGTCCTGAACCATTCTATTTTTATTGCAATTTGGCGGTTGTGGTGAAGTGGTTAACACATCGGATTGTGGTTCCGACATTCGTGGGTTCGATTCCCATCAGCCGCCCCATAATCGTTAATGCGGGTGTAGTTTAATGGCAAAACCTCAGCCTTCCAAGCTGATGTTGTGGGTTCGATTCCCATCACCCGCTCCAAATATTATTATTCCACAGTAGCTCAGTGGTAGAGCTATCGGCTGTTAACCGATCGGTCGTAGGTTCGAGTCCTACCTGTGGAGCCATGGCTCCTTGGTCAAGCGGTTAAGACACCGCCCTTTCACGGCGGTAACACGGGTTCGAGTCCCGTAGGAGTCATTCACAATCAGAAACGTAATCACGTTTCTGATTTTTTTATCATTATATGGAGAGTTGTCCGAGTTGGCCGAAGGAGCACGCCTGGAAAGTGTGTAGGCGCCACAAGCGTCTCGAGGGTTCGAATCCCTCACTCTCCGTTAATAAAACGTTGTACAAATTAATATACCAATGTTTCGTATGAGCAAGTGTCAAGTGCGTGTCATGAAAGATAATTTCTGACATGTTGGCCTTGCTCTTTTTTATGCTCATCAAGTAAATGTGAATAAGTGTCAAGCATGATAGATATACTCGAAAGTCTTAAGTGCTTGCTAATTAATCAATAGGAATGCGTTTGAAAATAAATAAGATGTGAGGGTGTGTTTAAGTGAGTGGGTCGGAAATTTTATCATCAATTAAGTTCATTTTTTCGTAGTGTGATTAAATACTTTTTGAATGTCGCTGTGATAATTCTTAAATAATTCGCGGTCCGTTCTTTTAGGTAATTTGGAAAACTTTAAATTAATCAAATCAATGTCTTTTGAGGTCACTTCTAAAATATGATATGAAATACTTGTTTTTGTATCTCGCAAATGAATGGTTCACATTAAAGAAAAAATAATAAGGGTACGAGATGTACCCTAAATTATAACACTAGATAATCCTTATTGATCTAATTCACTCTCGTGTTGTTCCATGATAGCTTCTCCTTCTTCAGGTGTAATCATTTCTCCGACTTCGTCTTCATCAACATTACGGTTTTCTTCTAAAATTCTTTCAACTTCTTCATAATCAATCATTCCAGCGTCGCCGTTAGGAATACCAGTGTAACCATGTTGTTTAGCAACTTCGGCGTTAGCACGCATTTGTTCCTCGTATGACGGTTCTTGTTGTGGTGGTGCTTGGTTGGCTTGTTGGTTTTGTTGTTGTTGGTTCACTTGATTTTCTTGTGATTGTTGTTGCTCAACTTGTTGTTCGTTTTCTTGTGTTTGAGCAGTTTCTGAAGCATCTTCGTTTTGTTCTTTTGATTCACTTTCTTTCTTAGCTTGTTCTTCTTGTTTATTTTTATCCTCTTTTTCTTTGTCCGCTTTCTTTTCCTTGGCTTGCTTATTTTCTTTCTTATCCTTATGTTCTGCTTCTTGATTATTTCCGCAAGCCGATAATACTAACACAGAGGACAATAGAATGTTCACTAAATATTTCACTTGCTGCACCTCCATTAAGTTTATATATGTTAACTATTTACCCTGTGTGAAATTTAAATAACACGGCAGTTAATTGTGTATTGGTAAATAGATCGTAATTAAAATGCCGCCTCAAGTTTGAAGCGGCTTGTTTGGTATTGGTGCTATTCATTAATTTTTAAGCGTTTTGATTTAGTTGCTTGTTTTTCGTCGATATCATCTACACTCTTTTGACTAAAGCGATAGATTTTCATCAAGGCAGGTTTTGATAATGCTAAGAATGAAAGAAATGTTGCTAGAAAAGAGAAGTGGGTTACATTTAAAACAAACAGCATAGGTACGAATATCAAAATAAAGAGTGCAATAAAGATAATCAATGGCAGTATTTTGGTTAACAAACCATTCAGTGTGCCTTTAGACAGGCGTGTCAGAATGAATACGATTAATCCGATTAAAAGCAATGGGATAATGATCGTAGTCAATGTTGCGACGTAAGCTTCTGCATAGCGGTTCCAATCCAAATGGATAATGTAATACATAGATAAGTCCTTTGGAATGTCTATTTTAAATAGATTGTTGCCGTAATTTGCATAGAGATAATATACTATGAGTAACAATAATGTGATTGAGCCGCAGTATTTAATAATTATGCGTGTTATTTTTGCAGGTGATTGGCGCAAAACGATTTCCTCATTTCAAGTAATTTCTATTATTATCATATGCTTTTGTTTTAAAAGCAACAGTGATGTCGTTATAGATACGACTTTTATACGAGGTGCAAGATGACTACGCGTGGTACAATAGTGGTAAGAGTAATATAAGAAAAACTTTAACATTATTTCGAAATAAGGTGATAGACATGAAACGCTCAGATAGAAATCAACCTGATTATGACCGCTATAATCGCGACCCTCGTGACCCTAGAGATGGGCAAGATCCACGTCATCGTGATACGCGCGAAGATGAATACCGCAGACGTTCTGATGAAGACGGCCGTTATTATAATGAACGAGATTACAGACGCGAACGTATGCTGGAAGATGAAAATCGTAAAAACAGCAAATGGAAAAAAGGCTTGGCAGCTATCGTTGTGATATTATTGATTGTCGTTGCTGTCTTTATAGTCAGAAACATGATGCAACCGAAAGACAGTACAGAAACTGCTAATCAAAATGCACAAACACAACAAACGCAAGCAAACAATAATTCAAGCCAAAAACCGGTAACGAACAACTATAAAGAAATCATCAAAGAAAAAGAAACAATCATTAAAGAAAAGATTGAAAGTGCCAAAAACAATATTCAAAACGGCCAAAACAGTCAAAGTGCTATTGAATCTGCACAAAACGAAGTGAACCAGTTAAAAGATAAAGCAACAAATGCAACAGATCAAAACGTGACAGATCAATACCAAAATGCAGTTGATAAATTAAAACAAGCAAACCAAGCACAGCAAAATGGTGAAAATCAATCTAAAGTGAACAGCTTGCTAAACGATATCGACAGTAAGCTTCAAAGTATTAAAGATAAATTAAGCCAGTTTTTTAATTAAATATAATCATTTACAGGGGATGCGTGCGGCATCCTCTTTTTTCAATTCGAAAATTAAGGGTAAAATATAGAAATTTGTTATGATAGATAAGTATAGAAAATAGGAGGCAGATAGTATGGATTTTTGGTTAAAGCAAAGTGCAGAAAGTGTACCGCAAAATATTGCATTAGATGATGGTACGACTCAACTTACTTTTGCGAATGCTTATCAAGCAGCAAAGCAGTATGCATATGTATTAAAACAGCAAAATGAAAAGAGAATTGCATTTTATATTGATAACCGTATTGATTCCGCATTGATTGTTTACGGGGCATGGCTTGCTGGGGTAGAAGCGGTCATGATTAATACCAGACTTACATATGAAGAAATTAAAGCACAGCTGAAATCCGTACAAACAAATACGATTGTCGCAGTGTTACCGTTAGAATTAGATGGATTTAATATTATCAGCTGGAGTGACATCGAAGCGCAACGTTCAACAAAAACATATGAGACAGAGTTGGATTTAGAACGTATTGCTTCGATTATGTTTACATCAGGGACAACAGGACCGCAAAAAGCAGTGCCGCAAACTTTCAGAAATCATTTAGCCAGCGCAAACGGGTGCAGAAAAAGTTTAGGTTTTGACCGTCATACGAAGTGGTTATCGGTATTGCCGATTTATCATATTTCAGGTTTAAGCGTGTTGCTTCGCAGTATCATTGAAGGATTCACAGTGCGTATCGTTCAAAAATTTGATGCAGCACAAATTTTAAAACAAATTCAAACTGAACAAATCACGCATATTTCATTAGTCCCGCAAACATTGCAGTGGCTGATGAATCAAGGATTGAATCAACCTTACCAATTGGAAAAAATCTTACTTGGCGGTGCGAAATTATCTGAAACACTGATTGAGCAGGCTTTAGATGCAAAATTGCCTATTTATAACTCTTTTGGAATGACAGAAACATGTTCTCAATTTTTAACAGCTTCACCGACAATGCTGAAACAAAATCCGAATACAGTAGGGAAACCAAGTCCAAATGTGCAAGTTAAACTCATTAATGCCAATCACGAAGGCCATGGGGAACTGTTATTAAAAGGCGATAATGTGATGGACGGTTATTTATATCCAAAAAATTTAACAGATGTATTTGAAGATGGTTATTTTAAAACGGGTGATATCGCAAGTATTGATATGGATGGATTTGTGATGATTTATGATCGCAGAAAAGATTTAATTATCAGCGGCGGAGAGAATATTTATCCATATGAAATCGAAACAGCAGCCAAGCGTTTTCCAGGTATCGCTGATGCAATGTGCTATGCTCAAGATGATGATGTATGGGGTCAAGTACCTGCGCTTTATTATGTGAGTGAACATACGATTGAAGCAGCACAATTAGAAGCCTTCTTAAAAGAACATTTAGCTAAATATAAGGTGCCGAAAACATACCAGCGCAAAACTTCATTATCGTATACATCTACAGGTAAATTAAAACGAGGAAAAATCGAGGATTAAATGATGAGATTCAATACTATTCGCTTTTATTCCTACGAGGCACCTTTTAAACACCCGATTAAGACACCTAAAGTGAATTTGAGCAGCAGAAAAGTGCTGGTTATTGAATTAGTCAATGAAGCAGGTACATCTTATTTTGGAGAAGCAAATGCGTTTGAGACAGATTGGTATGATAAAGAAACCATCGAAAGTGTATACACAGCAATTAATAATTGGTTTTATCATCATTTAAAAGGACAAGAGATTTCTGATTTTGAAGAAGCGGCGGTTTATTTAAATGCGTTGGATGCGGCACCGACCGCAAGAAGTACAGCAGCGATGGCTTTATTCCAAGCTTTTCATACACTGCCTGCTTTTGATGTTGCTTACGGGGCAACAATCAGCGGATTATCTGAAGATAATTACCAGCAGCTGTCAGCAACACAGCCGAAGCGGGTTAAATTGAAATGGTCGCAACATGTTTTAGAGGACTTAAAACAGCTCCAAGCATTATCTTTTCAACCAGAACTGGCTTTAGATGCCAATGAATCTTTAACAGAACATGATAGAGAGACATTGAAACAAGTGCATGCGGCTGCTGACTTACTGTATATCGAAGAACCTTTTAAAGATTTAAATATATTAAATGCTATAGATAGTGCTCAGATACCGCCGGTTGCTTTAGATGAAAAGGCACGCGATCTAGAAACGATATTAAAATATGTACAGGATTATCCGATAGATACAGTGGTTTTAAAGCCGTTCAGACTGGGTGGCATTGATAAAGTATTAACAGCTATTGAAAAGCTTGAGCATTATAATATTAAAGTGGTTATCGGGGGGATGTACGAGTATGGTTTAAGCCGATACTTTACAGCGTACTTAAGCCGTTTCACAGAATATCCTGGTGATGTTACACCGTACGGTTATTATTTCGAACAAGAATTTGTGTCGAAAAACGGCATATTAAAAGAGGGACACATCCATTTTGTGCCCCCTGAAGTCAATGTTCAATTATTAAATGCTTATGAATGATGATGGTGGTGATGATGCTTTTTGTCGTGTTTCATTGGAACCGGGTCGAAGCCGCCTTTATGAAATGGGTGGCATTTAGAAATACGTTTAATACCGAGCCAAGCGCCTTTAATCGGTCCATGCACTTCAATGGCTTCTTTCGTATAATTGGAACAAGTAGGGTAGAAGCGGCATGTGGGCGGTGTCAGCGGTGATATAAAATGCTGATACAGCCAAATGATGCCTAAAAAGAGCTTCTTCAAATTAATCCCTCCGCTTTATATAAACTAAATCGTAACGAATCTATTTTAGCATAGAATACAAAGGAATGTGATGGAATGTGATTATGCATGATCAATTTGATAAAGAGATAAGGCTCCATTTTGCAGATGAGAATGATCAGCCGGATGGAGAACATGTATTAGCAATTACGTGTATGAAGGGGCATTATTTGCTGACGCGTCATAAGAAAAGAGGGATTGAATTTCCTGGAGGAAAAATTGAAGCAAGAGAGAGCAGTGAAGCAGCTGTTTTACGTGAACTGTATGAAGAAACAGGGGGACATGCCAAAGCAATGACTTATATTGCGCAGTATACTGTGTTTCATCCTGATGGTGAAAAATGGTTTACGAAAGATGTGTATGCTGTTCTCGTCGATCGTTTGGATGAAAAGTCAGATTATCTAGAAACAGAAGGTCCTGTTTTATATCGTTCGTTGGACGCAATTCGTGATGAGGATAAAAGTTATTTGTTGGAAGATGAAGCAATATTAAAATGTGTAGAAAGAGTGATACAACTTGGACTTTATCAAAACGAAACGGATGCCGATTGATTTATCGACACACATTGGTGAAGAAGTGACATATTTGGTGGATCATTTGCGTGTAAAGGGCTTAATGATGAAGCCGAAAAAAGATGTGAAGCGGATTGTAATTTATCTTAGGGGCGGCAAAGGCAAAGTAGGCCGTGTACGTGCTGGACGTATGCTGCAGTTTGCGGATGAGCATACTTTAGTCTTCGGTCCGTATTATCGAGGCAACAACGGCAGTGAAGGCAGAGATGAATTCAGCGGTGATGATTTGCATGATGTTACACAGGCTATTCGAATTTTGAATGCTAAGTATCCTAAAGCACATGTGCATATCATTGGTTTTTCACGCGGCGGTTTGCAAGGGTTGTTAACATTCCAAGATTTGCCGGCAGATAGTTATATTATTTGGGGCGGTGTTTCTGATTTGCATCTCATGTATGAAGAACGTGTAGATTTAAGAGGCATGTTGAAACGTATGGTAGGACATCCTAAGAAAGATGAAGCAGCCTATGATCAACGAGAAGCACTGCAATATATTGATGCAGACAGTCCGCCGATACTTATTGTGCATGGCGGTGAAGATATTCAAGTCGGGATACATCAAGCCTATTATTTAGAGGAATACTTAGAACGTATCGGACATCGTTATCAAACTTTCTATCAAATGAAAGAAGGGCATGTACCGCGCCCTAAAGCATTAAAAGAAGTACTAAAAGTCATCCGTCAGTGGATGGCAAAAGTTGAAAATAAGAAAAAATAAAACGACCGAAGCGATGGCTTACGGTCGTTTTGTAATAGATAAGCTATTTTATTAAAAGGGTGATTATGCTTTGAATCCGCCTTTATCAGCGATTTCTTGGCTTTCTTCACCGAATTTCTTGAAGTTTTCAACGAAGCGTGAGATTAAATCTTGCGCTTGTTCACGGTAAGCATCTTGATTGCTCCAAGCATTGATAGGTTGCAAGATTGAATTTGGAACGTCTTTAATTTCTTTTGGAACACTTAAACCAAAGACTTCATCTTTTTCAAACTCTGCTTTCTTCAAATCACCTTTAATGGCAGCATCTACCATACGACGTGTATATTTAAGGCTGATACGACGACCTACGCCGTATTTACCGCCTGTCCAACCTGTGTTCACTAAGTAAACATCTACGTCATGTTTATCGATTAAATCACCTAAAAGCTCAGCATATACTTTTGCGTGCAATGGTAAGAATGGTGCACCAAAGCAAGTTGAGAATGATGGTACAGGTTCTGTGATACCGCGTTCTGTACCTGCAAGTTTAGAAGTGAAACCACTTAAGAAGTGATAAAGTGCTTGTGCTTTATTTAATTTAGAGATTGGCGGCAACACGCCGAATGCATCTGCAGTAAGGAACACAATGGTATTTGGATGTGCACCCTTAGAAGGTTTTGCGATATTTTCAATATAGTCGATTGGATAAGCGGCACGAGTGTTTTCAGTGTGTTCGTTGTCATCGAAGTCAACAGAACCATTATCTTCAACAACTACGTTTTCTAAAATCGTACCGTAACGGATTGCATTGTAGATTTGAGGTTCTTTTGATTTTGATAAGTTGATAGCTTTTGCATAGCAGCCGCCTTCGATGTTGAAGATACCGTTTTGGTTCCAACCATGTTCATCATCACCGATTAATTTACGATCAGGTGCTGCAGATAAAGTAGTTTTACCTGTACCTGATAAACCGAAGAATAATGCGACATCGCCTTTTTCTCCAACGTTTGCTGAGCAGTGCATACTCATGATATCTTGCTGCGGCAATAAGTAGTTCATTACTGAGAAGATACCTTTTTTCATTTCACCAGCATATTCTGTTCCCCCGATTAGAATTACGCGGTGTTTGAATGAAATGATAACAAATGTTTCTGATTTTGTGCCGTCAACTTCAGGATTAGCTTTGAAATGCGGTGCTGAAACGATTGTGAAGTTAGCTTTGATTTTTTCAGCTTCATCTTTTGAAGTAGGGCGGATGAACATATTATGCGCAAATAAGTTATGCCAAGCCATCTCGTTAATTACAGTTAAACGTAACTGAGTATCTTGGTCACTGCCTGCATAACCATTGAAGACATAGAGTTCATCTTTTTGGTCTAAGTAATCTAATACTTTGTCATACAATCTTAAGAATGTTTCTTCTTCGATAGGTTGGTTAATTGATCCCCAGTCAATTGCATCTCTATAGGAAGGTTCGTTTACAATAAATTTATCCTTAGGAGAACGACCTGTGTATTGTCCAGTAAGTGCGTTGATTGCACCTAGTTCTGTCAATTCACCTTCGTTATTGTCTAAAATCTTGTTGTAAAGCTGTGTTTTAGTCAGTTGGAAAAGTGATGATGATTTTCCAATTAAATGTTCCAATTTTTTTCGGTTAGTTTGTGCATCTACTGCCATTTTAAATAACCCCTCCAGAGCATTAAGTATTAATTGTAATTGTAAGCCTTTACATTTTCATAGTATAACATATTACCATGATTATTCCACAACAGATTAAAGATTTTGTAAACATAGAATTGACAAGTGTAAATTGTTTGGGTAGTATTGTGTGTAACGGATTCTCTTATCCTGAGTGGCGGAGGGACATGGACCCAAAGAAGCCCAGCAACCTCTCCTTGTTGGAGAAAGGTGCCAAACCGTTTGCAAATGTCATAGAAGACGTTTGAACGATAAGAGCGAAAGGACGTTTAAGGGCTTTCTCTCTATGTATATAGTTAGAAAGTCCTTTTTTATTTGAGCTCGTAGATAGAGAATTTTCGTAAAAAAATCAAAAGGAGTCAGTTATGTCGAATAATAGAAGATTATTTACGTCAGAATCTGTTACAGAAGGGCATCCTGATAAAATAGCAGACCAAATTTCAGACGCTATTTTGGATGAATTATTAAAGAAAGATCCGGATGCAAGAGTAGCTTGCGAAACAGTAGTCACTACAGGAATGGCTATGATTGTCGGAGAAATTTCTACAGCAACTTATGTTGATTTTCCTAAAGTTGTCAGAGATACAGTAGAAGAAATCGGTTATACACGAGCAAAATATGGTTATGACAGCCAAACAATGGCAGTTATGTCAGCAATTGATGAACAATCACCTGATATTGCTCAAGCAGTTGACCGTGCGCTGGAATACAGAAATGAAATTACGGAAGAAGAAATCGAAAGTACGGGTGCAGGGGACCAAGGTTTAATGTTTGGTTATGCGACTAATGAAACAGAAACATATATGCCTTCACCTATCTATTTCTCTCATCAATTAGCAAAACGCTTATCAGATGTTAGAAAAGACGGAACTTTAACATACTTAAGACCAGACGGCAAAGTTCAAGTGACTGTTGAATATGATGAAAACGATCAGCCTGTTCGTATCGATACTATTGTCTTATCTACACAACATGCAGAAGATGTAAGTTTAGATCAAATTCAAAAAGACATCAAAGCACATGTTATCGATCCAATCGTACCGAAAGCATTATTAGATGAAGAAACAAAATTCTTCATCAATCCTACAGGACGTTTTGTAATCGGCGGACCGCAAGGTGATGCTGGTTTAACAGGCCGTAAGATTATTGTTGACACTTATGGCGGATTTGCACGCCACGGCGGCGGATGCTTCAGCGGTAAGGATCCTACAAAAGTGGACCGTTCAGCAGCTTATGCGGCACGTTATGTGGCTAAGAATATTGTTGCTGCGGGCTTAGCAGATAAATGCGAAGTACAACTTGCTTATGCAATCGGTGTTGCTGAACCAGTATCGATTTCAATTGATACATTTGGAACAGGAAAAGTTTCAGAAGGTGTATTAGTTCAAGCAGTCAGAGATAACTTTGACTTGCGCCCAGCTGGCATCATTAAGATGTTAGACTTGAAACGCCCGATTTATAAACAAACAGCAGCATATGGTCACTTCGGCCGTACAGATGTTGCATTACCTTGGGAACGTGTTGATAAAGTGGATGTATTGAAAGCAGCAGTCCAAGCATAATTTCGTACTTTTTGAATAAAATACGCTTTATTATCGATACATTTGAAAATTTCCTTTATAATTGGTAGTAAGATAAGTAAAGGAGCGGAAATATGTTATGGGACCATTGGAAATTGGTTTAATTGCAGCAATTGTTGTAGCTGTTATCTGTTTTGTACTCTTCTTAATTGCGTTAAACAGTAAGAAGAAAGCAAAACTGCAAGCAGAAGAACAATATGAGGCAAAAGAAAGAAGTTTAAAAGAAAATTATGAAGACGAGTTGGAAAAAGAACGCGTCGAACATAAAAAAGCGGTCACTAAACAACGCGCTGATTTTGATGAAACAGTAACTTCGAAAGACCGTGAAATTGATGCGCTGAAGCTCTTCTCTAAAAATCATAGTGAATATGTGACAGATATGCGTTTAATCGGTATCAGAGATCGTTTGGTCAAAGAAAAACGTATCCGTCCTGAGGATATGCATATCATGGCGAATATTTTCTTGCCGAAGAACGATTTCAATGATATTGATCGTATCAGTCATTTAGTGTTAACGCGCACAGGGTTATACATTATTGATTCACAGTTATTGAAAGGACATGTTTATAACGGTATCAGTAAGGAACAATTCAGTACTTTACCGACGATTGAACAAGTCTTTGATGTACTTGATTTAGATAAACGTCATCCTCAAACATTAGTGTTAGATGAGAATGATGATAAGCAATCAGCTTCATTTGTGAATTATTCAAATCAATTAAAACGTGTAGAACAGCTTGCTGAAACACTGAAACGAGAATTAGATTTGAAATATACACCAATGGCATTGCTTTACTTCAACCCTAAAAATGAGGGTGCTGTAACGATTTCTAACTATTCTCAAACAACGAATACAAAAGTATTAGTTGGACCTGAACAGTTAGATGAATACTTTAATAAATTCGTATTCCATGGACGTATTCAATACAATGTTGAAGATTTGCAACGTGTCATGGAAGAAATCGAATCATTCAACTAAACGATAAAGTACCATTCACTGCAAGTATTGCAGTGGATGGTACTTTTTATTTTCTATTAAGACTTTCACTCATGCACTGTTTAAAAATTAAGCGTATAGTAAAGGTTGAGAAAAGCGAAGTCTAAAGGAGAGATAGAGATGGAGTATATTACATTTTATAATGGAAATACAATGCCGAAAGTCGGATTAGGCACTTTCAGAGTAGAAAATAATGATCAATTAAAAGCATCTGTTCAATATGCTATTGAACAAGGTTATAGAAGTATTGATACCGCTATGATTTATCAAAACGAAGAAAAAGTAGGAGAAGGAATTAAAGCAGGTATAGCCGCTGCAGGATTAAAACGATCAGATGTGTTTATTACTTCTAAACTATGGTTGGATGATTATGGTAGAACGAATGTAGAAGCGGCTTATCAAACATCACTGGATAAATTAGGACTGGACTATTTAGATTTATACTTAATGCACTGGCCTGGAACAGATGAAGATTTAATGATAGAAACATGGCAGGGAATGGAAGATTTATTAAAAGATAATAAAGTTAAAAACATCGGTGTCAGCAATTTCCATCCTCATCATTTAGAATCCCTGTTATCACATGCTTCTATCAAGCCTGTCATCAACCAAGTTGAATTTCATCCTTATCTGACACAAAGTGATTTAAACTTATATTTAAATGCACAGCGAATTCTAATGGAATCATGGTCCCCATTAATGAATGCACAAATCCTTGAAGATGAAACTGTAAAACAAATTGCAGAAGAAGTTGATAAATCTCCAGCACAAGTTATTATTCGTTGGAATCTTCAACATGATGTGGTAGTAATTCCAAAATCAGTAACACCTTCTCGTATCAAAGAGAATATACAAGTCTTTGATTTCGAACTTACCGATAATCAAATGCAGCGCCTTGATGATTTGAATCAAAATAAAAGAGTAGGACCTGACCCAGAACATTATGAAGGTCATAAATAAAGAACGCATAATAGAAGGAATAATAAAAGCGAGACTAAAGTGAATAACATAGAATAAAAATAGAGAAGCGGGTTTACTACAAAACCTGCTTCTCTATTTTTGCATTTATTTTCATTTTTAAACTAAATGATAACCAATCAGACAAGCCGCAAAACATAATCCATACTGCAACAAACTGTAGACAATAAACAGTGTCAGTTTTGTTTTATTTATTAGCATTTGTGACAGTTCTGAAGAAAGCGTAGAAAAAGTGGTTAAACCACCTAAAAAGCCTGTAACGAGCAATGGCGACACAAATGCATGTCCTATGGCCATACCTGAAATAATACTGATTAAAAAGCTGCCGGCTAAGTTGACGATTAACGTCGCAATCGGAAGCTGCGTCCGTAAATTTTTACAACTGTTTGTGACAGCTGAACGCAAAACTGCACCTAAACCGCCGCCAAGCATTACTAAAAGCAGATTAATCATTGCTTAACGCACCTCCCAATTTGGTTCCGATATAACATAAAATTATACCTAACACATAACTTGAAAGGGCATAAATAATGAGTAAAGCTATTTGCTGATGCGCGAACATTTTAACCAGTTCAAATTGAAACGTGGAAAAGGTTGTCAATGCACCTAGCAAACCTGTAGTGATGCCTTTCTTGACTAATGGATAATCTTTAAAGTATTGAATCACCAATGCTGAAATCAATCCCATTAAAAAGGCACCAGCTAGGTTTGCGGTGAATGTGCCTATCGGAAAACCTTGTCCGGAATTTAAAAATGAAAATAAGTAGCGCAGCAATGCACCTATGGCACCGCCTGCAAAAACATATAAATACTGCACATTATCGCCTCTTACAATCGTAATATATAAATTATTCTACGATGCACCTAAAATGTCAATCTAGTTTTAGGATTATTTAAGCATACCGAAAGAGAATAAAGACGCAACAATATGAATGACAATTACAATCAGTAAAAGGATAGGCAGAAATTTGCTTGCTGGTCGAATCCAATCTTTACGATCTTTGGCATGTTTGATTGATTTATCCGCTAGAATAATAGCAACAATCAAAATAATGACATTAATGATACTGCTTGTAATAATCTTTTTGACGATAGAATGAAATTGTTCGTTTAATAGTGGATTAAACATGTTGAAGTTAAAACTTATAACAATAAGTATAAGCGTGAGATAAAAATAAAGTTTTGACCGTGACATGATGACCTCCATTTCTTTACATTCTTTAATATTATCATAGATTATGAAGGTGCAACCATTTCTTTACAAAATCGTAAGATAGGAATGAACGTTTGAGTTAATCAATCGCGATTTGAACGTCTGAGTGTTATAATCAAATTACTTTAAAAAGGAATGCAAGTAATATGAAGGAGGCACTTATATTATGGTAAAAGCAGATTTAAATGTTGAAGTATTTGCGGATGGTGCAGATATTGAAGAAATGAAAAGAGCCTATAAAAACAACGAGGTAGATGGTTTTACTACAAACCCAAGTCTAATGGCTAAAGCGGGTGTAACAGATTATAAAGCATTCGCAGAAGAAGCAGTCAAAGCAATTCCTGATGCTTCAATTTCATTCGAAGTTTTCGCAGATGATCTTGAAACAATGGAAAAAGAAGCTGAAATTTTAAAACAATACGGTAAAAACGTATTTGTTAAAATTCCTATTGTTAATACAAAAGGCGAATCAACAATTCCTTTAATTAAAAAATTATCAGCTAATCAAGTGCAATTAAATGTGACAGCTGTTTATACAATCGAACAAGTTAAAGAAATTACTGAAGCGGTAACTGAAGGTGTACCGACTTATGTTTCTGTATTCGCAGGCCGTATCGCTGATACAGGTGTAGATCCATTACCGCTTATGAAAGAATCAGTAGAAGTTACTCATTCTAAAGAAGGTGTTAAATTATTATGGGCTAGCTGCCGCGAATTATTTAATGTCATTCAAGCAGACGAAATCGGTACTGATATTATTACTTGCCCAGCAGGTGTTATCAGCAAAATTCCTAATATCGGAAGAGATATCAATGAGTTATCAGTAGATACTGTTGAAGGATTTGCGAAAGATATTAAAAAATCAGGACTTTCAATTCTTTAATTCTATCAAAATTTAAGGTATCGAAACCTTTTAAGGTAGTATAAAATAAAGGCAGAAATAATCTTTTCATAAGGTAGATTCCCTTATTAAAAGTTATTTCTGCCTCTTTTTTAAATAAGATTCGGGCAGGTGTATAGGTGTAGTGAAAAAAGAGCATTTTGAAACAAAAGTAAAAAAGCAGCTTTGGTTCTTGAATAATAAAGAAAAAGCACAGCTGAATCAAATTTTATCTGAAGTAGAACAAAATCAGGATCCTCAAGCAATTTACAAGAAGCCGATTAAGTTTTCTAATCAGTTTTTGCGTACGCACATTTTTCGTGAACGCAACCAAGGAACAGCCTCATTCTTCTTAATTATTGCAGGAATGCTGTTAATCAATGCATTATTACTTGGTTTGTTTTTATTCGGCTTATTATCAAGCCTGAATGTTGTTCAATATTTTGTACATCCTCAAGTTGATTTATCGATGCTGCAACTTATATTGATTTTAACAGGCGGAATATTAGCAATCATTGTATCTAGTATTTTAATGAAGAAAGTTACTGCGTACTTTACCAAAAAGCTGCTTGAATGTCGTTTTAATCAGCAGCATTAAAAGTAAGGTTATATAGAAAGATACATTCTAACCACTTACGGTGAATCAACGCATAATGGGCATCCACTATGAGTTGTTCGCCATTTTTGAAAATCAATCGTGTCATAGAGTAATGGCACTGCACACCAGAAATTTCCAGTCCGTTAATAAAGTGCTGGATAGGAGAGCGTTTATTACGGATTGGGAACAGAATGGTTTGCTGATTAATGATCAAAGGCAAATGTTTACGTATGTTCAGCATACTTTTGAGTTCATGAGATGAATATTTCGGAGTGTAATGATAGTGTCTGAGCAGCGCATTCATATATGAACTCAATGGAACTTTCGTTAATTCATGAAACAAATTATAAGCACATTCGATTTGAAACGTTTGATGCGGATAAGATGTGAAATATAAAATTTTTGGTCTGCGATAATTGTTCATGCATGCGACGCTCCTTTTAGAAATTTTTTCAAAGGTGCTAATTTAGTGCGTGCCTGTGTTTGATATTTGCGGATGCTTGTCGCAGATTTTTTCATCAGCGTTTGAATTTCGAATTGTTTATAACCGCAAAGTTTTAGGTTCAGCCACATTCTTTCGCAATCATTCAACAATGCATAATACTCAGATGTAATGAGTTGCGATAAGTGATTTTTAGTAGCGTTAATTGCGCCATGATTTTCAATAAGAGTAAAGTCTCCAATCGTATCCTCCAGGCATTTTCCTTTCTTTCGGAACTGGTCTACTAAATAAAAATTAAGCCTTTGAAATAAATATCCGCTCATGCTATTATGAATAGACATGTCGAATTGTCGCAATAATGACCACATTTTAATGGAAAGTAATTGGGCATATTCATCGACATCATACTTGATATTATATTGCTTCAACAATGTGTAAATAATCCCTTGGTTACGGATGATTAATGTCTCTATATTCATCTCGTACCTATTCAATCTATGTGCATAACATGTTATTTCCAGTTGAAATAAGTTTAACGAAGTTTATAAATTATTTCATTTGCTTATTGTACAAAATAAGTGTTAAATAGAAGGGTAGAAATAAATTTTTAACTGAATTTGATTGCAGAAATGAACCGAAACATAACGATAAAGCATAATTCACTATAAGACGGGAGGATTCTATGGATTACGCACATTTAAATTTGGAACACTTTTTTGCACGCCATGATGAATTGGACATGATTAAAGATAGTTCAGATTTTGTAATGATTAATAATATGACGAATGAAATGATGTATCGCGATGGAAAAATAGAAGGAACGATTGATTTGAATCGTTACTATTATAAGAATAGATCAGAAGCAGCCAGCTTTATTATGATGGAGTATAAACGTCCGGAATAATAAACGTGCTTTTATAGAATTCTGCCTGTTTATTACAGTTTCACTGTAGATAAATAGGCTGTTTTTATTTTGTAATGTTATATTGCACTTAATTATTACTGACGTTATAAAAATATTATATGAAGACTACAGCAATATTACATTCTGACTTCATTCCAGTCACATTTCAAAAGGTATGATAAAATGTGGAGTGGACAACTTTGAATTGTTATACACTTAAAAAAGTGTTAAGATTTAGAATCAATACGCATCAACTTTAATTTAACTTGACCTAAGAGGTGTAATTATGACAAAGCACAAGAAGGGCTCTATCTTCGCTATAATAGGGCTGCTTGTTATTTTGGCTGTTACCGGCTTTATTTTCTTTTCAATGATTTCAGATCAAGTATTATTTAAACATGTTAAGAAAGTAGAGACAGTTGAACATTTAGATGTAACATTAGAAAAAGCAGCTAAAAAACAAATTGATAACTATACAAGCCAGCAGGTTTCTGACAAGAATGATAGATGGCATGATGCTACTGGTACAGAAATTAAAAGAGCGATGGATAGTAAAAACTTCATAGACGATGATATTCAAAAATATCAATTTTTAGATTTATCTAAGTATCAAGGTATTGATAAGAATAGAATTAAGCGTATGCTTGCGGATCGACCTACCTTGCTATCACACACAGAAGACTTTATACATGCAGCGAAAAAACGCCAAGTAAACGAAGTCTACTTGATTTCGCATGCAGTCTTGGAAACAGGTGCTGTTAAGAGTGAATTATCAAAAGGTGTTGAGATAGACGGTAAGAAATATTATAACTTCTACGGTGTAGGCGCATTAGATAAAGACCCTGTGAAAACAGGTGCAGAATACGCTAAGAAACATGGATGGGATACACCAGAAAAAGCCATAGACGGCGGTGCAGAATTCATTCATAAACATTTCTTATCCAACCCAGATCAAAATACATTATACAGCATGAGATGGAATCCTAAGAATCCAGGTGAACATCAATATGCGACAGATATAAAATGGGCGGAAAGCAACGCATCATTGATTGCGAACTTCTATGAAAAAATCAACACTGAAGGCAAATACTTCAAATTATTTGTTTATAAAGACGATAAAAAACACCAATAATTGTTTAATATTAAATAAAGTTAAAGCGGAATGATTAAATGTTTGAGATTTAATTGTTTCGCTTTATTTTTGTTTATAGCATAATAGACAGTGAATAAGAAAAAGTGTTGTTAAGAGGAGGTTATCAACGATGCGCGTTGCAATTATAGGAATGGGTACGGCAGGTGTCAGTATCTTAAGACAATTAGAGCAGCATTCATACTTTAAAGAACTAGAAATAGATGTGTATGATAATGCGAAAAATATGGGGCAAGGTGTGCCTTTTCAAAACGACAGTTCGCAATTATTAATCAACTTGCCGAGTAAAGATATGTCTTTGAATTTAAAAGACCAAGAAGAATTTTATAAATGGTATGAAAGCCAAGATGAATTTAAATTCGACAACGCTGCGTATTTGCCGAGATTTGTATTCGGCCATTACATGAAAAGCTATTTGGAACGTTTCAGCAATCAGTATGACAACATAAATATCATTACTGAAAAAGCGACTGAAATGTTTTTAGAAAAAGGATTTGAAAAAGATGCACAGATTCAATATTTTGTGTGTACGAATCATCAGCATGAAGCATGCCGACAATATGATTATGTCTTCTTGACTGTCGGAACGATGTCGTATCATGACCCATACCAACTTAAAGGACTAAAAGGATTTATCAAATCACCGTATCCGACATATGAAACACTGAATACAGTTAATGATACAGATGATATCGCAGTTATCGGTACAGGTTTATCCAGTTTAGATGTTATTCGTTATGTTGTTAAACATCATCCAAACTTGCCTTTAACGGCTGTAAGCAGAAAAGGAGAGTTGCCGAGTGTCAGGGGTGAAATGCCTGATATTACATTGAAATATGTAACAAAAGACAACTTTAACAAGATCATCAAATCTCATTTTGGCGTAGTACCGTTAGAATCTGCCATTCAATTGTTTAAACAAGAGTGCGAAGAATTGAATATTCCGTTAGAACAACTCGTACATCGTCGTGTCGGAGATCCAATCAAAGATTTGAAATATGATTTGGCGCATCCTGAAATATTAGGCGTTTTCCAAAGTTTGTTAGAAACTATCAAAGAAAATATGAACTGGATTTGGAATAGTTTGAGCATCGAAGATCAAAAGATTTTCATGAAAGAATACATGCCGATACTTAAAGCCAATTCTAATCCGATGCCGCCGCGTACTGCGAGATTATTAATTGAAGAGATTGAAAATGGTCATTTAATTATTAAAAAAGATTTAGCAGAAGTGACACAAGAAAATGATACGTTTATCTTCAAATATAATGATGATACTAAAACAGAACAATACAATGTTGTGATTAATGCGACAGGACCGCGCACACAACTGAAAGATTTAGATGAAGATGATGCGTTCTTAATTGATATTGCGAATAGACAAATTGTTCAAGCACATCCTATGGGCGGGATTCAAATTGTGCCTGAGACCAATCAAGTAATTAGCCCAAGATACGGGACTTTGCCGCACTTAATTGCGATCGGTCAAATCACTAACGGTATCAACCAAGCACGCAACGGTGTCAATATGATAGTGCGTCAATCTGTACAGGCTGTTGAGAGTCTGTATGAATATCATGCTGAAAACAGATAACAAATAAGTTAAAATTATTGTCATATAAAATAAAGTAAGCTATGATATTCTTATGAGCACAAAATACATGCTCGATCGATTCAGAAACAATTTCATAATATTCTTTCGGGGCAGGGTGAAATTCCCAACCGGCAGTAAATTATAAGCCTGCGACCTGTACTCATTTGTTGAGTATGGCTGATCTAGTGGAAATCTAGAGCCGACAGTTAAAGTCTGGATGGGAGAAAGAATCAAGACGTCATTAAATATTAATTTTAATTGGTATTTAAGTGGGGTCTAGTTCGCTATACAGAAATCAGCTTTCTTATTATAGGGACTGGTCTGCTTAATTATCCAACGTTGATATATTCTAATCCGCTGCCTCTTTATTTGAGACAGCGGATTTTTTAATGAGGTGATTGTTTGAATCGTTTTTTACAAAATGCTATACAATTAGCAAAAATGGCTGAAGGCCAAACAGGTGTTAACCCTGCAGTCGGTTCCGTGGTTGTCAAAGACGGCAAGATTGTCGGGCTCGGCGCACATTTGAAGCAGGGAGAAAAACATGCTGAAGTACAAGCATTAGATATGGCTGGATATGCAGCAAAAGGTGCAACAATTTATGTATCTTTAGAACCTTGTACACATTTTGGATCTACACCGCCTTGTGTCAATAAAATTATTGAAGCGGGGATTAAAAAAGTTGTCTATGCTATGAAAGACATTACTTTGGATTCTCCTGGAGATGATATTTTAGCAGCGGCAGGTATTGAAGTGGATTATCAGCATCAACCTGAGGCAGAAGCAATGTATACAGACTTTTTTAAAGCTAAACAAGCACAAATACCAAAAGTAACATTGAAGGTGAGTGTGAGTTTAGATGGCAAACAAGCTACGGATGAAGGTCAAAGCAAATGGATTACCAATCCTGGTGTTAAACAAGAAGTGTTTTTGCAGCGTGCACGTCATGATGCAATTTTGACAGGTGCAGGTACTGTTGCTGCGGATAACCCGAGTTTAACGGTGAGGTTAGAAGGTGAACGCCAACCCGTTCGCGTGATATTAGCGCGCAGCGGTAATTTGGATTGGAACCAGAAAATATTTCATGATCCGATTTCGCCTGTCTATGTATACACAGAAAATAACCAAATAAAAGCAGATGAACTTCAATCTCATGTACAGGTGATTGTACTTGATGATTGTTCAATTGAAACTGTTTTAAAAGATTTATATAAGAAAGGTATCGGCTCAATCTATGTTGAAGCCGGTCCTAAAGTGACTTCCCAATTTCTCCAATCACAGTGTGTACAAACACTGATTATTTACTACGCCCCGAAAGTAATTGGAGGTTCCGGCGCTTATCAGTTTTATCAAACTGACAGCATTTTACCGCTGGAACAAGTTCCTCAATTTGAAATTGACCATTCTGAAATCATTGATCAAAATATCAAAGTTGTATTAAGAAAGAAGTGATTTCATGTTTACCGGTATTGTAGAAGAAATCGGTACCATTGACCGAATGACTACAGAACAAAATGTCATCAAAATGACGATAGCATGTCAAACTATCATAGAAGATATGCATATCGGTGATTCAATCAGTGTGAATGGTGCATGTTTAACAGTAACTTCCTTTGATTCATCTACCTTTGATGTCAATGTCATTAAAGGAACCGAAGACAAAACTTATTTATCGCAGCTGACTAAAGGCAATCACGTGAATTTAGAGCGTGCTATGCACAGTCAAGGCAGATTTGGCGGACATTTTGTGTTAGGACATGTAGATGAAGTGGGGTCGATTATCAAAATCAGACCTTCTTCAAACTCTAACATCGTAACTGTACAATGTCCTGCATCGATTACAGATCAAATGGTTCAGCAAGGTTCTATCACTGTTGATGGAACAAGTTTGACGATTTTCAGACTTGACCATGGACAATTTGATATTCATTTGATTCCTGAAACTAAACGATCAACTGTTTTAGGTCAGAAACGTGTGGGCGATAAAGTTCATTTAGAAGCGGATATGTTATTTAAATATGTACAAAAAGCAATTTCAAATGACAAGTCGGAATTGACTAAAGAGAAACTTATGCAATTCGGCTTTTAAGAGGAGTGTTGATAAATGCAATTTGATTCTATAGAAAGTGCTGTTGAAGCACTTAAACAAGGTGAAAGTATCATTGTTGTCGATAATGAAGATCGTGAAAATGAAGGTGATTTAGTTGCGATTACAGAATTAATGCATGATAATACCGTGAATTTTATGGCACAAGAAGGCCGCGGATTAATTTGTGCACCGATTTCACTATCATTAGCTAAATCATTGAATCTAGAGCCGATGGTTAAAGAAAATAGCGATGAGTTCGGTACTGCGTTTACTGAAAGCATTGATCATATTCATACTACAACAGGTATCAGTGCTAATGAACGAATGATGACAGCTCGTGCATTGATTGATGAGAACAGTACCGCAAGCGACTTCAATCGACCAGGGCATTTATTCCCGTTAATAGCAAGAACGGGCGGAGTGCTGGTTAGACAAGGACATACAGAAGCAGCTGTAGATTTAGCTGAAATGACAGGTTCGAAACCTGCAGGGTTAATATGCGAAATTATGAATGAAGACGGCACAATGGCAAAAGGCGAGCAGCTGCAAGCATTTAAAGAAAAACATCAGTTGAAAATGATTTCCATTGAAGCCTTGATTCATTACCGCAAAGTACATGAAACGCATATGCATGCTAAAGCAAAAGTTAAGATGCCGACAGATTTCGGTATGTTTGATATGTATGGCTTTGAATCTGATTATTCGCATGATGAAATTGTAGCTATTGTAAAAGGCGATGTTCAAAATGTAGAAAATGTACGGATTCATTCCTCTTGTTTAACAGGCGATATTTTCCATAGTCAGCGATGTGACTGCGGAGCGCAATTAGAAGCAGCAATGAAATACATCAATGAGCATGGCGGTATGATTATTTATTTACCGCAAGAGGGCAGAGGTATCGGTTTAATTAATAAATTAAAAGCTTATGAATTGATTGAAAAAGGTTACGACACAGTCACTGCCAATTTAGCTTTAGGATTTGATGAAGACTTGCGTGACTATTACCATGCGGCTGAAATTTTAAAACATTTCGATATAGAAAAAGTCAATTTACTCAGCAATAACCCTGAGAAATTCAAAGGTTTAAAACATTACGGAATTGATGTGGAAAAACGTATTGAACTGATTGTTCCTGAATGTGAACATAACCATGATTATATGCATACTAAGAAAATCAAAATGGGACATATGATTTAAGTAAATGAATCAATCAATCATTAAATAATTGGAGGAATTAACAATGAACTTTGAAGGAAAATTATTAGGACAAGATTTAAAAATCGGTATCGTTGTGAGCCGATTCAACGACTTTATTACAGGACGTTTATTAGAAGGTGCAAAAGATGTTTTGGTACGTCATGAAGTAGATGGCGACCAAATCGATGTAGCTTATGTACCAGGTGCATTTGAAATTCCGTTGGCAGCGAAAAAATTAGCACAAACCGGCAAATACGATGCAGTGATTACATTAGGATGTGTCATCAGAGGGGCAACTTCTCACTATGATTATGTCTGCAACGAAGTAGCAAAAGGTGTATCTAAAGTAAGCGATACAAGCGGATTACCAGTCATTTTCGGTGTATTAACAACTGAAACAATTGAACAAGCTGTTGAACGTGCTGGAACTAAAGCAGGTAATAAAGGTGCTGAAGCGGCTATGGCAGCAATTGAAATGGCTAACTTATTAAAATCAATTGAAGGCTAAGGCTGATACAAAAGATAATTAAATAGGATACAGCAACAAATGAAAAGCAAGGACGCGCGTCCTTGCTTTCTTTAATGATGTTTGAGTCTTAATTATTTCTTTTTTAAACCTTTGAATAGGAAACTTAAACCGATACATACAGATAAGATGCCTGCACCTACAGCAAGTGTTCTTGGTTTTACGAATTCTTTAAAGGCTAAATTCAAGTTTTGCGGTCTTTCTGCTAAACGGCGCATGAAGTAACCAAACCAATCTTCGCCATAGGGTACATAAATACAGAAGTTGTAACCTTCATCTGCAATTTCATAGGCTAAGTCAGAGCGGAAGCCGTATAACATTTGGAACTCGAATTTATCTCGATCGATATGATTGTCCTTCACAAACTGCTTTACATGGTCGATGATTTTGTCATCATGTGTCGCAATAGATGTTATATTCTTCGCACTTTTCAGTCTTTTTTCGATAAGACGAATATAGTTTTCATCAATATCTTCTTTCGTTTGATAAGCAATTGATGCATTTTCTTTATAAGCACCTTTTACTAAACGCAAGCGGATATGTGGATAGTTTTCAATCATATTATCTGCAGAATATAAATATGCTTGAACAACAGTTCCGATATTGTCATATTCTTCAGATAATTTGTCCAATACATATAGAATATTGGATAGCCCTGCAAACTTTTCAGTGTCGATATTAATATGGATATTGCCTAAATCTTTTGCTTTTTTTGCAATTTCTCTTAAATTCTCTTCAGCTAAGCCTAAATCGAATTCAGCCCCCAATTGACTGATTTTAACTGAAAGGTGTGCTTTTAAATTATTGTCGTAAATATTTTGAAGCACAGTTAAAATAATGTTTTTCTCTTTAAGACTTTGCTCCTTTGAATCTACAAATTCACCAAGACAATCGACAGTCACTGTAATCCCCTTATCGTTTAGTGTCTTGATTGTCTCAATGACTTCATCAATGGAATTGCCGACAACAACTTTGTGCGCCCCAAGTACAGGTCCGTATTTTCTAGCTGCATTGTTCAAAAAAGTGTTATTTGACAAACCTATAAAAAAATCTTTGACTAGTGACATGTAAATTCCTCCCATACAACTCTGTTTCAATTAGTGTATCATGTTTCTTTAAGGTATGAAAACGTTAACAATATATAATAATACACATTATAATAAATAATTACATAATGAGGAAACAATGTAATTATACTTTCTGTAGTTATTGTGTTTGAAATCTATTCAAAAATACTTCTTTCATATTTTGGCGTGAGTTCTAAATAGATTTTAGATGTCTGCTTTTGATACAATAAAATAAACTAATTTTATTAGAAGGGTAGTCGTTGATATGTGGAAGTGGGAAACAGAAAGCGAAGCAAAAGGCGTTATAGTCATTGCTCATAATTTATTAGAACATACAGGTAGATATGCATATGTCATTACATCTTTAAGACGTAACGGTTATCATGTCATCATGGGAGATTTGCCTGGACAAGGTCAGACATCAAGATCTAATAAAGGTCAAATCGACAACTTTGAAATTTATCACGAACATATCTTAGAGTGGCTAAGAATCGCGAGTGAATATAAACTTCCGACATTCTTGATGGGCGTCGGTCTGGGTGGACTGATTACCTTGAATTTAATGGAGCGTACAGAACTGCCGATTGAAGGCATCATTTTAATTTCACCTTTAACAGCATTCCAAAAAAATGCTAAAACGCGCAAAAACATGTTTACATCTAATATCGGTTCAAATGTTAAAGATATGCGCTTCAATCTAGGGATTGAACCCGAACATTTAACAAGAAATGAAGAAGTGATTAAAGAAACTAAAGAAGATGGATTGATGTTGACAAAGGTTTCATACCATTGGTACAAAGAAGTTGTAAATATAATGAAACAAACTATGGAACACTTAGAAGATATTCAAAGTATTCCGATGTGTTTGATGTATGGTACAGAAGATCAAATCGTTGACACAGAAACAATCATAGATATAAAGAAACGTGTTAAAACAGAAGAATTATATTATAAAGCTTGGGAAGGTTTATACCATGAAATTCATAATGAGCCGGAACGTCCATTAGTAATGCGTTATGTCCTAAGTTACTTGAATAATAAAGTTAATGCATTAGGGTTTATTCCAAATGATATTGATGATCAAATTGAAATTTAAAAACGCTTGAGGTTGAGATACAAATTGTATCTTGACCTTTTTTGATTCACATTGTAAAAATTTGTTCACTTGTATGAAGATTTTTGAGTTCAACACATTGCAATTATGCAATGAAGTTGGTATGTTTAATATGTGAAATATATCACATGAAGATATTCCATAATGGAGAGGGTAAGTAATATGAGTAATGTAAAAGCTAACAAAGTAGTTTTAGTAGGCGATGGTGCAGTAGGTTCTAGTTATGCATTCGCCATGGTAGCACAAGGTGTTGCTGATCAATTAGTCATCATCGACTTAGTTGAAGAAAAAGTAAGAGGTGACGTTTTAGATTTAAATCATGGTATGCCATACGGTGAATCACCAACTCAAGTTTCTGCAGGTACTTATGCTGACTGTTCAGATGCTGACTTAGTAGTCATCACTGCAGGTGCACCTCAAAAACCAGGTGAAACACGTTTAGATTTAGTTGAAAAAAATACTAAAATCTTCAAATCAATCGTAGGTCAAATCATGGATAGCGGTTTCGATGGTATTTTCTTAATTGCTGCAAACCCAGTTGACGTACTTACTTATGTCACTAAAAAAGTATCAGGCTTACCAAAAGAACGTGTTATCGGTTCTGGTACAATCTTAGATACTGCACGTTTCAAATATGAATTAGGTGCAGAATTCGGAGTTTCACCAGACAGCGTAAACGCAAGCATTATCGGTGAACACGGCGACTCTGAATTAGCAGTTTGGTCTCAAGCAAGTATTGCTGGTCAAAACTTATATGATATTTTAAACAATGATCCAGAAAGAGCAAAACGTATTGAAGAAATCTTCTTAAACACACGTGATGCTGCATATGACATCATCAAAGCTAAAGGTGCTACTTACTACGGTATCGCTATGGGCTTATTACACATTTCTAAAGCGATTTTACGCAACCAAAACCTTATATTAACTGTATCTAGTTATTTAGAAGGCGAATATGGTCAAAAAGATGTGTACATTGGTGTACCAACATTAGTAAACCGTGCCGGCGCTGTTAAAATTTATGAAACACCTTTAAATGAAAAAGAAACTGAAGAGTTCAATCACTCTGCAAGTGTATTAAAAGAAACAACTAAAAGTGTAGATAAATTATTCAACTAATTATATATAAAACAAGAGCCATTGCCGCTTCAACACGGTAATGGCTCTTGTTTTTTGAATTTTTTCTAGATTGCTTTGCTCAATACTTGTTTATCGCTTTTCAATTGCACAAATATAAGGCGGATTATTTTGCTGATTAATAAATCCGTACTGCAATATATGTGCTTTTTGCTGATCGAAGTTTTGAAGATACTGAAAAACTGTCTCGCTTTCTACTTGTCCTTCTGGATGGCCAGGATAGATGACTAAGACAATAATACCTTCTGTTGAAAGCATTTCAAATATCGCTTCAATTGCTTGAATCGTAGTTTCTGAAGTTGTCACGATATGTTTATCGCCTTTAGGCAAGTAGCCGAGATTAAAGATAGCCGCATCTACAGGCAAATCAGCTGCTTTAATATGTTTCGCAACGTTTTCATGACCATCATGAATCAATGTTGTATTATCGAAATCTGCGACTTTTTCTTTGGCTGCTTCAATTGCTTCGGCTTGGATATCAAACCCGTAAACATGTCCATTCGGTACATGCTGAGCTAAAAACAACGTGTCATGTCCGTTGCCGCATGTTGCATCAATGACTGTACTCTTACTATTGATATGAGACTGAATCAAGGACTTTGCAAACGGCAAAATACGTTCTACTATCATGATTGATGCGCTTCCTTTGCAGGTTGGTAGTGCTGACCTTGTGCTGAATTTCTTCGTGCTAATTCAGCATCAATCGCATTCAATACTTCCCACTTATTGACACTCCACATAGGTCCGACCATCAAATCGATAGGGCCGTCGCCGGTAATTCGGTGAATAATCATTTCAGGCGGCAGTATTTCTAATTGATCGCATACTAAGCTGACATATTCTTCTTGCGACATAAAGTTCAGCATGCCTTTTTCATATTGCTTGACCATCGGTGTTCCTTTAAGCAAGTGCAGCAAATGAATTTTAATTCCTTGTACATCCATTTGTGCCACTGTTTTGGCAGTTTCCATCATCATGTCGTAATCTTCGCCCGGCAGTCCGTTAATAATGTGCGAACATACATTAATGTTGTGCTTTCTTAATTTAGCCACACCATCATAATACGTCTGCATGTCATGTGCGCGGTTGATTAAATCTGAAGTTTCTTGATGCACTGTCTGTAATCCAAGTTCTACCCATAAGTAAGTACGTTCGTTTAAATCTGCTAAATATTCAACGACATCGTCCGGCAGACAGTCTGGTCTTGTTCCGATAGATAAACCGATAACACCAGGTTCTTTTAAAACCGGTTCGAATTTCTCTTTTAGTACTTCTACTGGCGCATGAGTGTTAGTAAAGGCTTGGAAGTATGCGATATATTTGCCTTCATGCCATTTCTCATGCATACGTTCTTTGATTTCTTTGAATTGTACTTCAATAGGATCTGCACGATTGCCCGCGAAATCACCGCTGCCGGCAGCAGAACAGAATGTACAACCGCCATGTGCAACAGTACCGTCTCTGTTTGGGCAATCGAAACCTCCATCTAATGCGACTTTAAAAATTTTATGTCCGAATTTATTTTTTAAATGGTAATTCCATGTATGATAGCGTTTATCTTCAAATGCATACGTAAAATATCGACCCATATGACATTTTCCTTTCTTAAATTAATCCATTGTAAGATTTTACCATAATTTAAGGTAACTTGTTGAGAAGAAAATCCGAAATAGGTCTTTTCTTAATATAGAAATTATAGTAAGATTGTCTGGTTGCAAAATCTAAGTACTAAATAAATAGATGTAAAATGTGTTTTCGCTTCGCTCATTTTGATGAGTAGGCGAAAATTTTTAATTGGCAAAAAAGCAGAGGTTATAAACTTGAATCTGAAAAAAAGAAAAGAGAAAGCAGGTGTATAAGTATGAACATTCCCAAATCAATTTGGTGGCTTGTTGTAGGAATGGCAATCAACATTATGGGTGCCAGTTTTTTATGGCCTTTAAATACAATTTATATGAGTCAGGAATTAGGTGAAAGCTTAACAACTGCCGGGTTAGTTTTGATGATTAATTCATTAGGAATGGTCATCGGCAACTTGCTTGGCGGTTTATTATTTGATAAGTTAGGCGGCTTTACAACAATTATCAGCGGTGCAGTCATTTGTTTATGTGCTACAACTTTATTAAATTTTTATCACGGCTGGCCGTTATATGCGGTGTGGCTTGTTATGTTAGGTTTCGGCGGGGGTGTAATCGTACCTGCGATTTATGCGATGGCCGGAGCAGTGTGGCCGAATGGCGGACGTCAAACCTTTAATGCGATTTACTTAGCACAAAACTTAGGTGTGGCTTTCGGGGCAGCCATGGCCGGTTATGTAGCAGAACTTAGTTTCAATTATATCTTTATCGCAAACTTATTAATGTATGTCGTGTTCTTCATAGTAGCTGTGACACAATTTAATGTGCAATATCGCGGTAAAGTCAGAATCCCAGAGACGAATCAATGGGCACAAAAGAAATATCGCAAACGCTTTGTTGCATTATTACTGTTATGTGTAATGTTTGCGATATGTTGGATTGCTTATATTCAATGGGAGAGTACAATCGCATCATTTACGCAGCAAATGAACATTTCGTTATCGCAATATAGTGTATTATGGACTATCAACGGGATCATGATTTTAGTTGCACAGCCTTTGATTTATCCTGTTATACGCTTATTAAGAGGCAATTTAAAGAAACAAATGTTTGTCGGTATTTGTATTTTTATTTTATCGTTCTTTGTTACAAGTTTTGCGCATCAATTCTCTGTCTTTGTAATCGGTATGATTATCCTTACATTAGGGGAGATGTTTGTATGGCCGGCTGTACCTACGATTGCGAACCAGTTGGCACCTGAAGGGAAACAAGGTGCATATCAAGGTATTGTTAATTCAGCGTCAACGGTCGGTAAAGCGTTCGGCCCGTTAATCGGCGGTATTTTAGTTGATACTTTCAACATGCAAGTGATGTTCTTGTCAATGATGGGCTTATTAATCATTTCAATGTTCTTTTTATATATTTATGATAAACATTTAACACCAAGTGAATTTGATGTTTAAACAAGATATGGTTA
Organism: Staphylococcus simulans; assembly: GCF_002994445.1. GTDB lineage: Bacteria > Bacillota > Bacilli > Staphylococcales > Staphylococcaceae > Staphylococcus > Staphylococcus simulans_B. The sequence goes on from NZ_MRZJ01000001.1 coordinate 71,940, forward strand.
CCATGTCTTGTTTTTTTACACTTCTAAAGTATTTCGCAACATTTAATTGTTTATTAATAGTATTGTATTAAATGAGTTGAAGTGTTAAGCTACTTTTAGGAAATATTTATTACAACTTAGAGGTACACAACATGACAAAAACAACTGAAGAATTTAACAGCGACGTGCTGCATACGCCTTTAAAAATTAATAAAGGCGAAATCACACTGGATTTAGGTGTTTATGAGTATCAATTTCAAAAGAAATTGAATTTGCAACATCCGGTTGAAAAACCATACTTTGCATTAAAAAGAATCGTAGACATTGTATTGAGTTTCACTTTGATTCTCATCACTTTGCCGATTATGATTTTATTTTCGATTATCATTTGTTTGGATAGTTTCGGCAGTCCGATTTATTCGCAGATGCGTGTGGGTAAAATGGGGAAACTATTTAAAATATATAAATTAAGATCCATGAAGAAAAATGCGGAATCAAACGGCATGCAGTGGGCGGAAAAAGACGATCCGAGAATCACACGTGTCGGCCACTTTATCCGAAAAACAAGAATTGATGAATTGCCGCAATTATTTAACGTGTTAAAAGGTGAAATGAGTTTTATCGGTCCTAGACCTGAACGGGCTGAATTTGTGGAACTTTTCAGTTCTCAGTATCAAGGATTTGAACAACGCTGTTTAGTTTTGCCTGGTTTAAGCGGCTGGGCACAAGTATGCGGCGGTTATGATTTAAAACCGAATGAAAAGCTGAAATACGATATGAGTTATATCCGCCATGCATCTATTCCTTTGGAGTTATTTATCGCTTTCAAAACAATAGGTGTGTTGTTCACAGGTTCTGGTTCTAGATAGTATTGGCAAAGTATTTAGGACTTGCATAAAAGGTTAGAATAAAATATAGTTATAGATGTATATGGAGTAGTAATTTAAATTGCTTATTAAGAGAGCTGGTGGTCGGTGCGAACCAGTTTAGGAATTTAAGTGAACTTACCAACGAATAATATTAAGAATAAGTACAGCTCGAGCTATTATGTATGAGGTGCGTAGAAATACGAATGAAGGTGGTACCGCGGCGTCAGTCGTCCTTCATAAAGCAATCATAATAGTTTGAGTTGTATTTTTTTATTAGGAGGAAAGCAAAGTGAGTTTTAATCATCAAGAAATTGAGAAGAAATGGCAAAATTATTGGGCTGAACACAAAACGTTTAAAACTAGCGATAATTTAGGTCAAAAGAAATTTTATGCATTAGATATGTTCCCGTATCCATCAGGTGCAGGTTTGCACGTAGGACATCCTGAAGGCTACACAGCAACAGATATTATTTCACGCTACAAACGTATGCAAGGGTATAATGTCTTACATCCGATGGGATGGGACGCTTTTGGTTTGCCGGCTGAACAATATGCATTGAACACAGGTAATGATCCGCGTGAATTTACTAAAGAAAATATCAAAACATTCAAGCGTCAAATTCAAGAGCTTGGTTTCAGTTACGATTGGGATAGAGAAATCAGTACAACAGATCCTGATTATTATAAATGGACACAATGGATTTTCATTCAACTTTACAACAAAGGCTTAGCTTATGTGGATGAGGTTGCGGTGAACTGGTGTCCTGAATTAAAAGCGGTATTATCTAACGAAGAAGTTGTAGACGGTGTTTCTGAACGTGGCGGATATCCTGTTTATCGCCGCCCGATGAGACAATGGGTATTGCGTATTACTGAATATGCTGATCGTTTGCTTGAAGATTTAGATGACTTAGATTGGCCTGAATCTATCAAAGATATGCAACGTAACTGGATTGGCCGTTCTGAAGGTGCGAAAGTTACATTTGATATCGAAAATAATGACGGCAAAATCGACGTATTCACTACAAGACCGGATACGATTTACGGTGCAACTTTTGCGGTATTAAGTCCAGAACATGAATTAGTAGATCAAATTACAACAGAGGATCATAAGGCAGAAGTTGAAAATTATAAAAAAGAAGCATCTATGAAGTCTGATTTGGAACGTACAGACTTAGCAAAAGATAAAACTGGTGTATTTACAGGCGCATATGCGATTAATCCATTATCTGGCGAAAAACTTCCGATTTGGATTGCGGATTATGTATTGTCTACTTATGGTACAGGGGCTGTAATGGCTGTACCGGCACATGATGAACGTGACTATGAATTCGCACAAAAATTCGACTTGCCGATTAAAGAAGTCATCGAAGGCGGAGACATTGCGAAAGAAGCATATACAGGCGACGGCCCGCATATCAACTCAGGTGCATTAGATGGCTTAAACAATGCAGAAGCGATTCCTAAAGCAATCCAATTGCTTGAAGAAAAAGGTGCCGGCGAGAAAAAAGTCAATTATAAATTACGCGACTGGTTATTCAGCCGTCAACGTTATTGGGGCGAACCTATTCCAATCATTCATTGGGAAGACGGTACAATGACAACTGTTCCGACAGAAGAATTACCATTGTTATTACCTGAAACTGATTCAATCGAACCATCAGGTACAGGCGAATCACCGCTTGCTAATATTGATGAGTTTGTGAATGTAGTTGATCCTAAAACAGGTATGAAAGGCCGCCGCGAAACAAATACAATGCCGCAATGGGCAGGCAGCTGCTGGTATTATTTAAGATATATTGATCCGAAAAATGATGAAATGTTAGCGGATCCTGAAAAATTAAAACACTGGTTGCCGGTTGATTTATATATCGGCGGTGTAGAACATGCGGTACTTCACTTGCTTTACTCAAGATTTTGGCATAAAGTACTTTACGATTTAGGCGTTGTACCTACGAAAGAGCCATTCCAAAAATTATTCAACCAAGGTATGATTTTAGGTGAAGGTAATGAAAAAATGAGTAAATCTCGCGGTAACGTAGTCAACCCTGACGATATCGTACGTTCTCACGGTGCAGACACATTACGTCTATATGAAATGTTCATGGGACCTTTAGATGCGGCAATCGCATGGAGCGAAAAAGGTTTAGACGGTTCTCGTCGTTTCTTAGACCGTGTATGGAGATTGTTCGTAAATGAAGATGGCACACTATCTTCTAAAATTGTAGATAATGATGATAAATCATTACAAAAAGTTTATAACCAAACTGTGAAAAAAGTAACAGAAGACTATGACACATTAAACTTCAATACTGCTATCAGTCAATTGATGGTGTTCATTAATGAAGGTTACAAAGCAGATCAGCTTTACAAACCTTATGTTGAAGGATTTGTGAAAATGTTATCACCGATTGCACCGCATTTAGGTGAAGAATTATGGTCTAAACTTGGACATGATGAAACAATCAGTTACCAACCATGGCCAGATTTCGATGAATCATTACTTGTTGATGATGAAGTTGAAATTGTTGTTCAAGTCAACGGCAAAGTCAGAGCGAAAGTCTTCATTCCAAAAGATGCGTCAAAAGAAGAAATGGAAGACATTGCTTTAAAAAATGAAAATGTTAAATTAGATATAGGGGAAAAAGACATCAAGAAAGTCATCGCTGTTCCGCATAAATTAGTGAACATTGTAGCTAAATAATTAAGGAAGGTGATTAAGTGATGGAATCAATTACAACAGATGAACTTAAAAAGAAAATGCTAGAACATTCACCTGTTCATATTGTTGACGTCAGAGAAGATGAGGAAACAGCTACAGGTATCATTCCTGGAGCAACAACAATTCCTATGAATCAAATTCCTGACCATGTCAAAGACTTTAATGAAAATGATACGTACTATATTATTTGCGCAGGCGGTGTACGCAGTGCAAATGTAGTCAATTATCTTAAGCAGCAAAACCCTAACATTCATGCTGTAAATGTAGAAGGCGGTATGAAAGCATGGGGCGATGAAGGTTTAGAAGTCGATAGTATTTAATAAGTTTTTAACATAGTAATAGCCGAAACAGGGCACTTTATCAGTGTGCTGTTTCGGCTATTTTCATTATGTGTGTGATGTTATTACAATGTGTTGTTGTAGATGCCTGCGTTAAGACCTGAAACACGTCCGGTTACTAAAGCGCTGGTAATATTATAGCCGCCAGTATAACCGTGTATATCAAGTACTTCGCCGCAAAGGAAAAGGCCAGGTGTAATTTTAGACATCATCGTATGCGGTTCGATTTCTTTAATAGAGACACCGCCACCTGTGACAAATGCTTTTTCTATCGGCAAAGTGCCATTTACAGTAAACGTAAATGTTTTGAACAGATGTGCGATTTCCAAGATTTGCTGATTAGAGATATGATGTCCGGTTGTGTCTTCAGCTACGCCAGCTTGTTCTAAAATAAAATTCAGATAGCGTTCTTCAATGATGCCGCGCAAACTGTTCTTTATAAATTTATCCGGTGCATCCTTAATTAATTTCTTAATACGTGCTTGCACTTCATTTTCTTTTTCTTCAGGGAAGACATCTAGCTGCATTTTGATGTCTTGTCTCTTTTGAGATTTTTGTTCTTTGTATACAAATTGGCTGCAGCGTAAAGCAGCAGGTCCGCTGACGCCGAAGTGTGTGAAAATCATATCCATTTGATGGGTGATACGCGGCTTCTCGTTTTTTCTTAATACAGATAAAGCGACATCTTTTAGGCTGAGGCCTTTGAGTGTCTTTCTGATTATAAAGGGTTCTTTAGAAGTAATCGGAACTTCTGTCGGGAACAGTTCTGTAATGGTATGGCCTAAACTTTCCGCAAATGCATAACCATCACCAGTTGAACCTGTGTGCGGTACACTTGTGCCGCCTGTAGCGATAACTACTGATTTGGCTAGGTATTCGCGGTTGTCTTGATCTGTAACGCTAAAGCTTCCGTCATCATTCTTTTGGATGTGTTTGACTGCTGTTTCTTCTTTAACTTCAACATGATTTTGAGCAAGTTCTTGAATCAAGGTATCCACGACATCTTGTGCGCGGTTAGAAACCGGAAACATTCGGCCGTGATCTTCTTCTTTAAGTTTTACGCCTCTTGATTCAAAGAATTCTATAATAGACTCATTGTCGAAAACTGAAAAGGGACTGTAAAGAAATTTTCCGTTGCCTGGAATATGACGGATAATTTCATCATAAGGCAATCGATTGGTGACATTGCATCTGCCTCCTCCTGAAATTTTAAGTTTTCTGCCGAGTCCTTTTTTCTTTTCTATCAGCAAAACCTTTTGTTTGTCTTGGCTTGCGGCTGCTGCGGACATTAAACCGCTGGGACCGCCGCCTATGATTATTGTTTGGTACATATCGATTATCACGCAATAAATTATGCGTGATTACCTCCTTTAATTTGATTTGAAATAAGTATTTAGGTTATTGTGAATGCTTAGACTAGTATTCCGTTTACTTTCGTAAGATTATATGGCATAGTCTACTCTGTTGTTAAATTCTTTATAATATCTTTCCTGTTAACACAATTTTAAGCTATAATACTAATGAAAAAAAGTAACTGCTAATGAATGTTGGTAGTGGGATAAGATTAAATTAATTTTCAGATAGGAAGAGTGTTATGAATGAAAGTCAAGAATTAGTGAGAGGGACCTTTCTCTTAACAGTAAGTATTTTGATTACCAAAATACTGGGTGTGCTGTTCATTATACCGTTTTATGCAATTATCGGCGGTGAGGAGAATTTGGCCCCATTCAACTATGCATATGCACCTTACAACATTGCGATTGCTGTAGCAACCGCTGGTGTTCCGCTGGCTGCTTCTAAGTATGTAGCAAAGTATAATGCAATCGGTGCATATCATGTAAGTCAAAAGCTTTATAAATCAAGTTTTATTGTCATGTCGATCAGCGGTATTATCGGGTTTATTATCTTATATACTTTATCTCCGTTTATCGCTAATGTCACATTGGCACATAAATCAAACGTAAAAGGCGGATGGACTGTTGATGATATTACATGGATTATCCGTATTATCAGTACAGTTGTTATCTTCATTCCGCTATTAGCGACTTGGCGAGGGGTATTCCAAGGTTTCAAATCTATGGGTCCTACAGCTGTTTCAGAGGTAACTGAACAAGTAGCTAGAATTATCTTTATTTTAGGCGGCAGCTATGTTGTCTTGCACGTGATGAACGGTACAGTCTTAATGGCCAATGGTGTAGCTACATTTGCGGCAGCAATCGGTGCAATTGTAGGTATCTTTACACTATGGTATTATTGGCGCAAGCGTAAACCATATATAGATGAAATGGTTGCGTCTGATACAACCGGTTTGGATGTTCCGTATTCAAAAATGTATAAAGAAATTATTTCGTATAGTATTCCTTTTGTAATTGTCAGCTTAAACTTCCCGCTTTTCAACATTGTGGATCAGCTGACGCATAATAATGCTTTAGGCATTGCAGGCGTACCGCAGCAATTACATGACTATTTCTTTACAATATTGAATATGACAACAAACAAAATTGTGATGATCCCCACTTCATTAGCAGCAGGCTTTGCGATCAGCTTGATTCCTTATATTACAAAGACATATGAATCAGGCGAGCTAAGCGAAATGCACAGACAAATCAGAACATCGCTTGGTGTATTAATGTTTATTACAGTTCCTGCAAGTTTAGGGATTATGGCGTTAGCCTCTCCGTTATATACTGTGTTCTACAGTAATAACTTTGACGGCAGCCGTTTGTTATTCTTCTATGCACCCGTGGCAATGCTGATATCTTTATTAAGTATTACTGCATCAATGCTGCAAGGTATAGATAAACAAAAACTGACAGTATTCGTTATTTTAGCGGCAGTTGTATTGAAAATTGTATTAAACTTCCCGCTTATTGTTATGTTCCATACAGCAGGTGCAGTACTAAGTACGGGTATCGCTTTATTATTCGCGAACATCTGCAACTTCTATATCTTGAAGAAATATGCGAAGTTCACATTTACAGAAACTTGGATTCAATTTGCGCAAATCTTTATCTACGGCTTCATCATGATGATTTGTGTCGAAATCGGTTATTGGTTGATGCAAATGGTTGTATCGCCGCAAACAAAATTCGGCAGTTTAATTATTTTAATCGTAGGAGTTGTGATTGGTATGGCAGTTTATGGCGGTATCACGCTGAAAACAAGACTTGCGGATCAATTCCTTGGTGAATTGCCAAGCAAATTACGCAGAAAGTTGAGAATCTCATAATGAGATTAGATAAATTTTTATCAAATATGGGTGCAGGTACACGCAGCGAGGTCAAACAACTGTTAAAGAAAAATGCAGTGATGGTCAACGGAAAGAAAGAAAAACAAAGCAAGCGTCAAATCAATCCAGAAGCAGATGAAATCAGCGTTAACGGTGAAGTCATTGCTTATATTGATAAAATCTATTTAATGCTGAACAAACCTGCCGGCTATGTTTCTGCGGTTGAGGATGCAGAACATAATACAGTTATTAGCTTGATTGAACAATATCAATATTTAGACCTTTTTCCTGTTGGAAGATTAGATAAAGATACAGAAGGGTTGTTGTTGATTACAAACGATGGGCAATTCAACCACGATGTAATGAGTCCGAATAAGCATGTTTCAAAAGTATATCAAGTCCAAGCAGCACAACCAGTGACGCAAGATGATGTACAAAGATTCGAAGAAGGTATAGAATTATCGGATGGTAAAGTCAAACCGGCAAAACTCGAAATAACAGAAGATCCTCAAGTTGTATTTGTAACAATTCATGAAGGTCGCTATCATCAAGTAAAAAGGATGTTTCATGCGATTGATAATGAGGTAACTAAGTTAAAGCGAGTTAAAATCGGAAATTTAAAACTAGATGACAATCTGTTAAAAGGCGAGTATCGCGAATTAACCGAAACAGAATTGGAATTAGTTAAAAACTAAAATTTTAAAAAGGACAAGGTGATTATTTATGGCTAAATCAAATAACTTCTTAAAAGCAGTACTAGGAATCGGCGCAGCAGCAGTTGCTGTAGTGTTAAGCAGAAAAGAAAGCAGAGATCGTTTAAAACAAGAATATGATAAATATAAAGAAAACCCTGAATCATATAAAGAAAATGCTAAAGAATTAGCAAACCAAGTTGCATCAAAAGCAACTGAAACTTTCAACGAAGTAAAACAAGATCCTAAAAATTATGCTGAAAAAGTAAAACAAGACCCTAAAGGCTTCTTGCAAGAACAAAAAAATCGTTTCTCTAATTCAGGAGATGCGCCATCACCAACATTAAAAGATGTTAAAGGTTCAGATGAAGCGCAAAACAACATCAGAATCGTTACTGATGAAGATTTAAAACAAAACGAAAACAAAGATTCTAACGACAACAAATAAGATAGTTTTCATTTTAAGTACCTTAGCGGATTCGCTAAGGTGCTTTTTTAGTACCAAAAATTATTTTGGCGTTTTAAGGCTTGCAATGACAACACTTTTGAAAAGTTGACAGAAAATTTATGGGGTTCCCACTGTTGTTTAAGAATCAGTTAGGGTAAAATAAATAGTGAACTAAAAAATGAGAAGGAAGTTGATCACGAATGTGGAAAGAAAAAGTGCAAGAATATGAAGATCAAATTATTGCTGATTTAAGCGGCTTACTATCCATTGAAAGTGTAAGAGACGATAGTAAAGCAACATCTGATGCACCAGTCGGTCCGGGTCCAAGAGCGGCACTTGATTATATGTATCAAATTGCTGAACGTGATGGATTCACTGTCCACGATGTCGATCATATTGCAGGCAGAATCGAAGCAGGTAAAGGAGAAGACTTATTCGGTGTATTATGCCATGTCGACGTAGTACCTGCAGGAGAAGGTTGGGATACACCGCCGTTTCAACCTACTGTAACTGATGATGCAATTATCGCACGTGGTACTTTAGATGATAAAGGACCTACAATCGCAGCTTATTATGCTGTTAAAATCTTAAACGAGATGAATGTAGATTGGAAAAAACGTGTGCATATTATCATCGGTACGGATGAAGAATCTGATTGGAAATGTGTCGACCGTTATTTCAAAACTGAAGAAATGCCGGTATTAGGTTTTGCACCTGATGCTGAGTTCCCAGCAATTCATGGTGAGAAAGGGATTACTACTTTCGACATCAAGTTTAATGCTGATGCTGCTTCTGATGATGACGCAGAAGTGACACTTTTATCACTTGAATCAGGCCAACGATACAACATGGTTCCTGATGAAGCAGTAGCAAAACTTAGCGTTAAAACAAGCAATTCTGATGTAACAGAACGCTATCAGCAATACCTGGAAGCGCATGAATTAACAGGCACAAGCGAATTAGAAGGAGATACATTAGTATTACGTTTAAAAGGTAAAGCCGTACACGGTATGGACCCTTCAATCGGACTTAATGCAGGGTTATATTTAATTCACTTTTTAAACGGCTTGGAATTAGATGCTAACGCCTCACAATTTGTGTATTTAAGTGAACGTTATTTATTTGAATCACACTTCGGCGAAAAAATGGGCATGAAATTCCATACCGATAAAATGGGAGACTTAACAACTAATATCGGTATTATTTCTTATGAAAAAGGCAAAGGCGGCGAATATGGTATTAATTTGCGCTACCCAGAAGGATTTGAATTTGATGAAGCTATCGAAGGCTTTAAACACGAAGTAAATGAATTAGGATTTGAACTTGAATTAGGCAAAGTACAACGTCCTCATTATGTGGATAAAGAGGATCCGTTTGTACAATCTTTAGTTCAAGCATATCGCAACCAAACAGGCGATATGACTGAGCCATACACAATCGGCGGAGGTACTTATGCACGTAATCTAGATAAAGGCGTAGCATTCGGAGCGATGTTCAGCGACTCAGAGGACTTAATGCATCAAAGAAATGAATACATCACTAAAAAACAATTATTTAATGCTACAAGTATTTATTTAGAAGCGTTGTACGCATTATGTGTGGAGGAATGACTATGACTAATAAAGTGTTGCTAAACGGCCGATTTGTAGAGGAACAAGAGGCACTTGTGCCTTATAATGACAGAGGTTATAACTTCGGGGACGGTATTTATGAATACATCCGAATTTATGATGGTCACTTCTTTACTTTACAAGAACATTTTGAAAGATTTTTAAGAAGCGCATCTGAACTGAATATTGATTTAGATGAAACGATCGAATCACTAACAGAAAAAGCAGAAGCACTTGTTAAAGAAAACAACGTAGAAAACGGCGGCGTTTATATGCAAGTGACACGCGGTGCTGCACCGCGCGACCATGCGTTCCCTGGTCCGGATGTCAAACCGCAAATGATGGCATTCACAAGAAGTTACGGCAGACCGTTAGAAGCATTAGAAAACGGAATCAACGCTGTAACAGTTGAAGATATCCGCTGGTTGCGCTGTGATATCAAAAGCTTGAATTTGCTTGGTAATGTATTATCAAAAGAATATGCTGTGAAATATAATGCTTCAGAAGCAATCCAACATCGCGGCGAAACTGTCACTGAAGGAGCATCAAGCAACGTATATGCAATTAAAGATGGTGTGATTTATACTCATCCGACTGATAATTTCATCTTGAATGGTATAACTAGAAAAGTAATCAAACGTATTGCAAATGAGCAAAATATTCCATTTAAAGAAGAAACATTTACTGTAGATTTCTTGAAACAAGCGGATGAAGTTATTGTTTCAAGTACTTCAGTTGAAGTCATGCCGGTAATTAAATTGGATGGAGAAGCGGTTGGAAACGGACAAGTCGGTCCGATTACTCGCCAATTGCAAAAAGGATTTGAACAAAAAATAAATGAGAGTCATTAATTTAATGATTTTTACCAACTGACATTAAATTTATGGTATAATTTTTAATTGTCGCCGCTAAAAAACTGAAATGTTTTCATTAGCGAATAAGAAAGTAAAATGTGTCTTTTTGTTTCTCATTTTTGGTTGAAAAGAAATGTTAAAAATTATAGAATTAACAATGAGTGCTACGAACGGATAATTGTTAAAAATTGGTAAAAGAAATGTAAAATATGGCTCTTGATCTACGATTCTAGAGCCATTTTCTAATTGAAAGCGAGGTGAACGTGTTGGAGCAGTTCTATCAGTTAGGATGGACTTTAGATTCTGCTGGAGGAGCTTCCGGAGAGGCTTACATGGCTGAACAAGATGGCCAAAAGCTGTTCTTGAAAAGAAACTCAAATCCATTTATAGCAGCATTGTCTGCTGAGGGTATTGTCCCTAAGCTAGTTTGGACGAAACGAATAGAAACAGGGGAAGTTGTCACAGCGCAGCATTGGAAGAATGGCAGAGAATTAACATTCGAAGAAATGACGCAAACAAGAGTTGCCAAGCTGTTGAAGAAAATTCACAGCTCAAAAACATTGTTAACAATGTTAAAAAGAATGGAAATGGAACCAATCACACCTGACATTCTTTACAATAAAATCAATACCTCGCTTTCAAGACAAGTGCTTTCGCATCATGTCATACGAAAAGCTTTGACTTATCTTGAAGAACACAAGCCTCATTTGGACCCTCGCTTTTATACAGTTGTTCATGGTGATGTGAATCATAATAATTGGTTATTATCAGATCGAGATGAACTTTATTTAGTAGACTGGGAAGGCGCAATGTTAGCAGATCCGGCCATTGATATTGGAATGCTGCTTTACAATTACGTTCCTCACAGTGAGTGGTCAGAGTGGCTTGAAAAATACGGCTGTAAAGAGTCTATTGATTTAAGCAAGAGAATGAAATGGTATACAGTGATACAAGCAATCGGTCTTGTAGAATGGTCTGAAGAACAAAAACGCTTTAAAGATATGAATATTTGGCTGAAATTCTTAAATGAAGTTATGAACAGCAACGTATTTATTTGAGGAGACAAATTAAATGAGATTAAGAAATAAACCTTGGGCAGAGGATTATTTGCGCAAACATGATAATGTGGTAGATATAGACGGCGCACATGCTGGCGAGATGTCTGCTTGGTTCGATAAAGAACAGCCGATTTATATCGAAGTCGGTTCTGGAATGGGGCAGTTCATTACTGAACTTGCTGCGTTGCATCCAAACATCAATTTTGTTTCTTTAGAAAGAGACAAGAACGTAATGATTCGTGTTTTAGATAAAGTACTGGAAAAAGGCTTAACTAATATTAAATTGATTTGCAATGATGCAATGGAACTGACAGACTACTTTAAAGAAAGCGAAATTGATCGCATTTATTTAAATTTCTCAGATCCATGGCCTAAGAAACGTCATGCAAAGCGCAGATTGACGTATCACACATTTCTAGCGTTGTATAAAACAATTTTGAAAGCAGAAGGCGAAATTCACTTTAAGACAGATAACAGAGGATTATTTGCTTATAGTTTAGAAAGCATGTCCCAATTCGGCATGTACTTTACAAAAATCAACTTGAATCTTCATGATGAAGACGATGAAGATAACATTGAAACTGAATATGAAAGAAAGTTTGCGGACAAAGGTTCTCGTATTTACCGAATGGAAGCAAAATTTCATCAATAAGCACTGCATTCTTATGAATGCAGTTTTTTTGTGCGTTGATAAAGTTTGAAAATACGCAATAATCGCCCTATACTTATACTATATAACTGAACGTAAGGGTGATGCAGGTGAAATTAGGTAAATACGAATTGCATTATTTAAATGGCGGAATGACAAATATGGATGGTGGTACGATGTTCGGACCTGTACCAAAACCATTATGGGAAAGAAAAATACCGGTTAATGATAAGAATCAAGTTCCAATGACAACACATCCTATTTTAATCCGTACCGGCGAACAGAATATTCTTATTGATACAGGACTTGGAGAAGGAAAGCTTACGGACAAACAAAAACGCAATTTCGGGGTTGAGAATGAAAGCCTCGTTGCGCAAGATTTGAATGAGCTGGGTCTTAAGCCGGAAGATATTGATATTGTATTAATGACGCATTTGCATTATGATCACGCTTCAGGATTAGCGGATTTAGACGGTAATGCAATATTTAAAAATGCAATACATTATATTCAACAAGATGAGTGGCATGAATTTTTAGCGCCGAATCTTAGAAGTAAAGCTACATATTGGCCGATGAATCAAGGTGATTACCAAAAACGCATGATTTTATTTGAAGATGATATTGAAGTTGTACCTGGTATTCATATGTATCATACAGGCGGACACAGTTTTGGCCATAGTATTATCACGATTGAGAGTGAAGGAGAAAAGGCGGTACACATGGCTGATATTTTCCCATCTCATGCGCATTTAAACCCGTTATGGGTAACTTCTTACGATGATTATCCGATGCAGTCTATAAGAGAGAAAGAAAGATGGCTGCCTTGGTTGATAATGCAGGATTATTGGTTCTTATATTATCATGATGCTGCGTATTTTGCGGTAAAATTTGATAAAGACGACCATACCATCAAAGCAGCGGTTGAGCGAAATTAGTGGAAAAGCATTTAAAGGGTGGAAAGGTTAGAAAAGGGCATAAAAAAACAATGTTTCCGTTTTTTCGGAAACATTGCAGTAATAAGTATGCATACCAATATCATTAAACTTCTTTTATGTTAATGATTTTACCATTTGCGGCATCGGCGATGAATTCATAATTACTAACTTTGCCGCGGTTTTCAGTTGTTACACCGCCGCGATAGATTTCGTACTGAATCCCGTCTTGTTCAAATGGTTGAGGTTCTGAGACAATGTATGACCCTGTGACATTCATGAAGTAGCTTTTCACTTCTTCAATCAGCTTTTGAGGGTTATACTTTTTAGTGCCTAAAATAGTGAGGTAAGCTATTACACTGCCCAATAAAACTGTAATTGGTAATACTATCAATAACAAAATTTTTCTTCGAGACATCTCAATTTATACCTCCACTTACGTTATATAAGTATTCTACCATAACATAAGGGAGATAATGAATTATTAAGGAGCGATGACATAATGGAAATTGCAAGACAAGATACTTTAAAACATATTAAAGCTTTAACAGAATTTCATGGTGCCCCAGGTTTTGAACAAGACCTAAAAGCGTACATAAAAGAACAAATGGAACCCTATGCAGATACATTTATTTATAATCATATGGGCGGATTTTATGCGGTTAAAAAATCTAAAAAAGAAAATGCGAAAAAAGTTATGGTCGCAGCACATATGGATGAAGTAGGTTTCATGATCACTGATATTACGAAAAACGGTATGCTGCACTTTACCAATTTAGGCGGCGTTGCTGCTGATATTTGGCAAGGACAACGTTTAAAAGTCAAATCACGCAAGAATGAAATCATTACTGGTGTAGTTGCGAGTATTCCAAAACATTTCAGAACGGGAAATGAAGGACAGCCGCAGATCAAAGATTTAATGTTAGATATCGGCAGTGATTCAGCTGATGAAGTCAGAGCGAGAGGTATCGAAATCGGAGATTCAATCGTACCTGATACTGAATTTATTCAATTATCCGAGCATCGCTTTGCAGGAAAAGCATGGGATAATCGTTATGGTTGTTTATTGGCTATTGAAATTTTAAAATTATTTAAAGACCAAGAACTAGATGTAGATTTATACGTCGGCGCAAATGTTCAAGAAGAAGTCGGTTTAAGAGGTGCCCGTGCAGCAGCGGAACAAATCAATCCGGATATCGCATTTGTGGTGGATTGTTCGCCAGCGAATGATATGAAAGGTGTACAACAGCTGTCAGGCCAATTAGGCGGCGGTACTCTAATTCGTATCAAAGACGGTACAATGATTCTTAAACCGGCATTTAGAGACTACTTATTAGAACAAGCTCAGCAAAATGATATCAAAACACAATATTACATTTCTCCTGGTGGTACTGACGGCGGTGAAATTCACAAAGCCAACATTGGTATCCCGACTGCAGTTATAGGTGTGTGTGCAAGATATATTCACAGTTCTGACTCTGTATTTGATATCAGAGATTATTATTCTGCCAGAGCGTTGCTCAAAGCATCTATTTCTGCATTAAATGATGAAACAATCGAACGTTTACAATATTCATAAAATATAAGAAAGAAGTGAAGGATTTATGAAACAATTAGAATCAGTAGAAGCGTTTAATAATCTTAAAGAAGGTAAAACAGTCTTTATGTTTACAGCAGATTGGTGCGGCGACTGTCGTTTTATCGCACCGAGACTTCCAGAATTAGAAGAAAAACATCCTGAGTATACATTTGTTTCTGTAGACCGTGACCAATTTATTGATTTAGCTGCAGAACTCGGTATTATGGGTATCCCAAGCTTTTTAGTTTATGAAAATGGCGAACAAGTGGGCAGCTATGTAAGTAAAGACAGAAAAACAATCGAACAAATAGATGAATTTATCGCGAATATTTAAATAAAAATACCCTTAGGAAATTAACATTTTTTCTGTTCCTAAGGGTATTTTTACGGTAAACTATAAAAAGGTATGTAATTAGGAGTGTTAATTATGAATGTCTTTCAAATGAGAGATAAATTAAAAGAACGTTTAAACCATTTAGACGTAAACTTTACATTTAATAGAGAAGAAGATACCTTGCGCATTGCACGTAAAGATAATGGGAAAGGTGTAACGATTAGATTAACACCCATCGTTGCAAAATATAACGATCACAAAGAGAAGATTGTAGATGAAATTGTTTATTATGTTAACGAGACAATTCATCAAATGAGCGATCAAGCACATCAAGATATGAAAGATTTAAAAATTATGCCTGTCATACGTGCAGCAAGCTTTGAAAAAGAAACAAAAGAGGGCCATCCGTTTGTAATCGATAAACATACAGCAGAAACCAATGTTTATTACGCATTAGATTTAGGGAAGTCCTATCGATTAATCGATGAATCAATGTTAAAACAATTAAATGTCACTGCTCAACAAATTAAAGAGATGGCATTATTCAATATCAGAAAATTAGATACGCCTTATAAAACTGATGAAGTTAAAGGCAACATCTTCTATTTCATTAATACCAATGATGGATATGATGCAAGCCGCATTCTCAATACACCATTGTTGAATCAATTTGAAGAAAAATGCGAAGGCGAAATGTTAGTGGCCGTTCCGCATCAAGATGTTTTGATTATTGCTGATATCAGAAACAAAACAGGCTATGACGTCATGGCGCATTTAACTATGGAATTCTTCACAAACGGTCTTGTACCGATTACTTCATTGTCCTTAGCTTATGAAAAAGGACACTTTGAACCTATCTTTATTCTTGCGAAAAACAATAAAGACAAAAAAGGAAAAAGTCCTAATGTGGTTCAAGAATTAAGCGCAGTTAAAGATAATAAGAAAAATGACAAGAAATAAGGAGATCATACTATGAATTTATTTTATAACTTAAACGGTGTTGGAGATGTAGCATTTTTACAAGTTGAACCTGCAGAAGGCGACTTTGAATATACGACACATGGCGATGTTGTCAGAATTACTTTAGACAATAAAGCGGTCGGTTATAATATCTTTAATGCTTCTAAGCATTTATCAATTGAAGGCAACGGCTTTATTAAATTAACACCTGAATTATTAGAAAGTCTTCAAAAAGTTCTATCAGATGCAGGTGTTGAAGATCAATTAGATTCAGATTTATCACCTAAATTTGTAGTAGGTTATGTTAAAACAAAAGAAAAACATCCGAATGCGGATAAATTAAGCATCTTAAAAGTTGATGTCGGAGACGAAACACTGCAAATCGTCTGCGGTGCACCAAACGTTGAAGCTGACCAAAAAGTGGTTGTAGCTAAAGTAGGTGCAGTAATGCCGAGCGGTATGGTAATCAAAGATGCTGAGCTTCGCGGTGTACCATCAAGCGGTATGGTGTGCTCAATGAAAGAATTGAATCTGCCGAATGCACCGCAAGAAAAAGGTATTATGGTTTTATCTGATGATTACCAAGTTGGGCAACCATTTTTCGAAGAATAAAATGATTGGAAGGAAGTGACATTATGAACTGGTTTGATAAATTATTCAGCGATGAAGACGAAGAAGAAGTCTATCAAAGAAAATACAGCCAACGCAGACAAAAGTTAGAAGAAAAAGAACGTCGCCGTCATGCATTGCTGCCAGAAAATAATGATATTTACGAACGTCCAAAAGGTAATTTCAGATTTCCGCTGCATGTCAATGATGACGATAATCAAAGTGATGAATCAGAGACAGCATCCAATCATTCTGAACCAGGTTATGAACAAGCAGCACATACTGAAGAAGCTGCTTATCAAAAGCCCGACCATCGCCGTCATAGAAGACGACGTACATTTCATGATGATACACAAGAAGATAGTTCATTTCGAACTACACGCAGTTCACGTAAGGCATCACAAGCATCTGCACAGCGCACACAACCTGCATCAGAACCACCGAAAAGAGAAAACCAAAGCAGACGTGTGCAAAATTATTCTACGCGCTATAATACTAAAGATATCTATTATAAAAGCGGAGAATTTAAAGCAGAAGAAGTGCCTTCGGCTATTTTCGGTACGAAAAAGCGTCATCCATTAGAAAATGGTGTGATTCAACGTTCAAATCAACCATCTGAAGAAACACCAAAACAACATGGCAAGATTCCGACAGATCCTTTAAATGGTATGAGAAAATCTCAAGTTGATGCACAGACTGAAATGCATGAATCTAAAGATGAACAGCATGAGTCAGTGAATACACCGACTAACAATGCGAAAACAAATCGTACACCTAATTATTCTAAGGCAGATAATACGATTAACATCAATAACATTTATGCGTCTCAAATCGTTGAAGAAATCCGCCGTGAACGTGAACGTAAAGTCTTGCAGCGTAAAAAGTTCAAAGAAGCACTGCAGCAAAAGCGTGAACAAGAAGATACAAGTTCGATTCAAAAAGCAATTGATGATATGTATGCTGAACAAGCAAAACAGTATGTTCAAGATCCTGTTTTCCAAGAAAACGGCTTTGAAAAAGAGATGGAAGCCGAATCATCTCAACAAGAAACACCAGCTGAAACTGAAGAAACTAATCAATCTGAAACATCAATTGACACTAATGTATCAGCATCACAGTCTTCAGATGAAAATACTGTGTCAGAAGAACCGCAAGAAGCTTTTGATTATGAAGAAGTTGACTTGAACCAAGTTCAGAGTGTCCAAACATTGAATGAAGAAGATGTTAAAGTGGTGGATGATGAAACATTTGAAGCACAAAATGTTTCAGACGAAGTGTTAGCAGAATCTGATGCATCATCTGAAACTCAAGAAACAGAGTCTCAAGTCCAACCAGAAGTAGCAGATGCACAATATACTGAGTTAGCAGAATCTGATAAGGATAGTGACGCAGAAACACAAGCGGCTGCAGAGGCAGAAGCTGAAACTGCGGAACTTGAGGATGAAACAGAACCAAAAACATCTTCAGACGAAGACGATATTGATACAACGGAAACTTCAAATGCTGAGTATGCAGCACATGAAGATGAAGAAGTAACGCATGAACCTGTGTTAGCACCTGACAATAAAGAAGATCAATCGCAATCTATTTCAAACACGGATGAATCAGAAACAGAGTCAGAACATAAAGAAGAAAAAACAAATTATGAACCGCAGCTTAAACCAGATACTGTATCAAATGAGGCAGAAGCACAGCCGAAAGCAAATGCTGAAGATGTTTTAGAGTCAGAACCATCAGACGATGTACAAGAAAATCAAGATGATACTGAAACATCATCTGGTAACTCGACATCGCAAGCATCAGAACAAGTTTCAAAAGCTGAAGAAAAGCCGAAGGTTTCAAAACCAATTCGTAAAGGTGCAAAACCATTCAACGTGATGATGACGCCTTCAGACAAACGCAGAATGATGGATGCACGTAAAAGAAAGGCTGAACCTGTATTAAGACCTGATGACAAGGATAAGACACCTCAACAGCAATCAGCACCAACAGAAGCATCACAAGCTGCACAATCGTCTTCTGAAACGCAAACGCATCAAACGGAAGACAATGACCAGCAAGGTGAACAAGGTCACATCACAACAAGTGTGAATACCCAAAGAACAACACAAAATGGTGAACGTCATGATCAAAGCAAAGCACAAGCTGCTCAACAAGAAAATGCACATGTGCATGACCCTAAAGCAGTTTCAGTAAATGCGCCTAATGAACACCATCACGAAGGTATTCGCAGAGGACCTAATCTGAAATTACCGAGCCTAGACCTTTTAGACGAACCGGAAGTGCATGAAGTCGACCAAGAGTGGATTGATGAGAAGAAACAAGAACTTAATGATGCGTTCTTCTATTTCAATGTACCGGCTGAAGTTAAAAATGTTACGGAAGGTCCAAGTGTGACACGCTTTGAATTATCAGTAGAAAAAGGTGTGAAAGTTTCAAGAATCACTGCTTTGCATGATGACTTGAAGATGGCGCTTGCGGCTAAGGACATCCGTATAGAAGCACCGATTCCTGGTACAAGCTTAGTAGGTATTGAAGTGCCGAATGTATCTCCTACAAAGGTCAACTTAAAATCAATCATTGAAAGTTCTAAATTCAAGAACGCGGAATCAAAATTAACCGTAGCAATGGGTAATCGTATAAATAACGAGCCATTATTAATGGATATTGCGAAAACACCGCATGCCTTGATTGCAGGGGCAACAGGTTCAGGTAAATCAGTATGTATTAATAGTATTTTATTATCATTACTGTATAAAAATCACCCTGAAGAATTGAAGTTGCTGCTGATTGATCCGAAAATGGTTGAACTTGCACCTTATAACGGATTACCGCATCTGGTTTCACCGGTTATAACTGATGTCAAAGCAGCTACACAAAGTTTAAAATGGGCAGTAGATGAAATGGAAAAACGCTATAAATTATTTGCGAAATATCATGTGCGCAATATTACAGCGTTTAATAAAAAAGCACCATATGAACACCGATTGCCGAAAATCGTCATTGTCATCGATGAGTTAGCAGACTTAATGATGATGGCACCGCAAGAAGTAGAACAATCTATAGCAAGAATTGCGCAAAAAGCACGTGCTTGCGGTATTCATATGCTTGTCGCAACACAACGACCGTCTGTAAATGTAATTACAGGATTAATCAAAGCGAATATTCCAACTCGTATCGCATTTATGGTATCATCTAGTGTGGATTCTAGAACGATACTTGACAGCGGAGGCGCAGAACGTCTGCTTGGTTATGGCGATATGCTATATTTAGGTAATGGTATGAATAAACCAATCCGTGTACAAGGCAGCTTCGTTTCGGATGAAGAAATAGATGCAGTCGTTGATTTTATTAAAGAACAACGCGAACCTGAATATTTATTTGAAGAGAAAGAATTACTAAAACAAACAAAAGCGCAGCCGAAAGACGATTTGTTTGATGATGTCTGCAGATTTATGGTTTCAGAAGGCAATATCTCTACATCATCTATCCAACGCCACTTCCAAATCGGATATAATAGAGCGGCACGTATTGTTGACCAATTAGAAGAATTGGGATATATCTCAGGTCCAAACGGTTCTAAACCACGAGAAGTTTATTTAACTGCAGCTGAAATTAATGAGGAATAAGAAAGAAGGAGTTTAAGTATGACACACTATCATTTTGTCGGAATTAAAGGATCTGGTATGAGTTCGTTGGCTCAAATCATGCACGATTTAGGCCACGAAGTTCAGGGCTCCGACATCGACCAATATGTGTTCACCGAAGAAGCATTAAGAAATAAAGGGATTAAAATCTTACCTTTTAATCCAGATAACATTCAAAAAGGCATGGTTGTTATTCAAGGCAACGCCTTTTCAGATAAACATGAAGAAATTGTACGTGCAAAAGAATTAGGACTGGAAATTATCGACTATCCGACATTCTTAGGACATGTGATTGAACAATATACATCTGTTGCTGTGACAGGGGCACATGGTAAGACTTCTACAACAGGATTGCTTTCGCATGTGATGAATGGAGATAAAAGAACTTCTTTCTTAATCGGAGATGGCACAGGCTTAGGAATTCCTCAAAGTGAATATTTTGCATTTGAAGCTTGCGAATACAGACGTCACTTCCTAAGTTATCATCCTGATTATGCGATTATGACGAATATTGACTTTGATCATCCTGATTACTTTAAAGATGTTGATGATGTTACAAGTGCTTTCCAAGAAATGGCGCATAATGTTAAGAAAGCTATTATTGCGTGGGGCAAAGATGAGCACTTGCGTATAATTAAAGCAGATGTACCGATTTATTACTATGGATTAGAAAAAGATGAAGATATCTATGCAGATAATATCCAAATTACTGAACATGGTACACAATTCGATGTATATATAGATGGAAAATTTTATGATCAATTCTTATCACCGCAATATGGCGATCACAATATTTTAAACACACTTTCTGTAATCATGGTTTGCCATTTAGAAGGTTTAGATGTTCATAACATCAAAGAAGCATTAGAAACATTCGGTGGTGTAAAACGTAGATTTAATGAAACAAAAGTTAATAATCAAGTAATAGTAGACGATTATGCCCACCATCCTAGAGAAATTAATGCTACAATTGAAACAGCAAGAAAAAAATATCCGCATAAAGAAGTAGTTGCTGTTTTCCAACCGCACACTTATTCTAGAACGCAAGCATTCTTAAATGAATTTGCTGAAAGTCTGAATAAAGCGGACCGTGTTTACTTATGTGATATTTTCGGTTCAATTCGTGAACATGAAGGCAGCTTAACGATTCAAGATTTAATTGATCGCATACCAGGTGCGCAATTAATCGGGGAAGATAACGTTAATATCTTAAAATCATTTGATGGCGCAGTTATATTGTTTATGGGTGCAGGAGATATCCAAAAAATCGAACGTGCATATTTAGACAATCACGGCGTTACTAGTGAATTTTAATATGTTTATGTTAGAATATGTTTGGGTATTATGAAAAAATAAGACATAAGCAATTTAGGAGGCGTTTTTAATGGATTGGATTTTACCTGTAGCTGGTTTAGTTGCAGCTATAGCATTTTTAGTATTAGTAATCGGTATTGTAGCTGTCCTATTCTCAGTTAAGAAAAACTTAGACTATGTGGCTAAGACTCTTGACGGAATTGAAGGGCAAGTACAAGGTATTACAAGAGAATCAACTGATTTACTTCATAAAGCTAACCGCTTAACTGAAGATATTCAAGATAAAGTGGATCGCTTAAACTCTGTAGTTGACGGAGTGAAAGGCATCGGTGACTCTATCCAAGACTTAGATGGATCAGTGGACCGAGTAACTAACTCAATTGCACATAACATTTCTCAAAACGAAGACAAGATTTCACAAGTCATCCAATGGTCAAATGTTGCAATGGAAATTGCTGATAAATGGCAATACAGAAAGCAACGCAGAGAAAGTGCAAACTACAGAGGCTAATAAGATATTATTGAATTGATATCTTATCAGTCAGCTCACATTATCAATTAATAGACGAACAAATTGCACTTAAATGAGGTTAATCAACTTTGTTTAAGTGCTTTTATTTTACTAGGAGGCAAATACATGAGAAAGAAAAACGATGAGGCAAAATTAGAGATTTATGAAGTCGAAGCAATGTCTGACACAGTGCGCAAAGACTTTGTATACGGATTTATTGCAGGTGCATTTATCGGTACAGCAGCAGGATTCGTCATCAATCAAGTGAAACGACGCAAAGCAATCGAAAAACAACAAGAACAGCAAGTACAACAAGAATCTGATGAAAACAAAGCATCTGTCAAAGAGAAAGTTGCAGCTCAAACTAACGCATTAAAAGCGAATGCGCAAAACCAATTGCAAGATATTAAGGATAAAGCGCAGCAGCTTAAATCAGATGTTAGACAGAAATTCAACAAAGATGAACAAGAAACAGATCCGAAAGCTTTAAGAGCTGAAAAACAAGCGATTCGTAATGAAGCAGCTGCACATGATTTATCTGATGTGTCTCCAAAAGCTCAAGAAGCACAAGTGGATAACAATCCATTAAAATCATCACAATCAGTAACAACGCCTGCACACGAGTTCACAGCAACAGGCATTGCAAAAGCAGCACATGACAAAGCAAAATTAATTGAAAATGATAACACAGTGGCAGCAAAAGTCGCTGAACTGTTCAAAGCAAGCCCAATTAAATCAAGTGCTTATGCAACAGTTCCGGTATTAGTTTCAGCAGCCGCAGCAACAGTTGCAGTTAAAAAAGCAGACGATAAAGATGCTAAGAAAGCAGACAAAGCAGTTTCAAAACCAAAAGATGCTGAAAAACGTACCAACCAAACACATGAAAAAGCATCATTTGATAAAGGTGTTATCACGCATGATAAAGCAACAGCTAATCATTCAGCGGATGAATCTAAAGCACCAAAAGCAACAGGCAAAGTAGAAACTAAAACAGTCAACAATACAACAACTACAAAATCAGAAACAACAAAAACAACAAACACACCTAAGAAAAAACCATCATCAACAACTAAAACTGCGAAAGCAGCTTCAGCAAAAGATGCTACAAAAACAACTACAAAGACAACAAAGCAGCCTGCAGCAAAAGGCAGCAAAACAACAACACAAAAAACAACTACGAAAACAACTAAGTCAGCAAGCAGCAAACCAAATACAAAATCAAGCAGCCAGCCAAAAGGTGAAACAACAAAGAAAAAAATAGAAAAGAAAACATTCGATAATAAATAATGTCTCTCAAGAAGGTCAACCTTGTTCTTTGAGGTTGATCTTCTTTAATTATTAATGAACTTGGTAACATTATTGTAAGAAAATTAAAAATAGTCAAAAAAGTTAAGAAAATTGGATGAACCTACTTGATAAATTCGTAACTTCTTGCTAGAATTACTGATAAATTCAATTTTTTATCGCTTTAAAGTGTAATAAGTTGGATGCAAATAATTACATAGAGGTGACCAGTAATGAATAAATTAGAACAGTACAGAAATGAAATTCAAGACATTAACGAACAAATTTTAGATTTACTAGAAAAGCGTGGTAATTTAGCGCAAAAAATCGGTGAAGAAAAGCGTAAACAAGGAACAAAAGTTTATGATCCTGAACGTGAAAAAGAGATGTTGAATGCTTTAATCGAGAAAAATAATGGTCCATTTAACGACAATGTAATTAAACAATTATTCAAAGAAATATTTAAAGCATCCACTGACTTACAAAAATCAGAAAACGAAAAACATCTTATTGTTTCAAGAAAACTAAAACCGGAAGATACAATCGTTCAATTTGATAACGGCGGTATTATCGGCGACGGCAATAAATCATTCATCTTCGGTCCATGTTCAGTTGAATCACAAGAACAAGTAGACGCTGTAGCACAAGACTTGCAAAGCAAAGGCTTGAAATTTATCCGAGGCGGCGCATTCAAACCGCGTACTTCACCTTATGATTTCCAAGGTTTAGGTTTAGAAGGCTTGAAAATCCTTAAAAATGTGAAAGATAAATACAACTTGAATGTTGTAAGTGAAATCGTAACACCTGCAGATTTCGAATTAGCAGATCAATACTTAGATGTGTTCCAAATCGGAGCGCGCAACATGCAAAACTTCGAATTATTAAAAGAAGCAGGGCGTACTAACAAACCAATCTTATTAAAACGCGGAATGTCCGCAACAATTGAAGAGTTCATTTTTGCGGCTGAATACATTGCATCGCAAGGTAATCAAAATATTATCTTATGCGAACGTGGTATCAGAACTTACGAAAAAGCTACACGTAATACATTAGATATTTCTGCAGTACCAATTTTAAAACAAGGTACACACTTACCAGTAATGGTAGATGTTACACACAGTACAGGACGTAAAGACATTATGCTTCCGACAGCTAAAGCTGCTTTAGCTGTTGGCGCAGATGGGGTTATGGCAGAAGTACATCCAGACCCTGCAGTAGCATTAAGCGACAGCGCACAACAAATGGATTTAGAGCAATTCGATAAATTCTATAATGAGTTGAAACCATTAGCTGATATGTACGATAATAATCAATTACGCTAATCAGATGATTGAAATCAAGCCTTCTCGGTCAATGTAAGTTTTGTTGACCCAGAGGGCTTTTTGATGTGGTACAATAAATATTCAGTGACAAAACAGTGACATCAGAAACTTTTATTTTGAGTTTTTAACGATTTATGGTAAACTTTGAAAATGTTATGAAAACTTATTATAATAGTGTTTGAAACGCTTTCAGAAAGGGTGAATCATATGACCGTTACGATTTATGATGTTGCAAGAGAAGCACGTGTTTCTATGGCAACAGTCTCTCGTGTAGTGAATGGCAACCAAAATGTAAAACCGGAAACAAGGGATAAAGTAAACGCAGTCATTAAAAAGCTGAACTATAGACCGAACGCAGTTGCCAGAGGTTTAGCAAGTAAGAAAACAACAACCGTCGGAGTTATCATTCCAGATATCTCAAATGTCTATTATTCTCAATTAGCTAGGGGCCTTGAGGATATTGCGACGATGTATAAATATCATTCTATTATTTCAAACTCAGATAATGATACTGAAAAAGCGAAAGAGATCTTTAATAATCTTTTAAGCAAACAAGTAGATGGTATTATTTTCCTTGGCGGCACATTAGATGAAGAATTAGAATCAATGATTGAAAAATCTTCGATTCCTGTAGTTGTTTCAGGTACCAGCGATGACGACAACAAAGTTGCTTCTGTCAACATCGATTATAAACAAGCGGCTGCTGAAGTAACAAATCACTTAATTGAATCCGGTGCTGAAAAATTTGCCTTTGTGGGCGGCAATAACTCAGAAAAAGCTGAGAATGATGTATTATCCGGATTAAAAGATACATTGTCAGAACACGGCTTAAATTTAGATGACAACCTTACTTTCAGAGGTAAAGAAACGTATAAAGACGGACTTAAAGCTTTTGAGGAAATCAAAGACTTAAAACCAGATGCAGTATTGTCTATCAGTGACGAACAAGCTATTGGTATCGTTCATGCGGCTGAAGATGCGAATGTTAATGTGCCTTCAGACATGCAGATTGTCAGCTTTAACAATACACGTCTTGTAGAAATGGTACGTCCGCAATTATCAAGCGTGATTCAACCGCTTTATGATATCGGGGCAGTAGGTATGCGTTTACTTACTAAATACATGAATAATGAAACAATTGAAGATTCAACGGTCATTTTGCCATATCGCGTAGAATATCGTGGAACAACGAAATGATAATTAAAAATGTCTGGAAAAGCAGCGCAATTTGCAGCGTGCCTCCAGACATTTTTGTTTTGTCTCAAGTCTTTAAAACCAGCTGGCGACTTGATTGGCATGTTTTAAATTTTTCTCAGTAATTTCTTTAGTTCTTGGTATTTCCATATAATCTAAGCGCTGATCATCCCATGTCGTCGGCAGTTCGGTCGGACAATATTGTTTCCATTTATCTACCCAATCTTTCGGCAAATCACCATGTTGAATAGGAACATCCATTAAACTTAAAAAGACATGGCTCCATGCTCTCGGCACAACACGCCAGATATTATAACCGCCGCCGCCGAACATTAAAACTTTGCCATCTGTATATTTATCAGCAAGTGACTTAATGTAATAGGGAACAGCGTTTAGAGAATCAAGTGTACAATTCATATGCGTAAGCGGATCTAAGTAATGTATATCCACACCATGCACGCTTAAAATAATATCAGGCTGATATGACTGAATCACAGGAGTAACTGTGCGCTTGAAACAATCGATATAAGAATCGTCTTCTGTATAAGGTTCTAACGGTACATTAACAGAATAGCTGAAACCTTGTTCTTTACCGCGTTCTGTATAATGGCCAGAACCAGGAAAGAGAAATTTGCCTGTTTCATGAATAGAATAATTCAAGATTTCATTTTGTGTATAAAAGCTCCATTGCACACCGTCCCCATGATGCGCATCTGTATCAATGACCATGACTTTCATCTGATATTTCTCTGAAAGATACTTTGCGGTAATTGCGACATCATTGTAGATACAAAATCCGTTAGCACGCCCAGGCAATGCATGATGCAGACCGCCCCCTAAATGACAGCCGTTTTTGACTTCGCCATTGACTATCATATCTGCTAATTTCAATGCACCGCCTACAATGCGTGCACTGTGCTGATGCATATGTTTGAATTGTGAAGTATCTTCGTTCGCAAATCCATATTTTTTAGATTCAACTTCGCTGAGAATACCGCGAGATGCATGTTTGATTGCATTGACATAATCATATGTGTGAATCAATGTAAGTTCTTCATCTGTGGCGATTCTTGGTGTGATAATTTGGCTTGAATGCAGCAAGCCGGCATCAATCAAGAGTTCCGTCGTCAGCTTTAAGCGCATCTGATTGAAAGGGTGGTCACTGCTGAAGCGGTACTGCATTAATTGATTGGAATAGACATACCCCGTTTGTTTATAATTTTGACTCATATCATTCTCCCCTTTAGTAGAAGAAGCGGTTCATGAAGCGAATATCATCAAACGCTTCCATCTGGTCTAGTGTAATGCGCGAACCGATTCTTGCCATTAAACAGTTTGCAGGATGACCTGTAATTTCAGGATCATCTGTCGCAAAGATTTCTAAACCTCCGTGCGACATCAGTTTCTGCATTAATTTCTTATATTCGTATACATCTAATTTCGAATTTTTTAAATCCCAATGCCAATAATATTCTGTTGTGAGGACGATATAGTCTTCGAATTCATCCTCACTCAGACTGAGTTTAATCAAATCATTGCCTAAACCTGTGCCTCTGTGCGGCAAGGCGATTTCAACTGCTCCGAGTTCGATTAAATAGGGCAGATTACCTGTCGACCATCGCTCTAACGGATCAGGATAATGGTAAGTAACATAGCCTACAATTGTGTTATCTAAGCGCAAAACATAAATACGTCCTTCAGGCAGTTCACTG
This sequence comes from Staphylococcus simulans, assembly GCF_002994445.1. Taxonomy (GTDB): domain Bacteria; phylum Bacillota; class Bacilli; order Staphylococcales; family Staphylococcaceae; genus Staphylococcus; species Staphylococcus simulans_B. The sequence continues at coordinate 99,786 of NZ_MRZJ01000001.1, forward strand.
ATTTCTTGAATGGCTTCAAATTGTTCAATCGGCCGTCTGAACGCATCTAACCCGTCATCATAATACATTTGTTCTAGTTGTTTGCGTGGTACAGGGCCTTCAATGACATACGTAGTATCGTTGCGTGTATAGGTATTTTTGACATACGTTTTGACATGTTCCATATTGCCACATCCTTTTTAATATTCTTCTTAGTTGTAATGTGTAATTCCGATTTTGAAGTAAATTGATATAAATCTACGTATTAATTCTTATTATAATAGTTTTAAGCAGTAATTTACACACAAATCAGAATTATCGCAATAATTTTTGAATAATGGGTATAACTTTTGTATAATGGTTTTTGAAAACGATTTCAAACGAAGGGGGCAATTCAAATGAAAGTCGATATTTATAAAGGGGGAGAAGGTAATTACAACCTTCAAAACTACGAAGAAACATATAATAATTTTGACTGGAAAGAAGTAGAGAAAGCATTCTCTTGGTACGAAACTGGAAAGGTCAACATGGCTTATGAATGTATTGATCGCCATGTAGATAATGGTCTCGGGGATAAAACGGCCTTAAACTACAAAGATGCAAAACGTAAAGAAAGTTATACATTCAAAGAAATGCAGGCACTGACAAATAAAGCAGCCAATGTCTTAAAAGATGAAGCCAACGTAGAAAAAGGGGATCGTGTCTTTATCTTTATGCCGAGAACACCGGAACTTTATTTCGCATTCTTCGGGATTTTAAAATTGGGTGCGATTGTTGGTCCATTATTTGAAGCGTTTATGGAAAAAGCAGTCGCAGACCGTTTAGACAATAGTGATGCGAATGTAATCGTTACAACCAAAGATTTAAAATCCAGAATTCCGAAAGATGATTTACCGAAGTTAGAAAAAATCGTCGTTGTTGATGAAAATGGCGATGTTGAAGAAGAAGATGTAGATTTCAACAAAGCACTTAAAGATGCAAGCGATGAATTTGATATCGAATGGTTGGACCGCGAAGATGGTTTAATCTTGCATTATACTTCTGGTTCAACTGGACAGCCAAAAGGGGTATTGCATGTTCAAGATGCAATGATTGTACATTATATTTCTGGTAAATATGTATTAGACTTAAAAGAAGATGATGTTTACTGGTGTACTGCAGACCCAGGCTGGGTAACAGGCACATCTTACGGTATTTTCGCACCATGGTTAAACGGTGTTACAAATTGTATCGCAGGCGGACGTTTCTCACCAGAAGCTTGGTATGGAATGATTGAAGAATTCGATGTTACGATTTGGTATACTGCACCGACTGCACTGCGTATGCTTATGAGTGCGGGTGATGATATCGTGAAGAAATACGATTTATCATCATTACGTGAAGTATATTCAGTAGGTGAACCGCTTAACCCTGAAGTTATCAAATGGGCAAAAGAAGTGTTAGGCCATACTGTACTTGATACTTGGTGGATGACAGAAACAGGCGGTCATATGATTGTCAACTATCCTTCTATGGATGTGAAACTTGGTTCAATGGGTAAACCATTGCCAGGTATTGAAGCAGCGATTGTAGATGATCAAGGCAACGAGTTGCCGCCGAATCGCATGGGTAACTTAGCTATTAAAAAAGGCTGGCCGTCAATGATGCGTAAAATCTGGAAGAACCCGGAAAAGTATGATTCTTACTTCATCGGCGACTGGTATGTTTCAGGCGACTCTGCATACCAAGATGAAGATGGCTACTTCTGGTTCCAAGGCCGTGTAGATGATGTCATTATGACAGCAGGCGAACGTGTCGGACCATTCGAAGTAGAATCTAAGTTAGTAGAACACCCAGCAGTAGCAGAAGCAGGGGTAATCGGTAAACCTGATCCGGTCCGCGGTGAAATTATCAAAGCCTTTGTCGCATTAAATCATGGTTATGATCCAAGCGATGAAGTGAAGGAAGACATCAGAAAGTTCGTTAAAAATGGATTATCTGCACATGCAGCACCAAGAGAAATCGAATTTAAAGAAAAATTACCTAAGACACGTTCTGGTAAAATCATGAGACGTGTATTAAAAGCTTGGGAACTTGATTTGCCTGAAGGCGATTTAAGTACTATGGAAGATTAATTCCCTTTTCTGCCATAATATATTTCTAATTGAATAGGCAATAAATCAAAGCGGTATCGAAATGTGGTTTAAAGCATTTCGGTACCGCTTACATTGTTGCAATATAAAGGGTTTTCATAAAATAATATCTACGATTTTTGTAAAATTACCAAAAAAGTATGAATACTAAAAAAATATAGATGAATATGTTCGACATTAAATCTATATTTCGATATGATTGATGATGTAAAAGGTTTTCATGCAGTTGAAACAAGGTCTGTTTGTGATGCTTCATTGAAAAGTGCTTTCGTTTATGAGGGAGCTTGAGTACTACTGCTATGAAATAAAACAAAGAGACTGTTGCGCAACTGTAAATAAAATACTTAATAAGGGGCTGAATGAATTGAGTCATTTATCAGATTTGGATATTGCTAATCAAGCAACATTACAACCAATTAAAGAAATTGCGGAAAAGGTTGGTATTCCAGAAGATGCTTTAGAACCTTACGGTCATTATAAAGCTAAAATTGACATCAACAAATTAGAAGATAAAGGGGAAAAAGGTAAAGTAGTTCTTGTTACTGCAATGAGTCCTACACCAGCAGGTGAAGGTAAATCAACAGTTACAGTTGGTTTAGCGGATGCATTCCACGAATTAGGCGAAAATGTCATGATGGCATTACGCGAACCTGCATTAGGTCCAGTCTTCGGTATTAAAGGCGGTGCAACAGGCGGCGGATATGCACAAGTATTGCCGATGGAAGATATCAACTTGCACTTCAACGGCGACTTCCACGCAATCACTACAGCAAACAATGCTTTATCAGCATTCATCGACAACCATATTCACCAAGGTAATGAATTAGGTATCGATCAACGCCGTATCGAATGGAAACGTGTTCTAGACATGAACGACCGTGCTTTAAGACAAGTTGTTGTAGGTTTAGGCGGCCCGACACAAGGTGTACCTCGTGAAGACGGCTTCAACATTACAGTAGCATCAGAAATCATGGCAATTCTTTGCTTAAGTACAGGCTTGAAAGACTTAAAAGAAAGCATTGCGAATATTACAATTGCTTATACTCGCGATCGCAAACCAGTTACAGTTAAAGATTTGAAAGTTGAAGGTGCAATTGCAATGATTCTTAAAGATGCAATCAAACCTAACTTAGTACAATCAATCGAAGGTACGCCTGCATTAATCCACGGCGGACCATTCGCAAACATTGCACACGGCTGTAACTCAATCTTAGCTACTGAAACAGCACGTCAATTAGCTGATGTAGTTGTGACAGAAGCTGGTTTCGGATCTGACTTAGGTGCTGAGAAATTCATGAACATCAAGTCACGCAAAGCTGGTTTCGAACCTAGCGCTGCAGTAGTTGTTGCGACAGTTCGTGCATTGAAAATGCATGGCGGCGTAGCAAAAGACGACTTGAAAGAAGAAAATGTACAAGCAGTTAAAGACGGACTAGAAAACTTAGCACGTCACATCAGAAACATCCGTTCATTCGGTGTTGAACCTGTAGTTGCATTAAACGCATTCGTTAATGATACAGATGCTGAAACAAAAGTTGTTGAAGACTGGGCAAAAGAAAACAACGTACGTATCGCTTTAACAGAAGTATGGGAAAAAGGCGGCAAAGGCGGCGTTGAATTAGCTAAACAAGTGAAAGAAGTTATTAATGAAGACCAAGACTTCAAAAACACTTATGATCTTGACGAACCAATCGAAGAAAAAATCGAAAAAATCGTTAAGAACATTTATGGCGGTAATAAAGTAACATTCACAAGCAAAGCCCAAAAACAATTAAAACAAATCAAAGACAACGGCTGGGACAACTATCCAGTATGTATGGCTAAAACACAATACTCATTCTCTGACGACAAAGACTTATTAGGTGCACCAAAAGACTTTGAAATCACAATCAGAGAATTACAACCGAAAACAGGTGCCGGCTTCATCGTTGCATTAACTGGTGCAATTATGACAATGCCTGGACTTCCTAAAAAACCAGCTGCATTAAACATGGACGTAACTGAAGACGGACATGCTAAAGGATTATTCTAATTCACACCAAATATTAAAATAATCTAAAAAAACGACCCTAAAGTTGTGCGTGATGATACGCTCAGCTTTAGGGTTTTTTCGTCATTAAATGTGAAACAATATCGTATTTTTCTGCTTTTTTAAATGTCTTTTCGGAAATTTCGCCTTCAACACGCATTCTCCATAAAACATAATGCTGACGACGTAATCCGATTTTCAGTTCGTCTTTTGGTTTTAACGTCCCGTCTGCTTCATAAGGTGTATATGTGTAAGGACTTTGGACTAAGCCGACTAAATAAGCAGCTTCAGGCAGGTTGACCTCACTCGGCGGTTTGCCGAACAAGCTGAAAGAAGCTGATCCGATACCTGTAATATTATCGCCGTTATAGTCGCGGCCGAACGGGACGATGTTTAAATACGTATACATGATTTCTTCTTTGGTCAAGATACGTTCAAGTTTTAAAGCCAGAACAATTTCATTAGCTTTGCGGTTATAAGTTTTATCATTGTTCAGTACTTGATTTTTAATGACTTGCTGTGTGATAGTACTGCCGCCTGAAGAAACTTCTGTTTCGAAAATATCTTGATAAATTGCACGAAGCAATGCTTTAGGCAAGATACCGTCATGCTTTAAATACAAAGAATCTTCTGATGCGATTAATGCTTTCGGTATCACAGCATTCACGCTTTTCGGTCCCACAAGCAGCGGGTTATTAGATGCATCATATTGTGTTAAAAAATCCTTTTGACTATAATCTATGTGTTCATCGCCAGGTACGTTTAAAACAGCACGTTTCAATTCAGTGTCTGATAAATTTTCTGAGTCAGAGGTCATGCTCATAAAGAAGCCGATTAAAAGACCGATCGATAAACTAATTATTAAAAGAATGATAACAAATAGGATGACAAAGAAATGTTTGGTCCGCTTATACCATTTCTCAAAGTAATGTAATGGGGGAGAAGCGGTTGTATGTGTTGTTTGAGAATGTTTCATAATTTGCCTCCAATAATTAACAATAGTATAGCATAATTGTATTCAAGTTGACTTTTAAAAAACTGTTGATTATAATGAAATCAAATTAATAAGTTTTGGATAAGGAAAAGTAACTGATTTGATTGTTTTTAGAGAGCTGGTGGGTGCTGGGAACCAGTAACAACAAATAAGCGAATACACCTGCTGCCTTATATTTAAGTATCCAACGTTTGACTTGATGAACGTATCATTAATGATAGAAACCTTTAAGTATGGTGGTACCGTGCAATAGATGCGCCCTTACAGTGAATGCTGTAAGGGTTTTTTTATTTCCTTAAATTTCCAAAGCAAAATATTAACAACAATTCAGAGGAGGAACAATAGATGACAAATGAATTATTAAATGACTTAGAATGGCGTGGACTTGTTTATCAACAAACAGATGCAGAAGGATTAGAAGCATTACTTAACAAAGAGAAAGTCACTTTATACTGTGGTGTAGACCCGACTGCAGACAGTATGCATATCGGACACTTATTACCGTTATTAACATTACGCCGTTTCCAAGAACACGGTCATAAACCGATTGTATTAATCGGCGGCGGTACAGGTATGATTGGCGACCCTTCAGGCAGAACGGATGAACGTGTATTGCAAACTGAAGCACAAGTAGAAGATAATGTTCGCGGCATCGGTGCGCAAATGGATAAAATCTTTGATTTTTCCGGAGAAGAAGCAGCACAGCTTGTAAACAACAAAGATTGGTTAAGCCAAATCTCATTAATTGATTTCTTAAGAGACTACGGTAAACACGTAGGTGTTAACTACATGCTGGGTAAAGACTCAGTACAATCTCGATTAGAAAAAGGGATTTCATACACTGAATTCACTTACATGATTTTACAAGCTATCGACTTCGGTCATTTAAACCGCGAATTCAACTGTAAAGTTCAAATCGGCGGATCAGACCAATGGGGCAATATCACAAGTGGTATCGAATTAATGCGTCGTATGTACGGTCAAACTGAAGCATTCGGTTTCACAATTCCGTTAGTCACAAAAGCAGATGGTAAAAAGTTCGGTAAATCTGAATCAGGTACTGTTTGGTTGGATGCAGATAAAACAAGCCCATACGAGTTATACCAATTCTGGATTAATACATCAGATGCCGATGTAATCAAGTTCTTGAAATACTTCACTTTCTTAGACAAAGCTGAAATTGAAAAACTAGAACAATCTAAAGAAGAAGCACCGCATTTACGTGAAGCACAAAAAGCTTTAGCTGAAAATGTTGTACGTTTCATTCATGGTCAAGCAGCTTTAGATGATGCAATTCGTATTTCAGAAGCATTATTCAGCGGGGACTTGAAATCATTAAGCAGCGAAGAATTACGCCAAGGCTTTAAAGATGTACCGCAAGCTTCTGTCAGCAATGACACTACAAACATTGTAGACTTCATTGTAGAAGCAGGCATTTCATCTTCTAAACGCCAAGCACGCGAAGATGTTTCAAATGGTGCGATTTACATTAATGGCGAACGCCAACAAGATTTGAAATATGAAATCAGCGATGCAGATAAAATCGATAATGAATTTACAATTGTCCGCAGAGGTAAAAAGAAATACTTCATGGTGAAATACCAATAATTCAATATACATTAAAAAATGCTTGTGCTAAGGAATGAATCCAAAGCACAAGCATTTATTTTTATGTTATCTCTTACCTAAGTGAACAGAAACTTCTTTTTCTTTGCCATCGCGAATGACTTTGACTTTCAATGTTTCATCTGGTTTTTTATTGGAGTAAAGATATGATCTTAATTCAGAGTCATCTTTAACTTTTTGTCCGTCTGCTTCAATGATAATATCGCCTTCTTGTAAAGCACTATCACTTTGCGCTTTTGCGACGTATACACCGTCATTACGGTCTGTGTGCAATTCTTTCTTATAGCGTTCAGGAATATCACTTAAATTGATTGTGCCGATTCCGATAGAAGGGCGTTCGACTTTACCATGTTTTACAAGCTGTTCGATGATAATCTTCGCTTCGTTGCTTGGTATGGCAAAACCGATACCTTCAACTTGAGGCATTGAAATCTTCATAGAGTTGATACCTACTAAATCACCGTTCAGGTTGACTAAAGCACCGCCAGAGTTGCCGGGGTTGATAGCGGCATCCGTTTGCAGCACAGAAACTTTATTTGAGCCGGCTGAAGTTTGTGTATCAATTGTTCTTTCGTTTGCTGAAATAATACCTGATGTCACTGTATTAGCAAACTCTAAGCCTAATGGATTACCAATCGCAAATACACTGTCGCCGGTTTTGACTTTTGAAGAATCCGCAAATTGAATTGTTTTGATACCAGGCGCATTTTCAATTTTTAATACGGCTATATCTGTTAAAGCATCTTTGCCGACAAGTTCTGCTTTTACTTGTTTCGTATCATGTAATTGGACTTTGATTTCACTCGCACCGTCTACAACGTGGTTATTCGTAACAATATAAGCATTGCCGCCGGATTTTTGATAAATCACACCAGAACCGATACCCGCTTCTTGTGACTTTCCAGCATTGCCACTAAAGAAATCTTCTAAGCTTTGTGCCTTCTGCATATTGATAACACCCACAATAGAAGGTGAGACATCTGTAATCATTTGATTGACAGATTTATATTTTGAACTTTTGCCATCTAAGACATTTCCGCCTTTGCTGTCTTTTGCTTGCTGTACTGTGGCACCGTCATTAGATTGCTCTATCAGCTTGCCGACACCTAATATAAGCAGCCCGCCGATAATACCAGCAAGCAAGGCAAGTAAAATGACGCGCAGCCAAGGGAATGACCTTCTAGGCGGCTGTTGACGTCGTTCTTGATTTTCATTATAGTATTCAGTCATTGAATTCCTCCCAGAATGTTTCTTTCTATTATTATCATATGTTTTGTTAATATTTTCTAGCATTTTGCTATGTTTCAATATAAAACAAATCAAAATCTGAACTATCAGACATATATAATGCACTGAAATAGGCTTGTTGACAGAGGTGGGAAGTGATAAACTTTGGATAGTTAAATAAACAATTGAGTAGGTGACCCAATGTATAAATTTATCAGTAGTATTCTATACGGAATCATTGTAAAGCTGAGTCATTCGCTTAAGGTATATGGTAAAGAAAATGTACCGCAGCTTAATCGTTATGTCGTGACATGCAACCATGAGAGTTATAACGAAGTTATTATGCTTGGCATGGCAATGTATCCTAACCAAATTCATTATATGGCTAAAAAAGAATTGTTCTATAATAAAGCGTTCGGCAGCTTTTTAAAATCATTAAATGCCTTTCCGGTTGATCGTGAAAACCCAGGTCCGAGTACGATTAAAACACCGGTGAATTTATTGAAGAAAAACAAAACAATCGGCATGTTCCCAGCAGGGCATCGTACAGCAGAAGAAACACCTTTGAAACGCGGTGCTGCAACGATTGCTATGATGGCAAAAGTACCGATTGTACCAGCTGCTTATGAAGGACCAGACAAAATATTAGGTATGGTAACTGGCAAAGCGAAAATTATCTTCGGTGAACCGATTGATACTGCCGTTTTACCTGAACATTTGAAAAAACGTCATGAAAAAGTTGATTATATTACGCAAGAGCTTACAAAACGCACAAGAGCACTTCAAGAAGAATTAAAGCATTTGCCTAAGTAATGTACGGAGATAAAGTGAGATGAAATAAAGAGAAACAATAAAGTCATCTGGCTTTATCTCTTTTTCATGCCGTTTTTTATAGATCCATAGAGAGAAAGAAGGATAAGCATATGTATAATTTTTTACAACGCTTAGGGCGTTCTTTAATGCTGCCGGTTGCTGTATTGCCAGCAGCTGCCATCATTATCGGAATTGCTAACGTCTTAAAAGCAATGAATACAGCACCGACTGCGGCCGAATTCATCTTCCAATGCGGTTTGGCTGTTTTAGAACAGCTCGGTTTACTCTTTGCTATCGGTGTTGCTTTAGGGATGGCGAAGAAGAATGACGGCTCTGTTGCTTTAGCAGCAGTTGTCGGTTACTTTGTGGTAACGTCAGTATTAAAACCAGAAAAGCTTGCAGGTATCCTGCGAATCAAAGAGGACGCAATCAACATCGGTTTTGATCAAATGAATAACCAAAATGTGTTTGTCGGTTTATTAATCGGTTTAATTGCAGCATTCTGTTATAACAAATTCAGTGCTACAGAATTGCCGACTGCATTATCGTTCTTCAGCGGTAAGCGTTTAGTTCCGATTATGACAGCATTTTTATCAGTATTGTTGTCTCTTGTTTTATTTTTTGTATGGCCATTCGTTTATGATGGCATTGTTGCTTTTGGTAAATGGATTATTAATTTTGGCCCATTTGGAGCATTTTTATATGGTGTATTTAACCGTTTGCTGATTCCAACAGGTTTGCATCACGCATTAAATGCTGTCTTTTGGTTTGATTTAGGAGGTATAAATGATATCGCTAAATTCCAATCAGGCGATGGCGCTATTAAAGGGATTACAGGCCGTTACATGGCTGGTTTCTTCCCGGTCATGATGTTTGGTGTACCGGCAGCAGCTTTAGCGATGTATCAAACAGCTGTTTCTAAACAAAAGAAACGTGTAGCTGGTTTAATGTTAGCAGGTTCAATTTCAGCATTCTTTGTCGGTGTAACTGAACCGATTGAATTTGCCTTTATGTTTGCGGCACCAGTATTATTTGTGATTCATGCCTTATTAACAGGTTTATCACTCTTTATTGCTGCATTATTCCATTGGACAGCAGGATTCTCATTCAGTGCAGGACTGATTGATTTCCTATTATCACTCGTTAATCCTGTGTCGAATTATCCATTGATGTTAATGGTTCAAGGAATCGTATTCTTTGTGATTTACTATGTAGTTTTCAGAGCTGCGATTCAATTCTTTAACTTGAATACACCAGGCCGCGGTGATGAAGAAATTGCAGACCCTGTCGCAGATCCTTCTGAATCTGATGAGAATTCAGCGAAACCAGCAGGAAAGTATACTGCAATGTCTTCACAAATTATTGATGGGTTAGGCGGAAAAGAAAATATTACTACGTTAACCAATTGTGCAACAAGACTTCGATTAGAAGTGGATGACATTGAAAAGCTGAATAAGAATCAAATCAAGCAAGCAGGCGCAGCTGGTGTCACTACGAGCGGTAAACATAATGTTCAGGTTATTATAGGAACACATGTTCAACAAGTGGCGGATGAAGTAGAGAAACAAATGGAGTCATGATAAACTTAAAGAGCGGAAGCATTCTTTAGAGTGTGCTTTCGCTCTATTGCTTATTTGTGTATAAATTTGTATAATATTAATTATTCTGAATTTTCCGAAGTAGGTGGAGAAATGAAAGCAGTATTATTTGATGTTGATGGTGTATTTTTAAGTGAAGAAAGATGTTTTGACGTTTCTGCTTTGACTGTCTATGAAATGTTGATGAGTCAGCATTTCTTGAAGTTGATGCCGTCAGTTAAATTCAACACGATTAATGACAGTGAAATTAATCTTATTCGTCAAGTTGTGTTTGAGCAAGATCAGATTTTGAATGCGATGAAGTCGCGCGGATTGAATTCTAACTGGGATATGTTGTTTATTGTGTTATCGATTCATTTGATTGATTTGCTTAAAACACTCTCAGCAGAAGACAGAGAAGCATTTTTAACGGCACATCCTTTTACAGATGTCACGCTTCAAGAGGTTGGAGATTTAGTCTCAAAACAGCAAGTTGATTTTATTAAACCGCTGCATTTTATTGAAAATGCGGAATCTGGTAAAACTCAAATTTATCGTGATTTGCGCAATTATGCAGCAGAACAGCTAGATACAGAACATACAGAGCTGTTTGAAATCCGCAGTCCTTTATGGGAAATTTCACAAGAGGTCTTCCAAGAATGGTATTTAGGCCATCGTTTATATCGCAAAGTAGAAGAAAAAACACCGAGAAGCGATTTTAAAACAGGTTATATCTATCAAGAAGAAGAATTGGCTGATGCTAAAGAAATTCAAGGCTTGCTGAAAGATTTAGAAGAAGCGGGTTATAAACTAGCAGTAGCTACTGGCCGTCCTAGAACAGAAACGCTCGTACCGTTTGAGGACAAAGGCTTCTTAAAGTACTTTGATGAATCGCATATCGTATCAGCTTCTGAAGTATTGAAAGCTGAAGAGCAGTTTCCTGAATTAAAACCTTTAGGCAAACCGAATCCGTTTTGCTATATTGCAGCATACAACGGTAATCAGCTAGATCAGTACCAAAATTATGCACAACAGCAAGATCAAGTATTCCGAGATGAAGAGATATACATAGTAGGAGATTCTCTCGCAGACTTATTCAGTGCAGAAACAACAGGTGCTACATTTATCGGAACGCTGACAGGTTTAAAAGGTAAAGCAGCGCAATCAGAACTTGAAGCGCATCATGCAGATTATATTGTTGATAATGTCTTAGATATTCGTAAAATCATATTATAAAATACATCAAAATAAAACGACCAGCAAACTTAGATATCAGAATCTGAGTCAGCTGGTCTTTATTTATGTGTTGCTTTTATAATTTTATTTGTTTAAGTCAACGAATTGAATAGATTCAAATCCATCGATTTTGTAAAGTGCATCAATAACTTCTTCTGAGACAGGCATATCTACAGAGATAATCATCATGGCATTACCGCCTTGAGTTGTACGGCCTAAGTGCATTGAGGCAATGTTAATATCATATTCGCCTAAAATTTGACCTGTACGTCCTACAATACCTGGACGGTCTTGGTGATGGATGACAAGTTGATATTTTTCAGGTTTGAAATCAACAGGGTAGTCATTGATTTGAACAATGCGCGCACCATAACCGTTTAAGACAGTTGCGCCGACAGTGACTTTACGGTCTCTGTTGACCATTGTTAATTCAATGTAGTTGCTGAAAGAACGAGACTTCGCATCTTTTTCAACATTGTAAACTACATTTTGTTCGTTAAGAAGGAAGAGGGCATTGACTAAGTTGACACGATCGCCTAAGTCTTGAGATAAAATACCTTTAGCGATTGTACGTGTCAAAATGTTTGTATCTTCTTTAACCAATTCCCCGCTGAATTTAATTTTTAATTCACGCGGTGCTTTGCCTAATAATTGAATACATACTTTGCCGACCATGTCGCAAAGGTTCAAGTATTCTTGAAGTTCTTCCGCTTCTTCTCCAAAAATCATTTTCGGCGCATTGACAGCGTGGCGCACATTGCCGGTATGGAAGAATTCTTCAATTTCATTCGAAACGGATACGGCTACTTTTTCTTGTGCTTCAACAGTAGATGCACCTAAGTGCGGTGTCACAACGATTTTATCATGTTTTGTTAAAGGTGAATCTGTAGCAGGTTCATTTTCGAATACATCAATGGCTGCACGTGCAATCAAACCATTATCTAATGCTTCAATCAACGCTTCTTCATCAATGATACCGCCGCGTGCTACGTTGATAATTTGAAGGTTAGGTTTAGCTTGAGCAAAGAATTCTTTGCCTATCATACCTTTTGTTTTCGGTGTCAACGGTGTATGCACAGTTACAAAGTCTGCTTTTTGTGCGATTTCTTCCACTGTTGCACGTTCAATATCTAATTCTTTTGCTTTTTCAGCTGTTAAATAAGGGTCAAAAGCAATGATTTTCATACCGAAGCTTTTAGCACGTTTAGCTACGCCTAAACCGATACGTCCTGTACCGATGATACCTAATGTTTTATGGTATAATTCTGTACCTTTAAATGATGAGCGGTTCCATTTGCCTGCTTTAAGTGATTGGTTGGCATCTGGAATTTGACGTGCCATGGCTAAAATCATAGCCATTGAGTGTTCTGTTGCTGAAATAGTATTGCCGTCAGGGGCGTTGATTACCAACACACCGCGTTTTGTAGCTGCATCGCGATCGATATTGTCGACGCCGACACCAGCACGAGCAATAATTTTCAAGTTGTCAGCTGCTTCAATGACTTCAGGTGTTACTTGTGTTTGGCTTCTTACAATAAGCCCATCATAGTCTTTGATTTTATCGATTAAAGCTTCAGGAGCAAGCCCTGTATCAATATCGACTTCAAAGTCTGGATCATCTAAAAGTGTTTGCAAACCGTCTTTTGCGATTGGATCTGATACTAGAATTTTATACATATGCTTTTACCACCTCTAAGTATGCTGTAGTTCCTTTTCCGACATATGATTCGTGACGTAATTCAGAAAGGATAATTTCAAGTGCGCTGACACATTGTAAAATATCAGCTGTATCGATTTGTCCTAAATGACCGATACGAAGGATTTGGCCTTTTAATTTGCCTTGTCCGCCGGCGATTGTAATGTTGAAGCGGTTAAGTAATTCATTTTTGATTGTTGAAACTTCAGTAGGTGAAGTCGGTACAAATGCAGTTACTGTAGGAGATGCATATTCGTCTTTAACAAGTAAAGGCAAGTCTAAAGCTTTTAATGCAGCTCTTAAGCCGTCTCTGATAACATAATGACGTTGAATTACATTCTCAAAACCTTGTTCAGCAACAAAATCTGCATACGCAGCTACGCCTTTATAAAGGCTGACATTCGGTGTGAATGGTGTTGAATTGTTTTCTGCTGAAGCAATGTATTTATTAAAGTCTAAATAGAAACGCGGTGTTTTTACTTCAGCAAAACGTGCTTTTGCACGGTCTGAATATGCTGCAAATGCCAATCCTGGCGGTAGCATAATTGCTTTTTGGCTTCCTGAAACCAATACATCGATATGATCGCGTTCTAAGTCAGCATCTACGGCACCGACACAACTTACACCGTCAACGACAAAATAAGTTTCCGGATAGTTTTCGTGCAATGCATGACCTAATTCGTGAATAGGGTGGAGTACTGATGTAGATGTTTCGCAATATTGACTATATACTGCAGTCACTTGTTCTGGCAGTGATTTTAAGAAATCAATAAAGGCATTCACATCAACTGCTTCTCCCCATGGGACATCAAAGACATGAACGTTGTGGAAGTATGTTTGAGCAATTTGTTTGTAGCGATTGCCGAACGCTCCTGAAACAATGACAGCCACATGGTCATCTGGATTTAAGATATTGACCATACTTGCTTCAAGTGCGCTTGTACCGCTGGATGTAAAGATCATGACTTCGTTTTTGGAACCGAAAACAGGTTGCAGCCCTTTATAAGCTTTTTCAGCAATAGCTTCAAATTCTTTTGTGCGGTGACCAATCATCGGTTCTTGAATGACGCGTTGAATGCGTTCAGGAATTGGAGTTGGTCCGGGTGTTAATAACAATGGATGATGATACATATAGATTTCCCCCTAACGTAAGATTTCTTAATTTTATCAAATATTCTGAAAATAAGAAAGGGTATTTCAGTGTTATTTCACTGATTTTACGATAATTTAACAAAATATATGAATTGTAAGCGTTTTTAAAGAAAAAATACTAAAAATAATTACCCAACTCAAAAAGTTGGGTAGAAGATTATAAAATGTATGGTTCAATCTTGATGTCGACATTACCGCGAATAGAGTTAGAAATCATGCAATTGTTATCTGCGATTTTTAAAAGTTTATCTAATCTCTTTTCGAGCGCTTCTTTTTGGGACGCTTCTACTGAGATTTTAGGCTGATGTTTGATTTGCTCCATTTTAAATTTACCATTGGTTAAAGAGGCTGTTCCAACCGATTCCTGGTTAATAGAAATGTCGTTGAAATGTGCACGTTCAAGCGTCGCAGCAAGTGAAATAATATAACAAGATGAAGCTGCTGCTACTAGCATTTCATCTGGATTGGTTCCTTCTCCGACACCGCCAAGTGATGATGGAATAGAAATAGATTCATTAATCACATCGCCTTTAGCAAGGCCGACTTCATCTCTGCCGCCACTCCATTGCGTCGTAACTATAAAATCGTGGTTTGTCATATTTCTTTGACCTCCGTTTTGAATATGATAGATTAATTCTGAAACTAAAAATTGATAAAGGGTGAATACCATGGAAAAAGTAATCCCAAGCGAAGACTTGCAAGTTATTGCACATCGCGGATTTTCAATCGATTATCCCGAAAATACTTTATTAGCATATAAAGCAGCACTCAGTGCACATGTAGATATGCTTGAAATTGATGTGCATTTAACAAAAGATCAGCAACTTGTTGTTATCCATGATGATAAAATAGATAGAACCTCTAATGGATCAGGTTATGTAAAAGATTATACGCTAGATGAATTAAAAAGCTATGATTTCGGTTCATGGAAAGACAGTACATTTGCGGGTGCACGTATTATGACATTTAAAGAAGTGGCACAACTTGTAAAACCCTATAAAACAACACTATTAATTGAAATCAAAAAGCCGAGCAAATATCCTAATATTGAAGAAATACTGCTAAAAGAAATAGAAGAAAATCGTTTGGATGCGGATAAAACAATTATTCAATCGTTTGATGATAAAAGTATTCAAAAAATAGCACAGTTAACAAACAAATTTAAATTAGGCGTGCTGCTGAGCAAGAAGAAATATCTATTTAGAATGCCGAACTTTAACAAGTTGGCTAAGTTTTGTGATTATGCGAACCCGAATTTCGAATTGGTCAACAAAAAGTTTGTTGAAAGAGCACATATTCATAAATTAGAAGTAATGCCATATACAGTTAACGACATCAATGATATACGGAAATTAATCATTGATGGGGTAGACGGTATTATTACAGATGGTCCGAACTACTACTTTGATTTAGATTGAAATCAAAACAACACAACTGTATAATTAAATTATCTAAAATGCAGAAGGGAAGGCAAGAGGGAACATCATGACTGTCATCAGCAACGGGCTTTCCTCAATTATTTATGAAACTTAATTTTGATATTCAACCATTGCAACGTATCCGACAAATAGACAAAAGAGAATTGTTAAATTGGATTGTTGTGATAATCGGTGTAACCATTTATAGAGTGATTAAAAGGAAAAAAGCGCAGAAAACGAAATAAGATTAAGTGGTTTGTTAATATTTAAGAAAATGAAATTAAAAAGAACAAAAATAAAGGGGTTTGTGTGATTCAAACGCCTTTATTTTGTTCTTTTTGATAGGTTGCTTTTTAAAGTAATTATTGATGAGGTTGTAAGCCCAAGGCAAGTACTTGGTGAATCCATAGATGAATCCAAATAGTGCAAAAATAGCTTCACCATTATCAGTTGTGATTGAAAGCAAAGCTAAAGTGCAAATGAATACATAAACGTTAATAACAACTACCACAAATGCAAATTCTTTAATAACATTTTCTACGTTATCATTCTTAAAATACTGATAAGTCATGACGATGACAGAAAGTACAAAAGAAATACCAAGTGATAAAGACAACGCAAATCCAACATTAGCCACAAATGAATCTATAATGACTTTTAGTATGGAGTGTTCAAAATAGCTTTTATTAAAATAGTCTCCCAAACTCGGCAATAATAAAAAACCTCCGGTGATATACAACACAACAAGTAACATAATGAATCTATTATTTTTCAACCAATTCTTCAATATTGATTTTCTCCCTTACATTAATAGTTTTATTATGCCGTAATTACATCGATAAAACTAGGTTTTTCACAACACAAAAATGGAATAATCGGATACATGATGAATGTTAGAAGGTGAGGGATAAAGTTGTAGTAAAAAAGGGATAAAACAAAAAATACTGCATCCTTGAAAACAAGGCATGCAGTATTGAAATAATAAATCTATTATTTACCTGAGTAGTACTCAACGATAAGTTGTTCGTTGATTTCAGCTGGTAATTCGCTGCGTTCTGGAACACGTACGAAAGTACCTGATAATTTTTCTTCGTCGAATTCTAAGTATTCTGGTACGAAGTTGTTGATTTCTACAGATTCAGCAATGATATCTAGTTTTTGAGATTTTTCTCTAACTGAGATCACTTGACCTGGTTTTAATGAGTATGATGGGATGTCTACGCGAGCGCCATCAACTTCGATGTGACCGTGGTTTACTAATTGACGTGCTTGACGACGAGTACGTGCTAAACCTAAAGCATATACAACAGCGTCTAAACGACGTGCTAATAAACGCATGAAGTTTTCACCGTGTACACCAGATTGTTTACCAGCAGCAAGGAATGTATTGTGGAATTGTCTTTCAGTTACGCCATATAAGTAACGTAATTTTTGTTTTTCACGTAATTGAATTGCATATTCTGATAATTTTTTTCTTTGGTTAGGACCATGTTGACCTGGTGCGTAAGGGCGTTTTTCTAATTCTTTACCAGTACCGCTTAATGAGATACCTAAACGACGAGATTTTTTCCAGTTTGAACCTCTGAATCGAGCCATGTTAAGACTCCTCCTTTTGTTTTTAGTTGTTATGAAAAAACAAAAAAGAGTGTTGTATACTTATTAAGATATGTTATTTTATGTGTCCTCGCCTCATAGCTCCGGTTACACGGCACGTCCGCATTGGGAATAACATAGCGCCTAATAATATACAACTGCTACTTTCGTTAATTCACACAAAGAGTATTCTACCATTCTGGCAGATAAAGTCAAGCTTTTATCTCTTTTTCTTCAAATAAATAATTATTTCACTGTTTGTGCAATTTGTTTTTCTAATACTTTCATTAATCGAATCAAGCCATCTTCATCTTCTTGTGAGAAGCGCGACTTGATCGGTGCATCAATATCCAATAGTCCGATGACTTTATTGTCTTGATGCAGCGGAATAACAATTTCAGATTGGCTGCGTGCATCGCATGCAATATGACCAGGGAAAGCATGTACATCATCCACACGCTGAACAATATCTTGTTGTGCGGAAGTACCGCATACGCCGCTGCCTAATTGAATAGGGGTACAAGCAGGACGGCCTTGGAAAGGACCTAAAATAAGCTGGCCGTCTTCCATAAGATAGAAACCAATCCAATTGATGTCAGATAAATTTTCATTTAATAAAGCAGATGTGTTGCTGAGTAAAGTAATTAAATAGCGCTCATCCGCATTCAAACCTTCTAATTGCTGAAGGATGGCGTTGTAATTTGTAGTATTGCTGCCCATATATAATTGACCTCTTTTCTCTCTTGCATTTTCCATATTATAATATGTTCTATTAAGAAACTTCAATTTAGAGTACTTTCATCAAAGTTTGTATAAAGAAACTTAATATTTTTATTTTAATGAGACCCAAAATTACGCTATAATGAGAAGTGATTAAATAGGAGGAGAAAACAATGGCATTGTATATCATTTTAGCAATTATAGTTATTGCACTTATAATTGTCGGTATCATGTTCTATCTCCGTTCTTCAAAACGTCAGGTGGTCGAAAAAACCGAAGAGCGCAAGATAGAGGTTGAGAAACTAACACTAAATGATCGTCTGAAAGCGTTGGACGATTTAACCCTGCAGGGTGAAACACAACAAGAATATGACCGCTTAAAGCGCGAATCATTAAAGAATACTAATGATAATTTAAGTCCGGTTGAAGAGAAAATTCATAATGCTGACGAATATTTCGATAAATTCAAATTTACTGCTGCTCAAACTGAGTTAGATGATGCGAACGCATTATTAGATCGTTATGAAGAACGTTATGCACAACTTGGTGAAGAAGTTGAGGATATTTTGGCGCTTCATAAAGAAAGCGATCGCTTGTTTGAAGACAGCAAAGTTTCATATCGCGAAATGAAGCGTGATGTGCTGGCTAACCGACATCAATTCGGAGAAGCAGCTGCACCGCTTGAAAAAGAAATTGAATCATTCGAACCTGAGCTTGTTAAGTACACAGAGCTAAGAGAAGAGGGGAACTACAAACAAGCACATGAGCATATTAAAACGCTCAACGAAGATATCAATTATCTGCAAAAAGATATGAAAGAAATCCCTGAATTGATTCGCGAAGCGCAAAAAGAACTTCCAGGGCAATTCCAAGATTTGAAATACGGCTGCCGCGACTTGAAAGTCGAAGGGTACGACTTAGATCATGTTAAAGTCGACAGCAATCTTCAATCTATGAAAACGGAATTAAGTTTCGTTGAACCGATGATTAGTCGTTTGGAATTAGAAGAGGCGAACGATAAGCTCATCGCGATTAATGATCAGTTGGATGAAATGTATGATTTAATCGAGCATGAAGTCAAATCTAAAAACAAAGTGGATGAAACGAAAGAAGTCATTACTAATGATTTATTCCGTGCGAAAGATACCAATTATACATTACAAACAGAAATCGAATATGTACGTGAAAATTACTACATCAATGAAACAGATGTTCAAAATGTACGTCAATTCGAAAATGAAATTCAAAACTTGATTTCAGTCTACGATGAAATCTTAAGAGAAATGGCAAAATCTACTGTACGTTACAGCGAAGTACAAGATAATCTTGCGTATATTGAAGAACATGTCAAAGTAATTAATGATAAACAAGAAAAATTACAAAACCACTTAATTCAATTACGTGAAGATGAAGCGGAAGCTGAAGATAATCTTCTGCGTGTTCAAAGCAAAAAAGAAGAAATTTATCGTAAGTTATTAGCTTCTAACTTAACAAGCGTACCTGAACGCTTCATTATCATGAAAAATGAAATTGATCATGAAGTGCGTGAAATCAATGCACAGTTTGATCAACGTCCGATTAATGTCAAACATCTTAAAGATAAAGTGACGAAAGTTGTACTTCATATGAACAACTTTGAAAATGAAGCAATGGACGTTTTAGTGAACGCAGTGCTTGCTGAAAAACTGATTCAATACGGCAACCGTTACCGTAAAGACGACAGCAGCATTGATAAGAGCTTGAATGAAGCAGAACGCTTATTCAAGAATAACCGCTACAAACGTGCGATTGAAATTGCAGAGCAAGCTTTAGATTCAGTCGATCCTGGCATTTCTCAACGCATTGAAGATGAAGTTGTATCTCAAAGCAAAATATAAGTGTTATACAAAAGACAAGGGCATTCGTTGTTCTTGTCTTTTTTTGCGTATTGAGAATTTAGACAGATGTGGTAAAATATTAAAATTGGAAGAAAAGACTCAAAAAGAGAGAATCAAATAAGTGGAAGTGACATAAAAGTGATTTATTTAGATAATGCGGCGACAACTCGACCAGCACAAGATGTACTGGATACTTATGTCAAAGTGAATCAGAATTTATATTTTAATCCAAATAGTCCGCACCAAGCCGGCTTGCAAGCAGAGCAATTGTTAAATCAAGCCAAAGCACAGATTAATCAAATAATGAATCTTGAAGACAGATACGATATTATTTTTACAAGCGGCGCTACGGAATCTAATAATATGGCGTTAAAAGGTGCAGCGTACAACCGCAAACCATATGCTGATGAAATTATTGTATCAGTGCTTGAACATCCATCTGTATTAGAGGTAATGCGTCATTTGGAAACAGAAGGATTCAAACTTCGTTATGTGAATGTGACGAAGGAAGGCAAAATCGATCTTGAGCATTTTGAAAGTTTAATGAATTCGAACGTAGGATTAGTGACGTGTATGCACGTGAATAATATTACAGGACAAATCCAGCCGATTGCGGAAATGGCTGAAATTTTAGAAGCATTTCCAAAAGCGCATTTTCATGTTGATGCAGTGCAAGCCATCGGTAAAATACCTTTAACATTCAAAGGTATCGACAGCATGAGTTTCAGTGGGCATAAATTCAACGGTTTAAAAGGTCAAGGTTTGTTGCTCGTGCATAATATCCATAATTTAGAGCCTGTAATTCATGGCGGAGGGCAAGAATATGGATTGAGAAGCGGTACTGTTAATTTACCGATTGATATTGCGATTGTTAAAGCTTTAAAACATGCAGTACATCAACAAGAAGATTTACACCAGCGTTTAACAGAATGGAATCAGCAATTGCGCCGATTTTTCAATGACTATCCGGGTGTGAAAGTGAATTCTCCGGATACCAGTGCACCTCATATTTTAAATGTCGGTTTTGACGGCGTAAAAGGCGAAGTATTAGTCAATGCCTTTTCTAAACAAGATGTCATGTTATCTACTACAAGTGCATGTTCATCAAAACGCGGACATTTGAATGAAGTCTTGCTGTCAATGGGTGTCAGCGAATCGAGAATTGAAGGCAGTATTCGTATTTCAATGGGTGCTGTAACAACAGAAGAGGATATCAAAGGATTTAAAGCAGCTTTTAAAGCAGTATATGAAGAAATGAAGGAGTTGTTGAAGAAATGATCTATGATCATATTTTAGTGCGTTACGGCGAATTGACGCTTAAAGGTGCTAACCGTAAAATGTTTGTGAGCAAACTGCGTTCTAATGTGAAACAAGCGTTAATGCCGCTTCAAGGCTATCACGTTAAAGCGAACAGAGACAGAATGTATATAGAAGTTACGCCAGAAGCGGATATTGAAGAAATTATGCAGCGTATCAGCAAAGTCTTCGGTGTAAAATCTATCAGTCCTGTTATGAAATTAGACAAAGACTTAGAACATGCAAAAGCGCAAGCAAGCGAATTTGCAAAAGCTTATGATGAAGGCGATTCATTTAAAATTGATGTGAAACGTTCTGATAAACAGTATCCATATGATACTTACCAATTACAGCGTATTTTAGGGGGCGCTGTATTAGAAAGCAACCCGCAAGTCCACGTTAATGTGCGACAACCTGACCATGTCATCAAAACAGAAGTTCGTTTAGATGCGATTTATATCTATGACCGTGTGATAGATGGTGCAGGCGGGTTACCAGTAGGTACTGGCGGCAAAACATTATTAATGCTTTCAGGCGGTATTGATTCGCCTGTAGCAGGCATGGAAATCATGCGCCGAGGTGTAACAGTCGAAGCGATTCATTTCCATAGTCCTCCGTTCACAAGTGAAAAAGCGAAAGAAAAAGTGATTGAATTAACACGAATTTTAGCTGAACATGTCGGACCGATTAAATTGCATATCGTGCCGTTTACAGAAGTACAAAAACAAATCAATAAAGTAGTACATGAACGCTATACAATGACATCTACACGACGTATGATGATGCGCATCGCAGATAAAGTCGTGCATAATGTCGGTGCGGATGCCATCGTAAACGGTGAAAACTTAGGACAAGTTGCGAGCCAAACACTTAAGAGTATGTATGCGATTAACCATGTGACTTCAACACCTGTCTTGCGTCCGTTATTAACGTTAGATAAAGAAGAAATTGTCATCAAAGCGAAGGAATACGGTACTTTCGAAACATCAATTCAGCCATTTGAAGATTGCTGTACTATCTTTACACCGAAAAATCCGGTTACAGAACCTAACTTTGAGAAAGTAGAAAAATACGAAAGTGTATATGATTTCAGCGACATGATTGATCGTGCTGTTGAAGGTATCGAAACTATCGAAGTAACAAAAAATTATCAAAGTCAAAAAGATAAAGCGACTGAAGCATTAATGGAAGATTTATTCTAATAGCACAAGAAAAGGGGACAACATCGTGGAATGGGATCTGACACTTATTATTATTATCATTGTATTTGGCTTTTTAGCTGCTTTTATTGATTCTGTAGTAGGCGGCGGCGGTCTGATTTCAACACCTGCTTTATTAGCAATCGGATTACCGCCCGCAACAGCTTTAGGCACAAACAAACTTGCAAGTTCATTCGGTTCTTTAACGAGTGCTGTTAAGTTTGTACGCTCAGGCAAAGTGGATTTGAAAATAGTCGGCAAACTCTTTCCGTTTATTTTCATCGCTTCTGTCGGCGGTGCAAGTTTAGCATCATTTCTGCCGGCTGCTGTATTAAAACCATTAGTAATTGTGATTTTATCCATTGTAATGATTTATACGCTGATCAGAAAAGATTGGGGTAGCATCCGCACGTATAAAAAACTTTCAAAAGGCAAAGCTGTTATCTTTGTTGCAGTATTATTGCTCATCGGTTTTTATGATGGCTTTTTAGGCGGCGGAACAGGCTCTTTCTTCTTGTTCGCATTATTGATTGTAGGGTTTGATTTTTTAAGTGCGGCAGGCAATGCGAAAGTGTTAAACTTTGCGTCTAATATCGGTGCATTAATCTTGTTTATGATTTTAGGGAAAGTCGATTACGGCATTGGATTGATTATGGCAGCAAGTATGGTTGCTGGTTCATATGCAGGGGCACAATTTGCGCTTAAGCAAGGTGTCGGATATGTCAGAGTATTGTTTGTGGTCGTTACAAGCGCGTTGATTATCAAGAATATCTATGATTGTCTGCAATAATGAATACTGTGTTGAATAAGCTGCGATGCAAATCGCGGCTTATTTGTAATTTATGGATAAATATTACATTTCTTTGTAATTTCTATCAAAAATGAGTTAAAAAAATAATGTATCTTAAGGATTATCATTGGAGTTGAAGTGTTGATATCGGTATAATGGGGTAGAGATAAATAGTAACAGAATCTTAGGAGGTTGTTTATTTATATGGTACAAATTACATTTGGCGGAGATCCCGTAACATTAGTAGGTAATGCAGTAGAAGAAGGGCAAACAGCACCAGATTTTACAGTTGTAAATAATGATTTAGAAGAAGTAACACTTGCTGACTATGACGGCAAGAAAAAATTAATCAGTGCAGTACCTTCAATTGATACAGGTGTTTGTGATAAACAAACTCGTAAATTCAACGAAGAAGCTGCTTCAGAAGAAAACGGCGTAGTATTGACTATTTCTCAAGACTTGCCATTCGCTCAAAAAAGATGGTGCGCAGCAAGCGGTTTAGATAATGTTATCTTACTAAGCGACTATCAAAAACATTCATTCGGTAAAAACTACGGTGTGTTAATGGACGGCTTACAATTATTAGCACGTTCAGTATTTGTTTTAGATAAAAACAACAAAGTAGTTTATACAGAAGTTGTAAATGAAGGCACTGATTTCCCTGACTTCGAATCTGCATTAAAAGCATATAAAGAATTAGACTAATCAATGCGTTTAAAGTTATTTTTAAATTAATATAAAGACAAGACTGCTCATAATTAGTGTAAGAAAGTGAATCATTGATTATGAGCAGTCTTTTTAGGAAGGATTTTATTATGGCTGAAGAAAAAACTATAATGGAGCGTTTATTCCACGAACTAGATAGTAAAACTAAGGAACTGAATAAAGAAAACGGACAAAGCTTTATCGAAAACTTAGGGCTTGCGATGGAACAGATTTATCAAAATAATCGTGATTTACTGGAACAGGCAACATTATCAGATCGACGCAAAGCCTTTCAATTTGCATACTTAAGTTTATTGCAAGAACAAGAGATTCAAGCGAATCACCAGATTACACCAGATTCAATTGGCTTAATTCTTGGTTTCTTAGTACAGCAGTTTACACAAGATAAGAAAGAATTGAACATTGTAGACTTAACGAGCGGCAGCGGACATTTAAGTGCGACAGTGCATGAAGTATTGACTGAACAAACGCTAATGCACCATTTAGTAGAAGTTGATCCAGTGTTATCTCGTGTCAGTGTGCACTTAGCGAATTTCTTAGAAATTCCGTTTGATGTCTATCCTCAAGATGCTATTCTGCCATTACCGTTTGAAGAAGCAGATGTGGTTATCGGTGATTTGCCGGTAGGCTATTATCCAGTAGATGAACGCAGTCACGAAATGAAATTAGGGTTTAAAGAAGGACATAGTTATGCCCATTACCTTTTAATCGAACAAGCGGTTGAGGCATTAAGGGGAGCTGGATTCGCATTCTTAATTGTGCCGAGCAATATTTTTGAAGGTGAAAACATAAAACAGCTCAAAAATTTCATTGCAACAGATACAGAAATGCAGGCATTCCTCAATTTGCCTAAAACGTTATTCAAAACCGAACAATCACGCAAATCTATCTTGATTCTTCAGAAAAAAGAACGTGATGTAACCCACTCTGTTGAGGTATTGCTTGCCAATATACCAGATTTCAAATCTCCGCAACAATTTCAAGGATTTTTACGAGAATTGTCAGAATGGCTGCAACAAAATCATCACAAAAAATAAACTGTAATAATCTTGAAATTAAACTGTATTAATGGTTAAATAGAATTGGTAAAAGAAAATGTAAATATTGGAGGCATAGTTTTATGTCAAAATTAGTGTTAGCGATTAACGCAGGTAGTTCATCACTGAAATTCCAACTTATAGAGATGCCTGAAGAAAATCTAGTATGTAAAGGTTTAATCGAAAGAATCGGACTTAAAGGTTCAAAATTAACAGTTGAATTCAATGGTCGCAAATTTACAGATGAAAGAGAAATCAACGATCATGTACAAGCTGTTGACTTAATGTTGGACAACTTAATCGATCATGGTATCATCCGCGATATCAATGATATCGATGGTACAGGACACCGTGTCGTACATGGTGGTGAATTATTCCCAGAATCTGCGTTAGTTACCAACGAGGTAGAAAAACAAATAGAATCATTAACTGAACTGGCACCGCTTCATAACCCAGCAAACTTAATGGGTATCCGTGCGTTCCGTAAATTATTGCCGAACATTCCGCATGTGGCAGTGTTTGATACATCATTCCACCAAACAATGCCGGAACAAGCTTACTTATACAGTTTGCCTTTCCATTATTATAAAGACTATGGTATTCGTAAGTACGGTTTCCACGGAACAAGCCATAAATACGTATCTCAACGTGCGGCAAAAATTTTAGACCGCCCAATTGAAGAATTACGTATTATTTCTTGTCATATCGGTAACGGTGCATCTATCGCTGCAATCGACGGCGGCGAATCTGTAGATACATCTATGGGCTTCACACCATTAGCAGGTGTAACAATGGGTACACGTTCAGGTGACATTGACCCTGCATTGATTCCATATATCATGGAGAAAACAGGCAAGAGTGCTGAAGCTGTATTAGATATCTTAAACAAAGAGTCAGGTTTATTAGGTATCTCAGGAACTTCAAGCGACTTGCGCGACTTAGAACAAGATGCTGAAGAAGGCAAAACTCGTGCGCAATTAGCATTAGATGTTTTCGCTTCTCGTATTCATAAGTATATTGGTTCTTATACAGCAAAAATGCACGGTGTAGACGTAATTGTCTTCACAGCAGGTGTAGGCGAAAACTCTGATGAAGTACGTGCACGTGTATTAGAAGGACTAGAATTTATGGGTGTATATTGGGATCCTAAGAAAAACGAACAAATTCATGGTTCAGAAGGATTCATCAACTATCCGCATTCACCAGTAAAAGTTTTAGTTATTCCAACAAACGAAGAAGTTATGATTGCAAGAGACACAGTAAAATTCGGTAGTCTGTAATCATTAAAAAAATCCGGTTAGAAGGGCAGTTGCCTTTCTAGCCGGATTTTTTTATGCATGCAAATTTGAAAAAGTATTTTAAAAAAAGAAAACCGATTAGAACAAGTCTAATCGGTCTCAATTGAAAGATTGATTGTGCAAAAATTATTTTGCTTGATATTGTTTGCGTAATTCTTCTGTTGCAACTTGAGGTTGGAAATCTTCAGGCATTTCTTCTGTACGAACCACTAGAACATCACAAGGTGAATGACGTACAATAGCTTCAGATACAGAACCTACAATGAAGCGTTCCACAGCATTCAAACCAGAAGTACCGCAAATAACTAAGTCTGCATTGACTTCTTGCGCAATTTTTTTAGGAATGATTGCTTTAGGTGAACCAAACTCAAGCAATGTTTCAACGTCTTTAACGCCTTCTTTTTGGGCAAATTCTTTATACCCTCTAAGTAATTCTTCAGCGAATTGTTTAGATTTTTCAGTGAATTGAACATCATAGACTTCGTATGAAGTATAAGTTCTAGAATCAATAACGTTTGTAATGATAAGTTTTGAATCGTTACGTTTTGCTACATCCACTGCTTTGTTGAATGCCCATTCAGCTTCTTGTGATCCATCTACAGCGATTAAAATATGTTTGTAAGTTAACATCGTACATGACCTCCTTCTACTCTTCACTTATATTTTACCATAGTTAACTGAATATTAGAAATTAAAATAGTATGCTTAATATTACAATTTTTTGAAAATACAAAATTCTTATCTTCAATGATAACTTAAACTTATCATTGAAATGATTGCGCTTTCATTGCTTTCGCGTTACGATAAGCGTGGGAGGTGTACGGAATGAAAATAGGTATTCCAAAAGAGATAAAAAATAATGAAAACAGAGTAGGTTTATCACCAAGCGGTGTTCACGCATTAGTTGAGAAAGGGCACACAGTTAATGTAGAACAAAACGCTGGTGAAGGTTCATTCTTTACAGATGAAGATTACAAAGCAGCAGGTGCAACAATTGTTGCCGGACCTGCAGAGGCTTGGGATGCAGAAATGGTGATCAAGGTTAAAGAACCTATTGAGCCAGAATACAAATACTTCAAAAAGGATTTAATCTTATTCACTTATCTGCATTTAGCAAACGACGAAACATTAACTAAAGAATTAGTTGATAATGGCGTTGTTGCGATTGCATACGAAACAGTGCAATTACCAGATAATTCATTACCATTATTAACGCCAATGAGTGAAGTTGCAGGAAGAATGGCGGCACAAATCGGTGCACAATTCTTGCAAAAATTCTACGGTGGTATGGGTATCTTGCTAGGAGGTATTCCTGGTGTACCTAAAGGTAAAGTAACAATTATCGGCGGTGGCCAAGCAGGTACAAATGCTGCGAAAATCGCTTTAGGTTTAGGCGCAGATGTCACAATCTTGGATGTTAATCCAAAACGTTTACAAGAACTTGAAGATTTATTTGATGGACGTGTACACACAGTTATGTCTAACCCATTAAATATCGAAGAAAATGTTAAACAAAGTGACTTAGTTATCGGCGCTGTATTAATTCCAGGTGCTAAAGCACCGAAACTTGTTACAGAAGACATGGTTAAAAATATGAAAGACGGTTCTGTTTTAGTCGATATTGCTATTGACCAAGGCGGTATTTTCGAAACATCTGATCGTGTAACAACACATGATGATCCGACTTTCATTAAACATGGCGTAGTACACTATTCAGTAGCAAATATGCCAGGTGCAGTACCACGTACTTCTACAATCGGTTTAAATAATGCAACTTTACCATATGCATTGCAAATCGCTAACAAAGGCTATTTAAATGCATTACGCGACAACCAACCATTATCTTTAGGTTTAAACGTATTTGACGGTAAAGTTACAAATGAAGGTGTAGCTAAAGCGTTTGAACTTCCGTATACACCAGTAGATCAAGCATTAATTTAATTTTGAATGTGTTAAATTAATGGGATGTAAAGGGAACTATGGTTTCCTTGAAAACATCAAAATTTTAGCGCCATCGGGCAATCTGTTTTGGGGTTTAACAGAGCTTGATGGCGCTTTTTGTGTACTGAAAAAGACGAAGCCGCAAGACTTCGCCTTTGAGCAATTACCAATATTAATATATAGATTATTTTTCGTAGTGTGTTAATACTTTATGTCCGTCTTCAGTAACTAAAATATCATCTTCAATACGTACACCGACTTCTCCAGGTACATAAACACCTGGTTCAACTGTAACAACCATACCTGGTACGAATTTGTTTGTATTGAATCCGGCAACATCTTGATATTCATGTTCTTCTAAACCTAAACCATGGCCTAATCTGTGAACGAAATATTCGCCGTAACCAGCATCAGAGATGATGCCGCGTGCTTTTCTGTCTACGTCTCCGATGACTACGCCTGGTTTAATCATTTCAATAGCTGCTTTTTCTGCTTCAAGCACTACATTATAAACTTCTTTTGCTTTATCGCTAGGGTTGCCGAAAGCAACAGTTCTAGTCATGTCGCTGCAATAGTTTTCATAGATAACACCTAAATCAAATAAGACATATTCGTCTTTTTGAAGTTGGCGGTCTCCAGGAATACCGTGAGGTGAAGCTGCATGATCTCCGAATAATACCATTGTAGGGAAACTCATGTCAGTAATACCGTAGTTTGTTTGGATTTCATATTCGATATGGCGTACAACTTGTCTTTCAGTTACGCCTTCTTTTAAGAAATCTACGCCGATTTCAATGCATTTATCTGCAAGTTCAGCAGCTTTTTGGATTTTTTCGATTTCTTCTGGTGTTTTCACATTACGTAATGCTTTGATAGTGTCGTCAATCGGACCGAATTCTTTTGCGCCGAAGCCTTCGACTAATTCTTTTTGACGTTTCAATGTTAAGTGATCTTCTTCGACTAAAATTTTGTCGAATTGATAATCTACTAATTTGAATGGGTCTTCGCCATCAGCATTACCTACAACTTTGCCTTTGAATGGTGATGCTTTGACTTCTTCTACTTCTAATTTAGGGCAGAAGAGTACTTCTTCACCTTCAGCAGTAATTAATAAGGCTAAAAGGCGTTCATGCGGATCGCTTAAGTAACCTGAAAAGTAGAATACGTTAAGCGGAGTTGTAATCCAAGCAGCCCCAGCATCTTGATTACGTATTTCTTTAACAATTTCTTCTGTTTTCAAAATCCTCAACCTCCATTTACTTGTTTAACTATATTTTAAGCTAAATAAATTGAGAATTCAAAAGTACTGGGGGAATGATTTCGACTAAATTAGGGAAGATGTTATACTGTAACTAAGATTAAGATGCATAGGGGGCATAAAAAATGAAATTATCTTTTCATGGACAATCAACAATCTATTTTGAAGCAAACGGTAAGAAAGTCATTGTAGATCCGTTTATCACAGGTAACGAATTATCTGATTTAGATGCAGAAAACCTAGAGGTCGACTATATCGTGTTAACACACGGCCATGCGGATCACTTTGGTGATACTGTTGAAATAGCTAAAAAGAATAATGCAACAGTAGTGGGATTAGCAGAAGTTGCAGATTATTTATCAACAGCAAAAGGTGTTGAAAATGTACATCCGATGAATATTGGAGGTAAATGGAAATTTGATTTCGGTACAGTGAAATATGTTCAAGCATTCCATAGTTCAAGTATTACAAACGAAGAAGGCATTCCTGTTTACTTAGGTTCTTCAACAGGATTGATTTTAGAAGTAGAAGGCAAAACAATTTATCATTGCGGCGACACTGGTTTGTTCAGCGACATGAAATTAATTGCTGAACGTCATCCAGTCGATGTATGCTTCGTACCAATCGGCGACAATTTCACAATGGGTATCGAAGATGCAAGTTATGCAATCAATGAATTGATTAAACCGAAAATTTCTGTACCTGTACATTACAATACGTTCCCTTATATCGAACAAGACCCAGAAGAATTCAAATCACTTGTAAAAGAAGGGGAAGTACAAATCCTTAAACCAGGTGAAGCTGTTCAATTCTAATTAAATGAGAGATAATAAAAATGCTTGTACAAACAATCTGTACAAGCATTTTTTCTAATTATTTTACGATTAATACAGGGATATGAGCACGTTTCGCTACTTTATGGCTGACACTGCCAAGTACGAATTTTTTTCTTGCTTGTGCTTTTCGGTTACTTACTACTAAGATGTCGTAATCACCGCTGTTCGCAAATTTTACTAATTCTTCTTTCGGATTGCCTCGCACGATAATCTCATCGTATTCAATACCATAGCCGTCAAGAATATCACGCGTAGGTTGTAATTCTTTGCTGCGCGCTTTTGTTAATTCATTTAGATGTGTGCCGCCTTTGATTGATGCTTGCGCATCTTGTTCTGAAATAGCATTTAATAAAGTGACAATTGTGCCTTCACCAGATAACTTTTTAATGTTTTCTAGTGCTTTTTTGTTTTCTAAATCTGTATCAACGCCAAGTAAAATGTTTTTATACATTCTCTATCCCTCCTTAATACTTATTCTAATAAAAATGTGTCAACATTTCCAATTAAATTTATATTCAACAAATTAAAGTGATTTTAAATTACAAATTCTCAAATAATGCGTTAGGTACAGCAACGAATACATGTTAAAATTCAATAGAGGTTAGCTTCGATTTTTACTTCAAAGAAAGTTATAATTAAAAGAAGAGTAAGTAGAGAATGAGGGAAGTAAGTAATGACAAAACATGAACAAATTCTTGCACATATAGAATCACTTGCGGTAGGACAGAAAATATCAGTCCGCAAAATAGCTAAAGATTTAGAAGTATCTGAAGGTACTGCATATCGCGCAATCAAAGATGCAGAACAGTTAGGTCTTGTTGCTACGATAGATCGTGTAGGAACTGTGAGAATTGAAAAGAAAACGAGAGAACAAATAGAACAATTGACTTTCGGAGAGATTGTCAAAATTATAGATGGGCAAGTGTTAGCGGGACGCAACGGCTTGCATAATACATTGTCAAAATTTGCGATAGGCGCAATGAAGCTTGAGAACGTTGTTAAATATTTAACAAAACATACATTACTTATTGTCGGAAACAGAACAGATGTGCAGCTTGAAGCTTTGCGCCACGGAAGTGCTG
Source organism: Staphylococcus simulans (assembly GCF_002994445.1). GTDB lineage: Bacteria > Bacillota > Bacilli > Staphylococcales > Staphylococcaceae > Staphylococcus > Staphylococcus simulans_B. The sequence continues at coordinate 131,318 of NZ_MRZJ01000001.1, forward strand.
TATTAATTACAGGCGGATTCAATACGACGCCTGAAATCAAACGTTATGCAGATCAGCACAATTTGCCTATTTTATCTTCGAACTATGATTCGTATTTAGTTGCAAATATGATTAACCGTGCGATGTATAATCAAATTATCCGAAAAGAAATTCTTATTGTTGAGGACATCGTTAAACCGGTAACAGAAGAGACTGTTGTTAAAGAATCGATGACAGTGGCTGACTTAAAAAAGCGTTCACAGCAATCAGGACACTCCAGATTTCCTGTGGTTGATGACGACTTTAAACTCGTAGGCATTGTGACAAGCAAAGATATTATTTCTAAAGACTCTGATGAATATGTGCATAAAGTTATGACAAAGCCTGTGCTTAACGTACAATTGTCTACTACAGTAGCAACTTGTGCACATATGATGATTTGGGAAGGTATTGAATTGCTTCCGGTTACAACTCTCAATAAAAAGCTTTTAGGTGTTGTTTCCCGCGAAGACGTATTAAGAGCGATGCAATTATTAGGCCGTCAGCCGCAAGTCGGTGAAACAATCAATGACCAAGTAGGCAAATACATTTCTGTTAATAAAGATAAAATCACAGTAGATGTTGCACCGCAATTAACAAGCCAATACGGGACTTTAAGTAAAGGCGCCTTTGTTGCGATCATTGAAGAAACGATACGTTTTAAAATGAGACAATTGAAAAAACAAGAAGTCATGATTGAAAGTCTCAGTATTATCTATATGAAAACTGTGTCGATTGAAACGGAACTTGAAATCCAATACAACATGCTAGATGTAGGGCGTAATTTTGCTAAAATAGAAGTAAGCATGCAAGCCAATCAGCAAGATGTCGCAAAAGCATTGATTATTTGCCAAATGCTTGAAAGCTGATAGGCGAACGCACCTGGAATTTGAAAATGAAGGAGTAACTCAGATGAACACGTTTAATGAAATTATGGAACAAATTGAAAAAGCAGATACGATTATTATTCACCGTCACGTACGTCCGGATCCTGATGCGTACGGTTCGCAGCTTGGATTAAAATCCTACTTGCAATTGAAATTTCCGAATAAACAAATTTATGCAGTAGGGGAAAGCGAACCTTCGCTTGATTTTATGGGAACTTTTGATGCGGTGGATGATGCTGTGTATCAAAATGCACTTGTAATTGTGTGCGATACAGCAAATGCACCGAGAATCGATGATCAACGTTATAATACCGGCAAAGGCTTGATTAAAATCGATCATCATCCGCCTATTGATCAATATGGTGATTTGAACTATGTCGATACTGAAGCTTCTTCTACAAGTGAAATCATCTTTGATATCATTCGTCATTTTAACGATACGTCTGTAATTAATGAAGAGACTGCACGCTTGCTATATTTAGGAATTGTCGGCGACACTGGCAGATTCTTATTCAATAACACAACGCCGCATACAATGAAGTCAGCGGCACAGTTATTGGAATATCCGTTTGAACATAATGCGGAATTAAATAAAATGGCAGAAAAAGACCCTAAATTAATGCCGTTCCAAGGCTATGTGCTGCAACATTTCGAAATGAATGAAAACGGCTTTGCGAAAGTGCAGATTACAGATGAAGTATTAAAAGAATACGGCTTAGCGCCAAATGAAGCTTCACAATTTGTCAACACTATTTCAGATTTGCGCGGATTGAAAATCTGGGTATTTGCAGTAGATGAAGGCAGTGAAATCCGTTGCCGTATCCGTTCGAAAAATATTGTAATCAATGATGTTGCACAAGCTTTCGGAGGAGGCGGCCACCCGAATGCATCTGGAGTTTCAGTAGACAGCTGGGAAGCGTTCGACCGCTTAGCTGAAGCTTTAAACCAAAAGTTGATTGATTAAGACATTGAAATCTAAGAAAGGAGGGATTGTCAGACATGAAAGCACATCTTAATATTCATACTGCTTACGACTTGTTAGAGTCGAGTTTGCGTATTTCAGACATCATTAAAAAAGCACAAACAGAAGGCTATCAAGCACTAGCGATGACAGATCAGAATGTCTTATATGCAGTCCCTCAATTTTTTGATGCATGTCACGCAGCAAATATCAAACCTATTATCGGCATGACGGTCGTTTTAAGCGATGGACTGACAGAGATAGAAACAGTCTTATTAGCTAAAAACGACGATGGTTTGAAATCACTTTATCAATTGTCATCTGCGATTAAAATACAAGATAAACGCACAATTTCTATTGAATGGCTAAAACATTATCAAAATGATTTAGTCATTATTTTTAAGCGTGCAAACGCTGAGCAGTTGAATTTGATTGAAGCTTTCAAAGCACATGATGAAGTATATACAGACCATTTAAGCAGCGGCGCAGCTGAACAGTTAGATTTAGGCAGGGTGTGGATGCAAGAAGCCAAATATTTAGATGAAAAAGATGCAGATTCAGTCAGTGCATTAAATGCGATTAAAAATAATAATGCCTTGGATTTAGTGAATACCGGCAGTGAGCAGCATGCACATTTCTACAGCCAGCAAGATATCGACAATCTAAGTCTGTCAGAAGATATCATTGAAACAACAGAAGCTGTCGCAAGCAAATGTAATGTCAACCTTCAATATCATCAATCATTATTACCGCAGTATGAAACACCTGATCAATCCTCATCAAAAACATATTTATGGAATTTATTAGAGCAGGCACTGACGAAGATGGATTTAGATCGACCGCAATATCGAGAACGTTTAGAGTATGAGTTCAAGATTATTACAGAAATGGGCTATGAAGACTATTTCTTAATTGTCAGCGATTTAATACATTATGCGAAAACACATGATGTCATGGTAGGGCCTGGACGTGGTTCTTCTGCTGGTTCACTCGTCAGCTACCTACTAAATATTACTACGATTGATCCGCTTCGCTACAACTTGCTCTTTGAGCGTTTCTTAAACCCTGAACGTGTCACGATGCCGGATATTGATATCGACTTTGAAGATACAAGACGTGAACGTGTCATTCAATATGTACAAGAAAAGTATGGGGAATACCATGTTTCAGGTATTGTCACATTTGGTCATTTATCCGCAAAAGCTGTAGCACGCGATGTAGGACGTATCATGGGATTTGAAGAAAAGACATTAAGCGAAATATCACGATTGATTCCTTCAAAATTAGGGATTACCTTAAATGAAGCTTATCAAGAACAAAACTTTAAAGACTTTGTACACAGAAATCATAGGCATGAACTATGGTTCGAAATCTGTAAAAAGTTAGAGGGTCTGCCGCGTCATACGTCTACACACGCAGCTGGGATTATTATTAATGACCGACCTTTGTATCAGCATGTTCCGCTATTAATGGGGGATACAGGTTTATTAACCCAATGGACAATGACTGAAGATGAAAAGCTAGGCTTGTTGAAAATCGACTTCTTAGGATTAAGAAACCTTTCCATTATCCATCAGATTATCAACCAAGTTAAAAAAGATTTGAATCAATCAATCGATATGGAAAAGATTCCGTTTGATGATAAAAAAGTATTTGCAATGCTGTCAAAAGGCGATACAACCGGATTATTCCAATTAGAATCCGATGGTGTCAGACAAGCATTAAAACGTTTACAGCCTCAGCATTTCGAAGATATTGTGGCGATGACTTCTTTATACCGTCCAGGTCCGATGGAAGAGATTCCGACTTATATAGCAAGACGCCATGATCCTTCTAAAGTTCGTTATCTGCATCCGGATTTAGAACCAATCTTAAAACAAACCTATGGTGTTATTATCTACCAAGAACAGATTATGCAGATTGCAAGCAAGTTCGCAGGATTCAGTTATGGTGAAGCGGATATCTTGCGACGTGCCATGAGTAAGAAAAACAGAGCGGTACTCGAAAGCGAACGTCAGCACTTTATTGAAGGTGCGAATCAAAATGGTTATTCAGAACAGCTCAGCAAGCAGATTTTTGATTTGATACTTAAATTTGCAGATTATGGCTTCCCGCGTGCACACGCGGTAAGTTATTCTAAAATTGCATATACTATGGCTTATTTGAAAGTCCATTATCCAAATTACTTTTATGCCAATATCTTAACGAATGCGGTAGGCAGTGAGAAGAAGACAGAACAAATGATTGCGGAAGCAAAATCAATGGATTTAAAAATCTTGCCGCCAAATATTAATGAAAGCCATTGGTATTATAAAGCAACTCCAAATGGTATTTATCTTTCTTTAGGTGCAGTAAAAGGTGTTGGATATCAAAGTGTGAAAACCATTGTCGATGAACGTTTTCAAAACGGACCTTTTAAAGACTTCTTTGATTTTACCCGTCGTTTATCCGGCCGTGTCAAAACACGCAAACTTTTAGAAGCTTTAATTCTTGTCGGAGCATTTGACCAATTCGGTGAAACCCGTGCGACTTTATTAGGAACACTTGACCAAGTATTAGATGGTGTCAGTCAAGTAGAACAAGATGAAATGCTGCTGGATTTTGTGACACCAAAGGCAGAATATGAGAAAAAAGAAGAATTGCCAGATCAGGCACTCAGTGATTTTGAAAAAGAATATTTAGGCTTTTATATTACCAAGCATCCTGTAGAAAAATTATTCGAAACTAAACAATATTTAGGGATTTTCAAGCTGGACAATGCGGTGAATTATCAACCTGTTTTGGCACAAATCGATACACTGAGAAGAATTCGTACAAAAAATGGACAACCTATGGCATTTGTTACGCTGAATGACGGCAATAAAAACATGGATGGTGTAATATTCCCAGATGCGTTCCAAAAATATGAACTTGAACTCAAAGAAGAAGTACCCCTAATCGTACAAGGGAAGTTCGAAGTCAGAAATAACCAAGATCAATTGATTATCAATACGGTACAAACGTTAGAGGTATTTGAAGATATGCGCTTCAAACAAGCGAAAATGATTGTACTGAGAAACGTGGCGCTTGAAGATTTAACTTTTGATAGAGGGGACAGTTCCGATTATCAGCAACTGCCAATCTATGAATTCCATGAGCAATCTCAAAAAATGGAAAGAGTGGGACAAATTAATAGAAATCATGAAACCATTGCGGCTCTCATCAGCCAGATATCACCAGAAAATATCAGACTGATGTAATAGCTTATAAAGTAAAACGCTATAGAATCACCTTATCTGAAGTTTTAGAAAGCTGATGCGTAAAACTTGCAAATTTTAAGGATTTCATGCATGTGAATCAGTGAAAGTTCTGTTTCTGTGTTATAATCAGTACATATTTTCAAAGTGATACTAAAATTGGGATAGCAATGGTTAAATTTCAATATAAAGAACAAGACAGCTATTGCATCATTGAAGCATAAAAATCACAGAACTCATATCGATAATATGCAACAATTTTATTGAACAAAGGAGCGATCAGTTTGTCATTAAGAGATGAAGCTTTAGAAATGCACAAAAGAAATCAAGGTAAAATAGACATAGCACCTAAAGTTAAAGTAACGAATAAAGAAGAGTTGAGTTTGGCTTATTCGCCAGGTGTTGCGGAACCATGTAAAGAAATCTATGAAGATCCGCGTAAAGTCTATGACTATACATCAAAAGCCAATACAGTAGCTGTAATTACAGATGGTACAGCAGTATTAGGTTTAGGCAATATCGGACCAGAAGCCAGTATTCCGGTAATGGAAGGTAAAGCTGTATTATTCAAGAGCTTTGCTGGCGTGGCAGGCGTTCCGATTGCACTGGATACGACAGATACTGAAGAATTTATCCGTACTGTTAAATTATTGGAACCGAATTACGGCGGTATCAACTTAGAAGACATTTCAGCACCGCGCTGTTTTGAAATTGAAAACCGTTTGAAGAAAGAAACTAAAATTCCGGTTTTCCATGATGATCAGCATGGTACAGCTATTGTGACTATGGCAGGTTTAATCAATGCATTAAGAATCACAGGCAAATCATTATCAGATATTAAAGTTGTATTAAATGGTGCTGGTGCTGCGGGTATCGCAATTGTGAAATTGCTTTATTCTTATGGTGTCAGAGATATGATCATGTGCGACTCAAAAGGGGCAATCTATAAAGGTCGTCCGCATGGTATGAATGAAACTAAAGAATTTGTTGCGGAATGGACGAACAAAGATAAGCAAGAAGGCAAACTTTCTGATGTGATTAAAGGCGCAGATGTCTTTATCGGTGTATCTGTTGCTGATGCTTTATCTCAAGATATGGTAAAATCAATGAATAAAGATAGTATTATCTTTGCGATGGCAAACCCTAATCCGGAAATCAACCCGGATGATGCGAGAGCAGCAGGAGCCAAAGTTGTAGGAACGGGACGTTCTGATTATCCGAACCAAATTAATAATGTGCTTGCATTCCCTGGTATTTTCAGAGGAGCATTAGATGTGAGAGCGACACATATTAATGAAAAAATGAAACAAGCTGCAGTTGAAGCGATTGCTGACTTGATTAAAGAGGACGAATTATCACCTGAGTACTGTATTCCTGCACCGTTTGATAAACGTGTTGCACCTTCAGTAGCCAGAAATGTAGCAAAAGCAGCAATGGAATCTGGAGTTGCAAGGGTTGAAGTTGATCCAGATGATATATACAATAAAACGATGAGATTAACTGATATTAAATAAGTTATTTTTTATAAAGCGCTGTTATGCGGTAGAATTCAGCATAATAGTGATGTGGAGGTTGACCAATGTTTAAAGATTTTTTTAATCGCGGCAGTAAAAAGAAAAAATATGTTACTGTTCAAGATTCAAAACAGAATGATGTTCCATCAGGTATCATGACTAAATGCCCTAAATGCAAAAAGATCATGTATACTAAAGAACTTTCTGAAAATCTCAATGTATGTTTCAATTGCGATCATCACTTATCATTGACCGCATATAAACGAATTGAAGCAATTTCAGATGAAGGTACATTTAAAGAATTTGATAAAGGCATGACGTCTGCGAATCCATTAGACTTCCCTGGATATGAGGAAAAGATTCAAAAAGACCAAAGCAAAACGGATTTGAAAGAAGCGGTAGTTACAGGGACAGCTGAATTAGATGGCGTTGCTTATGGTGTTGCAGTTATGGATTCGCGTTTCAGAATGGGCAGTATGGGTTCTGTAGTCGGAGAAAAAATCTGCCGTATTATAGATTATTGTACTGAACATAAATTACCTTTCATTCTTTTCTCAGCCAGCGGCGGAGCAAGAATGCAAGAAGGTATTATTTCATTAATGCAAATGGGTAAAACAAGTGTGTCTTTAAAACGACACGCTGATGCAGGCTTATTATATATTTCTTATATTACACATCCGACAACAGGAGGCGTTTCTGCAAGTTTTGCATCTGTTGGCGATATCAACTTATCAGAACCGCAAGCTTTAATCGGATTTGCGGGCCGCCGTGTCATTGAACAAACGATTAATGAGAAATTGCCGGATGATTTCCAAACGGCTGAATTCTTATTAGAGCACGGTCAATTAGACAAAGTGGTACACCGTAAAGAAATGAAAGCTACATTAAGCCAGTTATTAAGAATGCATACAGGACAAGGGGTGAAAAAAGATGCTTGATTTCGAGAAGCCGTTATTTGATATTAAAAATAAAATAGAAGCTTTGAAAGAATCTCAGGAGAAAAATGATGTGGATTTACAAGAAGAAATCGAAATGCTCGAAGCTTCTCTTCAAAGGGAAACTGAAAAAATCTACAAGCATCTTAAACCTTGGGACCGTGTCCAATTAGCAAGACTGCAAGAGCGCCCGACAACTTTAGATTATATTCCGTATATTTTCGATGACTTCATCGAATTACATGGTGACAGAAACTTTAGAGATGACCCGGCTATGATCGGCGGATTGGGTTATTTAAATGGTCAACCTGTTACAATCGTAGGACAACAGCGCGGTAAAGATACGAAGGATAATATTTACCGTAACTTCGGGATGGCACATCCTGAAGGATACAGAAAAGCTCTGCGTTTGATGAAACAAGCTGAAAAGTTCAATCGACCTATCTTTACATTTATCGATACAAAAGGTGCATATCCTGGTAAAGCAGCCGAAGAACGCGGTCAAAGCGAATCGATTGCCAGAAATTTAATTGAAATGGCAAGCTTGAAAGTACCGGTAATTACATTGGTAATTGGTGAAGGCGGAAGCGGCGGTGCTTTAGGTATCGGTATTGCGAACAGAGTATTGATGCTAGAAAACAGTACGTATTCTGTTATTTCACCTGAAGGTGCAGCAGCATTATTGTGGAAAGACAGCAATCTTTCTAAAATTGCGGCTGAAACAATGAAAATTACTGCGCCTGATTTAAAAGAATTAGGTGTCATTGATGAAATGATAACTGAACCTTTAGGCGGCGCGCACAAAGATATCGAAGAACAAGCAAAAAATATTAAAAAGGCATTTACAGCGCAATTGGCTGAACTTGAAAAGCTAGATGGCCAAGCGCTTGCTGACGATAGATTTAATAAATTCCGCCAAATGGGTGAATTTAAGGAACAATAAGGGAAAAGGATTCTATACTTCTTTTTAACGAAGTAGTATAGAATCCTTTTTTGTATCAAAAATGCGTTTGATTTTCACTTTAAGGGCAATGGCATAATACATTAAAAATGGTACGAATAATGAGTAGATTTTCTCCGTATCGATTCGATATTTAATAAAAAGTGTGGCTATATTTCGAAATGATAAATATAAAACGTTTACATTATAGATTGCATTGTATTTTTATGGATAACCACGCTATTTTATGGTATTTTTAATGTAAATCATACAAGTTAGGAAGGTCAGTTGTCATGAAAAAAAATTGCAGTTTTGACTAGTGGTGGAGACGCACCGGGAATGAATGCTGCCGTTCGAGCAGTTGTGCGTACAGCCATCTATAATGGGATTGAAGTTTACGGTGTGTATCAAGGCTATCTCGGATTGATAAATGATGATCTTAAGAAGCTTGAATTAGGATCAGTGGGAGATACAATCCAAAGAGGCGGTACATTCCTTTACTCAGCACGTTGCCCAGAATTTAAAGATAAAGAAGTACGTGCGAAAGCAATTGAAAATCTTAGAAGCCATGGAATTGACGGATTAGTAGTAATCGGCGGTGACGGAAGCTACCGCGGTGCACAACGTATCAGTGAAGAGTGCCCTGATATTCAAACTATCGGTATACCGGGAACAATTGATAATGATATTCCAGGTACAGACTTTACAATCGGTTTTGACACAGCGCTCAATACAATTATTGAATCTGTCGATAAAATCCGTGATACTGCATCAAGTCATGCGAGAACATTTATTATCGAAGTCATGGGTAGAGATTGCGGTGACCTAGCTTTATGGGCTGGTTTAGCTGTTGGTGCAGAAACAATTCTAGTGCCAGAAGTAAAAACTGATATCAAAGATATCGCAGAAAAAATAGAAGCCGGTATTAAACGAGGTAAAAAACATTCAATCGTAATGGTTGCTGAAGGTGTTATGTCAGGACAATCTTGCGCTGATGAACTTGCCAAATACATCCATGTTGATGGACGCGTATCTGTATTAGGCCATATCCAACGCGGCGGAAGCCCAACTGGTCAAGATAGAGTATTGGCATCAAGATTAGGCGGTCATGCCGTTGAATTGTTAATTGAAGGTAAAACAGCATTGGGAGTAGGTATTAAACAAAACCAATTAACTCAAACACCATTTGATGATATCTTCAATAATAAAGGTAATAAATTTGATTTAAACATGTATGAGTTAGCACAAGAATTATCAATTTAATGATAAATTTAGTGAATTTTTTTAGGAGGCTTTTATAATGAGAAAAACTAAAATCGTTTGTACGATTGGACCTGCATCAGAATCTGAAGAAATGTTAGAAAAATTAATGAACGCTGGGATGAACGTTGCCCGCTTAAACTTCTCACATGGTGATCATGCGGAACACAAAGTACGTATTGACCGTATCAGAGAAGTTGCGAAACGTTTAGATAAAACAATTGCAATCATGTTGGATACTAAAGGACCTGAAATCAGAACACACAACATGGAAAACGGTGTGATCAACTTAGAAAAAGGTAAAGAAGTTATCGTCAGCATGACTGAAGTACTTGGAACAGCCGACAAATTTTCTGTAACTTATGAAGATTTAATCAATGATATCGAACTTGGTTCATACATCTTGTTAGACGATGGTTTAGTTGAATTAGAAGTTAAAGAAATCAACAAAGATAAAGGCGAAGTATTATGCGAAATCTTAAACTCTGGTGAAATCAAAAATAAAAAAGGTGTTAACTTACCAAACGTTAAAGTAAACTTACCTGGTATCACTGATAAAGATGCGGACGATATCCGCTTCGGTATCGACGAAAACGTTGACTTCATCGCAGCAAGTTTCGTACGTCGTCCTAGCGACGTGTTAGATATCCGTAAAATTTTAGAAGAAGAACGCAACACTAACATCAGCATTCTTCCTAAAATCGAAAACCAAGAAGGTATCGACAACATTAAAGAAATCCTTGAAGTTTCTGACGGTTTAATGGTAGCTCGTGGTGACATGGGTGTTGAAATTCCACCTGAAAATGTACCAGTTATCCAAAAAGACCTTATCAGACAATGTAATAAATTAGGCAAACCAGTTATCACAGCAACTCAAATGTTAGACTCTATGCAACGTAACCCACGTGCTACAAGAGCCGAAGCAAGTGACGTAGCAAACGCTATCTATGATGGTACAGACGCAGTAATGTTATCTGGTGAAACTGCTGCTGGTTTATATCCTGAAGAAGCAGTTAAAGCAATGAGAAATATCGCAGTTGCTGCTGAAGCTGCTCAAAACTACAAAAAATTATTAAACGATCGTACTAAATTAGAAGAAACTAACTTAGTAAACGCAATCGGTGTTTCTGTTGCACATACTGCACTTAACTTAAAAGTTAAAGCAATCGTTGCAGCAACAGAAAGTGGTTCAACTGCTAAAACAATTTCTAAATTCCGTCCGCATTCAGACATTATCGCAGTTACACCAAGTCCTGAAACTGCACGTCAATTAGCATTAGTATGGGGCGTATTCCCAGTTGTTAAAAAAGGCCGCAAAACAACTGATGCATTATTAAACAATGCAGTGGCTACAGCAATCGAAACTGGTCGCGTACAAAACGGTGACTTATTAATTATCACTGCTGGTGTACCAACTGGTGAAAAAGGTACTACTAACATGATGAAATTACATTTAGTAGGCGACGAACTTGTTAAAGGTCAAGGCGTTGGCCGCAACTCTGTTGTAGGTAATGCTGTAGTAGTTAACGAAGCTTCTGAATTAGAAGGCAAAGACCTTACTAATGCAGTAATCGTAACACACTCTACTGACGAAACATTCGTACCTTATGTTGAACAAGCTGCTGGTTTAGTTGCAGAAGAAGGCGGTATTACTTCTCCAAGCGCAATCATCGGTTTAGAACAAGGTATCCCAACAATCGTTGGCGCAAGCAACGCAACTAAATTAATCCATGATGATGCGGTTGTTACTGTAGATGCGAACACTGGTCGTGTTTATGACGGTTACGCAAACGTACTTTAATTAAAAGTATTAAAATTTCATATTAAATAATATAAGCTGTCTGTTTCTTTTTGAAGCAGGCAGTTTTTTTGTTAGATGTATGAAAGATAGAATAATTCATGTAATGATACATAAACTAGGAAATATTAATAACTTTAAGGTAATTTTTATTATTATTTAATAAGTAAATTGGTTTGCTAAGCTAACTATTTATGATAAAGTTTTTTCTGTAATTTATTTCAGAAGGGAGGTTTAATATTGGAGGTTAAGCACGCTTCTCATCAAAAGAGAAATGTGATTGTAGTGATCATGCTGATCAGTGCCTTTGCGGCGATGTTGAATCAAACGATTCTAAATACAGCACTGCCTGCAATCATTAAAGATTTGGCTGTGCATGATACAACAGCACAATGGCTGATTACCGGCTTTATGCTTGTGAACGGTATTATGATTCCGCTCACTGCATATTTGATGGACAAGTATTCAACGAAGACGCTGTATATCTTTTCCATGGCAGTATTTCTAATAGGTTCTGTCATTGCGGCACTTTCGCCTGTCTTTGCGATTTTAATGGCAGCACGTGTTATTCAAGCTATCGGTGCAGGGATACTACTGCCGCTGATGCAGTTTACAGTATTCACATTGTTCCCAGTTGAAAAACGGGGCTTTGCGATGGGATTGACCGGCATCGTTGCACAAACAGCGCCTGCAGTCGGTCCTACATTAACAGGTCTGCTGATTGACCATTTTACTTGGCGCATACCGTTTTTTGTTGTCGCAGCGATTTCAGTCGTTGTATTTATCTTCGGTATCTTCTTTGTAGAGCGTCAAAATCAACCTAAAGCAGCACATCTGGATAAAATTTCAGTGGTTTATTCTACATTTGGTTTCGGACTCATTTTATATGCATTCAGTACTGTGGGGAAATTAGGTGTGACTTCACCAGTTGTAATTTCAGCATTACTGATTGGTATTATTATTATCGTTGTTTTTAGTTTAAGACAGTTGAAATTAAAACATCCTCTACTGGATATGCAGGTGTTTAAAAGCAGAACTTTCTCCTTGTCCGCATTTGCGTCTATGGCACTGTTTATCGGAATTGTCGGACCTGCTTTATTAATTCCGATGTATGTGCAGACAGGTTTAGGATTATCAGCGCTTTTATCAGGTTTGGTTATCTTGCCTGGAGCCGTATTCAATGCCATGATTTCGGTTTATACAGGAAAAATATACGATCGCTTTGGAGCACGGATATTAATTATCCCTGGTTTCCTTCTACTGATTGTGATGACAATCTTACATGCCATGTTAACGGTAGATACGCCGTTTTGGTACGTAGTAGTGATATACGCGATACGAATGTTCTCTGTAGGCTTATTGATTATGCCATTGAATACTGCTGGTTTAAATGCATTGCAAGATCATGAAATTTCGCATGGGACTGCAATTATTAATGCTTTACGTATAATTGCAGGTGCTATGGGCACAGCAATCAGTATCACAATTATGTCAGCCGTCGCAAAACATTTTACTGATTATGGACACCACCATGTTTCATCGCAAATGCTTGCGAGAATGGCGACAGTCAAAGGGATAGATGCCGCATTTGTTTTTACTACTATTATTATGATTATCGGTTTTGTATTAAGTCTGTTCATTAAAGAGCAGCGAACATAAAACAAGTTATTTATTGAAAGGAAGGATTTCTGAATGTCAGTATTAACTAATGAAGAACGCGTTGATATTTTGAGCAATATCGTCAATATTAATTCTGTGAATGATAATGAGATAGAAGTGGCTCAATATTTGAAAGGGCTGTTTGAAGCGCATGGAATTGAAACTGAAATAGATGAGATAACACAGACACGTGTGAATTTAATCGCTAAAATCGGAAGCGGTTCACCTGTAGTGGGTATTTCTGGTCATATGGATGTCGTATCAGAAGGGGATCGCGATGCATGGAAATATCCTCCGTTCGAATTAACTGAAGCAGACGGCAAGCTTTATGGGCGCGGTGCCTCTGATATGAAATCAGGTTTAGCAGCACTGGCGATTGCTTTAATTGAAATCAAAGAACAAGACTTATTGAAACAAGGTACCATTAAATTCATGGCAACCAGCGGTGAAGAAATGGAACAATTAGGTTCTAAACAGTTGTATGAAAAAGGATACATGGATGATGTCGATGCATTGATTATTGCGGAACCGTCAGAAACAAACATTGTATATGCACATAAAGGTTCTATGGATTATCGCATTACGTCTTATGGTGAAGCAGCACACAGTTCTATGCCGATAATCGGACGCAATGCGATTCAGCCTTTAATGCACTTTGTATTGAATATAGATAAAGCTTATCAAGAAGCACTCCGTACATTGAATACAAGTCAATTAGACTTCAAGCAAATGGTTAATCATTTAGGACACCGCTTTGGAGATAAAGTAGATTTAAATGAAGCGCAAAAAGTATTATCTGGTCTTGTCATCAGTAATACGATTTTCAACGGCGGCAATCAAGTCAATTCTGTACCAGATCGCGCAACAGCTGAATTTAATATCAGAACGGTACCTGAATATAACAATGACGATGTTAAAGCACTCTTCAACCATCATTTAAAAACCGCTAACAACAACGGGGCAGATTTAAAAGAAGATTTATATTTAGATTTAGATCCTGTTATTACAACGGGTCAAAACACTTTAATCGAAACAGGTTACCAAATCGCAAAAGATATGTTTGATAAAGATATTTTAATTACACCAATGCCAGGGGTTACAGATGCATCTAACTTATTAAAAGACAAAGATGAAAACTTCCCATTCTTAATGTATGGTCCTGGCAGTACAGCACATCAAATCAACGAATATGTAGATAAAAAGACATATTTGGAATTCATTGAATATTTCACTTCGCTTTTAACACAATATACTAATAAAAACGCTGAAAAATAAGCGTAAAAAGATACGCCTGCACAACATAAGCTGTGCAGGCGTTTGATTTGTTTTTTGGGTGCTTTTTATTTTTGGTTTTATGATTGATGTTTCTTAAGTTGTTGTGTGTATCTCCAATACATTAAACCTAAAATGATAAACCAAATCGGTGATAAGAAAATCGCTGTTCTTGTGACAGGGTTAACAAATAATAATCCGAATACAAAAATGAAGAAGATTAAAATTGCATAACCAGAATACTTACCGCCCGGCAATTTGTAAATTGCATTTTTATGGTTTTTAGGTTCGCGTCTATGGTAATTAATATACGCGATAGTAATTAATGACCAAACGACTAAGAATAATACTGTTGATACCGTTGTTACGTAAGTAAATACTAAAGTAGCATCCGGAACAATATAGTTTAATAAAGCTGCGACAAGTAATAGGGCACATGAGACGATAATCGCAATGTGCGGTACACCATTTCTATTTGTTTTATGGAAAATAGGCGGTGCTTGTTCTTGTCTTGATAATCCGAATAGCATACGGCTGTTTGAGAAAATACCGCTATTACAAGATGAAGCAGCTGCTGTTAGTACCACAAAGTTGATGATACCAGCCGCAAATGGTATTCCGACCAATGCGAATAATCGAACGAACGGACTATCTGACGGGTCGACTTTATACCAAGGAATAATAGACATAATCACTGCAAGTGCACCAACGTAGAAAATCAAAATACGTGCAGGTACACTGTTGATTGCTTTTGGAATCGTTTTTTCAGGGTCTTTAGTTTCACCCGCTGTTACACCGATTAATTCGATTCCAACGAATGAGAACACTGCCATTTGGAATGACATGAAGAAACCTGAAATACCTTTAGGGAAAATACCGTGATTATAAAGGTTAGCCACATTCGCATGACCGAATTTCGTTTCATACGCTACGAAAATCATGCCAAGACCAACGACAATTAAAACGATGATAGTTGTCACTTTGATGATCGCAAACCAGAACTCTAATTCCCCGAAAATTTTCGCACTTAATAAGTTGAAGGCCATTAAGATAATGACACAAAACAGAGCGCTGACCCAGTTAGGAATCTGCGGCCACCAGAAGCTGACATATTTTGCGACTGCTGTAACTTCTGCCATCCCTGTAATAATCCAACATAACCAATATGTCCAGCCGGTTACGAACCCTGCAAAAGGTCCTATGTACTCATTTGTTACATCGGCGAAAGACTTGAAGTTAGTATTTGAAATCAAAATTTCACCTAAGCCCCTCATGAACATAAATAACATCAAACCGATAATGATGTAGGTTAGTAAGATGGAAGGTCCTGTCATCGCTATCGTCTGTCCTGCCCCCAGGAACAATCCAGTACCGATCGCGCCACCAATCGCAATCAACTGAATGTGACGATTGCTCAGTTCTCTTTGTAAATTGTTTGCCATAGTTTAAAAACAACTCCCTTTTTGCACCTTAATAATATTATGCACATATCCTTTCAAGATGACAAATATTTTTTGGAAATAATGAGAATTTTCATGCAATTCTCAATGAAATATAGTTATTATGAATGATAATAATTTAAAATGGATGGCTGAAATCATGATGATTTCGTTACTTTAAGCTATAAAAATGTAATATATTACCAAAATTAAGAGGAGAAATTGCATTTTTCGCTGTGTACGGGTAATTACAATAGTATCAATGCACAATTTAAAGTTTCTAAATTGTTCACAAAAGCGTTCATATTGGATATAATACTAAATGAAAGCCATTTCAATTTGTTATAGAAAAGGGGAAATTAATATGGCAGAATTGCATAAAGGTTTAGAAGGGGTAATTGCAGCTGAAACAAAGGTAAGCTCAATTATCGATAGCCAACTGACATATGCTGGTTACGACATCGATGATTTAGCAGAAAACGCATTATTTGAAGAAGTCATTTTCTTATTATGGAACTATAGACTTCCAACACAAGATGAATTAAATGAGTTGCAAGAAAAACTATACGAGTATAAGAAGTTAGATCAAAGAGTTTATGATCATTTCGAAGACTATGCAACGGACAACGTTCATCCAATGACAGCACTAAGAACTTCAGTTTCTTATGTTGCGCATTTTGACGAAAATGCTGAAAGCGAAACAGAAGAAGAAAAGTATGACCGTGCGATCAGAATCCAAGCGAAAATGGCATCATTAGTCGCTTCATTCGAACGCGTAAGACAAGGCAAAGAGCCTGTTTATCCTAAAAAAGGCTTAAACTATGCGGCAAACTTCTTATATATGCTGCGCGGTGAAGAACCAAGCGACATTGAAGTAGAAGCGTTTAACAAAGCATTAGTATTGCATGCTGACCATGAATTAAATGCTTCAGCATTCACTGCACGTTGTGCTGTATCATCACTATCTGATATGTATTCAGGTATTGTAGCAGCAGTAGGTTCATTAAAAGGGCCTTTACATGGCGGAGCAAACGAACGTGTAATGAATATGCTGTCTGAAATTCATTCAGTAGATGAAGTAGAACCATATATTGATAATAAATTGAAAAACAAAGAAAAAGTAATGGGCTTTGGTCACCGCGTATATAAAAACGGCGACCCTCGTGCTAAGTATTTAAAAACAATGAGTAAGAAAATCACTGATGAAACAGGTCAAAAACACTTGTATGATATCTCAGTGAAAATTGAAGATTTAATGAAGGAACGTACAGGCATTATCGCAAACGTTGACTTCTACAGTGCAACTGTATATCACAGCATGAATATTCCTCATGATTTATTTACACCGATTTTCGCAGTCAGCCGTACTTCAGGCTGGTTAGCTCATATCTTCGAACAATATAGAGATAACCGTATTATGAGACCGCGTGCACAATATATCGGCGAAACAAATCGTGAGTATGTACCTATCGAAGATCGCTAATATTAAATAAAGAGACGACTTGGAATCATCACAATAATTTATATTAACGGAGGAATTTAGAATGGCACCAGAAAAAATTGTAAAACAAGAAGACGGTTTATTAGTACCTAACAATCCTATCATCCCTTATATCATCGGGGATGGTATCGGACCAGACATTTGGAGAGCAGCAAGCCGCGTATTAGACGCTGCTGTTGAAAAAGCTTATAACGGCGAAAAACAAATTGAATGGAAAGAAATCTTAGCAGGTCAAAAAGCTTATGATGAAACAGGCGAATGGCTGCCTCAAGAAACTTTAGATACAATTGAAGAATATCTTATCGCAATTAAAGGGCCTTTAACAACACCAATCGGCGGAGGTATCCGTTCATTAAACGTAGCATTGCGTCAAACATTAGATTTATATGCATGCTTACGTCCTGTACGTTGGTTCAAAGGTGTTCCATCACCAGTTAAACGTCCAGAAGATACTGACATGGTTATCTTCCGTGAAAACACTGAAGATATTTATGCAGGTATCGAATTTAAAGAAGGTACACCAGAAGCTAAGAAATTAATCGATTTCTTACAAGATGAAATGGGTGCTAAAAATATCCGCTTCCCAGAAACATCTGGTATCGGTGTAAAACCTGTATCTAAAGAAGGTACTGAACGTTTAGTACGTTCTGCAATCCAATATGCGATTGATAACAACCGCAAATCAGTAACATTAGTACACAAAGGGAACATCATGAAGTTCACTGAAGGTGCTTTCAAACAATGGGGTTACGATTTAGCTGAAAGTGAATTCGGCGACAAAGTATTCACTTGGCAGCAATATGATCGCCTAGTTGAAGAAAAAGGCAAAGATGAAGCAAACAAAATCCAAGATCAAGCTGAAGCAGACGGCAAAATCATCATTAAAGATTCAATTGCGGACATCTTCTTGCAACAAATCCTTACACGTCCAGCTGAATACGATGTAGTAGCAACTATGAACTTAAATGGTGACTATATCTCAGACGCATTGGCTGCACAAGTCGGCGGTATCGGTATTGCACCAGGCGCAAACATCAACTATGATACTGGTCATGCTATCTTCGAAGCGACACATGGTACTGCACCTAAATACGCTGACCAAGATAAAGTAAACCCTTCATCTGAATTATTAAGTGCAGTGTTAATGTTAGAACACTTAGGTTGGCAAGAAGCTGCTGACTTAATCACAGATTCAATTGAGAAAACAATTGCATCTAAAGTTGTAACTTACGACTTTGCACGTATGATGGAAGGCGCTAAAGAAGTTAAAACTTCTGAATTCGCTGATGAATTAATTAAAAACTTATAATCCATTCATAATAGATGGAAAGCTATACTGCTCTGTGGGGAGCGGTATAGCTTTTATTTTTACCTTTCAAATTATTTTGTTATTAACCTAATGTTAAGATTGTGTAAAGTTAATACATAGTATGTTATCTTTATGAAAATATAAGTTATAATTAGGTTGAAAAATACACAGGGGGTACTACCATGACTCAGAAAATTTTAGTAGTCGATGATGAACAATCAATTGTAACGTTGCTGAAATATAATTTGGAAACAGCAGGTTATTTAGTAGAAGTGGCCTATGATGGAGAAGAAGCGCTCCAAAAACTAGACGCTGTTCAACCTGATTTGGTCGTATTAGATGTAATGCTGCCTAAATTAGACGGTATCGAAGTCTGCAAATCGATTCGTTCAGATAAAAATCTTGTTCCGATTTTAATGTTGACTGCGAAAGATGATGAATTTGACCGTGTTTTAGGTCTGGAATTAGGTGCAGATGACTATATGACAAAACCGTTCTCTCCTAGAGAAGTCGTCGCACGTGTTAAAGCAATTTTACGCAGATCTAAACAAGTGCACAGCCAAAAAGAAGATGAAACAGATAACGAAGATGTTATTATAGGTTCAATCAAAATCAGACCTGAATATTTTGAAGTATATAAAAACAACGAATTATTAGAATTAACCCCTAAAGAATTTGAATTATTATTATATTTAATCGAGCGTCAAGGACGTGTGATTACAAGAGAGCATATGTTGAATTCTGTATGGAATTATGAATTTACAGGAGATTCAAGAATTGTTGATGTGCACATCAGTCACTTAAGAGATAAATTAGAAGAAAATCCTAAGCAGCCGAAATTGATTAAAACTGTCCGTGGTTTAGGCTATAAATTAGAAAGACCGAAGTCAGCTAATTGAAGTTCTACACACGCTTACTGCTTACGTTAGCCGTACTGATTATCTCTTGTCTCATTGCGTTGGGGTTATTAATCAATCATGCGATTTACACGACTATCTCGCAAAGGGATGCGGAAAGTTTAAAGCATGATGCCGAACGCATCAATGAGTCATATGAAAAGCATCACGAACAGACCATCAAAGAATTTGCACATTTAAATAATTTTGCAGTATCCATACATAATAATGATGGAGGCAAAACATTATTTAAGGCAGGAAATGATGTCCCGCCTAACAAGAACATCAATGTTGTCGGCAACCCGTCGAATCTTTTATACGATACGCATAAAGGCAACCACAGATTTACGTATAAATTTATTGCAAATGATCACTTTGTCATCATTACAGGGTATAACAACGAGATTACGCAGCTTCAATTTGAAGCATGGAAATATATTGCGATTATCGGATTGTTTATCATTGTGCTTGTCTTTTTAATTGTCAGAAATATCAATCGTACGTATATCAGACCTATCAACGATGTGACATATGCGACGAAATTGCTTGCACAAGGGCATTACCATATTCGTGTCCCTGAAAGCAATGTCAAAGAGACACGTGATTTATTCGTTACGACGAATGAGTTGGCGCGCCGTTTGCAGAAAATGTATAACGAACAAAAAATTCAGTCGAATCGTTTAAAAACAACACTTGAGAATATTCCAAGTTCTGTATTGATGATTGATAAGTATGGCAAGATTGTAATTGCGAACACTGCTTATTACGATATGTTCAATCCGGAATCAAGTGTAGTAAACAAAAACTATAATAGAGTGATTAAAGGTAAACTCAATACGTTGATTATCGATGCATTCAAAACTGAAAAAACAATTAATGATCAAGTTAAAATATACTTGAACAATGTACATGAAAGATACTTTGATACAGTGTGTGTACCGATTTTGTCGCGTAAGAAAAAAAGACTTCAAGGCATGGTTGTTGTGCTGCATGATATTACCAGCTTGAAGAAACTTGAAAATCTGCGCCGCGAATTTGTCGCAAATGTATCGCACGAGTTAAAAACACCGATTACATCTATTAAAGGTTTTGCGGAAACATTGATAGACGGTGCGAAAAATGATGAAACTACGTTGGATGAATTCTTAAATATTATCTTGAAAGAATCGAACCGCATTGAATCATTAGTAGAAGACTTGCTTGATTTGTCTCACATTGAGCAGCAGACAGAAATTACGACAGAGCCAGTTGATTTATCTGAAGTGACAAGAAATACTGTCAAAACGCTGTATGCGAACGTCAAAAAGAAAAATATCAGGTTAGATACTGAAATTGAAGATTATGTGTTGATTGATGCACAAGAGTCTAAAATTGCACAAGTTGTCGTGAATATCGTCAGTAATGCGATCAACTATTCGCCAAAAGACAGTGTTGTCCATGTGAGAGTGTACAAAGATAAAGAAAAATGTGTCCTAGAAGTGGAAGACTATGGTATTGGTATTGCGCCTGAAGATCAAAAGCATGTGTTTGAACGTTTCTATCGCGTAGACAAAGCACGCAGCCGAGATTCTGGCGGTACAGGTCTTGGTCTTTCTATCACAAAACACATTGTTGAGGCTTATCATGGCCGTATTCAAATTGAAAGTGAAGTCGGTGTCGGAACAACGTTCAAAGTTATCTTTTTCGACAATAAAAATAAATCTAATAAAATCTCATAATCTTTGCGCCGGATGAATTTCCGGCGCTATTTTTATGAGTGGCATACAGACATATGATAAAATAGAACCAAACCAATTCTGGAGGTTATAGTGTGGAAAAATTAGTGTTAATTGATGGAAATAGTTTAAGTTTCCGTGCATTTTATGCATTGCCTCTATTAACGAATCGCGCTGGAATTCATACGAATGCGACTTATGGATTTGCGATGTTATTAGAAAAAATTATCAAAGAAGAAAATCCGACGCATTTCTTAGTCGCGTTTGATGCGGGCAAAACAACATTCAGACATCAAACATATGGTGATTACAAAGGCGGAAGACAAAAGACGCCACCAGAATTAAGCGAACAGTTCCCGCTGATCAGACAACTTTTAGATGCTTATCATATTAAACATTATGAGTTAGAGAATTATGAAGCTGATGATATTATCGGTACATTAAGCAAAGCAGCTGATGAAGCAGGGATGCAGACGATTATTGTAACAGGCGATCGCGACTTAACGCAGCTTGCGACAGATAATGTAACAATTTATTATACGAAAAAAGGTGTAACAGATGTGGACCACTATACACCTGCATTTATTGCTGAAAAGTATAATGGGCTAAAACCTTCTCAAATTATTGATATGAAAGGTTTAATGGGTGATTCATCAGATAATATCCCTGGTATTGCAGGTGTAGGTGAAAAAACAGCGATTAAATTATTGAATCAATTTGATTCTGTTGAAAATCTTTACGACCATTTGGATGAAGTATCTGGCAAGAAACTAAAAGAAAAACTTGAGCATGGGCATGAAGATGCATTAATGAGCAAACAGTTAGCAACTATTAATGTAGAGAGCCCGATTGAAGTTTCATTGAAAGATACTAAACGTCCTGAAGATACAGATCAATCACAAAAAATCGAACTCTTTAAAGAATTAGATTTTAAACAAATGCTGAATCAAATCGATGTGGACGCTGATATTGAAAGTGAAAGTGCTAAAGAATATAAAGTAGAGACAGATTTTGATGCTATCGACTTTGAACAATTAGACGCTGCTGCGATTCATTTTGAAGTGGATGAGGGCGATTATTTAACAGCAGATATTTTAAAATTCGGTCTGCATACAGATGACCATTATGTGGTGATAGACGGGTCAGAAGTGACACAGCACTCTGCACTTGTTCAATGGTTAGAAAATAAAGATACGAAAAAACATGTTTACGATGCGAAAAAAACATATGCACAAGCACATCGTTTGAACATTGATATTCAAAACATTACCTTTGATATCATGCTTGCAAGCTACATTTTAGATCCGTCGCGTTCGATTGATGATGTACATTCAGTAGTCAGCCAATATGGACAAAATTATGTGGCTGAAGCAGTACATGTTTACGGCAAAGGACGCAAACGCCAAATTCCAGAGGATGAAGTCCTTAATCCATATATTGCGGCGATATTAGATGCTATTAATCAATGTGTGCCGATTATGCATGACCAATTAAAAGAATACAATCAACTAGATTTATTCAAAGACTTAGAACTGCCATTAGCACGTATTTTAGGTAAAATGGAAGAGTTGGGTGTTTATACGGACGTTGAAGAGCTCAAAGAGATGGAAAGCGAAATTCAAGGCAAACTTGATACATTGATTGAACGTATTCATGAAGCAGCCGGCGAATCATTTAATTTAAACTCGCCGAAACAACTGGGTGTAGTCTTGTTTGAAAAGTTAGAACTGCCTGTAATTAAAAAGACAAAGACAGGTTATTCTACTGCAGTAGATGTACTTGAACAGTTACAAGGTGAACATCCGATTATTGAAGATATTTTAGAATATCGCCAACTCTCAAAACTGCAATCAACGTATGTTGAAGGCTTGCAAAAAGTAATTCAAGACGATCATCGTATTCATACACACTTTAACCAAACACTTGCACAAACAGGCCGTCTATCTTCAGTTGATCCTAACTTGCAAAATATTCCTGTTCGTTTAGAAGAAGGCAGACGTATCAGAAAAGCATTTAAACCTGCAGAATCAGGCAATGTGATACTTTCTGCGGACTACTCTCAAATTGAATTACGTGTATTAGCACATATCACTAAAGATGAAAGTATGATGAAAGCATTCAGAGAAGGACATGATATTCATACTGCTACAGCGATGAAAGTCTTTGGTGTCAAAGCGGAAGATGTCGACGGTTTAATGCGCAGACAAGCTAAAGCTGTCAACTTCGGAATCGTGTATGGTATCAGTGACTACGGTCTCAGCCAAAGTTTAGGAATCACAAGAAAAGCTGCTAAACAATTTATTGATGACTATTTAGATAGCTTCCCAGGTGTGAAACAATATATGAGCGATATTGTAAAAGATGCGAAAGCGAAAGGTTACGTAGAAACATTATTGCATCGCCGCAGATATATACCTGATATTACCAGCCGTAATTTCAACCGACGCAGTTTCGCAGAACGTACAGCCATGAATACACCGATTCAAGGCAGTGCTGCAGATATTATCAAACTTGCAATGGTCAATTATGACAAAGCAATACAAGATACAGACTTCAATGCGCATTTATTACTACAAGTACACGATGAGTTGATCTTTGAATTGCCTGAAAGTGAAGTTGAAGCATTCAGTGCCTTTATCGAA
Organism: Staphylococcus simulans; assembly: GCF_002994445.1. Taxonomy (GTDB): domain Bacteria; phylum Bacillota; class Bacilli; order Staphylococcales; family Staphylococcaceae; genus Staphylococcus; species Staphylococcus simulans_B. The sequence goes on from NZ_MRZJ01000001.1 coordinate 155,300, forward strand.
GAAATTATGGATAATGCGATAGAACTTGAAGTTCCTTTACAAGTAGATACGAATTACGGACCTACTTGGTATGATGCAAAATAGAAAGAGGTTACAAGATTGCCAGAATTACCAGAAGTTGAACACGTAAAAAGAGGAATAGAACCTTTTGTGGTGAATCAAACCATAGAAGATGTTGTATTCTCTGATAAAGTTATAACGGGAAAGAAAGAGAACAGAGATACAATTATTAAACAAATGGACTTATCTATGTTTAAAAATCGTACAAAGGGATATAAAATTACACGTGTTGAACGTAGAAGCAAATATATCCTGCTCTATCTAGAAAATGATAGTGACAACAGAGTAATTGTCAGTCATTTAGGTATGACTGGCGGTTATTTTGTGGTGAATCATTTAGATGAGATTATTGTGCCGAATTACAAAAAACACTGGCATGTCAATTTTAAGTTGAGTAATGGCAAGCAATTGATCTTTTCAGATATCAGACGGTTCGGTGAAATCAGAAATGTAGATGACATTACGGCATATGCGTCATTTAAAGATATGGCACCTGAACCTTTTGATGAAAATGCGTTGGCACATTACCAGCAACAGTTAAAATTGGGTAAATATAAGAATAAACCGATTAAACAAGTCATATTGGATCATAAAGTCATAGCAGGCTGCGGCAATATTTATGCTTGCGAAGCTTTATTCAATGCACGTATTCATCCAAAACGCACGGTACAATCTTTAAGTCAAAAAGAACAAAAGCGTGTGTTTGAAGCAGTTGTGGATGTTTTAGCACTGGGCATTGAACAAGGCGGTACAAGTATATCTGATTATCGACACGCAGACGGAAAAACCGGCCACATGCAAGATTATTTGAATGTGTATAAGAAAAAGGTATGTCCGGTATGCAGCGGTCCAATTGAAACAGAAGTGATTGCAGGAAGAAACAGTCACTTTTGTCCAAACTGTCAAAAATAAATTGTGAACGAGGGAGATTTTAATATGCAAAAGGTAATAGGTCTAACAGGCGGAATCGGAACTGGAAAATCTACGGTTTCCGAGTTGTTAGCAGTACACGGCTTTAAAATTGTAGATGCCGATATTGCGGCGAGAGAAGCGGTAGAAAAAGGTTCTGAAGGTTTAGAACAAGTCCGTCAAACTTTCGGAGATGAAGCAATAGATGAAAACGGTGAAATGAATCGTAAATACGTAGGCGAAATTGTGTTTAATGACGAAAAAAAACGTGAAGCACTCAACCATATCATTCATCCTATTGTGAGAGAGCTGATGGAAAAACAAAAAGAGGCATATCTGGAACAAGGCTATAATGTCATTATGGATATCCCATTGTTATTTGAAAATAACTTGCAAGATACTGTAGATGAAACTTGGCTGGTATATGCATCTGAAAGTATTCAAGTGGAGCGTTTAATGGAACGTAATGATTTAACACAAGAAGAAGCTAAAGCGCGTGTGTATAGTCAGATTTCAATAGATAAAAAACGCCGCATGGCTGATCATGTAATTGATAATCGCGGCACGCTATTGGAATTAAAACAAAACTTAGAAGCATTGCTTGTACAAGAAGGCTATATTAAGAGCTCTGAAGAGGTTTAATTCAGTTTCAATAACAATGTAAATATGAAATCAAAAATTGCTTATCATTAATGATAAGTAATTTTTTTGTTAATTTTGATAAAACGCTTTCATTTTTACGTAAATATGCTATACTTATTCCATAAAGTATAACACATATAAAAATCGAGGGGTGCTTTTTATGACAACGAATATTGCAATTAATGGAATGGGACGCATTGGGCGCATGGTTTTGCGTATTGCTTCTAAAAATGATGACTTAAATGTGGTAGCAATCAATGCGAGTTATCCTCCAGAAACAATTGCACATTTAGTAAAATACGATACAACACATGGAAAATATGACGGTGAAGTTGAACCGACAGAAAATGGTATCCGTATTGATGGTCATGATATTAAATTAGTTTCAGATCGTAATCCAGAAAATTTACCTTGGAAAGATTTAAATATTGACATTGTCATAGAAGCAACAGGAAAATTCAATCATGGCGACAAAGCAGATGCGCACATTAAAGCAGGTGCTAAAAAAGTATTATTAACAGGTCCTTCAAAAGGCGGCCATGTACAAATGGTTGTTAAAGGTGTAAACAACGAAGACTTGGATGTTGAAGAATACGACATCTTCAGTAATGCTTCTTGTACAACGAATTGTATCGGTCCAGTAGCTAAAGTATTAAACGACAGCTTCGGAATTGAAAATGGTTTAATGACAACTGTTCACGCGATTACAAACGACCAAAAGAATATTGATAATCCGCATAAAGATTTACGTCGTGCGCGTTCATGCAACGAAAGTATTATCCCGACTTCAACAGGTGCTGCAAAAGCATTGAAAGAAGTTTTACCTGAATTAGAAGGTAAATTGCATGGTATGGCATTACGTGTGCCGACTAAAAACGTTTCACTTGTTGACTTAGTTGTAGACTTAAAACAAGATGTTACAGCTGAAGAAGTTAACAAAGCATTTGAAGATGCTGACTTAGACGGTGTATTAGCAGTTTCAGACGAGCCGTTAGTATCAGTAGACTTCAATACAAACCCTAACTCAGCAATCGTTGATTCAATGTCAACACTTGTTATGGACGACAAGAAAGTTAAAGTTATCGCTTGGTACGATAACGAGTGGGGTTATTCAAACCGTGTCGTTGATATTGCAGTTCAAATTGGTGAATTGTTAAAGACTAAAGAAACAGCAACAGCTTAATTGATACTGCTGTCATAAATTTTTGACCAGTTAATTGGAAGTAGGGCTCCAATTAACTGGTTTTTTCATGTCTTAGTTTCCTTTCTTTTGTGACAACAATTTTTATAGTATAATAGGCCTAATCAATAAAAGAGGTGAAAATGAATGAAATGCCCTAAATGTAATTCGACACATTCTCGTGTAATAGATTCCAGACATGCTGATGAAGCTAATGCCATTCGCAGACGCCGTGAATGTGAAAATTGCGGGACTCGTTTTACCACATTCGAACATATTGAAATGAGTCCATTAATCGTTGTGAAGAAAGATGGTACGCGTGAACAATTTTCACGTGATAAGATTTTAAATGGGCTAGTTCGTTCATGTGAAAAAAGACCAGTAGGCTATCAGCAACTTGAGGATATTACCAATAAAGTTGAGTGGCGCCTAAGAGATGAAGGTCAAGCAGAAGTTTCTTCAAGAGAAATAGGCGAACATGTGATGAACTTATTAATGCACGTAGACCAAGTATCTTATGTACGGTTTGCATCTGTTTATAAAGAGTTTAAAGATGTCGATCAATTACTTGCGTCGATGCAAGGTATTTTGCAAGAAAAGAACAAACGGAGTGAATCATAATCATGATGCGTCAAAGCGATTTCGGTTTACGACCTCAAGATCCTTTTAAAGTATTGCAAGCTGAAAAACTATCTGAAGCACAATTAGAAGTGCTTAATCGCTTATTTACGCCGTTAATCGGCACAACAGCAATCGGTGTATATCATTATCTGTCTCAGTTTGCGTCATATCCTGCTGAAAGCAATAAAACCCATTATGTGATTATGAGTGAACTGAAGATAAACTTAGGCGATTTCAGAGAAGAGATGAATCGTCTAGAAGCGATAGGGTTAGTCAAAACATTTGCCAAACATAACGAGCAATATTCACAGTTTGTCTATCAATTAATAGAACCTCCCACATCTAAGAAATTCTTTAATGATCCTATGTTGTCTGTCTATTTGTATAAAGAAGCAGGCGGTAAAAGATTCCATGAATTAAGACGCTATTTTGAAAGCACTCCCATTGATTTAGATGATTATCATGAAGTGACACGCAATTTTACAGATGTATTTAAAGTACCGAATCATGTATTTGAACAGATGGATACAACCAATTCGATTACGGAAACTCCGCGATATGAAGGTATGAATTTAGACCGGATTCAGTTTGATTTCGAACTGCTGTATCAATTGCTGAGTAATCATTTTGTCAGTGCTGAAATTGTCGAAGAAAAATCTAAGCATCTCATCACACAATTAGCAGTATTATATGGCATCACTCCTGAAGGTATGAAGAACTTGATTTTAAAATCGCTGACAAGTGCACAAAAGATTTCGTTTGAAGAGTTGCGTAAACAAGCACGTGCTTATTATGCAATAGAGCATGAAAATCAATTGCCTTCATTAGAAGCTAAGGCAGATATGCCGAATGTTGCACCAGCAAAAGAAACTACGGTTTCGCTGACGACAATGCCTAAAACAGACGAAGAGTTTGAAGCGTGGTATCAACTGTTAGATGAAACCAGCCCGGTAGATATGTTAACCAGCTGGTCAGATTCAGAACCGACACCAAGTCAAAAGTATTTGATTGAAGACTTGATTGTTCGTGAACAGCTGCCGTTTGGTGTGATTAATATCTTGCTGCAATACGTAATGCTGAAAAATGATAGTCAGCTGCCTAAAACTTATATCTTGGAAATAGCTTCGAATTGGAAGAAAAAAGGCTTCAGTTCGGCAAAAGAAGCCTTTAAGCATGTCAAGTCGATGCAGCAAACGCAAAAAGAGAAAGCGCAGCAGCCGCAAACTTACAATAACCGCAGTAAGTACAATAATTATATAAAGCAAACGGTATCAAAAGAAATCACACCGGATTGGTTGTTAAACAGACAGCATGAAAAACGCCGCAAAAAAGGTGAAAAACGAAAAGTAGATACACATGATGAACAATTCTTAAAAGATAGAGAAGCCTTTTTAAAACAATTAAATGAAACATGGAAGGAGGATGAATAAACATGAAACGATTCAGCAATATTATGCAGACATCACCGGATTTTCAAAAGCGCTTTGAAAAGATAAAAAAGGATGTTGTCAATGACCCGGATGTCAAAAAATTTCTAGAAGAACATCAGTCAGAGGTCACTAATCGTATGATTGAAGAAGATTTGAATATTTTGCAAGAATATAAAGATCAGCAAAAACATTATGACGGTCACGAATTCAAAGATTGTCCTAATTTTGTAAAGGGTCATGTCCCTGAACTTTATATTGAAAATGGCAGAATCAAAATCAAATACCTTCCATGTCCATGTAAAATCAAACATGATCAAGAGCAAAAAGAAGCACATTTGATTACGTCGCATCATATGCAGCGAGATACGCTGGATGCGAAATTAAACGATATTTATATGGATAACCGTGAACGTTTGGATGTCGCAATGGCAGCCAGTCGATTATGTGATGATATCGTGAAAGGCAAAAGGGTCAAAGGTTTATACCTATACGGCTCATTCGGCACAGGTAAATCTTTTATATTAGGTGCAATTGCCAATCAGCTGAAATCTAAATTGATTCCGTCTACCATTGTTTACTTGCCGGAATTTATCCGTACATTAAAGAACGGTTTTAAAGATGGTTCTTTTGAACGCAAGCTGCAAGTAGTCAGAGAAGCTGAAATTTTAATGCTTGATGATATCGGGGCTGAAGAAGTCACACCATGGGTGCGTGATGAAGTGATCGGTCCATTGCTGCATTACAGAATGGTTCAAGAATTACCGACATTCTTCAGTTCAAACTTTGATTTTAAAGCATTAGAACATCATCTTTCGATTACAAGAGATGGATCTGAGCAGACAAAAGCTGCACGAATTATGGAACGTATTAAATCGTTAGCGGAACCTTACGAATTAGTAGGAGAGAATTTACGTGACGATTGATATTTTTAGAAAATAGGTTATAATGGAATTAAATCTAAATCAACGTAAACATAAGAGGATATGACAATTTATTCCCTGCTATACAGAAAGCCGCTGGTGATGAGAATGCGGCTATCATAATAAAGTGTTACTCCCTTTTAGATATGATATTCGTAATGAATATCCGGCTCAAGACCGTTATCTTATGCAGAGATGAGAAGCAGTTATATGGGAATGTTCCTGTTTCTTAAACTAGGGTGGTATCACGAGAACCTCGTCCCTTTACAGGGCGGGGTTCTTTTTGTTTTTACGTGAGATTAAAAAATGGAGGCGTTTTTAAATGGATAAAATTAACATTACTTTTCCAGATGGAAATAGTACTGAATTCGACAAAGGTATTACAACTGAAGAGATCGCACAATCAATCAGTCCGGGATTAAGAAAGAAAGCAGTTGCCGGCAAAATCAATGGACAAATGGTAGATTTAACACGTCCGCTAGAAGCAGACGGCACAATTGAAATTGTGACACCTGGCAGCGATGAAGCTTTAGAAGTATTGCGTCATTCAACAGCACATTTAATGGCGCAAGCACTTAAACGTTTATACGGAGATGTAAAATTCGGTGTAGGCCCTGTCATTGAAGGCGGTTTCTACTATGACTTTGATACAGATGCTAAAATTTCTTCAGAAGATTTCCCTGAAATCGAAAAAACAATGAAACAAATCGTGAATGAAAATCATAAAATCGAACGCAAAGTAGTCAGCCGCGACGAAGCAAAAGCATTCTTCAGCGATGACCCTTACAAACAAGAGTTAATCGATGCGATTCCTGAAGGTGAAAATGTGACACTTTATACACAAGGCGAATTTACTGACTTATGCCGCGGTGTACATGTGCCATCAACTTCTAAAATCAAAGAGTTTAAATTGCTTTCTACAGCTGGTGCATATTGGCGCGGCGACAGCAACAACAAAATGCTGCAACGTATTTACGGAACTGCATTCTTCGATAAAAAAGATTTAAAAGCACACTTGAAAATGCTGGAAGAACGTAAAGAACGCGATCACCGTAAAATCGGTAAAGAACTTGAATTGTTTATGAACAGTCAATTAGTAGGTGCAGGTTTGCCGTTATGGTTGCCGAACGGTGCAACTATCCGTCGTGAAATCGAACGTTATATTGTGGATAAAGAGGTCAGCTTAGGCTATGACCACGTTTATACACCAGTAATGGCGAACGTAGATTTATATAAAACATCAGGCCACTGGGATCACTATCAAGATGACATGTTCCCACCGATGAAATTGGATGAAACTGAAGAAATGGTTATGCGTCCGATGAACTGTCCACATCATATGATGATTTATAAAAACAAACCGCATTCATATAGAGAATTGCCGATTCGTTTGGCTGAATTAGGTACAATGCACCGTTATGAAGCAAGTGGTGCTGTATCAGGCTTGCAGCGTGTCCGCGGTATGACTTTGAATGATGCGCATATCTTCGTACGTCCAGACCAAATCAAAGAAGAATTCAAACGCGTTGTACAATTAATCTTAGACGTGTATGATGACTTTGGTTTCGAAAACTACAGCTTCCGTTTAAGCTATCGTGATCCAGAAGATACTGAAAAATATTTCGATGACGATGAAATGTGGGATAAAGCAGAAGCAATGCTTAAAGAAGCAGTAGATGAAATGGAATTGCCTTATGAAGAAGCAATCGGCGAAGCGGCATTCTACGGTCCTAAATTGGATGTTCAAGTGAAAACAGCAATGGGTAAAGAAGAAACTTTATCAACTGCACAACTTGACTTCTTGTTGCCAGAACGCTTTGATTTAGCTTATATCGGCAAAGACGGAGAAGAACACCGCCCAGTTGTTATTCACCGCGGTGTAGTATCAACTATGGAACGTTTCGTAGCATTCTTAACTGAAGAAACAAAAGGTGCATTCCCAACTTGGTTAGCACCAATGCAAGTTGAGATTATTCCTGTAAATGTTGATTTGCATTATGATTATGCGCGTCAAATTCAAGATGAATTGAAATCACAAGGTGTTCGTGTTGAAATTGATGACCGCAATGAAAAAATGGGTTACAAAATCCGTGAAGCGCAAATGCATAAAATTCCTTATCAATTAGTAATCGGTGATAAAGAAATTGAAAATAATGAAGTCAACGTACGTCAATATGGTTCAAAAGAACAAGAAACAGTTGAAAAAGATGAATTCATTTGGAATTTAGTAGACGAAATCCGATTGAAAAAACAAAGACAAAATTAACTCCTTGATATTACAGAAGAAATAATGTATATTACAATGTAGTTGAATAAATATTAAAAAAAGTGTTAGAGGTTGCATCTTTGAAGAGTTGCTTATCAGAAGCTTTATCGGAGCGTATGTTGAATAAGTTAAAGGCAAAGATGCCGAAATTTACAATAGCCGTAACTATTGTATTTTGGGACAGTTTCCTAATAGGAGCTGGACTGTCACATAATGTGATGTGCTACCGTATATTATAAAGTTCTAATGATGGTCGCATATCAAATAAGATAGCGGCCATCATTTTTATATTCATGCAAGCCTCTATACTAAAGAAAGGAATCGATTATGAACAATCAATCTAATCAGGATGCAGGCATCCAAAGAGGTCTAAAAGACCGACATATTTCCATGATTGCAATCGGCGGATGTATCGGAACAGGTTTATTCGTAACATCAGGCGGCGCAATTCATGATGCTGGGCCTTTAGGAGCGCTATTAGCGTATGCTGTTATTGGTATTATGGTTTTCTTCCTAATGACTTCATTAGGTGAGATGGCAACGTATTTACCTGTTTCTGGTTCATTCAGTACGTATGCCACTCGATTTGTAGATCCGTCATTAGGCTTTGCTTTAGGATGGAACTATTGGTTTAACTGGGTTATCACTGTCGCAGCAGACGTAACTATTGCTGCACAAGTAATTCAATATTGGGACCCGATGAAAAGTATTCCAGCTTGGGCATGGAGTGTTTTATTCCTTATCATTATCTTCGCACTGAACTCATTGTCAGTTCGTGTCTATGGTGAAAGTGAATATTGGTTTGCATTAATTAAAGTTGTAACAGTAATTGTCTTTATCGCCATCGGGCTGCTTACAATTGTCGGAATTATGGGCGGAAAATTCATTGGATTTGAAACCTTTACTTCAGGCGACGGTCCAATCCTAGGCGGTAATTTAGGCGGAAGCTTATTATCTATCTTAGGTGTATTCTTAATTGCTGGTTTCTCATTCCAAGGGACTGAGCTGATCGGTATCACAGCAGGGGAATCTGAAAACCCTGAACGTGCTGTACCAAAAGCAATCAAACAAGTATTCTGGAGAATTTTGTTATTCTATATTTTAGCGATTTTTGTTATCGGTATGATTATCCCTTATACTCATCCAGCATTGATGGGCGGGGAAGATAACATTGCGACATCTCCATTTACATTAGTATTTAAAAATGCCGGTTTAGCATTCGCAGCTTCATTCATGAACGCAGTTATCTTAACTTCTGTATTATCTGCCGGAAACTCAGGTATGTATGCATCAACACGTATGCTGTACTCTATGAGTAAAGATAAACTTGCTGCACCGGTGTTCGGCAAAACATCTAAACAAGGTGTGCCATTCATCGCATTAGTTGCGACAGGCGTAGTTACAGTTGCTATTTTCTTATTACAAAAATTAAGCGGCGGCGCTTATGAATATATTGTTGCTGCGAGCGGTATGACTGGATTTATTGCTTGGGTAGGTATTGCAATCAGCCATTATCGTTTCAGACGTGCATTCACTGCACAGCATCATCATAAATATGAATTGAAATATAAAGCAAAATGGTTCCCATTCGGACCTATCTTTGCAGGTATCTTATGTGTGATTGTTATTATCGGACAAGATGTCGACTTCATTAAAACAGGCGACTTTGATCCAAACAGATTCTTAATCACATATATGGGTATCCCAGTATTCTTAGCTTTCTTCTTGTATCATAAAATCAGATACAAAACGAAAAAAATTCCATTGAAAGACGTAGATTTGCGTCAAGACGTGGATATGAGCCAATTTAAATAAAGTTTCAAATTTTAATTGACTTTATCTCTTAATGTTGATATGATTGTATACGTTGAATACGAAACGAACCAAGTAGAAGCTTCCCGCTTCTCACCTGTAGCGACGCTTAAGGCTGTTGGCAGGTCCAAAACAACGTTGCAATGAGATAACGTTGACTTTATGGAAAAGAGCGGGCACTTCTGTGTCCGCTCTTTTTACTTGGGATATTTCGTAAATATAACGGAGGTGTTAACCATAGCAAAGGATCAAACGCAAGTTAACGAAAGAATTCGTGCAAGAGAAATTCGTGTCATTGGTCAAGACGGTGAACAAATCGGTGTTAAACAAAAACGTGAAGCTTTAGAAATGGCTGATCGTGTAGGTTTAGATTTAGTCGTAGTCGCGCCTAATGCTAAACCTCCTGTTGCTCGTATTATGGATTACGGTAAATACAAATTCGAACAACAGAAAAAAGAAAAAGAAATGAAGAAAAAACAAAAAGTTATCAACGTTAAAGAAATTCGTTTAAGTCCAACAATTGAGGAACATGACTTCCAAACTAAGTTGAAACAAGGACGCAAATTCTTAACTAAAGGCGATAAATGTAAAGTTTCAATTCGTTTCAGAGGACGTGCTATTACGCATAAGGAAATTGGTCAACGTGTATTAGAGAAATTTGCAGGCGAATGCAAAGACATCGCTACAGTTGAACAAAAGCCTAAAATGGAAGGCCGTCAAATGTTTATCATGCTAGCACCACTAGCAGAAAAATAATTTTTAAAGATATTATAGGAGGAATTTCATTATGCCAAAAATGAAAACACACCGCGGAGCAGCTAAACGTGTTAAAAGAACTGCTTCTGGTAAATTAAAACGTTCAAGAGCTTTCACATCTCACTTATTCGCAAACAAAAGCACTAAACAAAAACGTAAATTACGTAAAGCAAGCTTAGTATCACCAAGTGATATGAAACGTGTAAAACAATTATTAGCTTACAAAAAATAATTGACTAGAAACAAAACGATAAACCAGTTCTGCTTTAGCTTTGATGAAAAGATTGCAGACTGAACCAAATTAAAATAATCAAGTTATAGATATAACCAAGGAGGAATTCAATATGCCACGTGTTAAAGGTGGAACAGTAACAAGAGCACGTCGTAAAAAAGTAATCAAATTAGCTAAAGGTTACTTCGGCGCAAAACGTACTTTATATAAAACAGCTAAGCAACAAGTAATGAAATCAGGTCAATACGCTTTCCGTGACCGTCGTCAAAGAAAACGCGACTTCCGTAAATTATGGATTACTCGTATCAATGCGGCTGCACGCAACCACGGTTTAAGCTACTCTAAATTAATGAACGGCTTAAAACAAGCTGACATCGATATCAACCGTAAAATGCTTTCTGAAATCGCAATTTCAGACGACAAAGCTTTCGGTGAATTAGTAGAAAAAGCTAAAGCAGCTTTAAAATAATCAACTTACAATACTCAATCATTGGTAATCTTTATACTGATGATTGAGTTTTTTAATAGAAGCAGCTTTACTCAGATTTCTGATTTTTGATAAAATAGCAACGAGTACATATGTAAATAGTAAAGGAGAAAACCATGTCAAAATTTGATGAGAAAATCATTGTAGTACCAAGAGATATTGTGTTTAATCATGAAAAAAATGCATTCAACGGCTTTTTACCGCAAAATGATCCGACTGGGGAAGCGATTTTTGAAACTTTAGATAAATATGAAGTAAAACGCCGCGGAGATATGGAAGAAGATCCTGCGTATAAACAACTTATCTCATATTGCTTGCTAGAAAATGAAAAAGGAGAAACGCTCGTTTATGAACGTTTATCCGGCGGCGGCGAAGACCGCTTGCATGGTCAATCTTCTATTGGTGTAGGCGGACATATGAATGATGTAATGGACGCACAAACAATTAATGAAGTATTGCGTGTGAATGCACAACGTGAATTAGAAGAAGAAGTCGGTTTAAGTACAAGCAAAACACAAAATATGGAGTATATCGGTTTCATTAATGATGATACGAATGAAGTGGGCGAAGTACATTTAGGAATCGTATTTAAAATCAGAGTGGATTCTGAAAATGTAGAAGCAAAAGAAACAGATACACTTAAAATCAAATGGGTGAATCAAGGCAGAATCGAAGATTATGATGATTTTGAAACTTGGAGTGCGCTCATCTTAAAAGCATTGAATTAGAAGCGGGTGTTAACATGTCTGATGTAATTCCATTCCCTCAAAACAAAGCAAAACTGACGAAAGATATTAAATCGCATTTTGAACATGAAAATTACGATGAGATGTACGATGCATTTATGAAATTCGAAAAAAGTTTTGAATTAGATACTGAATTAGCTTTATTAAAATGTGAGATGCTTCTAAGAATGGAACAATATTTGGAATTGAGAGAAGAAGCAATCATCCTATTGAAACAAGGTTTTGATGCCTATAATCGCTTAATGGTTTATTATATGACCAGCTTGCATGGGTTAGGACAGTACTATGAATGTGTGGAAGTCTTTAATCAGATTATAGATCAAGTGAATGATCATGATATCCGCATGCAGCTGTTTCCGATTAAAGAAGATGCCCAAATGCAGCTGAATGAAAACAAAAAGCATTATATCAGCAGGATGAAACAATTTACCGAATTGCAAGTCGATCAGCAGTTGTATTTATTGTTCGATATGATGCATGAAGGACAGTATGGTTTTTCAGATACGTTCGCAGAAATCATCAACCAAACAACATTACATGCACATGTTCAAACCATTATTTTAGAATACTTGAAAAAAGCACAGTACCAACATCATGTGAGGTTCATTAAAAATAAGACAGCGTTCGATGTCGTACCTAAAGACTTGCCCGGCTTAGAGTATGCACCTTTTACGCAAAAGGTGATTCCTGAAGTGATGCAGCGGTTTGAGGATGCTTTCGGAGATCAAATGAGACCGGAAATTTCTCAGATGCTTCAAGGGTTTGCCATTGGGATTTATCCGCTTGAAATTGAAACATACGCACCTATTGACGAGTGGATTACGACCTACTTCAATTATATACAGTCAATGTTGAATCTATCAGCATCTGATGAATTGAAGTTGAATGATGAGGTTCTTAAATGGATCCATCTGATTGAACAGAATATCACATAATGATTAGGGTATTATGATAGTATTACAACATTTAAGAGAAAAGAATAAATTGCAGCAGCAACTCGCAATACACTAATCACAAGGTTTGTAACCGTATTGTACGTATGCTATAATGAAAAAGTTGAAAAATTAAAATTACGATTATCATGGAGGTTTTTATATCATGACAGCAACATGGGAAAAAAAGGAAGGTAACCAAGGCGTTTTAGAAGTTACTGTTCCTGCTAAAAAAGTAGATCAAGCAATTGATCAAGCATTCAAGAAAGTAGTTAAACAAGTAAATATTCCTGGTTTCCGTAAAGGGAAAGTACCTCGCCAAATCTTTGAACAACGTTTTGGTGTAGAAGCACTTTACCAAGATGCAGTTGATCTTTTATTACCAGAAGCTTACGGTGAAGCTATCGAAGAAACAGGTATCAAACCAGTTGATCAACCTGAAATCGAAGTTACACAAATTGAAAAAGGCAAAGACTTGACTTTCAACGCTACTGTAACTGTAGAACCAGAAGTTAAACTTGGAGACTACAAAGGTCTTGAAGTTGAAAAGCAAAATGCTGAATTAACAGATGAAGAATTACAAGAACAAATTGATCACAGCTTAGGTCACTTAGCTGAAATGGTAATCAAAGAAGAAGGTGCAGTTGAAGAAGGCGATACTGTAAACTTAGACTTCGATGGTTATGTTGACGGGGAACAATTCGAAGGCGGACAAGCTGAAGGCTACGATTTAGAAATCGGTTCAGGTATGTTCATTCCTGGATTTGAAGAGCAATTAGTAGGCTTGAATACTGGCGACGAAAAAGACGTTAAAGTTACATTCCCGGAAGAATACCACGCTGAAGAATTAGCGGGTAAAGAAGCGACTTTCAAAGTTAAAATCAACGAAGTAAAATACAAAAACGTTCCTGAATTAGACGATGAAATCGCTAATGAATTAGATTCAGATGCGGATAACGTTGAAGAATACAAACAAAATCTTCGCAAACGTCTTGAAGAAGAGAAAAAAGTCAACGCTGAAAACGTTGAAAAAGAAGAAGCAATCAATAAAGCTGTTGAAAACGCTGAAGTAGATATTCCTGAAGCAATGATCAACACTGAATTAAACCGTATGATGCAAGAATTCGAACAACGTATTCAACAATCAGGTTTAAACTTAGAAACTTACTTCCAAATCTCAGGTCAAGATGAGTCTCAATTAAGAGAACAAATGAAAGACGATGCTGAAGCACGTGTTAAAACAAACTTAACATTAACTGCAATCGCAAATGCTGAAGACATCGAAGCATCTGATGAAGATATCGATAAAGAATTAGAAGCAATGAGCGAACAATTCGGCATCTCAGCTGAAGATATCAAGAAAACATTAGGCAACACTGACTTAATCAAAGGTGATGTACGTGTTAAAAAAGTTATCGACTTATTAGTGGATAATGCTAAATTTGTTGAAGCTTCTGAAGATAAAAAAGAAGAAAAAGAAGACAAATAATCAATTCATTTCCAATTGAATAAATGAATGGGTAGAGGGTGAAGTTGCATTTCTAATGTGTCAATCAGCTTGAGATATTCAAGGTGTTTGAGTTGCAGAATGTAGTTTCATCCTCTACAGTGATTTATAATCGTAATTATTTCGTTTTGATAAACCCTATGCTATATTGTTTGTAAGCAACATTGTTGCATAAACTTTACAAAATGATATATTCGATATACAAGTTCAATAAAGTAAAAATCTCATCATAGATATAATCAATACAATCATCAATAATTCTTAACCTGATTTAAGGAACTGTAATGATTGGTTTAAAAGTAACGATAAAGTCTATAAACAAATTCATTGCATAGTTTAAAGTGTTTGCGTATAGTCTTTATGGAATAGAGGTGTAAATAATAAATGTTTAAATTCAATGAAGATGAAGAAAAATTGAAGTGTTCTTTCTGTGGTAAGGACCAAGATCAAGTTAAGAAACTTGTGGCAGGCAGCGGTGTCTACATTTGTAACGAATGTATCGAATTATGTTCTGAAATCGTAGAAGAAGAACTTGCCCAAAATGCTACAGAAGAATTTACAGATTTACCAACTCCAAAAGAAATTATGGATCAACTAAATAATTATGTCATTGGTCAAGAGAAAGCGAAAAAATCATTATCAGTGGCGGTATACAACCATTACAAACGTATCCAACAATTAGGACCTAAAGATGATGAAGTAGAATTACAAAAAAGTAACGTCGCTTTAATCGGGCCAACTGGTAGCGGTAAAACATTACTTGCACAAACATTAGCGAAAACATTGAACGTGCCATTTGCGATTGCGGATGCGACAAGTTTAACTGAAGCTGGTTATGTAGGTGAAGACGTAGAAAATATCTTATTACGTTTAATCCAAGCAGCTGATTTCGATATCGATAAAGCTGAAAAAGGTATTATTTACGTGGATGAAATCGATAAGATTGCACGTAAATCTGAAAATACTTCAATTACACGTGATGTTTCTGGTGAAGGTGTACAACAAGCATTGCTTAAAATCTTAGAAGGTACAACAGCAAGTGTACCGCCTCAAGGTGGACGTAAACACCCTAACCAAGAATTCATCCAAATCGACACGACTAATATCTTATTCATCCTAGGCGGTGCCTTTGACGGAATCGATGATGTTATCAAACGTCGTTTAGGTGAAAAAGTGATTGGATTCGCTAGTAATGAAGCTGCAAAATATGATGAAAGTGCATTACTAGAACATATCCGTCCTGAGGACTTGCAATCTTACGGATTGATTCCTGAATTTATCGGACGTATTCCAATCGTAGCGAACTTAGAAACATTAGATATTTCAGCATTGAAAAATATCTTAACACAACCTAAGAACGCTTTAGTAAAACAATACAAGAAAATGCTTGAGCTTGATCATGTAGAACTTGAATTTACAGAAGAAGCCTTATCAGCAATTGCTGAAAAAGCAATCGAACGTAAAACAGGTGCACGTGGTTTACGCTCAATTATCGAAGAATCATTAATTGAAATCATGTATGATATCCCATCTACTGAAGAAGTAGCAAAAGTGGTTATCACTGAAAAAACAATTAATAACGAGTCTACGCCTGAATTATATGACGAAGACGGTAATGAAGTTAACTTAGAAAAAACTTCTGCATAATCGTATTGCATATTGCATTCTCAGCACTGATTAGGTGCTGAGAATGCTTTTTTTATACTTTTCTTTCGAAATTGGTGCACTTTCGAATTTGTTATCTGATATAATGAAACGCGAATCAATCTATAATGGATAGAAAAGAGGTCGAAAATGGATATCAACCCGAATAATATAGAACTATTGATCAGTGCAGTAAAACCTGAACAGTATCCAGAATCAGGACTAGATGAGGTTGCTTTAAGCGGACGCTCTAATGTAGGGAAGTCCACATTTATTAATAGTATGATTGGCCGTAAAAATATGGCCAGAACATCACAACAACCCGGTAAAACACAAACACTTAACTTTTATGATATTGATAACCAATTGATCTTTGTCGATGTGCCTGGATACGGCTATGCGAAAGTCAGCAAAAAACAAAGAGAACAATTCGGTAAAATGATTGAAAAATACATTACTCAGCGTGAACAGTTGAAGCTTGTGATTCAATTAATTGATATCAGACATGCGCCGACACAAGATGATGTGTTAATGTATGATTTCTTAAAGTATTATGATTTGCCTGTCTTAATCATTGCGACTAAGCAAGATAAAATTGCTAAAGGCAAAATTCAAAAACATCTTAAGGTAATCAGAGAAAAATTAGAGATGGAAAGTGAAGACACGATTATCAGTTACTCTTCCATTAACAATAAAAACCAGCAAGTCATTTGGAATGCGATAGAGCAATATTTATAATCGTTCTAATGTAGCAGTCAAAAGTGCCATGAAAGTGCAATAACAATCTATGTATACAAAAAGCACAGCAAGCGTTATAGCACTTGTGTCTAAAATATGAATGATTTTTACATTGATTCTTAAATTTGACGAATTTTTGACTGAACAAATGCTAGATTAGAATATTTCTAAATAAACCGGCTTGATGACTTTAAGGTTATAATTTGTGTGTTATAATGTAGGTATTGTCAATAGTATGGAGGGCGTTATAAATGCATATAATTGCGATAAGCATCAACCATCGTACCGCTGATGTAGCACTGAGAGAAAAAGTTGCTTTCAAAGCTGATGCCATACATGAATCGCATATTGATTTGTTTGAAACAAAATCAATATTAGAAAATGTAATATTGTCTACGTGCAACCGCACAGAAGTATACGCTGTTGCGGATCAAATCCACACAGGCCGTTATTACATTCAGCGCTTCTTAGCTCGTAAATTCGGTTTGGAAGTAGATGAAATCAAGGCGATGTCAGAAGCGTTGGTTGGAGACGAAGCTGTAGAACACTTATTTAATGTAACATCTGGATTAGACTCAATTGTGTTAGGGGAAACACAAATTTTAGGTCAAATGAGAGATGCGTTCTTTACAGCACAAGAAGTAGGTACAACAGGTACGATATTTAATCATTTATTCAAACAAGCAATCACATTCGCTAAACGCGCGCACAACGAAACAGATATCGCAGATAATGCGGTAAGTGTTTCTTATGCGGCCGTTGAGCTTGCTAAAAAAGTGTTTGGTAACTTGAAATCACAGCATGCGGTGATTATCGGTGCAGGCGAAATGAGCGAATTGTCATTGTTAAATCTGTTAGGTTCTGGAATTGAGAAAGTTACAGTCGTTAACAGAACTGCTGAACGCGCACGCGAATTAGCAGATAAGCATCAAGTAGATTATGCACAATTAGACGAACTAGGATCATTATTAGTCAACGCTGATATTGTAATCAGTTCAACAAGTGCATCAGAATATATTATTACTCAAAGCATGATGGAAACTGTTACACGTCAACGCAAACAAGAACCGATGGTATTAATTGATATCGCAGTGCCGAGAGATATCGATCCAGCTATTGAGTCAGACATGAATGTGTTCAGTTACGATATCGACGATCTTAAAGGTTTAGTAGATGCCAACTTGCGTGAAAGAGAAGCAGCAGCAGCACAAATTGCTGACCAAATCCCGCATGAAATTGCTTCACACAATGATTGGGTGAACATGCTAGGCGTTGTTCCTGTTATCAGAGCATTGCGTGAAAAAGCAATGAATATCCAACAAGAAACAATGGACAGCATTGATCGTAAATTACCTGATTTAAGCGAACGTGAGCGCAAGGTTATCTCAAAACATACCAAGAGCATTATTAACCAAATGCTGAAAGATCCGATTAAACAAGCAAAAGAGTTGAGTAATGATAAAAATAGCAGTGAAAAATTAGAGCTGTTCCAAAACATCTTTGATATTGAGGCTGAAAGCGAGTATGAAAAGAGCGTCGCAAAGAAAGAACGCAAACTCTCAGCACGACAAATCTTAGGTTTTGAATAAGCAGCCATAGTATGGTGATAATATGCAAGATATGTTTTTCGTGCGTTTCCATGAAGTAACTTTGCTGATTTACTTACTCAGTATTTCTTGCTATTTTTATGATTTTTTTAAAAAGAATCATAAAATTAGAACGTTAGGGTTTTACACACTAGGGATTGTTTGGGTATTGCAAACAATCTCTTTGTCTTTATATATCAATATGGCTAAAGCAGTTCCGTTAGGATCAGTTTTTGATGTGTTTTATTTTTTAAACTGGCTGATTTTATCATTTTCTATTGTAATCAGTGTAGTAAAACACTTGGAGTTTTCTATATTTTTGTTCAATGCCATAGGGTTTATTGTAATGGCGATTCACACATTCAGACCGAATGAAACGTTTATTGAAAAAGCAGAATTTAATGTAAACCATGAGTTATTAATCATTCATGTCTCATTAGCTATCGTCAGTTATGCATTCTTTTCATTTGCGTTTGTGAATGCTACCTTATATGTATTGCAGTATCGCAACCTTAAACAAAAGCATTTTGACCAAAAATATTTTAGAATAGGTAGTGTAAACACCTTAGAAAAGATGACTTTTTATTCGACTATCATTGGTTTTACTTTGCTGGTCATTGGTGTCATCCTTGGAGCACAATGGGGTTTTCAGACAATAGGTTATAATATCTTATTAGACCCTAAAGTGATATCTTCAATTATAGTAATGGTGAGCTATGTGATATACATTCTTATTCGCACTAAGAAATGGGTAAGCCCTATAAATCAAGTGCTGTTTAATATGCTGATTTATATGTTCAGTATGTTTAACTTAATATTCGTTTCGCATTTCCCGAACTTTTTTGGGTAATGACAACCTTTAAGCAGAGGAGGAAGTTGACGTGCGCAAGCTTGTCGTTGGTTCAAGAAGAAGTAAGCTCGCATTGACGCAAAGCCGTCAATTTATTGAAAAGTTAAAAGAGGTACAACCAGATTTAGATATTGAAATAAAGGAAATTGTCACAAAAGGTGACCAAATCGTAGATAGACAATTATCTAAAGTAGGCGGAAAAGGTTTGTTTGTCAAAGAGATTCAACAAGCTTTGTTCGACCATGAAATTGATTTTGCCATCCACTCATTAAAGGATGTGCCAAGTGAGTTGCCGGACGGATTAACACTCGGCTGTGTTCCTGATAGAGAAATTCCATTTGATGCATTTATTTCAAAAAATCATGTACAGCTCCAAGATTTGCCGGATGGCAGTATTGTAGGAACAAGTTCATTAAGACGCGGAGCACAAATATTAGCAAAATATCCTAATTTAGAAATCAAATGGATTCGAGGCAATATCGATACGCGTCTGCATAAACTAGAAACAGAAGACTATGATGCGATTATTTTAGCTGCTGCAGGATTGCGCAGAATGGGCTGGTCAGACGATATCGTAACGCAATATCTTGAACAAGATATGCTGATTCCAGCTATCGGCCAAGGCGCATTAGGTATTGAGTGCCGCAGCGATGATGAAGAATTATTAGAATTATTGACGAAAGTACACAATCAAAGTGTAGCTGAATGTGTAACGGCAGAGCGTACATTCTTAAAAGAAATGAACGGCAGCTGCCAAGTGCCGATCGGCGGTTATGCGACAGTCGGCGATAATGGTCAGCTTTCATTCACTGGTTTGATAATGTCTCCAGACGGCAAACAACGCTTTGAACATTCTGTGACAGGTCAAAATCCAGTGGAATTAGGCAAAGAAGTCAGCGATGTTTTGAAAAAACAAGGTGCTGATAAAATTATTGAAGCATTAAACGAGGAAGAGTAGTCTATAATACGGAGATGAATTCTTATGCCATCATCAGTCATAATGACACAAACGAGTTCCATTCATGATACAAGCAATGATTTGATTCATTTGCCATTCATCAAAATCCAACCATTGTCATTTGATGAAAGCTTACTCACTCATCACTATCATTGGATTATCTTTTCATCAAAGAATGCAGTTAGGTATTTTTTACCTTATTTAGATCAAGTAAAGTATGATAAAGTTGCGGTAATTGGTGAAAAAACCCGACGTTTTTGCGGTTTGCATGATATTTTTGTCGACTTTTGTCCTGACGACTACTCTCAAGAAGGCTTTTTAGCAGCATTTTCTTTTAATAAAGATGAAACTATTTTTATTCCAAGCAGTGCTGCTGCACGTCCTTTGCTGGAAAATGAGCTTGCACAACGAGGCGCAAAAGTAACTAAAGTCGACTTATATCGACCGGTTCAGCATAAGACTAATATTGAAAAAGCGATTCAATTATTACGCATGCAGCAGGCGGAAGGTATTGCATTTGCGAGTTCTTCTTCTGCAGATAATTTTTTTAATACTTTGAAGCAAAAGCATTTGAAATTATCATTTTCATGTTATGCCATCGGCCAACCTACTTATGATACGATTCATAAGTTCGGATATGATGCATATATCGCAAAAATACAAACAATCGACGGTTTAATCAATACAATTAAAGAAAGTAGGAATCATAAATGAGTTTTGACAGACACAGAAGATTACGCGTTAATGAATCTATGCGTAGTCTTGTAAGAGAAAATCACGTAAGAAAAGAAGATTTGATTTATCCTATCTTTGTAGTGGAAAGAGATGATGTTAAAGAAGAAATTCCTTCCATGCCTGGTATTTATCAAATCAGCTTAAATCGATTAGATGAAGAGCTAAAAGAAGCGTATGATTTAGGAATACGAGCAGTGATGTTCTTTGGTGTCCCAAACGAAAAAGATGCGGTTGGAACAGGTGCTTATGCACATGAAGGTATCATTCAAAAAGCAACACGCAAATCTAAAAAGCTTTATCCAGATATGCTTGTATTAGCAGATACTTGCTTATGCGAATACACTGATCACGGCCATTGCGGTTTAATCGATGATCATACACATGACGTTGATAACGATAAAACATTGCCTTTATTGGTTAAAACAGCTGTATCGCAAGTTGAAGCAGGCGCTGATATCATTGCACCAAGCAATATGATGGATGGTTTCGTTGCTGAAATCCGTAAAGGTTTAGATGATGCAGGCTACTACAATATTCCAATCATGAGTTATGGTATTAAATACGCATCTAGTTTCTACGGTCCATTCCGTGATGCAGCAGAATCAACACCATCATTCGGTGATAGAAAAACGTATCAAATGGATCCTTCAAACAGAAGAGAAGCTTTGCTTGAATTAGAAAGCGACTTAAAAGAAGGCGCTGACATGATGATTGTCAAACCAGCACTTAGTTTCTTAGATATCATCAGAGATGTCAGAGAAAGAACAAATGTTCCGGTTATCGCTTATAACGTCAGCGGTGAATACAGCATGACAAAAGCAGCAGCACTTCAAGGTTGGATTGATGAAGAAAAAATTGTAATGGAACAAATGATTTCTATGAAACGTGCAGGCGCAGATATGATTATTACGTATTTCTCAAAAGATATTTGCCGTTACTTAGATAATAAGGAGGACGAATAAATGGGTTACGAAAAATCGATTGAAGCATTTAAGAAAGCTGAACAATTAATGCCTGGCGGTGTCAACAGTCCAGTACGTGCATTTAAATCTGTTGATATGCCAGCCATCTTTATGGATCATGGGAAAGGCTCTAAGATTTATGACATTGATGGCAACGAGTATATAGACTATGTATTAAGCTGGGGACCTCTAATCCTTGGACATGAAAATAAACAAGTAATCGACAGTTTGCATAAAGCGGTTGATAAAGGTACAAGCTTTGGTGCTTCAACTCTTGAAGAAATCAAGTTAGCTGAACTTGTGATTGATCGTGTACCTTCAATCGAAAAAGTAAGAATGGTGTCTTCTGGTACAGAAGCAACACAAGATACAATTCGATTAGCAAGAGGTTACACAGGCCGAGATAAAATCGTTAAGTTTGAAGGCTGTTACCATGGGCATAGTGATTCACTACTTATCAAAGCAGGGTCAGGTGTCGCAACTTTAGGTTTGCCTGATTCTCCAGGTGTACCTGAAGGCACAGCTAAAAGTACAATTACAGTGCCATACAATGATTTAGATGCGATTAAACAAGCATTTGAAACGTATGGAGATGACATTGCAGGTGTGATTGTTGAACCGGTAGCTGGTAATATGGGTGTAGTTCCGCCAGTTGAAGGCTTCTTGCAAGGCTTAAGAGATATCACAAATGAATATGGTTCATTGCTTATCTTTGACGAAGTCATGACTGGATTCAGAGTCGGTTACAACTGTGCGCAAGGCTACTTCGATGTTATGCCAGATTTAACTTGCTTAGGTAAAGTTATCGGCGGCGGTTTACCTGTAGGTGCTTTCGGCGGTAAAGCAGAGATTATGGATAATATTGCACCGGTAGGTTCTATTTATCAAGCTGGTACATTATCAGGTAACCCATTAGCAATGACAAGCGGTTATGAAACATTGAGCCAATTAACACCAGAAAGCTACGATTACTTCAATGAACTTGGCGATATTTTAGAAGAAGGCTTGAAAAAAGTAGCAGAAAAACACAATGTGCCGATGACAGTTAACCGTGCTGGTTCTATGATTGGTTACTTCCTTAATGAAGGACCAGTAACGAACTTTAAACAAGCTAATGCCAGCGACTTGAAACTCTTCTCAGAAATGTATCGTGAAATGGCGAAAGAAGGCGTCTTCTTACCACCATCTCAATTCGAAGGTACATTCTTATCTACAGCGCACACGAAAGAAGATATTGAAAAAACAATCGAAGCATTCGATAAAGCGTTTGAAAGAGTCGCAAAATAATTATTAGATTAAGCAAATTAAATGATTCAGAGAGTGAAATGTCTGCAGAGATATTTCACTCTCTTTTTCATCATTTCAGTATAGAAAAGCACTATGGAAACGGCTCCAAATCAATCCCTAACTTTTTCGTATCAAGCGTGTTATGATAAATACAATGGATAAGAAGTGGGATAAAGGTAGTGATAAAATATGAATAAAAAATTGCGTAATAATATTATTGTATTATTGATGGCAATTGTTATCAGTCTGATCTTATCAGCAATGCATATCATGCTACCATTTATGTTTGGTCCCATAATTGCGAGTATCATATGCATACGCTTGTTTAAAATGGAAATTGAATGGCCATTTTGGATAAGTCAAATAGGTTTGATTTTGTTAGGGGTACAAATCGGATCTACCTTTACACGTACTGTAGTGAATGACATAACAAATAATTGGTTCTCAATTATTTTAGTAACTGTATTGCTATTGGTTATGGCAATCTTAATTGCTTATTTCTTCAAAAAGATAGCGAATGTTAATAATGAAACAGCATTATTAAGTGTCATTCCAGGGGCTTTGAGTCAAATGCTGATTATGGCTGAAGAAGACAAACGTGCTAATATTTTAGTGGTGAGTTTAACACAAACTTCGAGAATTATTTTCGTTGTGATTTTGATTCCGATGTTATCTTACTTTATGTCCAGCGGAAGCGAAGATGTTCATGCCAGCAAGCTCATGAAACTCAAACCTTTGAGCGAAGTATTAAATTTATGGCAAGTATTGTTTATTATTTTGGCTATCGCTGTAGTGTACTTCATCATGGGTAAAATCAATTTCCCGACAAGACAATTATTAGCGCCAATCGTTGTTTTAATCGCATGGAACATGCTGACAAATGCGACATTTACTTTAGATAACTATTTGATTGCAGCAGCGCAAATTGCTTATATGATTCGAATTGGTATTCAAATTTCTAAATTGCTGAATGATTTGAAAGGCCGTGTTGCAGTCGCAATTGTCATTCAGAATGTGTTGTTGATTTTACTTGCAGCTGTAATGGTATACGTTATTTCGATTTTTAACCATATGCCGTTAAATGACTTATTCTTAGGTGCTGCACCAGGCGGGATGAGCCAAATCGTTCTGGTTGCTATGGAGACACATGCAGATGTAGCAATTATATCGAGTTTCCATATCTTTAGAATTTTCTTCATATTATTCTTGGTTGCACCAATGATTAAGTACTTCTTAAGCTATACAGGACGCAAATTAAATAAGTAAGCACACAAAGAAAACCGCCATTTCGGCGGTTTTTTATTGTATTAATGCGTTTGTCCTAATGCAATATTTTCGTCGCGATTGTCTGGTGACAGGACTTCAATTGCGGCTGTGAGTCCTTTAGCGATCGTGCTGAGGGCCATAGAAGGGGTATTAGGTTTAGAGACAACTTGTTTTGGTATAAACGGTACATGAATAAATCCGAATTGAATATAAGGGAAAGTTGTCGCATGCAAATAACCTAATTGATATAAAATATGATTACATACAAAGGTACCTGCAGTATTCGATAATGAAGCCGGAACATCTGCATCTTTAATGGCTTGTGTCATACGTTTGACCGGCATATTAGAAAAGTAGGCGGGTGCACCTTCTGCTTGAATGGTCTCATCAATCGGTTGATTGCCTTCATTATCAGCAATTCTGGCATCATCGATATTAATACCGATTCGTTCGGGTGTAAGTTCAAAACGGCCGCCGGCTTGTCCTACAGCAAGTACTGCATCATAATGTTCAATTTTGAGCTGTTGTTTAATGACGTCTAACGATTTGTGGAATACGGTTGGAATTTCTAATTTTGTAATAGTATGTTCGCCGATAGTCTCAGGCAATAATTTAACAGCTTCAAGCGCTGGATTTGTTTCTTCTTTACCAAATGGATCAAATGCAGTTACAAGTATATTCATATTATCGTCTCCTTTATATTAAAATGCCCAAAAGTACATTAAAGCAATATGGACTATAATTAAGATAAATGCTACGGGTATTTGTGCTTTAATCACACTGAATTCACTTTTCATTTCAAGCAAAGCAACGGGTAATGTATTGAAATTTGCGGCCATAGGTGTTAACAAAGTACCGCAAAAACCGCCAGTCATTGCTAGTGCACCTGCTATTGCAGGATCTGCACCTTGTGCAATCACAAATGGAATACCAATACTAGCGGTAATGACAGTAAATGCCGCGAAAGCATTACCCATCAGCATGGTAAACAGTACCATACCTAATATATAAGCAGCAGCGCCGATAAGGTGATTACCTTCAGGCAAGAAACCGGAAATACTATTTGAAATCACTTTGCCTACACCGCTGACCGTAAATAAGACACCTAATGCGGCTAAAAATTGCGGTAAAATACCGACAGTTCCGACTTGTTGAGTCAGGCGGTCACTGTCATATAAGATATATTGGACTTTAGGTTTAATTACTATGTAGGCAGCAATTAAGCCTACGATTGATGCGATACCTAAACCTATGGCACCGCCTAAAGGTGTCCAATTTGAGATAATCACCGCAACAACAGCTAAGACAACTGCCGGCCAAAAGAGTTTGTTTCCATAACGTTTTGCGCCTGTTTCGCCTTGCTTTTCAGTGACATCCACTATATTTTTGATTGTGACTTGTTTAAAGAGTGTCAATACACCCATTAACAAGATAATAGCGCCGTTTACAACATTCGGCAGGTAAGGACCGAAAATAAATGTAATCGCAAGCAGTGTCCAAAATAGGGCGGTACCTATACGTTTTGTTTTATCTTTATCTTTTAGTACACGATAAGCGGTATAGATTAATTGAATACCGATTAAAATATAAAAGCATTCAAGGATGGTATCAAGTGTGTGCTGACTCATGACTGATCCTCCTTGTGCTGATATTTTCTAGCCAAATAACGATCAAGCATAATATTCTTAACGGCCACAATGATTAAAGTAATGATTGCTATCGGTACTGAAGCAATGGCAAGATTGACTGCGTTGACTTTAATATCTAAAGAATTAAAAGTACCGACCATTAGTAGGACACCAGCAGCGCCTACGAAAAGGTTCTGCCCAAAGAAATTGCCGTAATTTTCCATAGCAGATGCTTCTGCTTTTATTTTTTCGACATCTTTTTTGTCTATTTGGTCAGGTTTGAGTCGATATTTCGTTGCGAGTGCACCTTGTACCATAGGATTGATCAACGGACGTACAAATTGAGGATGTCCGCCGATACGTATCGAAGCTAAACCTGCCAATTCACGTATCAGCAAATAAAGCGATAATAACCTCCCGCTGGTTATAGATTTGATTTTTCCTATCAATACTGTAGATTGTTTCTTAAGTCCGAAACGTTCAATCAAACCCACCATAGGCAAAGTTAATAGGAAAAGGGAAACCAAGCGGTTATCGATAAATGCTTTGCCGAGTACATCTAATATTTCAAAGAAATGCATACCAGACACAAGTCCAGTTACGATTGCTGCAGCTAATATGACTGCTATCGTATCAAATTTTAATAGGAATCCGATTATAATTACCAAGATACCTATTAATTTCAACCATTCCATACAATTCCTCCTTCAAAAAATAATATAAATGTCATTTTAGCATAAATTAGAAGGAATTTTTAGATAATTTCAAATATTATAAATAAAAGTAAGAACAAAAATTGTTCCTACTTTTGAGATGGCTTACATGGACAGCCGATTAAATGTGCATCATATAATCCTGCAGCTTCTAAAAATGAAAACATAGTTACAGGACCCATAAACTTAAATCCGTAATGTTTTAAAGCTTTCGACATCTTTTTTGCTCTATCATCAACTGTAATACGGTCTTTAGGTGTTTTGTATTTTAAATCGATAGGGTGATAATCAACAAATGACCAAAGATAATCACTGAAGCTTCCGTGTTCTTTTTCAATTGCTATATAACCTTTGGCTTGGCTGACTATAGCTTCTAATTTTTTTCTGTAATGGACAATGTTTGGAAATTCCATCAGTGCATCGATATCTTTTTCTGTCATTTGTGCTATTTTATATGGGTCAAATTGATAAAAGGCTTCCCGGTAAGCAGGACGTTTCTTTAATATCGTCAGCCATGATAAACCTGCATGCTGCGACTCTAATGCCATTAATTCAAAAAGTTTTTGGCTATCATATAAAGGTTGTCCCCATTCTTTGTCATGATATTCAATATAAAGGGGATCAGATGTCCCAAAGGCACATTCATTCACAAAATTTCACTCCATCCGCATTGACTTATTTTAGAGTTCTATTATACTATAAATTAGTAGTGAATATAGAAATCGGGAAGAGTAAGCAGTTTTTAATTTCAAAGAGAGTGTATGGTCGCTGAAAATACATAATTATTGCTGTCGAAGGTAGCCCGCTTAGTTCTTTAACTGAACTGATAGTAAGTTAAAGCGTGTTTGAGCGTTAATCATAATTAAGTGCAATATAGATGAACTATGTTGAATTTAGGTGGTACCACGGAACATCCGTCCTATGTTTAGGAACGGGTGTTTTTATTTTTAAGGAGGCGTTTGTCCTATGGAAATGAAACCAAAATACAATCCGAATGAGGTTGAAGCTGGCCGCTATCAAAAATGGGTAGAAAAAGGCTACTTCAAACCTAGCGGAGACCAATCAAAAGAAACATACACTATTGTTATCCCACCTCCGAATGTAACAGGTAAATTACATTTAGGCCATGCTTGGGATACAACTTTGCAAGATATTTTAACAAGAATGAAACGTATGCAAGGCTACGATACTTTGTACTTGCCTGGTATGGACCATGCTGGGATTGCGACACAAGCAAAAGTAGAAGCTAAATTACATGAACAAGGCATTTCAAGACATGATTTAGGCCGAGAAAAATTCCTTGAAGAAGTTTGGAGCTGGAAAGAAGAATATGCTTCATTTATTCGTCAGCAATGGGCGAAATTAGGTCTTGGTCTGGATTATGACAGAGAGCGTTTTACTTTAGATGAAGGATTAAGCAAAGCGGTAAGAAAAGTCTTTGTTGATATGTATAAAAAAGGCTTGATTTATCGCGGAGAACGCATCATCAACTGGGATCCGGTTGCTAAAACAGCGATTTCTGATATCGAAGTAATACATGAAGATACAGCCGGTAAATTCTATCACTTCAAATATCCATATGCAGATGGGGAAGGCTATATTGAAATTGCGACAACACGTCCGGAAACAATGCTAGGCGATACAGCTATCGTAGTCAATCCGAATGACGAACGCTATAAAGATGTTATCGGCAGAAAAGTTATCTTGCCGATTGTCGGACGCGAATTACCGATTTTAGCAGACGAGTATGTTGATGTTGAATTTGGTAGTGGTGCGATGAAAGTTACACCTGCACATGACCCTAATGACTTCGAATTAGGTAAACGTCATAACTTAGAATCAATCATCGTTATGGATGAATCAGGCAAAATGAATGACAAAGCAGGCAAATACGAAGGTATGGACCGCTTCGAATGCCGTGAACAATTAGTCAAAGATTTAGAAGCTGAAGACTTAGTTATCAAAATCGAAGACCATACACATTCAGTCGGCCACTCTGAAAGAAGCGGTGCGATTGTCGAACCTTATTTATCTACACAATGGTTCGTTAATATGGATCCGCTTGCTAAAAAAGCATTAGACAATCAAAAAACAGATAACCGTATTAACTTTGTACCGGAACGTTTTGAACATACATTCAATCAATGGATGGAAAATATCCGCGACTGGACAATTTCTCGTCAATTATGGTGGGGGCATCAAATTCCAGCTTGGTACCATAATGAAACAGGAGAAATTTATGTAGACGAAGAAGCACCGGCAGATAGTGAAAACTGGACACAAGACGAAGACGTTTTGGATACATGGTTCTCAAGTGCTTTATGGCCATTCTCTACTTTAGGCTGGCCGGATACAGAAGCAGAAGATTTCCAACGCTATTATCCTACTAATGCGTTAGTTACAGGATATGATATTATCTTCTTCTGGGTTGCACGTATGATTTTCCAAGGTCTTGAGTTTACAGAAACTCGTCCATTTAATGATGTATTGCTCCATGGTTTAGTACGTGCTGAAGATGGACGCAAAATGAGTAAATCACTAGGCAACGGTGTAGATCCTATGGATGTTATTGATCAATACGGTGCTGACAGCTTGAGATATTTCTTAGCAACAGGTTCATCACCTGGTCATGATTTACGTTATTCTACAGAAAAAGTAGAAGCGGTTTGGAACTTTATCAATAAAATCTGGAATGCGGCGCGCTTCAGCTTAATGAACATCGGGGAAGATTTCAAATTTGAAGATATCGATTTATCTAAGAATTTATCACTTGCTGATAAATGGATCTTAACGCGTCTTAATGAAACTGTGAAAACAGTAACAGATTTAAGCGATAAATATGAATTTGGCGAAGTCGGCCGTGCTCTATACAACTTCATTTGGGATGAGTTCTGCGACTGGTATATCGAAATGAGTAAAATTCCGATGAACGGTGAAGACGAAGACCAAAAACAAGCAACTCGTTCAGTATTGAGCTATGTATTAGATCGTACAATGCGTATGCTTCACCCGTATATGCCGTTTGTTACAGAAGAAATTTGGCAAAACTTGCCGCATGAAGGCGAAACAATTGTGACAAGTGCATGGCCGAAAGTTCAATCAGAATTCATGTTTGAAGAAAGTAAACAAGCGATGCAATATGTGGTAGAAATTATCAAAGCTGTACGTCAAGCACGTTCAGAAGTTAATACACCATTATCTAAAGCAATTCCTATCTATATTAAAACGAAAAGCGAAGCCATCACTGAAATGTTAGAAGAAAACAAACACTACATTGATCGTTTCGGACACCCAAGTGAACTAGTGATTGCGACAGATATCGAAACACCAGATAAAGCAATGACATCTGTTGTAGGTGCAGGTGAAGTGATTTTACCGCTTGAAGGTTTAATTGATATGGACAAAGAAATTGCACGTCTTGAAAAAGAATTAGATAAATGGCAAAGCGAACTTGACCGCGTAGATAAAAAATTATCTAATGAAAACTTTGTTAATAAAGCACCAGAAAAAATTATTAATGAAGAACGTGCGAAAAAAGAAGATTATCAAGAAAAATACGATAGCGTTAAAGCTAGAATCGAACAATTAAAAGCATAGGAGTCCTGATTATGAATTACCTAGACAGCTTATATTGGATACATGAAAGAAATACGTTTGGTATCAAGCCTGGTACTAAACGTATGGAATGGATGCTTGAACGTCTAGGCCATCCTGAACAAAATATAAAAGGTATCCATGTCGGCGGAACAAACGGCAAAGGTTCAACAGTTGCTTACTTGCGTGCTGCGCTTGTCGAAAATGGTTATGACGTCGGTACATTTACGTCGCCTTATATTGAAACTTTTAATGAAAGAATCAGTTTAAACGGCGAACCTGTAAGCAATGAAACCATTGTTGAACTTGTGACTCGCGTCAAGCCAGTGAGCGAAGCGTTAGAAGAAGAAACTGAATATGGTACAGCTACAGAATTTGAAATCATTACGACAATGATGTTCTTATATTTCGGTGCGTTGCACCCAGTGGATTTTGTGATAGTAGAAGCGGGTCTTGGAATTAAAAATGACTCTACCAATGTATTTTCACCGATTATGACGGTATTGACGAGTATCGGATTAGATCATACAGATCTGCTAGGCCCAACTTATTTAGATATCGCAAAAGACAAAGGCGACATCGTGAAGCCGAAAACACCATTTATTTATGCAGTGAAAAATGAAGAAGCATTGAAATATCTCGGCACATATGCTGAAAAGCAGCAAGCACCTGCTTATGAGTTGGATAAAGATATTTCTGTTGTTTCCCAAGAAGATGAGTTCACGTACCGCTTCAAAGACTATGAACTCGAAAACATTGCATTGCATATGCTGGGTGAACATCAAAAAGAAAATGCGGCACTTGCAATTACTGCTTTGATTATTTTGTTCGAAGAAGGACAAATTCATTTAGACTTTAATAAGATGATTAAAGCAATGGAAAATGTAAGTTGGACTGGACGTATCGAACAAGTGAAAGCAGAACCGCTCATGATTATTGACGGTGCGCATAACAATGAAAGTATCGATGCGTTAGTAGACACGATTAAAAACTATTATCATAAAGATAAAGTGGATATCTTGTTCTCTGCAGTCAGCGGCAAACCGATTCATCATATGCTCGAGGATTTAAGCGAGATTGCAAATCAAGTGTATATCACTGATTTTGATTTCTATCGAGCAAAACCAAAAGAAGAGATTGCAGAAGAAGCGGAAAACTTTAATCCGATTCTTATCGATGATTACAATACGTTTATCGAAAATTATGATGGTGATACATTAGTTATCACTGGCAGTCTTTATTTCATCAGTGAAGTTAAAGCAAAAGTTGATTTCGAAAAATAAATAGTAACTATAGCCTTCCTTTTTCAGTCTCAAGCAGAGATTGTACGGGAAGGCTTTTTTATATAGAGGGATAAAAAAATGCGTTTTTTGAACTCAAAACGAGACATAATTATCATATTTGATTTTATTATAATTATATTTGTTAAACCGAAATCAGGAGCGTATAATAAGATATTATTTCAGAAAGTAGGTGAAGCACCTGACGCTTCTTTTATCATCATTGGTATGTCTTATTTTGGAAAGCTTCTTATTTCAATTGTGTCATGTAAGACAATTAAGGTTCAGTTATTTTAAACAGCGCTCTCAATGTGAATATTGCAGGCAGTTGATTCGATGGTATGATTTGATTCCAGTTGCAAGTTTCCTATTATTAAAGGGGAAATGCAGGTATTGCCATGCACAGTTATCTATCCTTTATTTGGCAGGTGAGGTCTTGGCATGTATTCCTGTGGTGCTGTTATGTAATCATGTTGTACTGTTGCCACAAAGCTTGTTTACAGCACTTTATTTATTATTGCTTGCGGCTGCATTATATGACATTCAAACACAAACAATTCCTCTGCATTATCTCCTTATCACTTTCATTACCGCACTAACGCTTGCACCTCATATTTATGTTTTCAACCTTTTCATAGTAGGCTTGCTGCATTTGTTGTTCTTTGTATCGCGTTATGCAATAGGGTATGGCGATATCTTCCTATTCTCTATCATCAGCCTCACGATTCCATATCTCTTTTTCCTTTTTTTATTCTGTATCACATTTATTATTGGCGGTTGTTTTATTTTAATATGTTTGTGGTGTAAGAAACGTATCCTTCACATACCGTTAATTCCTTTTATTTTTCTTTCTTTTGTATCAACCTCTGTCTTTTACGCAGACCTTTTATATTTTTTCAACTTTAACTGATAGGAGCATGAAAATTGAATATTAAACAATTACCTGATTGTGATAAACCCAGAGAAAAGCTGGTGACGAAAGGTGCAGATAAGCTGTCTGAATCAGAATTGCTGGCAATATTATTTAATACAGGCACTAAAGGAAAGTCCAGTATGGAACTTGCTCAGGACTTACTCCATTTAACGACGAACCTCAAAGATTTGAAGTTATTGTCTTTAGACGATATGACAAAAGTTAAAGGGATTGGTTTGTATAAAGCTGTGATTTTAAAAGCTGCCTTTGAATTAGGAGAACGTATGAACGCGCCAGATCAAAAAGAAAAGGTGAAAATCAATTCACCGCAAGATGCGGCAGACTATTTCATGTCCAGAATGATGCATTTAAAGCATGAACAGTTCGAAGTTTTATTTTTGAATTCGAAAAATATAGTTATTCGGCACGAAGTAATATTTGTAGGGACATTGAATTCGTCTGTTGTTCATCCAAGGGAAGTATTTAAAGCGGCAATCAAATGGTCGAGCAATGCGATTATTGTCGTACATAATCATCCTTCAGGGGATGTTACGCCTTCTTTAGAAGATATACGGACAACACAACGATTGCAGGAGTGCGGCAGAGTACTTGGAATAGAAGTGCTCGATCATATTATTATAGGAGATGCTAAGTACTTGAGTATGGTAGAAAAGGGGTATTTTGATGCATAATAAAACCCGACTATAACATTTGTGTATAATCGGGGAAACTATCTATTTCGCTTAAAAGAGATGCAGTTGGAAGTAATCATTCAACCATACAACGCCTTGATAAGCGAGATAAATAACTAATGCTAATATCGCTAATTTTATAATAAAACGCAATAATGAAATGCCCACTCTAAAGAGCAGTCCAATAAGCAGTACTATTAATATTATTGTTAAAATTGACATGGTCGCCACTCCTTTAATTACATTTTAACTGAAACTATCAGATGATGCATCAGTCCTGGGATAGACATTTGAAGTCATTCTCTAGTCTGATGCAAACATTTATATTTTCGGCTAAAATAAAGACAATAATAATGAGGCGGTGTGAGCATGCGTTTTCTCTTCAACATTATAAAAAATATCATCGCTGTTGTATGTATTATTGTTATCGTATTTTTTGCATTGAAATACGCACCGTTCTTAAAGGAACAAGAGTGGAATCCTATCAGCAACAAAACGACGTATTCCTCTTATCATGGAGGCAATGTACCTGTTGAAGACTTCAAAGCAGGACAGCGTTACGTTGTTGAAAAGAACGATTTACTAAATAACATGCCTGCAAGTCAGACTAAAAATATCTTCGGCATGCTGGACAAACAAGAATTTATGGATGTCAGCGGAATCAGCAGAATGGGTTATAACGATAAATATTTAATCGGACAACGCGGGAATCAATTTATTATGTATCGCTTCGGTTCGAAAGAAATAAGAATCTATGCGACTGAAATCGAATTGCAGCAGGATTTGCGAGCGATGCAGCAAAATATACAGATGCAGCCGGTTTCGGCTTTTAAGTAAAAGCACTTCAACAGTTAAGAATCTTGAAAATATACCTGTCTTGCGTTAACCTTGTGTTGAATCATTAAAAAGAGAGGTTTGGTGTTTGCAATGAGTAAGCAAGCGAATGGTAAGAAAGCTGACGAACAATCAAAAGCGCAAAAACTATTCGAACAGTGGAGAAAAGAAGAAACACTGTATAAAGAAGACGAGAAAGACAACAACAGCCAGAAGAAATGATTCACGTTAGAAATGCAGGGATTAACATTTAAAGCTGATTTTTGAAATAATAATAGAGTAAAAAACACTTTGGAGTATCAGCAAATTGATTTGAATTTGTTGGTACTCTTTTATTTTGTAAAGTGAGTTATAAATTAGGGGGTTCGTACTTTATATAACGAACAGAGTAATATAAAATAAAATGAGATATGAAAAATTGAGTTAATAGAGGTGTTCAGGTTGTCCAAGTTTTTTAAAAATAACAAACTGATTGTTATTTTCTGTTCCCTGATTCTATTTATATCATTAATAGGGTTATCGATCAGATCACATCACCAGTCTCCGGTGGAACAATATGTCGGTGATACTGTTTCAGTTCCGCAACGCGTATTATCTTACCCATTACATATGGTGACTGGTTCAATCAGCGGCTTATTCGATGGGAAATCATCTGAGAAAGATAAAAATAAAATTAAGCAATTAGAAGCGGAAAACGAACGTTTAAAATCAGAAAACAAAGATTTCCGCAAAGAGCTTGATATTAAAGACATATCCAAATACGAACCTTTGAGTGCTACTGTAATTGCCAGAAATCCAGATCAATGGATGAATAAAGCAATTATCGATAAAGGTAAAAAAGCGGGTGTCAAACAAAACCAAGCTGTGATTACGACGAAAGGTTTAGTCGGCAGAGTTTCGAAAGTCAATCAGTTTTCATCTCAAGTCGATTTCCTTTCTACATCATCAAGAAATGGTAAATTAGCAGTCAATATTCAACATAATTCAAACAAAGTCTTCGGTCTTATCAATCACTATGATACGAAGACAAATGAATTAGTAATCAGCGATATAGACAACAAAGACAAAATTGCCAAAGGCGATAAAGTCGTAACAAGCGGACTTGCTGAACAATTGCCGAGCAACTTATATATTGGAGAAGTTACAAAAGTCGAAAACGATCAATATGGTCTTTCTAAAGAAGTGAGAGTAAAAACAGCGGCTGATTTAAGTGATTTAGGTCATGTCTATGTCGCACAACGCGATCCTCAAACACTTCCTGACGAAAGCGGTGATGAATAATGCGTGCATTTTGTTATTTTTTGATAGGGGCGGTATTGTTTTATCTTGATGCGCTCATCGCATTAGTCATCCCGATGCAGATTTCTGGTAAAAGTATTATCTTTGTACCGCATCTGCTGTTGATGTATTTGCTGATGATTACAATTTATAAGAAACCAAGCATTGCAGTAGTTCTAGCAATTATTTTCGGGTTAACAACTGATTTGTATTACGGTACGATTTATGGTCTGAACACTTTCGGTTATTTATTATTCGTGATTTTAATGGACTTTTTCTTTAAAGTTTATTATCGCGATCATACAATGATTTTCTTGGGTGTTTGGATATTTACAATCATTTTTGAAATCTACCAAGCCATTATATACGGACTCCTCGGATTGATCCGATTTAATTTAGGCGAGTTTATTTTATTCAGAATGCTGCCTACTGCTTTCATCAATTTATTGCTGTTAATTATTATTTTCAGCCTGATTAGAAAAATCGTAAAAAAATTAGATTTGTCAATTGACAGGAAAGCATAAGGATGGTAAGCTTTAGCAGTTGAGTAGTTTATAGCTACATACAACCGCTCAAATATAGGTTTAAGAATACCATGTGTATCACCTATATATGGCGTGACTTATTATATAGGAGGTGCAAAGTATGTTTGCTATTATCGAAACAGGCGGTAAACAAATTAAAGTAGAAGAAGGTCAAGAAATCTACGTTGAAAAATTAGACGTAAATGAAGGTGACGCTTTCACTTTTGACAAAGTTTTATTTGTAGGCGGAGACTCAGTTAAAGTTGGTGCTCCAACAGTAGAAGGTGCTACTGTAACAGCTACAGTAAACAAACAAGGTCGCGGTAAGAAAATCACTGTATTTACTTACAAACGTCGTAAAGACTATAAACGTAAAAAAGGCCATCGTCAACCATACACTAAATTAACAATCGACAAAATCAACGCTTAATCATGATAAATATAGACGTTTCGTTTAACGATGAAGGTCAAGTTACAGATGTCATCATGGATGGTCATGCTGAACATGGCGAGTATGGTCATGATATTGTCTGTGCTGGAGCTTCAGCTGTCTTATTTGGAAGTGTAAATGCCATTCTTGGATTAACATCTGAAAGACCCGATATTGATTACGACGATGATGGAGGTTATTTCCACATCCGAAGTGTAAACGTAAACGATGATCAAGCACAATTAATTTTGCAAGCAATGCTCGTTTCGCTTCAAACTATTGAAGACGAATACCAAGATAATATAAAATTAAATTATAAGTGAGGTGTATCCAGATGTTAAAATTAAACTTACAATTCTTCGCATCGAAAAAAGGGGTAAGTTCTACTAAAAACGGACGTGACTCTGAATCTAAACGTCTTGGCGCTAAACGTGCTGACGGACAATTCGTAACAGGCGGTTCTATTTTATTCCGTCAACGCGGAACTAAAATTTACGCTGGTGAAAATGTAGGTCGCGGCGGCGATGACACATTATTCGCTAAAATTGACGGCGTTGTTAAATTCGAACGCAAAGGCCGTAACAAAAAACAAGTTTCAGTTTACGCTGCAGCTGAGTAATTTTGTTGACGCAACACCAGAAGTTTAACTTCTGGTGTTTTATTTTTGTCTTTATTTCTCTGGGTACATAAATAATGATATAATATTCTAGATATTGCATTAGAAAACATAAAAAAAAGAGGTGAGAAACATGTTTGTCGATCAAGTGAAAATACTATTAAAAGCTGGTGACGGCGGTAACGGCATTACAGCATACAGAAGAGAGAAATATGTTCCATTCGGAGGACCAGCAGGCGGCGATGGCGGTCGCGGTGCATCAGTGATATTCGAAGTAGATGAAGGATTAAGAACATTGCTTGACTTTAGATACCAACGTCAATTTAAAGCAAAACGCGGCGAAGGCGGTCAAGGCAGCAACATGCACGGAAGAAATGCAGAGGATTTAGTTCTTAAAGTACCGCCAGGCACTATTATCAAAGAAGTTGAAACAGGCGAAGTCCTAGCGGATTTAGTTGAAAACGGCCAACGTGCAGTCATTGCCAAAGGCGGCCGCGGAGGACGAGGCAACTCTCGTTTTGCGACTCCAAGAAACCCTGCGCCTGATTTCAGTGAAAACGGCGAACCAGGCGAAGAAATTGAAGTTACATTAGAATTGAAATTATTAGCGGATGTAGGACTTGTCGGTTTCCCTAGTGTCGGTAAATCTACATTGCTTTCTACAGTGTCAAAAGCTAAACCAAAAATCGGTGCTTACCACTTTACTACTATCAAACCTAATTTAGGTGTGGTTTCAACACCGGATGGCAGAAGCTTTGTTATGGCAGACTTACCAGGATTAATCGAAGGGGCTTCTGAAGGTGTCGGTTTAGGCCATCAATTCTTGCGACATGTAGAAAGAACTAAAGTTATTGTACATGTTATCGATATGAGCGGTTCTGAAGGCAGAGACCCATTAGAAGACTATGAAACGATTAATAACGAATTGAAATCATATGGTCAACGATTAGAAGATCGTCCGCAGATTGTTGTTGCGAATAAAATGGATTTGCCTGATTCAGAAGATAATTTAGAATTATTCAAAGCATCTGTCGGTAAAGATATTGAAATTATTCCAGTTTCAGCATATACACGCGACAATATCGATCAGTTGCTATATGCGGTAGCTGATAAATTAGAAGAGTATAAAGATGTAGACTTCTCTAAAGAGGATGATGAAGCATTAGGTGTAAACCGTGTACTTTATAAACATACACCATCACAAGATACATTTACGATTACACGTGATGATGATGCGGCTTATGTTGTCAGCGGTAAAGCAATTGAAAGAATGTTCAAGATGACTGACTTTAACAGTGATCCTGCAGTTAGACGCTTTGCACGTCAAATGCGTTCAATGGGTATTGATGATGCATTACGAGAACGCGGAGCGAAAAATGGAGATATCGTCAGAATTTTAGGCGGAGAATTTGAATTCGTTGAATAGAGGTGTCTAAGTGAACGATAAACAAGTTAAGAAGTTCTATCTGATACGAGAAGATGTGCTGCCTGAATCTGTAATCAAAACATTGCAGATTAAAGACGCTTTAAAGGACAATCCGCACTTATCCATTTACGAAGCAGTGAAAAAGTTCGGTTTATCCCGCAGTGCGTTTTATAAGTACAAAGATACTATTTTCCCCATTGATGAAAAGATGGAGGAAAGCAAAGAGTTTACGATTATTCTTTATGTGCATGATAAGGTAGGTATGCTTGCGCAAGTTCTCAATACGATATCTCAAATTCAAATGTCGATATTAACGATTCATCAAAGTATTCCTATGGAAGATAAAGCAACCATTACACTTTCTTTGAATTCAGCTGGCAGTCAAGCCTCAATGGAAGATGTGATTTATGCGTTGAGAAATATAGAAAATGTATATAAAGTAGAAATTATAAGTATGTCCATGTAAGGAAGTGACGGCATGTATGCATATATAAAAGGGCAATTGACGCAGCTTTTTCCAACACATGTTGTGGTTGAAACAAATGGCGTCGGTTATGAGATTCAAACACCGAACTCTTATCGTTTTCAATCATCTTATCAAAAGGAAGTTGTTATTTATACTTCCTTAGTAGTAAGAGAAGATGCGCAATTACTTTACGGATTTGTTTCTGAAGAAGAAAAAGAAATGTTTTTAAGTTTGAATAAAGTAACGGGTATCGGTCCTAAATCAGCCTTAGCAATTTTAGCTGCCAGTACCCCGAATGAAGTTAAAATAGGAATTGAAAATGAAAACGAAGCGTATTTAACGAAGTTTCCGGGCATCGGTAAAAAGACAGCTAGACAAATTATTTTAGATTTGAAAGGCAAAGTTAAAATTACTGAAGAAAGCGCAAGTACTTTATTAACGCAGCCGGACAGCAATGTGTCTGGCAACGATCCGGTTGTCGAAGAAGCATTGCTTGCTTTAGATGCCTTAGGCTATTCTAAGCGTGAATTGAATAAAGTTGAAAAGAAACTCAATGCAGAACATTTCGAGTCTGTAGACGATGCAGTCAAAGCAGGTTTGAAACTGCTTATTTCATAAATTTGTGATAAGGAGGGGACAAAATGGATGACAGAATGGTAGATCAGTCCGTGCATGATGATGAATATTCATTTGAATTATCATTAAGACCGCATTTACTAAGACAATATATTGGCCAAGCATCAATTAAAGCCAATTTAGAAGTTTTTATCAAAGCAGCTAAAATGCGTGAAGAGCCATTAGACCATGTCTTATTATTCGGTCCCCCTGGACTCGGTAAAACGACACTGTCTAATATTATTGCGAATGAAATGGGTGTCAATATCAGAACGGTAACCGGTCCTGCAATTGAACGCCCAGGCGACTTAGCAGCCATACTCAATGGCTTGCAGCCGGGTGATGTCTTATTTATTGATGAAATCCATCGCTTGAGCAGTGTAGTCGAAGAAGTGCTTTATCCTGCAATGGAGGACTTTTATTTAGATATTGTTATCGGTAAAGGCGAAGAAGCGAGAAGTATCCGCATTGACCTGCCTCCGTTTACACTTGTCGGAGCTACTACGAGAGCCGGCAGTTTAACTGGTCCGCTGCGCGATCGCTTTGGTGTACATTTGCGTTTAGAGTTTTATAAGGAAAATGAACTCAAAGATATTATTAAAAGAACAGCAGATGTCTTGGATACAGAAATCGATGATGAAAGTGCAGTTGAACTTGCAAAACGCAGCCGCGGTACACCGCGTATTGCGAATCGATTATTAAAACGTGTACGTGATTTCCAACAAGTAAATGAAGATGACAAAATTTATATTGAAACGACAAAACGTGCTTTACAGCTCTTGCAGGTAGATGATTATGGTTTGGATTACATTGACCATAAAATGATGCGTTGTATTATCAACCAATATAACGGCGGACCTGTCGGTTTAGACACCATTGCAGTTTCAATCGGAGAAGAACGTATTACTATTGAAGATGTCTATGAACCTTTCTTGATTCAAAAAGGGTTTTTAGAACGTACGCCTAGAGGCAGAAAAGCAACACCCCTAGCTTACGAACACTTTGGTACAGAACATGGAAAGAGGGACGATTTTGAATATTGAAGAATTTGATTACCATTTGCCAGAATCACTGATTGCACAAACGCCTTTAAAAAACAGAGATACTAGTCGTTTGTTAGTGCTGCATAAAACGAATGGCGAAATTGAACATCGTCACTTTAAAGATATTTTAGAATATATCAACCCAGGCGATACATTAGTATTAAACGATACGAAAGTGATGCCTGCACGTTTATTCGGAATAAAAGAAGATACAAAAGCAAAAGTTGAAATGCTGATGCTGACACAAATAGAAGGCGATGATTGGGAAGTATTGCTGAAACCTGCCAAACGTATTAAAGTCGGACAAAAATTATCATTTGGAGAAGGCAAAATTATTGCTGAGTGTGTAAAAGAATTAGAACAAGGCGGACGCATCATGCGTTTATCTTATGAAGGTATTTTGCAAGAACGTTTGGACGAGCTTGGAGAAATGCCTTTGCCGCCATACATCAAAGAGCGCTTAGATGACCCGGATCGTTATCAAACAGTGTATGCAAAAGCAGCAGGTTCTGCAGCTGCACCAACAGCAGGACTGCATTTTACAGACGCATTATTAGAACAGCTGAAAGAAAAACAAGTGAATCTTGCTTTTGTGACATTACATGTCGGTCTGGGCACTTTCAGACCTGTCAGTGTAGAAAACATCGATGATCACAAAATGCATAGCGAGTACTATCAAATGTCGCAAGCAACAGCGGATTTATTGAATGAGACTAAGGCACAAGGAAAACGAATTATCTCTGTGGGTACAACTTCGACAAGAACACTTGAAACGATTCGCAGAGACCATGACCAATTCGTAGCAAAAAGCGGTTGGACAGATATATTTATTTATCCAGGCTTTGAATTTAAAGCCATTGATGGTTTGATTACGAATTTCCATTTGCCTAAATCAACACTTGTCATGCTGGTTTCAGCATTCAGTTCAAAACAATACATTTTAAATGCATATCAAACCGCTGTTGAAATGAAATATCGTTTCTTCAGTTTCGGCGATGCAATGTTAATTATTTAAGGGAGTCGTGAAAAAGTTATGCCTGCAGTAACTTATGAACATATTAAAACATGTAAACAATCCGGTGCGAGGTTAGGAATTGTGCATACACCGCACGGTTCTTTCGAAACACCGATGTTTATGCCAGTTGGAACAAAAGCCACAGTAAAAACAATGAGTCCAGAAGACTTGCGTGCGATTAACGCAGAAATCATTTTAGGAAACACATATCATTTATGGCTACAGCCGGGCAGCGAAATTATCAAACGTGCTGGCGGACTGCATAAATTTATGAACTGGGATGGTCCGATTCTTACAGATTCAG
This sequence comes from Staphylococcus simulans, assembly GCF_002994445.1. GTDB lineage: Bacteria > Bacillota > Bacilli > Staphylococcales > Staphylococcaceae > Staphylococcus > Staphylococcus simulans_B. The sequence continues at coordinate 197,197 of NZ_MRZJ01000001.1, forward strand.
GCGGTTTCCAAGTCTTCAGTTTAAGCAATCTGCGTAAAATCACAGAAGAAGGCGTACATTTCAGACATCATAAAAATGGTTCTAAACTCTTTTTAAGTCCAGAAAAATCAATGGAAATTCAAAATGATTTAGGATCAGATATTATGATGGCTTTTGATGAATGTCCTCCGATGCCGGCTGAATACGAATATGTTAAAGATTCTATCGAACGCACAACAAGATGGGCTGCACGATGCAAAGCAGCGCATCAGCGTACTGAGGATCAAGCATTATTCGGTATTATCCAAGGCGGAGAATATAAAGACTTGCGTCAGCAAAGTGCTGAAGAATTAGTCAAACTAGATTTTCCAGGATATGCTATCGGTGGATTATCTGTGGGTGAGCCTAAACCAGTCATGTATGATATGGTTGAACACACAGAACAATTTATGCCGAAAGATAAACCGCGCTATTTAATGGGTGTAGGTTCTCCTGATGCATTAATTGAATGCAGTATCAGAGGTATGGACATGTTTGATTGTGTCTTGCCTACACGTATTGCCAGAAACGGTACATGTATGACTTCAAATGGCCGTGTCGTAATTAAAAATGCTAAGTATGCGGAAGATTTAGGTCCATTGGACGAAAATTGTGATTGCTATACATGCCGCATTTATTCTAGAGCATATCTTCGCCACTTGATAAAAGAGGAAGAAACTTTCGGTATACGTCTAACTACTTACCATAATTTATATTTTCTGTTAAAATTAATGGAGGATATCAGACAGGCCATTCGGGAAGATCGTCTTTTAGATTTTAAAGAGGAGTTTTTCGAACAATATGGATTGAATGTAGAAAATCCTAAAAACTTTTAATTAAAGGAGAATGTTTGTGAATTTAACCGGTCTTATTTTACCTATTGCATTACTAGCTTTAATGTGGTTCTTCATGATCAGACCACAACAAAAGCGTCAAAAAGAACACCGCGAAATGGTGAATCGTTTGGAATCAGGACAACACGTTACAACAATCGGCGGAATCAAAGGTGTGGTTCGCGCAGTTGATGAAACAACAGTTGTGATTTCAGTTAACGATAAAGGCACTCAAATCACTTTTGAAAAAGGTGCTGTTAAACAAGTTAATCCAGACTAATCGCATATTGCGTTAACAAAGTATAGGTTTTTGAACAAAGCAATTCCTGTACATAGATTAACAACATTACATCCCGTATAGATCCTTAGAGGATTTGTACGGGGTGTTTTTGTTCATTTGAAATACTTCACTTCCTTGAAAAATAGTTTTAAATTAGTGTTAGAGCGTGTATAATTCATTATTGGAATACGACTTAATAGGATTCTGTATAGTTCAACCGTAATTAAATCGCATTATAAATTAAGTTGAAATATGCATGAATTTCAATGCGGTCTGTTTTGAAAGTGAAGGAAGGATGTAGTAAGCTATAAAGGTTCATTCAAATAGATTGTATGTCAAAACAATTCACATAATGCAATGCAGTTTTGGCTTGCAGTTGGTTTGAAAAATCAAGTATGCTATTTACATAAGTAAATAATGAGGTGTTCATGTGAAGAAAAACAGTAGAATAATTGCATTCTTGTTACTTGTTGTTTTGCTTTTTGCAGGCATGGGAGCTACATATAAGAGTGTAATTAAAGATGTTCGTTTAGGCTTGGACCTTCAAGGTGGATTTGAGGTACTTTACCAAGTAAATCCATTGCAAAAGGGTGATAAGATAGACGATAAGGCTGTACAAGCCACAGCCAAGACATTAGAAAACAGGGTTAACGTTTTAGGGGTATCAGAACCTAAAATTACAGTAGAAGATAATAACCGTATCCGTGTACAATTAGCGGGTGTCAAAAACCAAAATGAGGCAAGGGATATTTTATCTTCACAAGCGAATTTAACGATTCGAGACTCTGATGACAATGTTAAATTAACAGGTAAGGATTTAGTTCAAGGTTCTGCGAAACAAGAATTCAAGCAGAATACAAATCAGCCGGCAGTTACGTTTAAATTGAAAGACAGCAAAAAATTCAAAAAAGTAACTGAAGAGATTTCAAAACGCAAAGAAAACGTAATGGTTGTTTGGTTGGACTATGAAAAAGGCGACAGTTACCAAAAAGAAAAAGATAAAAAAGATCCGAAATACGTATCAGCCGCTTCAGTTGATCAACCAATCAACTCAGACAGCGTAGAGATTTCTGGCGGATTCAACGGTGAAGAAGGCGTACAAAAAGCCAAACAAATTGCGGACTTATTGAACTCTGGTTCATTACCGGTTCAATTAAAAGAAATCTACTCTAACTCAGTAGGTGCACAATTTGGTCAAGACGCACTTGATAAAACAATCTTCGGATCATTATTAGGTGTCGGCATTATTTATTTATTCATGGTAGGATTCTACAGATTGCCGGGTATCATTGCCGTGATTACGTTGACAACATATATTTATTTAACACTTGTTGCATTCAACTTCATTCATGGTGTGCTTACATTGCCAGGTTTAGCCGCACTCGTATTAGGTGTCGGTATGGCAGTCGATGCGAACATTATCATGTATGAACGTATCAAAGATGAACTGAGAATCGGACGAACGTTGAAACAAGCGTTCCATAAAGCTAATAAGAGTTCCTTCATCACTATTTTAGATGCGAACTTAACAACTGTCTTAGCCGCAGCTGTACTGTTCTTCTTCGGTGAAAGTGCAGTTAAAGGTTTCGCAACAATGTTATTACTTGCGATTCTTATGAGTTTCGTAACAGCAGTATTCTTAACACGCATTTTATTATCACTGCTTGTACAATCAAATTACTTCAAGAAAAGCTTTGGATTATTCGGTGTTAATAAAAAACATAGACATGATATCAACGAAGGTATCGATGTGTATCAATTGAAAACACCTTATGACCACTGGAACTTTATGAAGCTTGCTAAACCATTGTTCTGGGCAAGCGGTGTGGTTATTGTTGCAGGTATCGTGATTCTGTTTATCTTCAAATTGAACTTAGGTATCGACTTTACCAGCGGTACACGTGTTGATATGAAAGCAGATCACAAAATCACACAACAAGAAGTGACTAAAAAGATTGAAGATGCAGGTCTGAAAGCAGACAGAGTTGCATTATCAGGCAATAACGATAGTGCATCAGTTCAATTCAAAGATGATTTATCGAAAAATGAAGTGGCTAAAGTCAAATCAATGATGAAAAAAGAATTCGGCAACGATCCGACTGTTAACACAGTATCGCCTGTAATCGGACAAGAGATTGCGAAAAACGCATTATTATCTCTGATTTATGCATCGATCGGTATGATTATTTATATTTCACTACGATTCGAATGGCGAATGGGGCTTTCATCCATTATTGCATTGCTGCATGACGCGTTTATGATTGTCGCAGTGTTCAGTCTCTTCAGAATCGAAGTCGATGTAACATTTATCGCTGCAGTGTTAACTATCATCGGTTATTCAATCAACGATACTATCGTTACATTCGACCGTGTACGTGAGAACTTGCATAAGATTAAAGTTATTACCAAACCAGAACAAATTGATAAAATTGTAAACCGTTCTATCCGACAAACAATGACACGTTCCATCAATACAGTATTGACTGTTGTGATTGTAGTCGTAGCATTATTAATCTTCGGTGCATCAAGTATCTTCAACTTTGCACTGGCATTATTAATCGGTTTAGTTTCTGGGGTATTCTCATCTATCTTCATTGCCGTTCCATTATGGGGCATGATGAAGAAAAAACAACTTAAAAATTCACCAAATCAAAAACTTGTGGTTCATCGTGAAAAACGTAAAAACGAAGACAAAATCCTTGTTTAATTTGATTTTGGTATTAACTCTCAGACTTTTTCAGTCTGGGAGTTTTTTTATGCGAAAGAAAAACAGGATTTCAGTAGAAGTTGCTTTTTATTTTTTGGGTTCTTCTGTATAATGACATGTGGAAAAGAGGGAAGTCGTTCTATGATTAAAGCTAAGTATAAATGGGACTTACAACAAAATAATACGGAAATCGCACCTGAAGTTGTACAATCATTGAAATTAACACCGATTGTGCAAAAAGTACTGCAAAGCAAAGGTATTGTTGCACAAGATGAGATTCAAAAACTGCTTGCATCATCTCAGTTGAAACATGATCCGTTTTTATTAAGCGATATGCAGAAGACTGTTGATAGAATCAATCATGCACTCGACAAAAAAGAGCGCATTTTGGTTTATGGAGATTATGATGCAGATGGTGTTACGTCTACTTCTATTTTAGTTACGGCTTTGCGTGAATTGGGAGCTGAAGTCGGCTGGTACATACCGAATCGTTTCTCAGAAGGTTATGGTCCGAATGAAGCAGCGTTTAAAAATGCGGCTGATGAAGGTATTAATCTAATTATTACAGTCGATAACGGCATTCAAGGCCATCATGAAATTGAAGTCGCAAAATCATTGGGTATCGATGTGATTGTGACTGATCACCATGAAATCGGTGAAACTTTGCCGGACGCATATGCAATCGTACATCCAATGCATCCTGAATTTGATTATCCGTTCAAATATTTAAGCGGTGCAGGTGTTGCTTTGAAAATTGCACAAGCATTACTGGATCATCCATCACCATCTTTTACGGCTTTAGCAGCTATCGGTACTGTAGCGGATTTAGTCTCATTAACAGATGAAAACCGTGCCATCGTTCAACAAGGATTGAAAGTTATGAACGATCAGCCGTTTGATTCAATCACAGCTTTATTGAATCAAGCAGGTCATAACGACGTGATTACAGAAGAAACTATCGGTTTTATAATCGGTCCGAGATTAAATGCGGTCGGCCGCTTGGATGATGCAGGATTAGCTGCAGAATTATTAATGTGCGAAAGTGCAGATGAAGCTGAGTTCTTAGCTGAACAAGTTGAACACTTTAATCAAGAACGAAAAGATATCGTTCAAGAGATTGCTGAAGAGGCATTAGAGATGGCGCAAACAGAAGTCGATGCCGGAAATCGTTTCTTAATTCTCGCTAAAGAAGGCTGGCATGAAGGTGTCTTAGGTATCGTTGCTTCACGTATCGTAGAAACATACGGCTTGCCGACAATCATTTTAAATATCGATACTGCACAAGACTTTGCGAAAGGTTCAGCACGAAGTATCGAGCAAGTATCAATGTATGAAATACTTGATAAAGAGCGCAGCTTGATTTCGAAATTCGGCGGCCACCATATGGCAGCAGGAATGACACTTCCAATAGAAAGTATCGAACCTTTGAAAGCAGCATTGAACCAACACATGGAAGAAATTGCACAAACAGAAGATTTAACGCCAAGAAAGAAAGTGGATTTAGTTTTGACCGAATCGGACATCACAGTTAAAAATATCGCAGATATTCAAAAACTGAGACCGTACGGTACTGATTTTACAAGTCCGTTGTTCGAACTAGATAATGTTGTTGTCAAGCAAGCAAAAGGTATCGGACAAGAAGGCAAGCACTTGAAAATGACTTTAGGGGATTCAAAACTGCAAGCACTTTATTGGCAGCACGGAGAATATGCGAATCAGCTCGAACCGAATGAACCATTGAATATGATTGGTGCGCTTCAAATTAATGAATGGAACGGCAATCAATCACCGCAGTTCATGGTGCAGGATATGGCCTCAGAAGCACTTCAAATTCTTGATTTCAGAGGCAAAGCGCGTCAACATGAAATGCATGACGAAGCTTCTACAGCAGAAATTATCAATGCACAGCAAACTAAAACACATGAGCATCAATATTATTATGGGGATATGATTGATAGACCGTATGAACGCTATGTGTTTAAAGAATTGCCGTTGAATTTAGAAACAATGGAGACAACACTAAACTCCATGCAAGAGAGTCAGATTATTTTAGAATTAAAACATAAGCAGTCGATTTACTTTGACGGCATGCCGAGTATGAATCATTTTAAAGCGTGTTATAAAGCGCTGATGGCTAAGCATGAAGTCAAGCTTCAGCAAGACGGCATGCAGTTATGCGAATTTCTGAAAATCAAGCCGCCATTGCTTATTTTTATCCTCAAAGTATTCAATGAATTGGATTTCATTGAGGATAATCATGGTATAATCAAAGTGAACCAGAATGTGGTTAAAAAGGACATTGCATCCAGCAAGCTTTACCAAGCAAGACAAAAGCGGATGGATGTTGAAAAATTCTTATTGTATGATGATTTTTCAAAAGTTAAAAATTGGATTAAAGCACAGCTAGCTAAGTAATTAGGAGGATATATAGAAATGGATTTAAAACAATATGTTTCAGAGGTACAAGATTGGCCGAAAGAGGGCGTAAACTTTAAAGACATCACAACAATTATGGATAACGGTGAAGCTTATGGCTACGCTACAGATCAAATCGTCAACTTTGCTAAAGAAAAAGAAGTTGATATCGTAGTCGGACCAGAAGCTCGCGGTTTCATTATCGGATGTCCGGTAGCTTACTCTATGGGAATTGGTTTTGCACCTGTAAGAAAAGAAGGTAAATTACCGCGTGAAGTCATTAAATACGAATATGACTTAGAGTATGGTACTAACGTTCTTACAATGCATAAAGACGCAATCAAACCAGGTCAACGTGTCTTAATTACTGATGACTTGCTAGCAACTGGCGGAACAATTGAAGCAACAATCAAACTTGTTGAGGAATTAGGCGGCATTGTAGCTGGTATTGCATTCATTATCGAATTGAAATACTTGCATGGTATTGAAAAAATAAAAGATTATGAAGTATTAAGTTTAATTTCATACGATGAATAATAGAATGTATCGCTTGCTTTCGTTTGGCAGGCGATACATTTATTTATTTGCAATATCAGACTTTTATTTTTAAAATAAATATTAATTCCGTATAAAGAAAGGTTCGCTGTATATTGCAGGATAATTGTGAATGTTTAAACAACGTGGTTCGTATAGTGGTTCAATTATCTGTCAATGTATAGTAGAATAGATATATTATTTAATATAAATGTAGGTCGCGGTTAAAGAATGAGGTCAATTGTATATGAGATAGGAGTGGTAACCTATCATCATTTTCAAAATACTTAAATAAAATTCATCTGAATTCTATGCGGTATGCCTCTTTATACTTGAAACATAACATTTATATGAAAAATGAATATGTGGGGGTGTCTAATGTGAATAATGAATATCCGTACAGTGCAGACGAGGTCCTGTACAAAGCAAAGTCTTATTTAAGTAAAGAAGAATATGAACATGTCCTTAAGAGTTATCATATTGCGTATGAAGCACACCAAGGACAATTCAGAAAAAATGGTCTGCCATATATTATGCATCCCATTCAAGTGGCTGGAATTTTAACTGAAATGCATCTGGATGGTCCGACCATTGTTGCGGGCTTTTTACATGATGTTATCGAGGATACGCCTTACACATTTGATGACGTAAAAGCAATGTTTAATGATGAAGTAGCCATGATTGTAGAAGGGGTTACTAAGTTAAAGAAAGTAAAGTATCGTTCCAAAGAAGAACAACAAGCTGAAAACCATCGTAAATTGTTTATTGCGATTGCAAAAGATGTTCGGGTCATCTTAGTAAAATTAGCCGATAGACTGCATAATATGCGAACATTAAAAGCAATGCCGAGAGAAAAGCAAATCAGAATTTCTAAAGAAACATTAGAAATCTATGCACCGCTTGCACACCGTTTAGGGATTAATACCATTAAATGGGAACTTGAAGATATCGCATTGCGCTATATTGACGGCGTACAGTACTTCCGTATTGTTAATCTCATGAAGAAAAAGCGCAGCGAGCGTGAAGCATATATTAAAAATGCAATTGAACGTATTCGTGCTGAGATGGATAAAATGCATATTGAAGGCGAAATTAATGGTCGTCCGAAGCATATCTACAGCATTTATCGCAAAATGATGAAACAAAAGAAACAGTTCGATCAGATTTTCGACTTATTAGCTGTCCGTATTATTGTGGATTCGATTAAAGATTGTTATGCGGTCTTAGGTTTGGTACATACGTTATGGAAACCTATGCCCGGAAGATTTAAAGACTATATTGCCATGCCGAAACAAAACATGTATCAATCCTTGCATACGACTGTAGTCGGTCCGAACGGCGACCCGCTGGAGATTCAAATCAGAACGCATGAAATGCATGAAATAGCAGAACATGGGGTTGCGGCACACTGGGCATACAAAGAAGGTAAAAAAGTAACAGATGATAATTCAGGTTATGCAAAAAAATTATCATGGCTGAAAGATTTGGCTGAAGCGGATAAAACAGCAAATGATGCACAAGAATTCATGGAATCATTGAAGTTTGATCTGCAAAGTGATAAAGTATACGCCTTCACACCGCAAAGTGATGTTATCGAGCTGCCGTATGGTGCAGTGCCGATAGACTTTGCTTATGCTGTGCATAGTGAAGTCGGCAATAAAATGATTGGTGCGAAAGTCAACGGTAAAATCGAACCGATTGATTATGTACTGCAAACTGGCGATATTGTTGAAATTCGTACGAGTAAACATTCGTACGGACCGAGTCGCGATTGGTTGAAAATTGTGCGCTCATCCAGTGCTAAAAGCAAGATTAAAAGTTTCTTCAAGAAACAAGATCGTTCTTCTAACATTGAAAAAGGTAAATTCATGGTAGAAGCTGAAATCAAAGAACAAGGTTTCAAAACAGAGGATGTTTTAACTGAATCTAATATTGAAATTGTGAATCAAAAATACAACTTCTCAAATGAAGATGATTTATTCGCAGCAGTCGGTTTCGGCGGTGTGACATCTTCTCAAATCGTCAACAAATTAACTGAGAAACAACGCATTCTTGATAAACAGCGTGCATTGAATGAAGCACAAGAAGTGACAAAATCAGTGCCGATTAAAGATAATATTACAACTGACAGCGGTGTGTATGTAGAAGGTATAGAAAACGTATTGATTAAATTATCGAAATGCTGCAATCCTATACCTGGAGACGACATTGTCGGTTATATTACTAAAGGACATGGTATTAAAGTGCACAGAACCGATTGTCCGAACATTAAAAACGAAACAGAACGTTTAATCAATGTGGAGTGGGTAAAATCAAAAGACTCCACACAACGTTATCAAGTTGATTTAGAAGTAACCGCGTATGACCGTAATGGCCTGCTTAATGAAGTATTGCAGGCAGTGAATGCAACAGATAGTAATCTAGTTAAGGTTTCTGGTAAATCTGACGTAGAGAAAAATGCTATCATTAACTTGAGTGTTATGGTTAAAAATGTTAATGAAGTCTTCAAAGTTGTTGAGCGTATCAAACAACTAGGAGATGTTTATACAGTTACAAGAGTCTGGAACTAACTGAGGTGTTTATTATATGAGAGTAGTAGTACAACGTGTTAAACAAGCATCTGTAACAAATGACTCGATCAACGCATCTATCGGGAAAGGTTTATGTTTATTGGTCGGTGTCGGACAAGATTCTACAGAAGCAGATGTGAAAGCAGTAGCAAAAAAGATTGCAAACGCAAGAATATTTGAAGATGAACAAGGAAAAATGAATTTGAATGTACAGCAAATCGGAGGTTCTGTATTGTCGATTTCTCAATTCACACTTTATGCGGATGTTAAGAAAGGCAACAGACCCGGATTTACAAATTCAAAAGCTCCTGATGAAGCGAATCGTTTGTATGAAGCTTTAAATGACGAATTACGACAATTCGATCTTGAAGTGAAGACAGGTGAATTCGGAACAGATATGTTGGTGGATATCGCAAATGACGGTCCTGTAACTATTATCTATGAAAGTCAGGACGGCAAAGTGATATGAACCGAATTGAACGGTGGTTTAAAAAGAATAGACTGAAACCTATTCCCGTGCTGATTGCCCTGATTCTGATTATCATTTTGGTCTTTATCATCATATTGGTAGCGAATTATCAATACAAACATGATGATAGTGTCACTATGAAAGAAGATGCCGAATTAAGAACCGGACCTAACGCAGTCTATCCTGAAATTTTTCCAGCTGAGAAAGGCCAAACCTTTCATCAAATTGATAAAAGGGGCAAATGGCTTTATGTAGAAACAAAAGACGGCAAAGATAAAGGTTGGGTTGCCGGATGGCATACGGATTTAGATATTCCTCCGGATAATGATCCGAATGCTAAGCCGTTAAAAGGCAAAGTGATTGTACTGGATCCTGGTCATGGCGGAGGCGACCAGGGTGCTTCCAGTTCAACCCAATATAATTCACTTGAAAAAGTCTATACCTTAAAAACAGGTTTAGAACTTAAAAAGAAATTAGAACAAGAAGGCGCTAAAGTCAAAATGACAAGAGATAAAGATGAATACGTCAAATTGAAAGACAGAAATTTCAAAGGCGACGCATTTATCAGCTTACATAATGATGCATTGAAATCACCTGAAGCCAATGGTGTAACAGTATACTGGTTTAAGAAGCAGCAAGAAGGCCTTGCGGAAGCTTTGAGCATGAGTATACAGAAAAAAGGATTGTTATCGCCTAAAGGTGCAAGACAAGAAAATTATCAAGTACTGAGACAGTCGAAACTGCCGGCAGTATTGATTGAATTAGGCTATATCAGCAATCCGACAGATGAAATGATGATTCGCGATAAATTGCATCGTCAAGTATTGGAACAAGCCATTGTTGACGGTCTGCGCATGTACTTTTCATCTTAAATAGTTGCAATCAATGCTTAAAATCGTTATGATAGTATCTGAATAAAATAATTAAAACCGATATGATTCTTGAATAGACATTACGAAATGGCAAAAGAGAAATAATCCTTGGCTGAAAGATTATGCAGAGTAAGCGTGTCAATATTGAACACAAGAAGAGGTGAAGTGCAATACTTGATGTTGTACTTCCGTAAGACATACGTTAAATGTTTAAAGTGGAGCTGATTTTTCAGCTCAATTAGGGTGGCAACACGGAAAATTCGTCCCTTGTGTGATAGTGATATCATGCAGGGGATTTTTTATTTCTAAAAGGAAGTGACGAGATGATAAATATACCGCGCGGTACACAAGATATACTGCCTGATCAAAGCAGAAAATGGAGATATATTGAATCAAAATTAGATGAATTAATGGAACTTTATAATTATAAAGAAATCCGTACACCGATTTTCGAAAGCACAGATTTATTTGCGAGAGGTGTCGGCGACTCTACAGATGTCGTTCAAAAAGAAATGTATACATTTAAAGATAAAGGCGACAGAAGTATTACATTAAGACCTGAAGGTACAGCTGCAGTTGTGCGTTCATATATTGAAAATAAAATGCAAGGCGACCCGAACCAGCCGATTAAATTGTATTACAACGGTCCTATGTTCAGATATGAACGTAAACAAAAAGGACGTTATCGCCAATTCAACCAATTCGGTGTTGAAGCGATTGGTGCACAAGACCCAAGTATTGATGCTGAAATACTTGCTATGGTAATGCACATTTATCAATCATTCGGCTTAAAACACTTAAAATTAGTGATTAACAGTGTCGGTGATTTTGAATCACGTAAAGAATATAACCAAGCATTGATTGAACACTTCGAACCTGTTATCGATACATTCTGCAGTGATTGTCAATCACGTTTGTATACAAATCCAATGCGTATTCTTGACTGTAAAGTCGATAGAGATAAAGAAGCGGTTAAAACAGCACCGCGTATTACAGAATATCTCAACGAAGAATCTAAAACCTATTTCGAACAAGTGAAAAGTTATTTAGATGAATTAGGCATTCCGTATGTAGAAGATCCTAATCTTGTACGCGGATTAGACTACTACACACACACAGCATTTGAATTGATGATTGATAGTCCAGATTACGATGGTGCAATCACAACGGTATGCGGCGGCGGAAGATACAATGGTCTGCTTGAACTGTTAGACGGGCCTAAACAAACAGGTATCGGTTTTGCTTTAAGTATCGAACGTTTACTGTTGGCACTAGAAGAAGAAGGTATCGAAATCGAAGACGAAGATCACTTAGATTTATTCGTCGTAACAATGGGCGACACAGCAGATCGCTATGCCGTTAAATTATTAAACGACTTGCGTCACCACGGTATTAAAGCAGATAAAGATTATTTGAAACGTAAAATCAAAGGTCAAATGAAACAAGCAAACCGTGTCGGTGCAGAATATACCATTGTTATCGGTGATCAAGAACTTGAAGATGGAAAAATCGATATTAAACATATGGAAAGCGGAGAAACTGAAAGTATTCAGTTAACGGATTTAGTATCGTATTTCGAAGAAAAGAAAGCAAAATAAGAGGAGAGTATGAAAATGAGTAAAAGAACAACTTATTGTGGTCTTGTAACTGAAGACTTTTTAGGACAGCACGTAACATTGAAAGGATGGGTGCATAACCGCAGAGACTTAGGCGGATTGATTTTTGTGGACTTGCGTGACCGCGAAGGCTATGTACAAATCGTATTCAACCCTGATTTTTCTGAAGAAGCATTAGAAATTGCAGAATCTATCCGTTCAGAATATGTCATCGAAGTTGAAGGTACTGTAACTAAACGTGATCCTGAAACAGTCAATAATAAAATCAAAACAGGTAATGTTGAAGTACAAGTAGATAAAATCAACATTATTAATAAAGCACAAACACCTCCGTTTTCAATCAACGATGATTCACAACAAGTTGACGAAAATATTCGTTTGAAATATCGTTATTTAGACTTAAGAAGACAAGAATTGGCACAAACAATCAAAATGCGTCACCATATTACACGTTCAATTCATGAATATCTAGATAACGAAGGTTTCTTAGATATTGAAACACCATTCTTAACAAAATCAACACCTGAAGGTGCACGTGACTACTTAGTTCCATCTCGTGTGCATGAAGGCAAATTCTATGCCTTACCGCAATCTCCGCAATTATTCAAACAATTATTGATGATCAGCGGATTCGACAAATACTATCAAATCGTTAAATGTTTCCGTGACGAAGACTTGCGTGCAGACAGACAACCTGAATTTACACAAGTCGATATTGAAATGAGCTTTGTTGACCAAGAAGATGTTATGGAAATGGGCGAAGACATGCTTAAAAAAGTCGTAAAAGACGTAAAAGGTATCGAATTGACTGAACAATTCCCACGCATGACATATGCTGAAGCAATGGCACGTTACGGTTCTGATAAACCAGATACACGTTTCGACATGGAATTATTAGACGTATCTGAACTTGGTCAAACAATGGACTTCAAAGTTTTCAAAGATACAGTTGAAAAAGGCGGAGAAGTTAAAGCCTTAGTAGCAGAAGGCACTTCAGACAAATATACACGTAAAGACATCGATAAATTAACAGAATTTGTTAATATCTATGGTGCTAAAGGATTAGCATGGGTAAAAGTTGTTGAAGACGGCTTAAGCGGTCCGATTGCAAGATTCTTCGAAGATACAGATGTTGAAAAGTTAAAATCATTAACAGGCGCAAAAGCAGGGGATTTAGTATTATTCGTTGCTGATAAACCAAGTGTTGTGGCACAAAGTTTAGGTGCATTACGTGTGAAACTTGCACATGAGTTAGGTTTAATCGACGAAGACAAATTAAACTTCTTATGGGTAACAGATTGGCCGTTATTAGAATATGACGAAGATGAAAAACGTTATGTGGCAGCACACCATCCATTCACATCACCTAAAGATGAAGACTTGGAAAAATTAGATTCAGAACCAGAAAATGCTCAAGCAAAAGCATATGATATCGTATTAAACGGTTATGAACTTGGCGGCGGTTCAATCAGAATTCACAATGGTGATATTCAATCTAAAATGTTTGAAGTGCTTGGATTTACAAAAGAAGAAGCACAAGATCAATTCGGCTTCTTGCTTGATGCCTTCAAATATGGTGCACCACCACATGGCGGTATCGCATTAGGTTTAGACCGTTTTGTAATGTTATTGACAGGCCGTACAAACTTGCGCGATACAATCGCATTCCCTAAAACAGCATCAGCTGTATCATTGATGACACAAGCACCAAGCGAAGTATCTGACAAACAACTTGAAGAGCTAGCCTTACGTATTCGTCACTAATAAAATATTTCCATTTCAAGGGCTTTTAAATTTGCAAATTGGAAATAATGTGGTAATATTTAATTATAAGATAGTCGTCTGAAATACTCGTAGTTTGCTGTATGTATTTTGACCTAACACTCTTTGATCAGGGAGCCCAATAGGTTTTCTTGCAGCGCACACGCCTCTAAAGGAGGACGTGCAAAACAAGAAACAGGGCACCCACCTGTAATTAGCAGGCCAAAATGATCAAGCGCTAACAACTACGGTACAACGGATTCTATCGTACGTAGGACTTCGGTCCTGCGTATTTTTTTTACAAAAGTTTAGAAAATGTTAAGAAATGAACTTGCAAAAGTTTGTTATAATGGTTCAATGTTAGTTAAGTAATTCAAAAGGAGTAAGAAGTAGAATGAAGCATCAATTTTCACGTAATGAATTGGCTTATGGTAAAGAAGGACTGGATTTATTAAAAGAACAAACAGTTGCTGTATTAGGCGTTGGGGGTGTTGGTTCTTTTGCTGCTGAAGCATTAGCAAGAACAAATATTGGTCATATTATTTTAATCGATAAAGATGATGTGGATATAACGAATGTTAACCGTCAGCTGCATGCATTGACGACAACAATCGGCCAAAGCAAAGTAACATTAATGGAAGAACGTATTAAGTTGATTAACCCGGATTGTAAAGTGACTTCATTACATATGTTCTATAACGAAGATACATATGAAGCGCTGTTCAATGACTATGATATTGACTATATCATTGATGCAAGCGATACAATTATTTATAAAGTTCACTTAATGGAAGAATGCTTAAAACGCGATATTAAATTGATTTCTAGTATGGGTGCTGCAAATAAGACAGATCCTACACGCTTCCAAATTGCGGATATTTCAAAAACACATACAGATCCGATTGCGAAAATCATTAGACAAAAGCTTAAAAAAGATGGGATTAAAAAAGGCGTACCTGTAGTATTCTCTGATGAAAGTCCGATTGTAATCAGAGAAGATGTAAAAGAAACTGTGGGCGATAAAAATGCGGCAACAAGAAAAGGACAAATACCGCCATCATCAAATGCTTTTGTACCAAGTGTTGTAGGTTTGATTTGTGCAAGTTATGTCATTAATGACGTGTTGAAAGATATTCCTGTAACACGTATTAAAGACGGCAAGCAAAAATAAAAGGCTGATTAAAAATCGTAATTTTGCATTACGATTCTCATATCAACCTGCTTATGATTTGTGTTGTTGTTTTGAAATATTATCATAGATTTGTTTGAATTGCTGCTCAGCTTTTGAAGTTGTTTTCGGCTTATAATACTGTCTGTTTTTAAGTTTATCCGGTAAATACTGCTGCGGAATAAAACCATTTTCTGAGTTGTGAGGGTATTGATAGCCGATGGCACGGCCAAGCTCTTTAGCACCGGCATAATGACCATCTTTAAGATGGCTTGGGATTTGCCCGACATGACCTTTTTTAATGTCAGATAATGCCGCATCGATGGCTGTAATGCCTGAATTTGATTTCGGAGACAAGCATAATTCGATGACTGCTTGGCTTAACGGAATACGTGCTTCAGGAAAACCTAAGCGTTCAGCAGCTTCAATCGCAGCAAGTGTTCTTTGTCCTGCACCGGGAGAAGCTAAACCTATGTCTTCATAACTGATAACAAGCAATCGTCTAGCAATAGTCGGCAAATCACCGGCTTCTATCAATCTGGCTAAATAATGAAGCGCTGCATCAGTATCGCTGCCGCGAATCGACTTTTGAAATGCACTCATGACATCGTAATGCATATCGCCGTCTTTGTCTGAGACAAAACTGCCTTTTTGCATACAGTCTTTTGCATCTTCAAGCGTGACATGGATTGTACCATCCTCTTGCGGTTTTGCGCTCAGCACAGCGAGTTCCAAAGCATTCAATGCACTGCGGACATCGCCATGACTTTGTGTTGAGAAGTACAGCATAGCATCTTCATCAAGTTCAGCATTGTATTTTGCTAAACCTCTGTCTTCTTCAGAAAGTGCACGCTCTAATGCAATCTTGACATCATTCTCATCCAAAGGATAGAGTTCGAAAATCTGTGCACGAGA
Source organism: Staphylococcus simulans (assembly GCF_002994445.1). Classification (GTDB taxonomy): domain Bacteria; phylum Bacillota; class Bacilli; order Staphylococcales; family Staphylococcaceae; genus Staphylococcus; species Staphylococcus simulans_B. Next base: position 213,355 of record NZ_MRZJ01000001.1, read on the forward strand.
ACGTATAGCTGGATTGATTGCATGATAAGGATTAGAAGTTGTTGCGCCGATTAAGACAATTTTGCCGTTCTCTAAATGCGGCAGCAAGAAGTCTTGTTTAGCTTTGTCTAAGCGATGAATCTCATCTAATAACAAGATAACTTGACCAGACATTTTCGCTTCTTCAACAACCATTTGCATGTCTTTCTTAGTATTTGTAACAGCGTTTAACTGTCTGAATTTATATTCAGTTGAGCCTGCTATCGCTTTAGCAATACTCGTCTTTCCAATACCAGGCGGTCCATAGAATATCATAGAAGTTAAACGTTTGGATTCAACCATTCTTCTAATGATGCCTTTTGGACCCACCAAGTGTTGTTGTGATATGATTTCATCTAGGTTTTGCGGACGCATTCTAGATGCTAAAGGTTCATTATTCAATATTGAGTCACACCTTTCTATTACTATATTAACGTAAAAAATGCTAGAATTGAATAAAACAAAATCGGATTAAGCGAGGTAATAAAATGAAAATTTCTACAAAAGGGAGATACGGCTTAACCTTGATGATTTCTCTTGCCAAGAGAGAAGGACAAGGCTGCGTATCGTTAAAAACAATTGCAGAAGAAAATAATCTTAGTGATCTATACTTAGAACAATTAGTGGGGCCGTTAAGAAATGCGGGATTGATTCGAAGTGTACGTGGTGCTAAAGGTGGATACCAACTTCGTGTGCCAGCTGATGAAATCAAAGCTGGTGACATTATTCGACTCCTAGAAGGTCCGATTTCCTTTGTCGAAAGTATAGATTCAGAACCGCCAGCGCAAAAAGAACTATGGTTGCGCATGAGAGATGCGGTAAGAGAAGTGCTCGATGGTACAACATTAAAATATCTTGCTGAGTTTAAAGATAACGATAAACTTAATAACTACATGTTCTACATTTAATAAGGACCGATAAAGCAGCTGGTATACTTTTGTATTCAGCTGCTTTATTGTTTTTTTGTTTGCTGACATTTTTATTGTGGTAGAACAAATTATAAATCAATTATACTTCGAACGGAGGAATAAATGATGACAAACAAAGGCGAAAGTAAATTAGAACAAGCTAAAGGTAATGTTAAAGAAACTGTAGGCAACGCTACAAACAACAAAGAATTAGAAAATGAAGGCAAAGCAGATAAAGCATCAGGCAAAGTCAACGAAAAAGTTGATGAAGCAGCAGATAAAGTAAAAGATACTGCTGATAAAGTTAAAGGTAAATTAAACGATAAATAAATTTTGATAGTAACGATAAAATGGGTGGAACGCTACGTTATACGTTCCACCCATTTTTTATGCCGTTTATTATGTTAAGCAGTTGTTATTTATTGTTGATTTCAGAGACAACTTTTTGAATGCGTTTGAATGAATCAATTTGTTTATCTTGATCGTAAACATAACTGATTGCCATTAACTCATCAATATCTCCGTAAATATCGATAAAGTTTTCAAGTTGTGCTTTCACTGTTGCTTCAGAACCGATTAATGAAGATTTTGCTCGGCTTTCAGCCATTTTCAGTTCGTTAGGAGTTAACAGTGATGCTAGATCATCTGTAGGGGGTTGCAGCGGTTCCATTCTGCCTCTTGCGATACTTACTGCTACTTGTGCTAATGTTGTAGCAAGTTTCTTCGCTTCTTCGTCTGTTTCAGCTACAATCGCATTTAAACAAACAATCATATAAGGTTTGTCTAATACATCAGATGGCTCGAATAATTCTTTGTAGATTGCCATAGCTTCTCTCATTTGCTGAGGCGCAAAGTGGCCGGCAAATACATAAGGCAAGCCCATTCTTGCTGCTAAATGTGCTGAATCAGTAGATGAGCCTAATACGTATAACGGTACTTCTTTACCGACAGCCGGATAAGCTCTGACATAACCTTGCTGTTTTTCAGGACCAAAATATTTTTGGAGCTGTGCAACTTCTTCAGGGAAAGCAAATACCCCGTTATGCTGATCGCGGCGCAAAGCGCTTGCTGTCATCATATCTGTACCAGGTGCACGGCCTAAACCTAAATCAACACGGTTAGGGAACATTGTTTCTAATGTTCCGAATTGCTCAGCCACGACTAAAGGTGCATGGTTCGGAAGCATAATACCGCCTGAACCGACACGGATGTTTTGTGTATGTTCTAATGTATGTTGAATTAATAACGCTGTTGCTGAACTGACCAAATTCGGTGCATTATGATGTTCAGCAATCCAATAGCGTTCAAAGCCGAGTTGATCAAGATTTTGTGCTAAGTCTATCATGTTATCAATGGCTTGCTTTTCATCTTGACCGTCTTTAATCGGCACTAAATTTAAAGCTGATACTTTTATATTACTCAAAAAATGACCTCCTCTTTAAAACTCGTAACTTAATTATAACAAGGGCGAAATAGAGAAAGAATTTTATTGCTTAACCACACCTTTTTGCATGTTATAATAATTGTTGAACAGAGTACTAGAAAATTTGTAGTGATGGTGCTAGAATTGGAACATTGATAAAATTGTGAGGAAGTGTCTGACAAAATGGAAGTATATGCAGATTATGCAGCAACAACTCCTGTTAAACCAGAGGTTATAGAGAAGATGATGGACTTGTATGCAAAGCATTACGGCAATCCTTCGTCCATCCATCATGTAGGTAGAGATGCCAGACAATATTTAGATGAATCAAGAAGAACAATTGCAAAGTTATTAAGCGCAAACCCGAATGAAGTAATTTTCACAAGCGGTGCAACAGAATCCAACAACACTGCAATCAAGGGCTTGGCTTACGCTAATCAGCATAAAGGCAAACATTTAATTACATCAAAAATCGAACATCATTCTGTTTTGCATGTATTCGAACAGCTGGAAAAAGAAGGTTTTGAAGTCACATATCTTGATGTAGACAAAGAAGGCCTTGTAGATTTAGAGCAATTAAAAACAGTTATGCGCGACGATACGATTTTAGTTTCTATTATGTTCGTTAACAATGAAGTTGGGACTGTTCAGCCGATGTATGACATTGAAGAAATAGTCAAAAGCCGCGGCGCATTATTACATGTCGATGCAGTACAAGCAATCGAACATCTGCCGATTGAATTCGATGACTTTGATATTGATACAATGAGTATGACAGCACATAAATTCGGCGGTCCTAAAGGTGTGGGTGTCTTATTAGTCAAACCAAATACACCGATTCAATATTCACAACTTGGCGGAGAACAAGAAACCAAGCGTCGTGCAGGTACTGAAAATGTACCGCAAATAGCAGGTATGGCCGAAGCATTGAAACTTGCGGCTGAAAATCGTGATGCAAACAATGTGCATTTAATGAATTTGAAAGAGCAGTTTTTAGTGAATCTCCAAGAACGCAGCATTCCATTTGAAGTTAATGGATCAATGACAGATACAACGGGGCACATTTTGAATTTATACTTCCCGTTTATCGATGTAGAAACGATGCTGACGCTGCTTGATTTAGCCAATATTGCTGTATCATCAGGTTCAGCATGTACAGCAGGTTCAACATTGCCGTCCCATGTCTTAGCAGCAATGTACGGCGAAGACGATAATCGCACAAAACAATCTATCCGCTTCAGCTTCAACGAACTGACAACTGAGCGTGAAATCAAATATATCGTAGCAGAAATTCACAAGATTTATCACAAATTTAAGGAGGAATAAAACGTGAGCAACCAAGATACACGTGTAGTAGTAGGTATGTCAGGCGGCGTTGACAGCTCTGTCACTGCTTATCTGCTTAAAGAACAAGGTTACGACGTTATTGGTATCTTCATGAAAAACTGGGATGATACTGACGAAAACGGCGTATGTACAGCAACTGAAGATTACAATGATGTCATTGCTGTGTGCAACCAAATCGGTATACCTTACTATGCGGTTAATTTTGAAAAAGAATACTGGGATAAAGTCTTTACTTACTTCCTAGATGAATATAAAAAGGGTCGCACACCTAACCCTGATGTAATGTGCAATAAAGAAATCAAATTCAAAGCATTTTTAAACCATGCAATGAAATTAGGTGCTGATTATGTGGCTACAGGCCATTATGCGAGAGTTAGACGCAATGACGACGGAACAGTAGAAATGTTAAGAGGTGTGGATAATAACAAAGATCAAACCTACTTCCTAAACCAATTAACAAATGAACAATTATCTAAAGTAATGTTCCCGTTAGGCGGCATGGAAAAATCTGAAGTCAGAAAAATTGCCTTAGAACAAGATTTAGCGACAGCCAAGAAAAAAGATTCAACAGGTATCTGCTTTATCGGAGAACGTAATTTCAAAGATTTCTTATCTAATTACCTGCCTGCACAATCAGGTGATATGCGTACGCTCAACGGCAAGAAAATGGGAACACACAGCGGTTTAATGTATTATACAATCGGACAGCGGCATGGCTTAGGAATCGGCGGAGACGGCGATCCATGGTTTGTTGTAGGCAAAAACTTAGACCAAAACATTTTATATGTTGAGCAAGGTTTCCATCACGATGCTTTATACAGTGATTATTTAATCGCATCTGATGTATCATTAGTTAATCCTATCGATTTAAGCGAAGGCTATGAATGTACAGCAAAATTCAGATACCGCCAAAAAGATACCAAAGTCACAGTGACACAAATCGCAGACAATCAAATCCGTGTAGATTTCGAAGAACCTGTGCGTGCGATTACACCTGGACAAGCAGTCGTATTATATGACGGCGAAGTCTGCTTAGGGGGCGCGACAATAGATGATGTTTATAAAAATGAAGGACAACTCACATACGTAGTTTAACTTGCTTGAAGAGACAAGGGAGCAATTCCTCGTCTCTTTTTTACATAGTTGCGTTAATTTCTGATAAAATAAAGAGTTGAATATGAAAGAAATGAGGACAAAGCATGAAACAAGAAGAAATTTATCAGTTGATTAAAGATGGACAATTCGAAGCGGCTTTAAAAGCCCTTTTTGAAAATATAGATGCACATCCAGAAGCCATTGAAAATTATATCAACTCCGGTATATTGCTTGCGGAAGCTGGAGAAGTGGAAAAAGCTGAAAAATTTTTCCAAAAAGCCTTAACAATCGATCCGGATAACGGTGCGATTTATTATAACTTAGCCAATGTTTATTACAACGCTGAAAGTTATAACGATGCTATCAAGTTGTATCATCAAGCCCTCCAAACAGGTGTTAATGAAGCAGATACTAATTATATGATCGGCATGTCATTCAACCAGTTGGGCGACTTTAAATCTGCTTTGCCGTTTTTAATGCGTGCTGCAGAATTAGATCAAAATCAAGACGAAGAAATCCAATTCCAATACGGTTTGGTGCTATGTCATATGGAAATGTTTGAACAAGGCATTCAACAATTAGATAAAGTACTAAAAATCAATCCGAAACATACCGATGCTTTATATAACAGAGGGTTAGCAGGATTCATGCATACAGAAGAGACGGACCAAGCTTTACCGTATTTTGAAAAAGCCGTAGAGATTGATCCGAAACATTTATTAAGCCAGCACGCGATTAAAACATTCAGTCAGCTTAAAGAAGAGGAGGAATAACCTTTGAAGGACCCTACATTATTTGATTATTCAATGGTCAAAGGAACAGTGGAAGCCATCCTGTTTCAAAACAAAGACAATTTTTATACGGTATTAAAAGTAGAACCGATTGAAACCAATGAAGACTTTGATGCGATGCCTACGATTGTAGGGTTCTTTCCTGAAATTGCTGAAGGAGATGTCTACACATTCAAAGGCCAAGCTGTAACCCATCCTAAATATGGCAAGCAGCTGAAAGCAGAAACTTTCGAAAAAGAAGTGCCGCAAACCAAAGATGCTATCGTCAGCTATCTATCCAGCGATTTGTTTAAAGGTATCGGTAAGAAAACTGCAGAAAATATTGTTGCAACATTAGGAGAAAATACGATTAATAAAATCTTAGATGATAAAACCGTATTAAAAGATGTCCCTAACTTATCGAAGAAAAAGCAAGAACAAATTGCTGATCAGATATACAGCAATCAAGAAGTGGAAAAAATAATGATTCGGCTTCATGATTTAGGCTTCGGACCTAAACTTGCGATGAATATCTATCAGGTATATCAAAGCGATACGATTTCAACGATAGAAAAAAACCCCTATGACTTGGTTTATGATGTACGCGGGGTCGGCTTTAATAAAGCAGACACTTTAGCTAAAAATTTGGGCATTGCTTTTGATGCACCTGAACGTCTCAAGGCAGGGCTATTGTATACGATTGAAGAAGAGTGTATCAAACAAGGGCATACTTACTTGCCTAAAGACTATGTCATCGAAACTTCGCTTGCGATGCTCAGCGGCAGTTACAATGAACAGATTGAACCTGATTTGTTAGAACAGATGATTACTGAGCTTACAGAAGAAAGCAAGTTGATTGAAGCGGATGAAACATTATCTGTCCCAAGTTTGTATTATTCTGAAATGAAAAGTGTTCAAAATTTATATCGCATTCAATCTCATCAAACGAAGCTGATAGATATCGAACAATCTGACTTGCAGATGCATATCGGTGAAATTGAAGAAATGAATGATGTGAATTATGCGGCGTCACAAAAAGAAGCACTTGAGACAGCCATTAATTCCAAGGTAATGTTATTAACCGGCGGTCCTGGGACAGGCAAAACTACCGTTATTAAAGGTATTGTAGAATTATATGCGGAGATACACGGTTTATCGCTCGATTATGATGATTATGATGAAGATGATTATCCTGTTGCACTGGCTGCACCGACAGGCAGAGCCGCAAAACGGCTTCAAGAATCTACAGGTTTAGAAGCGATGACCATCCATCGTTTGATCGGCTGGAGCCAAGATACAAAACCTGAAGATGTCCTAGAAAATGAAATTACCGCAAAATTGATTATCATTGATGAAATGTCGATGGTGGATACATGGCTCTTCCATCAATTTTTAAATGCGGTACCGATTGATGCACAAATTATCTTAGTCGGCGATGAAGACCAATTGCCCTCTGTCGGACCCGGACAAGTATTTAAAGATTTAATTGATGCCAAAGTGATTCCGCGTGTCAATTTAACAGAAGTTTATCGCCAGCAAGACGGATCGAGTATTATCGAATTGGCACATAAGATGAAATTAGGACAGCCGATTGATATTACACAGCGTTTTCACGATAGAAGCTTTATTCCATGTACAGCAGAACAAATTCCGGATGTTGTCAATAAAGTGGTCAGCTCAGCAGTCAAAAAAGGCTATGATATGAGCGATATTCAAGTACTCGCACCGATGTATCGCGGCAGTGCCGGCATCAAACGGTTGAACAAAGTGCTGCAAGATATATTGAATCCGAAAGAAGAAGATGCGAGAGAGATTGAGTTTGGTGAAGCGGTCTTTAGAAAAGGCGATAAAGTACTTCAGCTGGTTAATCGTCCTAATGATAACATCTTTAACGGTGATATCGGTGTGATTATCGGTATCTTCTGGGCGAGAGAAAATGAAATGAATAAAGATATTTTGGTCGTTGATTTTGAAGGCAATGAGATTACATTTACCAAACAAGATATGATGGAATTAACACATGCTTATTGTACATCGATTCATAAAGCACAAGGTTCTGAATTCCCGATTGTCATCATGCCGATTGTTAAACAATATTATCGTATGCTGCAGCGTCCGATTATTTATACAGGATTGACACGTGCTAAACAATCACTTGTCTTCCTCGGCGACAGCCAAGCATTTGATATCGGTATGAAGACATATGGACAAGTCCGTATGACACGTCTTGCACAATTGTTGAGAGATTACTTCGGTGCTGAAGGAGATGAAGATGCAGCTTCTGATACAGATGATTCAACTCATGAAGCAGATAACGAATCATCAGCACCAGCAGGACATAAAGTTGTTGCACTGACAGAAGAGACAATCTATGACATTGACCCGATGATAGGTGTCGGTGATGTGACGCCATATACATTTAATCAATCTAAATGATGGTTAGCTATGAGATTTAGTTGACTTTTTGTATGTGTCAGACTAAAATAAAATTAATTCGCATAAAGCCGAGTAAGCAAAGACTATGGTGAAGAGAGATACCGGCAGGTGAAAGGTATCGCATAGCTTGCTGAACGCTACTTTATGTCAGTCCGTATATAACATTGAGTGATGTGATTAATTGATAATCGCATAACTAGGGTGGTACCGCGATGCATTCGTCCCTTTGTGGATGGATGCATTTTATTTTGCGTTCTAAGCATGCCTGATACGGAAATTGAACAACAATGCATAATTAGGAGTGAGGTTATTTATGAAACAGCTAAAAGCAAGTGAAATCAGACAAAATTTCATTGATTACTTTAAAGAACAAGGACATATGGTAGAACCTTCTGCACCATTAGTACCGATTGATGATGATTCATTACTTTGGATCAACTCAGGTGTTGCGACACTAAAAAAATTATTTTGACGGTCGAGAAATCCCGAAAAAACCGCGTATCGTCAACTCTCAAAAAGCGATTCGTACCAATGATATTGAAAATGTCGGCTTTACAGCACGCCACCATACATTCTTTGAAATGTTAGGCAACTTCTCTATCGGTGATTACTTCAAACGAGAAGCAATTGAATTTGCTTGGGAATTCTTAACTAGTGATCGCTGGATGGGTATGGAACCTGAAAAATTATATGTAACGATTCACCCTGAAGATATAGAAGCATATGATTTATGGCACGATGTAATCGGATTAGATGAAAGCCGTATTATTCGAATCGAAGGCAACTTCTGGGATATCGGGGAAGGCCCATCAGGTCCGAACACAGAGATTTTCTATGACCGCGGACCAGAATACGGCAAAGAAGACCCGGCTGAAGAAATGTATCCAGGTGGCGAAAACGAACGTTATTTAGAAGTATGGAACTTAGTATTCAGTGAGTTCAACCATAACAAAGATCATACGTATACACCGCTTCCTAATAAAAACATTGATACCGGCATGGGCTTAGAGCGTATGGCTTCTATTGCTCAAAATGTACGTACAAACTATGAAACAGACTTATTTATGCCGATTATTGAAGAAGTAGAACGTATTTCTGGCAAAAAATATCAAGAAAAAGAAGCACAAGATGTTGCTTTCAAAGTTATTTCTGACCATATCAGAACAATTGCCTTTGCGATTGGCGATGGTGCATTGCCTGCTAACGAAGGCCGCGGCTATGTATTACGTCGTTTATTACGCCGCGCAGTACGTTTCAGCCAATCATTAGACATCAACAAACCATTTATGTATGAACTTGTTGATACAGTGGCAGATATCATGGAACCGTATTATCCAGAAGTAAAACAAAAAGCAGACTTCATCAAACGTGTGATCAAATCAGAAGAAGAACGCTTCCACGAAACATTAGAAGAAGGATTAAACATTTTAAATGAATTGACTAAAACTGCCAAACAAGGCGATAAAGTCATCAACGGAAAAGATGCTTTCAAACTTTATGACACTTACGGTTTCCCAATCGAATTAACAGAAGAAATCGCACAAAACGAAGGCTTAACAGTCGACATGGCAACTTTCGAACAAGAAATGCAGCAACAAAGAGACCGTGCACGTCAAGCACGTCAAAACTCTCAATCTATGCAAATTCAAAGCGAAGTGCTTAAAAACATCACTACTGAAAGTGAGTTTGTTGGTTATGATGTTATGGATCAGCACACAACACTTACTGACTTGATTTATAACGGAGAAAAAGTTGAACAAGCAGAAGCTGGAGAAACAGTTTACTTTGTATTGAAACAAACACCATTCTACGCTGTCAGCGGTGGACAAGTTGCAGATAATGGTACAGTCGGCAACGATAACTTTGAAATTGAAGTAACAGAAGTTACAAAAGCACCGAACGGACAAAACTTGCACAAAGGTGTGGTGCAATTCGGTCAAGTCACAGCAGGTGCTGAAGTAGAGGCATCCGTTAATCATGAAGAACGCCGAGACATTACGAAAAACCACAGTGCAACACACTTATTGCACGCTGCGTTGAAAGAAGTATTAGGCGATCATGTCAACCAAGCTGGTTCATTAGTTGAAGGCGAACGTTTGCGTTTTGATTTCTCTCACTTTGGTCCTGTGACTAAAGATGAATTAGAAAAAATCGAACGCCGTGTGAATGAAGAAATCTGGAAAGGTATTAATGTTACAATTAAAGAATTGCCGATTGAAGAAGCCAAAGCATCAGGTGCAATGGCGTTATTCGGCGAAAAATACGGCGATATCGTGCGCGTTGTAGATATGGCGCCATTCTCAATTGAATTATGCGGCGGTATCCATGTTAAAAACACATCTGAAATCGGATTGTTTAAAATCGTCAGCGAATCGGGTACAGGTGCTGGTGTAAGACGTATTGAAGCTTTAACAGGCAAAGCAGCATTCTTATATCTCGAAGACATTCAAGATAAATTCAATACAGTTAAAGATCAAGTCAAAGCAAAATCTGATGATCAAGTTGCTGAAAAAGTTGCACATGTAATCGACAGCGAAAAACAATTGCATAAACAACTAGAACAGCGCAATCAAGAAATTACAGCACTTAAAATGGGTAATATCGATGACCAAGTCGAAGATATCAATGGTCTTAAAGTATTAGCATTACAAGTAGATGCTGATAATGCAAAAGGCCTAAGACAAACTATGGATGACTTCAAATCTAAATTGCAAGATGCAGTGATTATCTTAGCAAGTGATGTCGGCGGCAAAGTTGCATTAGTTGCGACAGTACCTAAATCAGAAACAGATAAAGTTAAAGCAGGCGACATTATTAAAGAAATGGCTCCGATTGTCGGAGGTAAAGGCGGCGGACGCCCAGATATGGCCCAAGGCGGCGGCAGCGACCCTAGCAAGATAACAGAGTCATTACAATTCATTAAAAACTATATTAAATCTCTATAATCTCCTTGCACTCTCATGTAGAATAGAGATGTATCAGCCTACTATAGTATAAGGAGTGTGTAATGATATGAATAATTTCGACAAAACGATGCGTTTTAATATTGACGAAGTGCCAAAAGATGATGTTAAATCCGTGCTGACAAATGTGTATAATACGCTTGAAGAACGTGGTTACAATCCAGTAAACCAAATTGTAGGTTACTTGCTGTCAGGTGATCCGGCATACATTCCACGCCACAATGAAGCGAGAAATCAAATCCGAAGAATTGATCGCGACGACATTATGGAAGAACTTGTTTCTTACTACTTGAAAGTATCTGATCAAGATTAATTTATGTTAAAACATAAAATTATCGGATTAGATGTCGGCAGCAAAACAGTCGGCGTTGCTGTCAGCGATTTAATGGGTTGGACTGCTCAAGGCTTAGATACACTCCGAATCAATGAAGAAGAAAATGAACTAGGTATAGACCGATTGGCAGAAATCATCAAAGAAGAAGATGCAGATACTGTCGTCATAGGTTTGCCGAAAAACATGAATAATTCTATTGGATTTAGAGGCGAAGCTTCGATAAAATACAAAGAAGCACTGCTAGAAGCATTACCGGATATTAATGTGGTAATGTGGGATGAACGCCTTAGTACAATGGCTGCTGAAAGGTCATTGCTGGAAGCAGATGTTTCCAGAAAAAAACGGAGTCAAGTGATTGATAAAATGGCTGCTGTTTTTATCTTGCAAGGTTATTTAGATTCACTTTAATTTACCGTAAAAGGAGAGTTATTTATGTCAGAACAAAATCATAATCAAGATGCAGAATTACAAATCAATAACGATGAGGAATTATTAACATTATACGATGAAGACGGAAATGAAGTATTATATCGCAAAGTCTTAGAATTCTATCATCCTGGATTTGAAAAAGAATATGTTATTTTAGCTGAAGAAGGCGATACTTCAGACGATGATGACATGATTGAATTGATTCCTATGATTAACGTACCAGATGATTCTGGCGACGGTGGTAAATTCTTACCAGTTGAAACAGAGGAAGAGTGGGACATGATTGAAGAAATCGTGAACACTGAAATGGAATAAATGAGCAGTTTGAAGCGGAGGAGCTACCTCCGCTTTTTCTATGCACGGCTATAGCACTAGAGAAGTTTTTAAACTGAGGGATAAGTTTGAAAATTTATTAGCAGATATTCACTTTGAGTACTTAATATTCAACAAGATATATGGTAAAATATGTAAAGTTAATTTATGAAAAGTGCAGTGTTAAATAAGATAAGAATCAGTCATAAAACGACTGGTTTCTTTTTATTAAACCAGCACTCAGTATGGATAAAGGAAGAGAAACATGAGTAAAAATGAAAGTTATTTAGTCGCTTTATCACAAAAGCATCCGCACAAGTTAGAAGCGCTCAGACCCTATGCAATAGAACATGAGGTACCGATTATTCATCCTTTATCATTAGATATGGTTAAACAATTGATACGTATTCATCAGCCTAAACATATTTTAGAAATTGGTACTGCAATCGGATACAGTGCAATGCATTTTGCGTCAGTCGATCCTGATATCCGTATTACTACGATTGAGCGAAATGAAGATATGTATCAGCAAGCGAAACAAAATATCGCAGACTACGGCTATCAAGAACAAATCGAAATCATCTTCGAAGATGCCAGAGAAGCATTTGATGCAGTAGCTGATCGACAATTAGATATGATCTTCATCGATGCGGCCAAAGCACAAACGAAGAAGTTCTTTGAATTGTATACGCCGCTGCTTAAAACAGGCGGTCTCGTCGTGATTGATAATATTTTATATCACGATTTTGTGGCTGATATTGATGTGGTAAGAAGCAGAAATGTTAGACAGATGGTTAAGAAAATACAAAAATTCAACACTTGGTTAAATGATAACGAAGCGTATCACACTAACTTTTTAGATATAGAAGACGGCTTAGCAATAGCTGTAAAAGGAGAGTCGAAATGACAGAATTATTAGTGACACCGAAGTCGGTAGATCATATTGAAACGTTAATTTACAGAGGCGCTGATGCATTTGTGATTGGCGAACAAAAGTTCGGTTTGCGTTTAGCAGGCGAATTTGACAGAGAAGCAATGAAAGAAGCAGTTGAAATGATTCATGCACACGGCAAAAAAGCCTATGCTGCTGTGAATGGTATCTTCCATAATTATCACCTCAATGCTTTAGAAGACTATATTCAATTCTTGCATGAAATCAAAGTAGATAGAATTATCTTCGGCGACCCGGCAGTTGTAATGTATGTGAAGGAACAAGCGAATCCCATTCCTTTGAACTGGGACGCTGAAACATTAGTTACCAATTATTTCCAATGCAACTACTGGGGTAAACGCGGTGCTAAAAGAGCAGTATTAGCACGCGAATTAAGTTTAGACGAAATTTTGCATATTAAAGAAAATGCAGATGTTGAGATTGAAGTACAAGTACATGGTATGACTTGTATGTTCCAATCTAAACGTATGCTGCTCGGCAACTATTTTACATTCCAAGAGCGTCAAATGAAGATTCAGCGTGATGAAGAGACAGAGAATGATTTATTGCTGTATGATGAAGAACGAGAAAATCAATATCCGGTCTTTGAAGATTATAACGGCACACATATTATGTCTCCGAATGACATTTGTTTGATTGAAGAGTTAGAGCCGTTGTTTGAAGCGGGTATCGACAGTATTAAAATAGATGGTGTCTTGCATTCAGAAGAATATATTAACGAATGTACAGAGCAATACAGAGAAGCTATTGATTTATATAATGATGATCCGGAATCTTATGAAGACCAGAAATTCTTCTTGCTCGATGCGATTGAAAAAATTCAACCAGCACATCGACCATTTGACGAAGGTTTCTTATTCAAGCATACCGTATATTAAGGAGGAATTATCTTGGTTACTCAAGTTAAAGAAATGAAAACAAAATCTAAACGCCAAGTGAAAAAACCTGAATTATTGGCACCAGCCGGCAACTTAGAAAAACTGAAAATTGCAGTGCATTACGGTGCAGATGCTGTATTTTTAGGCGGTCAAGAGTACGGTTTGCGTTCAAATGCTGATAATTTCACAATGGAAGAAATTAAAGAAGGCGTTGAATTTGCAGCAAAATACGGTGCTAAAATCTATGTGACAACGAACATCATTGCGCATGATGAAAACATGGATGGATTAGAAACGTATTTGAAAAATCTAGAAGCGACAGGTGCAACAGGTATTATTGTAGCAGACCCGTTAATCATTGAAACATGCAAAAGCGTAGCACCGCGCTTAGAAATCCATTTATCAACTCAACAATCTTTAAGCAACTATAAAGCTGTTGAATATTGGAAAGAAGAAGGTTTGGACCGTGTAGTATTAGCACGTGAAACCGGTGCGATGGAAATGAAAGAAATGAAAGAAAAAGTGGATATCGAAATCGAAGCCTTTATCCACGGTGCAATGTGTATTGCCTATTCAGGCCGCTGTACATTAAGCAACCATATGACTGCCAGAGACTCAAACCGCGGAGGATGCTGCCAAAGCTGCCGCTGGGATTATGATTTATTAGAAGTAGAAGAAAACGGAGATCTAGATTTATACTACAAAGAAGGTAAAGTCGTACCGTTTGCGATGAGTCCTAAAGATTTAAAATTAATCGAATCTATTCCGAATATGATGGATATCGGCATCGATTCATTGAAAATCGAAGGCCGTATGAAATCTATTCATTACATTGCGACAGTTGTTTCTGTCTATCGTAAAGTGATTGATGCTTATGCTGAAGATCCGGATAACTTTAAAATCAAACCGGAATGGTTGGTTGAGCTGGACAAATGTGCCAACAGAGACACTGCTTCATCATTCTTTGAAGGTACACCTGGTTATCAACAGCAAATGTTCGGCAATGAGTCTAATAAAAAGACACCGTATGATTTCTGCGGCTTAGTCTTAGATTATGATAAAGAAACTAAAATTGCGACGGTACAACAACGCAACCACTTCAAACCAGGACAAGAAATTGAATTCTTCGGTCCTGAAATTGATGGTTTCACACAAGTGGTTGAAGCGATTTATGATGAAGAAGGCAATGAATTAGATGCTGCGCGCCATCCACTCCAAATCGTTCAGTTTAAAGTTGACCATGACATTTATCCAAACAACATGATGCGAAAGGAAATCGGATAATGAAAGCAACAACGATTATAGGTATTGCAGGCGGGTCTGGTTCAGGCAAAACATCAGTTACGAACGAAATTCTTCACAATTTAGAAGGTCATAGTGTTGCATTAATTGCACAAGACTACTATTATAAAGACCAATCGCATCTGACATTTGAAGAACGCTTGAAAACGAATTATGATCATCCGTTTGCGTTCGACAATGATTTATTGATTCAAAACTTGATTGATTTGCGCAACGGCATTCCAGTAGAGGTTCCGACATACGATTATGTCAATCATACGAGAAGCGCTGAAACCATTACATTTCAACCAAAAGATGTTATTATCGTAGAAGGAATATTTGCACTTGAAAACAAAACATTACGTGATTTAATGGATGTTAAGATTTATGTCGATACAGATGCGGATTTGCGTATCTTGAGACGCTTGATGCGCGATACAAAAGAACGCGGTCGTTCTATGGAGTCTGTCATTGAACAATATATGACAGTCGTGCGTCCGATGCACAATCAATTCATAGAACCGACGAAAAAGTATGCGGATATTATTATCCCTGAAGGCGGCAGCAATAAAGTCGCTATCGACATAATGACAACAAAAATCCAATCTTTAATAAAAAATCAATAGGAACACTTGAGTAAAGGAAGATGACAATATGGAAAACCAAAAACAATATCCAATGACCCAAGAAGGTTTTGAAAAGTTAGAACAAGAACTTGAAGAGTTAAAGACGGTTAAACGTCCTGAAGTTGTAGAAAAAATCAAAGTTGCACGTTCTTTCGGCGACCTTTCAGAGAACTCTGAGTACGATGCAGCTAAAGATGAACAAGGTTTCATCGAACAAGATATCCAACGTATTGAACATATGATCCGCAATGCACTGATCATTGAAGATACAGGCGACAACAATGTTGTTCAAATCGGGAAAACTGTTACATTTGTAGAAATTCCTGATGGTGAAGAAGAAGTTTACCAAATTGTCGGTTCTGCTGAAGCGGATGCTTTCAACGGCAAAATTTCTAACGAATCACCAATCGCTAAAAGTTTAATCGGAAAACACTTAGACGACGAAGTGCGTGTACCACTACCAAACGGTGCAGAAATGAAAGTTAAAATTACTAATATTCAATCTCAATAATTATGAAATAATGCAATCGTATTTGGATTGCTAAATAAAATGATGACGGTTGGCGATACTTTTTCTGTTTGAAACACACTTTCAATAAGCAAAAGTAAAGCGCCAACCTTTTTTTGTGGATTGAAGCTTTGTTGCAATGTGATTGGTCGTTGCGACTAGCAAATTATGATAAAATATCACTGATAGTTAATTTGAAAGGGGAAATGACGATGATTGGTATCATTGGCGCAATGGAAGAAGAAATTATGATTTTAAGAGATAACATTACACATCTCGAAGAAATCACAATTGCGCATGTTAAGTTTTATAAAGGTCAGATCAACAAAAAAGATGTTGTTCTGACACTCAGCGGTATCGGCAAAGTCAATGCCAGTATTTCAACAGCATTGCTGATTAACGAATTTTCACCGGACGCTATTTTAAATACAGGTTCAGCAGGTGCACTTGATCATTCATTGAATATCGGAGATGTTCTGATTGGGACAAAAGCAATGTATCATGATGCAGATGCGCGTGCTTTCGGATACGAATTAGGTCAGATTCCTAATATGCCGTTAGCGTATGAAGCAGATAATGATTTGGCAGAACTTGCACAAGCTGTTATAGAGAAACAGCAGCTGACAGGCCGTTTAGGTCTCATTGTCAGCGGTGATAGTTTTATTGGTGAAGTCAAACAGCGCGAACATATTAAAGCACATTTCCCTGAAGCTATGGCAGTAGAAATGGAAGCAACAGCAATTGCACAGACTTGCTACCAATTCAAAGTACCGTTTATTGTTACAAGAGCAGTGTCTGATTTAGCAAATGGCGAAGCTAACGTAACGTTTGATGAATTTATTGGAAAAGCAGCGAAATCATCAAGTGAAATTGTATTACAAATGTTGAAATCTTTATAAGGATAAGGTGAATTGTTGTATGGGAATCTTAAGTAAAAACTTTATGCCGAATGCCTATGTGCAGTCTATACATGAAATTGATTTTGATAAGTTAGCAGAGAACGGTATTAAAGGTGTCATTACTGATTTAGATAACACTTTAGTCGGTTGGGATGTCGCAGACCCGACACCAGCTGTGATTCATTGGTTTAATATGCTCAATGAAAAAGGCATTAAAGTCACAGTAGTGTCTAATAACCACCAAAACAGAGTATCAAGCTTCTGCCAACCGTTAAAAGTCAATTATATTTTCGAAGCAAGAAAACCGATGGGCAAAGCATTTAAACATGCGGCAGATCGTATGGGGTTAAAACCAAAAGAAACAGTGGTCATCGGCGATCAAATGCTGACGGATGTATTCGGAGGCAACCGCCGCGGTATGTATACAGTAATGGTAGTACCTGTTAAAAAAACAGACGGTTTTGTGACGAAATTCAATCGTATTATCGAAAGACGTCTGCTCAACAGATATAAAAGAAAAGGCTATATTAAGTGGGAGGAAAATTGATTGACAGAAACGAGCAAATGTATCGGATGCGGCGCTGAACTACAGGCTGACGATCCGAAAAAACCCGGTTATGTCCCGGCGCATAATCTGCATAAAGAAGATGTAATCTGCCAGCGTTGTTTCAGATTGAAAAATTATAACGAGATTCAA
Source organism: Staphylococcus simulans (assembly GCF_002994445.1). GTDB lineage: Bacteria > Bacillota > Bacilli > Staphylococcales > Staphylococcaceae > Staphylococcus > Staphylococcus simulans_B. Next base: position 231,231 of record NZ_MRZJ01000001.1, read on the forward strand.
GATGTCGGTATGGATAGCGAAGACTTTTTAGACTTGCTGAATAATTTAGCAGATAAAAAGGGACTCGTTGTTAATGTTGTGGATGTCTTCGACTTTGAAGGTTCATTTATCAATGCATTAAAACGTATTGTCGGCAACAAGAAAGTCATCTTAGCTGCTAACAAAGTGGATTTGCTGCCGAAACAAATCAATAAACGCCGTGTTAAAGAATGGTTGAAGAAATCAGCACGCAAATATGGTTTAGAAGCAGAGGATGTTGTCTTGATTTCAGCTGAAAAAGGCTATGCTATCAATGACTTGTTAGAAGCAATTCAAAAACATCGCAGCAATGACGATGTTTATATTGTCGGTACAACTAATGTCGGCAAATCTACTTTAATCAACAAATTAATCGAACAAAGCGTAGGGGAAAAGAATGTCGTTACGACATCAAGGTTCCCAGGTACAACATTGGATTTAATCGATATCCCATTAGACGATACGTCATTTATGTACGATACACCAGGCATTATCCAAGACCATCAAATGACACATTATGTATCAGAAAAAGAATTAAAACAGATTATGCCGAATAAAGAAATTAAACAACGTGTTTATCAATTGAATGAAGGTCAAACATTATTCTTTGGAGGACTTGCACGTATTGATTATGTCTCAGGCGGCAAACGTCCCTTAGTATGCTACTTCTCTAATCAGCTGCATATTCATCGTACTAAGACTGAAAAAGCAAATGATTTATGGCGTACACAGCTTGGAGACTTATTAACACCTCCAGGCAATCGTGATGACTTTGATTTAAATGATATGAAAGCAGTCCGCTTAGAAACGGGTAAAGAGAAAAGAGATATCATGATAGCGGGCTTAGGATTTATTACTATCGGTCCTGGCGCTAAAGTCATTGTCAGAGTACCGAAGTCTGTAGATGTAGTGTTAAGAAATTCTATCATGTAGCAGGTGATAATTATGAAATTTGCGGTAATCGGTCATCCTATCGACCACTCGTTATCTCCTATCATGCATAATGCCAACTTTAAAGCATTAGGGCGTGATGACACTTATGAAGCATTGAATATTCCACCCAAGCATTTTCATCTGATTAAAGAAATAATCAGCGAAAAGCAATTGGACGGCTTTAATATTACAATCCCGCATAAGGAAAGTATTATTCCTTATCTGGATGAAATCGATGTACATGCTTCTAAGATAGGTGCAATTAATACAGTTAAAATACAAGATGGCAAATGGACAGGGTATAACACAGACGGCATCGGTTATGTTAAAGGCTTAAAACGTGTGTATCCAGATTTAAAGCATGCGAAGATTTTATTGATTGGTGCTGGCGGTGCTAGCAAAGGATTAGCAGCTGCACTGAGTGAAATTGTAAATAAGCCGCTGACAGTTGCCAATCGTACGATGAAACGTTTCGATACTTGGGATTTAGAGGTCGAACAATATACACTTAAAGAAGCAGAAACTAATTTAGAACAATTTGATATTGTGATTAATACAACGCCCGCTGGGATGAATCATAACCAAGATGTTGTGATTTCATTGGATCAGTTAGCACCTGATACCTTAGTAAGCGATATCGTGTATATCCCAGAGAAAACACCGATACTTGCTTTAGCAGAAGCAAAAGGCAATCCTATCTATAATGGGTTGGATATGTTTGTGAATCAAGGTGCTGAGAGTTTTAAAATATGGAGCGGGGCAGAAGCGGATATTGAAGTAATGAAAAGTACAGTGATTGAACAATTAAAAAGGAGAAATTAAATGCTGACAGGTAAACAAAAAAGATTTTTAAGAAGCAAAGCACATCATGTTAACCCAACTTTCCAAATCGGCAAAGCGGGATTAAATGATAATATGATTGAGCAGCTGAATGAAATTTTAGAGAATAGAGAACTTATCAAGATTCATATCTTGCAAAATAACATGGATGATAAAAGTGAATTAGCACAAGCAGTCAGTGAAGCGACAAAAAGTGAATTGGTACAAGTAATCGGATCTATGATTGTGTTATATAAAGAATCTAAAGAAAACAAACAGATTGAACTCCCATAATATGACAAATAAAATTGTCTTATATGGCGGCCAATTCAATCCGATTCATATAGCGCATATGGTTGCAGCAAGCGAAGTATATCACCAGCTGAAACCTGATCGTTTTCTCTTTTTGCCGAGTTATATGTCGCCGTTAAAAGCACATCGTACTGAATTAAATACAAAACACCGTATTGCGATGTTAAAGGCAGCAATTGCGCAATTAAGCTTTGGTGAAGTCTGCTTAGATGAGATAGAACGAAAAGGCCAAAGTTATACGTATGATACGCTGCAAGCGATTAAAGCGGCACATCCAGATTCAGAACTCTATTTTGTGATTGGTACTGATCAGTACGATCAACTAGATAAATGGTATAAAATTGATGCATTGAAACAAATTGTGACGTTTGTCGTTGTGAACAGAGACAAAGCAGTTCAAGATGTTTCTAATGACATGATAGCAGTGAACATTCCTCGAATAGATATCAGCTCGTCTATGATCAGAACACGTGTTGCTGAAGGTGAATCTATTCAAGTGCTGGTTCCTGCAGAAGTGGAATCCTATATCAGGAAGGAGCGATTGTATGAAAATTAATGAAGCGGTAAAACTTGTAGAAGAAAAGCTGCCTAAAAAGCGTTATAAGCACTCTTTGCGTGTAGCAGAAACTGCTAAGCATTTAGCACAAATACACAAAGGGGATATAGAGAAGGCAGAACTTGCGGGTGTTTTGCATGACTATGCAAAATATGATGATTTAAGTTCTATGTACCAGATTGTAGGACAATATAACTTAGACCAAGATTTATTAAGTTATGGTTCAGAAATTTTACATGGCCCTGTCTGTGCGGTTATTATGAAAGAGAAGTATGGTATCGATGACCAAGAAGTTTTAGATGCGATTCACTTCCATACGACAGGGCGTGCGCAAATGTCGAAAACAGAAAAAATTGTTTTCATTGCGGACTATATTGAGCCGAAAAGAACAATACCTGGTGTAGAAGACATAAGAGAGATGGCAGAACAGCCAGGCAACTTAGATAAAACTATTTATGAAATTTCTAAAAGAACCGTGTTATTTTTAATTGGCAATGATATCTCTGTGTACAAAGCGACGATTGATTGTTTAAATTACTACAATTTCAGTGATGAAAGAATAAAGGATGATTAAATGCAAACAGAACAAATTTTAGATTTGGCGGTAGAAGCTGTTGAAAGTAAAAAAGCAGAAGAAGTGATTTCTCTTAATTTAGAGGGCATCAATGGTATGGCAGATTACTTTGTAATTTGTCATGGTAATAACGAGAGACAAGTACAGGCGATTGGAAGAGCGGTGAAAGAAGCGGCTGACAAAGCAGGTGTAGACATTACGGTCTTTGAAGGCTTAAGCGAAGCAAGATGGGTATTACTGGATTTATCTGGTATTATTGTTCACATCTTCCATAAAGACGAGCGCAGTTATTACAACATTGAAAAGCTCTATAGAGATGCACCGATGAAAACCTATGAGGAAGCTTACTAAATGGTTCAGTACCAAGGTTTTAGTCAATACTATGATGAATTAACACAAGATCAACCTTATGAACAATGGTTAGCTATTATACAGCAAGCTGCTTCAAAACGAGATTCTATTTTGGATATCGGTTGCGGAACCGGCAGCTTAACGCATTTATTAACAGATTTTAAGCATGTTACTGGTATGGATTTAAGCAGTGATATGCTAGCTGTTGCATCAAAAAAAGCTTCAAATATCAGATGGATAGAAGGCGATATGACTGATTTTGATTTAGGTCAAACTTATGATGTCATTACAATCTTATGTGATTCATTGAATTATGTTGCACAAAAGGATCAAGTTGCAGCAACTTTTAATCATGTATACGAGCATTTGAATGACGATGGAACTTTCATCTTTGATGTGCATTCCACATACAAAATGGAGACCTTATTTGCAAATCATAGTTATATTGACGAGACAGAACATATCTTCTTAGGATGGGACGCTGTTAAAGGCGAGGAACCCTATAGTGTTTGGCATTATATGACATTCTTTGAGCTTCAAAATGATGGCAGTTATCAACGTTTTGATGAAGAACATTATCAAAGAACGTATCTGCGCGAGGACTATATTGATATGTTGAAAAATGCCGGCTTTAAGTCGATTTCAACCTTCTATGATTTTGATGTTGAGAATCAAGATGAACAAAGCGATCGTTTATTCTTCATTGTAAAAAAATAAAGTAAATTCACTCCTTGAAACGTTTGTTATACAAAGGAGTGAATTTTTTATGTTTGACCAATTAAAACATTATTATGAGCAATACAAGCAATACACCTGGTTATCAGTAATTGGAATGTTGTTGCTGGTGGGTACTTTCTTATTTATCAATCCTAAAGAAGAAATTTCTCCAATAGAAGCTAAAGCTGCTGATAAACCTACGCATGAGTATCAAAAAGACAGCAAAAGTACTTCAGAAAAAGGAAAAGAACCTTCTGAGCCTATTAAAACGAATGGTGGAAAAGTTAAAAATATTGTAGTGGATGTAAAGGGTGCAGTAGAGCACCCTAACATTTACGAGATGAAAGATAACCAAAGAGTTAAAGATGTACTCGATAAAGCAAAAATAACCTCCAAAGCTGATTTGACCCTGATAAATCTTTCGGAAAAGCTTACCGACCAAAAAATGATAGTTGTACCTGAAAAAGGACAAACAGTCTCAAATGCAACCAGCACAAACGCTGCAGCTTCACCCAAACAAGCTGGAGGTACCCAGACTAAGGTTAACTTAAATAGTGCTAAAGAAAGCGAATTAACTACTGTTAACGGATTAGGGCCATCTAAAGCAAAAGCGATAATTGAATACAGAGAATCAAAAGGTCCATTTAATAGCGTAGATCAATTAAAAAATGTTAAAGGTATTGGTGAAAAATCCTTCGAAAAGCTAAAAGATTATTTCACAGTTTAGAGATAATGATTTATTAAAATGCCTTTTTGTAATAAAATAGTATTGTTATATAACAATGGAGGTGCAAAACGTGGACAGAATAAAATGGGAAGAGTACTTTATGGCGCAAAGTCATTTGCTTTCACTTCGTTCTACGTGCACTAGACTCTCTGTCGGTGCAACAATTGTAAAAGATAATAGAATCATTGCAGGAGGTTATAACGGCTCTGTAGCAGGCGAAGTACACTGTATTGATGAAGGCTGCTTAATGGAAGATGGTCATTGTATCAGAACAATTCATGCAGAAATGAATGCCTTATTGCAATGTGCGAAACAAGGGGTTTCTACAGAAGGGGCAACAATCTATGTAACACATTTCCCTTGCTTGAATTGCACTAAATCCATTATTCAAGCTGGTATTAAACAAATTTACTACGCCAAAGATTATCATAACCACGATTACGCAATTCAACTGCTTCAACAATCAGGAATTGAATATAAAAAGATACCATTTGATGCTGATCAAGTTGCAGAATTTTTAACTAAGAAGTGATAGATATTTGATATATATTGCACTTGCATTTTTAGATGGCATCTTATTGATTTATAATAAGCCGCTTGCTTACATGCTTGCTGGCTTATTATTATTCATAATTGCAAAAAGAAAGCTCCCAATATTATTAACTATAGTTATATTATGTCAACCCATAATAAGTTATACGATTTTTTCTAGCCATATTTCAAATAAATCCAAAATTTAAAGTGGTTTAAGACTTCAACATCTTTCAAAGGGCATTTAATGCTTCAACATTTGCAAATAAAGAAAGAAAAATATGCAGAATCAAAGGTTGAAATTCGAGATTTTCCCGTAAAATTGATTTACTTTCCAAAAAATCTTGCGGAAATAAACAAATTAAAGGGGATGGCTGCAAATCTAGACTGCTATATAGAAGGTCAATTTAAAATTGATCCGGACTTTAATGATGCAATATCTTTAATCGTAAAAAAATTAGACTATGCATCATGCAAGCCAGTAAAATCTCATAACTTGGAATCATTAATAGCACAACATAAATTTTATTCTCTTCATCGTCTCAAACTCTATTCTCCATATTGGCAAAATACATTTGCGATGATCACTGGTGATGTCAGTTATATTAGTCCGAGTGAATTAGAAACTGATAAGGAACTTGGTATTTATCATTTGCTTGCCGTCAGCAGCTCTCATGTTGTTGTTATCGCCTCTATTTTCTATTTTGTGTTTAATAGACTCTCTATTCCTCTTGTCTTTATCAAAATTATGATTATTACAGTATTATTGTTATTTGCTTACTATACTGATTTTGCGCCAAGTGCGTTACGGGCCATTTTATGTATGAGCTTAGTAATGATACTACCGAAAAAGTTTTACCATTCTCTAATTGATATCTTATGTACAGTATTTTTATTTCTATGCATCGTTAACCCTGATATTGTATTAGATATCGGTTTTCAATTTTCATTTTTAATTACATGCTTTATATTATTATCCTCGCCAGTACTTAATAATAAATCCACTTTATTTACCATGTTTATCATGACATTGATTGCGCAATTCGGCTCCTTTTTGATTAGCGCTTATCATTTCAACCAAATTCAATGGATTGGATTTGTTTCTAATTTTATATTTATTCCTTTTTACTCGCTTATTTTATTTCCACTTGCTATTGTTACTTATTTTTATTATCAGTGGTTTCCGTCGAATTCGTTGCTTAATTTACTGATAGTTAAATTATATGCCATTCATGATCAATTACTAATTCCTTTATTCAAGTACTTAGTACGATTTCGTTGGTTCATAGGAGAGATGAATGGTTTTCTCATTGTAATGACACTCGTTTGGTTGATTATCTTGCTGGTGTTAACAACCAATTCTAAGATTAAAGCAACTTTGATTTTATTTGTGGTTGGAAGTGTTGTTCTCACATATATTGCATCTATCCCACACACGAGATTCACTGCACTGAATGTAGGACAAGGAGATGCATTTTTATTTGAAACTCGACATAGACAACGTATTTTAATCGACACAGGTGGAAAAGCACAAGATGAAAACCAAGCTTTTAACTTTAACTCAAAAGATTCAAATGAATCACATTCCATCAGCAAGTTTCATATTTTAACCACATTAAGAAAAAGGGGAATCTCGTCACTTGATTATGTCATAGTGACACATCCACACGCTGATCATATTGGAGAACTTAATTATGTAATGACTCACGTGCACGTTAAAAATTTGATTGTTAACTTTAAAAGTTTTCCTGTTTCTTCTTTAATGCAGCTTCATGGATTATGTCATCAAAACAAGACGCATTTAATTGATGTTAATACAATAAAGTCTATAAGTTTGGGTGAAAATAAAATCACATTTTATGATACTGCCTTAACACAAAGCAAAGACTTGAACGATCATTCAATCATTGCTTTAATTCAAACGAAAAAATATAACATTTTAACAACAGGAGATGCTACTACTAAAAATGAAAATCTTTTGCTGCAAAAATACAAATTGCCAAAAATTGATATTTTAAAGGTTGGTCATCATGGCAGTCAAACGAGCAACAGTGTTACGTACATTAATGAAGTACATCCGACTTACAGTATAATTTCCAGCGGCAAAAACAATGTGTATAAACTGCCTAATAAAACTGTGTTAAAACGTTTAAAAGATGTCCATTCCATGATTTACAACACTCAAAACAATGGTGAAGTGACTTTTAATTTAGAACACAATATAGAAGTCATAACGCAAAATCAATAGGAATGGTGTCATATTAATACAAATGCTATAATACTAAAGTATGCTAATTTTGAGAGGTGCCAGTTGTGGAAAATAATATTATTACAATTTACGGTGAAGTACCTGAGCTAATTGATAAAAAGACAAATGAGCTTACACAACAATATTTGCAAACAGATAAAGATGACTTTAACTTTGCCAGTTTTAATTTAAACGAAACAGAAATCAGTGTATGTATTGAAGAAGCAATGACTTTACCTTTTTTCTCAGATGAAAAAGCAGTTGTGATTAAAAATGCTTATGTATTTACTGGTGAAAAGGGCAGTAAAGATGTCACGCATAATTTAGAACAGCTGCAAGAATTTATTGAAAAGTTCGATGGACCCTCACTTGTAATATTTGAAGTATATAACCAAAAATTAGACGAACGTAAGAAGCTTGTGAAAGCTTTAAAAAAACATTCAAAGCTGATTAAAATAGAACAAATGTCTGAAGAAGAATTGAAAAATTGGATTAAAACATCTTTGAATGAACAATATAAAGACATTAAGCAAGATGCGTTAAACCTTTTTATTAATTTAACAGGTATTAATTTCAATTTGGTAAAGCAAGAGTTGGATAAGATCATTTTATATTTAGGGGATAGACCTACAATTACAAAACAAGATGTTGAAACGATTGTTAATAGAAGTTTGGAACAAAACGTATTTCTATTAACTGATTACATTCAACAAGGTAAGAAACCAGAAGCTGTAAATTTGGTGAATGATTTGATTACCATGAAAGAAGAGCCAATCAAGTTATTGGCATTAATAGCAAGTAATTTCAGACTGTACTACCAATGTAAAATTTTAGCAAAAAAAGGGTATTCTCAACAACAAATTGCTAAAACAGTCAGTGTACATCCGTTCAGAGTTAAATTAGCTTTAAGAGCATCAAGACAATATGATTTAAGGCATTTAATGCAAATCATGAACGCATGTGCTGAAACAGACTACAAACTTAAATCTTCTTATATGGATAAACAATTAATATTGGAACTTTTTATTTTGTCCATATAAAAAAAGTTCAAGCCAAGAGCTTGAACTTTTTCATTATTTAGCTGCAACCATCAATTGTGATTTTACGCGGTCAGCTTTATTTGAGTGGATTAAGTTAGCTTGTGCTGCTTTATCAACTTTTTTCACAGCGATACGTACTAATTCTTCTTTGTTATCAGCGTTTTCAGCGATAGCTGTTTTCGCACGTTTAACTGCAGTACGCATAGCATTTTTTTGAGAAATGTTTTGTGCTTCAGCTTTGTTAGTTGTTTTAACACGTTTAATAGCAGATTTAATATTTGGCATCGAATGTCACCTCCTATAGTGATCTATGCTCATCAAATAAATATTTGATTACAACAAGAAATATTTTATCAAATGTACTATTAAACTGCAATCATTTATTTTTAAAGAGGCTTTTAACAAGCCCAGATTTACAGTAAAATAGAGTCTGACAATAAATGTACAATAAATTGCCATTAGTTGCAATTATGGGGCAAACACGTTATTATATCAAAGAATATCATACATAATGCTCTATTGAATATTATGAAAGCGAGTAGATAGAATGAATAATCAAGAACGGTTAAACCGACAAGAAAATATTAGAAACTTTTCTATCATTGCCCACATTGACCATGGGAAGTCAACTTTGGCTGATAGAATTTTAGAAAATACAAAAAGTGTAGAAACAAGAGAGATGCATGCGCAATTATTAGACTCAATGGATTTGGAAAGAGAACGCGGTATTACGATCAAATTAAACGCAGTTCGATTGAAATATGAAGCAAACGACGGCAAAAGTTATATTTTCCATCTTATCGATACACCAGGACACGTCGACTTTACTTATGAGGTATCACGTTCTCTAGCAGCTTGTGAAGGGGCAATATTAGTAGTGGATGCTGCTCAAGGTATTGAAGCACAAACTTTAGCTAACGTGTATCTTGCATTAGATAACGATTTAGAATTGCTTCCTGTAGTAAACAAAATTGATTTGCCGGCTGCAGAACCAGAAAGAGTTAAACAAGAACTAGAAGATGTCATTGGTTTAGACCAAGATGAAGTGGTTTTAGCAAGTGCTAAATCCAACATCGGTATTGAAGATATCTTAGAAAAAATTGTTGAAGTTGTTCCACCGCCGCAAGGTGATCCTGAAGCTCCATTAAAAGCATTGATTTTCGACTCTGAATACGATGCATATCGCGGTGTCATTTCATCTATCCGTATTATCGACGGTGTTGTAAAAGCCGGAGATAAAATCAAAATGATGGCAACAGGCAAAGAATTCGAAGTAACAGAAGTAGGTATCAATACACCTAAACAATTGCCTGTTGAAGAATTAACTGTCGGAGATGTTGGTTACATTATTGCCAGCATTAAAAATGTAGACGACTCACGTGTAGGTGACACTATTACACACGCTGAGCGACCAGCTGCAGAACCTTTAAAAGGTTATAAGAAAATGAATCCGATGGTATTCTGCGGACTCTTCCCGATTGATAATAAAAATTATAACGACCTAAGAGAAGCATTAGAGAAACTTCAATTAAACGATGCTTCTTTAGAATTCGAACCAGAAACATCTCAAGCATTAGGTTTCGGGTTCCGTACAGGTTTCTTAGGTATGCTGCACATGGAAATTATCCAAGAGCGTATCGAAAGAGAATTCGGTATTGAGCTTATTGCTACGGCACCATCTGTTATTTATGAATGTGTCTTGAAAAATGGAGACAAAAAAATTGTTGATAACCCTGCTCAAATGCCTGAACGTGATCAAATTGAAAAAATTTACGAACCATACGTTAAAGCAACTATGATGGTACCTAACGATTATGTTGGAGCTGTAATGGAACTTTGCCAACGTAAACGCGGTCAATTTATCAATATGGATTACTTAGATGATATTCGAGTAAATATTATTTATGATATACCATTATCAGAAGTTGTATTCGACTTCTTCGACCAATTAAAATCAAACACTAAAGGTTATGCATCATTTGATTATGAATTGATTGGTTATAAAGAAAGTAATCTTGTTAAGATGGATATCTTGCTTAACGGAGATAAAGTGGACGCATTAAGCTTTATCGTTCACAAAGACTTCGCGTACGAACGCGGTAAAGCTTTAGTTGAAAGATTAAAAACTTTAATTCCGCGTCAACAATTCGAAGTGCCTGTTCAAGCAGCAGTAGGTCATAAAATTATTGCACGTACAAACATTAAATCAATGGGTAAAAACGTACTTGCGAAATGTTACGGTGGGGATATCAGCCGTAAGCGTAAATTATTAGAAAAACAAAAAGCAGGTAAGGCTAAAATGAAAGCTGTAGGTAACGTAGAGATTCCACAGGATGCATTCTTAGCTGTACTAAAAATGGATGAAGATTAATAAAGGTTGGGACACTCGAACGTCCCAGCTTTTTATTTTGAATTTCATCCCTAAAAGAGAGGCGAAACCATGAAAGTAGAAAGTGCATATATTCATATCCCATTTTGTGTCAGAATTTGTACTTACTGTGATTTCAATAAATATTTCATTCATAATCAACCTGTCGATGAATATTTAGATTGCTTGATTGAAGAATTTAAAACTGCCGATAATAGAAATTTGAAAACGATGTTTGTCGGTGGCGGTACTCCCACAGCTTTAAGTAATGAACAATTAGAAAGATTATTGCAAGCCATCAATACACATTTTAATATCTCAAATGAATATACGTTTGAAGCGAACCCTGATGAACTTACACCTTCAAAAATCAAATTATTAAAGGATTATGGTGTCAATAGAATATCGATGGGGGTACAGACGTTTGATCAAGATTTATTAAAAGTACTTGGACGTACGCATCAAACAAACGATATTTATAATGCTGTGGATTTATCAAATCAATACAACATTGATTCAATCAGTTTAGATTTAATGTATCATTTGCCAGGTCAAACGATAGAGCAGTTTGAAAAAAGCTTGGATATTGCACTATCAATGGATATCAATCACATTTCAAGCTATGGTTTAATTTTGGAACCTAAGACTCAATTTTATAACCTATATCGTAAAGGAAAATTAAAATTACCTAGTGAAGACTTAGGTGAAGAAATGTATCAATTGCTTCTGAGTAAAATTAATCAATCTTCAATGCATCAATATGAAATCTCAAACTTCAGTCAGATTGGTCATGAATCTGAACATAATAAAGTATATTGGAAAAACGAAGGGTATTATGGCTTTGGTGCAGGCGCCAGCGGTTACGTGAAGGGCGTAAGATATTCTAATGTTAATCCAGTCAATCACTACATTAAGAAAATACAAAATAACGAACGCCCTATACTTCATCAGACAACACCAACGCGTAATGAACAAATGGAAGAGCAAATGTTTTTAGGTTTACGTATGAATCAAGGCGTAGATAAAGCAGTTTTCAAAGAAAAATTCCAAACTGACATTAATCAAATCTATGAGAAATCATTAATAGATTTAAGCAATAAAGAACTGATTATTAATGATGCCAATCATGTTGCTTTAACCGACAGAGGGAAAGTAATCGGCAATGAAGTTTTCGAAGCATTCCTGATTGATTAACTTTTTTTGCAGTCCAATGCTTTAACATTGACTTACTTTGACCAATTTGATAAATTATAATTAGCACTTGGAAGAAGAGAGTGCTAATGAGGTGGAAACATGATTACAGATAGACAATTGAGCATTTTAAATGCCATTGTTGAAGATTATGTAGATTATGGTTTACCTGTTGGATCTAAAACGATTATAGAGCGGCACAACGTAAATGTCAGTCCTGCTACTATTAGAAATGAAATGAAACAATTGGAATCAATTGGTTTAGTAGAGAAGTCTCATGCTTCGTCAGGCAGGTCGCCGTCAATGAAAGGTTTTAGATATTACGTAGACCAACTGTTGGAAAATACTTCTCCTCTTAAAGAATCGCACAACCAGCGTTTAAACAAATTATTAATGGAGTATAATTTCAATTTATCTGCTGCATTAAGTGTTTATGCAAATGAATTGTCATTATTTACCCAGTATACTACGTTGGTAATGAAACCGAATCAATCAAAAGATTTAATCAGCGATGTTCATTTGTTTAATGCGACCGCAAATTTGGTTATTATGGTAATTGTGTTCGAAACAGGTGACGTAGAGCACATTCAATTGACCATAGATGAAAAGATTTCTAAATCGCGTTTAATCCAAATTGCCAACTACATCAAAGAAATTTATAATAACAAAGGCTTTGAAGATAAAACATTTGAACAATCCAATGATATCTCAACGGTTCATCAATTAACAGATTTGCTTTACCAAAGGGTAAATGATAGTCAAAACGACATTTACCTTGGTGGAAAGTCTAATTTAATTGATACATTAAATGAACAGAATGTGAATTCAATACAACAAATTCTTCAATATTTAGAGTCCAATAAGATATTGAAACTGTTCGAAGAAGGTAATCACTCTGGTATCGATGTTAAAATCGGTCAAGAAATAGATAATGGATTAGAAGATATTTCCATTGTGATGAGTGATTATCATATTGATGAGCATCTTAAAGGGCACATAGCTGTTATTGGACCAACCGCTATGCGTTATCAAAATGTAATTCAATTACTATACAAAATATAGTGTTGAAACGTATTGGAGGACGGAAAATGGCAGAAAAAGATCAATCAGTAAACAATGAAGAAGTTGCTGAAAATGAAGAAACAGCAGTAGATTCAAATACTGAAGAACAGACTCAAACAACAGAGAATAATGAAGACGTTCAAAATGATTCAGAAGAGAATCAACAAGAGAATGAAATCCAACAACTTAAAGATGAGTTAAATGAAAAAGAAGAAAAATATTTACGTCTATATGCTGAGTTTGAAAACTATAAAAGACGTATTCAAAATGAAAATCAAACTTTAAAAACTTACCAATCTCAAAGTGTTTTAACAGATATCTTGCCGACGATCGATAACATCGAACGTGCATTGCAAATCGAAGGCGACGATGAATCATTTAAATCTCTTCAAAAAGGGGTACAAATGGTTTATGAAAGCTTATTACGCGCATTGGAAGAAAATGGTCTTGAAAAAATTCAAGCGCTTGGCGAACAATTCGATCCAAACTTCCATCAAGCTGTAATGCAAGATAATGATGATTCATACGAATCAGGCGCTGTTACACAAGAGCTTCAAACTGGTTACAAATTGAAGGATCGTGTATTACGCCCTTCAATGGTAAAAGTAAACCAATAAAAATAACTGATTAAATAAAACAACAAATGTAATTAGGAGGAATTATTAGTTATGGGTAAAATTATCGGTATTGACTTAGGTACAACAAATTCTTGCGTGTCTGTTTTAGAAGGCGACGAACCAAAAGTTATTCAAAATCCAGAAGGTGCACGTACAACTCCATCAGTTGTTGCATTTAAAAATGGTGAAACTCAAGTAGGTGAAGTTGCTAAACGACAAGCAATTACAAACCCTAACACAATTCAATCTATCAAACGTGAAATGGGTACTGACCACAAAGTAGACGTTGATGGAAAATCATATACACCACAAGAAATTTCAGCAATGATTCTTCAAAACCTAAAAAGCACTGCTGAAAGCTATTTAGGCGACAAAGTTGATAAAGCAGTTATCACAGTACCTGCATACTTCAACGACGCTGAACGTCAAGCAACTAAAGATGCTGGTAAAATTGCTGGTTTAGAAGTTGAACGTATTATCAACGAACCAACAGCAGCTGCATTAGCTTATGGTTTAGATAAAACTGAACAAGATGAAAAAGTTTTAGTATTCGACCTTGGCGGCGGTACTTTCGACGTATCTATCCTTGAATTAGGCGACGGCGTATTCGAAGTACTTTCTACTGCTGGCGACAACAAACTTGGCGGTGACGACTTCGACCAAGTAATCATTGACTATTTAGTAGAAGAATTCAAAAAAGAAAATGGTATCGACTTATCTCAAGATAAAATGGCATTGCAACGTTTGAAAGATGCTGCTGAAAAAGCTAAAAAAGACTTATCAGGTGTATCTCAAACTCAAATCTCATTACCATTCATTTCTGCTGGAGAAAGTGGTCCATTACACTTAGAAATCACACTTACACGTTCTAAATTCGAAGAACTTTCTGATGATTTAGTACGTCGTACAATGGAACCAACTCGCCAAGCATTAAGCGATGCTGGTTTAACAAGCAAAGATATCGATGAAGTTATCTTAGTTGGTGGTTCTACTCGTATTCCTGCAGTTCAAGAAGCTGTTAAAAAAGAAATCGGCAAAGAACCAAACAAAAGTGTTAACCCTGACGAAGTAGTTGCTATGGGTGCAGCAATCCAAGGCGGCGTTATCTCAGGTGACGTTAAAGACGTTGTATTATTAGACGTTACACCATTATCATTAGGTATCGAAATCATGGGCGGCCGTATGAATACACTTATTGAACGTAATACAACAATCCCAACATCTAAATCTCAAGTATATTCAACTGCTGCAGATAACCAACCAGCTGTAGACATTCACGTATTACAAGGTGAACGTCCAATGGCTTCAGACAACAAAACATTAGGACGCTTCTCATTAACTGATATTCCACCAGCTCCACGCGGTGTACCTCAAATCGAAGTTACATTCGACATTGATAAAAACGGTATCGTTAATGTAACAGCTAAAGACTTAGGTACTAATAAAGAACAAAATATCACAATCGAATCAAGCTCTTCATTATCTGACGATGAAATCGATCAAATGGTAAAAGATGCTGAACAAAATGCTGAAGCTGACAAAAAACGTCGTGAAGAAAGTGACTTACGCAACGAAGCTGACAGCTTAGTCTTCCAAGTTGAAAAAACATTGAAAGACTTAGGCGACAACATTTCTGAAGACGACAAAAAACAAGCTGAAGATAAAAAAGAAGACTTGAAAAAAGCGCTTGAAGGTGACGATTTAGATGATATTAAATCTAAAAAAGAAGACCTTGAAAAAGTAGTTCAAGATTTATCAATGAAAGTTTACCAACAAGCTCAAGAAGCTCAGCAACAACAAGGTGATCAAGGCGGCAACAACAGCGATGTTGAAGATGCTGACTTCACTGAAGTTAAAGATGATGATAAAAAAGACGATAACAAATAATATTTGAAATCGTATATGTTTGAAAGCTGCTATAACTAAATAATAGAAGAAGGCGGCTTCTTGAATTAAAATTTAAGTCAAAGTCAATTGTACATTGGCTTTGACTTTTTATTATTTAACGAACTATACTTTAAAAGGTAAATAAAATCTATACTAGCAGAAAAGATAGGAGAGATTACAGTGGCAAAAAGAGACTACTATGAAGTCTTAGGTGTCAGCAAAGATGCGTCAAAAGACGAAATCAAAAAAGCCTACCGTAAATTATCCAAAAAAATATCATCCAGATATTAATAAAGAAGAAGGCGCAGAAGACAAGTTTAAAGAGGTCACTGAAGCATATGAAGTCTTAAGTGATGAAAACAAACGTGTAAACTATGATCAGTTCGGCCATGATGGACCGCAAGGCGGTTTCGGCAGCCAAGGCTTCGGCGGACAAGACTTCGGTGGATTCGGCGGCGGATTCGAAGATATTTTCAGTTCATTCTTCGGCGGCGGCGGTGCTCAAAGAGATCCTAACGCACCGCGTAAAGGCGATGATTTACAATATACAATGACAATTTCATTCGAAGAAGCAGTGTTCGGCACTGAAAAAGAAATTTCAATCAGAAAAGAAGTAAAATGTGAAACTTGCGGCGGTTCAGGTGCAAAACCAGGTTCTAAAAAGAAAACTTGTCATTACTGTAATGGTGCAGGACACGTATCAGTCGAACAAAATACTATATTAGGCCGTGTACGTACAGAAAAAGTTTGTCCAGTATGTAATGGTACAGGTGAAGAAATTGAAGAGCCATGTCCTACATGTCACGGTAAAGGTACTGAAACTAAAAACGTTAAACTTAAAGTAAAAGTACCTGAAGGTGTAGACAATGATCAGCAAATCCGTTTAGCAGGCGAAGGTGCACCGGGTCATAATGGTGGACCTCAAGGTGATTTATATGTTGTATTCAGAGTTCAACCTTCTGATAAATTCATTCGTGAAGGCGATGACATCTTCTACAACTTGAAAATCAGCTTCCCTCAAGCAGCACTTGGTGATGAAATCAAAGTACCTACACTTAATGGTCATGTTATGCTAACTGTGCCAGAAGGTACACAAGATGGTAAGCAATTCCGCATGAAAGACAAAGGCGTTAAAAATGTTCACGGTTATGGGCATGGTGATTTATTCGTTAATATCAACGTTGTAACTCCAACGAAATTAAACGAAAAACAAAAATCATTAATGAGAGAATTTGCGGAAATCAGCGGTGAAGAAATTGAAGAACAACCTTCAAACTTCAAAGAACGCGCACGCAGATTCTTTAAAGGAGATTAAATGCGATGAACTGGATGGAAATTTCAATTGTTGTGAATCATGAAGTCCAAGATGCTGTGTCCAATATACTAGAAAATATGGGGTCAAACGGCGTTGCTATAGAAGATTCTAATGATTTAAAAGGTAATTTAGCGGATAAATTCGGAGAGATTTATGAGTTGAACCCAGAAGATTATCCGACAAGCGGCGTTAGAATAAAAGCATACTTTAATGAATTGGATTACTCAGATCAATTAAAGCAAGATATTTTAAATGAATTGAACAATTTGGATGATTTAGATAAAAATATCTTCAGTTTTGATGAAAAAACAATTCAAGAACAAGATTGGGCTAATGAGTGGAAGAATTATTTCCATCCTTTCAAAGCCTCTGATAGATTTACAATTGTTCCAAGTTGGGAACAATACGATAAAACAGATTCTGATGAGTTGTTGATAGAATTAGACCCAGGTATGGCCTTCGGAACAGGAGATCATCCAACAACAAGCATGTGTTTAAAAGCGATAGAAAGATATGTGACACCTGATCATTCAGTAATAGATGTAGGCACAGGCTCTGGTATTTTAAGCATTGCTTGCTCTCTGCTTGGCGTTAAAAAGATAAAAGCTTTGGATTTAGATGAACTCGCTATCAAAGTAGCAAAAGAAAACTTTGAAAAAAATGGTTGCGTAGATCAAATTGAAACAGCAACAGGCAATTTACTACAAGGTGAAACACATCACTATGATGTTGTTATAGCAAATATATTAGCGCATATTATTGAAGAAATGATAGAAGACGCTTATAATACTTTAAATGATGATGGTTTATTTATTACATCTGGTATCATCGAAGAGAAGAGCGATGAAATTATCAATCATATGAAGCGTACAGGATTTAATATCATTTCTATTAATCACGACAACGGTTGGGTTTGTATCGTTGGCGAGAAAGCGAGCAATTAATATGCAAAGATATTTTTTTAAATCAAAACGCTGATGAAGATCAGCGTTTTTTTATTACTGATAAAGAAGATATACATCATATAGCAAATGTGATGCGCCATCAGAACGGCGACAAAATCATAATTACTTTCGAAGATTTAAAAGTTTATACATGCGTCATTATTTCAATCAGCGACACAGAAATTGAAGTTGAGTTGGAAGAAGCACAACCGAACGATACTGAATTGCCGGTTGAAGTTACTATTTGCAGCGGGTTGATAAAGGCAGATAAATATGAATGGCTGCTTCAAAAATCTACGGAGCTTGGTGCCTCTCATTTTATCGCTGTACAAATGGACCGCTCAGTTGTGAAATTAAACCAAAGCAAAGTAGATAAGAAAATGGTACGTTGGAACAAAATTGTTAAAGAAGCAGCAGAACAAAGTTATCGACTTGTTATTCCGACAATAGAATTTGTATCGAATTTAAAGGAAGTTTATGTTAATATAGATAAATATGATTATGTACTAGTCGCTTACGAAGACGTTGCCAAAGAAGGCGAAATGAGTGAATTTAAACGTGCTCTAAAGCAATTTGGCAAAGGAGAACGTGTATTAATTATTTTTGGACCAGAAGGCGGTTTAAGTCCTGAGGAAGTTGAGTTGTTCAAAAACAATGGATACATAGTGGGCTTAGGTCATCGGATTTTAAGAGCAGAAACAGCTCCATTGTATGCGCTTAGTGCAATTAGTTATGAAAAAGAATTAATGGGGTGAAAATAAATGTCAACAGTAGCTTTTCATACTTTAGGTTGTAAAGTAAACCATTATGAAACTGAAGCAATTTGGCAATTATTTAAAGATGCCGGCTATGATCGTGTTGAATTCGATACTAATGCCGATGTCTTTGTTATAAATACATGTACAGTCACAAATACAGGCGATAAAAAAAGCAGACAAGTTATTAGAAGAGCAATTAGAAAAAATCCAGATGCAGTCGTATGCGTAACAGGTTGTTATGCACAAACTTCATCTGCGGAAATTATGGATATTCCAGGTGTAGATGTTGTCGTTGGAACACAAGACCGTACGAAATTACTTGGTTATATCGAAGAGTTTAAAGCAGAACGTCAACCAATCAATGGTGTCGGCAACATTATGAAAAACCGTAAATATGAAGAGTTGGAAGTGCCTTACTTTACAGACAGAACACGTGCTTCACTTAAAATCCAAGAAGGCTGCAACAACTTCTGTACTTTCTGTATTATTCCTTGGGCACGTGGTTTAATGCGTTCAAGAGATCCAGAAAAAGTTGTGGAGCAAGCAACTACTTTAGTCAACTCTGGTTATAAAGAGATTGTATTAACAGGTATTCATACTGGTGGATACGGTCAAGACTTAAAAGATTACAATTTAGCTCAATTACTGCGTGATCTTGAAGCAGTAGATGGACTCGAAAGAATCAGAATTTCATCAATTGAAGCAAGTCAATTAACTGATGAAGTCATTGATGTTATTTCAAATTCAAATAAAGTCGTACGTCACTTGCACGTACCATTGCAATCAGGTTCAGACACAGTTCTAAAAAGAATGAGACGTAAATACTCAATGGCGCATTTCTCTGAACGCCTGATGAAATTACATGAAGCATTGCCTGGATTAGCAGTAACAAGCGATGTGATTGTTGGGTTCCCAGGCGAAACAGAAGAAGAGTTCCAAGAAACTTACGACTTTATTCTTGATCACCATTTCTCTGAACTTCACGTATTCCCATATTCTGCTCGTACAGGTACACCTGCAGCTAGAATGGATGGACAAATTGATGAAAGTGTTAAAAACGAACGTGTCCATAAATTGATTGAATTAAGTAATCAATTAGCAAAAGAATACGCATCTCACTTTGATCAAAAAGTACTTGAAGTCATTCCTGAAGAAACAGGTGACGAACCTGGTACATTAGTAGGTTATGCAGATAACTATATGAAAGTACAATTCGAAGGCGATGAATCATTAATCGGCGAATTGGTCAGAGTTAAAATTACTGAAGTCGGCTATCCTTTAAATAAAGGCTATGTTACACGAGTTATTGATCATGCGACAAACAGCAGTGAATTCTCTGCTATCGTATAATGTACAAAAAATTAATTATTCTAATTGACCGCAACAATCAGTTATATTATAATTATGATTGCATGGTTTACACTCAACCATGTGAATGAATTTTAAAGTTCCGTTGTTATTTGGAGGGAGGGAAATACAGATGTCTAAAACAGTAGTCCGTAAAAACGAATCACTTGAAGATGCATTACGCCGTTTCAAACGCTCAGTTTCTAAAAGCGGTACAATTCAAGAAGTACGTAAACGTGAATTTTACGAAAAACCAAGTGTTAAACGTAAAAAGAAATCAGAAGCTGCACGTAAACGTAAATTCAAATAATTATTAAGTCTGTTGACTCCCTCAACAAACAATTAATTATTATATTAAGCAGTTTATAGACTCCAAGTTTTCTTATTGTAAAACTTGGGGTTTTTTCTTTTATTTAATAAAAATAATCTTATCTATTTTTTTGCGTATTAAAATGTATCAATATTCCTATAATTACCTAAAGCAATCATGTATAATAAAACTGAGAGCGAGGTGAATCTATGTCACATCAAGCTGAAATCCTACATAATATTTCAGTATTTCAGACTAATTCTGATCCCTTATTACATCAAATCAGCAATGTCATCACAAGTCCGTTAATTTCATTAATTCTGACTTGTATTATCTTTTTAGGTTTTCTTTATCAACTCTATTCTAAACGCATTAATTTTATGGGGATTATTGCGTCCATCGCTTTATTAATTCTATTTCTAGGTTATTTAATTCAAGGTGAAGTTTCACTAATATCCATTGGTTTATTCATTATAGGTGTTATACTGCTTATAATAGAATTTTTCGTTGTGGGTGCCATTATAGGAATCATCGGGATAATTCTGATTACCATCAGTATTATTATGCTCGGTGATAATATTTTATGGATGCTGATCAACGTAGTTATTGCTTTGATTCTGACTATTATAGAATGGGTGATTTTAGTGAAAGGATACAATAAGAAGATTTCGCTGTTTGAAAAAGTAATATTAAGGGATTCCACTACATCTGAAGCTGGCTACACTTCACATGATGACCGCTCTAATTTAGTAGGCCAAACTGCTGTCACTTTAACTGAATTACGTCCTGCCGGTATTATCTCGCTTAATGATGAACGTATCGATGCAGTATCTGATGGAACATTTATTCAAAGAGATGTGAAAGTCAAAGTAACAGAAGTTGAAGGTTCGAGAGTAGTTGTAAGAGAAGTTTAAAAACACATAACACTAGGAGGCACATTACATGTTAATACCATTAATAATCATCATTGTTATTGCAGTAATCGCTTTATTAATCTTATTTTCATTTGTACCAATCGGTTTATGGATCTCTGCAATAGCAGCTGGTGTAAAAGTAAATATCGGTACATTAATCGGTATGCGCTTAAGACGTGTATCACCGCGTAAAGTTATTGCACCATTAATTAAAGCACACAAAGCTGGTTTGAATTTAACAACTAACCAATTAGAATCTCACTACTTAGCTGGCGGTAATGTTGACCGCGTTGTAGATGCAAATATTGCTGCGCAGCGTGCAGATATTAACTTGCCATTTGAAAGAGGGGCAGCTATCGACTTAGCAGGTCGTGATGTACTTGAAGCAGTACAAATGTCTGTTAACCCTAAAGTCATTGAAACACCATTTATTACAGGTGTCGCAATGAACGGTATCGAAGTAAAAGCTAAAGCAAGAATCACAGTACGTGCTAATATTTCTCGCTTAGTCGGCGGTGCCGGTGAGGAAACAATTATTGCCCGTGTCGGCGAAGGTATTGTTTCAACAATCGGTTCAAGTGAACATCATACAGTCGTTCTTGAAAATCCAGATAACATTTCTAAAACAGTACTCAGCAAAGGTTTGGATTCTGGGACAGCATTCGAAATTCTATCCATCGATATCGCAGATGTAGATATCGGTAAAAACATCGGTGCTGACTTGCAAACTGAGCAAGCATTGGCTGATAAGAACATTGCTCAAGCGAAAGCTGAAGAACGTCGTGCTATGGCTGTAGCTTCTGAACAAGAAATGAAAGCTCGTGTTCAAGAAATGCGTGCTAAAGTTGTGGAAGCTGAATCTGAAGTACCATTAGCAATGTCTGAAGCACTAAGAAAAGGCAATATTGGTGTTAAAGATTACTATAACTTGAAAAATATAGAAGCAGATACAGGAATGCGTGAATCAATCAATAAACGTACACAACCTGACGATAATGAGTCACCAGATAAGTAAAGAGGTGATTAAATGAGTATCGGTCTTATAATTTTTATCATCAGTATTGTTATTTCATTAATCAGTGCAATCAATGATAAAAATCATAAAAAGCGTCAACAAAACCAACCAAAATCACCTAGAAGACAGCCTACAACTGAGCGAAAGCCTCATAAAGGCTTCTTAGAACAGTTAGGTGATAAGTTTGAAGAGATGGAAAAACAATTTGAAGCAGAAACACAACCTTCAAAACGTAATTCCTCTCCAAGACAATCAGAACCTGATCAAACGAGAACTCAAGAGACACGTCAACGAAAAACTGAATCATCTTCCAATAAGAGACTGAACCAACATGAAAAAGAACAAGAACTAAAGCAAGCACTTAACAATACTTTAAATAGTGAATTAAGTGACCTGCGTTCTGAAATGGACAGAAACAAAGAAAAGCAAATGGCAATTCTCGAACGTCGTGCACAAGAAATCATTGCGGATAAATACTTATCTGAACGTGCAAAGCGAGAACGTCTTAAACAGCTTTTCGCTAATAAATTCAGTCAGCATCGAGAACAAAACAATGATGATTTACGATTTAACGATGATGAAGTCTTAAACGGTATGATTTGGTCTGAAATATTAAAAAAACCGAAACAACTTCAATAATAAAAGAAATCGGGCTTGCGATGAAAATTGCAAGTCCGATTTCTCTTTTGATTCTGTCTCATGAACATTATTGGATTAATAATACGTTAGAACATGATATAATGAAACTATGAATATGTGGAAATTATTAACTAAGTCCGTAGTTTCCGTTGACAATAATATTCTGCATCTTAATTAAAATGAACACGCTGTTTGCCAGCGATATATGTGAAAAGGAGTTAATGTATGCCAGGAATAATAGTTATTGACGATATGCATCAAGCCCAAGCTTTAATCGGTAATAATGATGAACACTTGCAAGCAATTGAAGAGGCGTTTAATGTCATTGTTCATGCAAGGGGGCAAGAGATAGCTGTAAAAGGGCAGCAACAAGAAGAAATAGAAAAAGCAGAAGCTGTAATTAAAAACCTTTTAAAAGTAATTGATCAAGGCGTATCGATTAATCTTAAAGATGTGGAAGCAGCAATTAAAATGGCAGAAAGAGGGTCAATTCAACATCTTGTTGATTTATACGATGAAGCCATCACTAAAGATGCTTACGGTAAAACCATTCGTGCTAAAACAATGGGACAACGACTGTATTTAAATGCGATGAAGCATAATGATTTAGTATTCGGTATCGGACCTGCAGGTACAGGTAAAACTTTCTTAGCTGTGGTTTATGCTGCTAAAGAATTGCGACAAGGTAATGTGAAAAGAATTGTACTCACTCGTCCGGCAGTTGAAGCCGGAGAATCATTAGGTTTCTTGCCTGGTGACTTAAAGGAAAAAGTAGATCCTTATTTAAGACCGCTTTATGATGGTCTGCATACTGTATTAGGACCAGAACAAACTGCGCGATTTATAGAAAGAGGCATTATTGAAGTAGCACCGCTCGCATATATGCGCGGACGTACACTTGATGATGCATTTGTTATTTTAGATGAAGCGCAAAATACTACACATGCGCAAATGAAAATGTTTTTAACACGTTTAGGATTCGGCTCTCAAATGGTAGTGACAGGCGACATGACACAAGTCGACTTGCCAAAAGGCGTTAAAAGCGGGTTGAAACAGGCAGTTAATAGACTATCAGGTGTTAAAGGTATCAGTGTTCAAACATTAGATCAAAGCGACGTTGTACGCCATCCATTGGTAAGCAAGATTATTAGCCGCTACGAAGGAGATGAATAATCCGTTATGTTTACAATCGATTTTTCTGACCATACTGATGAAGTGGAAGAAGAATGGTATGAACAAATAGAAAGCTTGCTTAATTTTGCAAAAGAACAAGAAAACATCGAAGATGATGCGGAACTTTCTGTTACATTTGTAGATCAAGCAGAAATTCAACAAATCAACCGCGACTATAGAGATAAAGATAAAGTTACGGATGTTATTTCTTTTGCGTTAGAGGAAGATGAACCTGAAATTGAAGGTTTGGATATTCCGCGTGTTTTGGGCGATATCGTGATTTGTGCAGATGTCGCAAAGGCACAAGCAGAACAATATGGTCATTCATTTGAAAGAGAACTTGGATTTTTAGCACTTCACGGCTTTTTGCATTTATTAGGATATGATCATATGAATGAAGAAGAAGAAAAAGAAATGTTCGGCAGACAAAAATCAATTCTAGATGCTTACGGCTTAACGAGAGATTAACAATGAAACGGTTTATATATCCGATAGAAGGACTTGTCACGATTTTAAAAAAGGACCGCAATTTCGTATGGCACTTATTCATTGCCTTTATCGTGGTAATTGCGGCTTTCTTTTTCAAGATTAATCGTATTGAATGGATTGCAGTTATCCTCTCTATTTTTATGGTTTTAGCGTTTGAAGCAATCAATACAGCAATTGAATATGTTGTTGATCTTGTAACGGATGAATATCAACTCTATGCCAAGTACGCTAAAGATATTGCTGCTTTAAGTGTACTTTTAGCTTCAATAGCTGCAGCTATTATAGGTCTGATTATTTTTATCCCTTACATTCTAAGTCTAATATAAAGGAGATAGAAAATATGGCTTATAGTCAAAATCATTTTAACAAAGTCAGAGAAGCACAAAGTCGCGCCTATGCACCTTACAGTAATTTTAAAGTAGGCGCTTATTTAAAAACGAAAGATGGTAAAGAGTTTTATGGCGCTAATGTAGAAAACGCGGCATATGGAGAAGCAATCTGTGCTGAACGTTCCAGTTTAGTTGCCGCAATCAGCCAAGGCTATCGACCAGGTGATTTTGAGTCTATCACAGTAACCGTAGATGCTGAATCTCCTTCTTCGCCTTGCGGGGCATGTCGCCAAGTAATCAAAGAACTATGCGATGATGATATGCCGATTTATTTAACCAATCATAAAGGTGATATGATTGAAACTACAATCAGCGAATTACTCCCACTAGGTTTTTCAGGAAAGGATTTGAATTTATGACAGAACACAAATCAGGATTTGTCTCTATTATCGGCAGACCTAACGTAGGTAAATCTACGTTTATGAATAGAGTACTAGGACATAAAATTGCTATTATGTCAGACAAAGCACAAACAACAAGAAATAAAATACAAGGCGTTATGACAGAAGATGATGCACAAATTATATTTGTGGATACACCGGGTATTCATAAACCTAAACATAAATTAGGCGATTATATGATGAAAGTTGCTAAAAATACTTTATCAGAAGTCGACGCTGTTATCTTTATGGTAAATGCTGATGAAAAAATCGGCAGAGGCGATGAATACATTATGGAAATGCTGAAAAATGTTAAGACACCTGTATTTTTAGTAATTAATAAAATCGATTTGGTGCATCCTGATGAAATTATGCCGATTATCGAAAGTTATCAAGAGTGTATGGAATTTTCAGAGACAGTTCCAATGTCAGCACTAGAAGGGCTGAATGTCGAACACTTTATCGACGTACTTAAATCATATTTACCTGAAGGTCCTCAGTACTATCCTGATGGCCAAATTTCAGATCACCCGGAACAATTTGTGGTAAGTGAATTAATCAGAGAGAAAATCTTACATTTAACAAGTGAAGAAATTCCACACTCTATTGGTGTCAATGTCGATAGAATGGCTAAAGAATCTGAAGATAAAGTACGCATTGAAGCCACAATCTTTGTGGAACGCGACTCTCAAAAAGGGATTGTTATCGGCAAAGGCGGTAAAAAGCTGAAAGAAATCGGTAAACGCGCGCGATTAGATATTGAACATCTTCTCGGATCAAAAGTGTATCTGGATTTATGGGTAAAGGTCCAAAAAGATTGGAGAAATAAAGTCAACTTTATCCGTCAAATGGGCTATATCGAAGATCAAGATTAATAATAGAAGGTCGGTGGTACCTTTTATGTTAGTGAAACAAAAAGGAATAATTATTAAGACGGTTGATTATGGAGAATCTGATAAAATCATCACGATTTTAAGTGAAAGCGGCGCAAAAATTCCGCTTATGGTCAAACGTGCTAAAAAAAGCCGCACTGGTATGCAGGCCAATACACAAATGTTTGTTTACGGATTATTTATCTATGCGAAATTACGAGGATTAGGTATTTTGAATTCCGTGGATGTCATCAGTCAGAATTATCAATTACGCTTAGACATTTATGAAAGCAGCTATGCTGCATTGTGTACTGAGGTCATTGATAAATCCATGGAGGAAGAACAAGTGTCAAAGTTCAACTTTCAATTATTGGACTTCTGTCTTGATAGGATTGCACAAGGGTATAGTTCTCAACTCATGTCCGTCATTGTCTTGTTGAAGAAAATGCCTGAGTTTGGTTTTACGATTCCCTTCAATCAAGATGTGTTAAGCGGTAATACCGATCAATCTGTTTTATGCGGTTATAGCTTTAAGTATCATGGAGTCATTGCACAAGAAAACTTTGCTAAAGATGAACGTGCAATTCCTATATCTAACAAAACGCTCTATTTGTTAGATGTATTGCAAAAGCTGCCGATAGATAAAATGAATGCTTTAAAGATTCATCAAACGATTGTAGATGAGATGTCTGAACTTTTGATTATGTTATACAGAGAATATGCAGGGGTTTTCTTTAAAAGCCAGAAGCTGATCAACCAGCTGCATCGCTTAGAATCTCATAATAAAAAATAACAAGCGTATCGCTAATTTGCGATACGCTTGTTTTCTCTGTAAATACAATTAGAATTTAACTTTTTCAGCTAAGAAATCATTTAATTCTGAGATAGGCATACGAACTTGTTCCATAGTGTCGCGTTCACGAACAGTAACTTGTTTGTCTTCTAATGAATCGAAGTCAAATGTAATACAGTAAGGTGTACCGATTTCATCTTGACGACGGTAACGTTTACCGATTGATTGAGATTCATCAAAGTCGACTGTAAAGTCTTCGCTCAATTGTTCGTAAACTTTGATAGCTTCCTCAGATAATTTTTTGCTTAATGGTAAAATAGCTGCTTTGTATGGTGCAAGAGCAGGGTGGAAGTGTAGTACAGTACGTTCATCTTTACTGCCTTCAACACCTTCACGATCATAAGCATCGCATAAGAATGCTAATGTTACACGATCAGCACCAAGTGATGGTTCAATACAATATGGGATGAATTTTTCATTTGTTTCAGGGTCATGATATTTAAAGTCATCACCTGAGTACTCACTATGTTGTTTCAAGTCATAATCTGTACGGCTTGCGATACCCCAAAGTTCGCCCCAACCGAATGGGAATTTGTATTCAATATCAGTTGTCGCATTTGAATAGTGAGATAATTCATCTTCATCATGATCTCTTAAACGAAGATTGTCATTTTGGATACCAAGGTCTAATAACCATTTTTCCGCAAATGTTTTCCAGTAATTTTGCCATTCGATTTCTTCACCAGGTTTACAGAAGAATTCTAATTCCATTTGTTCGAATTCACGTGTTCTGAAAATGAAGTTGCCCGGTGTGATTTCGTTACGGAATGATTTACCGATTTGACCGATACCGAATGGTAATTTTTTACGCATAGAACGTTGTACGTTTTTGTAGTTAACAAAAATACCTTGTGCAGTTTCTGGACGTAAGAAGATTTCGTTAGTTGAATCTTCAGTTACACCTTGGAAAGTTTTAAACATTAAGTTGAATTGACGGATATCTGTCCAGTTAGCAGTACCGCTTACAGGATCTTTGATGCCTTCTTCATCGATAATACGTTTCATTTCATCAAAGCTTAAACCGTCTGCGATAAAGTTTTCATCGCCTTTTTCATTTTGCATATATTCTTCGATTAATTTGTCTGCACGATAACGAATTTTACTGTCTTTGTTATCGATCATCGGATCGTTGAAGTTGCCTAAGTGACCTGATGCTTCCCAAGTTCTAGGGTTCATCAAGATTGCAGCATCTAAACCAACGTTGTATGGTGATTGTGAAATGAATTTTTTCCACCAAGCACGTTTAATATTATTTTTTAATTCAACACCTAATGGACCATAGTCCCAAGTGTTTGATAAACCACCATAAATTTCACTGCCTGGGAATACAAAACCTCTGTGTTTAGCCAGTTGTACTACTGAATCCATATCTTTTGCCATAAAAAAACACTCCTCTTTAATAATAAAAAACTCATCCCAAGATAACGGAAAATAAATTCCGAAATCTTGGGACGAGTTTAATATTTCATAATTCATAATCATAAAAATAACCCGCGGTTCCACCCAAATTAGTGAAGACACTCGCTTAGTTTATATAAGTTTTTAGGCCAATTTTATTGTTAAGCTCGCACCATCCTTAACTCGCTTCAAATTTAATTCTAATGCATCACAAAATTAAAGGCAAGTGTTTATATACATTTGTAGAGCAATTCGATTACAGTTATAATATGAATTGTAAGTGTGAAGGGGTGAAGACATATAGAACTGAGTAACAGGCAAAGCGAGATTATAGAAATAGTGAAGCATAACGGGCCGATTACTGGGGAGAAGATTGCCGAACAACTAAGTTTAACGAGAGCGACGTTAAGACCTGACTTAGCAATTTTAACAATGTCTGGGTTTCTCGAAGCTAGACCTAGAGTAGGTTACTTTTATTCTGGTAAGACAACAAATCAATTATTAACAGAAAAACTGCGCCAATATGTTGTTAAGGACTATCAATCGTTACCGATTATTTTAAAAGGCGACATTTCTGTTTACGAAGCAATTTGTACCATATTCCTTGAGGATGTGAGTACATTATTTATAGTCAACAGCAATAATGATTTTATTGGTGTGTGTTCAAGAAAAGACTTACTCAGAGCATCTATGATTGGTGAAGATATACATACTATGCCAGTCAGCGTCATTATGACAAGAATGCCGAATTTAACACACGTCCTGGAAAACGACTTAGTCGTATTAGCTGCACAGCTTATGATAGAAAAAGAAATTGATTCTTTACCAATCGTTCGTGGTAAAGAGAATGGTAAGTTAGAAGTAATTGGACGTATTTCAAAAACTACGATTACAAAGCTATTTGTATCAATTTTTGATGAGTAGGAGAAGGATTTCATGCAAAAGATAAAAATAATAATTGCATCTGATTCGGTAGGAGAAACAGCCGAACAAGTTGCAAAAGCTTGTGTTTCTCAATTTAATTCCAAAAGATTTCAAAGTGAAGTCGTGCGTTATCCATATATTGAAACCAATGAAAATGTGGATGAAGTCATTGAAGTCGCAAAAGAGAATGAACTGAATATTGTAGTCTTCACATTAGTCAAACCCGATATTAAAGAATATATGGAAAATCAACTTGCGGAGCATGAAATCAAGCATGTTGATATCATGGGACCGCTAATGAACATTTTAACTGAAGAAATCGATGAAAAACCTTATTATGAACCGGGCATTGTCCATAAACTTGATGAAGCATATTTCAAGAAAATAGAAGCGATTGAATTTGCGGTTAAATATGACGATGGCAAAGACCCTAAAGGATTGCCAAAAGCAGATATAATATTAATTGGTATTTCACGTACTTCCAAAACACCTTTATCGCAATTTTTAGCACACAAACGTTATAAAGTTATGAATATACCGATTGTACCGGAGATTAATCCTCCTGAAGCATTGTTTGAAGTCGATCCTAAAAAATGTATTGCTTTAAAAATCAGTGAAGAAAAGCTGAACATTATTAGAAAAGAACGTTTAAAACAATTAGGATTAGGCGATTCTGCAAGATATGCGACAGGCCAACGTATCCAAGAGGAGCTCGACTACTTCGAAAAGGTTGTTGAAAAAATCGGCTGTCCTGTCATTGATGTTTCTGACAAAGCTATCGAAGAAACAGCAAATGACATCATGTATATCATTGAACAAAACAATATGAATAAATAAACTGCCGAATACGCTGATAGTGCATTATCAGCGTATTTTTTAAAAATGAGCGAATAACTTTTAATTTTTATAGAAAATGATATAATAATATGACTAATGTATATAGGTGGTTAGTGTGCGAATAGAGCAATCAGTAATAAATGAAATAAAAGATAAAACAGATATTCTGGATCTTGTAAGTGAATATGTGAAATTAGAAAAAAGGGGACGCAATTATATCGGTTTGTGTCCTTTTCATGATGAAAAGACACCTTCATTTACCGTTTCTGAAGATAAGCAGATTTGCCATTGCTTCGGTTGTAAAAAAGGCGGCAACGTCTTCCAGTTCACACAAGAGATCGAAGGCATTTCATTTGTCGAGGCTGTTAAAGAGCTTGGGGAACGGGTAAATATAAAAGTAGATGTCGGCAATTCAAATGAACAAAACCAGATTGCTTCAGATGATTTAATGATGATTAAAATGCATGAACTCATGCAAGAGTATTATCATTATGTCTTAATGAAAACTGTAGAAGGCGAGAAGCCGCTTGAATATTTGAAATCAAGAGGATTTTCAGAACAGCTTTTAAGAGATAGAAAAATCGGTTTTGCGCCTGACAACTCTCATTTTTGTCATGATTTTTTACAAAAGAAAGGATATGATATTGAGTTAGCGTATGAAGCTGGCTTACTTTCTCGAAACGAAGAAAACTTCAGTTATTATGACCGATTTAGAGATAGAATCATGTTTCCTTTACAAAACGCGCAAGGCAGAACAGTAGGCTACTCAGGACGAACATATAAAAACCAAGAACCTAAATACTTGAATAGTCCTGAAACACCTATTTTCCAAAAACGCAAATTATTGTATAACATCGATAAAGCACGAAGAGTAATTAGACAAAAGAACGAACTTATTTTGCTCGAAGGTTTCATGGATGTCATTAAAGCTGATAGTGCAGGGGTTAAACAAGTTGTTGCGAGTATGGGAACTCAAATTTCCCAAGAGCACATTGCATTTATTAAAAAACTTACATCTAATGTGACTTTGTTATTTGACGGCGACTTTGCCGGACAAGAAGCAACTTTGAAAACAGGTCAGCAACTACTTGAACAAGGACTCAATGTCTTTGTTATTCAGCTGCCATCTAAAATGGATCCGGATGAGTATATTACTAAATACGGGGAAGATGCATTCAATAAATATATCGACCATGAGAAGCGTGCATTTGTCTTGTATAAGGTCAACTTATTCAAAGATGAAATAGCACATAATGATATGGCTTACGAAAAATATTTAAAAGAAATAACAGATGATATTTCTTTAATGCCGTCAGGGATTTTACAGAAAAAAGTATTGCAAGACGTTTCTGAATTGTTTAAAGTTAGTTTTGATAGTCTAAATAATGAAGTGGTAAAGCATAATCATCAAACATTTCAACAAGTGCCATCTGCTCCGCCTGCATTCAAGCAGCAGAAATTTACTAAACAAGAAGATGCTGAGCGTAAACTATTGAAGCATTTC
This sequence comes from Staphylococcus simulans, assembly GCF_002994445.1. Lineage (GTDB taxonomy): Bacteria > Bacillota > Bacilli > Staphylococcales > Staphylococcaceae > Staphylococcus > Staphylococcus simulans_B. The sequence continues at coordinate 263,243 of NZ_MRZJ01000001.1, forward strand.
ATGTTCAATAAAGATGTATTTCTTGAGTATAGTAAACAAGTCGAGGCAGATGACTTTACAAATCAACAATTTAAGCGTATATTTAATATTTTGCATGACTATTATACTGAGAACGAATATTATGACTTAAGCACTGCACTATTGTATAGCGATGGCGAAACAGATCGCGAAACATTAATATCGCTAGACAATCTTCTACTTAACAACAATCCCTACGAGCATGAGCTTGATGAATATATTCAAATCATTATTAACAGCCGTAATAATGAATCAGCAGAATCACTCAATGAAAAATTGCGTGAAGCTACAAGAATCGGCGACAAAGAATTGCAGAAATATTATTTGCAAAAAATTGTAGCATTAAATCAAAAACGAATGAATTAAAATAAAACTATAAGAATCATTAATAGCGTTGACCTAGGTTAACGTGTTGTGTGCGTATATTAATTTTGGGAGGCCTTTTTATGTCTGAAAACCAAGTAAAAGTAGTTAAAAAACAAACCATCGATCCGACATTAACTTTGGAAGATGTAAAAAAACAATTATTAGAAAAAGGGAAAAAAGAAGGTCATTTAAGCCATGAAGAAATCGCTGAAAAACTTCAGAATTTCGATATGGACTCAGATCAAATGGACGAATTCTTTGATCAATTAAATGATAATGATATCAACCTAGTTAACGAAAAGGATAGTTCTGATACAGACGAAAAATTGAATCCTAATGATTTAAGTGCCCCTCCAGGTGTTAAAATTAATGATCCGGTCCGCATGTATTTAAAAGAAATCGGAAGAGTGGACCTTTTAAATGCACAAGAGGAAATCGAACTTGCGAAAAGAATCGAGCAAGGTGATGAAGTTGCAAAAGCACGTTTAGCAGAAGCCAACTTACGTTTAGTTGTAAGTATTGCTAAAAGATATGTAGGTCGCGGAATGTTATTCTTAGACCTTATTCAAGAAGGTAATATGGGCTTAATCAAAGCAGTAGAAAAATTCGACTTCAGCAAAGGGTTCAAATTCTCTACTTATGCGACATGGTGGATTCGTCAAGCCATCACACGTGCTATTGCTGACCAAGCTCGTACAATCAGAATTCCGGTGCATATGGTTGAAACGATTAATAAATTAATCCGTGTTCAACGTCAATTGCTTCAAGACTTAGGTCGTGATCCAGCACCTGAAGAAATCGGGGAAGAGATGGACTTACCGCCTGAAAAAGTACGTGAAATCTTAAAAATAGCTCAAGAGCCTGTATCATTAGAAACACCGATTGGTGAAGAAGACGATAGCCACTTAGGCGACTTCATTGAAGACCAAGAAGTACAAAGTCCTTCTGATCATGCGGCTTATGAGTTATTAAAAGAACAATTAGAAGATGTATTAGATACATTAACTGACCGTGAAGAAAATGTATTAAGATTACGTTTCGGTCTTGATGACGGACGTACAAGAACACTCGAAGAAGTAGGTAAAGTCTTTGGTGTTACAAGAGAACGTATTCGTCAAATCGAAGCTAAAGCGCTTAGAAAGTTAAGACATCCAAGCCGTAGCAAACGACTTAAAGACTTTATGGACTAATTAAGTGAAAATAGCGAGACAATAAGCTGAAAATGTTTGGCTGACGAAGGCTAGGAAGTATGGAATTCACCTACAGTCAATCGAATTTATTGCTTGTTGTCTCGCTTTTTATGTTAGAGAGGTACAAACATGATTGTATTAAACCAAAGATTAACAGCAGTAAGTAAATATATCACAGGCAGTACATTAGCTGATATCGGTTCAGACCATGCCTATTTGCCGATATATGCTATACAAAACGCATTATGCGCTTCTGCAATAGCCGGTGAAGTGGTTAAAGGCCCATTTCAAGCCGCGCAAGAGAATGTTAAAAAATATGGCATGGAAAAAGTAATTGATGTTAAACTTGGTAATGGATTAAATGTATTAGAATTAAATAATCATATCGACACGATAACAATTTGCGGAATGGGCGGTCCGTTAATTGCTGATATTTTAGATAAAGGCAGTGAAAAGCTTGGTAACCATCCACGCTTAGCTTTGCAAAGCAATATTCAAACATCAGCTTTAAGAAGAACATTAATGCAATTAGATTATCATATTGTTGAAGAAGAAATTATGGAAGAAAAAGGGCATATTTATGAAATTGTAATCGCTGAATATGGACCACAATCGATGGATGAATATGCATTGAAGTTCGGCCCGAAACTATTGGAAAATAAAACTGCAGTATTTACAAAACATTGGCAACGAGAATTAGATGCTTTAAAGAATATCAAAAAGCATTTAGATGAATATAAACATAAAGACCGTTTAGAACAAATTGATCGTGAAATTAAACTCATTCAAGAGGTGTTATAATGAAAACTTCAGAATTACTTTCTATTATTAACCAGCATGTACCCTTTGCTTCTGCGGAATCATGGGATAATGTAGGTTTATTAATCGGAGATACCAATCAAGAAGTCAATGGCATTTTAACAACATTAGACTGCACATTTGATGTAGTAGATGAAGCGATTGAAAAAAATATTAATACAATTATTGCTCACCATCCGCTTATCTTTAAAGGTGTTAAAAATATTAACGAAGGCGGTTATGGTACAATCATCCGACGTTTAATTCAGAACAATATTCAACTGATAGCACTGCACACAAATCTAGATGTATACCAATACGGTGTCAACGCTATGCTTTCAAAACGAATCGGCATTAAAGATACAGAAATCTTAGAACCCCAAACAGAAAGCTATTATAAAGTTCAAGTGTTTATCCCTGAAGAAAATGTAGTTGAGTTTAAAGATCAAATGAATGACCAAGGGTTTGCTTCTGAGGGAGACTATGAATATTGCTTCTTCTCTACTAAGGGAGATGGACAATTTAAACCTGTAGACGGTGCTAATCCCCATATTGGACAACTTAATGAAATTGAGACGGTAGAAGAAGTCAAAGTTGAATTTATGATTCAAAATAACGAACGCGCTAAAGCAGAACATTTCATCAATGCACTACATCCATATGAGACACCTGTTTATGATTTTATACCTTTAACAAAATCATTGAACCGAGGTTTGGGTATGATTGGCGACTTGCCTGAACAAACTACATTAAAAGCATTAGCTTCAGCTATTAAAACACAATTGGATATTCCAAGTGTCAGATTCACAGGCAATCCTAATGCATTAATTTCAAAAGCTGCCGTAATCGGCGGTTCTGGTATCGGTTATGAACAATACGCTCACCAAAAAGGTGCAGATGTCTTTATTACAGGAGATATCAAACACCACGATGCCTTAGACGCAGAAATCGATGGTTATCATCTAATTGATATTAATCATTATAGTGAATATGTGATGAGAGATGGATTAAAAACATTGCTGGAACAATGGCTAGAAGGCAAAGTTGATAATATCGAAGCATCACATTTAAATACTGATCCGTTTAATTATGTATAAATCAAAGAAAAGGAGGGATTTTAATGGCCGTAGAACATCCGTTTAACCAATTTGAGCTTAGTTCACAATTAATTGACGCTGTAAAAGACTTGAATTTTAATCAGCCAACTGAAATCCAACAAAGAGTAATACCTAAAATTTTGAAAGGGAACAACATTATCGGTCAGTCTCAAACTGGTACTGGTAAATCACATGCATTCCTATTACCACTTATGGAAGGCATCGATCCAACGGTGCAAGAGCCGCAAGCAATTGTAGTAGCACCGACAAGAGAATTAGCGCAACAGCTATTTAATGCTGCACAGCATCTTGCTCAATTTAAAGGTGATGTAAAAGTATCATTATTTATCGGCGGTACAGATTTCGAAAGAGATAAACAGCGTTGTAATATTCAACCGCAACTCGTAATTGGTACACCGACTAGAATTAATGACTTATCTAAAGATGGCACTTTGCATGCACATCTTGCACATTACCTCGTTGTTGATGAAGCAGATTTAATGATTGATTTAGGTTTAATTGAGGACGTAGACCATATTGCAGCACGCTTGGATGAAAGTGCGCATATTGCAGTGTTCAGTGCGACGATTCCTAAGTCATTACATCCTTTCTTAAATAAATACTTGAACCAACCTGAATTAATCGAAGTTGATAGCAAAACACAAAACAAGAAAAACATCGACTTCTATTTAATCCCGACAAAAGGTGCGTCAAAACTAGATAAAACGAAAGCTTTGATTGATATTGTTAATCCATATCTTTGCCTGATTTTCTGTAATAGCCGAGAAAATGCAGATGAACTTGTGGAAGCGTTAACCGCTGATGGTTTGAAAATCGGTATGATTCATGGCGGTTTAAGTCCACGTGAAAGAAAACAGCAAATGAAACGAATTCGTAATTTAGACTTCCAATTTGTGATTGCCAGCGATTTAGCTTCTCGCGGTATTGATATTGAAGGTGTCAGTCATGTGATTAACTATGATGTGCCGAAAGACATTGACTTCTTCACACACCGTGTGGGCCGTACAGGCAGAGGACAGTATAAGGGCGAAGCATTTACACTTTATACACCAGATGAAGAAGACTTAATTGCAGAAATCGAGAAAAAAGGCTATCACTTTAAAGATGTCGACATCAAAAACGGCGAGTTAGTTGAAATCAAAGCACACAATACGCGTAAAACAAGACAAAATAAAGATGATCACTTGACTACACAAGTCAAACAGAAAATCAGACGCGGCAATAAGAAAAAAGTTAAACCAGGATATAAGAAAAAATTCAAAAGAGAACTTGAGCAAGCAAAACGTCAAGAACGTAAACAATACAGTAAGCGCAAAAACAGAGAGCAGCGTAAAAACAAGTAAAGGATAGGTGGAAAGATTGTTAATAGGGTCTCACGTACCGATGAATGGTAAAAAAATGTTATTAGGTTCTGCTGAAGAAGCACATAGATTAAATGAAAAAACGTTTATGATTTATACAGGTGCACCTCAAAACACGAGAAGAAAACCTATTTCAGAATTAAATATCGAAGCTGGAAAAGAGGCAATGAAACAATACGGACTGTCTAATATTGTTGTACATGCACCTTATATTATTAACATCGCAAACACTCAAAAACCACATGTCTTTGAGTTAGGTGTTGAGTTTTTACAAAAAGAGATTGAACGTACCGAAGCAATCGGCGCAAAAGATATCGTATTGCATCCTGGCTCTCATGTAGGAGCTGGTTCTGAAGCAGGTATTAAAAAGATTATCGAAGGCTTGAACGAAGTACTGACAAATGAAAATGATGTACGTATCGCTCTAGAAACTATGGCAGGCAAAGGTTCTGAAGTAGGCAGAACGTTTGAAGAACTTGCGCAGATTATTGATGGTGTCAATCACAATGAACGCCTTTCTATTTGTTTTGATACTTGCCATACACATGACGCAGGTTATGATGTCAAACACGACTTTGATGGGGTATTAGATGAATTCGATAAAATCATCGGATTAGATCGTATCAAAGTCTTACATGTGAATGATAGTAAAAATGAAGTAGGCGCACATAAAGACCGTCACGAAAATATTGGTTTTGGTCACATCGGCTTTGATGCATTAAATTACATCGTGCATCACGAGGTCTTTGAAAATATTCCTAAAATACTAGAAACACCATTTGTCGGCGAAGATAAGAAAAATAAAAAGCCGCCATATAAGCATGAAATTGAAATGCTTGAAAATCAAACATTTAACCCAGATTTAAAACAAATTATTATGAATGAATCTTAACATCGAGTGTGATGTGGCGCGATTAAAAGACAAAGTCAGCTTTGTCTTTTAATTTTTTGTTATATTCTTAATCGTAAGCATTACAATTTACATAATATGAAGATAAGGTTATATTTATTACGAGGTGAAGATATGTCTACCCCAGTTTTTGAATTGAAAAATATCAATTACTCTTTTGGTACAAAACAAGTACTCGAAAATATTAATATAAAGATTTACAAAGGCGATTTCTTAGCTATTGTGGGACCTAATGGAGCAGGAAAGTCCACAATTTTAAAATTAATGCTAGGCTTGCTGCCGATGCAAAGTGGAGAAATGTTTATTGATGGCATTAAGTATCAGCGCAAGGTATCCGAATTAAAAATCAGCTATGTTTCTCAAAAAGCAAAAGCATTTAATTCAGGATTTCCAGCAAGTGTAAAGGAAGTAGTACTTAGTGGATTAACGAAACAAAAACGACTCTTTCAATGGTTTAACAGAAAAGATGTTGATAAAGTGAAAAGCATTCTTAAAAGGTTAAATATTGAATACTTGCTCAATAAGAACATCGCAGAATTATCAGGGGGACAGCAGCAACGTGTTTTAATCGCAAGAGCACTGATATCCGATCCATCTGTTTTAATATTAGATGAACCGACAAACGGAATTGATGCTAAGCATGTAAATGAATTCTACAACACGTTAGAACAGTTGAAACAAGAAGGTGTTACAATTATTTTAGTAACACATGATATTGGTGTAGTTGTTGATACTGCTACTAAAGTAGCTTGTCTCAATAAACATTTGCACTTCCACGGACCGGCACAAGAATTCAAATCATTAGATCAAGTAGAAATTTCAAAAATATACGGCTATCCTGTAAAATTCGTGGATCATCAACATGAAAGGGAGTGCTGTAACTAATGATTGAAGCATTAATGAATTTTGATTTTATGAGATACTCTTTAATAAGCGGGATTTTAATCGGATTTATCGCACCATTTATCGGTGCATTCATAGTTGTCAGACGTTTATCGCTGATTGCTGATGCTTTAAGCCACGTCACATTAGGCGGTATCTCATTTGAAATGTTCTTAGCAACATTGTTTCCGGTGTTTATGTATGTCAATCCGATGTGGGGCGGAATCGCCTTTGCAGTGATCGGTGCTTTATTGATTGAAAAGTTAAGAACGTCCTATCAAAATTACCAAGAAATTGCTATACCTATTATTATGAGCGCAGGTATAGGTTTAAGTGCAATATTTATTTCTTTAGCTGATGGATTCAACCAAGAATTAGTTGGATTATTATTCGGTTCTATCAGTGCCGTTTCATTAAGTGATATGGTAACAGTGCTTACTATTGCAGTCATTGTTACATTGTTCATTCTACTATTTTATAAAGAACTCTTTATTTTATCGTTCGATGAAGAATATAGTAAGGTTATCGGCGTTCCTAGATGGATACAATTTTTATTTATCATTATTGTTGCAATGGTAATTTCTGCATCAATGAGAGTAGTCGGAATTTTACTTGTAAGTGCACTTATGACTCTTCCAGTAGCCATTGCAATGAGAATAACAAAAGGTTTCAAACAGCTTATTTTCACTAGTATTATTATTGGTGAAATTGCTGTTATCGGAGGATTAGTAATCGCCTTTTACCTAAATTTATCTCCTGGCGGTGTCATCGTAGTATTATTAGTATTACTATTAGTAATCGTTATGGCTATTCAATATATGCGCTCTAGATTTAAAAAAGGAGTAAGTTAAATGAATACAGCAGATGCTATAAAATTATTAAAAGACGAAGGTCACAAATATACAGATAAACGAAAAATGATTATCGATATTTTTGTTAAAGAAGACAAGTATGTAAGTGCGAAAACGATTCAACAAAGAATGGATGCGGCATTCCCTGGAATTTCTTTTGACACAATCTATAGAAATTTATATTTATTTAAAGATTTAGGTATTATTGAAAATACTGAATTGGATGGAGAAATGAAGTTCAGAATCGCATGTACACATCATCATCACCATCACTTTATTTGTGAAGTATGCGGAGATACAAAAGTGATTGATTATTGTCCAATGGATGCTATTAAAGCACAACTTCCTAACGTGCTGATCCATACACACAAACTTGAAGTTTATGGTGTATGCGAAAAATGTCAATAATGAATTTAAAATTAATAAATATACCAACTCAATATGTTTAAATAATCTTCTTCAGGATATAGATATAGAGGAAACAGTCATATTCTAGATTTTACATTTTCTTATAAGCAGAAAAATTGTAAGGTATCTAACGAATTGATATAGTAGTGTTGAAAACAATTTAGGAGGATGATTATTTATGGCTTTTGAATTACCAAATTTACCATATGAGTTTGATGCATTGGAACCACACATCGATAAAGAAACTATGGAAATTCACCATGACAAACACCATAACACTTATGTTACAAAATTAAACGCAGCAATCGAAGGTACTGATTTAGAAAACAAATCAATCGAAGAAATTGTTGCTAATTTAGATAGTGTACCATCTGACATTCAAACTGCAGTACGTAATAATGGCGGCGGTCACTTAAACCATTCATTATTCTGGCAAATTCTTACACCTAACTCGGAAGAGAAAGGTACAGTAGTTGATAAAATTAAAGAACAATGGGGTTCTTTAGACGAATTCAAAGATGAATTTGCTAAAAAAGCTGCTGGACAATTTGGTTCAGGATGGGCTTGGTTAGTAGTAGATAAAGACGGTAAATTAGAAATCGTTACTACAGCAAACCAAGACAACCCAGTAACTGAAGGCAAAACTCCTATCCTTGGTTTAGATGTTTGGGAACATGCTTATTACCTTAAATATCAAAACAAACGTCCAGACTATATCAATGCATTCTGGAACGTTGTAAACTGGGAAAAAGTTGACGAATTATATAACGCAGCAACTAAATAAGTTCTAGTTATAACTTGATATATTGAATATCAACTTTAGCAGCAATTGGTCAATACCAATTGCTGTTTTTTAATTTTGCATAGAATCCTTGTAGCGGCTTTTATTAAATTCTTAAATTTATACTGTGATTTCTATGCAAATTATAGAAAAAAGTTCCGTTTTCATATATCATTTGTTTAGAGAACTGTTGAATTGAGGTAGGTTGTATTGTTAAAAAGAATAAAGGAAAAAACGAATGATGAAAAAACTAGAAATCTTATGGATAAAAGGATTGGATTTTTCTTCGGTCTCGTAGTTGTAGTATTTTTAATCATTGTTTTAAGGTTGGGTTACTTACAAATCGCACAAGGTTCTCACTATAAGCAGCTCATAAAAAATGATGAAAATATTACGGTCAATGAATCTGTTCCTAGAGGACGAATTTTAGACCGTAACGGAAAAATTCTTGTTGATAATGCTTCTAAAAAGTCTATTACATATACAAGAGGTAGAAAGACTTCGCAAAAAGATATATTAAAAGTAGCTGAACGTTTATCTAAATTAATAGATATGAAGACTGATCGAATTACCAAAAGAGATAAACAAGACTTTTGGATTCAATTACACCCTAAAAAAGCTGAAGATTTAATGAAAAAAGAAGATAAGATGCTGAATAACGGGGAAATCACACAAGAACAATACGACGAAGAATTACACAATAAAATCAAAGGTAAACAACTGGATGAGTTATCTGATAAAGATTTACAAGTTTTAGCGATTTATCGTGAAATGATGTCAGGTTCAACATTGAATCCTCAAACAATTAAGAAGGATGATGTCAGCGATAAAGAATATGCTTCAGTATCTCAACAACTGTCCAAACTTCCTGGTGTCAATACCTCTATGGATTGGGATCGCAAATATCCTTACGGTGATTTACTAAGAGATTTATTCGGTAGTGTATCTACCTCAGAAGAAGGTATTCCGAAAGAATTAACGGATGATTATTTATCTAGAGGTTATTCTAGAAATGATCGTGTAGGAAAGTCTTACTTAGAATATCAATACGAAAGTATTCTTCGAGGCAAAAAGAAAGAAATGAAATATACGACAGATAAATCTGGTGAAATTACGAATACAAAAGTCATTAACCCTGGATCCCGCGGGGATGATTTAGTGCTGTCAATCGATATTGATTTACAGAAAAAAGTAGAAGAAGCTTTAGAAAAGCAAATTACTAAATTAAGAGGCGAAGGCGCTAAAAACATGGACAATGCATTAGTGGTTGTTCAAGACCCTAATAATGGAGATATTTTAGCTATGGCCGGCAAGCAGATTAAACCAAATGGTGAATTAACTGATTACACTATCGGAAACTTCACATCGCAATATACTGTAGGTTCATCAGTTAAAGGCGGTACATTGCTTACTGGTTATCAAAATAAAGCAATACATGTCGGAGAACATATGATAGATGAACCGCTGCATTTCCAAGGCGGACTCACTAAGCGTTCTTATTTTAACCAGAACGGTAAAGTAGATATCAACGATAAAGAAGCGCTAATGCATTCATCAAACGTTTATATGTTCAAAACCGCGTTAAAACTTGCTAAAGACCCATACCATTTCAACATGGGACTTCCAACAGATATTACTGATGCGGGTCAAAAATTGAGAAAAGGCTTAAATCAAGTCGGTTTAGGTGTTAAAACAGGTATCGACCTTCCTAATGAAGTAGCGGGACAAATTGAAAAACTGAACACTAACAGCGGTAACTATTTAGATCTTGCAATCGGACAATATGATACGTATTCACCGTTGCAACTATCGCAATATGTATCTACTATTGCTAATAATGGTTACAGAATCACACCGCATGTCGGCTTAGAAATCAGAAAAGCGACTGACAAAGATACATTAGGACCAGTTAAACACAAAATTCGCGGCAATGTCTTAAATCGCCTGAATAACTCACCAGATGAAATCAAGCAAGTCCAAAAAGGATTTGATATGGCATTTAACAAAGAACCAGGTACAGGTTACCAAAGTTTCCATAATACCGTTGTTCCATCTGCCGGGAAAACTGGTACTGCCGAAGTGTTCCAAGACGGCAAGCCAAGAGTTAACTCTACTTATGTAGGTTATGCACCAAAAGATAACCCTAAATTAGCATTTTCAATTGTCTATACGAACCAGCCTGTCCCTGAACCTTGGTTGCAAGGCGGAGACTTAGGCAGAGATATTATTAATTATTATTTCGAAAAAGAAAAGAAATCATCTAAATCATAAAATAATGCCGATGGCCTGCAATCTAGGTCATCGGCATTTTCATTAGCAAACAACATACGGGTCTAATGACACTTCAATATAGAAACGTTATAATAAACATATCACTAAATAGAAAAATCGGGGTGTAATCATGAAAAAATCTGAATTAAGGAAATCAACATTGCAAAAGATGCAGACAATTGATAATCAAAATAAAGAGAAAGCAGACCAATGGTTAGCTGATCAGCTTTTTAATACAGATGAATATAAAGCAGCGCAAACCATCGGCATCGTACTTTCTATGGATCATGAAGTGAACACAAAGCCGATCATAGAAGAAATTATACGTCAAGGTAAAAAAGCATTTGTGCCCGCTACCGATTATCAAAACAAATCAATGACTTTTCAAAATTTAACTGATTTTTCGCAACTCAAAACGGATGAAAAAGGCATTCAATATGTAGATGCGGATACAGAAAAAACTAACGACTTGGATTTACTTATTGTTCCTGGCGTCGTTTTTAATCATGATGGATATAGAATCGGTTACGGCGGCGGTTATTTCGATAAATTCTTAAGCCGTCATCGAACTCAAACATTAAGTTTGGTTTATGATGTACAAATGAACGATTCATTTACAGAAGAAGCACATGATGAAGTCGTAGATCGTCTTATCATTGCTGAAACTAGATAAATTGGAGGCACCATGAATATAGAAAAACAATTTTGGAAATTAATATATTTTTATGTAAAATATTTGAACTACCAAATCGCACATACTAATGAAAATGAAACAGAAGTTTGGTTGTCCAATAAGAATAAGAAAAAGTTAGTAATTATCAAAACAGGTGTAAGCAGTACACAAGAACTTCGTTTTGATAAAAGCAGAGTATTAGAACATCAAGAAGAAATTGCTGCGTATACAGGTTTTAAACCTCAAGATGTAACTTTCAATTATCTTACAGAGAAAATGTTTACCTATGAAAATCTGAGTGAAATACATCCAATCAGAATGCGCTTTAATGTTATTCGGAACCAAAAAGAGTTACTGAAAGTGTTGCCGAATCCATTATTAACAAAACTCTATGCCAGAGATAGCGAAAAAACATCGCTTTATTACAAGCGGCGTTTGCACAGTAATAATCCTTTAGAAAAATACATGATGAAATTTGCACCGGTTACATATTCTCTGATTGCAATTAATATAATTGTATGGTTGTTTATGTTCTTGATTGTAAATGCATTTTCAAGCAGAAGCTTACTAGATTGGGGCGGATTGGTTCATTTTAATGTGGTGCATGGCGAGATTTATCGACTTATCACTTCCATGTTCATACATTTTAATTTTGAACACATATTAATGAATATGCTTTCACTCTTTATTTTTGGTAAATTAGTCGAAGCCATCGTCGGCCACTGGAAAATGCTAGGTATCTACTTTATTTCAGGGATTTTCGGAAATATCGTTTCTTTAGCAATAGATACGAACTCTATCTCAGTAGGTGCAAGCGGAGCAATATTCGGTTTAATAGGCAGTTTGTTTGCGATAATGTATATCAGTAAAACATATACTTCTAAAATGCTGATGCAGCTGATTTTTGTTTTAGCCATCTTAACCGTGGTTTCATTGTTTATGGCTAACGTGAACATCTATGCACATATTGGCGGATTTGTTGGAGGCGCATTAGCCACATTTATCGGTTACTATTTCAATCGTGATCGTAAAATGTTTTGGATTTTATTAGGTACAGCAATATTACTGCTTTTGATTCTGTTAGTAAGAACATTCACTATTAAGGAAGATAACATTTATGATAAATTAATAAGTGATGAGATGAGCAATGGTAATTATAATAAAGCTGAAGCACTTATCAAGCATACAATGGATAAAGGGTATGCTGATGATGAAACTTATTACCTCAGCGGCTTGCTTAAAGCTACTAAGGACTCTAAAGCTGAAGGTATTTCAACATGGGAGCGCGGATTAAAACATTACCCTGAATCCGGCATACTGAATTATGAACTTGCAATTGCAAATCGTTCATTAGGCGACGATAAATCTGCATTACGACACATAAAAAAAGCAGTGAAATCCGAACCTGATAATGAAAAATATAAGTATTTAAAAAAAGAGTTGGAAAAACAAAATGAATCGAAAAATAGATAGTTTTTATGATGTTCAACAATTACTTAAACAATTTGGGTTTATAGTTTACTTTAAAAATAAAAGCGACATGTATGAAATGATGGAACAAGAAATAAGAGAACTTTATGAGTATCAACTTATCTCAAAGGATGCATTTATCAAATGTATTTTAATTATCAATCAAAGAAGGATGAATAAGTAATGAGAAATTTAATATTGGCAGCCGATGTCGGTGGAACAACATGTAAACTAGGAATTTTTGACAAAGATCTTGAAAGAATCACAAAGTGGTCGATTCAAACTGATATTAGTGATACTACAGGTGTTGTATTATTAAAATCAATTTATAGTTCATTTGTACAAAAAATGAACGAGTTGGAATTAAAAATGGAAGATGTTATAGGTTTCGGCGTTGGTGTCCCAGGCCCAGTAGACTTTGAAACAGGCATTGTTCATGGTGCAGTCAACCTAAACTGGCCAGGAGATGTAAATGTTAGAGAAATTCTATCCCAATTTGTGAATTTCCCTATCTTTGTCGACAACGATGCTAATGCAGCTGCGTTAGGTGAAAAACATAAAGGTGCTGGTCATGATGCTGATGATGTTGTTGCGATTACATTAGGAACTGGTGTCGGTGGGGGTATTATCTCAAACGGCAAACTTGTGCATGGGCATAATGGTTCTGGTGCTGAAATCGGTCATTTCAGAGTAGACTTTGATCAACGTTTTGCATGTAACTGCGGAAAGTATGGATGTTTAGAAACAGTAGCATCTGCGACAGGTGTTGTGAATCTAGTAAAATTCTATCATCCGAAACTTACAATTAAATCCTCAATCCTAGAATTGATAAAAGAAGATAGAGTAACAGCGAAAGATGTTTTCGATGCCTCTAAACAAGGTGATTTATTCTGCTTATTCATTACAGAACGTGTCGCTAATTATATTGCTTATGCCTGCAGTATTATCAGTGTCATGAGCAATCCAAAATATATTATTTTAGGTGGAGGTATGTCTGATGCTGGTGATATTTTAATTGAAAATATCAAAACAGAATACAGAAACCTAACATTTACACCAGCACAAAACGGTACTGAAATTGTTAAAGCGCAATTAGGCAATGATGCAGGTATCACAGGTGCTGCGGGATTAATTAAAACATATGTTATTGATGAGGAGCGTGCTAAATAGTGGCAATTGTAGATGTAGTTGTAATTCCGGTAGGTACAGAAGGTCCTAGCGTGAGTAAATATATCGCTGATATCCAAACTAAATTAGAAGAATACAAAGAACAAGGATTGATTGATTATCAACTTACACCAATGAATACACTGATAGAAGGCGAATTAAAGGATTTATTCACAGTGGTACAAGCGATTCATGAATTACCTTTTGATGAAGGCATTGAAAGGGTATGTACAAATATAAGAATAGACGACCGTCGTGACAAATCTAGAAAGATGAACGATAAATTGGTGTCTGTTCAAAAACAATTAGACAAAAAACGTGGTGAGCAATAATGAATATTTCATCTCTAGCTTTAGGAATTGCGAATACAAATACGTACTTTATTGAAGGTCAAGACGGCGTTTTGCTAGTCGATCCATCAAGTGATGGTCATCAAATCATTTCGAAACTTGAATCCATTGATAAGCCTTTAAAAGCAATTATTCTAACACATGCACATTTCGATCATATCGGTGCATTAGATGAAGTTCTAGAGCAATATGATGTTCCAGTTTATTTACACAAAGAAGAATTTGACTTTCTTACTGAACCTGAGAAAAACGGTTCGCAAAAGTTCAGCCAATATGGATTAAAACCAGTCGTAAGCAAAGCACAACCAACTGCTTTAGATGAGGGTGAACATACAATTGAAGGCTTTAATGTAAAAGTAATGCATACGCCAGGACATTCACCAGGCAGTTTGACATACGTGTTTGACGAATTTGCGGTAGTAGGCGATACTTTATTCAACAATGGTATCGGGCGCACAGATTTATATCGTGGAGATTATGAAACACTTGTGGATTCAATTCAAGATAAAATTTTTACGATTCAAGATGATCTTCCGCTATATCCTGGACACGGTCCATCTACAACAGTTGAAGACGAACAATTAAACCCATTTTTACATGGTTAAAAATTTAATAGAGTAAATGAATCACCTCCTGCGTTTATCTATGTAGGAGGTGATTTTTTATGAAAAAATTGTTTGAGAAAATTTTAACGGATGCAATCTCTAATCGTGTTTCAGACATTCATTTTATCCCGATAGAAAATGCAGTAACAATCAAATTCAGAGTGAATGATATCTTATCGGATTATGAAATGATTGAAACTGCTACTTATAAACGACTGCTTAATTTTATGAAATTTCTATCGGGATTAGACGTATCAACTTACCATCAAGCACAAAGCGGCCAAACAACATTCAGGCTTAAAACGCTATACAATTTAAGAATTTCAACGTTGCCGCTTTCATTAGGGATGGAGAGCTGCGTTATCAGAGTCTCACCGCAATATTTTACTAATGAATTTGAGAGCGAAGGCCCAAAACACTTTCATCACTTGATGAATAAGAAGCAGGGACTGATTCTTTTTACAGGGCCAACCGGTTCTGGTAAAAGTACAATGATGTATGAAATGGTGACATTTGCGAAAGAGACCTTGAACCTTAATATTATTACTGTTGAAGATCCTGTTGAAAAACGCATTTCCGGCATTACCCAGATTTCCGTCAATGAAAAAGCAGGCATCAATTACGAAAATTCATTTAAAGCCATCTTAAGATGTGATCCAGACATCATTTTAATCGGAGAAATCAGAGATGCACAGATTGCAAAATGTGTTATACAAGCTTCATTGAGCGGGCATTTAGTACTTTCAACATTACACGCAAATGACTGTGAAGGCGCATTGCTAAGACTGCTGGAAATGGGGATTACACCCCAAGAAGCGCAGCAAGCAATAGCGCTCATTTCTAATCAACGCTTAGTGACAAATCAATCCGGATTTCGGGAATTAGCATATGAAACCATGTACCAATCTGATATTCAGTACTTTTTCAAAAACAATCATACAATGCCTAAAAGTTTTATAAAGTTAAGTAAGGTACTTTGTCGTATGAATAAAGAGGGGGTTATCTGTGAAGAAGTATTTAAACGCTATACTTGATTACAATGTTAAAAAGAAAAAGCTGCTTACAGATAAAGATCAGTTGATTTTATTGTTCAGACTTAATATCTTGCTTAATCATGGATTTACGCTCTTAGAAGCTTTCTCATTTTTAAATATGCATATAAAATACAAGCAAAAGAACACATCTGAGACTATTCTGAACCTCTTAAAAAACGGTGAAAACTGTCATCATATTCTTTCTTTTTTGAACTATCCCCAAACGATTGTAACTCAGATTTATTTTGCGGAAAGGTTTGGCAGATTATCAGAAAACCTGACTGAGTCCCACGCTTTCTTAAAACGAAAAGCAGAAGCTAAGCAGCGTTTTATTAAAACAATTCAGTATCCTCTTATCTTAATCGGTATATTTATGTGTATGTTGTTTGGTATCAATTATTTTATCTTGCCAGAGTTTCAACAAATCTATACGACAATGGATATTCAGCTATCACCGCTTTTAAAAACCCTCAATTTTATCATTCAGCACTTTCCTCATATATTTCTAATATTTTCAGGACTTGTTTGCTGTGTTGCTCTTATAATCCACCTGTACATCAAAAAATTGAACACCCCTCAAAAAATTAAATTCATTTCTAAACTTCCGCTTATCAAAACCTACTATAAATTATTCAAAACCTACCAAATTGCCAATGAATTAGCTTTGTTTTATAGAAATGGTATTGTGCTTCGACAAATCTCCTTAATTTATACAGAACAAAATATCGATTTATTTTTAAAATACCTTGGAGAAATGATGATTAAGAAGATAGAAGAGGGCATGAAACTGCCGGAAATTCTTAGTTCTATCGGCTGTTTTCAAGCTGAGTTAATTCAATTTATCGAACAAGGAGAAAAGAGCGGTAAAACAGATATAGAACTTTCTATTTATACAGAAATTCTGCTTAGCCAAATAGAAAATCAAATGAACAAGCAAATAAAAATCATACAGCCAGTAATATTTTTACTGCTTGGTTTTCTGATTATCTCACTTTATTTAGTTATCATGCTTCCAATGTTTGACATGCTTCAATCTATTAAATAAAAGAAAGGCGGTTTCCTTATGAAGAAACTCTTATCAAAATTAAAACAGCGTCACCTTAAAGCTTTTACATTACTAGAAATGTTGTTAGTCCTCTTAGTGATAAGCGTTCTATTAATTTTAATCATTCCAAATATCGCAAAACAATCTAAACATGTGCAAGATACAGGGTGCGAAGCCCAACAAAAAATGGTGAATAGCCAGATAGAAGCATTCAGTTTGAATAAAAACCGAGCGCCATCATCCATCGATGAACTTGTAAGTGAAGGTTTCTTAAAAGAAGGGCAAAAAACATGCAAATCCGGCAAGACAATTACAATCAGTGATGGCGAAGCTAAAGTTAATGAATAGCCATGAAAGCATTTACTATGCTAGAAACATTGTTAGTGCTTGCTATGATAAGTATTTTGACTTTCTTAAGTCTTAAAATTCAAAACGCGAGTCACCTAAGCAGGGTCGAAAATGAATTATCCGCAAAAAATTTAGCTGCTCAAATCACATATTTAAAATCACAAGCTATTAAAGATCATACCAGCATTATGCTGATTATTAATAGAGGCAGCGATCAAATTAAAGTCGTCAATACTGACCATCAAGTCAAATATATTAAAATAGCGAATGGTGTTATTGAAAATAATAGAAATATGGATAGTGTCATTATTGATTCTAATGGCGAATTTAATCATTTTGGTTCTGTATATATCCGCATTGACCAAACACTATTTCGTTTTATCTTCCATATTGAGAAAGGAAGTTTGCGCATTGAAAAACAAAATTAATTGTTCAACGCTGCGTGCTTCATTTTTATTGGATTCACTGACTTCGTTTTCTTTAATAACCACTATTTTACTTATTTTCTTACCAATCCTAATCAACCAGCATGCATATTATCAAAAAGAAATCGATAAAGCAGATATGTATCGTACCTTAATTACGGTAATCCAACATTTTAACAGAGAGGAAATCAATCAAGGTATCCAAATTGAACACTACGAAATTACTAACATTAATAAAAAGTTATGTATTCAAAGCAATACAACACACGATCGCTATTGCTTTGATATTAAACAATAGAAAAATTAAGGCTTTTACTTTGATTGAAATGATGTTTTCACTATTTATCTTTTCATTAACGATGAGTCTGATCCCGCCGTTATTTCAAACCATTCAAAAATTGAATGTGCAAATCAATGATACATCTCTTATCAATTATGAATTATTTGCACAAGATATTACTCGTGAACTGAAAGGCGTTCCAATAAATGAAATAAACGTTGAAAAAAGGCGAATAAAAATTGATAAAAAAGAAAAACAAATTTACTATATATTCAATAATCATAAGCTGTATAAAAATATTAATCAGCGCGGCAACGTGACATTAATCGGAAATATCAGCAGCTGTAAGTTCACAAAGATAGACAATCAATATATTAAGGTGGAATTAACACTTGTCGAAAATCGAGAAAAGTACTATAAAGTTCTTATCCTCTGAACCAAAAGGGTATATGCTGCCATTTATTTCAATGATATTTATGGTTTTTATCATCATAATTACTTCCTATAGTTATCAATATAGCTTAAAATTAAAGACACTGAACAATCTTAACGTTAACTATGAACAGCAGCTAGGGCAATTAGTTGAGAAGGATGATAAATATGAAATTCAAACTAGAAGATAAAGTGCCATTAATCTTCATAGGATTTATGGGTACCGGAAAGACAACTCTTGGTCAATATACTGCAAACCAGACCAACAGCAGCTTTGTCGACTTGGATCATTTGATTGAGCAGCGTACCAATCAAACGATACCAGATATATTTGCCTCACAAGGCGAGTCTGGATTCAGAGAGCTTGAAACTCAATATTTACAGGAAGCAATTGAGCAATATGATATAATTTCAACTGGAGGCGGAATCATTGAACGACCGGAATCTTTGGAATTATTATCAAAATGCAAAAATGTTATTTGGTTAGATACAGACATTAATCTAATTTTTGATAGAATTAAAAATGATGCTAATCGACCTAATGCGGCAAATAAAGCATTCGACGAATTAAAAAGGTTGTATTTATCAAGGGTTTCACGATATAATGAAATCGCATTCAGCAGAATGGATACAAACAAGGACTTAGATTTACTACATCAAGAATTGATGAACATTTTAAATTGCGAATGACCAGTATTGGAGAGAATGAATAATTTCACTTTCTGAAAAAAGTAAAATTAATTCATCGCCGAAGGTGCAAGATTTCACATCGAATCTCTCAGGCAAAAGGATAATACTGCGACGCGTTCCTGAAGGTAACTACAGGGTGGCAATTTGGTTTGCTATCCTGTTTTTAATATTTAATCACATATAGGGGGTTGCAAGATGTCAAATGATTTAAAAAAGACACCATTATACGATCGTTTCCTAGAAAGCGATGCTAAAATTGTTGAATTCGGCGGATGGGCTATGCCTGTTCAATTTTCAAGTATCAAAGAAGAACATAACGCAGTTAGGGAAGTTATGGGAATCTTTGATGTCAGCCACATGGGCGAAGTTTTAATTGAAGGAAAAGACGCTTCAGAATTCATTCAATATGTGCTTTCAAACGATACAGATCAGTTAACTGATAGCAAAGCCCAATATACTGCACTTTGTAATGAAAAAGGCGGTATCATTGACGACTTAATCACATATAAATTAGATGATAATAAGTTCTTATTAGTGGTGAACGCAGCTAACACTGATAAAGACTATGAATGGATTAAGTCTCACTCAGATAAATTTGATGTATCAGTAGAAAATGTTTCTGATCAATACGGACAACTTGCTGTCCAAGGTCCAAAAGCACGCGACTATGTTGCTGGCTTAGTAGACGTTGATGTTTCTGAAATGAAACCATTCGAATTTAAAAAAGATGTCAAAATCTTTGGTAAAAATGTAATCTTGTCACAATCTGGTTACACAGGTGAAGACGGTTTCGAAATTTACTGCGACTCAAAAGACGTTGTAGCAATTTGGGACGGTCTTTTAGAAAATGAAGAATTGAAACCTGCAGGTCTTGGTGCACGTGACACATTACGTTTAGAAGCTGGTCTTCCTTTACATGGTCAAGATTTATCTGAAGATATTACACCATATGAAGGCGGCATTGCTTTTGCAGCTAAACCATTAATCGAAGCTGATTTCATTGGTAAAGAAGTATTGAAAGACCAAAAAGAAAATGGTTCTAAAGTGAGATCAGTTGGATTAGAAATGATTGAAAAAGGTATTCCAAGAACTGGTTATGATGTATTAGATTTAGATGGTAACAAAATAGGGCAAGTTACTTCAGGTACACAATCTCCAGCTACTGGAAAAGGAATTGCATTAGCTATGATTGACCGCGATGAATTCGAAATGGGTAAAGAAGTCATCGTTCAAGTAAGAAAACGTCAAGTTAAAGCTAAAATTGTTAAGAAAAATCAAATCAGTAAATAATTTAATGAAGGGGTGGCAGTGGTGAGTCATCGTTATATACCATTAACTGAAAAAGATAAAAAAGAAATGTTAGAGACAATTGGTGCAAGCTCAATCGAAGAATTATTCGGAGATGTGCCAAAAGAAATTTTATTAGATAGAGAACTTGATATTCCAAGCGGAGAAGATGAAACTTCTCTATTCAAACGTTTAAGCAGAATTGCTAACAAAAATATAACTAAAGAAGATCATACTTCATTCTTAGGTGCTGGGGTTTATGACCATTATACACCTGCTGTTGTGGATGCTATGATTTCACGTTCAGAGTTCTATACAGCTTATACGCCGTACCAACCAGAAATTTCACAAGGTGAACTTCAAGCTATCTTTGAATTCCAAACATTAATTTGCGAATTAACTGGTATGGATGTAGCAAACTCTTCAATGTACGATGGAATTACAGCATTTGCTGAAGCATGTATTTTAGCATACAGTCAATCTAAAAAGAATAAGATTGTAGTATCTAAAGGCTTGCATTATCAAGCACTACAAGTACTTCACACTTATTCTAAAGTAAGAAACGACTATGAAATCGTAGAAGTAGACTTAGACGGCACAATCACTGATTTAGAAAAATTAGAAGCTGCTGTTGATGAAGATACAGCTGCAGTTGCTGTTCAATATCCAAACTTCTATGGTTCAATTGAAGACTTAGAAAAAATCCAATCATTTATTAAAAGTAAAAAGACGTTATTTATCGTCTATGCAAACCCACTTTCACTTGGCTTGTTAACACCTCCAGGTGATTTCGGTGCAGATATCGTTGTAGGTGATACACAACCATTTGGTATCCCTAGCCAATTCGGCGGACCACATTGCGGATACTTTGCTACAACTAAAAAATTAATGCGTAAAATCCCAGGTCGCTTAGTAGGTCAAACAAACGATGATCACGGCAACCGCGGTTTCGTATTAACTTTACAAGCACGAGAACAACATATCCGTCGTGATAAAGCAACATCAAACATCTGTTCAAACCAAGCATTAAATGCATTAGCTTCATCTATCGCAATGTCAGCGCTTGGTAAACAAGGTATTCAAGATATTGCTGAACAAAACTTTGAAAAAGCTAACTATGCTAAGCAATCATTTGAAAAAGCAGGCGTAGAAGTATTACCAGGCACATCTTATAACGAATTTGTTATCAAGTTGAATAAACCTGTTAAAGAAGTTAACGAAAAATTATTAGATGAAGGCATTATCGGCGGTTTCGACTTATCTGAAGTAAACGACGATTTAGGACAAGCAATGCTAGTTGCAGTAACTGAATTAAGAACAAAAGCCGAAATTGATACTTTTGTTGAGAAAGTGGGTGAGATTAATGGTTAGTAAATCAAGTCCATTAATTTTCGAACGTTCAAGAGCAGGAAGATATGCATATTCTCTTCCAGAAAAAGAGATTGACAATATTGAGATTAAAGATATTTTAGATGATAAATTCATCCGTAAAAACAAAGCAGAATTCCCTGAAGTTGCAGAATTAGACTTAGTAAGACACTATACTGAGTTATCTAATAAAAACTTCGGTGTAGATACAGGATTCTATCCTTTAGGTTCTTGTACTATGAAGTACAACCCTAAAATCAACGAGAAAGTTGCTCGTATTCCTGGATTTGCAGAAGCACATCCATTACAACCAGAATCAGAAATCCAAGGTTCTCTTGAAATCATTCACAGTTTACAAGAAGAACTAAAAGAAATTACTGGTATGGACGAAGTTACGTTACAACCAGCTGCAGGTGCACATGGTGAATGGACAGCACTTATGATTTTCAAAGCTTACCATGAGAAAAACGGCGAAGGTCACCGTAACGAAGTAATCGTACCTGACTCAGCGCATGGTACTAACCCAGCGTCAGCTGCTTTTGCTGGTTTCAAATCAGTAACTGTAAAATCAAACGAAGACGGAGAAGTCGATGTAGAAGACTTGAAACGTCTTGTTAACGAAAACACAGCAGCAATCATGTTAACAAACCCGAACACACTTGGTATTTTCGAACACAATATCATGGAAATCGGTAAAATTGTTCACGATGCTGGTGGTTTATTATACTATGACGGCGCTAACTTAAACGCTATTATGGATAAAGTAAGACCTGGTGACATGGGCTTTGACGCAGTTCACTTAAACTTACACAAAACATTCACTGGTCCGCACGGCGGCGGTGGTCCTGGTTCAGGTCCTGTTGGAGTTAAGAAAGAACTAGCAAGCTTCTTACCAAAACCAATGGTAGTTAAAGATGGAGACACTTATAAATATGATAATGATATTGAAAACTCTATCGGCCGTGTTAAACCATTCTATGGTAACTTCGGTATCTACCTACGTGCTTACACATATATTAGAACAATGGGTAATGTTGGTCTTAAAGAAGTATCTGAAGCAGCTGTGCTTAATGCAAACTACATTAAAGCACGTCTTAAAGATGCATTCGAAATTCCATATTCTCAATACTGTAAACACGAATTCGTATTAAGCGGATCTAAACAGAAGAAAGACGGTGTCCGTACATTAGATATGGCAAAACGTCTATTAGACTTCGGCGTACACCCGCCTACAATCTACTTCCCGCTTAACGTTGAAGAAGGCATGATGATTGAGCCGACAGAAACAGAATCTAAAGAAACATTAGATCACTTCTGCGACGCTTTAATCCAAATTGCTAACGAAGCGAAAGAAGATCCGGATAAAGTGCTTGAAGCACCTCATAGTACTGTTATTGACAGACTTGACGAAACAAAAGCAGCAAGACATCCGGTATTGAAATTCGAAAACTTGCATGAAGAAAAACTTTAATCTATAAATAGAGAATCCTCCGTTATTTGATAGCGGAGGATTTTTCATATAAAAATACGGCAATGACTTTAAGTCATCGCCGCTATTTTTGATTGATGCTATTTTTTTGCTTTAACTTTTCCGGTCCATTTTTTGTAACCGCCTTTAAGCATATAAATATCTCTATATCCATTTTTTCTTAAAATACGTGCTGCTCTGTAGCTTGCTACTCCGTTAGCATCACATAAATAAATAGGCTGGTCCTTTCTAAGACCTTTAAATCGTTGACTAAATAGTGTCATTGGAATGTTTCTGGCACCGATGATGTGACCGTAGTCATAGTCAACTTTTTCACGTACATCAATAACTTGAGCTTTGCGCAGACCTTTGTGGAACTCGTCTTGGTTCAATTCTGTCACAGCTCTTCGATTGATGAAAAATTGGACTAACATATATAAAGCAATAATAACTAAAACAGCTAAAATGATTATCCAAAAGCTATTCATCATGCTTCCTCCTATTTTTACCGATACTACAATTATAAGACTGTTTCATTCAATTATCAAAAAGTTTTTCTCAAATTTGAAAGGAGTTTGTCTTTTATTAAGATATTCATAAATAAAAGAGATTGAAGGTATCGAAAGTTTTCATTTAGCAAATTAATTTGAATCAAATATACTCTATAGTATGGTACTATACATACATACGAGTAATTCTAAGGTGATTGGAGATTTTAAAATTGACAGAAACATGGAATTTTATTAATTCAGGCAGTCATGATCCATTCTATAATATGGCAATGGATGAAGCGTTATTAAATTTTGTTTCAAGAGGGGAAATTGATCCAGTAATCAGATTTTATACTTGGGATCCTGCTACACTTTCGATTGGATATTTCCAAAGGCTTAAAAAAGAAATTGATATTGAAAAAGTGAAAGAAAAAGGTTATGGACTTGTACGCCGTCAAACAGGCGGAAGAGGCGTATTGCATGACAAAGAACTTACTTATAGTGTGATTGTACCAGAATCTCATCCAAACATGCCTAACACCGTTACAGAGGCATACAGAGTCATCTCACAAGGATTATTAGAAGGCTTTAAACTTTTAGGCTTTGATGCTTACTTTGCAGTACCGAGAAGCAAAGAAGAAAGAGAAAAATTAAAACAGCCTAGAAGTTCAGTTTGTTTCGATGCTCCGAGCTGGTATGAATTAGTAGTAGAAGGCAGAAAAATTGCCGGCAGTGCACAAACAAGACAAAAAGGTGTTATCTTGCAGCATGGTTCCATTTTGAAAGATATAGATATTGATGATTTGTTTGATATGTTTATCTTTAAAAACGAACGCTTAAAAGACAAAATGAAACAAGCATTTATTGATAAAGCAGTCGCAATCAATGACATTTCTGATAAAACAGTAACATTAGAAGAAATGGAAACTGCGTTTGAAAAAGGCTTCCAAAAAGGATTGAACATCAACTTCAAACCTTTAGAACTTAACGAAAAACAAAAACAAGAAATTAATGAACTTGCGGAAAAATACAAATCTGAAGAATGGACTTACCGCAAATAAAATGAACCCCTGAACACAAAAAATATTGTTCAGGGGCTTTAAATTTACTTATTACGTCTTCTATATTTCCATTTAGCAATTTTATATTTACGTTGATCCTTTGTTAAGAAGAAAAAGAAGTAAATCAAATAAGCAATTACTGCGATGATAGCTAAACTAATGATAGTTCTTACTAAAGAAAATAACATAGCGTCTAAATTCAAAATCAAACCGATTAACGCTATAAATAAAATAATATAAAATAGTCCTTTACGCATGTTTTCACCTTTCAATGTACTATGCTTTACGAATTAGAATTACTAATCTTAACTTGTGAGAGTTCTTGTTGTCCTTGTTTTAATTTCTTACTGTCTTTTGCGGAATAACCATCTCTGATATTTTTAAATGCTTTAACGAGATCTTTGTTCAGTGTTTCGATGTTCTTGTCATCCGATTTATCTTTATCAGACAAGTTGCTGCTTTCGCGTTCAAGTTTATATTTATCATGCGCACTTTGTAAGTCAGTGACGATTCTATCCAATTTGCTGACTACTTCTTCTTTACGCTTATTTTTATGAACATCGCCTTCGATTTTATGATAATCCTTCAGAGTGTCCGTAACTTGCTGATAATATGCAGATGTCGCATGTGCGTTCTTAGTTTTTGAGTTATTTTCTACTGCTGCTTTTGTATTCTTTTTATCTGCACCTAATTGTTTTTCTTTGTTTTTTAAATCACTTATTTTCTGTTCCAACTCTTGATTGTCTAATTTTAGCTGATGATTTTCATCACGTAATTTAGTTGTTTTCTTTTCTAATGGTCCCAAATTCTGACTGCCGCAACCTGATAAAAGCAATGCAGAACTAAAAATAGTCAAAAATACTTTTTTCATAACCTTCTCCTAATTCATAAGCAAATAATATAGCATTATTTTATCATATTTAGTACAGGTATTCTTATAATACCGTTTCATGTCCATTACTTTTTATTTTTCATCTCAATAACGCGTGTATTCAAGTATAAAACCTTATAGTTCCGGTATCTTTGTGATAAACTTTGTTTATACGTAAATGAATGATTTTGTTAATCTCCAAATTAACTACCTAAATGAATTTACATAGGAGGAATACAAATGTCAAAAAATGAAAAAGTAATTGAACTTTTATCTCAAAACAATCTAGATGCATTGGTTGTATTATCAGATTACAACCGCCGCTATTTATCAGGCTTTACTGGTACAAGCGGTGCATTAGTTATTACACCGAAAGAAAACATTCTGATTACGGACTTCCGTTATATTGATCAAGCCACACAACAAGCATCTGATTTTGAAATTGTAAATCGTTCTGCTGGGCTTGTAGAAGAAGTTAAAACTGTATTAGATAAACTTAATGTTAAAAAAGCAGGATTTGAAGGCCATATTGTAAGTTACGATACTTTCCAACAACTCAATGATTCTAACGTTGAATATCAAAGTATCGGCAACGCTATTGAAGATATCAGAGCGGTTAAAGAACAATATGAAATCGACACAATCCAAAAAGCTGCACAAATCGTAGATGAAACCTATGAATATATTCTAACTATTGCAAAAGCAGGCATGACAGAACAAGAATTAAAAGCTGAATTAGAAAGCAAAATGCTGCGTTTAGGTGCCAGCGGTCCATCTTTCGATACGATTGTAGCTTCTGGTTATAGAGGTGCGCTGCCACATGGTGTAGCAAGTGATAAAGTCATTGAAGAGGGAGACCTTATCACATTGGACTTCGGTGCATATTATAATGGATATGTCTCAGATATCACACGTACTTTTGCAATCGGCTAACCTGATCCGAAACTTGTAGAAGCTTACAATATCGTTCTTGAAGCACAACAAGCTGCAGTAGATCAAATTAAAGCAGGCATGACAGGAAAAGAAGCTGATGCTATTGCACGCGATATCATCGCAAGTTATGGATACGGCGACAACTTCGGTCATTCTACAGGTCATGGCATCGGCTTAGAAATCCATGAACAGCCTATGTTAGCCAAACAATCCGACTATGTATTAACACCAAATAATTGCGTGACGGTAGAACCGGGTATCTATATAGAAGGACTAGGCGGCATCAGAATTGAAGATGACATTCTAATTACAGAAAATGGCAATGAAGTCTTTACTAAATGCACAAAAGACCTTATTATTTTATAATGAAAGCCTATATGAGGAGGAAACTGGATGATTTCGGTTAATGATTTTAAAACAGGTTTAACAATATCTGTAGATAATGGTATTTGGAAAGTTATTGATTTCCAACACGTAAAACCCGGAAAAGGTTCTGCGTTCGTTCGTTCTAAATTAAGAAATTTAAGAACTGGTGCGATTCAAGAAAAAACATTCCGTGCGGGTGAAAAAGTTGAACAAGCTATGATTGAAAACCACCGTATGCAATATTTATATGCGGATGGCGATTCACACGTATTCATGGACAACCAAACTTTCGAACAAACAGAACTATCTGGAGATTATTTAGAAGATGAATTAAAATACTTAAAAGCAAACATGGAAGTACAAATCCAAACTTATGAAGGCGAAACAATCGGTGTTGAACTTCCTAAAACAGTTGAGCTTGCAGTTACAGAAACTGAACCAGGCATTAAAGGTGATACAGCAACTGGTGCCACTAAATCTGCTACTGTAGAAACAGGCTACACACTTAACGTACCTCTATTCGTAAACGAAGGAGATGTCCTAGTTATCAACACTAGCGACGGCAGCTACGTTTCAAGAGCTTAATAATTTATCACCCTTTTCTTATATCCTAACTCAACAACAGAAATTAAATGGTTTCTAAATGAAGCATTGGTTTTATCACGTTGGGAAGGTTTAAGAAAAGGGCTTCTTTTATTTAATCATCAATTTCATACCGATTTACTTAGTTAAAGTTGCAGTGATATGCTTGAATTGATAATTTCACTCAAGTAAAATATACAAGAAGAGTAAAAACAATCTGAAGGAGCAGTACTATGAATTTTAAAGAAATCAAGGAATTAATCGAAATACTAGATAATTCAAATCTTACTGAAATTAATATAGAGGACAATAAGGGAAGTATCATTAATTTGAAGAAAGAAAAAGAAAGAGAAATTATTACACCTCAGATTTCGCAGCAAGCTTTCCCACAACAAACAGCTGCACCTGCACCTGTTCAAAATGAATCAGCTGCCAGCGAAATATCAGCTGCTGCTAATTCAGATGCGGATCAAGGCAAAACAATTAATGCACCAATGGTGGGAACTTTCTATAAATCGCCATCACCAGAAGAAGAAGCATATGTCAAAGTTGGGGACACAGTTTCAAATGATTCTACAGTATGTATATTAGAAGCGATGAAATTATTTAATGAAATTCAAGCTGAAGTATCTGGGGAAATTACTGAAATCTTAGTTGAAGACGGACAAATGGTAGAGTATGGCCAACCGTTGTTCAAGGTGAAATAATTATGAAGAAGGTATTAATCGCCAACCGCGGAGAAATTGCGGTTCGAATCATTAGAGCATGTAAGGATTTAGGATTGCACACAGTAGCAATTTATTCTGAAGGGGATAAAGACGCATTACATACTCAAATTGCTGATGAAGCATACTGTGTAGGTCCTACACAATCTAAGGATTCTTATTTAAACATTCCAAACATTTTATCTATCGCAACTTCAACAGGTTGTGATGCAGTGCATCCTGGATACGGCTTTTTAGCCGAAAACGGTGATTTTGCGGAATTATGCGAAGCTTGCCAACTTAAGTTTGTTGGACCAAGCTATGAGTCTATTCAAAAAATGGGTATTAAAGATGTCGCAAAAGATGAAATGATTAATGCGAATGTACCAGTCGTACCAGGCAGCGACGGACTTGTAGAATCAATTGAAGATGCTAAGAAAACAGCTGAGGAAATCGGATATCCTGTTATTATCAAAGCTACTGCAGGCGGCGGCGGTAAAGGGATTCGTGTCGCACGTGATGAGAAAGAATTAGAAAACGGATATAAAATGACACAACAAGAGGCTGAAACAGCATTCGGCAATGGCGGATTATATTTAGAGAAATTCATCGAAAATTTCCGTCACATCGAATTTCAAATTATCGGGGATCAGTATGGCAACGTGATACAACTAGGGGAACGTGACTGTACGATTCAAAGAAGAATGCAGAAACTTGTCGAAGAAGCGCCTTCGCCGATTTTGACAGAAGAAAAGCGTCATGAAATGGGACAAGCATCAATCAGAGCGGCCAAAGCTGTAAATTATGAAAACGCCGGAACGATTGAATACATCTATGATTTAGATACAGATGAATATTATTTCATGGAAATGAACACAAGAATCCAAGTTGAGCACCCAGTTACTGAAATGGTCACAGGTGTTGATTTAGTTAAACTTCAACTTCAAGTAGCAATGGGAGAACCTTTGCCGTTTAAACAAGAAGATATAAAAATCAATGGTCACGCTATGGAATTTCGTATCAATGCGGAAAATCCTTATAAAAACTTCATGCCATCACCTGGTAAAATCACGCAATATTTAGCACCTGGCGGCTTTGGTGTGCGTATCGAATCTGCTTGTTATACAAACTATACAATTCCGCCTTATTACGATTCAATGGTTGCTAAACTGATTGTGCATGAACCTACGCGTGAACAAACAATTATGGCCGGCTTACGTGCATTAAGCGAGTTTTTAGTACTTGGTATTGATACAACTATTCCTTTCCATATCCGTTTATTGGAAAATGATATTTTCAACAGCGGACAATACAGCACCAAGTTCTTAGAACAAAATAACATTATGAATGAAGACTAACTTTGATTAGGAGGCTAATATATGGTTAAGGTATCAGAAAATACACATTCACAGCTCGGAAGAATTGAAATTTCACCTGAAGTCTTAATTTCAATTGCAAGTATTGCAACATCTGAAATTGAAGGGCTTGCTGGACACTTTGCCGAATTAAAAAATGCATCTCCAGAAAAACTGAACCGAAAAAATCTGACTAAAGGTATCAAATTAGATACAAAAGAAGATGGAATTTATATAGATGTATTCTGTGAGTTTAAATATGGTATAAACATTTCTAAAACTGCATTGAAAATTCAAGAAACAATTTTCAATTCACTCAGCAACATGACAACTATAGTTCCTAAACAAGTCAACGTTCATATTACACATATCGAGGTTGAAAAGTAATAAGAAATAAGATAAAAAGGAGCAACTCTAAATGAGTCGTAAAGAATCAAGAAGCCAAGCATTTCAAGCACTATTCCAACTTGAAATGAAAAATACAGATTTATCTATAGACGAAGCCATAAACTTTATTAAAGATGATTATCCAGATTTGGAATTTGATTTTATTCATTGGTTAGTTTCTGGCGTTAAAGACCACGAAAGCGTACTAGATGAACAAATTCAAGAAAATCTTAAAGACTGGAAAGTATCTCGATTATTGAAAACCGATCGCATTATTCTAAGGATAGCAGCTTTTGAGCTTAAGCATAGCGATACACCGCCTAAAGTGGTCATCAATGAAGCAGTCGAGCTTGCGAAACAATTCAGCGATGATGATCACTATCGCTTTATTAACGGCGTGTTGAGTAATTTAAATCAATAGGATAGAGTGATAAGAATGTCCGATTATTTAAGTGTTACAGCCTTAACCAAATATATTAAATATAAATTTGATCAAGATCCGCATTTGCAATCTGTGCTGTTAAAAGGCGAGTTATCGAACTTTAAAAAGCACAGCAGCGGACACTTATATTTTAATCTTAAAGATAATAACAGTGTCGTAAATGCAATGATGTTCAAAGCACAAGCCAGCAAATTAGACTTTTCTCCTAAAGAGGGAGATGAAGTCTTGATTGAGGCGCGTGTTTCTGTTTATGAACGTCGCGGCAATTATCAAATCTATGTAAATAAAATGCATTTAGATGGTGTAGGTAATCTGTATCAGCGTTTAGAAGCATTGAAAAAGGCCCTGACAAAACAAGGCTTGTTCAATATGGAACATAAAAAACCTATTCCTAAGTTTCCTAAGAAAATAGCTGTTTTAACTGCCAGTACTGGTGCAGCAATCAGAGATATCCATTCTACAATTAACAGTCGTTTCCCGCTTGTTGAACAAATTCAAATCAGTACATTAGTACAAGGGGAACAGGCTAAAAAAGATATCGTTGAAAAATTAGAATATGCGGATACATTAGGGGCTGATGTCATTATTTTAGGCCGCGGCGGCGGTTCAATTGAAGATTTATGGAATTTTAACGAAGAAGAAGTTGTTAGAGCCATCTTCAATACTAAAACACCTGTCATATCAGCTGTAGGTCACGAAACAGACTTTACACTAAGTGATTTTGTGGCGGATGTCAGAGCTGCAACACCGACACAAGCTGCAGTTATAGCAACACCAGACCAAGTGGAGTTAAGCCAATATATCAAACAGATGGAGTTGAACCTGTCACGCCATATTGTGCAGTTAATCAACAATAAGAAAAAGCACTTAGAACATGTCGCTTCATACTATAAGTTTAAACAACCTTCTTTATTGTATGATCAACAGATACAAAGACGTGACGATTTAGAACGTCAACTTAATATAAGTATGAACAATCAGCTGACAAATCTGCGTCAGCGCTTAGATTTGCTGAATAACCGAATTAACATCAGAGACTTGCAGCAATTGGCGCTACAATCAAAAACACATAAAACACAATTAGACGATACGATGAATAAAGCGATTCAAAATATACTTCAAAATGCTAAAACTAATTTAGCGCAGCGATTAGAAAGCTTAAACAACCTAAGCCCTACAAATACTATGTTGCGCGGATATACGATCGTTAATAAAGATGATCAAGTGATTACAAGTACACAAGCATTAAAAACTAATGATAATATCAGCTTAACGATGAAAGACGGCGAAGTTGATGCGATAGTTAAGAAAGTTAGGTGTAATAAAGATGAGTAATAATCAGAGTTTCGAAAATATGATGGAAGAGTTAGAAGGCATTGTTAAAAAGTTGGATAATGAAGCTGTCTCTTTAGAAGATGCTTTAAATTTTTATCAAAGAGGCATGAAACTTTCAGCAGCTTGTGACGAAACGTTAAAAAATGCTGAGAAAAAAGTGAATGAACTCATGAAAAATGATGAGGGAGAAGAAACTGAAGTTTCAGCCGAAAGTGATGATGAATAATATGATAGAAATGATTAATAATCAATTATTAAAAATGATACCTGATTCTCCGCTCGGAACAAACTTGGAAGAAAGTATGCGTTATTCTTTGGAAGCAGGCGGCAAACGTATTCGTCCTGTCCTTTTATTAGAAACTTTGAAAATGTTGAGTGCTGACCATTCTTATGACAAAGGTATCCAAACAGCATTAGCATTAGAAATGGTTCATACTTACTCACTCATACATGATGATCTGCCTTCAATGGATAATGATGACTATCGCCGTGGAAAATTAACAAATCATAAAGTATATGGTGATTGGAAAGCATTATTAGCAGGTGATGCTTTGCTTACTAAAGCATTCAATTTGATTAGTAAAGACACATCTATTGATGCTGAAACACGAATAGCATTAGTCGCACAACTATCTGATGCTAGCGGCCACTTAGGTATGGTCGGCGGACAAACATTAGATATGGAAAGCGAAAATAAAAAGATTGATTTAGAGACTTTACAGCATATTCATCGTGAAAAAACAGGTGCTTTATTATCTTTTGCGATTAATGCTGCAGCGACGATTGCTAAAATAGACGCTGATGTCTCTCAAATTTTAGATACTTATAGCGGTCATCTTGGTTTGATTTTCCAAATTAAAGATGATTTATTAGATGTTTACGGAGATGCTGAAAAACTCGGCAAACCAGTAGGCAGTGATGAAAAAAATCATAAAAGTACTTATGTTACATTATTAGGTCTTGAAAACACTGAACAACGCTTGCAGTATCATGTAGATGAAGCTGAAAAATGTTTAAAACAGCTTGCTGCAAAGCAATATGATACAACTGAATTAGAAAAATTAACACAGTTATTTTATAAAAGAGATCACTAAACAAAATAAGCTGAGCCTTAAATTATCCCATTTAAGCTTAGCTTATTTCTATTTACAATATTTTATAAATATACACGCTATTCATTTTAATTGCATAGTAATTTAAAGAAAATCAAAGCATTTTCTTTAAACATGTGATACTATGATTGTATAAATATTCGTAATTTGAGGTGTGAAAGTAGTGGCTAAAAAATCAGTAAGACATATAAAAATCAGAGAAATCATATCCACTGAACAGGTTGAAACTCAAGATGAATTAGTAAAACGTTTGAACCAATTCGATTTAAATGTAACACAAGCAACAGTATCAAGAGATATCAAAGAGTTGCAATTAATCAAAGTACCTGCTCCGACAGGACAATATATTTACAGTTTGCCAAACGACAGAAAATATCATCCGCTTGAAAAATTAGGACGTTATTTGATGGATTCTTTCGTCAATATCGAAGGAACAGGCAACTTATTAGTACTTAAAACTTTGCCCGGCAACGCACAATCTATCGGTGCTATTTTAGATCAAATCGACTGGGACGAAGTACTCGGTACAATTTGCGGTGACGATACATGCTTACTCATTTGTCATGATGAAGCATCAGCAAATGAAATTAAGACACGTATTTTTAATCTGTTATAAGGAAGCGATGAGCCATGTTACAAACATTAACAATTAAACAGTTTGCTATCATTGATGAATTAGAAATTAATTTTGGCGATGGGCTAACCGTTTTAAGCGGGGAGACTGGTGCAGGTAAATCTATCATCATCGATGCAATCGGACAATTAATAGGTATGCGTGCATCTTCAGACTTTGTTCGTCATGGCGAAAAGAAAGCAACGATTGAGGGAATTTTCGATATTGATAACAATCCAGCGGTTATTGATACGCTTAAGACATTAGAAATTGATGCGGATGAAGATTTCCTGATCGTTAAGAGAGAAATTTTCAGTTCAGGCAAGAGTCTATGCAAAGTGAATAACCAAACTGTTACTTTGCATGACTTGCGTCTGATTATGCAAGAATTGCTAGATATTCACGGACAACATGAAACACAATCTTTGTTAAAACAAAAATATCATCTGCAATTAGTGGATTCATATGCAGATGGCAAATACGAGTCGGTGCTTAATCAATACCAGACAACGTATCAAAACTATAAAGCTAAAACACATGAATTAGATGAGTTAGAATCTGCTGACCAAGCATTGCTCCAAAGATTAGACTTAATGAAATTCCAAGCTGAAGAGTTAGCTGAAGCCAACCTTCAAGAAGGAGAAATCGAACAGTTAGAAGCAGATATAAAACGCATTCAGAATTCAGAAAATTTAAGCTTAGCACTTAATGCAGCGCATGTAACTTTAACAGATGAACAAGCCATTCCAGACCGCTTATATGAATTAAGCCAACAGCTTCAAAGTATTGATGAAATTATTCCTAAGAAGTTCACGGCATTAAAAGAACAAGTCGATCAATTTTATTATACTTTGGAAGATGCCAAACACGAATTGTATGATGAACTCTCCAATACGGAATTTGATGAACAATATTTAAATGAACTCGAATCACGTATGAATCTGCTTAACAATTTAAAGCGCAAATATGGTAAAGATATCAGCCAATTGATGCAGTATCAAGAAAAGCTGAATGATGAAATTAATAAAATCGAGAATTATGAACAAAGTACTGCAAATCTAAAAGATGAAATTTCTCAATTACATGCGCAACTGCTTGAAGAAGGTAAATCACTTTCTAAAGAAAGACGCTTGGTCGCAAGAGAATTAAGAGACCACATTGTTGATGAAATTCAAAATCTCCAAATGAAAGATGCAAATTTAGAAATTTCATTCAAACCGTTAGAAGAACCTAGTGCAGAGGGTATTGAAAAAATAGAAATTCTTATTAGCCCGAATAAAGGCGAACCGCTTAAAAGTTTAGCTAAAATCGCTTCAGGCGGCGAATTATCTCGTATCATGCTGGCATTAAAAAGTATCTTTGTGAAATCTAGAGGACAAACAGCTATTTTATTTGATGAGGTAGACTCAGGCGTTTCAGGTATAGCAGCGCAAAAAATGGCTGAAAAAATGAGAGACATTTCTAAGTATATTCAGGTAATATGTATTTCTCACTTGCCGCAAGTTGCGTCTATGAGTGACCATCACTTATTAATCAGCAAAGCATCACAAGAAGACAGAACAACAACCAGTGTTAAAGAATTGACGGGTGAACATCGCATTGATGAAGTAGCAAGAATGATTTCAGGTGCCAATGTTACACAATTAACCAGAGAGAATGCGAAAGAAATGATAGAACAAAATCATGGTGCGCAGTGAACATAAAATGGGAGGAATCTAGCTATGCAATTTGAAGCATTAATTTCAAACGCTAATGCATTAGAAGGTAATATCGGTGTCTTGTTCGCAAATGATGAAAAGACGATTGCTTCAATTATTGAGATTTTAGAACAAACTAATTGTCATGTCACACTATATGGTGTGAAGGATCCGACAGAATTAATTCGCTCTTTTAATATTGATGGTGCGTTTTTAAACCGTATTCATTTAAGAACGTTTCAAGAGCGAGAAGATGTATTTCAAAAGTGTGCAGATGATTTAAATCAGCAAGTAACACATGTCTTGATGAAAGGCGACATCACTTCATCTGAGATATTATCTTTTGTGTTGAAGCATAAATCATTCATGGACAAGCAGCATTTCTTAAATCATGTGGCGTGTTTTGATATTCCTTCTTATCACAAAATGCTGATACTGAGCGATGTTGCTTTAAATGTTCACCCAAGTATCGATGAGCGTATTCAAATGATTGAGAACATAGAGATTTTTGCTAAAAAAATCGGCTACTCTTCACTTAATGTCGGTTTGTTATCATCTGTAGAACATCCAACTTCTAAAATTCCATCTTCTATTGATGCTGCTGAAATTGCAGCACATTTTAAAGAAGATGATTATCTAAAAGTAGATGGCCCGTTCGCATTTGATAATGCCATTGATAAAGAAAGTGCTATTGAGAAAAATATTGATTCTGATATTGCTGGAGATATTGATGCACTGATTGTACCGCACATTGATGTAGGGAATGCTTTATATAAAGCGTTTACTTATTTTGCGAATGCACAGACAGCAAATTTAATTTTAGGTTCTAAATTTCCGATTGTACTGACTTCAAGAGCAGATTCAGTACAAAATAAAGTGAATTCAGCTATTTTAGCATTGCACACACTTAAATAAATAAAGCGTTTTAGTTCTTCTTCAAATTGGGAGGAGAACTTTTTTTCATGAAAATTAACTCAAAGTTAGTAACAAGTTAGTACTTTCCTATTAAGATTACTTTAAAAATATTACTTGAATAAGGTAAAATATAAAGGGTAGTTTTTTAGAAAACAACAAGTATTCAACATCGAAGATTCAAATCAAAGCAGGTGGAACTTATGACCAATATTCTTGTTATCAACTTAGGGAGCACATCATCTAAAATTGCTTTCTTTAAAAATAAACAATGTGCTGCTATTGAAACTATACAGCATGACATCACAATTACACAAAAGCCGTTGTTAGAGCAAGAGCCTTATAGAATTGAAGCTATTAAAGCATTTATCGAAGCTTCAACCCCAGGTTTAAACAGTATTGATGCCATTGCTTGCCGTGGCGGTTTGCTGAAACCGATTGCCGGTGGAACTTATGCTGTAAACAAAGCAATGTATGATGATTTAAGACATTTTAAATACGGTGTCCATGCCTCTAATTTAAGCGGTATTATCGGTTATAATTTAGGTCATACTTTAAATGTGCCTGTTTATATTGTTGATCCGGTTGTCGTTGATGAACTCGTCGATATTGCTAGAATGACGGGTATTAAAGGTATTCATCGCAGAAGTGTATTTCATGCGTTGAATCAAAAAGCTGTTGCGCGCAAATTTGCGCAATCTCAAAATAAAAAGTATGATGAAGTCAATGTTATTGTTGCACATATGGGAGGCGGCATTACAATTGGTGCACATTTACAAGGGAAAGTGGCAGATGTCAATGAAGGTTTGTACGGTGAAGGACCTTTGAGCCCGGAAAGGGCAGGCAGTATACCGAATGATCTGCTCTATCAGTTTGGCCATACCCATCATTATTCCCCTGAGGAATTAAATCACTTTATCAGTAAACAAGCAGGAATTATGAGTTTATATGAAACAAATAATATCCAAACCCTCGTTAAACGTTATGAGCAGGATTCAGAAGTGCGTTTAATATTAGATACAATGATTTACCAAATTGCCAAAGCAATCGGTGAAAGAGCTGTTATTTTCAAAGGTCGAACAGATCAAATCATTTTAACAGGCGGTATTGCTTACAGCAGTTTGATTACCAATAAAATTGCTGAATATACCAATTGGATTGCACCTGTCACAGTTTATCCAGGCGAATTAGAAATGGAGTCGCTTGCAAATAGGGTATATGAAACAGTAAATCTACAAGAATCAGTAAAACAATATAGTTAGGAGTTCAATTATGGCAGAAGAACAATATGATTTAGTCATTCTTGGCGGTGGAACTGCGGGTTATGTAGCAGGAATTCGTGCTTCACAGCTTGGAAAGAAAGTCGCAATTGTTGAAAATCAATTACTTGGAGGCACATGTCTGCATAAAGGATGTATTCCGACAAAAGCATTACTTAAGTCAGCTGAAGTATTACATACTGTTAAAAATGCGGCATTGTATGGTGTTGATACAGCTCAATTCCAATTGAATTACGAAAAAGTATATGAACGAAAAGATGAAATTGTTGCACAAATGCATACAGGCGTCAAACACCTGATGCAGCATAACCATATAGATATTTATAACGGAACAGGAAGAATATTAGGCTCATCTATATTCTCGCCGCAACCTGGTACTATTTCAGTAGAATATGCAGATGGCAATTCAGAATTAATCCCAAATGATTATGTATTAATCGCAACAGGATCAAGACCTGCAGAATTGCCATTTTTAACATTCGACCATAATGTTGTGTTATCGAGCAATGATATCTTGAAAATGACAGAACTGCCTGAATCGGTTGCAATTATCGGCGGCGGTGTCATCGGTATGGAGTTTGCTTCGTTACTAAATGACTTCGGTACGAAAGTAACAGTTATTGAAGCAGGCGAGCGTATTTTACCGAATGAAAACAAAACTGTAACTAAGACACTGAAAAAGCATCTTGAAAATATAGGTGTAAGTATATATGAAAACGTTCAGCTGTCAGAAGAGAATATCACTATCAAAGAAGACTCAGCACACTTAGAATTGGAAAATGAGTCTTTAACTGTTGATAAAATATTGCTTGCTGTCGGGCGTAAACCGAACACTGATGATATCGGATTGAATAATACGAAAATCAAGTTGGACGATAAAGGCTTCATTGAAGTGAATGAACAGCAGCAAACACAAGAACAGCATATCTATGCTGCTGGAGATTGTATTGGCAAATTGCAACTCGCACACGCAGGTTCTAAAGAAGGTACTACTGCTGTTGAAGCGATGTTTGATGATACAGTTATCCCTGTTGATTATAATGCGATTCCAAAATGTATTTATACTTATCCAGAGATTGCATCAATCGGGATGAATATCGATCAGGCAAAAGCAGCTGATTATAAAAAAGCACGCAGTTTTAAAGTGCCGTTTAAAGCTATCGGCAAAGCTGTGATTGAAGATGCTGAACAACAAGATGGATTCTGCGAACTTGTCGTAGATCAAGAAACAGACACTGTTTTAGGCCTAAGTATGATTGGACCGCATGTTACAGAATTAATTAATGAAGCAGCGCTGCTCCAATTTATGAATGGTTCTACTTTAGAATTAGGACTCACAACACATGCACATCCTTCATTATCTGAAGTATTGATGGAAGCTGGACTTAAAGCAGCACAACGCTCTGTCCACGCTTAATAAAAGGAGGAAGAAAGATGATTGATTATAAATCTGCCGGTCTTACCGAAAGAGATTTAAAAGAGATGTATAAATGGATGGATTTGGGTCGCAAAATAGACGAAAGAATGTGGCTATTAAACCGCGCAGGAAAAATCCCTTTCGTTATCAGCTGTCAAGGACAAGAAGCAGCACAAATCGGCATGGCATTTGCTATGGAAAAAGGGGATGTTTCAGCCCCTTATTATAGAGATTTAGCGTTAATTACTTATTTAGGTATTACACCAACTGAAACAATGATGTCTGCTTTCGGCAAACAAGGCGACATTAATTCAGGCGGTAAACAAATGCCGTCTCACTACAGTAAAAGAGAAGTCGACATTCTATCGCAAAGTTCACCTGTAGGCACACAAGTGTTGCAAGGTGTCGGTGCTGCATTAGCGCTTAAAATGGATAAGAAACCTAACATTGCAATGGCAACATTAGGTGAAGGGACTTCTAACCAAGGTGATTTTCATGAAGGCCTTAACTTTGCTGGTGTTCAAAAATTACCATTTATT
Source organism: Staphylococcus simulans (assembly GCF_002994445.1). Lineage (GTDB taxonomy): Bacteria > Bacillota > Bacilli > Staphylococcales > Staphylococcaceae > Staphylococcus > Staphylococcus simulans_B. The sequence goes on from NZ_MRZJ01000001.1 coordinate 302,936, forward strand.
TGTGTCATTGAAAATAATGAATATGCAATTTCAGTACCTACTCACTTGCAGTATGCGGCTGAGAAATTATCTGATCGTGCATTAGGCTATGGTATTCATGGCGAACGTGTTGACGGAAACGATCCGATTGCCATGTATAAAGCCATGCACGAAGCACGCGAAAGAGCTCTTAACGGTGGAGGCTCAACGTTGCTCGAAGCTATGTGTACACGTATGACAGCACATTCTTCTGATGACGATGACCAATACAGAAGTCCAGAAATCAGAGAAGGTTTGAAATCATTGGATTGCAATATCAAATTCAAAGCTCACTTGCTTGATTTAGGCATTGCAAATGACGAATGGTTTGCTGAAGTAGAGAAAGAAAATAAAGCTATCGTAAACAAAGCGACTAAAGAAGCTGAAGCTTCACCATATCCAGACCCAAGTGAAACATATACGCATGTTTACGAAGAAGGAGGGCTTGAATAATGGCAAAAATTACTTATTTATCAGCAATCCAACAAGCTATATATCAAGCTATGGAAAAAAATCCGAATGTATTTGTTTTAGGTGAAGACGTAGGTAAAAAAGGTGGCGTTTTCGGCGTTACTTTAGGCTTGCAAGAAAAATTCGGAATTGAACGTGTGATTGATACACCTTTAGCTGAATCTAACATTGTCGGTACAGCGATTGGTGCCTCTATGTTAGGCAAACGTCCAATTGCTGAAATTCAATTTGCAGAATATATATTACCAGCTACTAACCAAATAATGAGTGAAGCAGCCAAAATGCGCTACCGTTCTAATAATGATTGGCAAGCGCCAGTTACAATTCGTGCTCCTTTTGGCGGCGGTATTCATGGTGCCTTATACCATTCGCAAAGTATCGAAAGTGTTTTTGCATCTACACCAGGTTTGACGATTGTTATTCCGTCCACACCTTATGATGCGAAAGGTTTGCTTTTAGCGTCTGTAGAATCAAATGATCCTGTCTTGTATTTCGAACACAAAAAGGCATACCGTTTATTAAAAGAAGAAGTACCAGAAGAATATTATACAGTGCCGATCGGCAAAGCAGATGTTAAACGTGAAGGCAGTGATATTACGGTCTTTACATACGGCTTATGTGTAAATTACAGTTTGCAAGCAGCAGATGTTTTAGCTGAAGAGGGCATTGATGTTGAAGTAGTAGATTTACGTACAGTTTATCCATTAGATAAATCAACTATTATTGAACGTGCAAAACGCACTGGCAAGATTTTATTAGTAACTGAAGATAATTTGGAAGGCAGCATTATGTCAGAAGTTTCAGCGATTATCGCAGAAAACTGCTTATTTGATTTAGATGCACCGATTATGCGTCTCGCTGGTCCAGATGTTCCAGCAATGCCGTTTTCACCGCCATTAGAAGATGAATTCATGATGAATCCGGATAAAATCAAAGAAAAAATGCTTGAATTAGCACGTTTTTAATTATAGGAGGCCTATGACATGGAAATCAAAATGCCGAAACTCGGAGAGAGTGTACATGAAGGTACCATTGAACAATGGTTAGTCGAAGTCGGCGACAAAATAGAAGAATACGAACCTATTTGTGAAGTTATTACAGATAAAGTAACGGCAGAAGTGCCATCTACAGAAGCTGGTACAATTACTAAAATCTTAGTTGAAGCTGGTGAAACTATCAGCGTTGGGACACCTATTTGCGAAATTGAAGCTGAAGGTGAAGCAAGTGCTTCTGATGAATCAAATAATGACACATCATCAGAAACACCTGCAAAAGAAGAAGCACCTGTAAAACCAGAACAACCACAACAATCGGCTGCTCCAAAAAATGAAAATCAGCCATTAAATAACGGCAGATATTCTCCTGTAGTCTTCAAATTGGCATCAGAGCATCAAATCGATTTAACCCAAGTGAAAGGCACTGGCTTTGAAGGTCGTGTAACTAAAAAAGATATTGAACATGTTATTAGTAATCCTGACTTGATGTTAGAGCAATCTAATGTTCAAGACAGCAAGGCAGCATTAGAAAGTGCAGCAACACCTGAAAGCACACCATCAAGCACTGCTTCTGATGACTTTGCTGGAGAATCTATTCCAGTCAACGGTGTAAGAAAAGCCATTGCAAAACATATGGTTGAAAGTGTGACTGAAATTCCGCATGCATGGATGATGGTCGAAGCTGATGCTACAAACTTGGTGAAAACAAGAAATCATCATAAAGCGCAATTTAAAGCAAAAGAAGGCTACAACTTAACATTCTTTGCATTCTTTGTGAAAGCTGTAGCAGAAGCTTTAAAAGAATTCCCTATGCTTAACAGCAGCTGGCAAGGTTCTGAAATCAAAGTGCATAAAGCTATTAATATTTCTATTGCGGTTGCAGTAGAAGATAAATTATTCACACCTGTGATTCATAATGCTGATGAAAAATCTATTAAAGGTATTGCACGTGAAATCAATGAATTAGCTACGAAAGCACGTAACAATAAATTGACACAAGCTGATATGCAAGGCGGAACATTTACTGTAAATAATACAGGTACGTTTGGCTCTGTGTCTTCAATGGGTATAATCAACCACCCGCAAGCAGCTATTCTGCAAGTAGAATCAATCGTTAAAAAACCAGTGGTTATTGATGATATGATTGCAATCCGCAATATGGTCAACTTATGTATTTCTATTGATCATCGTATTTTAGATGGTCTCCAAGCCGGCCGTTTTATGAATACAATTAAAAATAGAGTAGAACAATTTTCAATTGAACATACTTCTATCTATTAATGACGTTTCAGATAAACGAACAGGCATGTTGAACTCTATTAAATTAATTAGTAGAATAAAATAGAACATTATCATAAACTGAAGGGTGATTTCATTATGGATTTAAATTTTGATTTATATATGAACGATGTAGTTGAACAAGCACGTAAAGAAATAGAAAATGCTGGTTATGAACAGCTTACAACGCCAGAAGATGTTGATGCAGTACTTAAAAAAGACGGCACTTCACTTGTAATGATTAACTCAGTATGCGGTTGTGCAGGCGGTATTGCACGTCCGGCTGCAGAACATGCATTGCATTTCGATAAATTGCCTGATCGTCTAGTTTCTGTATTTGCTGGTCAAGATAAAGAAGCAACACAACGCGCGAGAGAATACTTTGAAGGATATGCACCTTCAAGTCCATCATTCGCACTTATCAAAGATGGTAAAATTACTGAGATGGTAGAACGTCATCAAATCGAAGGACATGACATCATGGATGTAATTACGCAACTTCAAAACCTATTCGAAAAATATTGCGACAAGCGATAAGAGGGTAGGCAGATGATGCGTTTTAATCCATATAAAATAGGATTTAGAACGATAAAAACTGCTGTGGGAATGGCACTTGGAATTATTATTGCCAAATTAATTGGTTTAGATAATTTTTCTTCAAGTGCCATTTTAGTTGTTTTATGTATAAAACATACGAAAGTCCATTCCCTTCAAGCAATTGTTTCCCGTTTTGTTTCCTGTATTCTTATACTAATCATTGGTTCTTTTGCCTTTAGTTTGTTAGGACAAAGTGCAATTGTTTTAGGTTTGATAGTATTGTTTTTCATACCGCTGACTGTAATGCTGAAAGTTCAAGAAGGTATTATTACCAGCTGCGTTATCTTGCTGCATGTCTTCAATGCCAAGGTCATCGACTTGCATCTATTCATTAATGAAATACTATTACTTATTGTTGGCTTGGGTATTGCATTTATTATGAACTTGATTATGCCGAGTCTTGATAAGCAATTAAAGAAATACAAATATACAATTGAAAAGCAATTTACTGAAATTTTTTATTCATTCAGCAAGGTTTGCTACGACACTGACTTTAACTTAAATGTGCCGTTAAAAGAAATAGAAAAAGAAATACAAAAGGCAAAATCGTATGCGTTCAGGGATGTTAAAAATCATTATGTCAGAAATGAAAACTCATATTATCATTATTTCGATATGCGTGAGGAACAACTCGAAATTATCGAACGTATCGAACAACTTCTTAAAAATATCAAATTTGAGGATAAGATGGTACGCCGTTTAGGCAACCTATTCGCGGAAATAGCTAAAAATGTAAACAGTAATGATTATACTGCGATGCGCTTATACTCACTGTATGAGTTGCACTTAGACTTATATGATCAAGCATTGCCGCAATCAAAAGAGGCATTAATTAATAGAGCCAATGAAATTCAAATTGTGAATGAACTAGAACGCTATTTGCAAATCAAATCTCATTTTGGTTCATTAAAATTATATGATGAAATATAAAATAAACAGAGTATGATCTTATATTCATGAACGAATATAAGATCATACTCTGTTTTTAATGCTACTGCATTAATGGTGCTAAACTTGATAAAAGCAACGCTACAATTACAGCGATCAACATGACAATAATAACTATTTTTGAAACTTTTCCTTTAAACACGTTATTCTCCTCCAACATAAGCTTTCTAAGTATTAATAAATATAGTACATTATTCTAAATCAAAATGGCAGCCTTTTCAATGTACAGTTTATAAATTATTATATCATGATTTTAACCTATGTTTTGAAACATATAAGTTTTCTGAATACGATTGTTGATATACACTATAGATATATGCGAAAGGGGTTATGACATGATTAATGAACAACGCTTACTTAATACTTTTTTAGAATTAGTCCAAATCGATTCAGAGACTGGACACGAAGAGATAATTCAACCGATTCTAAAGAAAAAATTTGAAGACTTAGGTCTTAAAGTAGAAGAAGACCATGCAGGTGACCAACCTGATTTAGGCGCAAATAATTTAATTTGTACCTTAGATGCAACAGAAAATCAATCGAATACCCAAAAAATCTACTTTACCAGCCACATGGATACAGTGGTACCGGGTATTAACGTAAAACCAATTGTTAAAGATGACGGATATATTTATTCAGATGGTACGACTGTATTAGGTGCTGATGACAAAGCAGGTCTTGCAGCTATATTCGAGCTTATCCATGTTATAAAAGAACATAATATTCCGCATGGTCAAATTCAATTTGTTATTACAGTGGGAGAAGAATCTGGATTATTAGGCGCTAAAGCTTTAGATCCAAATCTTTTAGATGCTGAATTCGGTTATGCAGTCGATGCAAGTGCACCAATCGGTACGACTGTATTAGGTGCACCGACTCAAATGAAAATCAGTGCGGTCATCCATGGTAAAAAAGCACATGCCAGCACGCCGAACAAAGGGGTTAGTGCGATTAATATCGCAGCTAAAGCTGTCAGCAAAATGAAATTAGGCCAAGTAGATGATGAAACTACTGCTAACATCGGCAGTTTTACAGGCGGATCAGCAACAAATATCGTTGCAGATGAAGTGACTTTACACGCTGAAGCAAGATCGCATTCTAATGAAAAGATTGAAGCACAAATCGAGCATATGAAAAATGTGTTTACAGAAACAGCAAAAGCATACGGATGTTCAGCCGATATTGAAACTACAAAAAGCTACCAAGGCTTTAAAGTTGCTGAAGATGCAAAAGTAACACGCTATGCAATAGAAAGTGCTGAAAGCCTTGGCTTAAGCGGTAATACAGTCATTGCCGGCGGAGGTTCTGACGGGAATATCATCAATGCCTTAGGTGTTCCTACAGTCATTATCGGTATCGGTTATGAAAATATCCACACAACTGAAGAACGTATGGAAATCAAATCATTGAACTTATTAGCACAACAGCTTGTAAAAATCGTTGAACTTGTCAGTGCATAGTTACAAGCTTGATTATGTGAGCAGAAATGCTAATTGTGATACAATAAGATAGAAAATTTTAACAAAGAGAGGTAAGTAATATGACGCAACAAATTGGTGTAGTCGGTTTAGCCGTAATGGGTAAAAACTTAGCTTGGAATATTGAATCTCGTGGCTATACAGTATCTGTATATAACCGTTCAAAAGAAAAAACAGATACAATGGTCGAAGAATCTAAAGGTAAGAACATTCACCCCACTTATTCTTTAGAAGAGTTCGTAAATTCATTAGAACGTCCTCGCAAAATTTTATTAATGGTAAAAGCAGGTCCAGCAACAGATGCGACAATCGAAGGATTATTACCATTATTAGATGACGGTGATATTTTAATCGATGGCGGTAATACAAACTACGAAGATACTATCCGCCGAAACAAAGCATTAGCAGAAAGCGGCATCAACTTTATCGGTACAGGTGTATCAGGCGGTGAAGTAGGCGCATTAACAGGTCCTTCAATTATGCCTGGCGGCCAAAAAGAAGCATATGATAAAGTCGCTGATATTTTAGAAGCAATTGCTGCTAAAGCTGACGATGGTGCACCATGTGTAACTTACATCGGTCCAGACGGTGCTGGCCACTATGTAAAAATGGTACACAATGGTATTGAATATGCAGACATGCAATTAATTGCAGAAAGCTATGCATTAATGAAAGATGCATTACACATGTCTCATACAGAAATCGCTCAAACGTTTAAAGATTGGAACGCTGGAGAGCTTGAAAGCTATCTAATTGAAATCACAGGTGAAATCTTCAACAAATTAGACGAAGACGGTTCACCATTGGTAGAAAAAGTAATGGATAAAGCAGGTCAAAAAGGAACAGGTAAATGGACATCTATTAACGCACTTGAATTAGGTGTACCTTTAACAATTATTACTGAATCTGTATTTGGTCGTTTCATTTCATCAATGAAAGAAGAACGTGTAGCGGCTTCTAAAGAATTAACTGGACCTTCACCAAAATTCGAAGGTGATAAAGAAGAATTCTTAGAAAAAATCCGTAAAGCTTTATACATGAGTAAAATCTGTTCTTATGCACAAGGTTTTGCACAAATGCGTAAAGCAAGTGAAGAACGCAACTGGAACTTACAACTTGGCGATTTAGCTATGATCTGGAGAGCAGGTTGTATCATCCGTGCACAATTCTTACAAAAAATCAAAGAAGCGTACGACAATAATCCAGAGTTGCAAAACTTATTATTAGATCCTTACTTTAAAGATATCGTTACAAATTATCAATCAGCACTTCGCGATGTCGTTATTGAAAGTGTTGCAAACGGTGTGCCTACACCAGGATTCGCTGCAAGTATCAACTACTTCGACAGCTATCGTTCAGAGAACTTACCAGCTAACTTGATTCAAGCACAACGTGACTACTTCGGTGCCCACACTTATCAACGTAAAGACCAAGAGGGTACTTTCCATACACATTGGGCAGAAGAAAAATAATTCAATATTTTAATTAGCACATCATGCATGTAAAAAGCCGCCAGTGATTGGCGGCTTTTCTTATGTTTAATTTCGAATTATTCACGTTACACTTGTTAGTTCAATTCAGATAAAACATTATTGATCGTCAGGGTCAATCGGCAACCATAACTGCATTTTTGTAAATGGATCATCAAATGAGATATCAAACGGATAAATTTCTACATATAAGCTATCAGTCTCATAAGGCATTGTCAGCTGCAATCTTGTTTCAATATAATGCCATGCTTCATTCACCGCAAAATCGATTTCACCTTGCAAATTAAATTTTGCATACTGTCTTGAGGGCAAAAATCTGCTTTCCATATGTGCAGGATAACGTTCGCTTGGGACGCCCGCAAATATTTCAGCACCATTGTCTAAAGGGCATTTAACAATAAACAACTCATGAGGGCTTACATCATTATAGCGTTGCAACTCTTTAATTCTGCCGTCATGCAATAAATCCTCTAAGTAGTCTGCTACGAGGAAAGGATTGCTCAATTCCTCTGTATTGATAAATCTTGCATAACCCACTAATGCATAGTCCTCTGATGTTTCTAATCGATAAGTATACGGCGGACGATCCGTCGTAGAAATTCTTAAATATAAACGTTCCTGCATTTTTAATTCATCTTGTTTTAATTTAGCTTGAATAGGAGAGATTCCATGATAATCACTGAATGCATTCGCAAAATCATTGGTGTCTTGATAATGATATTTCTTTGCTATATCAACTAAACGATAGGCACCCACAATGACATCCTCTGCCGCCTTCGTTAATTTTCTCGCTTCTGCATACTCACTAGGAGATAAGCCGACAATCATCTTAAAGGACTGATCTAGATGCATTGGAGAAAGACCAACGTAATCACTTAAATCTTGCAAATGAAAAGGCTCAAGAATCCTATCCTCGATATAAACAATCGCCTGTTGTATTTGCTTGATAACGTCCAAAGTGCTCACTCCTAAAATAACTATTGTTTAATATTATACCGTATTTTTTTATCATATTCCTATAAAAAGGGCTAAAAAAACAAGACAGCGTCATATAGCGACACTATCTTGTCATTAAACACTTTAAATTACATATTATTAGTAAATATCGTCCCACCAATGGAAGCCGTCACGGCTAAGCAATAATTCACTTTTGAGCGGACCGTTCGTACCAGATTTATAGTTAGGGAAATCTGGTGTTACTTGATCCCATTCTTCCTGAATGGCATCTACATATTTCCATGTTGATTTTAACTCTTCCCAATGTGTAAAGTTTGTTGCATCGCCTTTGAGGCAGTCGAATAATAAGTTTTCATATGCATCAACAGTATTCATTTTATCTTGTGCACTCATAGAGTAAGAAAGTTGTACCGGTTCAGTTTCAATGCCTTGTACGTTTTTCTTCGCATTTAAGTGGATAGATACCCCTTCATTAGGTTGGATGTTAATCACAAGCAAGTTAGAATCTAAATGTTTATCTTTTTCATAGTATAAGTTCATTGGTACTTCTTTAAATTCAACGACCACTTGAATAGATTTGCGTTTCATTCTTTTACCTGTTCGGATATAGAATGGTACGCCTGCCCAGCGGAAGTTATCAATCATAACTTTGCCTGAAACAAAAGTAGGGGTGATTGAGTCTTCGCTGACACGATCTTCTTCACGATAACTTTTAACTTGTTGGCCATTAATTTCTCCTGCATCATATTGGCCGCGGACAAAGTTTGTACGTACCGCTTCAGAATCTAACGGATGCAGCGACTTCAATACTTTTACTTTTTCCGCTCTGATATCTGCACTATTCAAACTGATAGGCGGCTCCATCGCTAACAATGCGACCATTTGAAGCATATGGTTTTGGAACATATCTTTTAACGCACCACTGGATTCATAATATCCACCGCGGTCTTCAACACCTAATATTTCTGATGAAGTCACTTGAATGTTAGAAATATATTTATTGTTCCATAATGGCTCAAACATCGCATTCGCAAAACGCAACACTTCGATATTTTGAACCATATCTTTACCAAGATAGTGATCGATACGATAGATTTCGTTTTCTTTGAATGATTTTCTTATTTGTTTATTCAACTTCTCAGCAGATGCCAAATCACTGCCGAACGGTTTTTCAATCACTAAACGTTTAAAGCCTCTTGTTTTAGTAAGGCCTGAAGATTTTAAGTAATCCGTCACTAAACCGAAGAAATTAGGCGCCATTGCGAGATAGAATAAACGATTGCCTTGCAAACCGAATTCTGAATCAAGCTGGTTGCTGAATTTGAGCAAATCATCATAGCTTTGTTCATCACTGACATCATGCTTAAAGTAAAATACATGGTCCATAAATTGATCAAGGTGTTTTGTATCTTTTACATGAGCTTGAATAGATGATTTCACCTGATTGCGAAATTCATCATTTGAATAGTCACGACGGCCAATACCAATGATTGCAACATGTTCATCAAGGTTATCCTGTTGGTATAAATGAAATAGTGAAGGGAAGAGCTTACGGTGGCTTAAATCACCTGTTGCTCCAAAAATTGTAATCAAACATGGTATATGCTTTCTTTTAGTACTCAAGATTCAAAACCTCAATTCTTTATTAGATATGCTATTATTATAGACTATGGTGCCTGGTTGTAACACATATTTGCTTAAATTTCTTCGTGATTGCCGTTTTATATATGGTACACTAGCGTGTAGAGAGAGGAGCGTTATGATGGAAATTACATTTTTGGGAACTGGAGCGGCGTTGCCAACGAAAGAACGCAATACACAAGCAATAGCGCTCAATTTAGAACCGTATTCAAATTCAATTTGGCTTTTTGATGTCGGTGAAGGTACACAGCATCAAATTTTGCACCATTCCATTAAACTCGGTAAAATCAATCATATTTTTATCTCCCATATGCATGGAGATCATATATTCGGCTTGCCAGGCTTATTGACCAGCCGTTCTTTCCAAGGCGGAGAAGATAAACCTTTAACAATTATAGGACCAAGAGGTATCAAAAATTACGTAGAAATGACATTGCGGGCGTCATTATCCAAGTTAAACTATCCGTTAACTTTCATAGAAATAGATGATCAGCTGCACTATCACCATGAAGGATTCACAGTCAGTGCTTATGCACTTAACCATGGCGTACCATCATTTGGTTATCGAATCGAAGCACCAACAACACCAGGGAAAATAGATGTCCGTGCTTTGAAAGCCATCGGAATGGAACCGGGTCCTCAATATCAAGAAGTAAAGGATAATGAAACATTTACATTTAATGACCAAGTATACGACTCAAAACAATTTAAAGGTGAAGACAAAATCGGGCCGAAAATTGCAATCTTCGGAGATACTATGCCTTGCGATAATGAGTATATTCTTGCTAATGATGTAGATATAATTGTTCATGAAGCTACATATATTGACGGAGACCTTTCATTAGCTGAAAGCCACCATCATACTCATATTTCACAAGTGCTGCGCTTACTTGAAAACAGCAATGCCAAGCAAGCTTTGCTAAACCATATCAGCAATCGCTATAATTTATCAGATATCGATGTGATTTATGCTGAACTTCAAGAACAATATCCACATTTAAAATTTAAATTTGTACGAGACTTTGATGCGTTTGAAGTATAAAAAATGCTGAGGCAGGGGACATACCCAATGTCTCAGCATTTGTTTTATCATTAGTCTTCATTTGATAATTCTTTACTTCTTTTAACAGCAGCATTGAAGCAATCTTCAAAGATGCCTTCGATATCATGTTGTGATAAAGCATCTAAACCGGCTTGTGTTGTTCCGCCTTTAGATGTCACGTTTTGTCTTAATTGCTCCATACTTAAATCAGAACGTTCTATCATTTTTCCTGTGCCGATAATTAAATTACGGATAGATTCTTCAACTTCTTCTTTATCTAATCCAAGTTTGACACCCGCTTCAACATACTGTTCAAACACATGATATAAGAATGCTGGTCCGCTTCCAGTCACTGCTGTCACTTGATGCAGTGCATCTTCTTGTACTTCTATTTCTGAACCGAATGCATGTACAATATCAATCACTTGCTGACGATCATCTGAAGCATAATTATCAGAGAAACTGATACCTGTAACAGAATGACCGACTTGTGCATTTGTATTTGGCATAATACGTGCAATCGGATTATCATGTTCTAATTGTTTTCTGATATACTGAATCGAGATACCCGCCATAATTGAAATGAACTTATTCTCGTCTGCAATATATGGACGGATTCTATCTGCTAAGGCATCAAAATCATAGGGCTTAGTTCCTAAAAATACAAAGTCAGCATCCGCAAGTAAAGATGCGTCATCATAACTATAGTTAACGCCTAATTCATCAGCATAACCTTTTAACACTTCTTCATTCGAACGATTTGTGATATAGATATTATTTGGATCAATTACTTTTGATGCAATGATTCCTGAGAAAATGGCATGCGCCATGTTGCCTGAACCATAAAATACAATTTTCATATTTTGATTAGCACTCCCTATATTTTTGATAATTGATATACCAATCATAGCAATATCAATCATTTTGCACAACAATGTAACTTTTAACTTAATTACCCGATTTTAAACATCATTTATAGATATTAGGAGGATAGAAATGGAACATCTCATCAAAAAGCATTTTGTCGTCACTGGAGGGACCAGCGGCTTAGGCTATGCCATTACACAACAATTGTTAAAAAAGGGCGCACAGGTCACCTTATTAATAAGAGATGTGCAAAAATATCATAATACACATTTTCCGACTAACGTACATTTACTTGATTATCAAATATGCGATTTGGCACAGCCGGAGGATATAAAACAGCTAGCTTTCAAGCAACCGATAGATGGTGTGATTCATAGTGCAGGGTTGGGTTACTTTAAGCCGATATTAGAGCATACTGAAAATGAAATGTTAGAAACTTATCGTATCAACCTGATACATTTCAACATGCTGCTGCAACAGCTAAAACCTTATTTCAGTCCTCATCCTTATATTGTGGGCATCAGTAGTTTAGCCGCATTTTCAACGCAAACTTCCAGCGGTCATTATGCAGCCAGCAAAGCAGGGTTCAATCAAGTATTAAATACATTACGGCTCGAAAACCCAAATTATCATGTGCTTGTCGTGAATGCAGGTCCCATTCGCACGCCTTTTCATGCAAAAGCAGACCCTACATTGAAGTATGCTGCACAAGTTGATAAATGGATGTTGGATCCTAATCAATTAGCACAAGAAGTCATTCATGCAATGACACATAAAAAAGCAGAATTGAATCGTCCTAAATGGCTCTATTACTTATTAAAGTGTTATCAGGTAAACCCGCGTTTCTTTGAAAAAGCAGCACCCAAACTCTTCAGCAATAAAGGCAAATAAATAGAAATAAAAACGACTTATGGCCATACTGCCCAAAAATCAACCCTAACTTTGATTTCAAGCATTGCCATAAGCCGTTTTTTTTAATTTTAGTTTATCCATTCATTTAATTTAAATGATTTGTATAATGCAAGTCTTTAACACGTTCTCTTGCTGCGTGCAATCTGTTTAAATCTATTTGTGTTTGATAGTTCTTCACATTTTCTTCAAGCTGTTCAACACTGCTTGCTCCTGCAATAATAGACCCTAATACATCTTGTGAAAGCAGATAGTTGAATGTGAGTGCAGATAAATTGTTTTCAATTTCTTTTAATGAAGCAATAGTGCTGCCAAGTTCTTGATAACTATAGTCGAAAATACCATCTCCAAACTTCTGATCTAAAGCTGTATTGCTTTTAGAAGTTAACAGACCTTTAAAGAGAGGACCGCGTGCTAATAATTTAACACCTTTTTGATGGGCTTTTTGTATCAAATCTTCTGGACGATTATCAATTAAGTTGAATTGTGCCATCCACGTTTCGATTTGACTGTGTTCTAAATAATAATTGATGACGTTAGGACGAATCGATGAAATACCATAAGCGCGAATAAGGCCTTCTTGTTTCAATTCATCAAAAGCACTGATTGTTTCATCTAACGGATCATCGATTGTTCCGCCATGTAATTGATATAAATCAATTTGATCCACACCTAAGTTTTTAAGGGAACTTTTCACACTTTCTTTAATGTGCTTCTTCGATGGATCCCAAAATGTTGTACCATCATCTTTTAAGTGGTTACCCACTTTTGTACCGATTACGATATCTTCGGAGTTTTGATACGGTTTCAAAATTTCTCCGACCAATTTCTCATTGATACCTTTGTCATACATATCCGCTGTATCAAAATAAGTAATCCCTAAATCAATTGCACGTTCTATAATTTCTTGTGCGTGTTTCTTCTCAGTACCAAGACTCATACATCCCAGACCTAATTCAGAAATCTCTAAACCGCTTTTCAAAACATTCTTTTGCATGTTGCGACTCCTTTCGATACACTTTAATTGTCTAACACTGCTAGTTTATCAGTCTTTCACTATAGTTAAAAGGAACGTGATTAAAATGGATTTTACAGAAAAGACTTTACACAAACAATCTATCTACAAAGGCAAAATTATTGATGTTGATGTAGATGAAGTACTATTACCTAATGGGGAGACTTCAAAACGTGAAATTGTCAATCACACAGGTGCTGTAGCAGTTTGTGCTTTGACACCTGAAAATAAAGTGGTCTTGGTAAAACAATTCCGCAAACCGATTGAAAAGGTATTATTAGAAATCCCTGCCGGCAAACTTGAAGAGGGGGAAGAACCGAAATCAGCGGCTTATCGAGAATTAGAAGAAGAAACTGGATATATCGCTCATGATTTGAAACAAATTGCGGACATTTATACTTCTCCTGGGTTTGCAAATGAGAAAATCGCAATCTACTTCACTGACAATTTGTCAAAAGGAGAGGTCCATTTAGACCCGGATGAATTTGTTGAACAAGTGGAGCTGACAATAGATGAAATCAAGGATTTAGTACAAAATCAACAAATAGAAGATGCCAAAACTTTAATTGAATTGCACCACTTATTATCAGTTTATAATCATTCTAAATAACAAATGAGAATGTGTTGCATTTTCACTCAATTACTGGTAATTTATAGTTAAGTCATTGTTTTACTTTAAAATGATTATAATTATTAGTAGAGGAGTGAGGCTTCCGTGGAAGAACGTTTAAAACGCGTGAAGCAGCAATTACAAAAATCATCTTATAAATTAACTCCGCAACGTGAAGCAACATTAAGAGTTCTGATTGAAAATGAGGAAGATCATTTAAGTGCTGAAGATGTTTATTTAAAAGTAAAAGACAAAGCACCTGAAATCGGATTAGCAACGGTTTACAGAACTTTAGAACTTTTAGCTGAACTGAAAATTGTTGATAAGATTAATTTCGGTGATGGTGTTTCACGTTTTGATTTGAAAAAAGAGGGAGAAAAACACTTTCACCATCATCTTGTTTGTATGGAATGCGGTAAGGTAGAGGAAATCGTTGAAGATTTATTACCGAAAGTCGAAGAGCGTGTTGAATCCGAATTCCAATTTAAAATTTTGGATCACCGGCTTACATTCCATGGCATTTGTCGAGAATGCCAGCAAAAGAAGAAAAATAGCTAGGTTAAGATAGAAGGTGAACTGTATTGGAAACGAATTTTGATAATATCATTGAAGAATATTTAAAGTTCATCCAAATTGAGAAAGGTTTAAGCGCAAATACGATAGGTGCGTATCGTCGCGACTTAAACAAATATAAAACTTACCTGGAGCAAAAAAAAGTCAGCAATATCGACTTTATTGATAGGGAAACCATTCAACAGTGCTTAGGCTACTTGCATGATGATGGGCATTCAGCAAAATCGATTGCCCGCTTCATTTCTACTGTACGCAGCTTCCATCAATTTGCTTTAAGGGAACGTTATGCAGCAAAAGATCCTACTGTCTTGATTGAAACACCTAAATATGAACGTCGCTTGCCGGATGTATTAGATGTAGATGATGTTCTTGCATTGCTTGAAACACCGAATTTAAGCAAAAACAATGGATATCGGGACAGAACCATACTTGAATTGCTGTATGCGACAGGTATGCGTGTCACTGAATTAATCCATGTCAGAGTCGAGGATGTCAATTTAATCATGGGCTTTGTCAGAGTTTTCGGTAAAGGCAGCAAAGAACGTATTATACCGTTAGGAGAAACAGTGATAGATTATTTAAAAACATATATCGAAACGGTGCGTCCTCAGTTATTAAAACAAACAGTAACAGATATACTCTTTTTAAATATGCACGGCAAACCGCTTTCGAGACAAGGTATATGGAAACTGATTAAGCAATATGGTGTGCAAGCTAATATTACTAAAAAGTTAACACCGCACTCATTGCGTCATTCCTTTGCGACGCATTTGCTTGAAAATGGCGCGGATTTAAGAGCAGTACAAGAAATGTTAGGGCATTCTGATATTTCTACTACGCAGTTGTATACACATGTTTCTAAATCGCAAATCAGAAAAATGTATAATGAATTTCATCCGCGTGCATGAACCGAAAACATATTTTGGTTCATGCTTATTTTTTGTCTTTCAGCTGTTTTAGTTTCAAAGCTTCTAATCGCGCATTTTCAACTTCATGTCTGTCGCGCAATAAATGATGATCGCATATATAAGGCAGGGTGCTGACTTGTTGCATCATAGCATAATCTGGATAGACTGTTTGGATTGCTTTTGTAAATGAAAGAAGCACAGGCAATTCCATAGGCTCAAACGTCAAATGCTGTTGTGCTGCTCGTGCATAGCCTTTTAGCATATGCAAATAGTCATTCGCTTTTAAACCGAGGTCTGATAATACATAACGATTTAAATGCGCGACACGGTATGCGCGTTGAAAGAGAGTATGTGCGCCTTTATAATTTGCACGTCTATAGTGGTAGCAGCCTGTTGCACATAAAATCAAGCTTACCACAGCATCTGTTTTTGAATAATGGTTTTGTGCTTTCCATGCTTCTTCTAAAATATCGTGGCATAGAAAGTAGTGCTGCTTAGTATGAAATTGATAATAAAAGTTGATGAGTGCTTGTTTCATCTTTTTTGCGCTCCTTGTTTCTCGTTTAATTATTGAAATGAATCATGTATAATATTGTACTGAATGACATACGCGACTTGCAATTAAAGGAGATACTGCTGAATGTACGAAGTTAAATTAGATGCTTTTAACGGGCCGCTTGATTTGCTGCTGCACTTAATTCATAAATATGAAATCGATATTTATGATATTCCGATGAAATCATTAACAGAACAATACATGAATTATATTCATGCAATGAAAGAATTAGAAATCAATATTGCGAGCGAGTATCTTGTTGTCGCATCAGAGCTGTTAATGATCAAAAGCAAAATGCTGCTGCCGCAACAACCGGATTTATCTGACGAAGCAATAGATGACCCGCGTGAAGAATTAGTAGGGCGTCTGATTGAATATCAAAACTATAAAGAATACACAACATTTCTGAATGAAATGAAAACACAGCGCGAGCAATATTATAGTAAGCATCCTACAGATTTAAGCCATTTAGAATCAACAGAATTATGGGATGAAAATAATACTATTGATTTAACAGAACTGATTATGGCTTATCAACGCATTAAAACAAGAGCTTCTTTCAATACACCAAGACAAGTCACTATCCAAAAAGAAACTTTCACGATTGAACAAGCAACGATGCAAGTATCTGAAAAATTATCACATGCCGCTTCATTCAACTTTTTTAGTTTGTTTACATTCAATGAAACAACAGAGCATGTGGTCACGCATTTCCTCGCCATTTTAGAATTGTCTAAATCAGGTATCATTCAAATCAAACAAGAAAAGGATTTCTCAGATATTAATATTACGCGAGGTGTAAATTATGGCGCTTAAGCAAAACGGAATATTAGAAGGATTATTGTATACTGCTGGAGACGAAGGCCTGGAATCAAAACAGTTACAAGAAATCCTGGACGTCTCAGAAGAAACATTAGAAACGCTAGTGGCTTCCTATGAATCACCAGGGTTAATGATTCATCAATACGGTTCTACTTATGTTCTGACAACCAAACAAGAAATTTCAAGCTATATTGAACAATTAGTAAAGCAGCAGTCGAAAATGAAACTGTCTCAAGCAGCAATGGAAGTTTTATCTATTATCGCTTATAACCAGCCTGTAACGCGAAATGACATTGAAATTATCAGAGGTATCAACTCTGACGGCGCTGCAAAAACACTTATTGCACGAGGCTTAGTAGAAGCAAAAGACGAAGAGAGTTCAAGAAGCCAGCAGCTTTATACTACACCGTTATTTTTAAATGTATTCGGCATGAAAAATATCGATGAATTACCTACGACAGAAGAAGAAGAGGAAGAAATCGAATCATTCTTCAATAATTTAATTAACCAAAAAGGAGATAATAATGAGTAACGAATTAGAGAGATTACAAAAACGTATTGCAAACAGCGGCTATACGTCTAGAAGAAAAGCAGAGACATTAATCGTTGAAGGAAAGGTACAAGTCAATGGGGAAACTGTGACGGAATTAGGTACCAAAGTCAAACCTTCAGACAGTGTAGAAGTAGAAGGGGTTAAATTAGAACAAGAAGATAAGCTTTATATTTTATTCTATAAACCTGCACAAGTAATCACAAGTGTTTCAGATGATCGCGGAAGAAAGGTAGTTACGGATTTCTTCGAAGATTTAGAAACGCGTATCTATCCTGTAGGACGTTTGGATTATGATACTTCAGGTTTGCTGATACTTACGAACGACGGAGAATTTACAAACTTGATGACGCATCCGCGCTACAAAATTAAAAAGAAATATGTCGCTAAATTAAAAGGCTATTTAATGCGTGATGAAGTGAAACAGTTAGAAAAAGGTATCCAATTAGAAGACGGCAAAACACATCCGGCAGAAGTAAAAATCAAAAACCAAAATAAAGAAAAGAATACAACACTGGTTGAAATTACGATTTCAGAAGGCCGTAACCGACAAGTCCGCCGTATGTTTGAACATTTCGGCTACGAAGTAACGAAATTAACAAGAATCGAACTTGGCGGATTAACATTGAAAGGCTTGAATGCTGGGGAAGGCAGAGTACTTACACCACATGAAGTGAAAAAATTACGCAATTTAGCCGCAAATGGCTAGAACACAAGCATAAATCAAAAAAGTTTGTGAAATTATGCACGTATTATGTTAATCTATTTTTATTCCCAAGGTTACAATTAACTTGTTGATATATGCTTATGTTATAATATGCCTTGAAGTGAAAAAAATCATCTATTAATAGTGTTTCTTTATTTAAAACAAAACTATAAGACGATGATGAATGGAGTATATCCAGTAAATCAAATAGGAGAAAGTACACTGTAAGATAGTTGGAATGATCCAGATAGAATTTCCGCTGGTTTTATAACTTGTGCTTGTGTATTGATTTGCTTGTATAACTCATTTTAATTGGATTTTTTATGGGAGGTACAATATCTATGACAAAAATTCTTGTCGTTGATGACGAAGAAAGAATTCGAAGACTGTTAAAATTGTATTTAGAACGAGAATCTTTTGATATCGAAGAAGCTCGAGACGGCAAAGAGGCTTTGGACTTAGCCTTGAATAATGATTATGCTTGTATCTTGTTAGACTTGATGCTTCCCGAAATCGATGGAATTGAAGTTGCGAACCGCTTAAGAGAGTACAAAGAAACGCCAATCATTATGCTGACTGCAAAAGGCGAAGAAACGAACCGTGTTGAAGGTTTCGAGTCTGGTGCAGATGATTATATCGTTAAACCATTCTCTCCAAGAGAAGTTGTTTTGAGAGTTAAAGCACTTTTAAGACGTACATTGACAGCAACATCAGATCAAAACGAACCGCATGCAAGAGATTTAATAGAGTTTAAACATTTGGTGATTGATAATGATGCACACCGTGTCCTTGCAGACGGCACACAAGTCAACTTGACACCAAAAGAATACGAACTCTTGATTTTCTTAGCTAAAACACCGAATAAAGTATTCGATCGCGAACAATTATTAAAAGATGTTTGGCATTACGAGTTCTATGGAGACTTGCGTACTGTAGATACTCATGTCAAACGCCTCAGAGAAAAATTAAACCGTGTCTCATCCGATGCAGCGCATATGATACAAACTGTATGGGGCGTAGGTTATAAATTTGAGGTCAATACCGACGATGAAACGACTCAATAATGTCGTAATTAAACTGTGGTTAACTATTATCTTAATAGTAACGACAGTTTTAATTTTACTCAGCGCTGCTTTAATAACATTTATTCAGCAATATTATACGCAAGATACTGAACAATCTTTAGTAAATGATGCGCATCGTATCAGTAATTTGTTAGAGGAATCCGATAATAAATCACTCGCAATCAAACATAGTAAAACGCTGATAGAAGGTCCAAGCGGGTTGATTATTATGAAAAACAAACATGATGAATTTTATAATTCGCATTCTAAACTTAAAGATAAAATGATGGATGTTATTAAAAAAGACAGTGGTTTGAATCATGTATTCAGCGAACATAAAAAAGCATCAAAACATATAGAACTAAAAGTTAACGGCAAAAAACATACTTACGTTTTAGTAGGGTACCCTGCGAAAATTGATGGAAACAATCAAAGTGGCGGTGTGTTTATCTATCAAGACTTAAAAAGCATCGATGATACCAACAATGTGATTACGATAATTATTTTAGTAACAGCTGTGATTTTCTTGATCATCACAACAGTTTTTGCATTCTTTTTATCATCACGTATTACCAAGCCGCTTCGTCAACTCAGAACACAAGCCACTGGCGTATCTCAAGGCAACTATTCATTAGTCAATACAATTAATACGAAAGATGAAATTGGAGAACTTGCCCATTCATTCAACTTGATGAGCAATGAAATTCAACGTCATATCAACGAAATTTCAGCTTCGAAAAATATAAGAGAAAGTCTCATCAATTCTATGGTCGAAGGAGTACTGGCGATTAATGAAGATAGAAAAATTATTCTATCCAACCAGTTAGCAGAACAGATGGAACAAGACCTGGAAGGTGAAAACGAAGCTGCCTTCATCGATCAAATCAATCAAACCTTTGAAGAAAAAGAAAACCAATTCAGAGAATATGAAGTGAATAACCGTTATTACGTGGTCATAATGAGTTATATTGATCAGTTCCAGCCTAACGGAAGCAGCGGTATTGTCGCAATCATTCGTGACATGACCAATGAACATCAGCTCGACCAAATGAAAAAAGACTTTATTGCGACAGTATCCCATGAATTAAGAACACCGATTGCATTATTGCAAGGCTATACAGAATCGATTGTCGATGGCGTCGTTTCTGAACCTGAAGAAATCAAAGAATCACTTTCGATTGTGTTAGATGAAACACAGCGTTTAAACCGATTAGTCAACGAATTGTTAAACGTTGCCAGAATGGATGCTGAAGGATTGTCAGTGCATAAGGAAGTACAACCGATCAGCCAATTATTAGAGCGTATGCATTTGAAATATCGTCAGCAAGCTGAAGAGTTGGACATTGCAATTGAACTGGCACCGAATACCAATCATCAGCTATGGTATTATGATGAAGATCGTATGGAACAAGTACTGACTAACCTTGTAGACAATGCAACACGTTATACTACACCTGGAGATACTATTACCATCACTACAGGCGAAGATGAGGATTATGATATCTTGTATATTGAGGATACCGGCAGCGGTATTGCACCAGAACATGTTGAATTAGTCTTTGATCGTTTCTATAAAGTAGATGCATCCAGAAAACGCGGTAAAGAGGGAACTGGCTTAGGCTTATTCATCAGCCGCATGATTGTGGAAGCACAAGATGGCACCATTAGTCTTACAAGCGAATTAGGCAAAGGCACTACATTTATCATCAAATTGCCGAAACCGCCTAAAACCCAATAGTCAGCTTAAACCTTGGAGATTGCTCCAAGGTTTTTGTTTGCTTATCCTTAGTTAAGCAATCAGATTGAAATCGTGAGATAAATCGGATACAATAAATAGGAAAAATAAAATATAAATGAAATTCATCTTCGGGGTCGGGTGAAAGTCCCAACCGGCAGTAATTAAAGCCTGCGACCTGTATTTATCTGTTTGATAAATATGGCTGATCTAGTGAGATTCTAGAGCCGACAGTATAGTCTGGATGGGAGAAGATGGAGGGTTTATTTGTTGTGCAATAAAATCCTCCTATTCACGTAGATGAATGGAAGGAGTCCTTATGAATCAACAAAAGAACAAACGTTTCATCGTTATCAGTATGTTGAGTGCAGTTGCTTTTATTTTGATGTTCATCAAATTTCCATTACCGTTTCTGCCTCCATACCTCACATTAGATTTTAGTGATGTACCTGCATTATTAGCAACATTTATTTTCGGTCCGGTAGCCGGAATTATTGTAGAACTTATCAAGAACCTATTGAACTTCTTATTCAATATGGGAGATCCGATAGGTCCTGTTGCAAACTTTGCTGCGGCAGTGAGTTTATTACTTGTTGCGTATTATGTAAGCAAAGCAGTGAAAAGCCGATACAGTATTATCATCGGACTTTGTGCTGGTATTGTCGCAATGACGATTGTTTTAAGTATTTTAAATTATTTTGTCTTATTACCGTTATATGGAATGATTATGAATTTAGGCGATGTTGTAAAGAACTTAAAAATCATCATCGTTTCAGGTATTATTCCATTTAACATCATCAAGGGTGTTGCGGTATCAGTGATATTCTTACTGCTGTTCAAACGATTAAAAAATGCCTTGAGATATTAATAGATATATTAAAGCCCCCGGGAAGCATTTTCCCGGGGGTATTTTCATAATGTTGAACACTTAACAAGTCTCCAACTTTCAATCTATTTTTAGCGAAGATTACCAAACTGGTAAAACGATTGAAAATTTATTCGAATTTTAAAGCATCACCATCAAATGGTTCATCTGCAATTTTAATAGAGTCTGTAGGGCAACCTTCGTCTGCGTCTTCTAAATCCTCATAAAGTTCTTCAGGAACCGGTGTAGTTCCTTCATTATCGTCTAAAATGACATATGCAATACCTTCGTCATCATAGTCGTAAATATCAGGTGCCGCTGCACCACATGCGCCGCACGCAATACATGTATCCATATCTACAATCGTATATTTAGCCAATTTACTTCGCCTCCTTCTTTAAAAATGCTACACTGATAGGGTAATTTATATTTTAACACCAGTTTATCTTTTTTCAATACTATAGGTCATAGGTGATGATTGATTTGAAAGAAATAATTCAATACATAAAAAATCATACATTCCATTATAAAACACATAAAAGTATCTACAATATACTCATTGGTGCTAAAACACATCAAACATATTTTGATGCATGTAGCCAACAACTTTTATCATTATATCATAGTCAGCCAGATTTAAAATATACATCATTCGAACGAATCTTTGATGAAATAGACACATCTGATACCAAAATTCCTTTAAAAATATCTACACGCTATACGTTTGATAGTATTCAAAATACTTTCCAAGTGCTGCAATTACTGATTCAAACCATTTCATTCAAACATCATCACACACTTGAATTTATACCCGTTTCTCAAGTCAGTAAAGTTCAAGATCGTGCAAAATCATTATTTTATAAAATTCAGCACCAAGCATTGGATGATCAATTCAAAAATGAAGTATACCTGCTGTTTGATTTGCTTAATCAAACCCAAACGCAATCTGTACTGCATTATTTCTTGCAAGGCTATGACGAAATTATGTACACCAATCAGCAAGTCAGTTTAATCGAAGACATCAATATGTCTGACTTAGCAATCATCAAAATGAATGACCTCGTAGAAATGATGCATTTGTTAGAAGATACATCAACTTTTCCGTTATTGACTCAAATGATTATACTGCCTTCACTATCATTAAATACAAAGGATACCTTTCAGCTCGTACAATCCGGATTGACCTTTGATGAGATTGCACAAAAAGAAGGGGTCAAAGTCAATACGATAGAAGACCACATATTAGAACTTTATATCAAAGGTTATTTATCGGATTATGCTGCTTACTTAGATGAAACTCAATTTCAAGCTTTCCAATCTTTCTTTAAGCGACATAGAGATGAACGCTTGCGTACGTTTAAAGCTGAGTTTCCAAAAATGAGTTATTTTGAAATCAAATTAGCGATAGTCTTAATCGCTAGGGGGGAGAAGACGTGTTAAATAAAGCTTTGAAGCAATGGTTCGGATTTGATGCTTTTAAAGAAGGACAACAAGCAATTATTCAAAATGTACTGGACCATAAAAATACGTTAGGTATTTTGCCTACAGGCAGCGGCAAAAGTTTATGCTACCAATTGCCGACATATATTCAACAGCAGCCGACTTTAATTATTTCACCTTTAATCTCTCTTATGGATGATCAAGTCATGCAGATGAGAAAAAATGGAGAACGTTCAGTCAGTTATATCCATTCAGGCATGAGTTTTGAAGAAAAACAGAAAAACTTAAAACGTTTGAAGCATTCTAAGTTCATTTTTTTGAGTCCGGAATTTATACTTCATCAAGATAATATCAAATGGATTACTTCCATCAATCTAGGTATGATTGTTTTAGATGAAGCACATTGTATTACTGAGTGGGGTTATGATTTTAGACCTCACTATGCATTGATTGGCGAAATTACAAAACGTTTCAAGAAAGCAACAGTCTTAGCACTGACAGCAACCGCACCTTTACATTTAAAAGAAGATATTGAATCCATTGTGCAATCCGAGTTTGATGTCGTAAAAACAAAGATGAGCAGAGACAATATTATGTTGTCACATATCAATTTTGAAAATGATGCACAAAAAAATGAATGGTTGAAAGACGCAATACAAACGACTGGCCCCACTATTATTTATGTATCTTCTAAGAAAAAATGCCGTGAACTTGCACAAATGATTTATGATGAAGGCTATTTAACGGGTATCTATCATGGAGATTTATCATATCAAGAGCGCCAAACTGTTCAACAGCAATTCATTCAAAATAAGATTCCGATTATTGTGGCGACCAGTGCGTTTGGTATGGGCATAAATAAACCAGATATTCGCACTATAATTCATTATCATCTGCCTGTCAGTCCTTCAAGTTACATTCAAGAAATCGGTAGGGCAGGTCGTGATGGACAACTCAGCCAAGCTATCAGTCTGTATCAGCCTGATGATTATTTCTTGTTAGAAACGATATTATTTGCGGATGTAATTACAGATGACGATGTTGCTGCAATGTTTGCAGGTGTCGAATTGCCGCCTGAAAAGCAGCAAATTATTAAAATTTTAGCGTCACGTTATAACCAAGAAGAAATACAAGCAATTTTCAAAGTGTCCGCAAATCGCAAACAAGAAGGATTGCTTAAGATGATGGGTTATAAAAACTTAAAGACATGCCGACGTAATTACCTTATGTCTTATTTTGGAGAATCTGTATCTGAAATTGAATATTGCTGCGATAATGATCAAACAGCTGAAACCATCCATGTTCCAAACAAAAAGAAAGTCGCGAGAAAAATGGATTATTTAGAAAAACTCAATCAAATCTTCATATAAATTTAAACTTTAAATTTCATTTACATGTTAGTGTGAAGAAATAGTAGGTTCTACCTTGATTTAGGGTATTGTTTGACAATTATCTCGCAAACCTACATTCTAAGCATTATATTTATATTTTCTTATGTATATCGTTGTCTCATACAAGTATAAATTGCTTTGCTAAGTATGTATTGCAAGTTATAATTAGGTTGTAAGGTGTGTTTTTTGCCCTTCTTATTTGGGGTATGAATACTACATATGTAAAATTAATATTTTTTTAATAAAGAAAGGATGATGGCGTTGTCAAATAACAATTTTAAAGATGATTTTGAGCGCAACCGTCAATCAATTGATCCTAAACCATCACATAAACACTCTGATCATTTAGACAAGTCAGTTGACGAAGAAGCAAATCATCAAGAAGAAAACTTAAAAGAAAAGCAGGAACAACATTTCCCGCCAAGAAATGCACACAGAAGACGACAAAGACGTCGTTCAACAGCAACGCATCAACGTGAAGAAAATCAAGATACAAACAAAGACCTACATAAAGAAGAGGAAAAAGCACAAGCTGATTCTAAACAAAATGGGCAAGGTCATGTGTCTGAGACAGTTAAAACTAATAAAAACAACAAGAAAAAAGCAGGCGGTGCTGCGACAGGAAGTGTCGGCGGCGGTATTATCGGTAAGAAATTACAGCAAAACCACGATAAGAAAGAAACAAAAGCTGACGAACCGGTAAAAAATGAGGAACATCAACACCAAGAACCTCAAAAAGATAAACCATCTCATGACAATTCTGGTAAAAAAGCAACGGCTGCTGGGGCGGCAGGTGTTGTTGGCGGTGCGGCTGCTGGTAAAGCAGCAAAAAGCCACTCAGATAAAAAAGAAGCCGACAGAAAAGAACACCAAGATGCTGAACGCTCTGACGCTAAAGACCATGATAAGAAAGATAATTCTGGTAAAAAAGCGGCGGCTGCTGGGGCGGCAGGTGTTGCAGGCGGTGCAGCTGCTGGTAAAGCTGCTCAAAGTCACTCTGACAAAAAAGAAGCTGATAGAAAAGAACGCCAAGATGCTGAACGCTCTGACGCTAAAAACCAAGACAAGAAAGATAATTCTGGTAAAAAAGCAGCGGCTGCTGGGGCAGCGGGTGTTGTTGGCGGTGCGGCTGCTGGTAAAGCAGCTCAAAAACACTCTGATAAAAAAGAGTCTGAAAAACAAAAAGACCAAAAAGATAATAAAGGCAATACTGGCAAGAAAGCAGCGGCAGCAGGTGCTGCAGGTGCAGCCGGCGGTGCCGCAGCAAGCAAATCAGCGCATGCCGGTTCAGGCAATGGCGGCGGTACTGGCAACAGTAACGGCGCAAATAATGGTCACAATGAACAACCTAAGAAAAAGGGCGGCGGCATGAAGAAATTATTACCATTGCTGTTAGGTCTCTTGCTATTAGCAGCAATTGCTATCTTCGGCGGTATGGCACTAACTAATCAAGGCAGCGACAAAGCTCAAGATGATCAAAAAGTAGCACAACAATCAAACAAAGATAAAGAAAAAGCAAAAGACAGCGATAAAGATAAAGCAGCAGCAGACAAAGATAAAAACAAAAAAGAGGAAGACAAAGCAAATAGTTCAGATGACAGTGCAACATCAGATTCAGATGGTTCTGATGCACAAGACCAAAGCGCCTATGATGCACAAAACCAACAAAATGCTGGACAAGGTCAATATGATCAAAATAATCAATATAACCAAAACGGCCAAGCACAAAATCAACAAGCACAACAACAGCAACAAAATCAAGGCGGTCAAACGCATACCGTATATGGTAAAGAAAACTTATACCGAATTGCGATTCGTTATTACGGTGAAGGTACACCGGAAAATGTTGAAAAAATCAAACGTGCTAATGGCTTAAACAGCAATAATATCTCTAATGGACAACAACTTGTGATTCCTCAATAACAAATATGACCTCACTGCAAAATTTTATTTGCGGTGAGGTTTTTCTATGTTGTTGGACCAAAAACTTTTTTCATTTCATTGAATATAAAGAAAACAGCTTAATTCCTTTTAATATTCTGTATGATTGATATAATATTAGAGGTGTGAAAAAGGAGGACAAAACTATGCAAACTGTAGAAAGTATAATCATTGGCGGCGGGCCGTGCGGTTTAAGTGCAGCAATTGAACAAAAGAAAAAAGGGATTGAAACATTGGTTATTGAAAAAGGCAACGTAGTTGAATCAATTTACAATTACCCTACACATCAAACCTTTTTCTCTTCTAGTGATAAATTAAGTATCGGAGATGTTCCTTTTATTGTAGAAGAGTACAAACCAAGAAGAAATCAAGCATTGGTTTATTATAGAGAAGTTGTGAAATACCATCAGCTTGATGTGCACGCATTTGAAGAGGTCCTCACAGTTAAAAAAATGGGTAAACGCTTTTTAATTACTACAACTAAAGATACGTATCAATGTCGTTTCTTAACTGTAGCGACAGGCTATTACGGCCAACATAACGAGTTGGAAGTTGAAGGTGCGAAATTACCTAAAGTATTCCATTACTTTAAAGAAGCACATCCTTATTTCGATCAAAACGTAGTAATTATCGGGGGCAAAAACTCAGCTGTGGACGCTGCACTAGAATTAGAAAAAGCTGGCGCACATGTGACAGTGCTTTATCGCGGTGCAGATTATTCAGGCGCAATCAAACCTTGGATTTTGCCGAACTTTGAATCATTAGTACGTCATGAAAAAATCGATATGCACTTCAATGCGAATGTTACTAAAATCGATGAAGATAGTGTAACATTCGAAAAAGAAGGCGAAACATATACACTTCCTAATGATTATGTCTTTGCGATGATTGGTTATCATCCGGACTATGATTTCTTGAAAACTATCGGCATTGATATTAACACCAATGAATTTGGTACAGCACCTGTTTATGATAAAGAAACATACGAAACAAATGTCGAAAATTGTTATATCGCAGGTGTAATTGCGGCGGGTAACGATGCCAATACAATTTTCATTGAAAACGGCAAATTCCACGGCGGTATTATTGCACAAAACATCATTGCTAAAAAACAAACACCTTTAGAATCTTAAAATATAATTATCATCCAACTATAAAAAACCGAGATGTAGACTGCATCTCGGTTTTATTATAATTGTTTTTAAATTTTTAAACTTGTGCATCAAAATAAGTTTTCAATGCTTCTTTATCAAAGTCATTACTCATCGCAACTAACAATTTCAAACGGGCTTTTTGTCCGTTCAAGCCGTTAGAAAAAATGACGCCGCGTTGTGCTAAATCATAACCTCCGCCATCGTATGCATAAATAGGACCTACGATACCATTGAAAGATCTTGATACTAATATCACTGGTATACCTTTATCCAAACAAGCCATTAAGCCATCTAATGTAGTAGGCGGCAAGTTGCCTTGACCTAAAGCTTCTACTACAATACCATCGACATTTTTCTCGCTGTAAAAATAGAAAATATCGCTAGGCATGTCCATATATGCTTTAATGATAGGAACATTCAATTTCGGATCAACTTTTTCCAAAATTTGATGATGGTATGGTTTATGGTGGAATTGAACACTTGTTTTCGTTAAGACACCTAATGGACCATGGTTCGGGCTTTGGAAAGTATTGGTATTGGATGTGTGTGTCTTAGTTACGTTGCGTGCTGTGTGGATTTCATCATTAAATACTACCATGACACCTTTATCCGATGAATCATCTGAAGCTGCTGTGCGCAGTGCAGAAATAAAATTATATAAACCGTCAGATCCAATTTCATTAGAGGAGCGCATCGCACCTGTAATTGCGATAGGTTTATTTGTTTGTGTAACGAGATCTAATAAATACGCAGTTTCTTCTAATGTATCTGTACCATGCGTAATAACAAAACCATCATACTCGTTGTTGCGGCTTGCTTCTTCGATAATATCTCTTAACTTCACCACATCCGCTATCGTTACATGCGGTGAAGGCAAGTTAATCGGATTAATTTCAGTTACATCCGCATAACGTGAAATTACGTCATGATGTTTGGAAATCGGATTTTGTTCATTTGTTACTACTTTGTTGCTTTCATCTTCAGACATACTGATGGTACCACCGGTATGCATAACCAGAATCTTTTTCAATGTCATCGCTCCTATCTCTATAATACGTTTTTATGATAAAATAAAAGTGAAAAAACGACAAGGGAAGGTTTTCTAAATATGAGTTTAATAAATATAGCTATTGATGGTCCAGCAGCTGCTGGCAAGAGTACGATTGCACGAAAGGTAGCTGAAAGCCATTCTATGATTTATGTAGATACAGGCGCTATGTATCGTGCAATTACCTATAAATATTTACAAGAGGGTAAACCAGAGGACTTTCAATCTCTTATTGAAGATATAACTTTAAAATTGGTTTATGACGATGACAAAGGTCAACGTGTATTATTAAACGATAATGATATCACAGACTATTTACGTTCAAATGATGTTACACAAAATGTATCTTATGTGGCTTCTAAAGAACCTGTAAGAACATTTGCTGTAGAAGTCCAACAACAATTAGCTGCAGAAAAAGGCATTGTTATGGATGGGCGCGACATTGGTACAGTTGTCTTGCCGGATGCTGATTTAAAAGTCTATATGATTGCTTCTGTAGATGAGCGTGCTGAACGCAGACAAAAAGAAAATGAAGAAAGCGGAATTCCTTCCTCATTAGATCAACTTAAAAAAGAAATAAAAGCACGCGACGATTACGATATGGCGCGTGAGATCTCACCATTACGCAAAGCAGAAGATGCTATTACTGTAAACACAACAGGAAAATCTATCGAAGAAGTCACTGCAGTAATCAATCAGCTGATTGAAGATGTCAGAAATAAATAATCGTCTCGTTCTAAGTGCTTTGTTATTCGTTTGTAAATTATATTAACTCAATTATAAGAATTCATTATTAAACATTGACAGTTGAAACAGAATAAAACAATTGTGTCATGCTGTGAATAATAAATGAATTTTTGTGGTATATATCATAATGAGAATAAATATGTACATTTGTACATAAGCGATAATGTTTCATTAACTGCAGAGAAATGAGAAATTACCCATTTAGTTAATAGAGGTGAATTTCTTGACAATTCTGTCAGTTTGTAAGATGTTATAATTATGTAGTGTACAAGGAGGCATACAAGATGACTGAAGAATTCAATGAATCAATGATTAATGAAATTAAAGAAGGAGATAAAATCTCTGGACAAGTCCAAAAAGTCGAAGATAAACAAGTGATTGTTGATGTCGACGGTGGCAAATTTAGCGGTATTGTACCGATTAGTCAATTATCTACGCATCATATTGACAGCCCAAGCGAGGTTGTTAAAGAGGGAGATGCTGTAGAAGCTTATGTGACTAAGGTAGAAAATGACGAAGAAAATGAAACTGGTGCTTATATCCTTTCAATTCGTCAATTAGAGCAAGAGAAGTCTTATGAATATTTAAGAGAGAAACAAGAAAATAATGAAATTATTGAAGCTAAAGTAACTGAAGTCGTTAAAGGCGGCTTAGTTGTAGATGTAGGACAAAGAGGGTTTGTTCCAGCTTCGTTAATTTCTACTGATTTCATTGAAGACTTTTCAAGTTTTGATGGACAAGTACTTGAACTGCGTGTTGAAGAACTTGATCCTGAAAACAACCGCGTCATCCTTAGCCGAAAAGCAGTAGAACAAGAACGTAATGAAGCTAAAAAAGCAGAATTGCTTGCTTCACTTAATGAAGGCGATGTAATTGAAGGTACAATTGCACGTTTAACTAACTTCGGTGCTTTCGTAGATATCGGCGGTGTTGATGGATTAGTTCACGTTTCTGAACTTTCACACGAACACGTTGATAAACCTGAAGATGTAGTATCTGTAGGACAAAAAGTTAACGTTAAAGTTAAATCAGTAGAACAAGATTCAGAAAGAATCTCACTTTCTATTAAAGATACGTTACCAAGTCCATTCGAAAGCATTAAAGGTGAAATCCATGCGGATTCAGTAATTGAAGGCCGTGTTGTAAGATTAACTGACTTTGGTGCATTCGTTGAAATCGCTGCTGGCGTACAAGGACTTGTTCACATTTCAGAAATCAGTCGCAAACACATTGCAACACCTAGCGAAGTACTTGAACCTAACCAAACGGTTACAGTTAAAGTATTGAGCGTCGATGAAGAAAATGAAAGAATCTCACTTTCAATCAAAGCAGCTGTTCCAGAAGAGGAAGTACTGCAAATCGACGATAACGAAACAGAAGAAAAAGTTGAAAATACGACTTCAAATCATAATGATGATGAAGATAATGATAACCCAACATTAGGTGAAATGTTCGGCGACAAATTAAAAAATCTTAAATTTTAATAAATAATGTTTAAGCCAGCCAAGGTTGCAGTAGGTGACAATATGCTCACGTATTGCTGCCTTGGCTTTTTTATTTCTAAATATCTTTTGCTTTAAATCGGCCATGTGATAAAATTAATTAGATATATTAAAGAGAGGAAGTTAGCTTATGACTAAACCTGTTATTGCGATTGTAGGTCGACCGAACGTCGGTAAGTCTACAATATTCAATAGAATCGTCGGCGAACGTGTATCAATTGTTGAAGATACACCCGGCGTAACAAGAGACCGCATTTATTCAAGCGGTGAATGGTTAACGCATGACTTCAATATCATCGATACAGGTGGTATTGAATTATCTGATGCGCCATTCCAAACACAAATCAGAGCACAAGCTGAAGTCGCAATTGATGAAGCTGACGTTATCATTTTCATGGTGAACCAAAGGGAAGGTTTAACGCAAACGGATGAAATGATAGCACAAATGCTGTATAAAACAAATAAACCTGTAGTATTAGCAGTCAACAAAGTAGATAATCCTGAAATGAGAGCAGATATCTATGACTTTTACGCACTTGGTTTTGGAGAACCTTTCCCGATTTCTGGATCTCACGGACTTGGTTTAGGGGATTTATTAGACGAAGTAGCAAAACACTTCAAAGAAGAAGGGGAAGACCCATACGACGAAGATACAATCCGTTTATCTTTAATCGGACGTCCTAATGTCGGTAAATCCAGTCTTGTTAACGCAATTTTAGGGGAAGACCGTGTCATTGTTTCTAATATTGCAGGCACAACACGTGATGCGATCGACACTGAATATTCATATGAAGATCAAGATTATGTATTAATTGATACGGCTGGTATGCGTAAAAAGGGCAAAGTGTATGAATCAACAGAGAAATACTCTGTTTTACGTGCTTTAAAGGCGATTGAACGCTCAAATGTAGTACTTGTGGTATTAGATGCTGAAGAAGGCATTATCGAGCAAGATAAGCGTGTGGCAGGCTATGCGCATGAGGAAGGTAAAGCCATCGTTATTGTAGTCAACAAATGGGATACCTTGGAAAAAGACAGCAAAACGATGAAAAAATTCCAAGACGAAGTTCGCAAGAATTTCCAATTCTTAGATTATGCACCAATCGCTTTCGTATCAGCAAAAGAGAAACAACGCTTGCGCACATTGTTCCCATTAATCAATGAAGCCAGCCAAAACCATAAGAAACGTGTACAAAGTTCAACATTGAACGAAGTCATTACAGATGCAATTTCAATGAACCCTACACCTACAGATAAAGGCCGCAGATTGAAAGTATTCTACGCAACACAAGTTGCAATCGAGCCGCCGACATTTGTTGTATTTGTAAATGATGAAGAGTTGATGCACTTCTCTTATAAACGTTATTTAGAAAACCAAATCAGAGATGCATTCGGATTCGAAGGTACTCCGATTAAAATAATTCCAAGAAAGAGAAATTAGAATTGAAAGGATGAA
The DNA here is from genome assembly GCF_002994445.1 of Staphylococcus simulans. GTDB lineage: Bacteria > Bacillota > Bacilli > Staphylococcales > Staphylococcaceae > Staphylococcus > Staphylococcus simulans_B. The sequence continues at coordinate 335,710 of NZ_MRZJ01000001.1, forward strand.
TGAAATGAGTAAGGTTGCCGTTTTTGGTATGGGCAGTTTTGGTACAGCATTAGCGAATGTACTCGCGCAAAACGGTCATGATGTCTTAATGTGGGGAAAAAATAAACAAAGCATTGAAGAGATCAATACTTATCACACAAATTCACGTTATTTGAACGAAGCAAAATTGAACGCTGCAATTAAAGCAACATCAGACATGGACGAAGCTGTTCAGTTTTCAGATACGTATCTGATTGCGTTGCCTACAAAAGCAGTCAGAGAAGTGGTTAAGCAAATCGATGAAAAGTTAACAGGTAAGAAAACATTTATACATGTTGCGAAAGGAATTGAAAATTCAACATTCGAGCGTGTATCAGAATTGATAGAGGATTCATTATCACCTGAGCATAATGGCGGTATCGGTGTATTATCAGGTCCTAGCCATGCTGAGGAAGTTGTAATTCAACAGCCTACAACGGTTGCTGCATCGTCAAAAGACCCTAATGTCAGCAAACGCATTCAAGATTTATTTATGAATGAATATTTACGTGTTTATACGAATGATGATTTAGTGGGCGTAGAACTCGGCGGCGCATTGAAGAATATTATCGCAGTAGCAAGCGGTATTGTTGCCGGTATGGGCTTTGGAGACAACGCAAAAGCTGCATTGATGACACGCGGACTCGCTGAAATCAGCCGTTTAGGCGAAGCGCTAGGTGCTGATCCTATGACCTTCTTAGGTCTTGGCGGAATCGGTGATTTAATTGTTACGTGTACGTCAACACATTCAAGAAACTATACACTCGGTTATAAAATCGGCAAAGGCAAAACAGTAGATGAAGCTCTTTCAGAAATGAATATGGTTGCAGAAGGTTTCTATACAACTGAATCTGTTTATCATTTAGCTAAGAAGAAAAACATTGATATGCCTATCACATCAGCGTTATACGGTGTATTATTTGAAAATGTCCCATTAGAAAAAAGCCTTAAATTATTAATGGATAGAGACAAAAAATCTGAATAGACATTAAATTAATTTACTATTATAGTATATTTACACCTGATTAGCTAAAAAACCTTATAAATCGCGGTTTTATGCTCATAAATAATTGCGATAGTAAGAGTCGTTGTGTTAAAGTCATAGCATAATGATATTAAGTTATCATTAGCAAACCCTTGGGAGGTGACTCATAATGAACAAAACAGACTTAATTAACGCTGTTGCAGAACAAGCAGAATTAACTAAAAAAGAAGCTGGCTTAGCAGTTGATGCTGTATTCGAATCAATTCAAAACTCACTATCTAAAGGTGAAAAAGTACAATTGATCGGTTTCGGTAACTTTGAAGTTCGCGAACGTGCTGCCCGTAAAGGTCGCAACCCGCAAACTGGTAAAGAAATCGACATCCCAGCAAGCAAAGTTCCAGCATTCAAAGCTGGTAAAGCTTTAAAAGATGCAGTTAAATAATGAATTCAATACTTAACAGAAAAGCCCTTTTTCAGGGCTTTTCTTTTTATGTTGTAAAATTATAATTTTAATTGCTTTTATCAATAAAATTGCTGAATCTAGCAAGCAGTTGAAATAAAGTGATTTTATTTTTGTATATATAATGTTAAGATGATTATTGATTAATAACGTGAGGTGCAGACATGGATTCAACATTAAGTACATTAAAAAACCAAATAGATCGCAAACTTAATGGTATACATAGTCATGAACCAATTCAGTATAATCATCAATTGGCTCATGTACTTGATGATCAAGATATTTTGCCAGAAGCAAAATTAGCATGCCTCGCAATCGATACATCTATGAGTCATCTGGATTCAATTACAGGAAGCAGTCTGTCAAAGCATGCGATTTTGATAGGGGACTTAATCAGTGCGCATTTTTATACTTTAACGGCTGCTATAAATGATTCACAATACTTAGAAGCAATGAGCGACGCAATCATTAAAGTAAATGAATATAAAACTTCATTGCATTATAGAGCACTCGATGATGATGCAATGAAAGATGCAATATTATATATTGAAACCATTTTTCCTATGATTACTATTCAACACTTCCATCCACGTGCTGAATTAGGCGGAATCGCTGAATCATTAATTCAATATGCTTCAGAGCATCATCCGGCTTATTTGAAAGATTATAGCGAAAATGAACTTGAGGCTGTTTTTAAAGCGCTGAATAGTAATATAAAGCAAAGTAGAGGTAATTAATATGTCTAAAAATAAAGCAGATAAAGAAAAAGTACATAAAGTCTTTCAAAACATTTCGACAAAGTATGATAGATTGAACAATATTATCAGCTTTGAACAACACAAAGTATGGCGTAAACGCGTTATGAAATCTATGAATGTTAAACCAGGCAGCAAAGCATTAGACGTATGCTGCGGTACAGCAGATTGGACAATTGCACTAAGCAAAGCTGTCGGACCTACTGGTGAAGTTATCGGTCTTGATTTCAGTGAAAACATGCTCAAAGTCGGAGAAGAAAAAACTAAAAACATGGCGAATATTCAACTCGTTCAAGGTGACGCTATGGAATTGCCATTTGACGACAATGAATTCGATTATGTCACAATCGGTTTCGGATTACGCAACATTCCAGATTATGTCATTGCTTTGAAAGAAATGAACCGCGTTCTAAAACCGGGCGGTATGGTCGTATGTCTTGAAACGAGCCAGCCTACTATTCCTGTGTTTAAACAACTCTACCAGCTTTACTTTAAATTTGTTATGCCTGTATTCGGCAAATTTTTCGCTAAATCTAAAGAAGAGTATGAATGGTTGCAGCATTCTGCTTTTAACTTCCCTGATCGCGATGAACTAAAAGCGTTGTTCCAATTAGCAGGTTTCAGAGATATTGAAGTGAAAAGTTTTACAGGCGGCGTAGCAGCTATGCACTTAGGGTATAAGGAAAAAGAAACAGCAAAAGGTGATTAATGTGGAGAAGTTAAACATTAATAAAGAAATCAAAAAAATTGAAAAAGAACTTAAACAGACTATTAAAAGTGATAATGCTGTATTAGAAGAGGCGTCACACCATCTATTGTCATCAGGCGGTAAGCGTGTGCGCCCGTCTTTTGTCATTTTGAGCAGTGAATACGGTATTTCTCCTAGGAATGAAGACACTTATAAAATTGCTGTTTCTTTAGAATTAATTCATATGGCGACATTAGTCCACGATGATGTCATTGATAGAAGCGATAAACGCAGAGGGCGTTTAACTATCAGTAAAAAATGGGACCAAGATACTGCAATTTTAACCGGCAACTATTTGCTTGCCTTAGCCTTAAATAATATTTCGTCGATTGAAGATAAAAGAATACATATGATTTCATCCCATGCGATTGTGGATGTATGCCGCGGAGAATTATTCCAATTCCAAGATCAATTTAACACTGAGCAATCCATCACTAATTATTTAAGACGGATTAATCGTAAAACAGCCTTGTTAATCCAACTCGCAACAGAGTTAGGTGCCTTGTCTGCACATGCTGATCATAAAACAGCTAATAAACTTAAGCGAATCGGCCACTATATTGGGATGAGTTTCCAAATTGTCGATGATATTCTTGATTTTACGAGTACTGAAAAGCAATTAGGCAAGCCTGTAGGCAGTGATTTAATGAACGGCCATATTACTTTGCCGGTGTTACTTGAGATGAGAGAAAATCCGGAATTCAAGACGAAAGTTGATGCACTTAATCCAAATAGTCCTAAAGAGGATTTTGTATACTGTGTTGAATATATCAGACAGTCATCTAATATTGATGCTGCGAAACAAATCAGCAGACAGTATCTGCAAAAAGCAATTCATCTACTAGATGAGCTTGAAGTAAACGGCGCAACAACATGGTTTAAAAAGTTGATTAAACGAATGGAATCCAGAAATATATAAAAAACAATTCCAAAATATTGAAAGCGCTTAAACAAACTGTTAAACTTAGAATGTATTTAATTATATTTAACCAAATACACATATAATTCAGGAGGATTTGCGAAATGGAAAGAACTTTTCTAATGATTAAACCTGATGGTGTTCAACGTAATATCGTTGGTGAAATCATCACACGTTTAGAGAAAAAAGGATTAAAACTAGTTGGCGGTAAATTCATGACTGTTTCCAAAGAATTAGCAGAAACACATTATGGTGAACATGCTGGTAAACCATTCTATGAAGGTCTTGTATCATTCATTACTTCAGCACCTGTCTTTGCGATGGTAGTAGAAGGTGAAAATGTAGTAGAAGTTACAAGAAATATGATTGGTAAAACAAATCCAACTGAAGCAGCACCTGGTACAATCAGAGGCGACTTAGGTTTAACTGTAGGCCGTAACGTTATTCACGGTTCAGATTCAGTTGAATCAGCTAAAAGAGAAATCAGCTTATGGTTCGAACCTAACGAATTAAGTGTTTATACAGCCAACAATGAAGAATGGTTATACGAATAAAATTATATAAAGTATACATTTGAAAAATTCATTTTATCCAAACCAAGCCAGATTGAAACGCGCAATTTCAGTCTGGTTTGTTTTTGTGTTGTATTAATTTCTGAAAATTTTAACAATTATACGTTTTAATTGTTTCTGTCCTTATTTCACGTGTGCTATGATAATAGGTATACTTAAGAGTAACAATATGAAATGGAGTGATTGCATAATGAGATTTTTAACCTCTGGAGAATCCCATGGGCCGCAACTGACTGTTATTGTAGAAGGTGTTCCGGCAAATTTAGCTGTTACAGCTGAAGACATTAATGTTGAAATGTTTAAGCGTCAAGGCGGATATGGCCGCGGACGCCGCATGAAAATTGAAAAAGACGCTGTTGAAATTGTTTCTGGTGTAAGAAATGGTTATACATTAGGCAGTCCGATTACGATTGTGGTAACAAATGATGATTTTACACACTGGAGAAATATTATGGGTGTTGCTCCTATTTCTGAAGAAGAACAAGAACAGATGAAACGTACTATCTCTAAACCTCGTCCTGGACATGCTGATCTTGTAGGCGGAATTAAATACAATCATCGTGATTTAAGAAATGTATTAGAACGTTCATCTGCGAGAGAAACAGCTGCTCGTGTTGCTGTAGGTGCACTATGCAAAATCTTGCTGAAACAATTAGATATCGACATTTTCAGCCGTGTTGTTGAAATCGGCGGTATCAAAGATGATGAAGCATACGATATTGAAACGATTAAATCACATGAAGACAATAATGATGTTCGTGTTATTAATGAAGAAAAAGCACAAGCAATCAGAGATTTAATCGATCAAGCTAAAAAGGACGGAGATTCGTTAGGCGGTGTCGTTCAAGTCATTGTAGATAATATGCCAGTAGGTGTCGGCAGTTATGTCCATTATGATCGCAAATTAGATGGCAGAGTCGCACAAGGTGTAGTCGGCATCAACGCATTTAAAGGCGTAAGTTTCGGTGAAGGGTTTAAAGCAGCTGAAAAACCAGGCAGCCAAATCCAAGATCCTATTCTCTATGATGAAACGAACGGCTATACACGCGCATCCAATCATTTAGGCGGATTAGAAGGCGGTATGAGTAATGGTATGCCGATTGTAGTAAATGGTGTTATGAAACCTATTCCTACTTTATATAAACCACTCGCATCAGTAGATATTGAGACGAAAGAACCTTTCAAAGCAACTATAGAACGTTCAGACAGCTGTGCAGTGCCCGCAGCAAGTATCGTATGTGAACATGCAGTGGCATTTGAATTGACTAAAGCATTGCTGGAAGAGTTCCAATCCAATTACATGGAACAGCTTAAAGAACAAGTCGCAGAACGCAGACAACGCAACATTGAATTTTAAAATCTAAGGTGATACGTATGCAACTAATGACAACTTATAAAGAGGATAATTATCCGATTATTATCCAACACAATGCATTAACAGAATTAAATCAATTTCTCACAAATTATCGCGATGTTGTATTTATTATCGATAAGAACGTAGAACAAGCGCATCCGAACAAATTAAATCAAGCACTTTCATCTATTGTGCCTGAACAAATTACACATGTCATTCGTATTGAAGGCAGCGAACAATCTAAATCCTTTGAAGTCTACCAAAGCGTTTTAGAACAGTTATTAGAAAAAGGAATTACGCGTAACACTTGTATCGTCGTAATAGGCGGCGGTGTTACTGGAGACTTTTCAGGTTTTGTGGCTGCGACATTATTACGCGGTGTTGATTTTATTCAAGTTCCAACGACAATTTTAGCGCATGATTCAAGTGTAGGCGGCAAAGTAGGGATTAATACACCGCAAGGTAAAAATCTAGTAGGAGCTTTTTATCGTCCTTCAGCAGTTATCTATGATTTAGACTTTCTCACATCCTTGCCTTATACCGAAATCACCAGCGGCTATGCTGAAGTCTATAAACATGCATTATTAAATGGACAAGCAGCGCTGGATGATATCGAATCAAATTTTCCTGACCGATCAAGCTTAGCAGCATTGCATCATTTAGATGACTTTTTGCTTAAAGGTATTGAAACTAAATTGAATATTGTTGTGGCTGATGAGCATGAACAAGGCAAACGCAAATTTTTAAATCTTGGCCATACGTTTGGACATGCGATTGAGTATCATGAGAAAATAGCACATGGTCATGCAGTGATGATAGGCATTTTATATCAATTCATTGTTTCAAATCTATTGCTTCATACAAATTACGATATCCAACACTTTAAAGATTATTTCAAACAATTGGATTATCCGTTGGAAGTCGTACAAAACGCTGACTTTGAGCCTTTATTAGAATTAATGTTAAAAGATAAAAAGAATGATAAAGACGGTATTCAAATGGTGTTATTGTCTTCTATCGGCAATCCGGTCGTACATCATGTTGATAACGCTGTGCTTGCTGAAGCCTTTACACAACTACAAAACATATTAAAGTGAGTGAAGATAAATGAGTAAAACCGAATTAATTAATGTACAAGGGCCTTTACGCGGTGAAATAGAAGTGCCGGGCGACAAATCCATGACTCATCGTGCGATTATGCTGAGTGCTTTAGCAGAAGGAAAATCAACAATTTATAAACCGCTTCTCGCTGAAGATTGCCTCCGCACCATTCACATCTTCCGCTTATTAGGCGTTCGATTTGAAATCAGCGACGATCAAGTCATCGTAGAATCACCCGGCTATCAAAACTTTACTACACCGCACCAAGCGCTTTATACAGGCAACTCAGGTACTACAACACGTCTGCTTGCCGGTTTGCTTTCCGGTTTAGGCATCGAAAGTGTACTTTCTGGGGATGCTTCTATCGGCAATCGTCCTATGAACCGAGTAATTGATCCACTGACTGAAATGGGTGCTGATATTCATGGTGTAGAAGGCAATTACACACCTTTAACTATTAAAAAAGGACAAATTAAAGGCATTCAATATAAGATGCCCGTTGCCAGTGCACAAGTGAAAAGCGCGATTTTATTTGCCAGCTTATTCTCTGATGAACCATCTGTTATTGAAGAAATCGGAATGACACGCAATCACACAGAAACTATGTTTGAGCATTACCATATTCCTATTAAAACTGAAGGTATGCACATTGAAACAATTCCTAATGCAATTCAAGACATTCAACCAGCAGATTTCAAAGTTCCAGGTGATATTTCATCTGCAGCGTTCTTTATCGTTGCGGCCTTAATTACTCCTGGTAGTGATGTTACAATTCATAATGTAGGTATGAATGAGACACGTTCTGGTATTATAGATGTCGTGAAAGCAATGGATGCAAATATTGAAATCTTTAACGAAAAGAACGGTGCTGAACCTACAGCATCACTGCGTGTACGCTATACACCTGATTTGAAACCGTTAAATATGGCTGATGCGTTAGTAACACGTGCGATTGATGAAATACCTATCATAGCATTGCTGTGTACACAAGCACAGGGTTCAAGCGTCATTAGAGATGCAGAAGAATTGAAATACAAAGAGACCGACCGTATTGAAACAACATCTAATGAATTAGGCTTACTTGGCTTTGAAGTACATCCGACAAATGATGGTTTTGTCATTCATCCGTCAACATTTGAACGACCTGCAGAAGTCAGTTCTTATACAGACCATCGTATCGGTATGACTTTAGCCATTGCTTCATTGTTAAGTGATGACACGATTTCAATTCATAACTTCGATGCAGTCAATACATCATTCCCAGAATTCTTGCCATTATTAAAATCAATTGCTCAGAAAGGATAATATTATGGAAGACACACAGAAATTAATTGATGATATTCATCTACAAAAGATAGATAACTTAGACAGCAGGGTAGAAAATGCAATTACCTCTGCTGACGATGATACTTTGTTCATGCTTGGAGAAACTCTGTATAATTATGGATTGACGCCGCAGGGCTTAGAAGTATTCAGGGCGTTGTATCATAAGTTTCCTAACGAACCAGAACTGTTGATTTACTTTATAGAAGGGCTCATTTCTGAAGATAAAACAGATGAGGCTTTAGAACATTTGAACCAAGCAGACTTAACAACAGAGCGTTTAATGTTAGAAGCAGATTTATATCAGCAAATTAATATGCTAGAAGTCGCAATCGATAAAGTACAAGAAGCTATCGAATTAGAACCTAATGATCCGGTGCTGCATTTCGCATTAGCCGAACTTATGTATTTTGACGGTCAATATTTACGTGCTTCTGCAGAGTACGAAACAGTACTTGAAACAGGAGAGTACATGGTCAACGGCGTTAACTTGTATGCACGCTTAGCAGACAGTGCATTGCAAAGCGGCAACTATGATGATGCCATTCAATTGTTCGATGAAATCCATGAACAAGATATGACGCCAGAAGATTATATGAAAAAAGCACTTGCTTATGAAAAAAACGATTTGATTCAAGAAGCAGTTAAAATCATGCGTGTGTTGATGGATAAAGACCCGGATTATATTCAAGGCTATTTCTACTTGCAACAGCTCTACTTGCAGCAAAGAGATTATAAATCAGCGATTGAAGTAGGGCATGAAGGTTTAAGATTGAACGAATTCTACAAAGAACTGATGCTGTCTACAGGTAAAATAGAAATCGATCAAGGTGATCAAGAACAAGGGGTACAATTAATGTTGAAAGCCCTTGAAATTGATAATTCTTACCAAGAACCGCTGATTGAACTCAGTAGTTTATACCGTACAAAAGATGATGCTGAATCTATTATCGGTTTATTAAAATATGCAAATGAAGATGACTTAGACCCAAGATTTATGTGGAACTTAGCTTATGCCATGGGTGAAGAAGAACGCGACAAAGAAGCACAGCATTTCTTCGACTTAGCTTATCCGACATTTGAAAATAATCCAGATTTCTTAGGAGACTATTATTTCTTCCTCATCGAAACTGGACAAGTTGAACAAGCTAAATCATTGCTGCCGAAATTAATGGAATTAGATCCTAATAATGATGAGTGGCAGCAAGAAGCTGAACGTTTACAATCCTTTTAAGACGTTGGTGAAAAGTACATGATAGACTTTGAAAGTTTGAATCTGAAAAAGAATAATTTAATAGATTACTTGTTATTCAACTATGCATTTAAATCAAGAATCAGTGTTTGGGTGCTGAACTTAATCAAGTCTGATATTCAGCGCCTTGAAAGTATTTATTTTGTAGATACACCTATCACCAGCCATGCAACTTTAGAAATTGCAGTGACAGAAAGTGATGAAATCGGCATTCAATTTACGCAAAACCAAAAACGTTTGTATAATACTAACGAAATTTTCCATGTAATCGCTTATGAACGGCCATCCTTTGATATCAAGATTCATTTGCCTAAAAGAGATGCCAGAATTGACGAAGTACTGCTTTCTCAACTGCTTTCATCACCTGACTATACATCGCATTTAAGCGACTTGTATGCAGTGACAATGACTCCGCAAGCAGAACTGTCGTTGATTAATCATTTACAAAATACGATTGATTTGAGTCTGCAGATCAATGACTCAGAATACTTTTACAGACTATCTCACTTATTAAATACGATTAAAACAAAGTCCTATAATTTTCCAACGAAGGAATGAATCTGATGAGTCTTTTACAATGGTGGAAATGGGCTGTTTATTCACGCACATTTCTTTTATTAGCTTTGGTATGTAATGCTTTAGGTACCTTTTACGGATACATATGGTATGGCAGCCAGCTTAGTGAGACATCTTGGCAATTCTTAATATTTGTCCCTGACAGTCCCACGGCTTCGCTCTTTTTGTGTTTTGCATTAGCGTTAATGCTCTTTAATAAAAATAATGCAATTATAGAAGCGCTTGCCTTTACAACACTTATTAAATACGGGGTCTGGGCTGTCATTATGAATTTGATATTATTTTATCAATATAATGAAGTCACAATCAGCGGGATGATGCTGCTGATTTCTCATGGTATTATGGCATTGCAAGCATTGTTATTTTACCCTAGGTTTAAAGTTACTTTACTAGGCGGTAGCGTTGCAATGGTATGGATTTTCCATAATGACTTGATTGACTATGTCTTTATGCAGTTTCCGTACTATCCCTTCATTGCTTCGCACTTAGAACTTGTAGCATATATTGCGTTCTTGTTAAGTATATTAAGTTTAATTTTATACTTTTATTTAAAGTCGTTAATACAGCACAAATTGTTTGACCAAAGTTTACGTTCTCAGTAAAATAATGTTATAAAGGAGTGAGAATTTTGTCTTTAGTAAGTATGATAATTTATTTTGCGATATTAATGATTTTACCGCTTTGGGCACAGCACAAAGTCAAATCAACTTATGAAAAGTATTCACAAGTTCGATCAACAAGCGGTAAAACAGGACGAGAAGTGGCTGAAGAAATATTACATGCCAATGGTATAAATGACGTTGAAGTTTTAGAAGGCGAAGGTTTCTTATCAGACCACTATGACCCATCTAAAAAAGTAATTCGTTTATCTCCTGCGAACTACAATCGTCCAAGTGTTGCTGGTACAGCCATCGCAGCACACGAAGTAGGACATGCGATTCAAGATGCTCAAGGTTATTTCTATTTAAGATTCAGACATGCTTTATTCCCATTAGCAAATATCGGCAGCAGCTTGTCTTATATTTTAATTATGGCAGGTATCGTTTTGACATCTATGCAGATGGCAATCGGTTCAACTGCATTATGGATCGGTATTTTCTTAATGGCATTCGCAGTCTTGTTCTCAATCATAACCTTGCCGGTAGAGTTTGACGCAAGTAAGAGAGCAATGAATAACATTAAAGATTTGAATATCGTTAACGACAAAGAATACAAACACGCACGAAAAGTGTTAAGTGCAGCCGCAATGACGTATGTAGCTTCTACAGCAGTTGCAGTTGCTGAACTATTAAGATTTATCTTAATTGCACGCTCTAGTGATTAATAAGCACTTATACAGTTTGAGGCCTTGCTGATTTCAGCAAGGCTTTTTAATTTTGCCGATTGCACTTAAAATGCATAATAAAAAAATATAAGATATACTAAGAGATAAGATGTAAGGAGATGAAAACGCATGAAAACAATGTTAGAAATGCAAAAAGAAGTAGATGCATACATAGGACAATTCAAAGTCGGTTATTTCTCGCCGCTTGCGAATTTAGCACGCCTTACTGAAGAAGTAGGCGAACTTGCACGAGAAATCAATCATGTGTATGGAGAAAAGAAAAAGAAATCAACAGAAGCCGAAAACACAATTAAAGCAGAACTCGGCGATAACCTTTTTGTTTTACTGTGTATCGCGAATTCATTAGATATCGATATGACAGAAAGCTTTAATGAAACAATGGCTAAATTTAATCATCGAGATAAAAATCGATTTGAACGTAAATAAAAAACAAAATAGAGAGATAAAGGAGAGTCGGTTTGAAATGAAGATAGGAATTACATGTTATCCTTCTATGGGAGGTTCGGGCGTTATTGCGACTGAACTTGGGATACTCCTTGCCGAAAGGGGACACGATGTCCACTTTATCACTTCAAACTTGCCATTTCGTATCAGAAAGCCGCTTCCAAACATAACTTTCCACCAAGTAGAAGTTAATCAATATGCTGTCTTTCAATACCCGCCGTATGATATCAGCTTAAGTACTAAAATTGCTTCTGTCATTAAAGAATATGACTTAGACATTTTGCATATGCACTATGCTGTACCGCATGCGATTTGCGGTATTTTAGGCCGTCAAATGTCTGGCAAAGACGTTAAAATTATGACGACATTGCATGGTACTGATATTACTGTATTAGGATATGACCATTCGCTTAAAGATGCGATTAAGTTCGGTATTGAAAATAGTGATGTTGTGACAAGTGTCAGTCAATCACTCGCAAATCAAACACAAGAAATCATCGGTACGAAAAAGGAAATCGTACCCATCTATAACTTTGTCAGAGAAATAGATTTTCCGACTCAGCGCAATGATGCTTTAAGAGAAGTTTACGGTATCAGCCCTGATGAGAAAGTATTGATTCATGTTTCTAACTTTAGACAAGTGAAACGTATTGATACTATCGTTGAAACATTTAAAAAGGTACATGATCAAATACCATCGAAATTATTGCTTTTAGGCGATGGTCCTGAATTGATGGAGATGAAACGACTTGTGAGAAAGCTAGACATTGAAGCTGATGTATTGTTCTTAGGCAAACAGGAATTTGTCAATCAGTTTTATCAAATGTCAGACTTGGTGCTGCTGCTCAGCGAAAAAGAAAGTTTTGGTTTGACTTTGCTTGAAGCAATGAAAACCGGCGTTGTGCCTATCGGTTCAACAGCAGGCGGTATAAAAGAAGTGATTAAACACGAAGAAACAGGCTTTATTGTCGATATCGGAGATAGCGACAAAGCTAGCGAATATGCGATTGAGTTACTGACTAATGATGCATTATATCAACGCTTGCGTACACAGATGCTGGAAGATATCGCAGAGCGTTTCAATTCAGACCATATCGCAGATCAATATGAATACTACTATAAGCAGATGTTAGAGGGAAAACATGAATAAAGATTTATTTTTAAAAGCAGCGCCTATTTTAAATCAAATACAGAGTCACGGTTATGAAGCCTATTATATCGGAGGTTCAGTCAGAGATTATTTGATGGGCCGTCCTATCCATGATATCGATATTACTACCAGTGCGGATCCAGATGAAATCGAAACTATTTTTGAACATACGATACCGATTGGGAAAGAACACGGCACGATTAATGTGGTATTCAATCATGAAAATTATGAAGTAACAACTTATCGAGCTGAAGGCGAATATAAAGACCATCGACGCCCGGACGAAGTCTTTTTTGTCCGTGATTTATATAAAGATGTAGAACGCAGAGACTTTACGATGAATGCGATTGCGATGGATACTGATTTTACAATCAGAGATTATTTCGGCGGCTATGAAGATATTCAAAAGCAGCGTATTGTCACTGTTGGTGAAGCAAATGAACGCTTTAATGAAGATGCACTGCGTATCTTGCGCGGATTGCGGTTCAAATCTCAATTAGGCTTTGAAATTGAAGCACACACGTATGAAGCGATGAAAAACAAAATGCCGGATACACGTTATCTATCTATTGAACGTATCATCGTCGAGCTTGTTAAGTTGTTAGAAGGTAAAGATGCGGCTGAAGTGTATCCAATGTTGCTGGCATTAGACTTTTTCAAATATGTGCCGTTTTTCAAAGACTATGATATGACACAAGTCGAGATTGATGGACCGTTGACTTTAGAATTGTTAATAGCCGTCTTATTATTCAAACAGCCAGAAGTAAACGGTGCACTGGCAAAGCTGAAAATCAGCAACGACCGCAAGAAACAAATTCAGCGTTATGTACAGCTCTTTGAACAGTTAGGTACACTTAATGACAAAAAACAATTACGTGTACTTGTGTATGATTATGGTTTGTCGATTTTATCTTATATACTAACCATGCAAGCTACATTAGAGAAGAATGATATTCAATTAAGCCATCCGCTGATATTTAATCAAAAAACGGTAGAAGCAATCTACGAAAATCTTCCGATATATCAAAGAAGCGATATAGCAATAAATGGTAAAATTATTTTAGAAACATTAAATCGTAAAGGCGGTCCATGGTTAAAAGAAGCACTCAGAGCGATAGAATGTGCCATTATTAATAATGAACTGTCCAATGAACAAAGCGAAATCATAAAATGGGTGAAAACAAATGTCTAAATACAGTCAAGATGTTGTAAAAATATTATATGATCATCAACCTGAATATATTTCCGGGCAAATGATCGCAGAACAGCTGCAGATTTCTCGAACTGCAGTCAAAAAAATTATTGATCAGCTTAAAGCAGAAGGTTGTGTCATCAATTCAGTCAACCATAGAGGGCGTCAGTTAGAACAACTGGCAGACACTTGGTATCCTGGTATTGTAGAACAAATTGTGGATGAACAAGGCTTTTTTAAGAAAACATTAGTTTTCGATACCATCGATTCAACACAACTAGCAGCAAAACAAGAGCTTGTAGGCAATCAAGATTCGATAATTGTGTTAAGCAATGAACAAACTAAAGGCCGCGGCCGTTTCAACCGCTTCTGGGATTCAGAAAGAGGAAAAGGGCTATGGATGAGTGCAGTTTTTCGTCCGAATGTACCTTTCTCTTTAATTACGACTTTTAATTTGTTTATGGCCTTAGCGATAAGAGAAAGTATTCAACCTTTTTCAAACGACAAAGTTGAAATCAAATGGCCTAACGACATTTATATCGGCAGTAAAAAGGTCTGCGGTTTCTTAACAGAAATGTCTGCGAACAGTGATGGTATTGAAGCTGTTATTTGTGGAATAGGTATTAATATGAACCAAAAAGCAGATGAGTTTCCAGAAGAAATTGCACATCGTGCGACAAGTATTTTGAACCATGCGGATCAAAAAATTGATCGTTATCAGTTTTTAGACACGTTGCTTGTCAATATGAAAAAACGCTATCTACAATTTCTGACAGTACCATTTGAAGACATCAGAGAAGAATACAGAGCACATTCAAACATTTGGCATCGTACTTTGAAGTTTACAGAGAATGACGAAATGTTTACCGGTCAAGCATTGGATATTGATAAAGACGGCTTTTTGCAAGTCGTTGATGAAGAGGGCAAACCACACCGCTTAATGAGTGCTGATATTGATTTATAGGAAGGAGGCGATAAAGTGAGTCAAACCAATTATGCAGTGGTAGATTTAGAAACAACCGGCAACCAAAAAGATTATGATGAAATCATCCAAATCGGTATTACCTTTGTAAGAAACTTTGAAATTGTAGGTTCCTACCACTCTTTAATTAAAACAGACTTAGAAATTCCGCCTTTCATACAGGCACTGACTTCTATTGAAGATACCATGCTTACACAAGCACCATATTTTCATGAAATAGCAGATGAAATCTATGATGTTTTGAAAGACTGTGTCTTTGTCGCACATAACGTAGCCTTTGATTTGAACTTTTTAAAAAATGCATTCAGAAAATGCAATATCACTTATCACCCTAGAAAAGCCATTGATACTGTCGAATTATTCAAAGTGGCTTTTCCGACAGATAAAAGCTACCAATTAAGCGAACTTGCTGAAAATCACGGTATACCTTTAAATAATGCACACCGTGCTGATGAAGATGCTGCAACTACTGCAAAATTGATGATTAAAGCTTTCAATGTGCTCTACAGTCTTCCGACAGATACATTGAAACAACTGTATTACTTAAGCAAGGACTTAAAATATCAACTGCATGATGTCACTTTTGAAATGGTACGCAACCGAAAAGACGAAGGACTAGATAAAGAGTTTGCGCAGTTCGAGCAGATTATTTACAGAAAACAGGTTGATTTCAAAGCACCGCAAATAGATTTTGAAGGATCAACAAAAGACTTTTATAAACAAGTCATTGATGCATTAGGTTTCACTTATCGACCGCAACAGCTCTATCTGACTGAAATTATATTAGAACAGTTGATGCACAATGAAAAAGCATTGATTGAAGCACCGCTCGGTTCAGGGAAATCCATTGCTTATTTAATTGCGGCGTTAATGTACAATATTGAAACCAAGCAGCATGTCATGATTTCAACAAATACAAAGCTGCTTCAAAATCAATTATTAGAACATGAAATCCCAACTCTTGAAAAAGTCTTAGGTTATCGTATCAATGCGGCAATCATTAAAAGCAAGAGAGATTACATTTCTCTTGGACTCATCAGTCAAATCTTAAAAGATGACACGCAAAATTATGACGTGACACTACTTAAAATGCAGCTGCTGATTTGGATTACTCAAACCGAAACCGGAGATATCCAAGAGCTGAATTTAAAAGGCGGACAGAAAATGTATTTAGAACAAAAAGCAGAGACTTATGTTCCGGTTCGTCATGATATTCATTACTATAATTTCTTAAAACGCAATGCTCAGAATATACAAATCGGTATTACTAACCATGCGCATCTTATTCATGCCTCTCAAGAAAATAGTATTTATCAGCTATTTGAGGATTGTATTATCGATGAAGCACATCGTCTGCCTGATTATGCCTTAGATCAAGTTACAAATGAATTAAGTTATTCAGATATCAAATATCAACTAGGTTTAATCGGTAAAACAGAAAACGAGAAACTGTTAAAAGCTGTAGACAACCTTGAACAAAAGCGTATTTTAGAAAAATTGGATATACCGCCGATTGATGTTTTCGGCTTGAAATCAGCTATGAATGATATTCATGAATTAAATGAAACGTTATTCACGACAATTTTTGATATTATTCATGATTCTACTATCCATGATGATGATAACCATAAAATCCATTTTGTGAATCAATTTGATAAAGGCCCGATTCTTAAGGATATACATCAGATTATTCATAAATTAAATTTAACGTTAGAATATTTCAACGGTATGAGCCATAAAACGATTAAATCGATTCGAAAGCATCTGCTTTATATCAACGATCATTTTCGTGCAATTGAACAGAGTCTGAAAGAAGATCATACATGTTTCTTGTCGATTAAAAACTTAGAACAAAAATCAACTATCACAATTTATGTGAAAGACTATAAAGTGAAAGACATTCTATCTCATCAAATCTTAGATAAATTTAATGCCTTAACCTTTATTTCAGGAACTTTAACCTTCAATGGTTCTTTTGAAGCCTATAAGAAATGGTTCAATCAAGATGCGGCATTTAATACGTATATCATTGATGAAGTAGTAGAAAATAATAATAAGGCAACTATCTTTATACCTAATGATGTTGAACCGTATCATTATCGCGATGTTGAAAAATACGAACATGCGATTGTCAGTTATATTACGGAATACGTCAATACTACACAGTCGAAGTGCTTGGTCTTATTTACCAGCTATAAAATGATGTATCATGTCCAGGAATTATTAAACGATCTGCCTGATTTTGAAGATTACATTATTTTATCTCAGCAGAATAACAGCCAAAATTATAAAATTGCACAGCAATTCAATAGCTTTGATAAAGCCATTCTGCTTGGTACTGGTACTTTCTTTGAAGGATTTGACTTCCAAGGCGAGGGCATCAAATGTGTCATGATTGCTAAGTTGCCGTTCATGAATCAAAACAATACTAAATATTGGTTAATGGATTCTGAATTTGTTTCTACGTTTAAGGATTATGTATTGCCTGATGCTGTTATCAGGTTCAGACAAGGACTCGGACGTCTCATTCGTAATGAAAAGGACAGAGGCATTATTGTGTCCTTTGATGATCGCTTAATTAAAAGCAATTACCAGCATTTCTTTATGCAGACGTTAAAAGCATTTAATCAGCAAATCGGCAACTTGCAGAAGTTCAATAAAATTTTAAAAAGATTAAAGACAGAATAGGGCGTATCAACTAGAACAAACCCCATTTATTTGATAAAATGTAAACGGGTTAAAAGTAAACAATCAACTCATGCATATGAGTAATGATGATGCGCTAATAAATGTCAAAAAGAAGTATAGGAGTTTGAATAATGAAGACTACAATTAAAGAAGCAAAGAACTACATTGGTCAAGAAGTCACTATCGGCGCTTGGCTTCAAAACAAACGTTCTAGCGGTAAAATTGCATTCTTGCAATTACGTGATGGAACAGGATTTATGCAAGGTGTTGTAGTGAAATCAGAAGTTGATGAAGACACATTCGCTACAGCTAAAAACCTTAATCAAGAATCATCTTTATATATTACTGGAACAATTACTGAAGATAACCGTTCAGATTTAGGTTATGAAATGCAAGTACAATCTATTGATGTAATTCAAGAAGCACATGATTATCCGATTACACCTAAAAATCACGGTACTGAATTCTTAATGGACCATCGTCATTTATGGCTGCGTTCTAAAAAGCAGCATGCGGTTATGCAAATCCGTAATGAAATTATCCGTTCAACTTATGAATTCTTCCATGATAGCGGATTCGTTAAAATCGATCCTCCGATCTTAACAGCAAGTGCACCAGAAGGCACAAGCGAGCTTTTCCATACTAAATACTTTGATGAAGATGCATTCTTATCACAAAGTGGTCAATTATACTTAGAAGCTGCGGCTATGGCTTACGGCAAAGTTTTCTCATTCGGTCCAACATTCCGTGCAGAGAAATCTAAAACACGCCGTCATTTAATCGAGTTCTGGATGATTGAAGGCGAAATGGCGTTCTATAACCATGCGGACAGCCTAGAAGTACAAGAACAATACGTAACACACGTTGTTCAATCTGTACTTAAAAATTGCGAAATCGAACTTAAAACTTTAGGCAGAGATACTTCAAAACTTGAAAAAGTTAAAGCACCATTCCCAAGAATTTCATATGATGATGCGATTGAATATCTTAAAGAACAAGGTTTCGATGATATCGAATGGGGCGAAGATTTCGGTGCACCGCACGAAACAGCAATCGCCAACCATTATGATTTACCAGTATTTATCACAAATTACCCTACAAAAATCAAACCATTCTATATGCAGCCGAACCCAGAAAACGAAGACACAGTATTATGTGCAGACTTAATTGCGCCTGAAGGTTACGGCGAAATTATCGGCGGATCTGAACGTATTAATGACTTAGAGTTATTAGAATCTCGCATTGATGAACATGGTTTAGATAGAGAAAGCTATAACTATTATTTAGACTTGCGTCGTTATGGCTCTGTACCGCACAGCGGATTCGGTTTAGGCTTAGAAAGAACAGTGGCTTGGATTTCTGGTGTAGAACACGTCAGAGAAACAGCACCATTCCCACGTTTGCTTAACCGTTTATATCCATAAAACTTATGCATTTCAATAAACAATAAATGAGGTCCAGTCATATGCATACAGTATGACTGGACCCTTTCAATAGGTACGTACAAAAAGAAGGGGTGTTCACTTTGAATATAGAATTACTGCGCAAACGCCCAGTCGTTATAAGAAGGGAACTGCTGGATCATTATGTTGAGATGGGTCTGTCTGAAAGCGACCTTGTCATCTTAATCAAATTGATTTATGAATATGAACATTCAAATAAACAACCGTCTATTGAATACTTAAGCAAAGGTACAACGCTCAAAGAACGCGAAGTAACTTCGGTTATCCAGCGTTTGATTCAATTGAATATGTTAGATTTAACTGTTCAAAAAGATGAAGAGGGGCGTTTTGCGGAATTTATGAATTTAGATGGATTTTATCAAGCATTCAGCGATGTATTGAAATCGCAAGAAGCAAAGAAAGAAGAACTGACTGACCAAGAAGCTTTCAAAACATTATTCAATATGATTGAAAATGCATTCGGACGTCCGCTCTCTCCAATAGAAATCGATACACTAAATCAATGGATAGATGTCGATCATCATGAAATATCTGTGATCCAAGCTGCAGTGAATGAAGCTTTAAGCCAAGAAAAAATGAGTTTCAAATACATTGATCGCATTTTATTGAATTGGAAGAAAAACAATGTCAAAACTGTGGAAGATTCTAAAAAGATCAGCAGTCAATATCATACCCCTCAAATGAAACATACTGTTAAGAAGATACCTAAATTCGATTGGTTAAATCAGGAGGATTCATAATGTTAAGCAAGAAAAAAGCATTGGCTATGATAGATGTGATTGATGACATGTTTCCAGATGCGGAAATAGAATTGAAACATGATAATGCCTTTGAGCTTACAATTGCTGTACTGCTGTCTGCACAATGTACAGACGTCCTAGTCAATAAAGTCACAAAACACTTATTCCAAAAATATAAAACACCGCAAGATTATCTGGATGTCAGTTTAGAAGAACTAGAACAAGATATCCGTTCTATCGGTCTTTATAGAAATAAAGCCAAAAACATCAAAAAGCTCAGCCAATCGTTATTAGATAAATTTGATGGCCAGATTCCAAATAACCGCGCTGATTTAGAAAGTTTGGCAGGCGTAGGACGAAAAACTGCTAACGTTGTTTTGAGTGTCGCATTCGGTGTACCTGCACTTGCTGTCGATACCCATGTTGAACGTGTCTCAAAAAGATTAGGGATTTGCCGCTGGAAAGACAGTGTTAAAGAAGTAGAGGAAAGACTTTGTTCAGTCATTCCTAAAGATCGATGGAATAAAAGCCATCATCAGCTGATTTTCTTCGGTCGCTATCACTGCCTTGCAAGAGCACCTAAATGTGATGTCTGTCCATTGTTTGATGATTGCAGAGAAGGACAAAAGCGCTACCGCGAAAAATTAAGAAAAGAAGCAAAAGCATAGGGAGTGATATTGTGATAACAAAAGCTGATTTCGAAGCATTAGAAGTACAAATTGATGCCTTAGCAAAAAACAAGCAGCTCACTTCAGATGAAGGCAAAGCACTGCTTGATCAATATTTAGCTTTAATCGAACGTTACTTTTGCGACATCAACAATATAGATACTATTGCATTTGATAAACTCGATAATTATGCCATTGTGCCTATTAACTTTAAAGAACGCTTCGATTATATCCATCAACGCAAACATCATTTTATGGGTTATCGCCAAATGAAAACATTAGTCAGCGAATTGATTAAAATGAATGCGGCTTATAAAGCAAGACAATCTCATCAAAAGCGATAGAATTGAATTAATCATAAAGAAAGCCTCCAACGATTATTATAGGTTGGAGCTTTCTTTATATAAAAATGGAAAAAGGTGCAGTGCTCAAAAATCTTGAGCTGCTGCACCTTTATTTCATTTATGAAACTTTATCATTGAAAATGGCATTAAGATTAAAGAATCTTGATAATGCATTTCCATTTTGATTATTGTTTTGTTGATTGCTATTGCCTTGTTGTTGGCTGTTGTTATTGCCTAAACTTTGATTTGAACTGTTGCTGCCTTGTTGTTGGCTGCTATTACTGCTGCTACCGCCTTGAGTAGAACCATTACCGTTGACTTTACGGCTAGTTGTATTGTTATCAGGGTGGTTGACAACAGATAGATCAGATTTGCTTGAACCTGCAACAGAGTCAGGTCTAGTAAAGTCTTGACCGTCACGAGGACTGATATCTGACATTACATCTTCAAGCAAGAATTGCGGATATTCTTGTTCATTGTGTCCAACGAATGAGTTTTCACCATATTGTTTTACTTTGCTGAAGCCCATCCAAACTGACATAGAGTATCTTGGAGTGAAACCGTTAATCCAAACATCTTTCGCTGCATTATCAGGAAGGTTGTATTGTTGGTAAGTTTCTCCGCCGTAAGTACCTGTACCAGTTTTGGCAGCTAAGTTAACACCTGAAACGCCATGTCCATAAGCAGAACCCCATGCTTCGAATGTACCTTTTAATACTTCTGAAAGCATGTATGCAGTGTAATCATGCATAGCTCTATGGTGTTTATGGTCGAACTCTGTAGTATCGCCTTCTTGGTCGACAACTTTAGAAATACCGTGTGCTTGGTTATATTCACCGCCGTTTGCTAAAGCAGCAAATGCTGAAGCTAAATCGGTAGGTGAGAATTCAGATGATGAACCACCTAGAACTTCTGATGGACCAATTTCACCTTGGTATTCTAGTCCAACTTGTTTTGCAAATTTCTTAGGCGCATCTTGGCCGGCATTTTGTTTTGTTTGCTGCCAAGCTTTCAATGCTGGAATGTTGAAACTTTGTCTTAACGCATCATAAAGTGATACATTACCATGACTCTTCGTATCATAGTTTCTGAATGTTGTACCATCTACCATATATGCTGCTTCGTCTTGAAGTTCATGGTTTGTTGCCCATTGCATGTTTTCAATTGCCGGACCGTAAGCTAGGAATGGTTTCAATGAAGAACCAGTAGGGTGGGCATCTGTTGCTTGGTTGCGGTCGACAACGTCTTTGAAGTGTCTGCCGCCTGAAATCGCAACGAGTGCACCGCTCTTACTATCAACAATTGTTGAACCGACTTGCTGGTCATCATTTTTGTAGTAATTACCATTGTCGATACGGTTTTGCAATGCTTTTTGAACACTAGAATCCATGTTTGTATAAATCTTGATACCGCTGTTTAATAAATCAGCAAGATTTTTATCTTTGAATTCCGGATGTGCCATTAACTCAGATTTAATAAAGTTGATATATGAGTTGTACTCTGGATCTTTATTATCTGGTTTAATTGCTCGATCATCCGCACTGCGTTTTACAAGATTTTTTTCAATCGGCGTATTCTGAGCTTCTTTCATTTGTTTATCACTGATACGGTGATGATAATTCATTAAGTATAATACAGTGTCTTTACGATCCTCTGCTCTTTTAGGGTTGTCATACACATTGTATAAGTTAGGTACTTGAGGTAATCCTGCTAAGTACGCTTCTTCAGCTAAATTCAAGTCTTTCAAGTCTTTGTTGAAGTAGTATTTAGCTGCAGCTTTAACCCCGTATACACCATCAGAGTAGTAAATTTTGTTTAAGTAGATTTGGAAAATCTCATCTTTGCTGTATTCCTGCTCTAAACGGTAAGATAAGTAAGCTTCTTGCGCTTTACGGCCAATTGATTTTTGGTCAGTCAAGAACGAACGTTTAACAACTTGTTGTGTTAATGTTGATGCACCTTGCGAACCGAAACCGCCGGTAATATTTTTACCAACAGCACCGAATAAACGTTTATAGTCTAAAGCGCCATGCTTGTAGAAACGGTTGTCTTCGGTAGCTAAAACAGCATCTTTCATGTTTTGAGGAACATCCTTCAATTCAACATGCGCACGTCTTTGACCATTATCAAGCGTCTTAACCAGCTTTCCATCTTTATCATATATTTTTGCTGGAATCGGATCTTTCAATTTTGCATCAGAAAAAGCCGGTGCTTTCCAAGCATAATAGGCAAATAATAAAACACCAACTAATGCTAAGACAATAAAAGCAATTACTGCGAAGCCGATAATCTTAATAATTGTCCTTTTAATACTTTTATTCTGTTTTTTACCGGACTTTCCATTATTAGAATGAGAAGTCCTTTTTCTTTCCGTCATACGCGGTCCTCACTTTCATCTAATATCAACTTATCAACGGCTTTGAGATAATTCAAACGTGGTTGATACTGATAAGGAATATGGTAACCATTTTTTCTTATTTCTTCAACTGTAATTGATTTTCTGATGTTGTTCACATGTCTTTCCCAAAATACTTTAAAAGCACTATAAGGCAATATATAGACTTCATCAAGCTTTTTAAAACGTATAATGAGAAAAACAATACCTTTTTGCTCATATACTGCCTTCATATGATCCACTTGATGCTCATGAATATTCTTTAAAGGAAAAGATGTGGTACTTTGTGTTTCTTTCGCTTCAAAATCAATATAACGGCCATTATAAATACCGTTGTAATCAGTTGTAGATGGGGTGCGGAAATATGCTTCTTTTATTACAGCTTTGCTGCGTCTAGGATAAGAAACATTGACGATTTGAACGGGTGTCGGTTTTTTGTGTATTACTGCTTTACCTGTAGAAAGGTAATAATCGTTTGATAATTCAATTTCCTTTTCTAAAGTCATTCCACGTCCGCCATACTTGATTTTACTTGACTGCGGCATGTTTTTGCGTCCAACTTTAGTCTTATTTCTATTAAATGGTTTACCATTTGGATAATTCATTTATTTCACCACACCAACTGGTTTATAAAACCGTAACTATTATACACAAATTACAGGTATATGCAAACTCTGTGTGCTTATTTATATTCTTAATGACATTTAATTATCTTAAGAATATACTTTAACACAATGATAGATATTACCCTTTGTGTATATGTCACTTATTTTAACGTTATTTGCGGTAATAAACAATCCGAAACTCCATTGCAGTGCGGATTTTTCAAGGATTTTCAAAATGACGAACATCATAATCTGTGCTATTTTATAAATGAGAGGGTGGTTTAGAATGGATATAAATATTGAAAAATTAATAAAGCTCACCCAAGAAATGGAGCAAAGATATCAAGCAGCCAAAAACGGTACGTGCTATGCATTTAAAGAAGATGTTGTTCCATTTGTATCACATATAGATGAAATACTCTTTAAATTGGACGGCCAAGCCGAACATATTGTGGCGCTTCCTTATATGAATAAACTGAAATATGAAATATTGAAAGAAAACATTGAAAAACTTTCAGTAGAATGTCATGATTCTAAAACAAGCAGAAAGATGTTTATGGAGAAATTGAAAAGTGTAAATTATGACTTGAACTATATTAAGGATTGTGAAAAGTACTATGGTTAAAACTGCTTATGTCACGGGATACAAATCCTATGAACTGAACATCTTCAAAGATGATGCGCCAGAGGTGAAATATCTCAAATTATTCTTAAGAAATAAATTGGAATCTCTGATTGAAGAAGGCTTGGAATGGGTATTGATACAAGGGCAATTGGGTATTGAATTTTGGACAGCCGAAGTTGTCATTGAATTAAAATCTGAATACCCAGATTTAAAATTAGGTGTCATTGCACCGTTTCAAAATCATACTGAACGTTGGAATGAACAAAACCAATTAAAGTATCAACAAATCATTGAAAATAGTGATTTTCATGAGACTGTACATCATGCACCTTATGAAGGTCCGTTTCAATTTAAACAAACAGATCGTTTTATGCTTGACCACACAGATATCACAATTCTCATCTACGATGAAGAACAAGAAGCAAGCCCGAAGTTCTTTAAACGTATGCTAGTTGATTTTGCAGAACAAACAAACTATACTTATGATGTTGTAACGTTTGATGAAATCAATACATTCATCAGTGATATACAGTGGTCTGAAGAAGAAAGTTTCGAATGAGGTGGAGAAAAAATGGCAGATGTATCTTTAAAACTATCAGCAAAAGATATTTATGAAAAAGATTTCGAAAAAACCCTTGCACGTGGATACAGAAGGGAAGAAGTAGATGCATTTTTAGATGACATCATCGCAGACTATCAAAAAATGGCCGACATGAATAATGAAGTCATAAAACTAAATGAAGAAAATCATAAGTTGAAAAAAGAACTTGAAGAATTGCGTTTACGTGTCGCAACTTCTAGACCGCAAGAAAACAAAAACTTTTCTTCAAATGCGAATACAAGCAATGTAGATATTTTAAAACGTATTTCTAATTTAGAAAAAGCTGTATTCGGCAAGTAACATAATGGATTAAAGCTTCTGAAATCTGAATAATTTCTATTTTACAGATTAGCTTTACCATTGATAAAGAACCATGCTATAATTTTAAGAAGTGATATTTCGGGTAATCGCTATAGCAATATAGAGGAAAGTCCATGCTCGCACAATCTGAGATGATTGTAGTGTTCGTGCTTGATGAAACAATAAGTCAAGGCTATAAGACGGCAGTGAAATAGTCTAAGTCGCTAAGATATGACTAAAGTAGCTTGAAAGTGCCACAGTGACGGAGCTTTTACAGAAATGTAAAAGGTGGAACGCGGTAAACCCCTCGAGTGAGCAATCCAAATTTGGTAGGAGCACTTATTTAGCGGAATTCAACGTATAAATGAGGAAATAAACTAACGTAAAAGCTTATTTCAGACAGATGGTTACCACCTGCGTACCAGTGCCTACTAGTGCACGTTATGAGTACCAAGGTACAGAACATGGCTTATAGAAATATCATCACTAGGCTAGCTCTCCAGGTTGGAGAGCTTTTTTAATTTGTATTGTATTTTCTCACATATATAACCGCTTCAAAATTTGCTACAATAATGTAGTACACAAAACCAATAGAAGGAAGGTCAACACATATGTATCAATTATTAGCCGTTTGTCCAATGGGCCTCGAAGCTGTCGTTGCCAAAGAAGTCAACGAACTCGGATGTGAGACACAAGTAGAAAACGGAAGAATTTTCTTTGAAGGCGATGAAACTGCTATCGCTAAAAGCAATTTGTGGCTCCGTACATCTGACAGAGTCCGTTTAGTAATGGGACGTTTTAAAGCGACAACCTTCGAAGAACTATTCGAACAAACAAAGGCACTCCCTTGGGAAACAATCATTACAGAAGATGGGAATTTCCCTGTGCAAGGCCGCAGTGTCAAATCGACATTGCACAGTGTGCCTGATGTACAGGCCATTGTTAAAAAAGCAATTGTTGAACGCTTGAAAGACGCATATGCACATAAAGGCTGGTTAGAAGAAACCGGCAGTAAATATCCGCTTGAAGTAGCTATTCATAAAGATGAAGTGCTTTTAACTATCGACACTTCAGGATCAGGTTTGAATAAGCGCGGATACAGAATGGCACAAGGTGAAGCGCCGATTAAAGAAACTTTAGCAGCGGCATTAATTCGTTTAGCGAACTGGAACGGCAACACTCCGTTAATTGATCCTTTCTGCGGTTCAGGAACAATTGCGATAGAAGCATGCTTAATCGCTCAAAATATTGCGCCAGGCTTTAACCGTTCATTTGTATCAGAACAATGGGACATTATGCCAGATAACTTATATGACCAATTGCGTGATGAAGCTGATCAGCAAGCAGACTATGACAAAGCTGTTGAAGTATATGCGTATGATATTGATTCAGATATGATTGATATCGCAAAACGCAATGCGGAAGAGGTAGGTTTAAGCGAGGTCATTCAATTTGCTGTCAAAGATGTTAATACATTAGATATCCATACTGAAGAACCAATCGCTTTAATCGGCAACCCGCCATACGGTGAACGTATCGGTGATAGAGAAGAAGTAGAGGAAATGTATCGTTATCTTGGTAAATTGATGCGTCAGCATCCGAATTTATCGGAATACATTTTAACAAGCAACAAAGAATTCGAATACTTAACACAACAAAAAGCTACAAAACGCAGAAAGCTTTTTAATGGTTATATAGAATGTACGTATTACCAATATTGGGCTAAGAAAAAGAAATAAAAATTGAATAGGGGTGAATATCATTGAACAATGAATTCAAACGCGGGATATTGTATTCCCTTATAGCGTATATACTTTGGGGGACATTACCTATTTATTGGTCGATGCTGGGTGATATCAGTCCGTTTGAGGTACTGGCATATCGAATCGTGCTTTCCATGATATTCATGGTTGTCTTAATTGTTGCGATTGGTAAGAAAGATCAGTTTATCAGCAGCATCAAAGCATTAACAACCAAACAGTTATGGGCACTCATTGCGGCAGGTTATATTATTACACTGAACTGGGGAACCTTTATCTGGGCCGTAAATAACCACCATGTACTGCAAACCAGTTTAGGTTATTATATCAATCCGCTTGTGAGTATTGTACTCGCAATGATTTTCTTAAAAGAGAAATTCAACAAAATGGAATGGACAGCAATTTTGCTTGCGCTGATTGGTGTTATTTATATGACGGTTAAGATTGGAGAATTCCCAATCGTTTCTATCATTCTTGCATTGTCTTTTGGTTTCTACGGACTATTAAAGAAAGTCGTACCTATCGATGCTTTAAGCAGCATTACATTTGAATGTATCGTCACAACACCAGCAGCATTCATATACATCGGATACTTATGGTTGACACACCAAACAACAATCGGCATCAATATGCCGACATTTTGGCTGTTATTTTCAGGGGCTATTACAGCCATTCCGTTGATTTCATTCTCAGCAGGAGCACGCAGAATTCCTTTATCACTCATGGGCTTCATTCAATATGTAGGTCCGACATTAATCTTTATTTTAGGTGTCTTTGTGTATAACGAACCATTTGATACTAATCAGTTCGTTACATTTATCTTTATTTGGGCAGGTATTATTGTATATAGCATTTCTCGCTACATACAAATTAAACGTGCAAATAATCCAGGACTATAAATCATTTATGCATCAAACTTGTTTAAGTATGAGTTTGATGCATCTTTTTTTATATCCTCTCATCAGTTTTAATCCTTTAGAGTAACCGCTATTTAGTATACAATTAAGTCAACGTTATTTATAAAGGGGTACATAGTCTATGACGAGCAGCAACCAATTAGATATTTTATATAAATTAAAAAAAGAAGTAGAAAAATCTAATCACCAAGATTTAGTTCATGTCATAAATCAAGTGATTAAAAAAGTCTACTTAGATCAATTTACATTAACTTTCGTCGGTCACTTCTCAGCAGGCAAATCGACATTGATCAATCTATTGTTAGAACAAGAGATTTTGCCGAGTTCACCAGTGCCGACAACAAGTAATACTGCAATCGTAAGTGTTGCGGACAAAAATGAGATTATAGCTAATCTAGAAGGCCAAAAATATACACGCTTAGATAATTATGAAGAAGTAAAAAAGTTAAACAGACAAAATGGGGATGTAGAGTCTGTTGAAATTCGTTTTGAATCCGATAAGTTTAAAAAGGGATTTACTCTGCAAGATACACCCGGTGTGGATTCCAATGTTGCATTGCACCAAGCATCTACAGAGCAATTTATGTTTACCAGCAACATTGTCTTTTACACTGTAGACTACAACCACGTTCAATCAGCAATGAATTTCCAATTTATGAAACGTTTGAACCATGCAGGTATTCCAGTTGTATTTGTGATTAACCAAATTGATAAACATAACGATGAAGAGTTATCATTTGAAACATTTAAACAAAACATTGAAAATGCCGTTTCAGAATGGGATTTAGAATTACTGAAAACTTTTTATGTATCTAAATTTGAACATCCAGAAAATCAAATTGATGCGCTTTCTGATTTCTTAATCGAGCAAGATAACAATCGTGAATCTATGGATGACTACATTGAACGCATTACGCAATACATTACGGAAGATCAAAAGTCTTATATCCAATCAGAAATGCAAGATATTCTAGCAAACCTTGATATAGATGCAGAACAATTTGATCAAGCGTATTTAAACTTCCAACAAAACCAATCTGTAAGCGAAGAAGCACAACTTTTAAATGACCCTGATAAACTTTATAATTATTTAGATTATCAGCGTAAAACTATTTTAGAAAATGCTTATTTAATGCCGCATGAAATGCGTGAAAAAATACGTCTTTACCTTGAAAGCCAAGTTAAAACATTTAAAGTAGGCGGATTATTTAATAAGAAAAAGAAAACTGAAGAGGCAAGAGAAGAACGCCTTCAAAATGTGATGGATGCACTGCAAGATATCGTCAATCAGCAGATACGCCAACCGATGCGTGAAGACATGTCATTCTTGACACGTTTTATCAATCAAACAGACGTCAACCAATCTATATTGAATCAGCATTATCAAATACCCGCTGCTTTAGTGACTGATTTATACCAAGAACAAATGAGCATCTCTAATGCTTATGTATTAAACTTCTGCGATGACGTCGTAAAAGCAATTCATCGATTCATCAAAAAAGAATCAGAACCTTTGTTAAAACGTGCGATTGAAAACGCAGAAACGCAGCATATCGATGATGAAGAAGAAACTGATCAAAATGATTATGAAAAATATATCGAACTGCGTAAATTGCGCGAATCGCTTGTGACAAGAAACTATCAGCATTATTACATTCATTTAGACGACTCTTTAGATAAACTGATTGATCGTACTGAAGTAACATACAGCAAAGCTGAATTAGAACAGCCTGAAAAACAAGCGCAAAAAGTGCATCAAACTTCAGAACTGACTTCTGATATCGATGTTGAAACCATTAAACAAGGTTTAGACATCATTGAACCTGTACCGCTGTTCAATCAAACGAAAGAAGATTTGAAATCAGCCATTAATCGTATGGATCAGCAGATTGTTAAAATCGGCGTCTTCGGTACTTTCAGTGCAGGTAAAAGCAGTTTAATTAATGCGCTGCTTGGCGACAATTATTTAGTAAGTTCGCCTAATCCGACAACTGCCGCAACGACTGAACTTTCTTATGGAGATTCCAGTGCTATTACTTTAAAACAAGCACCTCAACTCCTAGCTGAATTAAATCAGCTTGTAGAATCGCAAAAGTTCCATTTCGACAGTTTAGATGATTTCAAAGCAACCGATACAACCGCATTGAAAAATGCTTTGAAGAAAGAACAGCTTGCATTTGTGAACGCGGTAAAAGGGCAGCTTGATTTGTACCAAGATATGATTAAAGATGGCTATAAACATGCGATTAATCAAGATGAAGTGAAAAAATGGAGTGCTCAAGATGAGTATGCGGCCTTTGTAGAAACAGTACATTTGAACTTGCCTATAGATTGGCTGAAAAACAAAATCATTGTCGACTCTTTAGGTTTATATTCCAACAACCAGCGCCACTCTAATGAGACTGAAAAGATATTAACGTCATCTGATTTAATCTTATACGTAAGTTACTTTAACCATTCATTTACAGATAATGATAAAGCCTTTATCGAATACATGAAGGAAATGAACCAATTAAATGAAAATCAAACCTTCAAGATGATTATCAACGCGGTTGATTTAGCTGAATCAAAAGAAGACTTAGAAGCTGTAGAAGATTATGTTACGGATGCATTAAATCAAGTCAACATGCCTGCTAAGCTTTATTCTGTATCAAGCCGCCGTGCCTTGAAAGAAAGCGATGAAGGTTTAAATCAACTTAAAGAAAGTTTAGACTATTTTGCGGAAGTCGAATCAAAAGTAGTACTGCAGCAGCAAATGAAAGCACAATTAGAACAAATCAGTGCATCCTTTACGCAAATGTCTGAAGACTATCAAAACAATAGAACAGAAATGGAAGCGCGCCAGCAAGAAATTCGCAAAATCGAACAAAAAGGTGCGATTCCAAGTACAACGCTTAAAACAACGAAACAACATGTTTATAACGAAGTAGAAGACCAAGTCTACCACTTGAATGAACGTTTGAAAATTCAACTCTTCGATGAAGTACGTACAGTATTTAATGCACAAATGACTAAAAACAAAGATTTCGATCAAGAAAAACGTGATGCTGTACAAACTTATCTAGAACAAGTACATGGCAGATTATATATGGAACAAACATTAATCGCTGAACGTATTAAAAAGTTCTTCAATAAGCAGTTGGAAGACCAATTTGCGCCAATCGTCAAACAGTTAAATCAATTGCATATTTTATTGCACCCGCATTTCAGTATTGACATGGATAAAGATGCGATTACTACAATGCACATTGATTTCATCAAAATGTATGATAACCTGCCTAAGAAGTTAACGAAAAAGCGCTTATTGCAATTGAAATCACAAAAAGAACTACAAGAACAAATCACTTACGAGACTGTGGATTTACTACAAAGCAATATCAGCAGATTGCGCCAAGAATTAGAACAGCAAGTGTCCGAAATGGGCAAAACTGCTGATAAGCAATTAGATGAGATTTCAAACGAAATTCATCAACAAGCACAAACATTACTTGAAGTTAAAATCGACAGCAGCTTGATTTCTAAAATCAATCAAGCAAATGAACAATTAAAACAAACTATTTAATGCAGAAAGAGGAAGTAGTATGACAAACAAAGTATTGCTCGTAGATGGAATGGCGTTATTATTCCGCCATTTCTATGCTACAAGCATTCATCATCAATTTATGAGAAATTCTAATGGTGTGCCTACAAACGGTGTCCAAGGATTTGTGCGCCACATCTTCTCGGCAATCGACACAATCAATCCTTCACACATTGCAGTTTGCTGGGATATGGGGCAGCATACTTTCAGAAATGAAATGTTTACAGAATATAAAAAACATCGTCCTGCACCGCCAGATGAATTGATACCGCAATTTGATCTCGTCAAAGATGTTTCAAATGCGTTGGGGTTCTTAAACATTGGTGCTAAAAATTATGAAGCTGATGATGTCATCGGCACTTTAAGTCATGAATTGTCACACGACAATGAAATTTATATCGTGACAGGAGATAAAGATATCTTGCAATGTATTAATGCTAATGTGGAAGTATGGTTAACGAAAAAAGGCTTCAACATTTATAACCGATATGATTTGAAACGCTATCAAGAAGAGTATCAATTAAATCCACTTCAACTCATCGATATCAAAGCATTTATGGGTGACAGTGCAGACGGCTATCCTGGTGTCAAAGGTATCGGAGAAAAAACTGCGCATAAATTGATTTTGAAATATCAATCTGTAGAAAATGTCATTGAGCATATCAATGAATTGACTCCAGCACAGCAAAAGAAAATCGTAAGTCAATTAGATGATTTAAAACTTTCTAAACAACTTGCACAAATTCATACCAGTGTACCGCTGGATGTTCCGTCACTCTTTAATCAAATGCATTATGACTTAGATTTTATTGATGTCTTTAATGTCTTGGATGAACATGACTTAAGAGTATCTAAAAAATTTATCGAACGTGAATTTATGCCATTTTAAAAAAGACGGGAATGCACCGCGACTATTACAGTCAAAGTACATTCCCGTCTTTCATATTATATCCGCTATTTTAATTGTTGATATAAAGCTTGCTGCGCATGATGATTGGCTTCTTTATTTTGAGCTCGAGGAATCCAGTCGATCAAACATAAATCAAAATCCTTCATCTTTTGAGCTGCTTCTACCAAATAACCTTTAAACTTCTCATTTTTCGCAAATCCCTTATCTAAACTATCTGTAATTAATTTAGAATCTGTTGAAATCAATGCTGTCGAAACATTCATTTTCAAAGCACAGTCCAATGCATAATTAAACGCTTGCCATTCTGCTGAATGATTATCGGTAGGTGCAATATCCTGTGTAAAAATTTGACGCTCATTTTCTTCGATAATGACAACTGCAATAGATGCTGGTCCAGGATTACCTTTCACTGCCGCATCAAAATAAATTTTAGCCATACGCATTTCCATCCTTATCTCAATAATTTAAATGTATATCAATACTTAGTAGCCTTCGTCTTTTGATTGTATCTTACCTTTACGATACATGGATTTAGCCCAATAGCCAAATGGTACATTAAATAATGTCGCAAGCAGTTTCAAGAAATAAGTCGTAATAAAGATTTCAAATACTGCACCGCCAGGTAAAAGGCCGATAAATGCGATACTTACAAATAATGCTGTATCGATAATAGAGCTTAAAATTGTACTGCCGTAAGCTCTCAATGCAAATGTACGATCTGAATGGAATACTTTTTTTATAGCATTGAAGATAAAGACATCAAAGTGCTGTCCTATGATATATGCAATTATCGAACCTAAAGCGATTCTCGGTACAATATTAAAAATCGTACTCAGAGCTTTTTGCGCCATATCTTCAGGTGCCGGAACAAAGTGCAGCGACAACTGCATCAAGATAATCATAACCAGAGAAGATGAAAAGCCCATCCATACTGCACGCTTAGCTACTTTGCGTCCATAAATATCATTCAAAATATCTGTAGCAAGATAAATCGATGCAAACATCACATTACCTAATGTCGCAGAAATCGTGAAGATATCTACCGTTTTGATTACTTGAATATTTGCGATAACTGTCCCGATTGCAACCCAAGCTATCAAACCTTGTTTGCCGAACAGACGGTACATCGCTACCATCAAAGTGAATGTTACTAAAAAGGCAATAATACCTAATATTTCATTGTAAAACATAATTAAACCTCCTAAATTTTGTTAAAGCGGGTGTTTAGAAACCGCAACTCAACTTATATATTCTATATAATTTATCTCTTAAATGCAATGGCGATTGAATTACAATTGAAATCGGAGAGATGAACTCATATCGCTCGCATGATATAATGATGCTAAATTAATCGTCCTTAAAACCATTTAGGGTGGTATTAATTTGAAAAGGGAGTGACGATTATTTTTTCAAAATCAGAAAAACGAGCGCTTGATTCAATTGATGATTTGCTGAACACTTACTGCAAAAATTGCGAGCTCAAACAATATAATCGTAAAACTAAGGGCAAAACATATGCCCATCATTTTTGTATCGGTGAATGTTCAGTAGGAAAACAAATCAAGCAGTTTGGTAATGAATTACAATAATTGGAGGTTATTTTGATGGAAATCGTTCGTGTTGAACCCACACCCAGTCCGAATACCATGAAAGTGGTACTTAGTAAAAAAAGAGAGGACAATCAATCCTCCACATATACAAAAGTAAAAGAAGGACAACCTGATTTTATCAATCGTTTATTAGAGGTAGAAGGTGTCAAATCGATTTTTTACGTGATTGATTTCCTGGCCATCGACAAACAGCCTAAAGCAGATTGGGAAACAGTACTGCCGAATATTACTGCTGCACTAGGGGATGAGGATACTGCATCAGCAGATGAACCAAAACCAGACGAACATTTCGGTGAGGTTAAAGCTGAAGTTTTAAAATTCAAAGGCATACCTTATCAAATCAAACTGACAACAACTGACGATGAACAACGCAAACAATTACCGGCAAACTTTGTAGATACTATGCTTGCTGCACAAAAAGACGATGACAACGTGGTCTTTATGCGCAAATGGGAAGACTTAGGCACACGGTACGGTGATGTAGCTGAAGTAATGGAAGCTGTTGAAGAAGAAATCATCGCAATGTACCCACAAGACAAATTGGATGCTATGAAACAAGAAGCGCTGGAAACAGATATTGTAGTGCCTGAAACTAAATATCAGCACGTTACTGTTGATGAGTTTAACCAAGCAGAAGATTGGAAAGCACAACTGAGAATGCTGAAATCTTTCCCAACACCGACAAAAGAGGATTATCCATTATTAGAAACTGCGTTAGCACATTCTAAAGTACCTATTCGCAGAGAAGCAATCGTGCTTGCAAGTATGGTGGAGGATGAATCTGTGTTACCTTATATGTATCAAGGTTTACAAGATAAAAATCCAGGCGTACGCCGAACTGCAGGCGATGGTTTAAGCGATTTAGGCTTTAAAGCTGCATTGCCGGAAATGGAAAAAGCTTTAGATGATCCTCAAAAGATTGTACGCTGGCGCGCAGCAATGTTTATGTTTGATGAAGGCGGAGAAGCACAGCTTCCTGCATTGAAAGCACACGAGGATGACGATGCTTATGAAGTAAAACTTCAAATTCAAATGGCGATTTCCAGAATTGAAAAAGGCGATGAAGCATTAGGCTCTGTTTGGAAACAAATCGCAAACCGCAATAAATAATCGATTCAGTTGAATTAGATTACATTTCGGAATTTTTCATGTAAAATAAACTATAATTGATATAGGAGTGTATATTATGAATCCATATGAAGCGTATATGAAAGAACTCGCACAAGGCATGCGTAATGAGTTAACACAAAATGATTTTGAAAGTCTAGAAACTGCAGAAGCAGTAGATAATTATATGAATAATGTCGGTGCAGATGAAACTACATTTGTAGTGATTAATTCGACTTGCGGTTGCGCAGCTGGTTTAGCGCGTCCTGCAGCTGTAGCAGTAGCAGAACAAAATGATAAGAAACCAGACCATAAAGTAACTGTTTTTGCTGGTCAAGATAAAGAAGCAACACAAGAAATGAGAGAATTTATTCAACAAGTACCTTCAAGTCCGTCTTATGCATTATTTAAAGGCACTGAATTGAAACACTTTATGCCGCGTGAATATATCGAAGGTCGCGACATCCAAGATATTTGTATGGATATTAAAGACATGTTCGATGAGAATTGTTAATTATTAATTTCTATTTGATTGATTAAATAGAAGGTACGGGACAATTTTTGATGGGTAGGATATGCATGCTCATCAATTGTCCCATTTTTTATAAAACGATACATATTAAAAAGGAGGTCGCGTATATGAATCCATTCGATAAAGCCTATCATGAATTATGCGAAGAAATTTTAGCCATCGGTAACGAACGCGATGATCGTACGCACACAGGAACTATTTCTAAATTCGGTCATCAATTACGTTTTGATTTAAGTAAAGGCTTTCCGCTGCTTACGACTAAAAAAGTATCTTTTAAGTTAGTCGCAACGGAGCTGATTTGGTTTATTAAAGGCGATACAAATATCAAATACTTACTAGAATATAATAATAATATTTGGAATGAATGGGCATTTGAAAAATATATTGCCTCAGAAGATTATCAAGGTCCAGATATGACGAATTTCGGTCATCGCGCCTTGCAAGATCCAGAATTCAATGCGTTGTACCAAGAAGAAATGGAAAAATTCAAATCACGTATTTTAAATGATGATGAATTTGCAAAAAAGCACGGTGATTTAGGGAATGTATATGGTAAACAATGGCGAGATTGGGTAGGTGCTGACGGCAAGCATTATGACCAATTAGCGACAGTAATAGAACAAATTAAAAACAATCCTACATCAAGACGCCACATTGTATCTGCTTGGAATCCGTCTGAAATCGATACAATGGCTTTACCGCCTTGTCATACAATGTTCCAATTTTATGTACAAGACGGCAAACTAAGTTGTCAATTGTATCAACGCAGCGCAGACATTTTCTTAGGTGTACCTTTTAATATCGCAAGCTACAGTTTGCTGACACATTTAATTGCAAAAGAATGCGGACTTGAAGTGGGAGAGTTTGTGCATACATTCGGTGATGCACATATTTATTCAAATCACATTGATGCAATTCAAAAACAATTGAGCCGAGATAGTTACGCTCCGCCTGAACTTAAGATTAATTCAGACCGCTCTCTATTCGATATTGAATATGAGGACTTGGAAATTATCGGTTACCAATCTCACCCTGGCATTAAAGCGCCGATTGCAGTTTAAATATAAAAAGACGATTTGAAAGGGGATAATTACATGACATTATCTATTCTTGTTGCACATGATCAAAATAGAGTTATCGGCAAAGACAACCAACTACCTTGGCATTTGCCTAATGATTTAAAGCACGTAAAAAAATTAAGTACAGGCAATACATTAGTAATGGGACGCAAAACTTATGAATCAATCGGCAAACCGCTTCCAAACAGACGCAACGTAGTGCTGACAAGCAACGAATCTTTTAATCCTGAAGGTGTAGATGTAATTCATCATTTTGATGATATTTTCGATTTGCCGGGACATGTCTTTGTATTCGGCGGCCAAACTTTATTTGAAGAGTTTATCGATAAAGTAGACGATATGTATATCACGGTAATTGAGGACAAATACCAAGGAGATACATTCTTCCCGCCTTATACATTTGAAGATTGGGAAGTAGAATCTGCAGTTAAAGGAGAACTAGATGAGAAAAATACGATTCCGCATACATTTCTGCATTTAGTTCGCAAAAAGCAATAGGAGGTTATCGGCATGCGTAAAAAAATTGTAACAGACTCAACATCAGATTTGCCCCAATCTTATTTAGAAGCAAACGATATACATGTAATTCCTTTAAATCTGACTATCGATGGTGTCTCATATGTAGATCAGCAAGACATTTCTTCTGAAAGAGTCATCGAACTGATTGAAGAAGATGCTGATATCAAAACAAGCCAGCCTCCTATCGGCAAATTCATCGAAATGTACGATGAACTCGGCAAAGACGGTTCTGAAATCATTAGTATCCATATGACTTCAGGCCTCAGCGGAACATTCCAAACTGCTTATCAAGCAAGCCAAATGACAGATTCTAAAGTAACTGTCATCGATTCTAAGTCCATTTCATTTGGTTTAGGTTTTCAGCTTGAGCATATTGTTGAATGGAATAACGAAGGATTATCAACAGAAGAAATATTAGATAAACTTCAACACTTGCAAAGCAACATTAAACTCTTCGTCGTGATTGGACAATTGAATCAGTTAATCAAAGGCGGGCGTATCGGTAAAGCAAAAGGTATGATTGGGAATATGATGCGTTTAAAACCTGTCGGTATTTTAGACGACGGACGTATTAAAATCCTGCATAATGCACGTACACAAAAATCATGTATTCAAATGATTAAAAAGGAATTAGCATCATTTATCGATCAGCACTCCATTAAAAAGATCGGCATATCTCATGCAAATGCGTTAGATTTTGTAGAAAAAGTCAAACAACAGTTTACAATTGATGAAAATAATCCTGAATTTGAAATCAATATCACAACACCTGTGATTTCAACACATACAGGACAAGGTGCCATTGGATTTGTTGTATTAAGAGAATCGTAAGCAATACAGCTTGAAACATCCTTTTGTCAAAGCAGATTAATAGAAAATCCTATGCAATCATGATAATTTTAAAATTGACAAGACGCCGAATGGAGGTAATATTTTGGCATATGCAACATTAGCTGGCGGCTGTTTTTGGTGTATGGTAAAACCTTTCACTTCATATCCTGGAATCAAAAATATTGTGTCAGGATATAGCGGCGGCCACGTAGAAAATCCAACTTATGAACAGGTATGTACGAATCAAACAGGTCATGTTGAAGCTGTTCAAATCGAATATGACGAAAACGTGACTTCTTTTGAAAATATATTAGATGTTTATTTCAAAACTTTTGACCCAACGGATAATGGCGGTCAATTCTTCGATCGCGGAGAAAGTTACCAACCGGTCATTTTCTACCATGATGAAGAACAAGAAAAAGCAGCATTATCAAAAATACAAGAACTGAACGAACAAATGATTTTTGATAAACCCGTCATTACACCGGTTAAGCCTTATAAAAACTTTTATCCGGCTGAAGATTATCACCAAGATTACTATAAGAAAAATCCAATGCACTATGAGCAATATCAAAAAGGCTCTGGACGCAAGGACTTTATAGAAAGACATTGGGGGGATTAAATTGCTAAAGAAAAGCAAAAATGAATTAAACGATTTAGAGTATCTTGTTACACAAGAAAACGGAACTGAACCTCCTTTCCAAAACGAGTATTGGAATCATTTCGAAAAGGGTATATATGTAGACAAGCTGTCTGGCAAACCGCTTTTCACTTCAGAAGAGAAATTCGAATCTGATTGCGGTTGGCCAAGCTTTTCAAAAGCATTGTCTGATGATGATGTCATTGAACTTGTCGATAAATCTTTCGGTATGGTTCGAACTGAAGTGCGTTCTGAAGGCAGCGACAGCCACTTAGGCCATGTCTTTAACGATGGTCCGAAAGAAACAGGCGGTTTAAGATACTGTATTAATTCAGCAGCAGTTCAATTTATTCCATATGATAAATTAGAAGAACTTGGATATGGTGATTTGATTCCACATTTCAAGGATCAAGGAGAGAAATAAATTATGTTTAAAAAACTTTTTGGTAAAGATAATTCAGTAGAAAAAGACATTGAGATTTATGCGCCGATTTCAGGCGAGTATGTAAATATCGAAGATATTCCAGATCCAGTGTTTGCACAAAAAATGATGGGTGACGGTTTTGGCATCAATCCTAGCGAAGGTGTTGTTGTATCACCGATTAACGGTAAAGTCGATAATGTCTTTCCGACAAGCCATGCTTTAGGTTTAAAAGCAGATAACGGCTTAGAATTATTAATTCATATCGGTTTAGATACAGTTCAATTAAACGGTGAAGGTTTCAAAGTGCTAGTTGAAAGCGGAGATACTGTAAGTGTTGGAGATCCGTTAGTTGAATTTGACTTAGATTATATTTCACAAAATGCGAAATCTGTCATCTCACCGATTATTATCACTAATACTGATCAAGCAGAAAAAATTGATATTCATGCACAAGATCAATTAGTTAAAAATGAAACTAAAGTAATTGATGTGACTATGGCTTAATGAAAGATTATTCATTCTATCAATTTGCACTGACAGTGCGCGGCAGACCAGATGATAAAGGTCGGCTGGCTGAACAGATTTTTGATGATTTAGCTTTTCCAAAACATGAATCAGATTTTCATACATTGTCTGACTATATTGAAACTGAAGCTTCTATCAGTTTGCCGATGTATGTCTTTGATGATTTATTTGAAGAATACCAGGAATGGTTAAAATTTTAAATGTTTGACTCAAGGTTGGTGTAAAGTGCACCAACCTTTTTTGCGATTATAAACCTATATTAGTTGATGAAACGCCTGAATTTGATAAAATAAATTATCGTTTCATTCTTCAAATCAGCAGAATGATACATTCTATACAGCTATGTATAGTAAGGAAGGAGCGTATCAGCATGACAGACCATAATGATGAAACACCTCAATCTTCGGATGAGCATCAAACCAAGAAAACACCCAAGTTCTTTACAATTAAGAGATGGAAACTGATTACATTCAGTATCTTAGCGTTTATTTTGACAATTCTATTGACAGTGTTTGCGACCATTGCAATCTCCCATAAATTTTCAGGTTTAGACAAAGAACAAAGAAAATCATTCAACAAGGTCGAAAGTACATACCAAACTTTAGCGAATGACTATTATAAAAAACAAGATCCTGAGAAACTTTCTGAAGCCGCAATCAACGGAATGGTGAAAGAGCTTAAAGACCCTTATTCGCAATATATGACGACAGAAGAAACAAAATCTTTTAACGAAGATGTTTCAGGCGACTTTGTCGGTATCGGCGCAGAAATGCAGCAGCGCAACAAAGAAATCAGCGTAACCAGCCCGATGAAAGGTTCGCCGGCTGAACGTGCTGGCCTTCAACCAAAAGACGTGGTCACTAAAGTCGACGGCAAATCGATTAAAGGCAAATCTTTAACTGAAGTTGTGAAAATGGTCAGAGGTAAAGAAGGTACAAAAGTAACATTGACCGTTGAACGTGCACATCAAGAACGCGATATTACCATCAAACGCGAAAAAATTCATGTTAAAAGTGTCGAGTATAAAAAAGAAGGCGATGTTGGCGTATTCACTATCAATAAATTCCAAGAAAATACCGCTGCAGAATTAAAAACAAATATTATGAAAGCACATAAACAAGGTGTCAAAAAGATTGTAATTGATTTACGTAACAACCCTGGCGGTTTATTAAATGAAGCTGTGAAGATGGCAAATATCTTTATCGATAAAAACAAACCTGTCGTAAAACTTCAAAAAGGTAAAACAATCGAGTCTGTAGATACACCGACAGATGCTTTAAAAGAAGCCAAAGACATGGAAGTCTCAATTTTAGTAAATGAAGGTTCTGCAAGTGCATCAGAAGTCTTTACAGGCGCAATGAAAGATTACAACAAAGCAAAAGTTTACGGAGAGAAAACATTTGGTAAAGGTATTGTACAAACGACCAAAGAATACTCAGATGGTTCTTTATTGAAATACACTGAAATGAAATGGTTAACGCCGCATGGCACATATATTCATGGAAAAGGTATCCACCCTGATGTTAAAATTGCATCTCCTAAGTATCAATCACTGAGTGTCATTCCAGATGATAAAGTCTTTAAAGAAGGCGACAATGATAAAAATGTTAAATCTATCAAAATCGGCTTGAATGCTTTAGGCTATAAAGCCGGAGATGAAAACAAAGACTTTGATGCTCAGTTGAAAACAGCTGTAGAGGAATTCCAAAAAGAAAATGATTTATCAGTCAACGGTACGTTTGATAAAGCAACTAACCAAAAATTCACTGAAAAACTAGTGGATAAATCAAACAAAGAAGATGAAATGTTAGATACGTTACTCAAAAAACTTAAATAAAGGGGTTCAAATTATGATTAGAACTGCAACACATAATGATTTAAATGCGATTTCTGCTTTAACAGAAGATGCAAAAGAAATTATGAAGAAAGACAACAACCCGCAATGGGATGAACACTACCCGCTCATTGAACATTTTGAAGAAGATATCCAAAACAATTCTTTGTTTGTTCTTGAAGAAAACGACAAAATTTATGGTTATATTGTTATCGACCAAAACCAGTCAAAATGGTATGATGAACTAGAATGGCCGATTGATAGAACCGGCGGTTATGTCATTCACAGACTCGCTGGTTCCAAAGACTATAAAGGTGCCGCAACAGCATTGTTCAACTTTGCTGTTGAACGA
The DNA here is from genome assembly GCF_002994445.1 of Staphylococcus simulans. GTDB lineage: Bacteria > Bacillota > Bacilli > Staphylococcales > Staphylococcaceae > Staphylococcus > Staphylococcus simulans_B. Next base: position 377,935 of record NZ_MRZJ01000001.1, read on the forward strand.
GCACTCGATCATGATGTTCACGTATTATTAACTGACACTTACGCTATCAATCATCGTGCTCAAAACTTATTTAAAAAATTCGGATTCCACAAAGTAGGAGAAGCTACTTTAGATTATCATCCTTATGATAAAGAGGATGCATTCTATGCTTATTACAGAATTTTAGAAGAAGAATAGAGAGGTATTAACCATGACGAAAATTGCATTTACCGGCGGCGGAACAGTAGGACATGTTTCAGTTAATTTAAGTTTGATTCCTATCGCTGATGATAGAGGCTACCAAACTTTTTATGTCGGCTCTAAAAACGGAATTGAAAAAGATATGATTGCATCGCAATTACCGCACACATCCTATTTTCCAATCTCAAGCGGTAAACTGCGCAGATATCTTTCTTTTGAAAACTTGAAAGACGTGTTCAAAGTCCTTAAAGGCATACTTGATGCACGTAAAGTGTTGAAAAAAGAAAAACCGGATTTACTCTTTTCTAAAGGCGGTTTCGTATCTGTGCCTGTAGTATTAGCGGCACGTTCTTTAAATATCCCTGTCATTATTCATGAATCAGATATTACACCTGGTTTAGCGAATAAAATTTCTCTGAAATTTGCGGATAGAATCTATACTACATTCGAAGATACACTGAAATATCTTCCGAAATCCAAAGCAGATTTTGTAGGCGCAACTGTTAGAGATGACTTAAAATCGGGTAATAAAGAACAAGGTTACCAACTTACAGGATTTAATAATGGTAAAAAAGTACTCTTGGTAATGGGCGGCAGTTTAGGAAGTAAAACGATTAATGATTTAATCCGACGCAACTTAGATGAATTATTGAAAGAATATCAAATCATTCATTTAACTGGTAAAGGGTTATTAGATTCAACAATCGATAAAGAAGGCTACCGTCAATTTGAATTCGTTACAAGCGAATTAACTGATTTGCTTGCGATAACAGATATTGTTGTCAGTCGTGCAGGTGCAAATGCCATTTATGAATTTTTAACATTGAATATCCCAATGTTGCTGATTCCATTAGGCTTAGACCAATCTCGCGGCGATCAGATTGATAACGCTAAATACTTCCAAGAAAAAGGTTATGCACAGACATTACCTGAAGATGAGGCAACACAACAAAAATTTATGGATGCCTTGCATGAAATCGAATCCAACCGTTCAGACATTGAAAAACAAATGTCTAACTACCACCAATTATTTACTAAAGAGGATTTATTAGATAAGATTCTTAAAGATACAAACCAAAAGGAAACGAGGGAAAGCTGATTTGAGCCGAGCAAAGAGAATTTCACTGATTCTAGTATTTACATTGATATTCAGCGTGATTGCTGCTTTTCATCAAAATAGAATCGGTAATTGGATTGATACAGAAGTTTATGACTTTATCTATGCATCACATAGCGTAATCACAACAAGTATATTCATGGGTGCAACGTGGATTGGCGAAGTATGGTCGATGATTTGCCTTTCATTATGTGTCGTAGCAATTTTGCTGCTGCGCAAAATGCAGATCGAAGCATTATTCTTCGCTATCGTCATGGCTGTATCAAGTATCTCTAATCCGATTATGAAAAACACATTTGATAGAGAACGTCCAACTAAATTACGTCTAGTGGAAATCGGCGGATACAGTTTTCCAAGCGGCCATGCAATGGGATCAACTTCATTCTTCGGCAGCTTGATTGCATTATCAAGTCATTATCTTGATGGCAAACCGCGCATTGTCATGACATCCTTCTGCATTTTCATGATTGCGATGATTTGTATGTCTAGAATTTATTTAGGTGTACATTATCCAACTGATGTCATTGCAGGTGTCACAGCAGGTGTGATTTGCATTTTAGGTGTCTCATTATTTTTCAAAGGCAAATTCAAATCAGTTTAATATTAATAAAGATGAGATCAGGGCAGCCTGGTCTCTTTTTTTGGCAGTGATAAATAAAAAAGAGATAAAAAATAACCGATTCTGCATCTCTTGCAGAATCGGTAAGTATGTCACGCTATCGTATCTGATAACGTAGTATTTACGGGCATATATAAAAGGGGATAATACGAAAATGACCAATACAATAAGAACGAAATGTGTGGGGGGATGTCTCATTTGGTATTGATAATCATTTTCAATTACTATTATACATGAGTGAGAATGGTTGTCAATTAGAAAATGCAGGTTTTTTCAATCTATTTCAAGAACGCACAAAATTGTCACAAAATCTGTTTTGATGAATTGTATCTTTAAACAGTTCTTTCTCTGTCTGTATGTGATAAAATCAAAACTGAGGTGCTAACTATGACAAAAATATTAATCGTAGAAGATGAGCAGAATTTAGCTCGTTTTATTGAATTAGAATTAGTACATGAGAATTATGAAGTGGATATTGAAAATGATGGAGCTTCTGGATTAGAAACCGCTTTGAATAAAGATTATGATCTGTATTTGCTGGATTTGATGCTGCCGCATATGGATGGATTAGAAATCTGCAAAAGAATAAGAGCCGTCAAATCTACACCTATTATTATCATTACTGCTAAAGGCGATACATATGATAAGGTTGCCGGCTTAGATTACGGTGCTGATGATTATATTGTTAAGCCATTTGATATAGAAGAATTATTAGCACGTATTCGTGCAACACTCAGACGTCAACCTGAAAAAGATATCATTACAATTAAAGGAATTGAAATCAACAAAGAAGCTTTTCGTGTCACTATTGATGGTCAAGAACTGGAGTTAACAAAAACTGAGTATGATTTGCTGCAGCTGTTGTCTGAGAATTTGAACCATGTGATGCAGCGCGAACAAATACTTGATCATGTCTGGGGTTATGATAGTGAAGTGGAAACAAATGTTGTTGATGTCTATATCCGCTATTTAAGAAATAAATTAAAACCTTTCGGTAAAGAAAAGGTAATTGAAACCGTTCGCGGTGTAGGATATGTGATCAGACAATGAAGCAGCGGAAATTAAAAACACAATGGATGCTGGTCACTACAAGTATTACATTCTTAATAGTCTTCATCTTCAGCTTAGTTATCATTTATTTTCTAAGTATTACATTAAGAGACAGCGAAATTAATGATGCTGAAAAAAGTGCAGATAATATTGCGGCTTTATTAGCAACCAAATCGCTGGATGACATTAAACCTTTAGATTTGAATGCATCATTAGGCAACTTCCAAAAAGTCATTCTTTATGATAATAATAAAGATGTATTAGCCGAAACTTCGACAATGAGCGAGTATATCAATGACACAAAATCAGTGGAACCTTCCAGCTATCACAGCGTTTATGTTAAACGCATCAAAAATGATGATTTCTTAGTAGTTTCACATCCAATAGACACTGAAAAGTTTCAGGGTTACTCAATAATTATTCATTCATTATCAAGTTATAACAGTGTCATGCATTCGTTGATTATACTTTCTGTTTTATTCGGTATTATCGCAATAATCATTACCGCAACCATCAGTTACATTTTCTCAGCCCAAATCGCAAAGCCTATCACGATAATGGCTAATAAAATGAGAAAAATACGTCGAGATGGTTTCCAAGAGAAATTGGAATTGCCGACAGAATACGATGAAACTACAGATTTAATTGATACCTTCAATGATATGATGATTCAAATCGAAGAGCTGTTCGATCAACAACGTCAATTCGTAGAAGATGCTTCTCATGAATTGAGAACACCACTTCAAATCATTCAAGGTCACCTTAACCTTATCAAGCGGTGGGGGAAAAAGGACCCGGCCGTTTTAGAGGAATCATTAAACATTACAATCGAAGAAATGAATCGTATAACCAAATTAGTAGAGGAATTATTACTTTTAACAAAAGAATCAACGTATAAAGATGCTTTAGATGTTGAACCGGTCGATGTTAATGATGAAATTACTTCGAGATTAAAATCACTTAGACATCTGCACCCTGAATATAACTTTACTTTCAAACCTTCCAGCAAACCGATTGTATTAGAAATGAATCGTTACCAACTGGAACAAGTGCTGTTAATTTTCTTAGATAACGCGATTAAATATGATACGCGTGAAAAATCGATTAACATTTGTACTGAATTGAAAAACAGACAAGCAACGATTGAAATTACAGACCATGGTTCTGGTATTCCAAAACAGGACTTAGATTACATTTTCGACAGATTTTATAGAGTAGACAAATCACGATCACGCCAACGCGGCGGCAATGGATTAGGTCTTTCTATTGCACGAAATATAGTTAATTTATACGGCGGAACGATTCAAGTTGAGAGTGAAGTAGATGCTTATACAACGTTCAGAATCACTTTCAACGTATAATTACATTTAAAAAGGAATTCTACTTTATTTGTTCCATCTTCTATTTATGGTTATATATGTGTACAAAGAGCCGTCATATCGGCTCTTTTTCATGTTATCAATTCGGCTTTCTCCCTTTAATTTGTGAACATTTAATGATATTATTTATTTGTAAGCGTTTCAATATATTGTGGAGGGAGTAATATGACGAAATATACACAGGTTAGTGAAGCACCTGTAAATTTCGGAGCTAATTTAGGGGTAATCATAGATTTATATGATCAATATCTACAAGATCCAACTTCTGTCTCTGAAGATTTACAAGTTCTATTCAGCACAATTAATAATGACAACAGAGAGGTGGCTGCAGCACCTTCATCAAGTTCAGATGATATGACAATTAAACAGGTTATGCGTTTAATTGACAACATCAGACAATACGGACATCTGCAGGCTGATATTTATCCCGTCAATCGTCCAGAACGCAAACACGTTCCTAGGCTTACGATTGAGGATTTCAACTTGACAAAAGAAGATTTAGAAAACATTTCTCCAGGCATCGTATCAGACCATTTTTCTGATATTTATGACAATGCGTACGAAGCTATTAAGCGCATGGAGAAACGTTACAAAGGACCAATTGCATTTGAATACACACACATCAACAACAATACTGAGCGCGCTTGGCTCAAACGACGTATTGAAACGCCATATAAAGCAAATATTAATAAAAGCCAAAAACTTGAACTGTTTAAAACTTTAGCACACGTAGAAGGATTCGAGAAATATCTTCATAAAAACTTTGTAGGGGCAAAGCGATTTTCTATTGAAGGTGTCGATACACTTGTTCCTATGTTGCAGCAAACATTGAAACGTGCAGCTAAAGAAGAAATTCAAAATATTCAAATTGGTATGGCACACCGCGGACGTTTAAACGTGTTGACGCATGTGCTTGAAAAACCGTATGAAATGATGATTTCTGAATTCATGCATACAGATCCGATGAAATTCTTGCCAGAAGATGGAAGCTTAGAATTAACATCTGGTTCAGCATGGACAAGTGATGTGAAATATCACTTAGGCGGAACAAAAACAACTGACTCTTACGGTACAAAACAACGCATTTCACTTGCGAACAACCCGAGTCACTTAGAAATTGTTTCACCTGTTGTCTTAGGTAAAACACGTTCTGTACAAGATGACCGTCATCAAGGCGGAAAAGTACAAACGGATTTCAAAAAATCAATGCCTATTTTAATCCATGGTGACGCAGCTTACCCTGGACAAGGTATTAACTTTGAAACAATGAACCTTGGCAACCTTGATGGTTACTCAACTGGCGGTTCATTGCACTTAATCACAAACAACCGTATCGGTTTCACTACTGAACCGACAGACGGCAGTTCTACAACTTATTCTACAGATGTCGCAAAAGGGTACGATGTGCCGATTATGCACGTCAATGCTGATAATGTAGAAGCAACTATCGAAGCAATCGATATTGCTATGGACTTCAGAAAAGAATTCCATAAAGATGTTGTTATCGATTTAGTCGGCTATCGTCGTTACGGTCATAACGAAATGGATGAACCATCTATCACTAACCCGATGCCATATCATAATATCCGCAAGCATCCGACTGTTGATCATATTTACGGTGAACAGCTTGTTGATGAAGGTGTCATTTCTAAAGATGAAATGAACGCTGTCTTAGATGATGTACAAAAAGAATTACGTGCAGCACATGATAAAATCGATAAAAATGATAAAACAACTACAAAAGACATGTCTAAACCTGATAGTTTAGAGTTACCATTACAACCAGATGATCGTGAATTTGATGTTGATGAATTAAAATCAATTAACGATGCATTGTTAAGCTATCCAACTGGTTTTGAAGTCTTGAAAAAACTTAACAAAGTTTTAGAGAAACGCAGAGAACCATTTGAAAAAGAGGATGGTTTAGTTGACTGGGCACAAGCAGAACAACTTGCATTTGCGACAATCATGCAAGACGGCACACCAATCCGCTTAACAGGTCAAGATAGCGAACGCGGTACATTCAGTCACAGACATGCTGTATTGCATAATCCTGATAATGGCGATGAATATATTCCATTACAACATGTTCCTAATCAAAGAGCATCTTTCGATGTGCATAACTCACCACTATCTGAAGCAGCAGTAGTCGGCTTTGAATACGGTTATAATGTTGAAAACAAGGGTACTATGAATATTTGGGAGGCCCAATACGGCGACTTCGCAAATATGGCCCAAATGATTTTCGATAACTTCTTATTCAGCAGTAACGCAAAATGGGGTGAGCGTTCTGGTTTAACATTGTTCTTGCCGCACTCTTATGAAGGTCAAGGACCAGAACACTCTTCAGCAAGATTAGAGCGCTTCTTGCAGCTATCTGCTGAAAACAATGCGACAGTAGTAAACTTATCAAGCTCAAGCAACTACTTCCACTTGCTTCGTGCACAAGCCGCAAGTCTGGACACTGACGCTATGCGTCCGTTAGTAGTAATGTCACCGAAAAGCTTATTAAGAAACAAAACAGTTTCTGATACAATCGATAAGTTTACAGATGGTCATTTCGAACCTATCTTGCCAGAAGAATATGAAGCAGACAAAGTTAAAAAAGTAATTTTAGCTTCAGGTAAAATGTTTATTGATTTGAAAGAGCGTTTGCAAAAAGAACCTGATGATTCAATCCTTCTTATCGCAGTTGAAAGATTATATCCTTTCCCTGTTGAAGAAGTACAAGCAATCATCGATCAATTAACAAACCTAGAAACAATTGCATGGGTTCAAGAAGAACCGCAAAACCAAGGTGCTTGGTCATTCGTATATCCTTACTTAAGCGATTTAGCAAGCGATAAATACGAATTGCAATACAGCGGCCGAATCAAACGTTCTGCGCCAGCTGAAGGTGACGGAGAAAATCATAAACTTGTACAAAAATCTATTATCGAAGAGAGTCTTAACAAAAATTAGGGGGAAAATAGTATGTCTGAGATCGTAGTTCCAGAGTTAGCAGAATCTATTACGGAAGGTACAATAGCTGAATGGTTGAAAAATCCTGGTGATTCAGTAGATAAAGGTGAAGCTGTTGTTGAATTAGAAACAGATAAAGTCAACGTTGAAGTTGTATCAGAAGAAGCAGGTGTTCTACAAGAACATTTAGCTGAACCTGGCGACACTGTTGAAGTAGGACAAGCAATCGCAACTGTAGGGGAAGGCAGCGGAAGTCCATCATCAAGTTCATCTGACGACAAACAAGAAGCACCTAAATCTGAAGAGAAATCAGAAAGCAAGTCTGAAGAAAAAGAAGCACCAGCAAAATCTGATGCTTCATCTGACAAAGACAGCAGCTCAAGCGACCAACGTGTCAACGCAACACCATCAGCGCGCAAATATGCACGTGAAAAAGGTATCGACTTAGCTGAAGTTGCTTCTAAAGGCAATGACGTTGTACGTAAAGACGATGTAGATCGCAAACAACAAGGCGGTCAATCAAGCCAAAAATCTGAAACAAAATCTGAAGCACCTGCTAAACAACAAAACAGCACACCTTCAAAACCAGTGATTCGTGAAAAAATGTCACGCCGTAAGCAAACTGCTGCGAAAAAATTATTAGAAGTATCTAATAACACAGCAATGCTTACAACATTCAACGAAGTAGACATGACAAACGTAATGAACTTGCGTAAACGTAAAAAAGAACAATTCATTAAAGACCATGACGGTACTAAATTAGGCTTCATGTCATTCTTCACAAAAGCAGCTGTAGCAGCATTGAAAAAATATCCAGCAGTTAACGCTGAAATCGATGGTCAAGATATGATTACTAAACAATTCTATGATATCGGTATTGCGGTATCTACAGATAACGGTTTAATCGTACCATTCGTTCGTGACTGCGATAAGAAAAACTTTGCGGAAATCGAAAGCTCAATCGCTGACTTAGCAGTGAAAGCACGTGATAACAAATTATCACTTGGCGACTTAATGAACGGTTCATTCACAATCACTAACGGCGGTATCTTCGGTTCAATGATGTCTACTCCAATCATTAACGGAAGCCAAGCTGCAATCTTAGGAATGCACTCAATTATCACTCGTCCAATCGCAATCGATAAAGATACAATCGAAAACCGTCCAATGATGTACATTGCATTAAGCTATGACCACAGAATCATTGATGGTAAAGAAGCAGTTGGATTCTTAAAAACAATCAAAGAGCTTATTGAAAGCCCAGAAGACTTACTTTTAGAATCATAATTGACAGTTTAAAACACACTATATACCTTAATACAACGGCGTTTGACGTCGTTGTATTTTTTTACATATATAACACTAAATCGCACTCAAAGAGTTCTACAGACCTGTTCCAAAATAAATAATCTATTGATTTATAACAAAATAGCAAGCATCAGCAAAACCATAAAGGTGCCGATGCTTGCTTTATACGCATTTAAATCATATTCATTACGATAAGTTCAATAATTGCTAGGACTACAAACACGATACATATCAATCCGAAGTGCTGCTTTTTAAGCTTCGCATTTTCTTTAAACGTGCCTGTAAAGTAGTTAATGCCTGAATAAGCAGCAATTAATACTGTGAGCGCAAAAAGTATCCAGAAATTAAGCATTTTAAATCATCTCCTTTGATTCCATCTTTCCAGATTAAAAATGCAATTTCTAATCGTTTATACTATTACTATACCTTAATTTGAAGGAAGTTATTCAATAGGTACTTCATCATACAAAAATCGTTCCATTTAAGTTATAATGAATGAGAAATCTGAAAAGAAGGTGTGGGTAAAATGGCAGGATTGCGAAGTGTTACAGTAGGTACTCAAAATCTAGAACAGACAATTCATTTATTTCATAATATTTTAGGACTTAATTACGAAAGACAAGGTTCAAAAAATGCGGTGCGTTTCGGCGATGCAGATTTAAGTCCAGGTACGAGAGTACACTTTATTGAAGTACCAAATTATACTACTGATGCCAACCATGTATTAAGTATCGGTTTGAGAACACCGACTGATTTAGGTTTAGAAGAATATCAGTCTATTTTAAGTCAAAATGAAATTCAATTCGGCGAAGTTATAGAAATGAATGATCATAAGCATTTCGAGTTCAAAGACGGTAACGGTCAGTTTTTTGATATTTATTCGAATGAACGCAACAGCGGGGTACCATTAGGTATGCCTACAGATGATAGTACTGTTAATCCTTTGCATCAAATTCAAGGGTTAGGACCAGTCATCGTACAAGTCAATGAAGTTTTATTGACTGCATCGATATTATCAAAAGTATTCGGTCTAGATCATTTTGCTGAATATACACCAACAACAGATGCTGACTTTAAAGTACAAGTCTTTCGAATCGGTGAAGGCGGTTTAGGCGGAGAATTACATATTTTCCAAGCTGGCGAGCCGATTGATATGGCGGAATACGGTTCTGTCGAACAAATCGAATTCAGTACAGATTCGAAACAAGCTTACCGCAATGCTGTACAGCAGCTGGAAATTATCGGTATTCCATATCAAACATTAGAACAAAAAGATTCTGAGTCTGTGCGAATTACTGAAAACAGCGGTCTATCATTCATCTTGACTTTAGAAAAAGCATAGGACATATAGAAAGGATTGAAATTTATGTTACATGAAGAATGGAAAGAAAAAGAACCAATTAAAAAAGTAGAGGTATTGCATACTGATGCGAAAAAATTCACAGTATCTGATATGCTTACAGTAGGCAAACAATATGACGTTGTTAATGAAACTGAAGAATATTATCAAATCATTGATAATTCAGGTAAAGTAGGCGGCTACTACAAAGATTACTTTAAAGAAGTATAGAAAGACATTTAATTTAATAGACATTAGCAGACTTGGGCATTGATGATGCCCCGGTCTATTTTTTGATGTTTATGCAAAGGAGAATTTTAATGGAACAACATCAGTATATTAACGCTGATAAAACAGTATTTGGCGATGCATATGCCATGATGCGTTTAAATAAAAATATATTATTAAAAGGACCTACAGGTTCAGGTAAAACAAAACTTGCTGAATCATTGAGTGAAGAAATCAATATTCCAATGTATCAAGTCAATTGTTCAGTTGATTTAGATGCTGAGAGTTTGCTTGGTTTCAAAACAATTCAAACAAGCGAAGACGGCACACAAGAAATCGTCTTTATTGATGGCCCTGTTATCAAAGCAATGAAAGAAGGCCATATCTTATATATTGATGAAATCAATATGGCGAAACCTGAAACATTGCCGATTTTAAACGGAGTACTCGATTACCGCCGCAGCTTAACAAATCCTTTTACCGGCGAAGTCATCAAAGCAAAACCAGGCTTTAATGTCATCGCGGCTATTAATGAAGGATATGTTGGTACATTACCGATGAACGAAGCATTGAAAAACCGCTTCGTAGTCATTCAAGTCGACTACATCGACGGTGAAACATTAAAAACAGTCATTAAAGAACAAAGCCGTTTAGATGATGACGCATTAATTTCTAAAATTGCAGCTTTCAATGAAGACTTGCGCACAATGACAAAACAAGGTCAAATCTCTGAAGAAGCAGCAAGTATCCGTGCATTAATCGACATGAGCGATTTGGCAACAGTCATGCCGATCGAACGTGCTATCCAACGTGCAATCATTGATAAATTAGAAGACGAACGCGAACAGCAAGCAATTATCAATGCAATAGAATTGAACTTTTAGTGAGGGATAAATATGAGCAATCGTTTTATCAAATTTAATGATGAAATTTTAGATGCTAAAAAAGTGATGATGCTGCAAGACTTGGCACGTCTTCTTCTTAAAAACAACCAGACGCATGTCAAAATTCAGAAATTCCCTTATTACGATCCGATTGAAAATGAACTGATTGCCAGTGTCTTTTGGACACATCGTCCAAGCCAAATTGAAATCACTGGTTTAAAAACAGATGTCTTGTTTGCGACATATGGTTATCGTTTAATGGATCAATTTATTGTGAATGAAGTACTAGATAACAATGAATTCAAACACCCAAGTTTCTTCAGACAAGTATTCAAATTATTAGAAGATATGCGTGTACTCAATGCGATTACAAATATCCGTCCTAGTATGAAAAGCGCGATTGAAATGCGTAAACGTATCAGATTAAACTATACAGAATCGCAAATCAATGTATATCGCACTAAAACAACATATACCGATTTGATTTTCTTATATTTAGAACAATCGCTTCTGACAGAAAACTTTTATGAAGTTCCAAGTATCCGCCCAGATTTAGACCCTATCATTCAAAGTATGTATATGTATCTGCCGAACTTCTTTATGAACTATACTACTGAAGATAATAAATTTTTAGCTGAAAGAATTATGTATCAGCTTGATGATCTTCTAGAAGAAGACATGCTCAATGAATATTACTATATACCGCGTAATGTCTATAAAGCACTGCAAGAACAAACATTCGAAGATTTAAAACGTGTAGATGCGGCAAATGTAGATGGTAAAGATAACAGTGATGAAGAGGATGACATCGAAACTGCAGAAGCTGAAACGAAAGCACAAGATTCAAAATCAGAAGGCGGCGCCTATTTAGAAATGGAATTGCATGAAGGCGAAAACAGTGAAGCTGTCAGTGATAATGATACTGCACGAGAAGGCGATGCATCAGATGATATGACAGATATGATGACGAAAAAAGGCAAAGGTTCTAATGATACGATTGATAACGAAGAGGGCGGACAAACCGGTGCTGCAGCACAACCATTTGCTTTGAAAGGTATCAATGAAAATGTAGAAGTACAGTGGCATACACCGGAAATTACAGATGAAGATAGAGCGAACTATCATTCAGTACATCAGGAAGTACAATACGAAATTAAAGATTTAACACAAATCATTCAAAAAACTATCGATCGCGAACAAATCGATGAACGCCATAATCTCACTAAAGGACGTCTACAGCGTGACTTGATTAATTGGTTTATTGATGACCAATATAAAATGTTCTATAAAAAACAAGATTTAAGCCGTTCGTTCGATGCGACATTTACATTGTTAGTAGATGCTTCGGCAAGCATGATTGATAAAATGGATGAAACGATTAAAGGTGTCGTACTTTTCCACGAAACATTAAAATCGCTGAATGTGAAACATGAAGTTTTAGCATTTAATGAAGATGCATTTGAAGCTGATGATAAAACACAACCTAATATCATCGACGAAATTATCGATTATAATTATTCTACCGGTTCGAAAGACAGCCCTAGAATCATGGAATTAACACCGCAAGATGATAATAGGGATGGCGTAGCAATTCGGCTTGCAAGCGAACGCTTATTGAGCAGATCGCATCATCAGCGTTTCTTAATTATATTTTCTGATGGCGAACCTTCTGCTTATAACTATGACCAAGATGGTATCATTGATACGTATGAAGCAGTAGAGGAAGCAAGAAAATACGGTATTGAAGTTTTCAATGTCTTTTTAAGCCAAGAAGAAATTACCGAAGACATTGAACGTACGATTCATAATATCTATGGACAATTTGCATTATTTGTAGAAGGTGTTGAAAACTTGCCAAGCCAACTTTCACCGCTGCTCAAGAAACTATTATTGAAATCTGTTTAAAAAATATACGCGTACAACTAGCAATGGTATTTTCAATTGTTAATTGTATGCGTTTTATTGTATTACAATTAAGTAATACGACATATTTTTCGAAAAAATGACATCATTTGCGCGATACTTTTTAAATTTTCTGAAAGTTTATATAGCATTTCCTTTTACGTTATGCTAAAATAAAGCAATGTTTAAGATTTATTGTAATAGAAGGAGCACATCAATATGAATAAAAACACATGGATTATCGGGTTTACTTTGTTTGCCATCTTCTTTGGCGCAGGAAACCTCATCTTCCCACCAAATTTAGGTTTAGATAGCGGGCACTATTTCTGGCCGGCTATTCTGGCATTTGTCTTAACGGGAATCGGGTTACCGTTATTAGGGGTAGTTGTAGGCGCTTTGGATAAACAAGGTTACATCGGCGCATTCAACAAAATATCACCAGTTTTCTCAGTGGTATTCTTAGTTGCTATTTACTTAACGATCGGACCGTTATTTGCGATTCCGCGTACTGCATCTACTTCATTTGAGATGACAGTTACACCGATTATCAATACAAACAGTCCTATTGCATTATTTATTTTCTCAGTAATTTATTTTGCGGTAGTATTGTACCTTTGTTTAACACCAGGTAAAATGGTGGATCGAATCGGTTCATTATTAACACCTGCATTATTAATTACAATTGTAGCTATGATTATTAAAGGATTTATGGACTTCGGCGGCAACCCGTCAAGTAATGGTACAGAAGCATATACATCAACATTATCAGGTTTCTCACAAGGGTTTACCCAAGGTTATCTTACAATGGATGCCATTGCGGCAATTGCATTCTCAATGATTGTTGTTAATGCAGTAAAAGCTACAGGTATCACACATGCCAACACTATTTTCAAACAAACAGCAATGGCAGGGGTAATTGCGGCTGCTGGTTTAATGTTCATCTATATCTCTTTAGGTTATATCGGAAACCATATGGTCGTTTCACCAGAGAAACTTAAAGATTTAGCAGATCATAACCAAAACATCGGTACTTATTTATTAACAACAATTGCTGGTACTGGTTATGGAGAGTTCGGTAAATATTTATTAGGTATTATCGTTGCACTTGCATGTTTAACAACTGCTTGCGGACTTGTAGTAGCAGTAAGCCAATACTTCAATAGTATTATTCCTAAAATTTCATACAAAGCATATGTAATTGGTTTTACATTAATCAGTTTAGTACTTGCTAATTTAGGTCTTAACCAAGTTATCCAACTTTCAATCCCAGTACTAATGATTTTATATCCAATCGGTATCACAACTGTATTATTAATTTTAATGGCACGATTCGTTCCAATGAAACCAATCGTACAACAATTTACAATCACAGTAATTACGATTACATCATTAATCAGTGTTGCAGTAGCTAAAAAATGGATTGCATTTGATGCATGGTCAAATTTACCATTAGCTAAAAATAGCTTAGAATGGTTCCCAATCGCGATTGTTTCAGTCATTATCGGCTATCTAATCAGTTTAGGATTCAAAAAACAATCACCGATTGTTTACGAAAAAGAATAAGCAAGCTAAAAAAGGTCTCGAATTTTTGTTCGAGACCTTTTTCCTATATACATACAAAATCAATTCAATTTACTTCGTGAAGTGATCCATAAATCACATTTTATGATTCTTGATTTTCAATATCCAAGTACAATAACTTCACTTTTTCTTTTAACACTTTAATTTCTGCAGGTGTTTCAAATAATATTTCTCCATCTATATCTAATTTAGTATTAGGTTCTGTTTTCAGCGTTGCCTCATCTGCAGAAACTAATGTGATGTTTTCAGTAATATCATTCCAATTCATACTATCTTTAACTTGGAAGAAATCTTTAATCATACTCATATTATGGTTTTTGAATAAAAAGATATTCATTTTGCCATCACAAGGCGATAAGTCTTCTAACGGTATACGGCTTCCGCCTACAAAATTACCGTTTGCTATGAGTATCATTGAAGTTTCGCCCGTATACGTTTCACCATTAGCTTCTACTTTATATTGATATGTGTCCGGATCAGCAATCACTTTGATTGTTGTAAATACATAACTCAATTTACCAAGAACTTTTTTCTTGTTAGAATCAACGTTCTCAGAGTTTTGAACCATCATACCAATACCAGCAAAGTTTAATGCAATGTGTCCATTAATATCTAGCACATCAAATGATTTTACTTGTGCATCCAATAATTCCGCAGATGCCGGGGCTGGTTTAGGTGATAAATTTAATGTTTTAGCAAAATCATTAAATGTACCGCCAGGGATAATGCCGATAGGGATATCTAAATTATTTAAGACTACACCATTTACTAATTCATTTACAGTGCCGTCTCCGCCCAAAATGAAAAAGACATCGTATGATCCATTATTTTCTTCGCGGATTTCATCGCAAAACCTTTTAATATCTCCTTCTTCTTTACTTAACTTAATTGTGAGTTCATCACACATCTGTGTAATATTTTCTATTACTTGGCCGAGCTCTTTATATAAGTTGCCTTGGCCTGCAGCTTTATGATAAAAAAGAACACCTTTATGAAAGTGTTGTGTCATAATAATCTACTCCTTTGACTGAATATCATGAATGGACTTCACTCTTTGATACCCTGAATCACAGCCTGATAAATATAAAATCTAAAAGCAGGTAAAAAAACGACTATCCTTTACTGCTTTGCAAAGCAGGGCAGATAATCGTTTTATCAAAAGTGTTATTGAACTTTATTATCTTTCATTGTTAATAATCTATCTTTCATGTCAGCTTCTAAGTGCTGCAGCTCTTGTTCAGCTTGTTGGCGTTTTTCACGACCTTCAGCTTGAATTTGCAATGTTTGTTCTACTGTTTCGATTATATTTTCATGCGTTGATTTCAACGTTTCAATATCAACAATACCGCGTTCATTTTCAACTGCAGTATCAATTGCATTTTGTTTTAATAGTTCAGAGTTCGCTGTCAGCAAATCATTAGTAGTATCTGTTACTGCTCTTTGTGCTGACATCGCTTGTCGTTGACGCATTAAAGTTAAAGCAATTGCCATTTGGTTCTTCCATAATGGAATACTTGTCAAAATAGAACTTTGAATCTTTTCAGCTAAAGTTTGGTTCACATTTTGAATCATACGGATTTGCGGTGCAGTCTGCAAGGAAATTTGTCGTGACAGCTGCAAGTCATAGATACGTTTATCTAAACGATCCGCAAATTGTTCTAAATCCGCAACTTCTTGAATATCCATTTGGTTGCCAGATTCATATGCTTGATTGCGCTTTGCGGGCAATTCATTATCTAGGATTTCTTTTTTCTTTTCTTGAGCAGCCGCAATATATAAATTAAGTTCATCAAAGTAGTTTTTGTTTTGATCGTATAATCCATTTAATAACTGGATATCTCTGTTCAAACTGTCTTTATGATTTTTCAATTCCACAGAAATGCGATCTACTTGCGAACCTACAGATTGCATTCTAGAGAAGATTTCATTTGCGGAAGCTTTGGCTCTTTTAAAAATTTTCTTTAAAAAAGAATCTTTTTCTTGTTTAAAATCATCCGGCTGTACTTCTTTTAATTTAGTCATTAATTGATTTAAAGTATCTCCGATAGGGCCGGTATCTTTTGATTTCACTTCACTCAGCATTTTATGCGAGAACGATGACATGCTGGATTGTGCATTAGAACCGAATTTCATTAAAGAATCATAGTTCATCGGTTCAATCTGGTTGGCAAGCTCGTGTATTTTCTTTTGTTGTTCTGGTGTGAAATCTTTATTTGCTTCCATTAAAGTAGTATCATTTGATACTTGCTCTTGTAACTCAGGCTGTTTAGGCATCTCATTAGCCATTAATCATGCTCCTTCCATTCGAGTTTGCGTTGTTGTTCTATCTTATTCATTTCCATTTCAACATCAAGTCGCGTGTAGTCTTCTTCATTAAGGCGCTTCAAATCCGCAACTAAAGTACGTTTTACTTCATCTAGTGTAATACACGTTTGTTCCAGCTTTTGTTTCTCTTCTTTAGATTTAGCAGGCATTTTAGCTAATCTTGTATAGCTCTCGATTAAATTTAAAGCATTATCTAAATGAGAATAAAAAAAGCTATCTACAATGAAGAATTTTTGAGGCTGCTGTCTTACTGTGAAATATATCGTTCTTGCTAATCTATGAATTTCATTCACTTGTTTAAAGTCTTTAATTGAACGTACATTAATAAAAGATTTTAACAGCTTTCTCACTTTAGTTTGTGCATTATTCAATTGGTGGCGCACAAACCTGAAATCTCTGCGTGTTAATCCTATTTCTTGTAAATATTTTTTTGATGTTAAAAATTGAGTAGGGAAGTAGAGTGCAAAAAATGTTGCGACACCGATTCCCAAATCATATACAAAAAGTATATCGAATGCATAGATACTTGTGAGCCAAGCGACAATTGCAGCTGGAACGCCTACGAGTGTTCCATAAATTCGAGAAATATAATATCTCAATTTACATCTTCCTTTTTATATAGTTCTAAATCCTTTCAAAGATGAATCTGTATCTAGTTGTTCTATTTTATAATCCGAAACTTTGGAAGCAGGGGAAGCACCCTCAATTACAGCTTGGGTAAATTGTTCAAGGTTTTGTTCCTCACCTTGTGCATAGACCTCTACATACTGTTCAACATTTTGTACAGTCCCTGATATTTGATATTTTTGAGCTAGGCGTTCTGTGAAATAACGAAATCCGACACCTTGAACTTGCCCAAAAACTTGAATTTTTCTACGTTGCATAAGATCACCTCTTTGTTTTATTATACGAATTTTCAACGTAAAATCCTAATATTTACTACATTTACAGCAATCTATAGAACGAAACACATTCCTTGAAATTCTCATGGAAATAGTTGAAAATAAAAAGGAACAATTATTCAATAAAGGGGATTATAACGTGTGGACAGTCAATATGATCAGAGCTGACTATGAGGGATGGTGGTTGTTCGATGACTGGCGTGAAAAAATTTACGAACAATATCATTTTGAGAACTATGAGGATATGCTCGAAAAATATAAAGATTTAGTTTGTTTGTCTAAAATGAAATTTGATAATTTCACGAAAGGTAAATATAATATTTATGCATTTTATAATAATTGTGATATGAGATTTTGCGAAGATTGCGATGAAGATATGCAAATATTTTATAGCTTTATCGTATTAAATAATAACGAAGTTTATTACGACCTTCCAATTATTGAGTAATTAATTTTTACTATTTGTATTGCAATGATAGGGCGAATGCACTATAATTGGTTTTAAGCAATAGTTTTATTCCATATTGCAAAGAATATTTAGCTCAAACATATATATAGAAACATACTGATAGCATTACTTTTGCAAGATCTGTAAGGGTGGTATCGTACAATTTATAATTTGTTGAGTCAATAAAACAGTTATTTATCCACCTGCAGCTTATACATAAGACTGTTGAGAAGTGATTAGAATTATTGAGATAGCTCCGAATTACTTTTGTGGTTTTACAGTACTCTAATTATTTGTAAGTATTTTTTGTAATATGCGAATAATGCATATTGAATTTTAGTCTTGGAGGTTTCACAAATTATGAAACAAGGTACAGTTAAATGGTTCAACGCTGAAAAAGGATTCGGTTTTATCGAAGTTGAAGGAGAAAACGACGTATTCGTACACTTCTCAGCTATTAACCAAGAAGGTTACAAATCATTAGAAGAAGGTCAATCAGTTGAATTTGAAGTAGTTGAAGGCGACCGCGGTCCTCAAGCTGCAAACGTTGTTAAACTATAATAAATAGATTACATTTATTGACTATTTAAAACACTTTACTTCTGTAAAGTGTTTTTTTCTTGTTTTATCCACGCTAAACTCTAAAACTCCTAATGTAAATTTATTTTAAAATTTTAGTAAATTAAAATTTCTACATACATTTCTGTGCTATATTCTACTTACTAAATATAGACTGCATATACATCATACAGCACAGAAGGAGCACATCTATGAATAAGAACACACACAATCACTATTACTCAATCCGCAAATTCACTATGGGAACAGCCTCAATTTTAATCGGAACAGGTGTTTATTTAGGTATCAGTCATCAAGCAGAAGCAGCTGAAGGAGATACACCTGCGCCAACTATCTCAAATTCACAAACACAAACCGCACTAAATGCACCTCAAACTGCTGGTGCAAAAACTCCATCAACACAAACTAATCCTGCAACAACTTCACAGCCTAACTTTAAAATCGGGGATTATGCATGGGTAGATACAGATGGTGATGGTATTCAAGGCGATACTGAAAAGCCTCTAGCCAATCTCAAAATAGATTTAACACAAAATGGCCAAACTATCGCTTCAACAACTACTGATGCGAACGGTAAATATCTTTTTTCAAATGTCGCAAATGGTACTTATGAATTAAATTATGAAACACCAGACGGCTACACTCCAACACAAGTACAAGCAGGCGAAGATGACACAAAAGATTCCAATGGCGGACCAGCAGAAGTCACAATTAATAATTCAGATGATCTTTCCATTGATTTCGGTTATTTAAAAGACGAACCTGTACCCGTAGCAAAATATAACATGGGTGATTTCGTTTGGAATGATTTAAACCAAAATGGTATTCAAGATAAAGATGAACCTGGTTTAAAAGACGTACAAGTGACGCTTACAAATCCGGATAACACGAATTTAACAACCACAACTAATGAAAAAGGCAACTACACATTTACTGATTTGCCGAACGGCAACTATAAAATTGCCTTTGCGACACCTGTAGGTTTTGTACCTACCAAAACAGGCCAAGGCGATATTGATGTAGATTCAAATGGTGTTAACGCCGATGTGCTGATTCAAGACGCGAATAACGCCTTTGTGGACAGTGGTTTCTATCAATTACCGACATCATTTAAAATCGGACATTTAGCGTGGGTAGATGCTGATCAAGATGGCATTCAAGGAGATACTGAACTTGGTCTCGCTCGTGTTAAAGTCGATTTGACTAAAGATGGTAAAGTAGTCGCAACTACTGTGACAGATAGTAATGGACACTATCAGTTTGATAATGTTAATAATGGCACTTACCAAGTTGAATTCGATGTACCTGAAGGTTATACACCGACACAAGTTCAAGCAGGCGAAGATGAAACAAAGGATTCTAACGGTACACCTGTGGAAGTCACAATCGATAATGCAGACAATTTATCTATTGATATGGGGTATTTAAAAGATGCACCGACACCTGTCGCTGTCTATGAATTAGGAGATTATGTATGGAATGATTTAAACGAAAACGGTATCCAAGATAAAGATGAACCTGGCTTAAAAGACGTACAAGTGACGCTTACAAATCCAGACAACTCTATTTTGACTACAGTGACAGATGCAAAAGGTAATTATAAATTTTCTCAAATACCTAACGGAAAATATAAAATTGCCTTTACGACACCTGCAGGTTTTGTGCCTACTAAAACAGGTCAAGGCGAAGCAGATAATGACTCTAACGGCAATGTCACTGAAATTGAAATTGCGGATGCAAATAACGATTTTGTAGATAGCGGCTTCTATAAACCAGTGGTGAAAACACCTGAAGTTCAACCAGTAACACCAGAATCACCTAATAAAACAAATCAACCTGTATCAGAAGAAGATCAAACTGATTATTCTTCACAGTTATTAGAATTTACACCAACTGAAACAACACAAAATACTCAACCAACTACAGATACAAAAGTACCTGTAATAAGTACACCTGAAACTGAAGTTGAAGATAATACCGATTATTCTACTGAATTACTGAACCAAAATAATCAAGTGATTGAAATTGAAGATAACACAGATTATTCTTCACAATTATTAGAATATACGCCAGCACCAACTACTTCAGTAACAACGCCAGTTACAGTAAACAAAGCTTCTTGTGAAGTTGCAGATTCAAAAACAAAAGATTATATAGAAAATGCTTCATCCGTTTTAGAATCAAATCATGTCTCAACGCCTGCGTCAAAAGCAGTACAATCAGGCAATAATACCGAAACTGAAAAACAAAAAGAACCAATAAAACAAAAACAAGCGCAGACTAACATTGATAAAAAGGATAATGTTTCTAATAAAGTTGAAAAAACAGTGAATCCAAAAGCTGAAGTTGACTCATCTCTTATAGGTAAGAAAGCTGATGTATCCGTCAATACTAAACAAACAACTGCAGCTAAAAGCGAGTCTTCTAACAATAAAGTCCAAACAAATCACGTTTCTAAAAAGAAACAAGAGAAAAAAGAATTACCAAAAACAGGGGAGTCAGCACTGACATCTAGTATCGTATTATTCGGTTTATCTCTAGCGGCAGTCGGCAGCGCTCTATTATTGAAACGTCGTAATTCTAAAAATTAAATAGGGAATGTAGTATCAAAAAAACGAACTGACAATGATCAGTTCGTTTTTGCTTTATACATATTTATTGATTATAAGGTTTATTTAACTTTTGTGTCATTGATGATTAATTGACGCAACGATTGACGTTTGATAACTTCTCTTGCTTTACCATCTTTAATAAAGAATACCGAAGGTTTCTGCATTTGGTTATAATTAGATGACATTGAGTAGTGATAAGCACCTGTAGATAAAATCGCTAAGTAATCTCCGCGATGTACTGATTCAGGAAGTTTGATATCACGTGCAATGATATCACCAGATTCACATAATTTACCTGAGATTGTTACAGTATCGTCCGCTTCTTCTTCGCGGTTCACAAGTAAAGCTTCGTATTTAGCACCATATAGAGCTGTACGAATATGATCACTCATACCGCCGTCAATCGATACATATTTATTAACACCAGGGATTTCTTTAATTGTTCCGACTTCATAAAGTGTTACACCCGCTTCTCCCACAATTGAGCGTCCGGGCTCAATACCGATAGTAGGCAATGGATAATCTGCTTCTTTCGCAATATCTTTCAGCGCATCTGTAATTGATTTGATGCCTGATTCGATAGGGAAGCTGACATCTCCTTCAACATAGCGGATGCCGAAGCCGCCGCCGATATTTAATAGGTCTACTTCTAAATTCAAACCTTTTAGCCAGTTAATTACAATTTTAGCCGTTTCAATCATTGCTTCTGTACCTTCAATTTGAGATCCGATATGGAAGTGGATACCTTTAAGATTCAATTTTGAACTTGCTTGAATCTTTTCAATCGCTTGATCCGCAAGACCGTATCTGATTGATAAACCAAATTTACTGTCTTCTTGACCTGTTTGAATAAATTCATGTGTATGTGCCTCAACACCTGGGTTAACACGTAAAACAACATCTACAGAATCTGATGCGTATTTTTGAATTAATTCGATTTCGTCTAAAGAATCAATCACGAAATAACCGATTTTGCTCTCTAACGCATATTGAATTTCATGTTTTGTTTTATTGTTCCCATGGAAGTGGATGTTTGCTGGGTCATAGCCCGCTTCTAAAGCCGTATATAGTTCGCCTTCAGATACGACATCTAAGCTTAAACCTTCTTCTTGAACAAGTTTTACCATTTGCAGGCAAGTGAATGCTTTTGAAGCATAAGAGATATTATAATCAATTCCGCTTTCTTCAAATGCATTTTTATATCTGCGCATTTGATTGCGGATTTGGTCTTCATCATAAACAATAGTAGGTGTCCCAAAGCTTTGTGCAATCATTTCTAAGCTTGTACCGCCCATCGTTAATTTACCGTTTTTATATTCTACAACCATCTTATCTGATCTCCTTTATCAAAGAATCATGGTTCAGCGCACTCAGCTGTTCAGAGTTCGCGCCTACACCTTTAAACGTATATTCATCGATACGCATATCTTCATTATATAGTATCACTTCATCTTGTGCAGTAACGTTGTCGTCAACCGCAACAAACATATGACTCATCATTAATGCTTTAATAGGGTAGCGTTTATTATTGATAATTGCTTCATGTTTGGCTCTTGTTCTCAGTACACCATCACCGTAACCCATATCCACAACTGCAAGTTTAGTATGGTCTTGTTCAACTTCATAAGCAAAACTATAGCCGCAATATTCGCCTTTATTGACATCTCTAACTTGAATCACATTGCCCTTAACTGTTAATGCTTGTGTGATATCTGATTCAGATAAACTGCTGTAAGGTCTTGAACCATAGAGTGCAATACCGACACGCGCATGGGTATGATGTTCCAATAAAGTTTGGCCTTCACGATAATAAGCTGCACTGTTTTGTGCATGGATTAAATCAAAGTGATAACCTTCAGATAACAATGCATCTACTATATTGACCCATGCTTCTTTTTCTATATCGTATTCCGGTACATCGAATTCATCCGCATAACCGAAGTGTGTCCATAGGCCGCTGATAATCATTTTGTCATTGCTGGTATTTGCCGCATGATCATTCAATACTTCTTTTATTTCATCTAATGTTTTAAGACCTGATCGATGCAATAGATTTTCAAATTCCAGATGCACATGAATCCCAGCTAAATCGCGCTTATGTTCATAATAATATGCCAAAGAGGGAAGTGTCATATGGATTTTGTTGTCGCGTACTGTATCAAAATCATAGACTGCATTCATTAAGAATATTGTCGCTTCAGGTGCTATTTTTCTAATACGTACAGCTTCCGCAAGGGAAGTGGTACTGAAAGTGTTGATTCCGACTTCTAAAAAAGCTTCCACTGAAAATTCCAAACCATAGTTATACGCATTGTTTTTCACTACAGCCATTAAATTGTGGTTGTTTTTGACACGTTTTGCGTTGTCTATAAATTTTTGACGATTGACTGACCAAATCGCTGTCATGAAGTGACCTCCTTGTTATATTGGAATAATAGATTTTCATAGTAATCTGCAATTCTGATTAATTGTCCTTCATCAAAATTAAGTTTTGGTGTATGAAGACCATGTACCCAATCTTTGGCTTCATTTCTAATTCCTACAAATGCAAAATAACTTGGCGCAATTTGACTGTAGAAGCTAAAGTCTTCACCGAATAAATAAGGTTTATCCATTTCAACCACATTAAAGTCTGCCGCTTTAAGTGCGCGAACTACACCATCATGCAAGCTTGGATCATTGTAAGTAGGGGGATAACCTTCCTCGAATTTCACTTCGCAGTTAACACCAAATAATAATTGGACACTTTGTGCTATTTTAGTCATTTGATCCTTAACTGCTTGCAAATCATTCGTATCATACGTACGGATTGTACCTTCTAAATAACCATTGCTTGGTACAGTATTAATGGCTTCGCCAGCATTGAATCTTCCCATATGCACAATATTGCGTTGCAAACCGTTTAAGTGATATTGCTGAATTTGACCGACTTGATTTAATACATGCGTTAGAGCTTCTCCGCATGATTTGCCTTGTTCTTTATTTGCTACATGACTGGATTGTCCTTTTAAGAAGAAACGATACTCTGTTGCACTTGCTGTAATTTCTTCATTTAAAATTGTCACAGTACCTTCATCATTGAAAGGCATCACATGTATACCGAATACTGCTTCAATCGGATAGTTATCAAACGCACCGGCTTTAATTAATCGATTGGCACCGGCACCTGTTTCTTCAGCTGGTTGGAAAATAAAGACAACATTTTGCGGTAATTTGCCTTCATCATATAAAGCTTTGCAGCGTCTTACAAACAACATTAGGGCAGTAGTATGTCCATCATGACCGCACGCATGCATAACATTTGCTTTGCTGCTTTTGAATGCTACTTCATTTTCCTCTTGAATAGGCAATGCATCAATATCTGCTCTGAAAGCCACTGTATGATCGCCATTACCTTGAAGGTAAGCAATCACACCAGTTTCTAATGGTCTTTCATAAGGAACACCGATAGACTCTAAGAAAGCAATAAGATGTGCAGTTGTTTCATGTTCTTCTAAACTTAGTTCTGGGTTTTGATGCAAATGGCGACGATGTTCAGTTACAAATTCTAATTCACTTTGTGTCATAATATCATTCCTTTTTAATACTCATAATATGTATAAAAGGCGTATGTGATGCTTTGACGAACGCACACAATACGCCTTTTAAAATTCATTTTCTCTTATATTTTGCGCTTGTCCGAATTAGTCATTTAATTTACGTAAAGCTGATACGATTTCACGTTTTGAATCTTCAACTTCAGATGTTTGTTTAATGACTTTGGCAGGTGTACCTGCTACAACTGCGCCTGCTGGTACGTCTTGCGTTACAATTGCGCCAGCCGCAACAATTGCACCTTCACCAACACGTACGCCTTCTAAAATTACGGCATTTGCACCGATTAATACATTATCTTCGATAACAACAGGGGATGCGCTTGGAGGTTCGATTACACCAGCAAGTACTGCACCTGCACCTACGTGTACATTTTTACCTGTTGTAGCTCTGCCGCCTAATGTTGCGTTCATATCAATCATTGTGCCTTCGCCGACAACTGCACCGATATTGATTGTCGCACCCATCATAACAACAGCGCCATCTTCGATAATTGCTTGTTCGCGGATGAATGCACCTGGTTCGATACGTGCATTTGTATTGCGTAAATCTTTTAATGGAATTGCTGAATTGCGGCGATCCATTTCAATTTCTACATCTTCAATGTAGTTTTTATTTTCTTCATAGAATTTATCCCAATCGTCAGCTTCACAGAAAATCACTTTTGAATTTTCGCTGCCGAATACTTTGAATGATTCAGGGTAGCTCACTTGTCCTAGAGCACCGTTAATATATACTTTTAGTGGTGTTGATTTCTTCGCATCACTAATATATTGAATAATTTCTTCTGCCGTTAAATCTTTTGCCATTACTGGTTCATCTCCTCTGTTTAATTAATTATTTAAATTGTCAAATGTATAATACCCATTTGATTTTGTAACCAATCGTTCTGCTGCTTTAATTGCGCCGTTCGCAAAGATATCTTTAGATTGTGCACGGTGAGTTAATTCGATTGTTTCATCGACACCTGCAAATAATACTTCATGTTCCCCGACAATTGTACCGCCGCGTACTGCACTGATACCGATATCTTCAGGTTTTCTTCGTTCAGTCGTTTGTGAACGATCATATACAGGATTGACTTCATCTTTTACTTCTTTAATAACATCTAATAATTTAATCAATGTACCGCTTGGTGCATCTACTTTTTTATTATGATGTGCTTCAATTAATTCAATATCATAGCCTTGTAATAGAGGTACGGCTAACTCTAATAGTTTCGTCATTACATGAATGCCGTAACTCATATTTGCACTGAAGAATACAGGCATATTTTCACTAAGTTCTTTTAATTTCGCAATGATTTTTTCTTTTTCTCCTGTTGTCGCAACAACAACCGGTAATTTGAAATCTTGATCTAATAACGGTAATAACAATTCCGGATTAGAAAAGTCGATTGCGACTTCAGCATCTTTTGCCTCGCTGATTTGATTGAAAGCAGGGTAGGGGTAATTGCTGTCTGGATCAGGAACAATAATCCCTGTAATTTCATGACCTTGCTCTTCAGCTAATCTAGCTACACGTTGGTTCATTGCACCATATCCGATTAATAAAATTTTCATTAAAGTTCACCCGCTTTATATTTGGCATAAGCTGTTTCAAGTTGTTTACGATCAGATTCTTCAAGCGTCACTAATGGTAAACGCACTTCATAGTTTCCGAAACCTTCAACTGCAGTCAATGCTTTGATTGGAATAGGGTTGACGTCTACTGATAATGCATTTAATAAACGGCTGATCGGTTCAAAGTCTTTGTCGATTGCTTCGCCGCGTTTTGCTTTTTCATATAAAGCTTGGAAATCTCCAGGAATCACATTCGCAACTACAGAAATAACACCATGACCGCCTTCTGCATAATAGCGTACTACGTTATCATCGTTACCGCTGTAAAGTGTGAACTCTGATAAATCTAAACGTTCTTTTAATGCACGGTGATAGTCGAAATCATTTGTCGCATCTTTTAGTGCTACAATGTAAGGGTTTTTCGCAAGTTCAACCATTGTTTCGACTTCAATTGTCATATTCGTTCTTGATGGTACATTATATAAGACAACCGGTAGTTCCACTGCATTTGCGATAGTAGTGAAATGTGCAATTAAGCCGCGTTGGCTTGTTTTATTATAGTAAGGTGTGATTAACATGATACCGTCTGCACCTAATTCTTTTGCACGTAATGATGCATCTAAAGATTTTTGTGTAGAGTTTGTACCTGTCCCAGCAATTATTGCTGCTTTGCCATCAACTTGTTTGATTACAGCTTTCAGCACTTGTTCTTTTTCATCTTGTGTTAATGTAGGGTTCTCTGCAGTGGTACCATTTACCACGATAGCTTGGATATTGTTGTCTAATAAATATTGTACATGTTGTTCTAATGCTTCATAATCCACTTCGTTATCTGTGAATGGGGTAGTTAATGCTACTCCGACTCCTTCAAATAAACGACTCATATTAAGAAACTCCTTTCATTGATAAAACTTGTTCTAGAATTTGTACTGTGTTTAATGCTGCACCTTTAAGCAAGTTATCTGATGTTACCCAAACATGGAATGTGTTATCTAATGAATCGTCTTGACGGATACGTCCGACAAACACTTCATCTTTACCAGTTGAATTGATTGCTAAAGGATATTCATTATTTTCCGGATTATCGATAAGTACGACACGATCATCATTATCGAATAATTCTTGGATTTCTTTTACTGTCGCTGGTTTATCTAAAGTAACATCCATTTCAACACTGTGGCTGTCTAATACAGGTACACGTACACATGTTGCTGTTACTTTTAAATCAGGCAAGTTTAAAATTTTACGTGTTTCATCAATCATTTTTTGTTCTTCTTTTGTATAACCATTTTCTAAGAACACATCGATATGCGGTAATACGTTGTTATAAATAGGGTGAGGATAAGTTTTTGGTGCTTCTCCTTTTTCACCGTTCAACAAGTCATCTTTACCTGCATAACCTGAACCTGATACTGCTTGATATGTTGTATAAGCAACACGTTTTAAACCGAATTTGTCTTGTAATGGTTTTAAAGGTACGACAGATTGGATTGTTGAGCAGTTCGGGTTAGCGATGATACCTCTAGTGAATTTAGGTGCGTTGACTTCAGGTACAACTAAATCTATATCATCATGCATTCTCCATTGGCTTGAGTTATCGATAACGATAGCGCCTGCTTCTTCAAAAATAGGGGAGAAGTGTTCGCTTGTTGCGCCGCCGGCACTCATTAATACATAATCATAATGTTCTTTTGCTGCTTCTTCTGTTAACTCTTGAACAATATATGTTTTACCTTGGAACTCGATTTCTTTACCAGCAGATCTTGCTGAAGAAAATAATACAAGTTCATCAAATGGAATATTTTTTCGGTCAACTGTCTCTAACATTTTACTACCAACTAATCCTGTTGCTCCTGCGATTGCTAATTTTGTCATATTTAATTCACTCCATATTATTATTTTAGGAAGGCTCTGTTAATCCTTCTCGTACTTCTGATTCTAGATGCGATCGAATTGATTAAATATCAAATGTTTCATAAAGTTCTTTAACTGCACGTTCTCCATTTTCAGCATCAATAACATATGAAATACTGATTTCAGATGTTGTCGTCTGATAAAATGGAATCTTTGCATTAATCAAACTGATGAAAGCTTTAGATGCAACGCCAGATATATCTCTCATTCCTGACCCAATCAATGAAATTTTAGCGTAAGCATCATTTAATTTGAAGTCTAAAGCTTGGTAACTTTCTGACAATTTATCAAAAATGCTTTGGATTTGCGTTAAATCTGTATCTTTAATTGTGAATGAAAGCTGCAAGCCTTCAACATTTACAATTTGCGAAATCATATCGACGTTGACTTGACCCACTTCTAATTCTGTAAACAAGTCCGTTAATAGTTGATTGTCTGATAGGGGATAGCTGATAGTGACATGCATCATGTTTCTATCCAACGCTACACCTGTAACTGCTTTTTTCTCTAATAATTCTGTTTGTGACATAATCCACGTTCCTTCCACATTTGATAAAGTTCTTCCTAAATACAATGGAATGTTGTAATTATTGGCCAATTCCACACTTCGTGTTTCTAAAACCCCAGCACCAAGTGCACTCATTTCCATCATTTCTTCGTAAGAAACAAAGCTTAACCGCTTAGCATCTTTATAAATTCTAGGGTCGGTAGCATATACACCGTCTACATCTGTATAAATTTCACACGGTGTATCATTCGCTGCAGCAAGCGCAACAGCGGTTGTATCAGATCCGCCTCTGCCTAGAGTTGTCAGTTCGAATTCATCGTTGATGCCTTGGAATCCTGCTACAACTAAAACATCATTCGTTTCAAATGCCTTATCAAAAGTCTCTGGATTGATTTCTGCAATCTTACTTTTCAGATGATGTCCAACTGTTTTAATTCCGGCTTGATAACCTGTCATTGCTCTGGCATTCACCCCAATATCATTGAGTACCATAGACAAATAGGAAACCGTTTGCTGTTCGCCAGTGGTTAATAAGAGGGCGAGCTCTTGTTGTTTCGGTGCACTGGTAAGCGCAGCTACATTTTCCATTAATTGGTCAGTTGTTTTTCCCATTGCACTGACCACGACAATTAATTGTTCGTCATTATTTATTCTTTCTTTCAGCATTTCAGCAATATTTTTAATTTTCGTAAAATCACTGACAGACGAACCGCCGAATTTTAAAACACTTCTCTTCATTCTATACTTATCCTCCTCAATTATCGGGGGAGAATCACATATATAAAAAAAGCAAGTCCGGAATGCGAACTTGCTTTTTTTATATACAAGTGATGCACTCCATTATTTGATAATAATGACAGACCCTTAGCTCTTAACCTGAAAGTCCAACAATCATAACTCTGCATTTATGATCATTTCGGCATCTCACCCTTTCATTGCCAACTGCGACAGACAGTCTTTAAAGCAATTACTGATGATTGATGCGCCTCATCAAAAAACTATTCAATTAATTAGTATGTATCACATTATACATAGTTCTAATAGGGATGTAAACCAGAAATTTAAGATTTTTGGAAATTTACAGAAAAAAACCTAAATTCTGAACTTATTTACTAATTAAGTGTAATTTATACTTTGATACTTTCATTGTCTGTTATCAAATCAACTGTTATACAGTATAAATAGACAGTTCTATCTGCTTTAAACATAAAAAGGGAAGTTAAAGCTATACTTTAACTCCCAAAATTAAATTTATATCGAATTTTAGT
Source organism: Staphylococcus simulans (assembly GCF_002994445.1). GTDB lineage: Bacteria > Bacillota > Bacilli > Staphylococcales > Staphylococcaceae > Staphylococcus > Staphylococcus simulans_B. Next base: position 408,195 of record NZ_MRZJ01000001.1, read on the forward strand.
TTAATACACCAGTTTCTTTTAAGTATTCTTCATAACTGATTTCTTTAGAAACAGCGCCTTTTGGATTTAAGTCGATCACACGGTTTGCGATTGTGTTGATAAACTCAAAGTCATGAGATGTGAAGATAATTGAACCTTTAAATGATTTCAATCCATCATTGACTGCTGTAATACTTTCTAAGTCTAAGTGGTTTGTCGGCTCATCCATTAACAATACGTTAGCACTTGAAAGCATCATTTTACTTAACATACAGCGTACTTTCTCTCCACCTGAAAGCACATTCGCTTTTTTCTTAACTTCTTCGCCGCTGAATAACATACGGCCTAAGAAACCGCGTAAGAATGTTTCAGTTTGTTCATCTTCAGGTGCATATTGACGCAGCCAATCTACTAATGTCAGATTAACACCTTCGAAGTATTCAGAGTTGTCTTTAGGGAAGTACGTTTGAGATGTTGTCACACCCCATTTAACTGTACCTTCGTCTGGTTCCATTTCTCCAGCTAAAATTTTCAGCAATGTTGTCTTCGCAATTTCGCTGTCACCAACAAGTACTGCTTTATCATTAGGATTCATAGTGAATGAAATATTATCTAATACTTTTTCACCATCAATTGTTTTTGATACATTTTCAACGAATAATAAATCATTACCGATTTCACGTTCTGGCGTGAACTTAACGAATGGGTAACGACGTGATGATGGTTGAATATCATCTAATTCGATTTTTTCTAATTGTTTCTTACGGCTTGTTGCTTGTTTAGATTTAGAAGCGTTGGCAGAGAAACGTGCAATGAAGTCTTGCAGTTCTTTGATTTTTCTTCTTTTTCTTATTTTGTTCTTGCGCCATTTTTTGAGCAAGCTGACTTGATTGATACCAGAAGTCGTAGTTTCCGACATAAACTTTGATTTTGCCGAAGTCTAAGTCAGCAATATGTGTACACACATTATTTAAGAAGTGACGGTCGTGGGAAACAACGATAACTGTATTTTCAAAGTTGATTAAGAAGTCTTCTAACCAGCTGATTGCCGGAATGTCTAAACCGTTGGTAGGCTCATCAAGTAATAATACATCTGGTTCGCCGAATAAACTTTGTGCAAGCAAGACTTTAACTTTTTGGTTGTTTTCTAACTCAGACATCTTTTTGTCATGCAAGTCTGCAGGAATACCTAAACCAGAAAGCAGGGTAGCTGCATCTGCTTCAGCATTCCAACCGTTCATTTCTGCGAATTCACCTTCGAGTTCTGCTGCGCGAATACCATCTTCATCACTGAAGTCTGGTTTCATATAAATTTCGTCTTTTTCTTTCATTACTTCGAATAAACGCTCGTGACCTTTAATAACTACATCTAGTACGCGTTCATCTTCATAAGCGAAGTGATCTTGTTTTAAGATCGCAAGTCTTTCATTTTTGCCCATAGAAACATGGCCAGTTTGTGAATCTAATTCACCAGATAGAATTTTTAAGAAAGTAGATTTACCTGCACCGTTTGCACCAATCAAACCATAGCAATTACCTTCTGTAAATTTGATATTTACATCTTCAAACAATTTACGATCGCCAAATCGCAAACTTACATCAGTAACTTGTAACATGAATTTCCTCCATTAATAGATATTTCTAACGCATGAATTATACCACATTAACGCTTTCCTTTCGATATAAGGCGTTTATTTACTCATTTTCTTCTATTATACAAGGAATCGATAGAACTTCTGTCTATACAAAAGGCTGGCATGTTATAATGTTTCTAATACAGAAAGTGGAAGGAGTTATTATGGCTTTAAAAGATAACGATATTATTGGATCAATTGAATTTCTCAAAGTAGCAGGTTTGAACGGTTCAACTTACCAATTAGAAGGCCCGAATGGCGAAGAAGTAAAACTGAATCAATCAGAAGTAAATGAAGAAGATGAATTAGAAATAGGTGAGGAATACAGTTTCTTCATTTATCCTAACCGTTCCGGCGATTTATTTGCGACACAAAACATGCCGGACATCACAACTACAAAATATGACTATGTCAAAGTATTAAAAACAGACCGCGACGGCGCAAAAGTAGATGCAGGATTGCCTAGAGAAGTATTAATCCCTTGGGAAGACCTTCCAAAAGTAAAATCACTATGGCCTCAAAACGGCGACTATGTTTTAGCAACACTAAGAATCGACAGTGAAAAGCAAATGTTTGCTCGACTTGCATCAGAAACTATTGTCAGCCAAATGTACACGCCGATTCATGATGACTCAATGCAAAACCAAATGGTAGAAGCAAGACCGTACCGTGTATTAAAAATAGGGAGTTTCTTACTTTCTAAAGACGGATACAAAATTTTCGTGCACGAAAGTGAAAGAAAAGCAGAACCGAGATTAGGGGAAGCTGTTGAAGTACGAATCATCGGGCACAATGAAAAAGGCGAACTGAACGGATCATTCTTGCCGTTTGCGCATGAACGTTTAGATGACGATGGCCAAGTCATCTTTGACCTATTAGTAGAATATGATGGCGAGCTGCCGTTTTGGGATAAATCCAGCCCTGAAGCTATCAAAGAAGTTTTCAATATGAGCAAAGGTGCATTCAAACGTGCAATCGGTCATTTATATAAGAAGAAAATCATTGATATTGAAACAGGTAAAATCAGCTTAACGAAAAAAGGCGAAGCAATTGCCCAATCAGAAGAACAATAAAATATGTAAGGTGTTAAAAACTAGGGTAATCGTATCCTAGTTTTTTCTTTTTGTTGTAACACCTCTGTAAAAAAAGCCCTCAAAATCATATCTTCTGCGATATATACGGATCTTATCAAGATAATTTCTAGGCAAACGCAAATTTTTCCAAAAAAATTTTGATGAAATTCGCGTTGAGCTTTTATGAAAGTAATATTAACGAAATATTAAAACGTTGTTATGACAAGGTTTATGAGCCGTTTGTTAACTTTGTAAAGATTGTAAATTTAAAATTCGTTCGCATTAATGATTTATTTACAATTCCTCTATTTGTAATTAACAATCCATATGTAATATAGGTGTTGAAAGTAATTACATACAGCTTGAGCACACATAACTCTTAACGCTCAAATGTTTATTTTTAGGAGGATTTCTTATCATGAAAAAATGGCAAGTTTTAGGTACTACAGTAATTGGAGCTTCATTATTATTAGGCGCATGTGGCAACGGTAGTAACGGCGGAAGCAGCGACGGTGGCGGAAGCAAGGACAAAGAAGTAAAAGGCGAAGTAAAAGGCGACGGTTCTTCAACTGTAGGACCAATTATTGAAATTTTAAATGAGAAATTTGCTCAAAAATATCCGAACGTTACAGTTTCATCAAGTACTTCTGGTACTGGCGGCGGTTTTGAAAAATTCATCGCTGGCGAAACTGATTTCTCAAACGCTTCAAGACCAATCAAACCAGAAGAGAAAAAGAAATTAGAAGAGAAAAGCATCAAATACACAGAATGGAAAATTGCTAAAGACGGCGTAACAATCGCAGTTAACAAAGACAACGACTTCGTTAAAGAATTAACTGTAGATGAATTGAAAAAAATCTATTCTGGTCAAGCTAAAACTTGGAAAGATGTAAACCCTAAATTCCCTGCAAAAGAAATCAAAGCATTCTCACCAGACCAATCACATGGTACTTACGATTTCTTCAGTGAAGAAGTTATGAACAAACAAGATATCAAAGCTGAGAAAAACGCTGATACAAACGTAATCGTACAATCAGTTAAAAACAATAAAAATGGTGTTGGTTACTTCGGTTACAACTTCTACGAACAAAACAAAGACTCATTAAAAGAAGTTAAAATCAAAGGTAAAGACGGTAAATCAATCGAGCCTACTAAGAAAACTATCCAAGATGGATCTTACGCTCTAAGCCGTGACTTATACATCTACACTAGCGACAAAAAATTAAAAGACAACAAAGCATTCAGCACATTCATTAAATTCGTATTAGAAGATAAAGGTAAATCAGCAGAAAAAGCTGGTTACGTAGCATTACCTGAAAAAACTTATGATGAGCAACTTAAAAAATTAGAAGAATCAACTAAATAATCACAGCACTACTCAAGTTGAACATCAATAAGCAGTAAGATTTTATATCTTACACTCAATATGCACTTGTCCACCCGAGCTGTGTCTCGGGTGGACTTGTTTAAAAATACTAATACACAATTTAATTTAGAATAACTTATTATTTTTCCAAGGGAAGGAAGAAAGGATTATGAAATCTCAACAAAATGTGAGAGAGATGATTGCCAACAACCAAAGAAAGAAAAAAGGCTTCAGTGATAAATTCGTTCCAATTATTTTAGCGATTATCGCAGTCATATCGATTTTAACAACGATTGGTATTCTCTTCACTCTATTAACAGAAACAATTACATTTTTCACACGTGTTTCAATCACAGAATTCTTATTCACTAAAGAATGGAACCCATTCTCAAGCAGTCCTAAATATGGTATTTGGGCATTAATCTTAGGTACTTTGAAAGTTACAGTAATTGCAACATTATTTGCAGTACCGATCGGATTAGGCGCAGCAATTTACCTTAGCGAATATGCAACAGACAGAATGCGTAAAATCATTAAACCAGTTCTTGAAATTTTAGCAGGGATTCCGACAATCGTATTCGGTTTCTTCGCATTAACTTTCGTAACACCATTGTTACGTTCGATTTTCCCAGAGCTCGGAAGCTTTAACTCAATTTCACCAGGGCTTGTAGTAGGGGTTATGATTATCCCGTTAATCACAAGTTTAAGTGAAGATGCAATGGCTTCTGTACCGAACAAAATCCGTGAAGGTGCGTTAGGTTTAGGCGCAACAAAATTCGAAGTATCAACTAAAGTCGTATTACCGGCAGCTATCTCTGGTATTGTTGCTTCAATCGTATTAGCGATTTCAAGAGCAATCGGTGAAACAATGATCGTATCTTTAGCCGCAGGTTCTACACCAGACTCAACATTTAAATTAACTGGTTCAATCCAAACAATGACAGGTTATATCGTACAAGTAGCAACAGGTGATGCTACGTTCGGTTCTGATATTTATTACAGTATTTATGCAGTAGGGTTCACACTCTTCCTCTTCACACTAGTAATGAATTTAATCTCTCAATGGATTTCAAAACGTTTCAGGGAGGAGTATTAAGATGGCGAGTACAACAACTACAAATAGCACAGGAAATAGCAGAGCGCTTGTCAATCAACAGCAAGTTGAAAAGAAACTATCATCTCGTTTAACTACAAACAAAGTACTGAAATGGGTATTCTTTGCTTGTACACTTATTGGTTTAGTCGTATTAGCAGCATTATTAATAGATACGTTAATTAAAGGTGTACCATTCTTAAAACCATCATTCTTTACGAACTTCTCGTCTTCAATGCCAACAATGGCTGGTATTAAAGGTGCATTAGTCGGAACTTTATGGTTAATGATTACTATCATTCCTATCTCAATTGTTTTAGGTGTAGGTACAGCGATTTATCTTGAAGAGTATGCAAAAGACAATGCTTTCACAAGCTTTGTGAAAATCAGTATTTCAAACTTAGCAGGTGTACCTTCAGTCGTATTCGGTTTATTAGGTCTTACTATCTTCGTACGTGGTATGGGAATTGAAGCTTTATCATTAGGCAAATCAGTTTTAGCAGCAGCATTGACAATGTCATTACTGATCTTGCCGGTTATTATCGTATCAAGCCAAGAGGCGATTCGTGCAGTACCTAAATCAGTACGTGAAGCAAGTTATGGACTAGGCGGTAACAAATGGCAAACAATCTACAGAATTGTATTACCAGCTGCCTTACCTGGTATCTTAACAGGATTCATCTTATCGTTATCTCGTGCATTAGGTGAAACAGCACCATTAATCTTAATCGGTATTCCAACGATCTTATTAAAATTACCAAGCGGCATTTTCGACCAATTCCAAGCAATGCCGATCCAAATTTACAACTGGGCAAAATTACCGCAAGAAGCATTCCAGCACGTTGCATCAGCAGGTATCATCGTATTACTTGTATTGCTTTTAGCAATGAACGGATTAGCTATCTTCTTAAGAAATAAATTCAGTAAGAAATATTAAGTCAACACTTAAAAAGCTCACGAATATTTTTAGCAAAGGAGTTTTGAAACATGGATAAAGTTCAAGACAAAAAACAAGGACAAGACAAGGCAGAACTTAACAAAGAGTTGCAAGGACATGAAAATGACAACCATATTACTGTCGAAGCAAATGTTAAGCCGCACGATTCAGGTATTGCTCAGCAATCTAAAGAAATCGTGTACTCTACACAAAATTTAGATTTATGGTATGGCGACAACCACGCATTAAAAAATATCAACTTAGATATTTTAGAAAATAATGTAACTGCAATTATCGGACCTTCAGGTTGCGGTAAATCTACTTACATTAAAACATTAAATAGAATGGTTGAACTTGTACCTGTTGTAAAAACTGCTGGTAAAATCCTTTACCGCGGCAACGACATTTTCAGCAGCAAACAATCTGTTGAAAAATTACGTACAAACGTAGGTATGGTGTTCCAACAACCGAACCCATTCCCTAAATCAATTTATGACAATATCACTTACGGACCGAAAATTCACGGTATCAAAGACAAAAAAGTCTTAGATGAAATCGTAGAAAAATCATTACGCGGCGCAGCAATTTGGGATGAATTAAAAGACAGATTACACCAAAACGCATATGGTTTATCAGGTGGTCAGCAACAACGTGTATGTATCGCTAGATGTTTAGCTATTGAGCCTGATGTTATCCTAATGGATGAACCAACATCAGCACTTGACCCAATCTCAACTTTAAAAGTTGAAGAATTAGTTCAAGAATTAAAAGAACAATACTCAATCATCATGGTAACGCATAACATGCAACAAGCAGCACGTATTTCAGACAAAACAGCATTCTTCTTAAATGGTTACGTTAATGAATATGATGATACTGACAAGCTCTTCTCTAATCCTTCTGACAAACAAACAGAAGACTATATCTCAGGACGTTTCGGTTAATGACAGTTATTCGTCAGCATTACGAAGAGCAGTTAAAAGACTTAATCCAAGATTTGCACAATCTTGGGGTTAAAGTCTACTACAGTATCGACAGTGCAGTGCAATCATTAAACAAAGATGATCGCAACTTTGCACGTCAAATCATTAAACGTGACTTAGATATTAACCAATTAGAAGATGAAATTAACGAAAAAGTAATTATGCTGATTACGAAACAACAACCTATTGCGACAGATTTAAGAATGATGATTGCAGCACTTAAAATTGCATCAGAATTCGAGCGAATCGGAGATAATGCAGCAAGCATTGCGAAGATCCGCAAACGTGTTAAAATTACTGACCATTACATTTTGACACGTCTAAAAACAATGGGGGACTTAGCTTTACTCATGTTAAAGGATTTAGATACGGCCTTTAAAAATAAAGACGTTACGCTTATCCTTGAAATCATCGAAAGAGATAAAGACATTGACGACCTATATAAAGATATCGTCAATACGACTTATCTGATTGATAATGATCCATTCGTAGCTGGTCAAGCACATTTAGCAGCGAGACACTTAGAACGAATGGGAGATCATATCGCAAATATCGCTGAAAATATTTATTACTATATTACAGGCGAAACTTACGAATCTTATATCTAAAAATAAACAACTTTCAAATACAAACAGGGATACTGCTTACTCCGGCAGTATCCCTGTTCTTTTATGCTTATATTCTATTCAATAATTTGACTATGCTTGTTCAATTTCTTTTGTTAAAGATTCTAACTCATCTACGAGGCTGCTGATATAACTGATTGTTTCACGCAGCGGCGCATCTGTTGTAATATCGATACCAGCTGTTTTTGCTAAATCAACCGGCGATAAACTTCCGCCTGCTTTAAGTGTATTCAACCAATCTTCAACTGCCGGCTGACCTTCATTTTTAATACGTTGAGACATTACTGTACCGATAGTTAAACCAGCTGAATATGTGTAAGAATAAAGCCCCATGTAATAATGCGGTTGACGCATCCAAGTTAATTCTGCACCTTCAGAAATTTCCACAGCATCTCCGAAGAAGTCTTGATAGACTTTGCGCGTAATTTCATTTAACACAGGTGCAGTTAATGATTCGCCTTGATCCACTAAACGGTAAACTTCTCTTTGATATGCGGCTTCTAATAAGTGTGTAACCATATTATGATAATACGTTCTGGATATGATAGAGGCGATTACCCAGCGTTTGAATTTCGGATCATCGCTGTTTTTGAAGAGATAATTCGACATTAACATTTCATTAGTTGTAGAAGGTGCTTCTACAAAGTACATAGAAGCCTCTGACTCTAAGAAGTTTTGGTGCTGCTGCGCAAGATTAAAGTGGCCCGCATGTCCTAATTCATGTGCAAGCACAAAGGTTTCATTCATTTTGCCTGTCCATGAAATAAAGACATAACTATGAGAAGCAAATGGACTGGCACAATATGCGCCTGTTTCTTTGCCTTTATTCTGAGCAAAATCAATCCAGCGATCTTCATAAGCTGCTTGTACCATTTTAAGATAATCATCGCCTAAAATACCTAAAGCATTATAAATATACTGCTTAGAATCTTCGATTGATATTTCAGGTTCGAAATCAGGGTCAATCGATACTTTCAAGTCTTCAAATTTCATATGATCAAAGCCATGTACTTTTTGAAGCAATTTAGCATAGCGCTGCATTACCGGTGCCAAATCACTCATGATAACATCGATTTGACGGTCATACATTTCTCTTGTTACTTCTTGTTCTTCTAATAAATAATCAATAACTGAATCGTAACCTCTTAAGTCCGCTTCAATTTTCTCTTGTTGTACATGTGTATTATAAATTGCTGCTGTTGTATTTTGATATTTACGCAATGCATCGCTGAAGTATTTGAAACTTTTGCGTCTGAATTTTGTATTTGGATTATCTTCATATTCATTTTCGAAAGTAGGGTAGTCTAACGGATAAGTTTGGCCGTCTACTTCAAACGGTTCAAAATGAATATCCAGCATTTTAGTGATACCGTACATATCATAAGCCGCACTGAATGTCGGTGATAATGAAGCAAGTGTCTTTTCAACTTCATAAGAGAGTTGATAAGGTTTGCGATGTTTTAATTTTGTAAGGTAATGCGGATAAGGTGTTTCTGCTATTAATGTATCGAGCTGTTCATCAGATAACGCTAAAATCTCTGATTCCACAAATGCAAGCTGACTTGCAATTTTACCATATGAAGTGCTGAGTTTCGCACTGAGCTTTTGTCCATCCGTATCAGTAGTATCCACACTTAAACGCATTTCAGCATAATTGCCTAAACGATCGATTTGAACTAAGAGCTCCACAAATTCAGGTAAAGCTGCTTTTACTTGTTCGACTGAAGCAAGTTGATTTTCGTAAGATTCATTAAATGCTGCTGTTGCTTGTAAAACTTTGTCTAGTGTTTGATAGAATACTTCGTCATTCTCAAACAGATCGGATAAATCCCATTTCTCTTGCTTAGGAACATCTTTTCTTAATGGTAATCCTTGGCTCATATAGAATTCCCCCTGCAAATAATATTTGATATAAGTTTATATAATAAAGTATACATCAAGCAAGATATGAACGCATCTGGTGCCCATTGTCTTTTAATTCACGTTCTTAACACTTTACTGTACAATATTAATAAGATAGACGATTGAATTCTCATTCGATTGAATTGAGAGGAGTTAGATTATGACGATTTTTGATATGCCGAACTTTCTATGGATAACGATTGCACTAGTACTCATCATTACTGCTTTTGGTGGATTAGCTTTAGGCAAATGGGTAGCACCTGCAGTCTTTACCTTTATTGTACTAGGCGTACTTGCATTCTTTATACCAAACTTTACTAAGATTACTTATCAGCCGTTATTAGGCTATGCTGCATTTATGGCCATTATCAGTTTGATTGAAAGTTTCTTGATTTGGTATTTCACACGCGATTTCAGACGCCGCAGATTAGAAAAACGCATGCAGAAGGAACTGCGCGAGCAAGAAGAGAGAGATTCGCGATTTCATAGATTCCGCAGAAATAAATAACAATTTGTATTCTTTAACAAGTCTGGTATATTACAGGCTTGTTTTATTTTGCATTCTTATGCAACATCAACTAACTTGCTTTCAAAATTATTGATGAAGTATTATAATTGAGCAGTAAATTAACATAGAGAGAGAAAGGAAGTGAACAGCATCTCAGTCAATAGCGCAAGTCTATTACATATCATGATTTCATCTGAGATGTCGCCATGAAAAAGTTATTTTCTTCACTAGCCGTATGCGCACTGCTGCTCTCAGGATGCAGCAACAGCGGAGGACATTCCGCTTCGAATACGGATCAATTAAATGTAGAACTTCCATTAAAAACTACTACACTCGCACCTTATGATACTGATGTTCCAGTTACAGTAGGGGCAGCTGAAACCTTATTTAAAACTTCAGCTAAAGGGGAAATCCAACCGCTTTTAGTAAAAACATATGAACAACCCTCTGATGACACATTGAAGTTGACTTTAAAAGACAATATTAAATTCCAAAATGGACATAAGCTGACAGGGGAAGCTGTCAAAAGCAGCTTAGAACAAGGCTTGAAAAAGAGTGAGCTGCTGAAAGCTACATTGCCGATAAAATCTATTCAGGCTAATGGGCAAGAAGTTACAATTCAAACCAAAGAAGCTTATCCGGAACTTGTTTCAGAACTCGCAAGTCCATTTACAGCTGTCTATGATACAAAAGCAGATACAGATATCAAACAAACACCTGTAGGTACAGGACCTTATGCCATCAAAGACTTTAAACGTACGCAGCAAATCAACTTAAGTCAAAATAAAGATTACTGGCATGGCAAGCCGAAACTCAAACAAATCAAAGTCACATTTAACGAAGACGGCAGCGCACGTACCGACCATGTATTATCTGGCAGAACAGATTTAACAAAAGATGTGCCTACAGATAAAATCAAATCTGTGAAAAAATCGGATAAAGCGAAACTTGAAACAACATCCGGTTACAGAACTTCTTTATTGCTTTATAACCATACGAGCAAGAAAATGACGAAAGACGTTCGAGCGGCACTTGATGCAGTGATTGACCGCAAACAAATCACTCAAAAGGTTGCTCATAATTATGCCAAACCAGCAAACGGACCATTCAATACAAATTTAGACTTCATTCAAGATAAATCTGTACCATCGCAAGATATTGAAAAGGCTAAAAAATTAATGGAAAAAGCAGGCTACTCTGATAAAAAACCATTAGCCTTGCGTATATCATCCTATTCAGGACGTCCAGAATTAACAAAAATTCTGCAAGTGATTCAATCTGATGCAAAACAAGCACATATCAATATCAAGATACAAAACGTTGATGATATAGAAGGCTTCTTGCAAAACAAAAAAGACTGGGATGCTTCTATGTACAGCTTTGGCACATACCCTCGAGGAGATAGCGGTTACTTCTTTAATATGGCCTATAAAAAAGGCGGTGCTGTAAATAAAGGGGCTTACCATAACGCACAAGTAGATCAGTTAATCGAACAGTTGAATCATACTGTAGATAAAAATGAACGCGACCGTTTAACAAATGAAATCCTGAAAGTCTCTAAACAAGATATTCCGAATAGTTATATCACATATAACGACCAAATCAGCGCTATGAATCAAAAGGTCGAGCATGTGAAAGTTTCACCAGAAGACATCTATTTAATAGATGAAAAGGTGGATAAGCAAGAATGATAATTAAACAAATTCTATCTAGAATAGGACAAATGATCTTAGTATTGTTTGTCCTTTCTACTATTACGTTTATTTTAATGAAATTGTCGCCAGGAGATCCGGTGAATAAATTGCTTCATTTAGATGTTGCGAATGTTTCATCTGAGCAAATCGAACAAACTAAAGCACAACTCGGATTGAATCAGCCTTTACTTGTGCAATGGTGGACATGGTTTTCACATATCCTGCATCTAGACTTCGGCACAAGTATACAGACACAAGAACCTATGCTGAGTGAATTGATTTACTTTACACCGCCGACATTGATGATCGCATTTGGGACGTTATTTATTACACTCGTACTGTCATTAACACTAGGAACACTGGCTGCAGTATATTACCATACATGGATTGATCGTGTGATTCGTGTTGTAACTTCAGCGTTTGTCAGTATCCCGTCATTTTTCTTAGGGATGTTGTTCATTTATGTGTTCGCACAGAAACTTGAAATTCTTCCTGCAGCTGGTATTGATACACCTGCAGGTTATATCATGCCGATTATTGCATTAAGCATAGGATTGAGTGCTTATCACATAAGATTGATGCGTTCGACACTGATTGATTTATATAGAAGCAGAGAAGTAAAAGCTTCTCGTGCTCGGGGAATGTCTGAAAGCTATATTTTGTTTAAAGACATTTTCAAACCTGCTTTAATCCCGGTTATTTCAATTATAGGGATGTCGATTGGCGGATTGATCGGCAGTTCGGTTGTTATTGAAAACCTTTTTGATATTCCTGGCATCGGTTACTTTTTAGTAGAAAGTATTCGTTCTAGAGATTACCCAGTTGTACAAGGTGCTGTATTGATGATAGGTGCTTTTGTTGTTATCGGTAATACAATAGCGGACATCATTATTTTATTCTTAGATCCGACACAACGTTATCAGCATTTAAAACACAAGCCGTTATGGAAGAAGAAAGCAGAAGGGCGCGTGAAGCAATTATGAAATTAACGAAAAAGAACAGCATCTTTTATGTTTTTGGCGCCTATTTAATATTGCTTATCATCTTGCAGTTTACTGTTTCAACATCCCAAGCATTGACTGTACATTTAAATGAAGCTTTAGAAGGACCAAGTTTGAAGCACCTCTTAGGTACAGATGATTATGGCAGAGATTTATTTGCACGTCTTGTAATCGGTGCGCGCTATACATTGGCAATCACGTTACTTACAATTTGCATGATTGTACTTATCGGTGTGCCATTAGGTTTGATTGCCGGTTATCGCAAAGGCTGGATAGATACGATTATTATGCGTATCATCGATATCGGATTAGGTATACCTGACTTTGTATTTATGATTGCATTTGCCAGTTTCTTTAAACCAAGTATTTGGAATTTGGTAATTGCGATTACTATCATTAATTGGATGACGTATACACGTGTCACACGTGCAATTGTTAATACTGAGATGAATAAGAACTATATCAAACTGGCGCGTTATTTCCATACGCCTGGTTATATCATTATTTTCAAACACTTATTACCGCAAGTTGTGCCTTCATTAATTGTCTTAATGATAGTAGATATCGGTAAAATCATTCTCTATATTTCATCTTTATCTTTCTTAGGTTTAGGTGCACAACCGCCTTCACCAGAATGGGGCGCTATGTTAGCTGCAGGCAGAGATTTCTTTACAGAACATCCTATTATGTTATTAGCACCTGCTGCACTGATTTCAATTACTATCTTATTATTCAATTTGGCAGGCGATGCATTACGTGACAAAATAGCAGAAAGAAGGGATATTCATGGCTGAAGCATTAATGGAAATTAAAAATTTGAATATCACCGACAATTCACAACACACATTGATTAATCACTTAAATCTTACTGTCAATGAAGGGCAAGTGAATGTGTTGATTGGAGAAAGCGGTTCGGGTAAAAGTTTGACCGCAAGTACATTGATTGGTCAAACTCCTTCAAATCTGCATGTCAGTTATGATCAGTTTCTATTTAAAGGCGAACCTGTCACTGCATTTAAGCACTTATTAGGCCATAAAATCGGTTATATCTCACAAGATTACGCACACAGCTTTACACAACATACATTACTCGGCAAACAACTCGTCGCAATTTATCGCACGCATTATAAAGTTTCTAAACCAGAAGCACTCAGCCAAATCAAAAAAGCACTGAGTTGGGTCAATTTAGAGCATACAGAAATACTGTCAAAATACCGTTTTATGTTATCAGGCGGACAGCTGGAACGTCTATATATTGCCAGTGTCTTAATGTTAGAACCGGATTTGATTATCGCGGATGAACCTGTCGCATCATTAGATGTATTGAATGGACAACGTATTATGAAGTTGATTAAACATCTGGCAGAGGAACACGATACCACATTACTGCTGATTACACATAACTTAACCCATGTCATACAGTATGCGGATACTATTAATGTAATAAGAAACGGTACGATTATTGAAAGCGGTGCTTTAAAGCATTTCAGAGAAGGGCAGACACATCCTTATACACAGCAACTATTAAATTCGAGAAGCCGTTTAGTCAGAAAGGATGATGTGCATGATCAAAATTAAACATCTGAGTTTTGCGTATGATAAACAAAATGTCTTGCACAATATCAGTTTAAATATTCAAAAAGGTGAACTGATTGGAGTAATTGGTGAATCAGGTTCAGGAAAATCCACATTAATGAATTTAATCCTTGGCGATTTGCGGCCGGATCAAGGCGTCATTGATGTTAATACTGACCGCGTTTTACCGATTTTCCAGCAAGCTACACAAAGCTTTAACCCGAAATTAACACTCAAAGCATCATTGAAAGAACCATTAAAATACTATGCACATGCTGAATCCTCCTTTGATGCGATAGTATTGCCGTTGATGAAACAATTAAACCTCGAACAAAGACTATTAGAGCGTTATCCAGATCAAGTCAGCGGGGGACAATTACAGCGATTTAATGTCCTTAGAACAGTTATGTTGCAGCCGGATGTATTGATTTGCGATGAAATTACATCGAGCTTAGATGTTGTTGCTGAACAAAAGCTCATTTCACAATTAAAAGCCATTCATCATCAGCAGCAAACTACAATGGTAATTATTTCACATGATATCGCCATGCTGAATCAGATTGTCGATCGCATGATTGTATTACAAAACGGTCATATTGTTGATGATTTCAATACACAAGATTTATTTGCGTCAACACGTCATGCATATACAAAAGAACTTATCCAAGCTTATGATGAAAACTAAATCATAGTCACATATATCCGGAGGCAAAAGGCCATCCGGATATTTTATTTTAATATCTTGGATTATGTAAACTAAAATCTCTAATTAAGATCTCTATATACGGTTTCTAATATTCAACTCAAATTATGCCTGTAATCAGTATCGTTAAACTTCATAACTGCAAATATGTCCGAAATGAAATACATAAAATACGTATTTTGGTTCAGAAGTCAGAACTTTTATTCCTAAATTTGAATCACGTAACAAAGCTGCAGTATATGAATTAAAAACCACAGCAAGATTTATACAAACATATATGAGAGAGTATAGGTAAAAGGCACTTCTTCTGCTCAATACGTAACTTCCTATAATATATATTATGTAAACTAAAAGAACGAAAATAACAATTACATATAGCTACCTCGGTTTCATGCCCATTTTTGACATCTGTTATAAGTTACTGACTTACAATGTTTTAGTTACCATTAGCGATTCATTTATATGTTCATTTGAATGCTCAGATCTGATTCACAATTATCTCAGTAACCTCAATCGTTATAAACATGCTAATATTTAATCTAAGCTTGTAATTAAAATTATATTCCTAAATCTTAATCATCAGCTTCAATTACCAATTACAGCTATACGCCACTGGTAATTATCCATTATATGTAATGCTCGCTGCATCTCAGCGGCTCTCTCAGCATTAGTTATTTTCATTAAGCCATGTGATCATTATTTATAAAGTCCGAATATCACTATACTATAAAATTGCTTATATACTGCAAATTATCACTAGCGTTAATTGTATGATTGTCCATAAAATAATTTCTCAATGCAATACAGACGCTCTCTCAGCATACTAATTTTTAGAATGTTAGAGAAATCAGCATGAATGTATCATAATCATTGAATTCTAAATGTCCTTAACCGCAAAGGTCTATAATTATAATCCACTTTAGTTTACATAATATATCTATTGGAATTTAAATGCACTTTCTATTGATATACTTATTGACATCTTTTGCTGACTAAACATATTAAGCACTGTTTTTCATACATTCTAAACTTATGATGCATAATGCTTTTATCAATAGCAATTAATTACGCTATATGCGTACTTAAAACATCAGATATACTGCTTATACCACTACAAACTGTATAAATACAGCTTGCTATTTACGCGTCATGAGTATATATTATGTTTAAGGAGCTGATACTATGTTAGCAGACACTTTGAAAAAACTGCGCATGAATCATAAATTAACGCAACAAGAAGTAGCAAACGCTTTGCATATTGCCAATACGACCTATGCAGGTTATGAGCAAAATCATAGAACGCCTGATTTGCGTACGCTTATTAAAATTGCGGATTGGTACCATGTCAGTTTAGATGAACTAATAGGAAGATCCAACAGCAGTGCTTCTAATTCATTCATACAATTAGATATAGATAATAGTGACGATTGGCATCATTTAAATCAAAATATTCAAGAAAAAATCAAGCGTAATTTAACTGAATATACTGAATTCTTAATAGAGAAAAAACTAAATAAGTATTCCATGAATGATATTGCTAACTAACTCATTTCTTTTTGCCTTACTCCTCATTATACTTTTTAAAATAACCGAAAGGATTGAACATCTATGACCTCACAAAATGCATTCATGCCCCCTGTTCCCCCAAATAATTGGGACTACTTCTCAATTTTTATGACAAGAAGAGAATTTATCCAATTTGAAAAGCGCATTGATAATAAATTCGAAAGTTTGCATAAAGAGTTTAATATCAAGTTTGAGTCACTGCGTAGTGAAATGAATCACAGATTTGATACAATTGATCCACGATTTAATGCTGTTGATACATGCTTTGTTTCTGTTGATACACGATTTGATTCCGTTGATTCACGTTTCGATGCTGTTGACACACGATTTGATGCTGTTGACAAACGCTTTGACTACGTTGATGCACGTTTTGAAACTGTTGATTCACGTTTCAATGCTGTCGATTCACGCTTTGATGCTGTTGATAAACGCTTTGACTATGTTGATGCACGTTTTGAAACTGTTGATTCACGTTTCGATGTTGTTGATACCCATTTTGAAAAAATTGAAGTAGCCTTAAATAATCACGAAAAAAGATTTGGAAGAATTGAAACAACCCTTGATGATTTTCAAAAGGAAACACAAACACAATTTCGATGGTTAATCACTACTATTTTAGCAGCAATACCAACTATTCCCATTATCATAGGTCTTGTTAATTTATTCATCAAATAAATTAACAAATATATAACTAAAAATGTAAGACTATGATATATAAGTAGATTTAAGATACTTTAAAATATACAAATTCCACTCTCATTGGATTGAAAGGATGAACCCACATGAATTCACAACACGCCCTCTTACCACTTCCTCAAAACTATAAAGAATTATTTGCGATATTTGTAACCCGCAATGAATTTATTCAATTTGAAAAGCGTATTGATAGTCAATTTATGAATTTAAATGAAAAAATTGATGCATTAGACGCAAAAGTAAATGATATTCATCAATCACTGGATACTAAAATAGATGAATGCTTTAATACACTTGATGCTAAGATTGATGAACGCTTTAATACACTTGATGCTATGATTGATGAACGCTTTAACACACTTGATGCTAAGATTGATGAACGTTTTAACACACTTGATAGAAAGTTTGACTATAAATTTAATACATTAGACGGTAGAATGACTAAGCTTGAAACTAAATTTGATGATTTCCAAAAAAATTCGAATACTCAATTCAAATGGCTCATCACAACAATGCTCAGCATGATTTTGGTCGTTCTCGGTGTGTTAACTTATTTCATATAATGTTTTTTCTTCATTATACACTTATTTAAAGTCGCATATTTTCTCTTCCATTATTAACGGCAGGAAATGCTTCTAGCGAAACAATCAAACACTATGTATAAAACTAAAGAAAAAAGGTGACAACTTTGAGCCAAGCAATGATAGTTAAAATCATTTTAGATCCTAACAAAAAACAACTAGAATTAATCAAATAATCTTCACACTTATATATTGATACCGTTAATACACTCGTTGCTGAAATGGTTGAAGTACAGACAGAAACAATGAAAACCACCAAGCATATTCATGTACCTTTAAACAACAGTGTCAAGAATCAAGCAATTAGAGATGCTAAGTCAGTTTTTAAACAAGCCAAGAAAACACAATATCAAAAGATACCCGTTTTAAAAAGACCTATTATTGTATGGAATAACCAAAACTATACAATTAATCATACAAGTATAAGCGTTCCATTTATTGTAAAGGGCAAGTCTCAAATAATTGAAATTAAGGCTCACATTTCGGACTACGAAAGAAATATAATTGAAAAAGCCAGTAAATTAGGAACGTTGCGTATCACCTGAAAAGGAAAAGACTATTTCGCACAAATTGCAGTTGAAACACCTATTTAAACTACCCCTCAAGCATTAAGGTCATGGGTGTTGATTTAGGTATTAAAATTCCTGTTTATATTTACTATAACCCCCCTTCTATTATACAATTCACTTATTTTGTTGATTATCACCTTTTTATATCTATTTATAAGCGTTTAACACACAATTTTTTGCTAAAGGTTATATACTATTGTATATATTTCATGAAAGAGGTGCGAGAATTTGTCTACAAATCACATTAGATGGTCAAGTGTAATCATCGGCTTATTATTCTCATTAATTGGTATTTTGAGCGTAAGCTTCCCTATGAAAAACTTAGCAGTCATCACTTGGTTATTTGGTATTTTCTTCATTTTTAATGGGATTGCGGAATTATTATTCAGACGTTTAACTAAATCCTTTGTTGGGGTTTCTAGCGGATGGTTAATGATACTTGGTATTCTAAATATTATTTTCGGTATTTTGTTCATAGTTTTTACTGATATCGGCCAAGTCGCGATCGTGTATATGCTTGCATTCTGGTTTATCTTTGCTTCTATATTAGGTATCTTCACTGTGACACCAGCAGAGCGTACGAATAACGTATATCACTTTTTCTCAATACTCGTTAATATCATTGGTATTATCGCAGGTATCATCTTGCTGTTCAACCCATTTATAGGTGCTTATTTAATCGCTTTCTTTGTGGGTATCACTTTCCTCTTAATCGGACTTAACTATATCTTCGATGCATTTGCACACTAATTTAATCATAATAAAAAGCGTGCTTTCCTCATAATTTTGAAGAAAGCGCGCTTTTTAATTAACTTTAGTTAGTACTCTAATCCTTACTAACTATTTTTTTACTTTTTGACGGATATTATTCAATGTGTTGAAAATCCAGTATTTTACTTTTTGGATTGGTTTATAGAAATCTCCGATTAATTCTTCGATTTGAACATTGAAACCGCGTTTGAAGCGATATACACCATAGTCTTCACTATCTTCAGTGAAGTCTCCTGATAAACCATAGAAGTTATAACGATCATAACCATGTTCGAAGCAGTAATTAATCATATACCAATGCATCATATAAGGTCCCATGTATTGGTTATATTTCTCTGAAGAACCGCCAGAGAAATAATTCACTTCATAAGCATTCGCAAAGTAAACACCAGCAGCTAAGTCTAATACGGATCCGTCTGTTTGACGTAATTCGCTTGCTTTAAGCAATTCTTTTTGGTCATGTTCGATTTGTTTATCTAACTCAGAGATTTTCTTCAATTGCTTATCTGATTTATTTTCTTTCGCCATCATTTGATCACGACGACCTTCTTTGTCATTGAGTGATTCTTGTAATGATGTAATATATTCATCTAAATCAATATAAGCTAATGGAATAAGTACTTTATCACCGTAATGTTCAATAAAGTTTTTAAAGTACTCGTCTGTTTTAGAAACAAAGCCTGCACGCTCTTCTGTCTCACGGTAAAGTTTAAAGAATTTATCTAATTCGTCTTCACCTAAGAATCTCACTTTAACGCCATAATTAATAGCTTTATTAATGTTACGTTTACGTTGGCTGTCGAATTGTTTCTTAAGCGATGCCGGTGTTTCATCTTTTAGATCTAAAACACCCATCCAACGTACTTGGCTTGATGTATCGTATTTTGTTGTGAAGCCATGGTGGTGATAACCATGTGATTTGAACAAGTTCACAATCGCGTCATTTTTAGTACTGTCCGGCAGTGGATTAACATCTTTATCATAGATTTGATAAATCCAATAAGGGTCTATTTTAACGTATAAACATTGATGCTGGCGCAAGTACTTCTCTAACTCGCGCAAGTAAAACTCAACCAAACCTAAATCACTGTAATCCATCACAGGTCCGCGGTTTGAATAATATACGTAACTGCCCATCGTTGGAATTTTAGAAAATAAACTTGCTGCTACGACACGATTGTCAGTGTCTTTAATTCCAAGTAACACAACTTCGAAACCATCTGCCTCTCTAGTTCCGATGTTTTCCTTTGTTTGGAAATAATGACTTTCGAGTGATGGATTCTGCACAAAATTGTCATATTCTTTAACTGTCAACTCTGTAAATTTCATTTCTTTATTTCCCTTCTACCTTATGTTTATCTATCTTTAATTTTCTTCAATGTTGTATAGAGTTTGTACATTGGCTTATTAATAGGTGCAATAAAGTCTCCTACATACTCAATCACATCTGCGTTAAATCCTTTTTTGAACTTAACTACTCCTGCGTCTTCAGCATCTTCTGTGAAATGACCGCTGATACCGTAGAAATTATAGCGGTTGATACCGTGTTGAATCGCATAATTAATCATTTCCCATTGTACTGCATAGCTGCCTGCAAAATGACGGTATTCATTAGATGTTCCGCCTGCGTAATACACTACTTCAAATGGATTGATAATAAAGAAGCCTGCTGAAATCGGTAATTCATTACCATGTTTCTGCTGCAAGTCGCGCGCTTCAGCAACTTTTTGGTGATGCGCTTTCAACTGTTGCTCCAAGTTTTCTTTCTTACGTGCTGCTTTTTGATTATCAGGATTTTTATTTAAATCTTTCTCCGCTTTATTGATTTCTTTTTCTAGATTCTTCTCTTCAGAATTCAACTCATTGATATATTCCTCGAAATCAATATAAGCTAACGGTACAAGCACACGGTCTTTATAATGTTTTAAACGATGGTAATAGAAGTCATCTTCACGATCATCGAAATCTTTCGCTTCTGCAGTATCTTCCATAAACTTACGGAAAATATGCATTTCATCTTCCCCTAAGAAACGTACTTTGACACCGTTGCGTTTTACTTTTTTAGTATTACGCTTACGCAAGCTGTCCATACCTTTTAATACGTCTTGCGGTGTTTTGTCTTTTAAATCTAATACTGAGTGGAAACGAATTTGAATGATCGGATCGAATCCTGTTGTAAAGCCTTGGTGTTCGTAGCCGAGTTGTGCCATCTTATCGAAAATCCAATCATTTCCTGCATTACCTGTAATTTCCCCGTCATGATTGCGATATTGATAAGGTAAATACGGGTCGACACGCAAATACAACGCATTATATTGTTTCACATATTTTTTAAGTTCTCTAAAGAAGTAATGAACTAATTCTTTATTTTCATAATCAATAACCGGGCCGCGGTTTGAATAGAAATATTTAAAGAACTTCATCACTGGCACAGCTGTGAGTAAACATGCTGCGATAACATTGTCATCATTATCTTTAACACCTACTAAGTGTGTTTCAGTACCTTCTGCAACTTTTAACTCATAATTGCCAACCATTTGTGTAAAATGGCTATAAGGCATTTTATCTGTAAATTCTCCAAATTCAGCTGTAGTTAGATTGGTAAACTTCATAATTTCAATAACTCCTAATTTGTATTCTCTATCTTTTATTTTGCTTCTAATTTCTAATTTCAATCTTCATTATTATACAATACCCAAAACGAAAACTAAAATTGAAACCTCTGTATCTGTTTCTTTATTATGTATGTTAAGTAAGATAGTACTTTCTTACAACTATTCTGGTTAGTTTAAAATAGCGTTCCCTAAATTCCCTTGCTTTACTATCATAACATGCTCTCCCTTCAGATAGTTACCAAAACCCCTGTACACAAAGCAAAACAGAGTCATTTCTGACTCTGATACGTTTGCATTTATTTTAATTCAGCTTTCTCTTCATTTTCGTTTAGTGCTGATCTGATGTCTTTAAGATATTGTCTCGTTGATGTTATGTCATCTTCGGCAAATCGTTTCACTATTTCACTGCCGATGACCACACCATCAGCAAATCCGGAAACTTCAGCAACTTGTGCTTTGGTTCTGATGCCGAATCCTGCGACTACTGGGACATCCGCTTGTTCTTTAATCAATGCGATTTTATTTTTCAACTCAGGATGGAAACCGCCATTATCTCCTGTTGTTGCATTCATCGTTACAGTGTAAATAAATCCTTCTGCATGTTCTGCGATATGTTGAATACGGTCGTTTGAAGCGGTCATCGCAATGAGTGAAATGATTTTCACTTTTCGATTTTCAAAGCGTTGTTTAAACTGTTCAGCTAATTCAAAAGGCAGATCCGGTATGATCAAACCATAAACTCCTGCTGTTTCGCAGTCTTGAAGAAATTGTGCTTCTCCATAATGAAGAATAACATTATAATATGTCATCAAAACATAACGAGATTCAGTCAATTCCTCTTTATGTGCTTTTAATGCTTTTAATATTTTACGCGCACTCATACCTTCTTTGATTGCCTGTTGCCCAGCTTCCATAATAGTCGGACCATCTGCGACCGGATCAGAGAATGGCAGACCGATTTCTACAATATCCGCACCTTCTGCTTGCAGAACTTTTAAGTTAGCTATGAAATCTTTGTTTCCCATAATGTATGGAATAAATAATTTACTCATGGTCTCCACCTCTTCCTTGCATATAAGTGCGGATTGTATCCATATCTTTGTCTCCGCGGCCTGAAATTGTTACAACGATTATCTCGTCTTTATCCATCTTTGGTGCTAATTTTTCTACATAACTCAAGGCATGTGCACTTTCAATTGCTGGAATAATCCCTTCTGCTTTTGTAAAGCGGATTAATGCTTCCATCGCTTCTTCATCAGAAGCATTCGGATATTCGGCACGACCAATATCATGATAGTAGCAATGTTCAGGTCCGATACCCGGATAATCCAAACCTGCTGAAATAGAGTGTGCTAAACCGATTTGCCCTTCTTCATCTTGAAGCAGATACATTTTTGTACCATGCAATACACCGACTGAACCTTTTCCGATAGCTAACGCATGTTTGCTTGTTGATGCTCCTGCACCTGCAGCTTCAACACCATATAATTTCACATCTTTATCTTGGACAAATGGATAAAATGTGCCAATTGCGTTTGAACCGCCGCCTACACATGCGACAACACCATCAGGCAATCGCCCTTCTTTTTCTAAGATTTGTGCTTTAATTTCGTTTCCGATAACACTTTGGAAATCACGTACCATAGTTGGGAACGGATCAGGACCTAATGCTGAACCCAATAAATAGTGCGTATCATCCACATGGCTGACCCAATATTGCAGCGCCTTGTTAACCGCATCAGAAAGTGTACCTTGACCTTCTGTCACGGATACAACTTTCGCACCTAGCAACTCCATTCTAAAGACATTTAAAGCTTGTCTTCTGATATCTTCTTCTCCCATAAAGACAACAAGTTCCATATCGAAGAGTGCTGCGACTGTTGCACTGGCTACACCATGTTGGCCAGCTCCTGTTTCAGCCACTAATTTCTTTTTGCCCATACGTTTAGCTAATAGTGCTTGGCCTAATGCGTTGTTGATTTTATGTGCACCTGTATGGTTTAAATCTTCACGCTTTAAATAGATTTTTGCGCCGCCTAATTGTTCTGTATAAGACTGAGCAAAAGTTAATGGTGTTGCACGCCCTACATAATCTTTTAAATAACCGTCTAACTCTTCTTGGAAAGTCGGATCCTCTTTTGCTGCTTCGTATGCTTGTCTAAGTTCTTGAATAGCCGGCATTAACGTTTCTGGAACATAACGGCCGCCGTAATTTCCGAAAAATCCTAATGCATCTGCTTCTGTTTGAATAGGTTGTGTTGTATTATGCGTCATTTTTATCTCTCTCCTTAATATAATTTGATATTGTTTTCATTGCTTGTGCATCCTTTTGACCAGCTTGTTCAATGCCGCTTGCGATGTCATATCCTGCTGCTTTGATTCCAAGTTGTTCGAATGCTTGAATCTTTTCTAAATCCATACCGCCAGCAACCAAGTAAGGAATATCCGGCAATTGTTTCAATTGATTCCAATCGAATGTTTGACCTGTACCTCCGTAATGAATCGAAGGAGTATCAATAATAAATAAATCAGTATATGCACGATATGTTTCAATGGTTTCTGCTAAATGTGTATCTGCCGGCAATGCCTTATAAATCTGGATGTTTGGATAATGTTTGCTGCACCATCGTAACAGTGCAGTATCTTCATGGCCGTGAAATTGAATGGTATCTATATTAGTTTCATTGATTAATCGCGAGACAATGGCTTTTGTCGGATTCACAACGACTGCCGCTTTATGAATCGAATCAGGTATGATTTTTGTCATTTGAGCAATATCACTGATACTTTGATGGCGTTTGCTTTTCAAATAATGAATAAAGCCGATTGCATCTATATCATTTTGTATTGCCTGTTCAACATCTTTTTGATTTTGAAATCCGCAGTACTTTAAGAACATTTTACTGCTCCTTTTTCAGCTGCAAACTAGGTAAAAATTGCGAAAGGTCATCACATTTCATCAGCGATTCACCGATAAGTACACCATCAATACCAGAACCGACAACTTTTTCTACATCAGATTGTGTATGGATGCCGCTTTCAGATATATAATAGAAACCTTCTCTTTTATCTGCCAAAATTTCATTTGTATGTGCTACATCTGTTACGAATCGTGTTAAATCTCTATTGTTTACACCTATGATTTCTGGTGCTAATTGATAGGCTCTTTCCAATTCTTGTTTGCTATGGACTTCTACTAAAACATCTAAATCCAACGCTTTTGCATATTGATAAAGTTCATGCATTTGCTGATCATCTAAGATGTTAACGATTAATAAAATCATTGAAGCACCTGCTCGATGTGCCACATCGATTTGAATTGGTTCAATCATGAAGTCCTTACAAAGTACAGGCAGTGTTGTTTGCTGTGTCAGTTGATTAAGACGTTCATAACTGCCGCCGAAATAATATTCGTCTGTTAAAATTGAAATCGCCTGAGCACCATAAGTTTCATAGTCTTTCACTTGCTGTGTTAAATTTCTTTCCGGCAACTTCTTAACAGATGGACTTTTAGACTTGATTTCCGCAATGACTGAGAGATGGCTTCGTTCAGATAGTCGTTCGCTTAACTTCTTTTTATAACGTACATCTGTTTCAGGCAGTGTTCTTAATAAATCTTCATAATAGCCTTCTGCCAACAATTCTTTTTTATATGCTACGATGTCATCCAATATAGTCATACACTTGTCCCCCAGTTTTTTTATATTGTTCAAAGGCTTTTCCTTCGTCTATGAGTTGTTGTGCAAGTTTGACACCTTCTTGAATCGAGTCTGCTTTTTCTGCTGTATACAAGGCAATCCCTGCATTAAGTACGACAACATCGCGCTTGCTGGAATGATCTTTGCCACTCAGAATATTGAGTGTAATTTCTAGATTTTCTGAAGGTGTTCCGCCTCTTAATGTGTCATTGCTTGCAGGTGTTAACCCTACATCCTGTGCACTTAAATGATAAGAGGTAATGCCTTTATCTCGATTGACTTCGTAAATTAAGTTTTCACCTGATAAAGTCGCCTCGTCCATTCCGTTTGCGCCATGTAATACGATTGCGCGTTTTCTTCCTAAGTCATAAAGTGTTTGTGCCATTGTTTTCACAAAATCAGGGTTGTATACACCCACAACTTGATAATCTAATTTGAATGGATGAATCATAGGCCCTAAAATATTGAAGATTGTCGGACCTTCCAGCATTTTTCGGATGGGTTGAATATGTTTCATCACTGGATAAGTATCAGTCGCATTTAAAAAACCTAAACCTATTTCATCCATTTTTGCTTCTGCATCTATAACTTGTGTGCCTGCAATACCCATTTTGTTGAGTAAGTCAGTGCTGCCGGAAGCGGATGTAATGCTTCGGTTACCATGTTTTAATACCTTAACGCCTGCTGAGGCAACCACAAATGCGGTTGTTGTAGAAATGTTGAAACTATTAGATTTGTCGCCGCCTGTACCGCATACACACATCGCACCGGGATAAACCGGTTGAATGGGATACATCGTTTGTATCATTGCTTGAACTAAATAAGTCACTTCAGTTTGATTTAAGGGGCGAGCAGTATATTCACGCAGTAATTCAGCTTTGGTATCTTGGTCAATATCAGGATGGATTAATGTTTGAATAAATTCATGGATATCTTGTTGTGTTAAACTATTGTGCTGTTGAATTTTTTGAATAAGTGTCATGGCTGCTAGCCCCTTTCTCTACTAATTTAATAAAGTTATGAATTATGGTTGCGCCTTGTTCAGTCGCAAACGATTCTGGGTGGTATTGTATGCCGTAGTGCGGATAAGTTTTATGTTCATAAGACTGAATGCAATCTGTAGTCTCTCCTGTAATGATTAAATCTTTGGGAAACGTAACTGGATCGCTGACCAGTGAATGATAACGCATGATTTTCAAATCTTTTGGTACACCCTCGTATAAAATAGAATCATGTGTTTGATGCATCGTATCGACCTTTCCATGCAATACACTAGCACCTTGTATCACTTTGCCTTTGTAATAACACGTTAAGGCTTGTGCACCGAGACAAATACCTAAAATCGGCAAATCATGATAATGATTGATAATACGCGATAAATCATCTGTATCTTCTGGGTGTCCTGGTCCCGGAGAAATAATCACCGCGTCAGGATGCAAGTCATAAACAGTAGGATCGTCCGGATATTTCACAACAACATCTGCGTACCCTGCTACTATGTTTACTAAGTTATAAGTGAATGAATCATAATTATCTACAATCAATATCATGGTGTAACCTCCAGTAAGCTTTTAGCTTTCAAACGTGTTTCTTCTAGCTCTTTTTCAGGAATGGAATCATAAACAACGCCGCATCCTGCTTCTACATCAACATATGTTTCATCAATCAGCAATGTTCGAATGGCTAAGGCAAAGTCTAAATCGTGATTGCAGTTAATGTAGCCGACCCCTCCGCTGTATACTCCGCGTTTATATGGATGTGCTTCGTAAATTCTTTCTATCGCTCTTAACTTAGGTGCACCAGACACCGTACCAGTTGGTAAGAGACTTGCGATAATATCCATCGGCGATATTTTCTCTTTTAACTGACCAGTCACCACACTGACAATATGCATCACATGTTCGTACTTTTCGATTTCCATCAGACGTTCGATTTTTGATGTGCCTGTTTGACTGACACGATGGATATCATTTCTGCCTAGATCGACTAACATACTATGTTCGCTTAATTCTTTTTCATCGCTCAGCAGCTGTTTAGCATTAGCTTCGTCTTCTTCCGGTGTTTTTCCTCTTTTAATAGTTCCGGCAATCGGATTAGTCACTACTTCACTGCCTTTGACTTTCACAAAGCTTTCAGGTGAACTGCCTACTATAATCGGTTCATCAATATTCAAGTAATACATATACGGACTTGGGTTTTGTCGTTTTAATTTACGATATAGCTGATAAGATAACGCATGTAATTTATCACCGAATCCATGTTGGTAACGATAAATTCTTGAAGGTACAACCTGGAACATATCCCCTTCTGTGATTAACTGTTTAAATTTCGAAATAGTTTGAATAAACTGATTATCAGGAATATTCGGAATTATTTCTTTTTGAATCGGCACAAAAGATGTATCCGGTTGATATAATTTTATGTTTTGAAGTGAATCCACTTGCTTTTTAACCTTATCTTCGATGGCTATTTTATTTTCTTTTGAGAATAAATTCGTTGAGATGACATATAAATATTCTTTGTAGTGATCAAATACGTAAACATCTTCTATCATGTACAGATGCACATCGTTTTGTTCTGGTTTATCTTTAACAGCACTTCTTTTTAATACTGGAAACTCATGTCGCACCAAGTCAAAGCTGCAATAGCCTATAAATCCTGAAATAAACGGCAAGTCTTTCAACTGCTCATCTTCTACCTCTGAATAATAACTTTGTACAAAGTCTTTCAGTTTTTCGTACGGATGATTAGAGGTGATGGTTGTATCATAAGGTGTTTTAATTTCTAATTGATCCTCAGTTAAAATCACTTCTCCATAAATATCCAGTGCCACGACTGAATAGCGTCCTTTCGTTTTATTTTGGCTTGCACTTTCCAAGATGATTTTATGTGCTTTCAATTGTGCTAATGCTTCAGGGGTAATATCAGCATTCAGTCTTTCATAAACTACATCCATTTTTCTTATCGCTCCTCCCATAATAAAAAGCGCCCTTGTTTGTTGTAACAAGGACGCTTTTGGCGCGGTACCACCTTTGTTAGCAATCCATAAGATTGCTCACTCATGCTTTTATTTGATTGGCAGCTTCAAACAAAACCCAATTCATTAAACAGCGAGGTTAGTTTGCATCTACCACTAACTTTCTGAATCTGCTCACTCTGCTTAACTACTACCTTTTGTCTTATCACTGTATTTCTCTGTCTCTTCCAAATTAATAAAAGACACCACAATAACGCTTTACTCCTGTAAGGACGCGTTACCGTGGTGCCACCTTAGTTCAACATAGACATGTTCTTATTGATAAAAATTAAATTGTGTTCATGCTTGTTAAAAGTCCCAATTCACTTGATATGCTGTACTGATTTGCATCATCCATCAGTTTTCTGTTTGCTACATTTCATATAAGCTACGTTTACTTTTAACATCGTTCGCAATGTACTTTGAATCATACACTGCATTTTCAGCGATGTCAACACAAAAGTTAAACAACACTTTATTTTTGGTTTTAATCTTCAACCATATCTGAGAAGAGATATGCCTCTAACAAGCGTTGTGTGGCTTTGATTGAATCGATATGTGTACGTTCTAATGCATGCGAAGATTCAATACCTGCCCCAAACAATCCGTGTTTGATATCTGCGCCTGAACGCAATGCAGCTGAAGCATCTGAACCGTAATAAGGATAAATATCGACTTTATATGGAATCTCGTTGCTTTGCGCTAATTGTGTTAAATGCTGTCTTAATTTTTTATGATAAGGTCCTGAAGCATCTTTTGCACAAATAGAAACGGTATACTCATCAGAAGTTTGGCCATCTCCTAATGCACCCATATCAAATGCAATATACTCTTTGACTTTGCCTGGAATAGAAGCATTGGCACCATAACCTATTTCTTCGTTGTTAGAAATAAAGAAATGCGTAGTATATGGCAATGTTTTACCGTTTTCTTTCAGTTTTTCTAAAAAGTCCATAATCATCGCAACACTTGCTTTATCATCTAAATGACGTGATTTAATAAAGTCATTTGCTGTAAATACTGTTCTAGGATCTAAACTGATAAAGTCCCCTACTTCAATACCTAATTGACGTGTCTCTTCATCATTTCTTGTCACAGCATCAATTCTGACTTCCATATGTTCTTTATCACGCGGAATCGTATGATTGTCTTTGTATACATGTACAGATGTTTCATGAAGACAAATCGTTCCTGAATAATCTTTGCCTGAATCTGTATGAATGGTACAATATTCACCTTCAATTGCGTTGAAAGCATAGCCCCCGATTAATTCAATACCTAATCGGCCATCCTCTTTCACTTCTTTTACCATTGCGCCTAAAGTGTCTACATGGGCAGTGATACAACGATGCTCTACATCATTGTCGCCTTGTACGGTAATCATTAATGCCCCTTTATTCGTCACATATGTAGGATAACCTAAGTTCTCCGCAAATTCTCCCACATAATCAATCGCTTTGTACGCGTCGCCTGACGGACTTGGAATTTCAGTTAATGTTTTAATCGTTTCAAAAATTTTTTGTGCCATTAAAATCCCCTCCTTGTCTTTATTGTACCTATATTTTTCCTAAATAGAAAATCAAAATCTATTCCTTTAATGCCTTGCGTCATTTGAAAATACACTCTATAATGTTTCTATTCTGAAAATTTAGACAGAGGTGAGTCTTTTGACTAAAAACATCCTTTTTGTTGGTTTAGGACTAATCGGCGGAAGCTTAGCTTCAAATTTAAAGTATGCGCAAAACGATGCACGTATTATTGCTTATGATTCTAACCTAAGTCAACTTGATAAAGCACTTTCGATTGGAATTATTGATGAAAAAGCAGTAGATTACGAAGCAGCGGTTCAACAAGCAGATATTATTATTTATGCCACACCTGTCCAACAAACGGTAAAATATCTCAAGACACTTACAGATATCCCTACTCAACCTGGACTCATCGTCACAGATACTGGAAGTACCAAAGGATCGATTCAAGCCTTTGAAAAGCCGTTATTAGATGCCAAACAGATTCATTTAATCGGCGGTCACCCTATGGCCGGCAGTCATAAATCAGGTATCTTAAATGCGAAAAAGAACTTGTTTGAAAATGCGTATTATATTTTGGTACATTCTGAAAAAGAAAATGATCACGCATCAAAAGTGATTCAAGATTTGTTACAAGCTACACGTGCAAAAATCATCGCTACTTCACCAGAAGAACATGATTTCGTTACAAGTATTGTCAGCCATATTCCGCACATTGCTGCGGCGCTGCTTGTGAACTTAAGCCTGAATTATGATCAAGATTCTCCACTGATTAAACAGCTAGCAGCAGGCGGTTTCCGTGATATTACACGTATAGCCAGCAGCAGCCCTGAAATGTGGAGCGATATCATGCATGAAAATAAAGACTTTATTCTTGCCGGCATTCAACAATGGAACAACCAACTGTCTCATCTTGTTACACAAATACAAAACGATGATACTGAAGGGATTTATCAATTTTTCGAAAATGCCCGTGATTACAGAAATCATCTGCCTGCTAAGAAACCAGGTGCAGTCGCTAGTTCCTACGAACTTTACGTAGACATCCCTGACAAACCTGGTATGATCAGCAAAGTAACCTCTATTCTGAGTTTACATAATATTTCTATAAGTAACATAAATATTGTAGAAGTCCGCGAAGATATTTACGGTGCTTTGCGTATCAGCTTTAAAACACCTAAAGATCGCGAACTGGGGATTGAAGCGTTACATGAATTTGATACTTACAGTCTTTAATAAGCATCAAAAGGTTCTGTAGCTTGTTACAGAGCCTTTTTTGATGCTTATTTACATTTTATGACCTGCCATCAGGCCTAAACGACCATACTTAGTTCCTGCATCCGTATAAGAAATAGCTTTTGAAACAATACCTTTTCCATATTTCTGCTGCAAGCGATCAATCGTTTTCGCAAGAGCTTCATTACGTTTTCTTTCATACTCATCCACAAATAAATTCAATTGCTGAATACCTTCAGGTACAAATTGCGTCAACGAAACACTGAGTGTGCGATACAATAATGTTGGATCGCATAATTGGTCAGCCCACTTCTCTAATGTGGTCCAAATTTCTTTTTCTAAATTCGTCGGTTCTTGCAATGTAAATTGCTTATGCACACCTCCGCCATCTTTATAACCGAATGAAAAATGAATCGTTCTTGCACGCATTTTACGCAATCTCACCCGCATTGCCACATCTTCAATCAACTCTTGCATAACGACTTTGGCATCTTCATAGCTGTAGTCGCGCATTAAAATCTGACTCTTGCATATCGATGGATTAGTTGTTTTGTACTTCTCACGCATTTTGCTTTGATCAATTCCGTGTGCATGCAAATGCAGATCAATGCCCTTAATCCCAAAATCTCTTTTTAAATATTGGTATGGATAATGTGCTAAATCTCCAATCGTAAAAATACCGCGCTTATTCAATTTTTTCTCAGTGCGCGTATTGATGCCCCAAAATTTATGAAGCGGTTGTATCTTCCATAGCTTCTCAGGAACATTTTGATAACGCCATTCTGCAATACGATCAGGGTTATGCTTAGCTTCAATATCCATCGCAATTTTACTCAGCAGCATATTCGAGCCTATCCCGACTGTGCAATAGATTTGTGTCTTATCATAAATTTCTTTCATCAGCTTAATACAAAACGATTGTACTGTACTGCTGAAGCGATGATAACTATCTGTCACATCCATAAAAAATTCATCAATACTGTATTGATGCAAATCTTCTGGCGGCACATACTGCAATGCAATTTTAGAAATCGTAATAGATACATCTAAATACTTGCGCATACTTGGATTGATGATATAAATATCATTGCGATGCGGAATCTCAAATAAACGCGAACCTGTAGTAATCCCGATGGCTTTCAGCGGCGGCGTTGCGGCGAGTACTACTGAACCTTGACGTTTTGTATCTGCTACCACTGCTAATTTTGTCTTTAATGGATCTAATCCTTTTGAAATACAAGATACACTCGCAAAGAAACTCTTTTGATCTATACATAAAATATCCCTGTCCTCTAGTAAATGATAATCATACATATCATCACCCCCGTTATGTGATACTTTAAGTATATACGAACATTTGTTCTTATTCAACAATTAAGAGAACAAATGTTCTGTTTACTCTTATCGTTCATCACCTATTAACTTTAGTGGTATAATAAGGTTACATCTATTACAAGGAGGCGTTCTTATGCCAATCGTAAATATTAAATTAATTGAAGGTCGTACAGACGAACAACTTAAAGCTTTAGTTAAAGAAGTCACAGATGCAGTTGAAAAAACTACAAATGCTGACCGTAACGCAATCAGCGTTGTATTAGAAGAAATGAAACCTAACCACTATGGTGTAGGCGGCGTCAGAAAATCTGATCAATAATACATGAAACAAAGAGAAGCGGCTAACCCTCATTGGATTAACCGCTTCTCTTGATTTTCATTCTATCCTTCTCATTCTATCCTCTACATTCCTGCCATCTTTTGTATTCGAACCTAACTTATTGCTGCTGTTTGCCCGAATCTTTCTTATGGTCTTTGTTATCATTTAAAAACTCTTGGATTGCTTTTTTATTCGCAGGTTTATCCACTTCAAGTGCACTGCCGCTTTCAGCTGTTTGAATATCTTGGTATGTGCCTTTCATCGGAACCGTTAATGTTTTAACATCTTTATCACCGCGAATACCAAAGTTGACACCCGTTTGAATTAAAGCAGAGTCAGGAATATCCGTATTCAAGTAACCGCGTAAAATACCTGCAACTTTCGGCAATTTGAAAACAGCACCTGGTTTTGTCATTTCCTGTTTCAAAGCTTGAATCACTTGCTGCTGTCTTCTGACACGACCGAAGTCCCCTTCAGGATCATGACGAAAGCGCGCATAACCTAATAATTCTTTACCATTTAAATTATGGTGCCCTTTCTTAAGTGATACACCGATGAGTTCCGACATATCCTTTTCGACATCAATCGGAATACCATCAGGTGCCAGCTCATCAATCATTTTTTCAAAGCCTTTAAAATCAACTACCGCATAATACTCAGGATTAATACCGTAGTTTTCGACTAATGCTTTACGTAATAACTCTGGTCCTCCAAGTGAATAAGCCGCATTGATTTTATAATCTCTGTAGCCTGGAATCTTCGCATAAGTATCACGCATTACAGACACTACTTTCATTTTCTTATGGATGTAATCGTATTGTGCAACCATAATAGAGTCTGTTCTTGATTTACCACCGTCTGATTTGTCTGCCCCTAATAATAAAATAGAAATTTTACCATCATTTTTGACAGGACCGTTAAATTTTTCCACTTTCATATTCGGATTGTGCTTTTTCGCGTAATTAATACCGCTTCTATATCCCGAAACCGCATATACAATCAAGATAATAAAAATTATCAAGATGCCTAAAATCACAAAAGGCAACTTACGCATTCTTTTCTTTGTACGTTTCGGCAGAGGTTGTTCCCCGCTGCTACGTTTGTAATTGTCATTGTTTGTTTCTTTTGTCATTTTCATCAACCTTATATCCAGATATAGTTTTTATGTAATTCATATCAAATCAAAAACACCATTCTGATGTTATTTTATCATATTTTCCAATTAATAATTTAATATGAATTGCTATGATAAGTCAAAAATCTACCCTTTTTCCACCCTTATTTCAGTCCCAAGACCGACTAAATTTTTAATACCCTTTTCATTATACAATATCTCTGATACCCGTCCATCCTTCATAATTTTTCAGATTTAAATATTTTGTAAAACCATTAAACCTATATTAATCATCCTCTAAAGTAATTGAGTGGAATTTATATAATGGCACTTGGTGATAGTCTCTTTGTATAATTAAAAAAAGGAGGAATTATAGTTGCATTATGATTTTGATATAGGAAACCTATTAAGAGAACAAATAAATGCAATAACTGCTAACTTCAAAGACCAATTGAACTTAAGTTTATCATTTCCAGAAGTGTCTCGATTGGCTATCGATGTAGAATTGGAACTATTTTTAGACAAACAAGAAGTAATATGGAAACAAATTGAGGAATTAATAAGTTTACCAGATTTACCTCAGATCATTAACTTAGAAAAGCTAAGAAAATCTTTCAATTTATCTCCAAATATAAATTCATTTGATAATGTACTATCGAACAAAGGTTATCTAGCTAAAGACTTTTTATATACTCAAGAAGATACTCCTAGTATTTCTGATTTGAATGATGCCTTGGTTGATATTAATAATACTTACACAAATGATATTTTAGATAGTCACCAGAAAAAAACATATGATAAAATCAAAAACGTCATTGGAGACATTACTTATGTTGCATTTAATTTCACACTTTCTGCAACAACATTTTATTCCAATAAAGCATATAGAGAAATCGCTGATAAATATGCCGACACTAAATGGAAAAAGAGCGTTTTAGAATTATCACAATCTATATATGGAGATTATATAAACCAAACAATAGCAGAATTAATATCCAATAATCCAATTGATAACTCAATAAATGCCATATTCTTCTTAAAAGCAGTAGTTACGATACTGTTTCTACTTATATCGAAAGATCAGTAAAAATGCATATTCTACTTAATCAAGTCATTAAATAACAAAAAACTTCCTATCATTCTATTGGGAATATCTCATTAATTAGCTTTCTTTGTAAGAAGTTATTTGAACCTTCTTTATAAAAAAACAAAGCATAAAAAGCACTTGATACTATCACCTATAGTTGCCAAATATTTTTGTTAATTTATAATAAAAGTAACATAATTAAATTAAGGACTGATACATCATGAATAAACTACCGTTTCTTGCATTATCTGCTTTGCTGCTTGTAGCTTGCAGCAATAATGAAGAACATAAGAAAAAAGTAGAAAATCCAAAGACTGAGCAACATCATAAGGATAAAAAAGAAGAACACAAAGAGAAAGAAACTTCTAAAAAAAGACTAAGCCACAAGATAACGCAATTGATCAAGCCAAGAACGATCAACAAGCTGACAATAGACAAGTCCAGGCACAACTACAAAACAATCAACCAACTAATAATAGTCAACAAGTGCAGAATCAACAGGCAGTTCAACAATCTCAAAATGGTAATGCTGAAGCATGCGTATTAAATGGTCAACAATGCCAAGGATTAACAGAAATGGACATGATTAACGAATATAAATCACTTGTATCACAAGGTAAATTGCCTCAATCTGACGGAACAGGAAATATAGGACAAGCAATAAAAGAATCGAAGCAAATGCAACAAGGCATGGGTCATGATGAAATAGTCAAACAACGATACCAATCATGGGTTGACGCAGGTATCTGGACACAAGATGAAATGAATCAAACTTACAATGATTACTTACAACAGCACTAATATATATTTTAGAGTGCTAGACCAAAATTGGTCAGCACTCTTTAAATTTCACAACAGAACAATATAGTCTAAAACAGAATTAGTAATAATAACGCTCACTTTTATCAAAGCTAATTACAAATACCTCTCAAAAATTTCATTTGTTTGAGTCAAAAGCAAAAGTGTAATCGCTATATTTAAATCCGAAGATGCACCTTGCAATTCTTTTAAAGGATTATCAAAACAATCTTTACATGAACTTTTACTATAGTTTTCAGGGTTGTTTTTTTCATTAACCACAAATTTATTAGCCTCTTTTATGGTCTTATCTAAAGTTTCAAACTTCTCTTCGAACGTTTCAATCAATTTTACGTTCTTCACATTAGAATCTTCTATAAGAAACCCATTAGTAGCCTTGTATATAATACTTATATCATCTAATAAAATTAAGTACTTATTAAACACAAGAATCAAAGATTTATATATATCCCATTTATGCGTAATATCAACAATAGGAAGCATTTCGAAATATTGATCAACTATTTCGTTTGCATAGGAACTATTCTTTTCTTTATAATCATTCAATGATTCTTTGAGTAATTCAAATTTTAGTTTTTTACTATCCAGTTCATTTTGCTTATTAACTTGCTTATTTTGTAGAGTATTCTGTAAAAATGCAACTAATATCGGCACAAACCCTGTAATTAATACGGTTATGACAATCTCTGTAATACTAATTTAGATACATCCTTTCTAATATATAGAGGTATGATACTATCTATTTATGTTCAATAGCTAAAATCCAAATTACAAAATGTATATATTGGACATAAATGAATGAAAATCTATTAGTAATAACTTTACCACTCATTAACCGCTTACACTTAAAATAGTACAATGTTGCATCAACATTTGATAGCAAAAAGCAACCTTATATCTTCAAAATTAACAGCCTATGTAATATAATTAATACATACTAAAGTTATATAATTTCCTTTTAAAAATCAAGTATTTACTTAGCAAATGGTACTAAGGTCCCAGAAATAGAAAGGATAGATTGCATGAATATCAATACAGCTTATTTTGCCGGAGGGTGTTTTTGGTGTATGGTCAAACCCTTTGATACGTTTG
Source organism: Staphylococcus simulans (assembly GCF_002994445.1). Lineage (GTDB taxonomy): Bacteria > Bacillota > Bacilli > Staphylococcales > Staphylococcaceae > Staphylococcus > Staphylococcus simulans_B. The sequence goes on from NZ_MRZJ01000001.1 coordinate 445,312, forward strand.
ACGGCATTGAAACAGTCACGTCAGGATACATGGGAGGCCATGTTGACCATCCTACGTACGAACAAGTCAAAAGCGGAACTACCGGTCATTTAGAAACTGTTAAAATAGAATATGACGTCGCACTGATGTCTTATCATAAATTACTAGAAATCTTCTTTTCCGTGATTGATCCGACAGATGCTGAAGGACAATATCAAGATCGCGGTTCGCAATACCGTACAGCTATATTCTATACTAATGAAGACCAACGTGAAACCGCAAATCAATATATTGAATCATTAAAATCAACAATTGATAAAGATAAAGCGGTCGCAACGCAAGTCTTGCCGGTAATGCCGTTTTATGAAGCAGAAGCATATCACCAAGACTTTTATAAAAAGAACCCAGAACGTTATGCTCAAGAAGCAGCACAGCGTGAAGCAATTAAACGCCAAAGAGATCAATAACAGATTGTATGTATCATAAAAACAATGCGCAAGCCATGCATCCTTAGGATGTGCTCGCGCATTGTTTTTTTATTTATTCAGCTTGCAAAGACAAGTTACTTATCAAGAATATCCGCTTCTTTTTCCTCCACTGGAAAACGGCATTGTTCCATCATATCCGTCCAGTTTTGAAAGAGCTGCTGACCATAAGGAATCCAATGTGCTGGAAGCGGTTCTAATGAATCTCCTCTGAAATAGTTTTTAGGTTTTGCGGCAGAAGCTGCATTCTTCTCACTATCTCGTATAAACTCATTTAACAACGTATTGCTTTCATATTCAAAATGCCCGCCGATATACAAATCCGATTGGTCTTTATTTGAAATGAAATCAACACCCGTATACGGACTGTAAGTAATAACATCTAAGTCCGCTTCTTCCATCAATTCAGCAGGATCCATATAAGAACTCCTAGATTGCGGAATAATATATTCTGGAATTTCAAACAACGCAGGATGCGCCTGTAAGATTTGATAACGATAAATCCCGGTCAGTTTTTCATTAAACATCCGTTTATGAATGCCATAACGGTAGTTCAACGCAAACTGTGCGCCCCAGCATATAAATAAACGCTGTTTGACATGGGTATTCGACCAATCGTAAATCTCTTTGAGTTCCTCTATATAATCTACAGCAGAAAAATCAAGATGTTCTACAGGTGCACCTGTCATAATGAAACCATCATAATAATTATCTTTAATCTCATCAAATTCCTTATAATACTGCTCAGCATGTCGATTCGAAGAAGATTTAGGTTGATGAGTAACCGGATAGATAAAGTCGACATTAATGTCGTGACACGTCTGCCCAAGCAATCTTAACAACTGTCTTTCAGCATCTTGTTTCATAGGCATAAGGTTAACAATCAATAAATTCAAACCATTAGTTATCCGTTTATCTTCAAAATCGATGTGTTCCTGCTTTAATACAGGCAGAATAGGAATTCCATCAGTAAAGAGCATCTTAAATCGCGTCTAATCCTTTTTCTAAGTCATTGATGATGTCATCAATATGTTCAAGTCCAATAGATACACGGATAGTTTCAGGTGTAATACCTGCTTTTAATTGATCCTCTTCATTTAATTGCGCATGTGTTGTTGAAGCTGGGTGAATGACTAATGATTTCGCATCCCCAACGTTCGCAAGTAAAGAGAATAATTCTAATGATTCGATAAATTTAATACCTGCTTCATAGCCGCCTTTAACACCGAATGTAAAGATTGAGCTTGCGCCTTTTGGAAGGTATTTTTGTTTTAAGTCGTAATATTCGCTTGAAGGCAAGCCGGCATATTTAACCCATTCTACTTTTTCGTGGCCTTCTAAGAATTTCGCTACTTTTTCTGCGTTTTCAACATGACGTTCCACTCTTAATGATAATGTTTCTAAACCTTGCAATAATAAGAAAGCATTAAACGGAGATAACGCTGCACCTGTATCGCGAAGTAAAGTTGTTCTGATTTTGAAAGCTAATGCAGCTGGGCCGAAAGCTTCAGTGAATACTAAATCATGGTAAGAAGGATCAGGCTCAGTTAAACCAGGGAATTTGTCATTTTGTGTCCAGTCGAAGTTACCGCCGTCTACAACGACACCGCCCATAGAAGTACCATGACCGCCGATAAATTTAGTTGCAGAATGCACCACAATGTTTGCACCGTATTTAATCGGATTGATTAAGTATGGAGAAGCGAATGTGTTATCTACGATTAATGGGATACCTGCTTCATGTGCAATATCAGCTAATTTTTCAATGTCTTCAACGTTACCTTCAGGGTTACCTACAGTTTCAATATATATCGCTTTGGTATTATCTTTGATTGCGTTTTTCACTTCATCAAAGTTTTTGCTGTCAACGATAGAAACATCGATACCGAATTTAGGTAAAGTATGTGCAAATAATGTATGTGTACCGCCGTATAAAGTAGAGCTTGCTACGATGTGGTCGCCAGCATCTGCTACAGTTTGAATCGCATAAGTAATCGCAGCCATACCTGAAGCTACCGCAATCCCAGCAACCCCGCCTTCAAGTTCAGCAACACGTGTTTCAAATACTGCTACAGTAGGGTTTGTTAAACGAGAATAGATATTACCAAGTTCTTTTAAACCAAATAAGTTTGCTGCGTGTTGTGTATCGTCAAATGTAAATGAAGTCGTTTGATAAATCGGTACCGCTCTCGAATGCGAAGATTGGTCTACCTCTTGTCCTGCGTGTAATTGCAACGTTTCGAATTTAAAATCATTTGTCATGTTCATTTCCTCCTTGAATATATAAAAAATGAGCCTACCTGAAAAAGATAGACTCGCTGGGCTTATCTTTCAGGTCTTCACCTGCTGGAATTAGCACCTAACTTAAATAGGTTGCCTGGTATCGTTGGGCCAGTCCCTCCACCATTCTGGATAAGTTTTATTAATTTATTCAGTAGTATAGAACTAATACAGCGTAATGTCAATAGACTATTCTTATTTTTCTGAATTTTGGCTTTAGAAATAATATTTCGTCAACAAAATTTACATACCTGTAAAAAAAGCCGAGACAACAATTACGCTGCCTCAGCCTTGATTACAGTTATAAAATTAATGTTTGGAACGAATCACCCATAAAACTTTGTACATTCCTTGCCATAACGAACTATGGCGCGAATATACTAAAAAGCGCGGTTCCCAATTTGGTTTGAATTTCTCTTTATATCGTCTTAAACCGCTGAAGCGATACAAAGTATTAAAGTTATCAAATACTTTTCCTGCTAAACGCTCATTCCAATATGAATATTCATTTTGACCTACATTAGATAAGGTCGCCATACCCATATTAAACGCATGATAGCCCTGTTCCTTACTCCACAATAGCATATGCAGATACAAAGCATCCATTAGCGGTAAATCTACATCCGGCAGCCAACGGATCAAATCGACAGAAATAGCTTCATCATTATGAATCGGCATTAAGCTGCAAAAAGCAATAATTCGACCGTCCGCTTCTCTTAAAATACCGACCGGTGCCTTCTCTAAATAATCTTGTGTAAAACGCCCGACTGAAAAATGCATTTCATTTTTCCCGTCCAGCCACGCATCGCTGACTTGTTCTAACGCTTTCAGCAAATCTTGATTAAACGGCGGTTCTGTAATTTCAAAATTGATGTTTTGTTCTTCTACTTTATTTAACGTAGCACGAAAGCCTCTGCGTTTTTTGCCTGAAGTTGTAAAGGTGCTTAAATCGATGACCGCTTCTTCCCCAAGCTTAAAGAACTGGTTCCCAAAATCATGATACAGCGGCATATAACGGTCTGTAGCTTGATAGAAAATAATTTCATACCCAACGTAGCGAGCGTAATGATACAGTGCTTCTAACAAGGCATTAAAGCGGTCTTTATTACCAATCGGGTCACCGAGCACAACTAAACAATTGGCTTTCAGACGATACATAATAAAAGCCTCTTCTGATTCATCCATAAATACTTGTTTGTCTCCGCTGTGCAGCAAATGACTTAAATAGTTGCCGCCGTATTGTTCAATAATCGCTTCGCATTGTGCAATATCATTATCAGGTTTCACTTTTTTATATGCTTGTTCAAACAACCATACGATAAATGTCACAATAACAATCACTGCTAAAATTGTCAGCCATAAATAATAGCGCAGCATCGAATTGTCGACCTCAATGCGGTACGCATCGACTGCTTCTAACACAAAAGCAATGACAAAATGATTCAACGTTAACATCACAACCGAAATAATCAACATCGACATCAAGTGGCGCAAACGAATCGGACGTTTGAGCACTTGTGCTTTTAAGAACGCATAAACCAATAAACCAAAAACAATGAGCAGCCAAGTAATCAATATAAATGATGTATTCGTATAGACCGTGATCATAAAAATTAAAATAACAGAAATCATCGCAAATAAAATCGCACGCCGGCTTTGTTTGAAAATACCGCGTACATTCAGCATCAATATCAAACATGCACTAGTATGAATCGTTACCACAATATAGTAAAACATATGATTCGGGTCATAGAGTCCATCATAAATGATACTGACATTGTTTAATAAGAACATCAGACTTGTAAACATAACGAGTACTGCTAAAGACAATGACGGAATCTTTTGCGTGATCATCTTTTGATAAGAGAACAAGAACGATGTCACTTCTTTTGCAGGCGTATAGTATTTTGATTGTTCAAGATAGCGTTTGGCTGAAGTCCCGAATTCAAACATCGATAAAATCAACGCAATGACAACCGGTACAATGTAATAAGCAAAACGATACAGCATCAATGCTAAAACAATCTTTTCTTCTGGCAGATTCAAATGTTTCAAACCGACTAATATCACGACATCAAATGCACCGAAGCCCCCAGGAATGAAACTGATCAAACCTGCAATTGCTGCAATAATAAAGATGCCGACAAATGAAGTGAAATCCACATTCAAATCAACGATACGCAAAGCAAAATACAAGACCATGCTCGCAGCAAGCCATTCAATACTTGAAACAATCGTCAAATAGGCACCTGTAAAACGATGCGATTGCTGTACTGGCTTTTTAATCGTCACAAATACAAACACTGGCAAGAAGCACGCCACTACATATAACAAGACATGCACCACCGGATAATCATCCAGCAAATGCTTGGCATTAAAGACATGTGTCACAACTAAAATAGATAATAAACTTAAGCCTGTCAGCATCGACAGCAGCACTAACGAAATATAATGCAGCAAAGTTTTCGTGTCTTTCGTGTATTGTTTATATACCGATACACGCACACCCGCACCGATAAAACCTCCGAACCCGATAATCGAATTCAAAGCATTGATAATATAGCTGACACGCATGACTTTCATCATCGGCATTTTCAGTTTCAACGTACGCACCATTACCACGTCATAAAAACTCAACAGTAAGATGGATAGTCCGCCGACCACAAGCAAGCTTGTCAGTTCCACACGGTTTAATTTTTCAAAGAGCATAAACAATTTCTTAAAGTTAATGGTTGAGAGTTCTCGATATAACGTCATCACAACTATGATAAAAAGTACTGCCGCAAACACTGCTTTAGCACCTGTGATTAATCTGCTTTTCATTCTTTTCGACATATTTCCACTCGATTCTATTTATTTTGATTGCACAATCAGTCATGAAATCTTTTATAATATATGAAAATATTACCACATATCCTTGTGCATGTGACAAAAAATTAAGGCATCACACCTAACAAAAGTGTCATGCCTTAACTTTATGCTTATTTGATTTCATTGTTCGGATTATCTGCCCATTCTTCATCTGCCACTTCATACGGACCAGAATCTTGACCGTAGTAGCGGTTGTATCTACGTTTGTACATTCCGAATAAATGCATAACCAATACTTTGATAACCGCATAACCCGGAATAGCTAAGATAACCCCTACAATACCTAAAAGATTACCTGCACATAACAACACGAAGATAATGGTTAACGGGTGGATTTTCAATGTTTTACCCATAACATTCGGCGAGATAAAGTGTCCTTCGATAAATTGTACCGCTGTCCATACGACAATCAATTTAATCAACATAATCGGCGATGTAATCAACGCCATAATAATGGCAGGAGAAATCGCAATCGTAGGACCTAAATACGGTACGACACTCGTTACAGCCGCAATACATGCTAAGACTAAACTGTAATCCAAACCGATAATCGAGTAACCGATAAAGAGCAAGACCCCGATACAAAATGACACAATCATTTGACCTTGGATATAAGAACCTACTTGCATGCTCATACTTTCAATGATTTCATGGAAATCTTTACGGTATTTCGGTGGAATTGCTTTTGTCGCATTTTCTTTGAAACGGTGGCCGTCTTTTAAGAAGAAGAATAACACGAATGGTGTTGTAACGATAACGACACCGATGTTGACAACTGTATCGATAATCGACATGATTTTCGTTCCGAAATCATCAAAGAAACTCGAAACCATACCCGGTACTTTTTTCGCAATTTTATCTAATTGATCTTGTATCTGCGTATAGAAGTTCGATACTCCAGGCAAGTTGGACCAGCTTGAAACTTGTGTAACAAGCTCATTGAACTTATCTGTATATCTTGGGAAGTTGTGCGCAAAGCTTTTGATTTGGTCGCTGATGACTGGAATCAATAAATTCACAACAAGTGCTATCACTGCAGCCACAAAACAAAACAGAATAATAATCCCCCAAAGTCTTGGGATATTATAACGTTCCATAAATCGAATGACAGGATCTAATAAATAAAACAAAATCAATCCTAAAATGACAGGTGCTGCAATTGTGTTGAAGATAATTATAAAAGGCTGGAATATGTATGAGACCTTATCAAAAATAAAAATTGCCACACCAATCAATATCAGCATGATTAGGCCAAATAACAGATTCTTGCCTCCCATAAATTTCATAAACCTTGTTTCGCTTAATGAAAAGCGTTGGGGTTTATCGTTATTTGCCATATAATTCACCAATCCTTGTAGTTAATTAACCATATTTTATCGCTATTTACTAAAAAAAGATACTTTTTATTGCAGCATTGCTTCAATGTAACTCATTACCCAAAGCAAACTAAAAAGAAACTGATAAACATAGAATTTATGATTTATCAGTTTCAAAATACAATTATGATTTAATTTCTACAACAGCAGTGCCGTGCTCTACTGCACCAAGATGCAAGACTTTAATGTTTTGCTGGTTCAGATTTGTCACAATGATAGGTGTAATCGTGCTTTTTGCGTGAGCTTTAATATAATCTAAATCTACTTTCATTAAAGGTTGTCCCAGTACGATTTTATCGTCTTGGTTCACCAAAATTTCAAAACCTTTGCCCTCTAATTTCACAGTATCAATACCAAAGTGAATCAATAACTCGATACCGTCTTTTGATTCTAAGCCGATTGCATGTTTAGTCGGAAAGACCATTTTAACTTCACCGTCAAACGGCGCAAAGACTTCACCGGATTCAGGTAATATTGCAATACCGTCACCCATCATTTTATCCGCAAACACTTTATCCGGCACTTCTGATAATTCTAATACTTTGCCGGTAATCGGCGCATACACTAAAGCGCCGCTGTTTGCTGCAACAGCTTTTGCTGCTTGATTTTCATCTTCTGTTGCAGTTGCTGGTTTCGGTGCAGTTACATTGCCTTCCATAATCTGTTTCATTTCATGTTTGATTTGATCAGATTTCGGTCCAAAGATTGCCTGCATATTATTGCCGACTTCAAGCACACCGGATGCGCCGAGTTTTTTCAATTCTGCAACATCCACCTCTGCTTTGTCATTAACCTCTACACGTAAACGCGTAATACAAGCATCTAAATGTTTGATATTAGCTTTGCCGCCCATTGCTTCTAACACTTTAAACGGCAATTCGCTGACAGAAACATTTTCTGTTTCCACTTCTTCTTCTTCACGCCCTGGAGTTTTTAAGTTTAATTTCTTAATCAAGAATGTGAATAAGAAGTAATAAACCACTGCATAACAAAGTCCTACCGGAATAACGAGCAATGCATTCGAACGATCCCATGAGAGTAATCCGTATAAGATATAATCAATGAATCCTCCTGAGAAAGTCATACCGATTTTAACACCTAGCAAATGCATAATTAAGAAAGATGAACCTGCTAAAATAACATGTGCGACATATAAAATCGGAGCAACAAATAAGAATGAGAATTCTAATGGTTCTGTAATACCAGTTAAAAATGCTGTCAAACCTGCTGATAACATAAGTCCGCCGACAACTTTCTTGCGGCTTGGCTTTGCTTGACGATAAATCGCAAACGCAGCAGCCGGCAATCCGAACATCATGAACGGATATTTACCTGTAGTAAAGGCACCTGCAGTAAAATGCACGCCATCTTGATATTGTGCCATCCAAATACGTTGGTCGCCGCGAATCAAGTTGCCCGCTTCATTCGTATAATGTCCAAACTCAAACCAAAACGGTGCATAGAAAATATGATGCAGCCCAAATGGAATCAATGAGCGTTCAATAATACCGAAGATAAATGTCGTTAATGCTAAGTTCTTGCCTAATAAGAAATTCGATAAAGCATTCAAGCCGTCTTGAACCGGCGGCCAAACAAAGCTTAATACAATCCCTGTTACAATTGCGACGAGCGAAGTAATAATCGGTACGAAACGCTTCCCAGCAAAGAACCCTAAAAATTGTGGAAGCTGAATATTGTAGAAGCGGTTATAACACCATGCAGCAAGTGCACCGATAATAATCCCTCCGAACACACCCGTTTGCAATGTAGGAATACCTAAAATCAAAGCATGTGCAGGATCTTTAGCTGATTGGCCTAATGTTTTAGCCCCTTCAGCATATGAATAAATATCGTCAATTGTGACACCGACGACTTTACCCATCGTAGCATTCATAATTAAATAACCGACCAATGCCGCAATCCCTGCAACACCATCGCCGCCTGCTAAACCTAGTGCTGTTCCCATCGCAAAGAGCAGCGGCAAGTTATCAAAAATAACTTGTCCTGAGACTTCCATGATTTGACTGATTAATTGAATATAATGGCTCCCCATCCATGGTGCGTAATGAAGAATCTGATCATTATGCATCGCATTACCGAATGCGAGCAAAATCCCGGCTGCAGGTAAAATTGCGACCGGCAGCATTAAGGCTTTGCCTATACGCTGCAATTGTCCGAAAAACTTTTTGAATAATTGTTTCATGATGACCTCCTTGATGTAAAAAAAGCGCGAACAAGCAACAGTTTCCTGCTTCCTTGTTCACGCTTATAACTATAATGCTATGTTGTTTTTCTTGGATGCTGGTTCGTTGTTGTTTATTATTTGATTAAAACTGCTTTATCACCGTGTTGAACTTTACCATATTCCACAACATCTAATGTTTTATTGTTCAAGTTTGTAACGACGATTGGTGTAATTGTACTTTCTGCATTTTCTTTAATATAATCTAAATCCACTTTCATTAAAGGTTGTCCCAATACGATTTCTTCATTTTCTTTTACTAAAATATCGAAACCTTTACCTTCTAATTTTACGGTTTCTAAACCAAAGTGAATCAATAATTCAGTACCGTCTTTTGATTCCAGACCTAATGCATGTTTTGTCGGGAAGACCATTTTGACAACACCGTCAAATGGTGCAAAGACTTCACCGGATTCAGGTAAGATGGCAATACCGTCACCCATCATTTTTTCAGAGAAGACTTTGTCTGGTACTTCAGTAATCGGCTTTAATTCACCTGTAATCGGTGCATAAATCACTGTATCGCCAGATTCAGCAATTTTTGTTGTTGTATTGTCGCCTTCTTCTGAAATTGTTGTTTCTTCAGGAGAAGTGATTTTACCATCCATAATTTGCTGCATATTATGTTTGATTTGATCTGATTTTGGTCCGAAGATTGCTTGCATGTTATTGCCGACTTCAAGCACACCTGATGCACCTAAGTCTTTTAAGCCTTGTACATCGACTTTAGCTTTGTCATTTACTTCAACACGCAAACGTGTAATACAAGCATCTAAATGTTTGATGTTTGGTTCTCCGCCCATTGCTTCTAATACTTTGAAAGGCAATTCATTCGTTGATACTGTAGATGACTGCATTTCTTTGTCTTCGCGGCCTGGTGTTTTAAGGTTTAATTTTTGGATTAAGAAGCGGAAAATCACATAGTAGATTGCCGCATAGATTAAACCGACCGGAATGACTAGCCACCATTGTGTTTTGTTCGGCAAGATACCAAGTAAGAAGAAGTCGATAAATCCGCCAGAGAATGTATAACCTAAATGCACATCAAGGATGTATAGCACTAAGAATGATAAACCATCTAATACTGCATGAATAAAGAATAATAACGGTGCTACGAATAAGAATGAGAATTCTAATGGTTCAGTGATACCTGTTAAGAATGAAGTCAATGCACCAGATAACATTAAACCTGCAACGACTTTTTTATTCTCTTTCTTCGCTGTTTGATAAATCGCAAGTGCTGCTGCTGGTAAACCAAACATCATAACAGGGAATTCCCCTTGCATGAATTTACCTGCAGTTAACGGTACGTTATCACGAATTTGTTCGATAAAGATACGTTGGTCACCGTGAATGATTTGACCTGCCGCATTTTTGTATGCACCGAATTCAAACCAGAATGGCGCATGGAAAATATGATGCAGACCAAATGGAATTAATAAACGCTTGATGAAACCGAATAGGAAGACAGCTAATCCAGTATTTGAAGCAAGCAAGCCTTCACTGAAGCTGTTTAATCCGCCTTGTACATATGGCCAAATAATCGCCATCGGGAACGCTAAAATAAATGAACATGTTGCCATCATAATCGGCACGAAACGTTTCCCTGCAAAGAATCCTAAGTAACTCGGCAGCGAAATATTATAGAACTTGTTGTAACACCAGGCGGCGAGTGCCCCGATGATGATACCCCCGAACACACCCGTTTGCAGTGTCGGAATTCCTAATACTGTCGCAAAACCTTTATCAGCTTTTGTTGCTAATTCAGGTGTTACATTTAAAAACATACCCATTGTTTTATTTAAAACAATGAATCCTACAAATGCTGCGATGGCTGCTACACCATCTCCGCCGGCTAACCCTATGGCTACACCGAGCGCAAAGATAATGGCTAAGTTATCAAAGATAATCCCGCCGGCACCTTCCATCATTTTAGCGACATTTTGTACGCCTTCTGCTTTAATGAAAGGCAGCAAGCTTTGTAATGCGTCGCCTTGACAGGCATTCCCTAATGCTAACAGCAAACCTGCAGCAGGCAAGATTGCGACAGGAAGCATTAAAGCTTTACCAATACGCTGCAATTGACCGAAAAACTTTTTCCACATAAAAGTTTCCTCCCAAAATTATAAAATTGAATTGTAAAGATCATGCATCAACACAACAGCAAATAAAAAAGGCATGAGTAACAAAAGCTGGAAAGTATCCAACTTTTATGACTCATGCCTAATCGAATTAGTTACACGTTATGATTATGATTGTTATTTGCAAAATGATAGACATGCAACGTCAGATACGAAAGCTCCGCTTCATACACCGGAACTTCAAGATGCTGCTGCATCATCTTAATGATTTTAACAGCTATATTATAGCACACAGGATAATGCGCTTTCAACATGTTTCCGAAGTCTTCTTTAACTTGGATGGTTTCCCCTTTTTGAAGCCGTCTGATTAAGAATTGGATGTGACGGATAAAGCGCTGGTACTGTATCGATTGCGTATCTACTTTGTACCCTAAATCATGCTCCATAATCTGTACACTTTTATTAATGATTTCATTCGTTAAACGCACTTCTTTTAACGTTAAATCATCTTTGCTGCTCGCAATGTGCAATGCAATAAAGCCGATTTCATCTTCTGGAAAATCTATATCCAATAACTCATTCAAGTGTTCAATCACTTGTACCGCAATCTGATAAGATTCTGGATACAATTGTTTAGTTTCAATCAAGAAAGGATTTTTAATAAATTGCTGCTGCTTGATTCTTTTATACGCAAATAAAATATGGTCTGTAAGCGCAATGACCAAATCATTATCATCTACAGTGCGATCTGCTTTAGTGATAATATCAATCGCTTCAATAATCGATTGCAATACATCATCGTCTGCCATTTCAACCAAAGCTTTATAATGCTCTTGTTCCGTTTTATGTTCGAGCTTATAAACTTTTTCTATCGTTGCTGTATCTGACAGCCGCATTCCTTTTTTCTTGTTGAAACCGATGCCTTTACCGATAAGTACCACTTCATTTTGGTGAGTTTCATCTCTACAAATAATCACGTTATTATTCAGTGTTTTCTCTATCACGTAGCTGCTCATGATGACCACCTTTTCTCCTCAATACTGTGTCTCTCTTATTATAGCCTTTTTCTTTTTAGATTTGTGCTGAATTAGAGACTATTTTACCACAACGTTTAATCAACTTGTTAACCTTTTTGAAAATAATGCGTTTTCATTCATTATTCATCCAAAAAATTCCCTTATCGCCAATACTTCATCGTATGGGATAAGGGAATTGAATAAATTGTATTATTTTTTACGCGTTAATTGTTTTGCCGGATCGCCCCAACATTCAATACCGAATAAATTGATTTCTAAATTCTCTGGTTTGAAGATAGGTTTCTTACCAGCTTTACGCTGAATTTGATAATCCTTCATTACGGCAAGTGCAATATTGGAAAGTGCGATAATCGAAACAATATTGACAATGGCCATTAAGCCCATGAATACATCGGCTGTACTCCAAACTGTTTCTGTTTTAATCACTGCACCAAAGAAAACTAATACTACTACAAGACATCTGAAGATGAATAAAATCGTTTTATTGTATGATAAGAATTCGATATTAGATTGTCCATAGTAATAGTTGCCGATAACAGAAGAGAATGCGAATAATGTAATCGCAATCGATAAGAAAATACCGCCGGCACTGCCTAAATGTTCGTTTAATGCTGATTGTGTTACTGCTACACCTTGTGGTGCACCTTCACCGAATTTCAAACCGCCGTATAATAAAATAACGATGGCTGTTGCTGTACAAACTAAAATTGTATCAAAGAATACACCTAGAGATTGCAATAAGCCTTGTTTTACAGGGTGCGGTACAGCAGCTGTTGCGGCTGCGTTCGGCGCAGAACCCATACCTGCTTCGTTTGAGAATAAACCACGTTTAATCCCTTGCAAGATTGCTGCACCTACTGCACCGCCTGTTGCTTGTTCAACACCGAATGCACTTTTGAAGATTGTCATAATCATCGGAATGATTTGATCATAGTTCATCACTAAAATAACAAGTACAACACCAATGTAGATAATCGCCATAATCGGAACGATTAAAGAAGATAAAGTCGCAATACTTCTTACACCGCCGAAGATAATAATACCAGTAATTACTGCTAAGACAATTCCTGTAATCACAGGACTGATATTATATTGTGTATTTAATGATTCCGCAATAGTATTCGCTTGTACTGTATTAAACACAAATGCGAATGTGACTGTAATTAAAATCGCAAAGACTACACCTAACCATTTTTGGTTAAGCCCTTTTGTCATATAATAAGCAGGACCTCCGCGGTATCCGCCTTCTTCATCTGGAACTTTATATACTTGTGCTAACACTGATTCTACAAATGCACTGGCTGCACCGATAGATGCAATGACCCACATCCAAAATACTGTGCCTGGTCCGCCTAGTACAATTGCTGTCGCAACCCCTGCAATATTCCCTGTTCCTACACGAGAACCTGCACTGATCGCAAAGGCTTGGAAAGGTGAAATCCCTTTTTCACCGTTTTCTAAAGTTTCTGGTTTCTCAACTAATGCACGCAGCATCTCTCTAAATGACGTAAATTGTACAAACCTCGAACTGATTGTAAAAAACAGGCCTGCTGTTAATAATAAACCAATCAGGTATTGAGACCATATCAAGTCATTCCCAACACCGATAAACGTTTTAAACCAGCCAGGCACTAAACTATCAAAATCTTTCATTTAATTACCTCATATCTTGTTTAATATTTATGTAGTCAGATACATATGAATGGAATACAATGCATGATACATTCATCTCCACTCAGTTTAAATAAAAAAAATACCAAGAGGTTCAAATTCAAAAAGAATCCGCAACCACTTGTTATTCATTCACTCTATCTTATATTTTATCATCTTAACAATTGTCTGACTATAATTTTTTGAAAACACTTAGCAATTATAAAAAAAGCTGCGGCAGAAAAAGTGTTCAAAACACTTCTGCAGCACAGCTTTGATAACTTATATTTTATGCTTCATCGATTTCGAATTGTGCGATAGTCATCGCTTGTACTTCACCGAATTCATCTATATCCACAACGAATGAACCATTCGTATATTGTTCTGTCAGATGAATCGCATTAACTTTGTCTGTATAAGTTTGTGTCTTAGAATACAATGTAAACTCTGACATTTGATTTGTGACAACATCAGCACCTACGATGCGATGCGGTTTGCTTTTCAGTTCTTTTAATAACTTGATACCGCGTTGTGCACGTTTGGCTTCAGTTAACACTTGATAGTTGATGCGTTTGACTGCACCGCGTTGTGTCGCCATGATAATCGTATCTTTCGGTTGAATTAATTGTGTCATCACAACATAATCATCATCTTTAAGATTGATTGATTTCACACCTGCAGCACGCAAACCAGTACTTGATAACTCATCTGTAGAATAAGTTAATGACATACCTGTATGTGTAATAATCGTCACATTCTGCGGTTGTTCGATACGCATGACACTGATTACTTCATCATTGTCTTTAAGCTTCATTGCTATGAGCGGTTTATTGAAACGCGTTGTCTTGAACAAGCCTAACTCGCTCTTTTTGATCATACCGTTTCGTGTCGCAATAATATAATCTGCTTCTTGCTTGAAGTCCGGTTCTGTAAACACATCAATGACATGTTCATCATTTTCAAGTGGCACAAGCTGCGAAATGTGCTGACCTAAGTCTTTCCATTTGATATCTGACAGCTTATGCACCGGCAAGTAGAGATAGCGGCCTTGGTTCGTAAAGACAAGCGCAATATGCTGAGTATTGGTTTCAATATAGCGCAGCATCGAATCGCCGTCTTTGAGTCCGACTTCCTCTACTTTGTTCGCATTAAAGCTTCGAATAGATGTACGTTTGATATAACCATCTTTAGATAAACTCAAGATAGTTTCCTCACTCGGTACAATCACTTCTTTAGAAATTTTGATTTCTGAGATTTCTGCTTCAATGCGAGAAAGACGTTCTGATTTAAAGCGCTGGCGAATTTCTTTCAACTCATCTTTAATCACATTGAGCAATGCATCATGGTTATCCAAAATATTGCGTAATCCTTTGATTTGTTCTTCAAGTTCGCTGTGTTCGCCTTCTAGCGCAACAATATCTGTATTTGTTAAACGATATAATTGCAAGGTTACAATCGCTTCTGCTTGTTCTTCAGTGAAATCAAATTCAGCGACTAAATTATCTTTGGCATCACGTTTATTTTTAGATCCTCGGATAATTGCAATCACTTCATCAAGGACAGATAAAGCTTTCATCAAGCCTTCAACAATGTGCATGCGTTTTTCAGCATGGAACAAGTCATAGCGTGTACGTTTTGTTACAACTTCTATTTGATGGTTCAGATAACTGTCGATGATTGCTCTGATACCCATCAGCTTAGGTCTGCCTTCGCTTATAGCAACCATATTGAAGTTATATGAAATCTGTAAGTCTGTATTTTTATATAAGAAGTTTAAAATCGCTTCGCTGTTGACATCTTTTTTCAATTCAATCGCAATACGCAAACCTGTACGGTCTGTTTCATCACGTACTTCAACAATACCGTCGACTTTTTTATCTGCACGCAATTCATCAATTTTCTTAACTAATGAACTTTTATTCACTTCATAAGGAATTTCAGTAACCACAAGTTCTTGACGGCCGTTTCTCAGTGTTTCAGTATCCACTGTTGAACGCACTACGATTCTGCCTTTGCCGGATTCGTAAGCTTTTCTAATACCGTCAATACCTTGGATAATACCGCCTGTCGGAAAATCAGGACCTTTGATGTATTTCATCAATTGGCGCACTGTAATATCCGGATTATCAATGAACTTCAATGTGGCTTGAATCACTTCTCCTAAGTTATGCGGCGGAATATCTGTCGCATAACCTGCAGAGATACCTGTTGAACCGTTCACTAATAAATTAGGGAAACGTGCAGGCAATACCATTGGTTCTGTTGTTGTATCATCGTAGTTCGGTACAAATGATACGGTTTCTTTATTGATATCGCGCAGCAATTCTTCAGATAACTGGCTTAATTTTGCTTCTGTATAACGCATTGCTGCCGGCGGATCATTATCGATACTACCGTTGTTGCCGTGCATTTCGATTAAGACATGACGCAATTTCCAATCTTGGCTCAGACGTACCATCGCATCATATACAGATGTATCGCCGTGAGGGTGGAATTGTCCGATTACATCACCGACAGTTTTAGCACTTTTACGGAAATTTTTGTCGTATGTGTTGCCGCTTGAATACATTGCATAAAGAATACGGCGTTGTACAGGTTTTAAGCCATCTCTGACGTCAGGCAATGCACGTTCTTGAATGATGTATTTACTATAGCGGCCGAAGCGGTCGCCTATGACATCTTCTAACGAAAGGTCTTGGATGATTTCGCTCAATTTGCTTCCTCCTCATCATATTCTTCTTGATCTAAGATTTGGATTTCATCGTTTTCCAAGATACTTTGATCTTCTTGCATACCGAATTCAACGTGGCGTTCAATCCATTCACGACGCGGTGCAACTTTATCACCCATCAATGTCGTCACACGTTTAGAAGAACGCACTTCATCTTCGACTTGAACACGAATTAAAGTTCTTGTCTCAGGATTCATAGTTGTCTCCCATAACTGGTCAGGGTTCATTTCACCTAAACCTTTATAACGCTGCAGACTGAAACCTTTGCCTAATTGCTTTTGAAGTTTTTCAAGTTCTTCATCTGTCCACGCGTATTCAACTTTTTTCGATTTGCCTTTACCTTTTTCAAGTTTATATAAAGGCGGCAAGGCAATAAAGACACGTCCTGCTTGTACAAGCGGCTTCATGTATTTGAAGAAGAATGTCAGTAATAGGACTTGGATATGCGCACCATCTGTATCCGCATCGGTCATAATAATCACACGATTGTAGTTGCTGTCTTCAAGTTTGAATTCAGTTCCTACACCCGCACCGATTGTATGGATAATCGTATTGATTTCTTCGTTTTTGAAGATATCATCCAAACGTGCTTTTTCTGTATTGATAACTTTCCCGCGTAAAGGCAAGATAGCTTGATATTTGCGGTCACGGCCGAGTTTAGCAGAACCGCCTGCTGAGTCGCCCTCTACAAGATAGAGTTCTTTCTTCTCAGTATTCTTGCTTTGTGCAGGTGTCAATTTACCAGAAAGCAATGTATCTTTGCGTTTATTCTTCTTGCCTGAACGTGCATCTTCACGTGCTTTGCGCGCTGCTTCTCTAGCTTGTTGCGCTTTAACTGCTTTTTTAACTAATGATTTCGATAGTTGACCTTTTTCTTCTAAATAGTAAGGTAATTTCTCAGCTATAACAGAATCTACAGCACTTCTTGCTTCTGCAGTACCTAACTTAGATTTCGTTTGCCCTTCGAATTGCAGAAGCTCTTCAGGGATACGTACTGAAATAATCGCTGTTAAACCTTCTCTGATATCATTACCATCCAAATTTTTATCTTTCGCTTTCAATTCACCAATTCGACGTGCGTAATCATTAAACACACGCGTCATTGCTGTTTTGAATCCGACTTCATGTGTTCCGCCGTCTTTGGTACGTACGTTATTCACAAAGCTCAAGATACTTTCAGAATATTGGTCATTGTATTGGAAAGCTACATCCACTTCAATACCGTTAGCTTCACCAGAAAATGTTGTAACGTCATGCAGCACTTCTTTGCCTTCATTGACGTAACTTACAAATTCTTTAATACCTTCTTCATAATGATAGACTTCTTCTCGTTCTTTTCCAGAGCGCAAGTCTGTTAAAGTGATTTTCAAATCTTTTAAAAGGAAGGCTGATTCTTGCAATCGCTCGCTTAAAGTATCGAAATTGAACGCAGTCGTAGACTTGAAGATTTCAGGATCAGGTTTAAAAGTAACTTTTGTACCTTTCTTACGTGTCTTCCCTTTCTTTTCAAGTCCTGTTGCCGGTAACCCGCCATTCGCAAAGCGCTGCTCATAAATATAGCCGTCCCTGTAGATTTCAACAACAAGCCATTCGCTTAATGCGTTCACTACAGAGGCACCAACACCATGCAGACCGCCTGATGTTTTATAGCCGCCTTGTCCGAATTTACCTCCGGCATGAAGAATAGTAAAGATTACTTCAACTGTAGGTTTTCCGGATTTATGGATACCTGTCGGCATACCGCGTCCATTATCTTCTATTGTGATACTATCATCTTTATTAATGGTAACTTTAATTTCATTACCGTAACCGTTCAATACCTCATCGACTGAGTTATCTACGATTTC
Source organism: Staphylococcus simulans (assembly GCF_002994445.1). GTDB lineage: Bacteria > Bacillota > Bacilli > Staphylococcales > Staphylococcaceae > Staphylococcus > Staphylococcus simulans_B. Next base: position 463,891 of record NZ_MRZJ01000001.1, read on the forward strand.
ATATACTAAGTGGTGCAAACCACGTTTATCGGTTGACCCAATATACATTCCCGGTCTTTTACGAACTGCTTCTAATCCTTCAAGTACTTGAATAGAATCGTCCGAATAATTTTGTCGTTTATTTGTTGCCAATCGATTCTTCGCCTCCTACAAACGTACGTTCGTTTATAAAACATTACAATAAACATTCTTACTTAAAATCAGCCAAATTGCAAGCCAGAAATTGATTTGAATATGATAACATTTTACAACGTTACTAAAAAATATTTCCATCAATAAAAGTTTTTGTTACTATGAAAAGCGGACATTATCGCTTCAACACTGAAATTTATATTTGTATTGCAAAAATAACCGTACAATACACTTCAATCATATGGAGTGTGGTAAAATAACGTTATCATCAACAAAGGAAGTGTCAGGTCAATGATGATTGTACTAATGTTGCTGCTCGCATACCTAGTCGGTTCATTCCCGAGCGGTGTTATTATAGGAAAATTATTTTTCAAAAAAGATATCAGACAGTATGGCAGCGGAAATACCGGTGCGACAAACAGCTTTCGTGTGTTAGGTAAGCCGGCCGGTTTTGCAGTTACCTTCTTAGATATATTTAAAGGCTTTATTGTTGTATTCTTTCCGCTTTGGTTCCCGATACACACAACAGGTGCTGTAACTGAATTCTTTATGCATGGTCTTGTTGTCGGTGTATTTGCCATTGTCGGACATGTATTCCCTGTATTTCTTAAATTTCAAGGCGGTAAAGCCGTTGCAACCAGTGCAGGTGTCGTCTTAGGTGTCGCACCTATCTTATTATTAGTCTTAGCAGCTATTTTCTTTATTACTTTAAAATTGACGAAATACGTATCATTATCTAGTATCATCGCTGCAATCTGCTGTGTAATCGGATCATTAATTATCCAAGATTATATTTTATTAGGCGGCAGCATTATCGTTGCAGTCTTATTGATTGTCAGACATCGTACTAATATCGTCAGAATTTTTAAAGGTGAAGAGCCTAAAATCAAATGGATGTAACAGGTTGAACCGGGACATTTTTGTTCCGGTTTTTATTTTTTGCCATTTGTGACTGCTTTATTAATTACATCTTCATATTTTTTGATTGTTGAAGCATTATTACTGTTAATATACATCTCATACCGGTTATACTCTAATGTATAATTAGTTATTGCACTAAAAATATTGCAATCTAATATTTTGTTGATAATGAGAGGAGTTTTACCATGGAATTTAACCTGACAGATAAAGCAATCGCGTGGTTCAAAGATGAATTCGATTTACCTCAAGAAGGCAAAGCTATCCATTTTATCGTACGCTATGGCGGCGCACCGCAAATCAAGCAAGGTTTCAGCCCTGCATTTAATATTGATTCGCTTTCTAACCAACCTGAAGAAATTGCTTATGAAAACAATTTCGACGGTGTCCATATCATTATTACTGAAAATGACTTATGGTATTATCAAGATATCGCATTAACAATAGATGTAGATGCGCAAGATGAAATTGTTATCAAACAAAATATTGAACAAGAATAGCATAGATAAACTGGGGCATGTAGAGCATGTCCCAGTTTTTTAATCTGTTCATTTAATTATTGAAGGCCGTCGACAACTTCAAACTGTTCGCCGGCTTTATTACGTTTTTCTACTTCTTGATACACTTCATGCCAATCAGGGAAATGACGATCTAATCGAATCGGCGTATGCGTATCTTCTGTCATACAGATTAATTCTGTAGTACCTGTTGTCGTAATTTCGCCTTTTTCATTATATATTTCATACTTATATAATGAGCGCAAGCGCGAATAACGTTCCACCCAAGTTTTAATCTTTACTTTCTCTGGATAAGTTACCGGTTTGATAAACTTCATATCCAAATGTGTTACAGGAGAAATGATACCTCTGTCTTCCATATCCGCATAACTAAAACCTAACTTGCTGATATAGTCTGTACGTGCAACCTCAAACCACGTCGCATAGTTTCCATGGTAAATGAATCCCATTTTGTCTGTTTCTTGGTATCTTGCTTCTATTTCAGTGATACTGTATATCATTTTAACGCCACACTTTCTTTACTCATTCCATGTAATATCATAGCACAAAATAAAGAGACTAAGACAGTTTCAAACCATCTCAGCCTCTTATTATCTATTGAGATAAGGGTAGATTGCCCTTATGCAGTTGCTAATTTGTTACGTAATACAAGTTGTAAGATACCGCCATGACGGTAGTAGTCTAACTCAACTTGTGAATCGAAACGTGCGATAACATCGAATTCGATTGTTTCACCGTTTGATTTTTTAGCTGTAACTTTAACTTTGTCATGTGGTTTTACTGATTCGTCGATGTCTACTGAAATTTCTTCAGTACCATCTAATCCAAGGCTGTCAGCTGAATCGCCGTCTTGGAATTGAAGCGGTAATACACCCATCATAACTAAGTTAGAACGGTGGATACGTTCATAGCTTTGAGCAATAACAGTTTTAACACCTAATAAGTTTGTACCTTTTGCAGCCCAGTCACGAGATGAACCCATACCGTAGTCGTTACCTGCTAATACAACTAAACCTGTGCCGTCTTCTTTGTACTTCATAGCTGCATCGTAAATTGACATTACTTCGCCTGTTGGCCAGTAAGTTGTGAAGCCGCCTTCAGTACCTGGCGCTAATTGGTTTTTAATACGGATGTTTGCGAATGTACCTCTTACCATTACTTCGTGGTTACCACGACGAGAACCGTAAGAGTTGAATTCTCTGATTGGTACTCCGTTTTCTTGCAAGTATTGACCTGCTGGTGTATCTTTACCGATTGCACCTGCTGGTGAAATGTGGTCAGTTGTTACTGAGTCGCCGAATTTACCCATTACGCGTAAATCTTTAAGCGGTTCAATCTTACCTGGTTCTTTAGATAAGCCTTGGAAGAATGTTGGGTTTTGGATATAAGTTGATTTAGGATCAAAGTCATATAATGGTTGATCCGTAGTTTCAATTTCATTCCACATTTCGTTATTAGTGTAAACATCTGAATATTCTTCACGGAATAATTTAGGTGTTACAGTGCTTTCAACAGTATCTGCAACTTCTTTGATTGATGGCCAGATGTCGTTTAAGTAAACGTCATTGCCATCTTTATCTTTACCTAATGGGTCATTTTGCAAGTCGATATCTACAGTACCTGCTAAAGCATATGCCACAACTAATGGCGGAGATGCTAAGTAGTTACCTTTAACTAATGGGTGGATACGACCTTCGAAGTTACGGTTACCAGATAATACTGAAGTTACAAGCAAGTCTTCACCTGAAATTGCTTTTTCGATTTCTGGTAATAACGGTCCTGAGTTACCGATACATGTCGTACAACCATAACCTACTAAGTTGAAACCTAATGCATCTAAGTACTCTTGCAAGCCTGAATCAGCTAAGTAACCAGTTACAACTTTTGAACCTGGCGCTAATGATGTTTTCACGAATTCAGGAACTTTTAATCCTTTTTCTACAGCTTTTTTCGCAACTAAACCAGCACCTAACATAACATATGGGTTAGATGTGTTTGTACAAGATGTAATCGCCGCAATTGCGATGTCACCTGTAGTCATTTTAGCAGTTCTGCCATCTTCAAATTCGATAGTAGCTTCTTTATCGAATTCAGATTCTTCGAATCCGAAACCTTGGTTGCCAGCCGGAGCTGTTACTGCTTTTTCAAATTCTTCTTTCATATCGCCTAATTTAATTAAGTCTTGAGGACGTTTTGGACCTGATAAAGAAGGTTCTACAGTAGATAAGTCTAATTCAACAACATCTGTGTAAGAAGGATCTTCTTTTTCAACGTCGAAGAACATGTGGTTTTGTTTTAAGTATTCTTCAACAAGTTTGATTTGTTCTTCAGAACGGCCTGTTAAGCGTAAATATTTTAATGATTCTTCATCAACCGGGAAGAAACCGCATGTTGCACCATATTCAGGTGCCATGTTTGCGATTGTAGCACGGTCAGCTAATGGCAAGTGTTGTACACCTGGACCATAGAATTCTACGAATTTGCCTACAACACCTTTTTTACGTAATTCTTCAGTTACGCGTAAAGCTAAGTCAGTAGCTGTTGCACCTTGAGGTAATTGGTTCTCTAAGCACACACCGATAACATCTGGAATTGGGAAGTATGAAGGTTGTCCAAGCATACCTGCTTCAGCTTCGATACCGCCGACACCCCAACCTAATACACCTAAACCGTTAATCATAGTTGTATGTGAGTCAGTACCTACTAATGTATCTGGGAATGCTACTGTTTCGCCGTCTACGTCTCTAGCATGTACAACGTTTGCTAAATACTCTAAGTTAACTTGGTGAACGATACCAGTTGCTGGCGGAACTGCATTATAGTTGTCGAATGCTTTTGTTGCCCAGTTTAAGAATTGGTAACGTTCGAAGTTGCGGTGGAATTCTAATTTCATGTTTTGACGCAATGCATCTGGATTTGCGTAACTGTCAACTTGTACTGAGTGGTCAATAACTAAGTCTACAGGTACTTCTGGGTTGATTTTGTTGATATCTCCCCCCACATCATCCATTGCTTTACGTAATGATGCTAAGTCTACAACTGCTGGAACACCAGTGAAGTCTTGCAAAATAACACGTGATGGTTTGAAAGGTACTTCACCATCGCCGCCATTACCGAATTTTGCTAATTGTTCAATGTGATCATCAGTGATTACGAAGCCATCTTCTTGTCTTAATACTGATTCTAGCAATACTCGAATTGAGTATGGCAATTTGTTGATTTTAGTTAAACCTTGTTCTTCTAATGTCTGCAAATCGTAATAAGTATACGTTTTGTCGTTTAAAGTAAACGATTTTTTTGCTTGCTCTTTAATGTTAGAAGACATGTAAATCCCCCCTGATTCAATATTATGCCTTTAATTAGATTGTATATGGGAATGATAGCGAATACAACTGATATTCATTAAAAATCAGAAGTTCACCGTTTTTGTTTTTTAATCAGTATGTATAAGAATTACTTATCACATAAGGTTCGTGTAATAAGTATCTTTTATTGATTGAGAATTATTTTCATTTAATTCGTTGTTTTCTGTTATGTATAAAAAAACGCTGTCCTTCATGATGAAAGACAGCGTTTCGTAATTTAATTATGAGTCTGAGTTTTGTATTTCTCTGCGTGATTTGCGTTTTTCTAAAATATCTTCTTCATAATCTTGTTGAGAATATTTAACATATTCTTCTAATCTGTGTTTATTCGGCGTTAATGTTAAGCCTAAGAATTTACGTTCTCGGTTCGCATCTTTGTAAAAGGCTATCATCATCATGATGACGATAACGGAGAATGGCAATGCACTGATAATCGCCGCACTTTGAAGCGAGTTCAATCCAGTATCCCCGCCTGAGAATAACAAGACGAATGCGATTAATGATTGTGCAACACCCCATGAAACCTTGATATATGAAGATGGTTCAAGTGAACCGAATGATGTCTGCATACCTAATACGAATGTTGCTGAGTCGGCTGATGTGATAAAGAATGAAGCGATTAATAATAACGCAACAATCGATAATACAAAGCCTAACGGCAAGTGGTTGAACACTGCGAAAAGTTGTGTCTCAGCTGACATATCGAAAATTTCTTTATGTTTTTTACCAGTTTCAATACCTAGTACACCGAACACACTGAACCAGATGAAACTTACAATAGCTGGCACTAGAAGTACACCAGAGATGAATTCACGAATTGAACGTCCTTTAGAAACACGTGCGATGAACACACCTACGAATGGACTCCAGCTTAACCACCAGCCCCAATAGTATAATGTCCAGCCTGACATCCACTCACGTTTTTGAGGATTTAAAGCTGCAGTATCAAAACTGTTAGATAAGAATGTATTTAACAAGCTGCCTGTTGAGCTTGTAAACATATCTAAAATTAATACTGTAGGACCGATAATTAACGCAACTACCATTAGGATTGTACCTAAACCAATGTTCAAGTTACTTAAATATTGGATACCTCTGCTCAGACCAGACCACGCTGATGCGATGAACAGAATTGTTACAATCACAATGATAATACCTTGTATCCAAACATTGTTTGGAATACCGAATAAGTAATGTAAACCACCATTGATTTGAAGTGCACCCATACCTAATGATACAGCTACACCGACAACAGTAGCGAATACTGCTAATACGTCAATGATTGTACCGATAGGTCCGTCTACTCTATCGCCTAAAATAGGACGTAAAGTCTTAGATAATAAACCTGGTTCTCCCTTTCTGAATTGAGCGTATGCTAGTGCTAATGCTACAACACCATATACTGCCCAGGCATGGAAGCCCCAGTGGAAGAAAGTAGATCGTAATGCTTCTGTATAAGCTTCTGCTGTTTTAGGATCCGCTTCTGGCGGTGCTGCAAAGTGTCCCATTGGTTCTGCGGCACCATAGAATACAAGTCCGATACCCATACCAGCACTAAATAGCATCGCAAACCAAGAAATCGTATTGAATTCTGGTTTGTCGTTCGGTTTCCCTAACTTCAGTTTTCCGATTGGGCTGAAGATAAGGAAAATACAGAAGAATACAATGATTGTAGTTAAAATTAAGTAATACCAACCCAATTTATCAGTAATCCACAGTTTGATTGTATTTGTTACAGCGTCAAACTGGCTAGGAAAGATTGCACCGGCAAGTACTACGATCAGAACTAATATCGAACCGTATATAAATACCGGGGATAATTTCTTACCATTCTTACTGTGTTGAGAAGAATTCATAATCAATTACTCCCTTTCTATATATTTTATTGTCAAATAATACAATGGATATTTTATAACAAAATATCATTTTCGTGAAAAACCAAATACTAGCATAACAAAACTATGAAGCATAATCAAATGTACAAAAAATGATTATACAATCTCATTAAAATATTTTATACCAAAAATAAGTTGTTAAAAATTCACAACTGTTGTTTGGTAAGACAATACATTACTTTAATATACCCAAAAACCTAATTTTAAAAGGAAAATATTAGATTTATTAGTATCAATCGTCGTATTTTTAAATACTTGTGAAGATTTTGCGAAAAAATAGTTTGATATGCCAACTACTTACGGTATACTAAACCTAGCAAATTTAGGAGGAAACTAAATGTTTAAAGAATTTAAAGAGTTTGCATTCAAGGGGAATGTATTAGACTTAGCTGTTGCTGTAGTAATGGGTGCTGCATTCAATAAAATTGTAACGTCATTAGTTACTTACATTATCATGCCTTTAATCGGTTTGATTTTCGGTACAGTTGACTTTGCGAAAAACTGGTCAGCATTTGGAATTAAATACGGTTTATTCATTCAATCTATCATCGACTTCATTATCGTAGCCTTTGCATTATTCTTATTTGTAAAAGTCGCAAATACTATGATTAAGAAAGAAGAAGTTGAAGAAGAGCCAGAAGAAAACACTATTTTACTGACAGAAATCAGAGACTTGCTTCAAAAACAAAACGGTTCATCTGAAAAATAAAAAACTATAGTAACGTGTCAGTCGTTCAACATTGAAGCATGAAAAAGCAATGCTGCATGATTTTTTGCAGCATTGCTTTTTTTATTGAAACTTAAATTCAGTTGTACTTTGATAATTATTAGATTGAACTTCTAAAATAATCGGAATACGTTGTTTAAGCTCGCTGACATGAGAGATAATTCCGACCATACGTCCTGATATTTTAATATTCAGCAATGTATCGAGTGCTGTTTCTAACGTTTCTTGATCAAGTGTACCGAAACCTTCATCGATAAAGATAGATTCTAACGTAATACCGCCCGATTCCTGCTGTACTACTTCACTTAACCCTAATGCCAATGCTAAAGCAGCTTGGAAAGATTCTCCGCCGGACAATGTTCCGATTGGGCGAGACTTATTCGAATGCATATCAAAGACTTCGATGTCTAAGCCGCTGTATCCTTTCCCGACAGCTTCGCTTCTGATAAGTTTATAGCGATTATTGGTCATTTGATAAAAGCGCAGGTTCGCGTTTTGAATAATTAAATTCAAATAATGAATCAATACATAGTTCTCTAACGTTAATTTTTGATCGTTTTTACCAGATAGTATTTCAGACAGACGGAAGATTTCTTCTTGTTCTTCTAATTCTTGTTGAAGCGTTGTGATTTCTTGTTTTAATTCTTTAAATTGTTTTACATTCGTTTCCATTTTAAATTCATGGTTGTTAACCAGACGAACAAATTCATTTAATTGTGCTTTCGCTTCGTTGACTTTTTCTTCTAATGCTTCTAAATCCGGTTTCTCTTGCTGATTCACTCTTTTTTGCAACGTTTCGATTTGACTTGAAAGTTGAATTTGTTTTTTACGGAATGCATCAACTTCAGCTTCAATTTCATCTTTTCGATCCATTTGTTCCAATACTTCTTTGACAGCTTCAGGCGACGCTATTCCTAGCGTTTTCATTTCTGCTTTCGATTGAGATTGCAGCTCTGTCATTTGTATATCATTCTCTTTGATTTGTTCTTGAACATTTGTCTGAGAATGCTGAAGCAATTCTGCTTGTTGACGCAACTGACGCAAGTTTTGCGTATGTGTTTCAAGTGCAGTTTCATACGCTTTGACTTTTTGTTCTTTCTCTTCGTAATCTAATTTGAATGCATGCGTTGCTTTATATTGTGTTTGTGTTTCGAATGTTTGAATCAACTCTTCTAATCGATTAAGCTCTGAACGTTTGTCTTTCAGTGCTAATTTCAGTGATTGCACTTCTTCGTTGATTTTAGTTTGTTTTTGATTTAATGCTTCAATCGCTTTATTGCGTTTTTCTTGCTCTGCTTTTTTAGTTTCAGCTGCTTGATATTTTTGCTCTAACTCAGGAATCGATTTGATTTCTTTTGCACTGTCTTGTTGTTCAAACTTTTCGATTTCCTGCTGCTCAATAGCAGCTTTCGTTTTTAATTCCGCTGCTTCAGACTTGATTTCATCTCTTTGCTGTTGAAGCTGATTTAATTGCTCGCGTTTTTCACGTAATTGGTCATAATCTACATGGTCTGATAATGATTCGATTTCATTTCCGCAAATCGGACATTTATCTCCTGGTTCTAACATAGATTGCAGCTGTTTAATCATTGCTTCTTGATTGTCTAATTCTAAATGATGTGTATTGAATTGATTAATCTCCGCTTCTAAATCTTCAAGTTTTTGATGATTGGATGTTAATGCTTTTTCCAATTGCTGTTTCTTTTGCTTTCTGGCTTCATAATGCTCAACTTCTGTTTGATACTGTTTAGTCTCTTTGATTTCATTTTGCAGTTCAAACAGTACTTTAGTTAATTGATTGACTTGATCGTAATCCGGCTTTTCATCTTTGCTTTCTTTACGAATCGACTCAAGTTCTGCTTCTTTTGTTTCAAGATTTTTTTGATGATCTTCAACCTTTTCTTTCACTGCTTCGATGTCTTGATATGCTGCTGTGAATTGCTTTAAATTGCGATAGAAATATTGTGTTTTACTGATAAACGCTTTTTCTTTTTCATACGATGCTTCTTGTTTTTGTAAGTTATCCAATTTTTCTTGTTCGCTTTGAAGTGCATTATTACTCTCTTTGATTTTGGCTTTTAAATCTTCAGCATTTTGATTGAGCTTATTATGCTTTTGCTGCGCAGTATCTAATGATTTCAAAATTTGATGCAGCGGTCTTACCTCTCTAAGTTGTTTCACTAATTGTTCTAATTGTGTAATACGCAGTGCATCTTCATTGAGTTGATGATATTCTGTTTGAACCTTTTTTAATGCTTCGATATCTTGATCGAGTTCTTGTGCTTTTCGATAAGTATTTTCAACTTTATTGAACTGCTGTTCTTTATCTTCTTTTTGTTTTTTTAATGTTTCTAACAAGGATTGTGCTTTTTCTTTAAATTGAGGCATCAAAGTTAAAAGCTTATCTGTCTGCATACTTGGTGTTGTTTTCAACTCTTGCAGTACTGTATCATCGAAAGCTTCTACATCATTCCAAAGCTGGTCAATCGTTTGATATTGCAACTCGATTTGATGTTTTTCTTCTTTGATTTCTTCATACAATTGTTTTTGCAACTGTTCAAAACGAACAGTATTAAAGAGCGTACGTAAAATGGTTTGCTTCTCTGAACTTTTTGAGAAGAGGAATTTTTTAAATTCGCCTTGCGGTAAAATGAAAAGCTGTCTGAATTGGCTCGCATTTACCCCTAATAATTCTTTAAGGTATGTCTTGCCCTGTTTCACACGGCTTTCAATTAGTTCAAAGTCATCGCTGACCCATTCATAAATACGTGCATCACCGCCGGTTTCTGTTTTGTTCCCTTCTTTGATAAATGAAGGTTGGCGTATTACTTTAAAAACTCTGTCTTTCAGTTGGAAAGTAAACTCTACTACCATCGGTGCATCTCCATCCGCAAAATGGCTTCTGAAGTCTTTGCTTTTTCTGGTTTCAAGTGAACCTTCATCGAATAACGCAAACACAATAGCATCGAAAATCATTGATTTGCCTGATCCTGTTTTACCGCTGATTAAAAACAGCTCATTGCCCTCAAGCTCGGTAAAATCAATCGTTTCGTCTAAGAAAGGTCCGAAGTTTTTCAAATGAAGTTTTAATGGTCTCATGCTTCGCCGCCTCCTATCATACGATCTAACAATGCATTGATTTTATTCACTTGTACTTCGCTTAATTTATTTTGAGTCATATTAGAATAAAAGTCTTCAATGATTTCTTGATCTGTCATTTTCTTGATTTCTTTTTGTTCGTACGTACTTATAAATGTTTGCGATTCATTGGTTAATGACAAAACATTAGGGTAAATTTGTTTTAAATTCAGCATCGGATCATTGATATGCGATAAGTTGGTTAAGCTGAAGTGAATATAGTTGTTATTATTTTTTACTTCTAGTCTTTCTTGAATCGCATCTTCATACGTGCCTTGAATCACTTCTAATTGACGTAATGGTTGAAGCGGCACAAAAGTACTTTTAATATTTCCGCTGTCGTCTATATTGACAACACGGTAGCCTTTAGATTGATTCGTTTCAGAAAAGGAGTATTGCAATAATGACCCGCTGTAAAAGACAAAGTCAGATTGAATACTGAAAGGATGATGCAAATGCCCTAACATGACAGAGTCAAATTGCTTCATAAAGTTTTGCGGAACTTGTTCGACAGTACCAATTGATAAATAACGTTCGGAATCAGAAGTAATGCCGCCTGCTACTGTGAGATGCCCGACTAAAATATTCGTTTGTTCTTTATTCAGCTGCTCAGACATATGACTTAAGCAGCATTCAATGCCTTGTTCATAAGTTTGAATGTCTTCATCTTTAAAGAAATGCTGCAGCTCTCCTATCGTCGCATAAGGCAAAGTATAAAAATTAACCCCGTTGATTGTTATCGGCTTATACATATCTTCAAGACTGGTACGGATATATAGATTGCTGTGTTCAAACCAATTTGAACCGTAGTTCAAACGTGTTCTGCCATCATGATTTCCGCTGATAATCACTAAAGGCAAGTGCATTTTCAGGTTTAACTCTGCTATAGTTGCTTCTAATAATTTCACTGTTTCCTTATTAGGCGTGGAATTATCGTACAAATCACCCGCAATCACAATGGCATCTGGTTCTTCATTTTTCATTGCTTCAACAAACTGATTCAGAATATAACGTTGATCTTCTAAAAAGGATTGTCCGTTTAATATTTTACCTAAATGCCAATCGGCAGTATGTATTATTTTCATTGAATCACCTCTTGCATAAAGTATAATATGAAACGCCTTTCTCATTATAGAGAAAAGGCGCACAATGTTTATTTTTTATAAAGTTTTTGAAAAAGAGAGAATGTATATATCATTCCTGCAATAATTGCTCCAATAATACCTAAGACATGTTTTAACTTCATTAAAATCACCTTTCCTTCTTTTTGTTTTACCCCAAAAAAAGTAAACGACGCCTTTCAATTTTATTGAAAAACATCGTTTAACACTTTTATCCTACAATTTCTCTTTTCAACTTTTTATATTTCAATAACATCGCGATTCTCCAAGGTACAATCATCGAAAAGGCAAGCAAGAAGAACATGCCAGCAAGTTGGCCTGGATGAATCTGACTGCTGATGACAATTTTCATAACAGTTCTGATGATTAATAATGTAATTAAAATAATCGGAAACGCTTTTGAACGTTTCATATATATATTTGAGCCCTTCACCTCAAAGCGAGAAGTCCAAATCAGTATGGTTGAAAATAAAACCCCTACAATCATAGATTCAAGGATTTCCATACCTGTTAATCTAAAATAAGGCACAACAAACATTAAAGCACCCGTAGACATAAATATAGGCGGTAAAATGAGTTTCTTCTCATTGACTGGAAACTTTTGCGCCTTCATTCTCACTATGATTACGGCAGCGCCCATTAAAAATGCTATACCGATGGAAAATATAAGATATAACACAGTGACACCTTCTTTTCGTCATTAAGTATATTCATAGAAATCATTTTATAGTATATCATTGCACATACGAAATGCCATACAAAATGATTAAAATATGTAAATCATTCCAATATAAAACAAAAGAAAGCCGTATGTTCAACCCACACAGCTTTCTTATTACAGATACTTTTATTTCATTTTTTGATCCATATTTTTGTTCATCATCGTCATCATTTGATTGATTTTCTTTTGAGATGGTTTTTGGCCCATTTGCATCATCATCATACGTAACATCTCTTCGTTAATCGGAGGGTTCTTTTTAAGATAATCCATCATATACTTTCTCGCTAAGAAGAAACCACCTACTAAACCGATGATTAGTGCAGCAATGATTAATAGAATTGCTATCCAAGTTGCCATTGTCTCACCCACTTTCTTTATCCTTTAGCATTTTACTAAAATAACTTTATCATTTCAAGTTGTATTTTACTATGACTGACTCTATTCACAAGAAAAAGAGCTATTCCAAGCTCCATTAAAACATGATTATTAATAACTGTTTTAATTACCGGAATAGCTCTTTCGTTTATTGCGCTATAAAATTTTATAGATTGTTTAATAATTTTAATACGTTTTCTTTAGTGAAGCCGTATTTTTCAACAACTAAACCGCCTGGTGCACTTGCGCCGAAACGATCGATTCCAAGTACTTCGCCTTGTAAACCGACATATTTGTGCCAACCTAATGAAGAAGCCATTTCCACTGCTAAACGTTTAGTGATTGTTGGAGGAATTACTTCATCTTGGTATGATTTAGGTTGTTGTTCGAATGCGTGCCAGTTTGGCATTGATACGACACGAATTGAATTGCCGTTATCCGCAAATGTTTTAGCAGCTTCTACTGCCAAGCTTACTTCTGAACCAGAAGCTAATACAAGATATTCTGGGTTTTCATCAGATTCGTAAACAACATATGCACCTTTACGTACACCTTCTTCAACTGTTTCTTTTGAAACATCTAATACTGGAAGGTTTTGACGTGTTAATACTAATGAAGTTGGTGTTTGTTCGCTTTCTAAAGCAACTTCCCATGCAACGCGAGTTTCGTTGCCGTCTGCTGGACGAATAACGTTCATGTTAGGGATTGCACGTAAACCTGGTAATTGTTCAATAGGTTCGTGTGTAGGACCATCTTCACCAACAGCGATAGAATCGTGTGTAAAGATGAATGTTGAGTTAAGACCCATGATTGCTGAAAGTCTTAATGCTGGTTTTAAATAGTCGCTGAATACGAAGAATGTTGCACCGTAAGGATTAACACCGCCGTGTGCAGCCATACCGTTAACTGCAGCAGCCATCGCAAATTCTCTTACACCGAACCAGATGTTTTTACCTTCAGATGTATTGCGATCATAATCTGATGCATCTTTAACGTTAGATTTGTTTGAACCAGCTAAGTCTGCTGAACCGCCGAAGAATGAAGGTACAGATTTGCTTAATGCTTGAATAACTTCACCAGAATCAGCACGTGTTGCACTTTCTGAACCTACTTCGAATTCAGGTAATTCTGCTTCATAATTATCTGGTAATTTACCAGCAATTGCATCTTTGAATTCTTGAGCTAATTCAGGATATTCTTTTGAATATTTTTCAACTAATGCTTTCCAAGCATCTTCATTTTCATTTGCACGTTTCAACATTGTTTCGTTGAATACGTCATAAACTTCATCTGGAACGTAGAAACGTTTTTCAGGATCAAGTTTATAATTTTCTAAAGTTAAAGTACGTTCATCTTCACCTAGAGGTGCGCCATGTACGCCATGTGTACCTGATTTGTTAGGTGAACCGTAACCAATTACTGTTTTTACTTCAATCATTGTTGGTCCGTTTTGTTCTTTAGCTTTTTCAATTGCGTTATTGATTTCGTCTAAGTCATTGCCGTCTTTAACTAAGATATGGTTCCAACCATATGATTCAAAACGTTTTTTGATGTCTTCTGAGAAAGCTTTGTCTAAGTCACCGTCTAATGAGATATCATTTGAATCGTAAAGTACGATTAATTTATCTAATTGCAAGTGGCCTGCTAATGAAGCCGCTTCATGTGAAATACCTTCCATTAAGTCACCATCAGAAGCTAACACATAAGTGTAATGGTTAACGACTTCTGCGTCCGGTTTGTTGAATTTTCCGGCTAAGTGGTTTTCAGCCATTGCCATACCAACTGACATTGCTAAACCTTGTCCTAATGGACCTGTTGTTACTTCAACACCTTGTGTATGTCTGAACTCTGGGTGTCCTGGTGTTTTAGAATCCCATTGTCTGAATTGTTTTAATTCCTCTAATTCTAAGCTTCCAGATACATGCAGCAAGCTGTAAAGCAATGCTGAACCATGTCCTGCAGATAAAATAAATCTGTCTCTGTTGAAATATTCGTTTGAATTAGGATTGAAATTCAAATGACGTGTCCATAATGTGTACGCCATTGGTGCAGCACCCATAGGTAATCCAGGGTGACCAGAATTTGCTTTTTCAATTGCATCAATACTTAATGCTCTGATTGTATTAATTGCAAGGTCGTCTCTTTTATCGAACATCAATATAACTTCCTTTCTATACAGCATGATTTTATGCCATTATACATTATATTCTCGGCTTTTCACATTGATTGTTCTTATGAAATCGCTATCAAATAAAATATGACGAAAAATCTCCATATATAGCAAAAAATGAGCTCTCAGAACATAGGTATTTTGTTCTAAAAGCTCTTATTTATAGTTTAATATAATTTAAGTTATTTTCTTTTATTTTGCTCACGTTGTACTTGTTTTAATTTTTCAGGTGTTACATCGTTTCCTTCTGGATCTAACACTTTTGTATTTTCAATTTGCTGTTTGAAACCTTCACGGAAAGTTTCTAAATATTTTTGATGCAATTCTGCTCTTTCTTTTGCTTCTTCTTTAGTTAAGCCTTCAGCTTTTTTCTTTTTAGAAAGTTCATTAATTCTATTAATAGTTTCTTTATGTTGATCTGCCATATTTTTGACCTCCAATAGTCTGATGATTATTCATATTAGCAAATAATTGTTTAAAACAAAATGAATATGCTTGTTTAACTTTTCCCGAATGCGTCGCTTTTACACAATGAATAACAAGAAAATGATATGGCAATTTTATGAATTCTGATTTATTTATCGAACAGCTGCTACAATCGGTTTGCTGTTCTGTTCGTCTTTTTCTATATATTGCTGTTCTTGTTCGGCTTTTTGTTCTGTTTTAGCTGATAGTGTATGATCCGTCATTTCGTACACTTGTTCTTGATTCCCTGACTGCTCTGCTCCGATTAAAAACGCTGAAACCAACATGAAAGACATTAATAATACTGCTGTGTATAGTAAAAAACTCGTTTGATATTTCTTAATCATAATTGAACACCCCTAGAACATTTGTTTGTATAAACACGATATCAGAACGACTGTTCGGTGTCAACACTTTTACGAACAAATGTTTGTAAAGATATTTTTAACATGCTATAATAAGAACAAATTAGAAGAGGATGTGCATATATATGACTGAACTTACGAAGCGTCAAAGCGAAATTTATGAATATATTAAATCAGTAGTTCAAACAAAAGGTTATCCGCCTAGTGTCAGAGAAATCGGTGAAGCTGTAGGATTAGCATCAAGCTCTACAGTTCATGGCCACTTATCACGTTTGGAAAGCAAAGGTTATATCCGACGCGACCCTACAAAACCAAGAGCAATTGAAATTGTAAGCGATCAAATAGAAGATGCTGCAGAAATAGAAGGTACCATTCATGTTCCTGTCATCGGTAAAGTTACTGCGGGTATTCCTATTACAGCAGTTGAAAATGTTGAAGAGTACTTCCCATTACCAGAACACTTTACATCAACGCATAATAGCGACATATTTATTTTAAATGTTGTCGGAGACAGTATGATTGAAGCAGGTATTTTAGATGGTGATAAAGTAATTGTCAGAAGCCAGACAATTGCAGAAAACGGCGACATTATTGTTGCTATGACTGAAGATGATGAAGCAACAGTAAAACGATTCTATAAAGAAAAACACCGTTATAGACTTCAACCTGAAAACAGCACAATGGATCCGATTTACCTTGAACATGTAACAGTATTAGGTAAAGTAGTCGGCCTATTTAGAGAACTATAAGCTGTCGCCTCTGTTCATTGGCATATCATCTCTTCTTAATTATCGTTCGTAGTTTATGATTAATTCTAATCAATTTTAAATATAAGCACGCCTTAGTGTTCTCAACTTATAAGACATTAAGGCGTGCTTTTTTGCTATTTAATATTTTGTTTTTACTTTCTTTAACATTTTAAGCTTTGTATACTGCTAAAAGAGACCAAAAAGAAAAGTAAGCAATTAATATCACCAATATTTTCTTGCTGCTTTCATAGTTTGATATTTATATAAATCGAAAATTCTCTTATAATGAATATAAGTATAACTTTAGGAGTGAAATGAAAAATGGACTTACTATACAAAGGTAAAACGAAAGATGTATATCAAGACAAAGATGGTGAAGTTGTTTTATTCTTCAAAGATGATATGACTGGTAAAGACGGTGTGTTTGATCCAGGTGAAAACCAAGTAGGATTAACTGTCGAAGGTTCAGGAAAAGCTGGTTTGAAAATGACAAGCTATTTCTTCGAAAAAATTAACGCTGCAGGTATTCCAACTCATTATATTGATTCTGACCTTGATGAACGCCAAATGCGCGTTAAAAAAGTATCAGTATTCGGTAATGGATTAGAAGTCATTTGCAGATATCGTGCTGTCGG
The DNA here is from genome assembly GCF_002994445.1 of Staphylococcus simulans. Taxonomy (GTDB): domain Bacteria; phylum Bacillota; class Bacilli; order Staphylococcales; family Staphylococcaceae; genus Staphylococcus; species Staphylococcus simulans_B. Next base: position 481,185 of record NZ_MRZJ01000001.1, read on the forward strand.
TTCTTTCATCCGCAGATATGGCGACTATATTGAAGACGGTGCACCGCTTAACGGTTATGTTGAAATGACTTTAAAAGATGACGAACGACAAGATCCTCTTATCAACAAAGCAGCTCTTGAAGCCCTAAATATTTTAAAACCCGGCGAATATGATGAAATTGCTGATTTAACAGTTAAAATTTCTGACATCATTAAAGATGAACTCGCACAAAAAGGTTTAGAGTTATACGATATTAAATTAGAGTTCGGTCGCGATGAAGCAACTGGAGAAGTATTGCTTATTGATGAAATTTCTGGAGGTAACATGCGTGTCTTTGATAAAGACGGTAAATACATTGAACCGTTAGAATTTGGAAATTATCTCTTTTAATTGAAAAAAATGCCGGAATTGAAAATTTCAGTTCCGGCATTTTATTTATTAAATAGACTTTATGAATGCGATATACTGTTTACTCCCCTCAAGCAAATCATCATAACTCGCATGGTTTACAGTACCATACTGCGCAAAGTACCCTTTATATTCAGCCCCTATATAATTAAAAGTCGCAATGAATGGCGATAACAATGTTTCTAATGCAAATCCATTCGAACCATCTTTAGAATAATCTTCTTCTAAACTGCCTACTGTCGTCGCAATCGCAAACTTTTTATTATGAAGTTTCGTTCCTTCTGGACCATACGCAAAATTATATAAGAACACTTCATCCAGATACTGTTTTAATAACGGAGGACTACTATACCAATAGAGAGGAAATTGGAACACAATTGTATCGTAATTCAATAACCTTTCTTGTTCACGAGACACATCTATTTCATTATCAGGATACAGTTCATATAATTCAACCATATCAATTTGTTTACTCACCACAGCATCTCTCCACATACGGTTCACTACTGAGTGCTTCATATCCGGATGTATAATGATAACTAATGTACGCATAATAACGCCCCTTTGAATTAAGTTATAATACATAAAACATGATTTTCTCGCTCACGTTTAAATGAGTCAATGTGATTCAAAACTTCATTTATTTCATCGACTATAATTACAATATACACTACCTTATCAACTTATTCATTATTAATAATACTGAGACAATATGAAATCAACAATAATTTCTACATAAAAAAACTGTTAACCACAGTTTCAAAATGTGATTAACAGTTCATCCTTTATTTTGACTCTTTTATTTTTCAAAATACAAATACTTAACTTGTATAATTTTCAGTCCAGAATGGTTGTCTGTCTTCATTAAAGTCGACACCTACACCTAAGTTTTTAAATCCTGACTGTAAAATATTTTTTCTATGTCCTTCTGAGTTCATTAATCCTTCGTGTGCAAAGATACTGTTCTGATGTCCGTACGCTAAGTTTTCACCTGCACTGTTATAATCAATGCCGTCTTTTTTCATACGATCAAAAGGAGACTCTCCTTTAGGGTTTGTATGATCAAAGTAATGATGATCTGCCATATCTTTACTATGTTTTCTCGCAGTATTAGAAATAGCATCACTGTATTTCAGAACTGACAATCCTTTTTGAACACGTTCTGCATTTACTAAATCAAAGTTTTGCATTTCAAAGCCGTATGTTAAAGAAGTGGATGGCGCACCATATTGTTTAGTGAGTCGATTTTCCATTTCTTTACTGATTTGCATAATACCTGTCACTTGATTATTTTCATGCTTATCATAAAAGACTGTTGTATAAATACCGTCTTTATCAAACGTATCGTACTCATCGCTTTCGATTTGATATTTATAATTACCTTTGGTCATAGAAGTAATCGGATCGCCTAATCGGCTTCTGACAGCAGTTTTAGGTGAACCGTATTTTATCTTCGATTTAGAAGAGATTACATTCTGGTTGCTATAAATACCGTTAACTTTGCCATCGATATAACTCACCATGACAAATGATTGATAATCATCGTGGTAAGCGTACCATTTCAAACCGTATTCATTTGAAGTCACACGTTCAGGTTTTCCAAGTTGTTGTTCAACTTCTGATTGTGACATATTCATTTGTATGTTCCTGAATGCAAAATCTTGCTTATCTGGAACTTTCAACGGTTCTTTAGAAATGCTTTCATTTGCGGCTAATGCTTGAACCTTAGCTTTAGTCTGATTTTGAATATCTATCATAAAAGATGTTTCTTTTATAGGAATACATAATGCCAAAAGCAAGAAAACAAATGAAAAACCAAATACTCTTTTAATCGCCTACACCTCCAGGCAATACCTTAGTCTCTGTCACCATTAAAAATAGAATTTCTAACAATAACATAATCTACTTTTCTTAATGAACCTAAATCATTGCCTCCGGCATATGAAATAGAACTTTGTAAGTCTTGCTGCATTTCTTTCAGCGTATCTGCTAAAGTTCCTTTATGTTCTACAAACATCTTTTTGCCTTCAACATTTTTGCGTTCACCTTTTTGATATTCTGAAGCACTGCCGAAATATTCTTTATATAACTTGCCGTCAAGCTCCACAGTTTCACCTGGTGATTCTTCATGTGCTGCAAATAATGAGCCGATCATGACCATTGAAGCACCAAAGCGAATTGATTTTGCGATATCGCCGTGTGTACGGATACCGCCATCAGCAATAATCGGTTTGCGCGCTGCCTTGCTGCAATGATTGATAGCAGCTAATTGCCATCCGCCAGTACCAAATCCAGTTTTAATTTTAGTAATACATACACGTCCTGGTCCGATACCTACTTTTGTCGCATCTGCACCGGCATTTTCTAATTCTCTGACCCCTTCTGGTGTCCCTACATTCCCTGCAATTACAAATGATTCAGGTAAATATGATTTCAAGTGGCGAATCATTTTAATAACTTGATCAGAATGGCCATGTGCAATATCAATCGTAATATATTCAGGTTTTAAACCTTCTTTTGCAATTTCTTTTACAAATTCATATTCATTATCTTTCACACCTACAGAGATAGAAGCAAATAGTCCTTTTGATTGCATCTTTTTAATAAAAGGAATTCTTGCTGCTTCATCAAAACGGTGCATGATATAAAAGTAATCATTCTCCGCAAACCATTCAGCCAATTTTTCATTCATCACTGTCTGCATATTGGCTGGAACGACTGGCATTTTAAATTTACGCGGTCCGAATTGAACTGTCGTATCACATTCTGAACGGCTTTTTACAATACATTTATTAGGAATCAACTGTACGTCTTCGTAGTCAAATATTTTCATTTTTAACACCTTGCCCTTATTGTTTACTTTTTATCAAAAGTCCAACATACATCATACTACTTCACAAATAAATTTGCCATTAAGAACATTGTAAAATAAAAATGTAAATATTATATAGAAAAGAGGCACCTCATAATATATGAAGGCACCCCTTAAAATTATGCATGAAATATCATTAGTTTAATGTTCTTCCAAGTATATTATTGACCATGCAATTAACTGCTGATTGTGATTTCATTTAAATAACCATTGTGGTCAAAGAATGCGGTATAAGACCCTGCTTGTGTCGCATATTTAACATATGTTCCATCGCCATTACCTAATTTCCCTTCATTTAGAATCGTATTGGATTGATGTGCTTGTTTAAACACTGCTTTTGTTACACTGTTGGGTTTAGAGAAAAATGTGAGCTGTACCACTTGATTATTCGCATTAAACTGTACTGAAGTATCATATACACGTTTAGAATAAGCAAATTCATTCACAGCATTAGGATTTACTTTGTAGCCATCAATTGTGACATTGTCGTATTTTAAAGCACGGACAAAATTATAATCTTGTGTAAATGAAGCATCATATGTTGTATAGCCATTAAAATTGTACCAAGGTGTCACACTGCTCAATTGAGTCGTATCAGCTTTACGATTAGCATATAAAGTACCCGTACCGCCTTCACCATGTCCCCATTTTTGAGTTTGCTCTGCTGCTTGTGTATCTGTATTATTCGTCGTGACATGTGTTGCCGAAGTTCCTAAGACAAGTGTCGATATAACAAGCGTTGCAATACTTAACTTACTTGTTCTAAGCATAATACATCACTCCTTATAATATAGTCGCATCTCAAAGATAATGTAAATGTACACTTTTAGTATATACATATTTATAAAATTCCGCAAAACATATCATTGAAAAATTGCAAAAAAAAGAACACATTTCACTCAAGAAATGTGTACCTTAAATGTTATCGTCGTTAAATTATCGAATTACCAGCTTGCTTTTCTTACGCCTGGAATTTGACCTTTATGTGCATGGTCTCTGAAAGCAATACGTGACATTTCGAATTTTCTCATTACACCACGTGGTCTTCCAGTAACTTTACATCTGCGAGTTAAACGAGTTGGTGATGAATCTCTTGGTAATTTTCTTAATGCTTCGTAGTCACCTTTAGCTTTTAACTCTTGACGTTTAGCGTAATATTTAGCAACGAGTTCTTCTCGTTTTTGTTCTTTAACAACTTTAGATTTTTTTGCCATTAAAGTTCCTGCCTTTCTTTATAGTAATAGTTCATAATCGTAATTATTACGATTTATATCATAACACAAATTGGAGCTTTATCAATACTTTTTGCTCATTTTTTAAGCAAAGTTATTTACTAATCGGAAGTTTTTCTATAAAATAGAATACATTGAGCTTATGTTGCTTATTTTTAAACAATCTTGCACGAAATGCATGATTATGGTAAATTTAAGTGCGTAAGTATTGCTAATAACTTAATAGAAAGGGTGTCTACATTGCGCGTAAACGTAACTTTAGCTTGCACAGAATGCGGCGATCGTAATTATATTACTACTAAAAACAAACGTAACAATCCTGAACGTATCGAAATGAAAAAATACTGCCCAAGATTGAACAAATATACATTACACCGCGAAACTAAATAATGTATTGAAACTATGATAGTGAACTTGCCTATTTTCAAGGTAACGTTCACTTTTTTTATTGAATGTTTCCAATATACACCTCACACTTATATTTGTCTATGGTACAAAAGCTAAGTATTTACCCCATTTCTAATAATGAGTTCATATTTTCTGAATTTTTTAAAAATATTCGCTTTAAAGTGCTAAATTCCATTGATTAGTTGTCAGAAAACTATTAGAATAGAGTACATATATTTTAATTTAAAGATTAGAGGTAACGCATATGGATGAAAACAAAATGAATCGAGGACTCAGTTCTCGCCATATATCAATGATTGCAATCGGGGGTGCAATCGGTACAGGTCTCTTTATCGCAATGGGCGGTGTCATTTCCCAAGCAGGACCTGGCGGTGCGATTGCAGCGTATTTAATCATTGGTGTTATGTTATATTTCTTAATGTCATCAGTCGGAGAACTTGCAACCTTTTACCCTGTATCTGGTTCCTTCAGTTCCTATTCAACGCGATTCGTTGACCCTTCTCTTGGCTTTACAGTCGGTTGGTTATACTGGATCATGTGGACACTTGTTACAAGCGTAGATGTCATTATCGCATCAAACGTATTATACTATTGGGACACATTCAAGTTCTTCTCTCCACTTACTTGGAGTTTAATATTTATTACATTCTTACTATTATTGAATATCTTTACAGTAAGAGCCTTCGGTGAAGCGGAATTCTGGTTGGCAGCGATTAAAGTCGTTACGATTATCGTTTTCATCGTTGTAGGTATATTAACTATTTTCGGTATTCTTGGCGGCCATACGTATGGTTTCAAAAACTTCACAATCGGTGAAGCACCATTTGTAGGCGGTATTGCTGGATTCTTAAGCGTTCTGTTGATAGCCGGATTCTCCGTCGGAGGAACGGAAATTGTCGCAGTCACAGCCGGTGAATCAGATGATCCTAAAAAATCAATGCCAAGCGCAATTAAATCTGTATTCTGGAGAATTTTATTATTCTACGTACTATCAATCGCGGTTATTTCAGCAATTTTACCTTATAATGAACCGTTATTACTTAACAAAAGCGAATCTGTTACACAAAGTCCATTTACGATAGTGTTTGACAGAGTCGGCATCGCTTTTGCGGCATCTGTAATCAATGCGGTTATTTTAACGTCATTATTATCAGCCGCAAACTCTGGTATCTATTCAACAAGCCGTATGCTGTTCTCACTCAGCACAGACAGACAAGCACCGAAGTTCTTAAGCTATTTGCACGGTAAAACAAAATTGCCTATGGCTGCGATCTTGACGAACTTTATTCTAGTAGTCGCAGTTATTATTTTAGCGAACTTCCATCCTAATGCTATCTTTGCATTACTAGGTATTATCGGACAACTTGTTATTTTCGTATGGGCAGCCGCAATCTTTTCTCAAATTCGATTGCGCAGCGGTTTAAAAGCACAAGGCATAGATGTCAATGGACGGTTGCCGTATAAATCACCGTTGTATCCGTTTGGACCTATTTTAGTTTTATCAATACTTGTTTTCTTATTAGTCGGCGGATCATTCGACAACATCGTTCATTTGAAAGTCGGAGGATTAATAAAAGACTTCGCACCAATTGTCGTACTCTTTATTATTTTCATTGTGCATAAAATCGTTAAGAAAACAAAACCTGTTAAATTAAAAGAAATGGATGTAAGAAGTTTCGAAGAATTTAATAAAGTAAAATAATACTTTCACACTGACAGATTGGCTTTTGCCAATCTGTTTTTTTTATTCATTCATCTCTCTTTAAAGATTTTACCGACTATAGATATGTAGTATAATAAGAGTAATAAGAAGATCAGAAATTGAGGTGTTGCAACTTGGTAGGACAAACAAATTTATTTGACGATGTATTAAAAGAAGATGAACGTTTTGTCATCGTAGTTCAATCTCTTGAAGAAAAACATGGGAGACTCGTTAAACGTACTTTAAGAGAATATCCAAGCTTAGAGCATGATCAAATGGTACCTCTGTTTGAACACTTAAAAGACGTCTATCTGAGCGAACCATTTGAAACTGGGCAATCTGCCTTTATCATCACAGTCTATACTAACCTAGACTACTCTGCCGACAATATTTATGCATTGGTTAAACGCAACCACGGCATGCATGAATGGACACACACAGCAAAATAAACGCACGTAAATAAAGGATACTATCTGCCGCTTGCATGATAGTATCCTTTATTTCATTTATAGTAATTCTTTTAGCGCATGGACAATACCGTCTGAATTATTGTCTAACGTCACAAAATCAGCAATTTCTTTTAATTCATCTCTTGCATTACCCATCGCAACAGCACAACCCGCTTCTTTCAGCATAGAATAATCATTCATACTGTCGCCGAACGCAATTGTTTTCGAAATTGGAATTCCTTCTTTTTCGCATAACGCATGCAATGCATTGCCTTTAGAAACACCATGCGGAATAAATTCGATAAAGAATGGTTTACTAGTTGTTACATCAATTTTCGAACTGAATGAATCGCCTAACTCACTCATAATTTCATTTACATGCGGTACATAATCTACACCCAGCACTTTAGCTACAGGGTTTTGAATGAAGTCTTTCAAATCCTCTACTTTGTGCATCGGCAATCCTGTCAACTCGGATTCAATATTCATGTATTCATGTGTGCCGTCATAAATAATATGGCCATCATGGTAAGTTAAAGCAAAGATGTTTTGTGCTCTGCAAAAATCAATGATTTTATCAAAATCTGCTTTAGATACACTGGTTTCATCTTCTAGTTCTCCATCTTGTACACGTGTCGTACGGCTGCCGTTAAAACTGATGACATAGCTTTCATGTTCATTCAGCTTTAAATCTCTCGCAATCGGAAGCATACCTTCTGTAGGACGCCCTGATGCTAATACAACACGGTAGCCTTGTTCTTGCAATTGAATTAAATAGTCTGCTGTGATCGGACTGACTTCATTCTCAGAATTGAGTAAAGTATCATCCATATCCATTACAATCATTTCATATTTACGCATTTGATGTTTCATGCTCCTTTCAAGCTATTCCCATCAAATTATACATTACTTTGCCATTATTCATAGACTTTTTCAACTATAATACCGCTTTTATTTACTGAAATTAATTCCGATTCGCAATCTGGCAGTTCTTTATTTAAACATCTTACTAATTTACCGCTTTTAGACGGATCAATCAGCGTTAAAATTGTCGGACCTGCCCCGCTGATAACTGTCGCATAAGAATGATATTCTCTGCCGACAGCTTTCACATGTTTGAATTCTGGAATTAATTCTTGGCGATAAGGTTCATGGAACCCATCCATTTCCATCAGCATACCGGCTAATTGATAATCATGCTGCATCAAAGCACTCAACATCGTGTTGCTGATAGCACTGTACTGCACTGCTTGAGAATGTTCAAATGTTTTCGGCAGCACTTGTCTTGAATCATGTGTTTTCAATTCATATTTTGGAATCGTAATAACTAAATTGACATATGGGGGCTCAATCGACGAAATAAATGTTTGTTTCGTGTCATGGTTATAAAACCCTGCAATCATACCTCCATAGATTACCGGCGCTACGTTATCTGGATGTCCTTCTATTTCTGTTGCCGCTTCAACCATCTCAAACTCTGACAGTTGCAGATGTCCGAAGAAATCTGCTAAATAAATTCCTGCTACTAAAGCAGAAGCCGAGGACCCAAGTCCTCGAGCTAATGGTATTTCACTGCGCATTGTTACGCTTAACGGCGGAACGTGCACATCAAACTTTTTTTCTAAAAACTGAACGACCTGATAGATTAAGTGGTTGCGATCTGTAGGCAAACCATTTAAATTATCGCCTTTATGATGAAAATGCCATTCATCATCATCGCTCAGCTTAGCATCTACATACAAAAATTTATTTAATGCCAGACCAATCGAATCAAAACCTACGCCTAAGTTGGCAGTAGAAGCGGGAACTTTAAGTTTTAAACTTTCTCCCATTAATGCATTGCTCCTTTGATGTATTTAATAATGCTTTCTTTATCATTTGGTAATGATTGAATTGGATTATCTAATAATGAAATTGCTGTATCAGGGTCTTTTAATCCATTACCTGTTAAGACAGCAGTAACTGTAATGCCTTGCGGTAATTTTCCTGCTCTGTGCAGCTTGATTAAGCCGGCAATTGAAGCATTACTTGCAGGTTCAGCGAATACTCCTTCTTTAGAAGCTAATAATTGATAAGCTTCTAAAATTTCTTCATCTGTCACACTATCGATTAAACCGTCTGATTCTTTTAATGCAGTCACAGCTTTATCCCAACTTGCAGGGTTGCCGATACGAATTGCAGTCGCAACGGTTTCAGGGTTTTTGATGACTTTATTTTGAACAATCGGTGATGCCCCTTCAGCTTGGAAGCCGAATAATTTAGGCAATCCTGTTTGACGTTTGTCGTTGAATTCTTTAAAACCTTTCCAATAAGCTGTAATGTTACCGGCATTTCCTACTGGAATTGCTAATACGTCCGGTGCTTTACCGCCTAATTGATCGACTACTTCGAATGCACCTGTTTTTTGACCTTCAATTCGATATGGATTGATTGAGTTGACTAACTCGATATCGCCGCCTTCTCTGGCAACTTCTTTTACAATTTCAAGTGCTTCGTCGAAGTTGCCTTCAATAGAAACAATTTCCGCACCGTACATTACTGCTTGAGACAATTTGCCTAAAGCAATTTTACCTTCAGGAATCACGACGATTGCTTTTAAGCCAGAACGTGCAGCATAGGCTGCAGCTGCAGCTGAAGTATTTCCTGTAGAAGCACAAATTACTACTTTTTTACCTTCTTCTTTAGCTTTAGTAACTGCCATTACCATACCGCGGTCTTTGAATGAACCTGTAGGATTGGCACCTTCGAATTTAACAAATAAATTAATACCTAACATTTCTGATAATGTGTCGCAATGAATCAACGGCGTATGGCCTTCATTTAAAGTTACATTCGGTGTATTTTCATTGACTGGGAGATATTCTTTATACTCTTGTACTAAACCTTGCCATCTTTTCATATTTAATTAAACCCCTTCTACTGGATAAACTTTTTCTACTGGATATTTGCCTTGTGCTAGTATTTGTTCAACAGGCACATCTGTACCTTTTACGACTACAGCGGCTGTGTCGCCGTTTCTTTCAATAACATTGAGTGATTTGTGAAGCGGAAGCTGTGCTTTTACTTCTTCTTCAACGCGTTTAACCGGTGCACCGTTTGTTTTTAATACGATATAGTAATTGCTTTTTTCTTTTAATTTTGTCGGTTCATCAGCATCAATCATTTCTTTCGCATGTTCTGTTTTCAATTCAAAATGCGGCGGCAATGTGTGCAGATTAGATTCAAATTGAAGTGAAACGTTCAATAAGTCGCTGACTACAGCACTGCCGGTAGCTAAGCTCCCTGCACCTTTACCATAGAACATTGTTTCTCCTACTGAATCCCCAATGACGTAAATTGCATTGTATTCATTTTCTACAGAAGCCAACTGATGGGCTTCATCAATTAATGTCGGTGCAACAGATGTTTCGATAACTCCGTTTTCGAAAGTACCTTTACCGATTAATTTGATTTTATAGCCTAACGCTTTAGCAGCATTAATGTCATCTACAGATACTTCTGAAATACCTGTCAATTTCACATCTTTTAAGTTGATGACTCTGTTAAATGATAAGTAAGTAACGATGACAACTTTACGTGCAGCATCTACGCCTTCCACATCGTCTGTCGGATCTGCTTCTGCAAAACCTAAACGCTGTGCTTCGTCTAATGCTTCTTCAAAGCTTGCGCCTTCTTGTGTCATCTTTGTCAAAATAAAGTTGGATGTACCATTCAAGATACCCATGAATTTGCTGATATTGTTCGCATTCAATCCGTTGTTGATCGCATTGACGATAGGAATACCGCCTGCAACACTGGCTTCGAATTTTAATGCTACTTTGTTTTCTTCTGCTAAATCTTCTAATTCACGCAGATGCACTGCTAATAAGTCCTTATTTGCAGTAATGACATGCTTGCCCTGCTGCAATGATTGTTTCAACCATTCTACAGTCGGCTCGATTCCGCCCATAACTTCAATCACGATATCTACTTCATCGTCATTAAGAATTTCATCAACATCTTCAGTAAGATGGTACTTGCTGATATTTAAAGGACGTTTTTTTGTTTTGTCTCTGACAAGAATATGTTTGATCTGAAGATCTTTGTGAATCGTATCCTTTATCTGTTGATGATTCTCTTCGATAATTTTAACTACTCCTGAGCCCACTGTTCCCAGACCGAGCAAAGCGATGTTTAACTTCTTCATAAATACATTCCTCCGTTTGTTCGTTCTAAAAAAACACCTGTACTATTGAAAAATACTTGATTATGGTTTAGTATAAATTCATTCATCAAAATTGTAAAGTTCAAAAAATTTGGAATATGTTGAAATTTTAGCATTTTTTACCAAAAAAACAAAGCAGTAATCTATTAAGATTTAAAGAAAGGTTGATTAAATATGAAAGTAGCTAAATTCGGCGGCAGTTCCGTCGCTTCAGCAAGCCAAATTCAGAAAGTATTAAACATCATCAATAGCGATGACGAGAGAAAAATAGTCGTTGTTTCCGCTCCTGGTAAAAGACATTCTGAAGATATTAAGACAACAGACTTGTTGCTTAGGCTATATGAAAAAAGCGTAGCAAATTTAGATTATCAAAATAAAAAGCAAGAAATCATCGAACGTTATGCAGATATCGTACATGACTTAAACATGGATGCTGCAATTCTTGATACATTCGATGCCATCCTTGAACAACGCATTGCTGACAACAAAAGCAATCCGCCTCGATTAAAAGATGCACTGCTCTCTTGCGGTGAAGATTTTAACGCCCGATTAATCGCACAATACAATAACAGTCAAGGAATCAAAACAACGTATGTTTCTCCGTTAGATGCAGGGATTACTGTGACAAACACACCTCAATTTGCACAAATTTTAGAAGAATCTTATGATAAAATTTACAATTTGAGAAAAATCGAAGGTAAAATCATCGTTCCTGGATTCTTCGGTTACTCAAAACAAGGCAATGTCGTGACATTCCCGCGCGGCGGTTCTGATATCACAGGTGCCATCTTAGCACGTGGTGTGCGCGCCTCTATATATGAAAACTTTACAGATGTTTCCGGTATTTACCGTGCTAACCCGAACTTGATTAAAAATGCTGAAATTATGCCTGAAGTGACTTATCGCGAAATGCGTGAACTTTCATATGCAGGATTCAGTGTATTCCATGACGAAGCGTTGCTTCCAGTTCAGCAAGAGCGTATTCCAGTTGTCATCAAGAATACTAACCGTCCAGAAGATCCAGGTACATATATCAGACACGATCGCGAAATCCAGCCAGATCATCTGATTTGCGGTATCAGCTGTGATAAAGGCTTCACAGTTATTAATATCCGCAAATATTTAATGAACCGCCAAGTCGGCTTTACACGCAAAGTATTATCTGTATTAGAAGACAACAATATTTCATTCGACCACATGCCTTCAGGTATTGATAATGTCAGCATCATTATGCGTACACACCAAATCAGAGGCAAAGAGACAAAAGTGCTGAATGAAATCCGCAAACAATGCGATGTAGATGAATTAGGTATCGATAATGATTTAGCTGTCTTAATGGTTGTAGGTTTAGGCATGAATCAAGTGGTCGGTACAGCTAATATGATTACATCATCTCTTGCGAAGGCTGAAATCAACTTGAAAATGATTAACCAAGGTGCATCTGAAATTTCAATGATGTTCGGTATCAGTGTTGATGATGCAGACGAAGCAGTACGCGCTGTTTATGAAGGCAGCTGCCAGCATTTAAAAGAAAAACTTCAAATTAAATAATCTGAATACTAACAATTTTTAGTAAAGATTATTAATTATAAAAATAAGCGTGTTGTCATTTTTGGCAACACGCTTATTTTAATGATTATTTCAAGACGTTTGAATCGCATCATGCAGCTTATCTTCGCCTACTACCACACGCAGCATTACAAATTGATAATAGCTTAATGCATCTATCACAGTTTTATTATTAATATCTGTACCGTGTACTGAAGGTCTTAATAATTCATACATCAGAACGATTTCTGGTTTAATGTAATCTACACCCCACTGCAATGAGTGGAAATAAATGTGTTTTTCAGGCAAACGGATATTATGATTAAATCTGAACATCCATTCTTCGTTTTGCACATCATAGATATAAATCGTCATAATCTTTTGATGATGAATTTCTACTTCTAGGTGTGTAAGTTGAGAAAATTTTGTATCTCTTAATTTATCTTTGATATTCCCATATGTATCTATATACCGGATACTATAATCATTCGGAATATATTTTAATACTTTCGTTAGATCTTTGCGTTTAACACAAATATCAACAGTATCATGAATAATAAATTCGTTTTTTAGAAATAATTCTTTTGCTGTTTCACCAAAAAACTTAACCTCGTTATTAGCATTTTCTACTAATCTATCAACCAAGAAATTTAAATCCTTATTATTAGATTTTTGCATTCTGACACCTCCTACTAGTAAGCGCTTACAATATTTAGTATAACCTATTTCTCTCTATTCATATACATTTTAGCTTGACTCTTCTCTCTTGTCTATAATTATTTGAGATTGCCGATTTGCCAATATAAATCCGGCGTTTGCGTTAAATCCGGGAAGTTGATTAAGAATGTTTCATCCGCTTGCTGTACTAATACCTTTTGAATCGCCGCTACATCCGGATGGCTTTGGTACAGCTTATCCGCTTCATCTATGTAACTCGCTTGGCAAAAATAATAATGAATATGAAGCGTCTTGAATTGATCTATCAAGGCATTGCCAGTCATGATATGCTGCGCTTGATCGACTTTGCCCGGCGCAAAGATAATATTAAAATGTGTGTTTCGGCACACAAATTTCATAATATCAGTAGAATAAGTAACGATAGAAACATGCTGATTTTGTTTTTCAAGAAATTCCATTAAATAATATGAAACTGGATGATTATCCAATGCAATCACCGCATTAGATTGCATTCTGTTGTAAAATTCCATTAAATGGTTATTATCTTTAAAATTAGACGACAATATGTTCAAACTCCTTTTATAACACCAACTAATCCTATTGGAATTGTATCATTTATTTTTATTGCGTAAATGGTATAATTAAAATTAAAAACATAAATTTTACCTTAAAAGAAAGAAAATCCCTTTCAATCGTATAACTTTTTTATTATAATAATGTATGCGAAAGAACTTATTACACAACGTAGAGGTGAGAAAATGCAATCAATACAAAGACAGACCGTAGAATCCATTTTCTATTATGAATTGCATCGTAAACAACTAATCAAAGAACTCAAGAACGAATTTAACTTACGCTTTAATGATTTACTGTTTTTACAGCATATCTTAAGCTATAAAAGAAGTTCAATTCCCCTTCTTGAAGTCAAAAAAGGTATGAATTTTAGTTTGATGGAAATTCATAAATCCTTCAGCACATTAACAGAAATGAACATTCTCGGTAAGCAGCGCTGTACCGATGATGAACGACAAGTATTTGTAACAATTTCCAAAGCGCAAGAACAACAAGCCGAAAAACTGCTTGAATCCTTCAATGAATTGCAGATGTCAGTTTTGCAAGGCTCAGTAGAGTAGCTTTCAATTAGTTATTTAACTATTTTCCCAAGCACTCTTTAAACAAAACACAACCTATGTTAAATTTACGTCTTAAAGATTCAGACACATTCCCTTCATGTTTGTCTGAATCTTTTTTAATATGGTCATTATATTTACTTCATACTGTCTTAAGACTTTATGATTGATTTTTAGCGATAAGAGTTAGATTATTAGGGTATGAATAACTTTAACGACTCATTATTTAGTAAGGAATGATTGATATGTATTTAACGTTACTGCTCGTTGCAATTATCATCATCTTGGTTATAGCTTTGATTATATCAAGAGGATTGATGCAGCATCGACTAGACACAGAGATTTATTCAAAGAACCAGCTGGTAAGCAAAGTTAACAGCTTGCGTTCTGAAATCACATCATTAAGAAACCAAATCATTAATGATGGTTCCCAACAACATCACTATGGTGTAAGAAAGGCTAAGCAAGCATTAAAAAATGTCATGCAGAGCTTTAAAGATGAAGGAAAGATTGAATTTTTCCACATTGTTTCAACAGGCAATGTTGCGGTGAAACATCCTTTATTCAACTACTTGCGCACATTTGACTATGTTGTGATTACAAACAAAGGGTTGTTAAATATCGACGTCAAAAATTGGAAAGAAAAAACATTTTATCATTTCAGTGCAGAACCTGAAAAAGAAATAGATACAAATGTAGAAGATATCAATCAGATTGTCGGACATTATATTGCAGATCAATATCAAAGCCAGTTCCAATCTACACGTGAAGATATCTACACATTTACTGAAAAAGTCAAAAGTAATAGTGTGACATTCGATTTCTATGATTACGATCCTTATTTAACAGCAGCGACAAATTCTAAAGAATTAAAAAAAGCCTACGAACAAAACTTCAATAAAAAAATCTCAAGTGTAGGTCTTGTTTACTTCAATGACGGTTCTGTCAATATCATTGACGGCCCGACTGAAAGACAAAAATATGTCGCAACTGCTACTTCTAAGCATCACCTTAAAGATGCAATTGAAAGTATCATCGCACAATCTAAGCATGAAATTACAGAGAAAGATAGCGAAATCATTTTAAACTATATAAATCAAAACTAATGTTAAATACCCGGCATGCCAAATAAGCATGCCGGGTATTTTTTAACTCCAAATATTCAAATGCTGTTGTTTTGCTTGTTGTTCAGCCTTTTTAAAGACATCTCGATATTTACCGTTTGGCGCAAAGTATTTTTCTCGCGCTAATCCTTTTTTAACCAATTCTTCATTAAACATACGGTCTTTATCTAACCAAACATATGCTAAATAACGGCCATATTGATCTTTTGGTTCTTTATCGAACTCTAAATAGACTTTTTGATTATTCAATGTTTGCTTTGTATATTGAGAAGCTTCTTTGCCATATGGCTGAACAGGCGTATTTGGTTTGACAGTTTCAGGTGTATCCATTCCTATCATACGCACTTTAATTTCTTTATTATCTTTATCTGTTGCGATGAAAGTGTCGCCGTCAATGACTCTTTTCACTTGAACTGCTTCTTTATCACCCATTGACGTGGATGCACTTTGACTGCCGCTTTGTTTGAATGGTCCTGAATGATTAAAATATTGGAACCCTATTACTACTAATGCAATCACTGCGACTACAATGATTGTCGACATCGATTTTCGTTTCAAAAATTTCACCTGCTTTAAAAATTTGTTCACCGGATTATCATACCTATCTTTTATGAATGGCGTCAATTCTCTAGATTCAAAAAATTTGATATGATGAAGATAAGGAATAAATTGAGGAGGCACGCTATGCAAGCCATTAAAGAAAATATTGTAACAATCATCGCAGTTGCCGTTGCAATTATTGTAGGCTTGATTTTGCAATATGTATACGAATTTCCATTATTAGTGACCGCTGTTATCGGTGTGTTCATGGGTATATTCGTCGGTTTTATTTTATTTATTATTCAGCAGAATCGAGAAAAACATAATAAGAAAAAGTAATATAAAATACCCTCGGAAAAGTACATCGCTTCCGAGGGTATTGTTCTTCATTATAAAATCGGTGTGATTAATTTAGAGAAGCCTTCTTTCATCTTAATCCAAAATGAACGTTCTTCATAACGTGCTGCCGTCAATTGTGTCGACAAGGTCACATCATGCTCGAAAGCTTTGCGCAATTGAACCGCTATATCTTCATTATACATAAACGCATTAATTTCAAAATTCAATTCAAAACTTCTAAAGTCCATATTCGCTGATCCAACACTCGCAACTTGATCATCAACGACCATCATTTTCGAATGAATGAATCCATTGTTATACATATAAATTTTAACACCTGAATCAATCAATTCAGCCGCATGATAAAATGTAGCCCAATAAACAAACGGATGATCCGGCATATCCGGAATCATTAAATGCACATCCACACCAGAGTTTGCGGCCATTTTCAGTGCATTAATGTATGAATTATCCGGTATGAAATAAGGACTTTGCATGTAAATAGATTTTTCAGCAGAATTGATCATTTTCGTATAGCCGAATTCTATTTCATGCCAATTATCATCTGGACCGCTAGAAGCAATCTGCATTGCAACATCTCCGCTTTCTTCTTTAACCGGGAAGTACTCTGGTAAATATTCAAGACGCTTCCTTTTAGATTGAGAA
This sequence comes from Staphylococcus simulans, assembly GCF_002994445.1. Taxonomy (GTDB): domain Bacteria; phylum Bacillota; class Bacilli; order Staphylococcales; family Staphylococcaceae; genus Staphylococcus; species Staphylococcus simulans_B. The sequence goes on from NZ_MRZJ01000001.1 coordinate 498,465, forward strand.
TTCCAATCCAGCATAAAACGAAGCTGCAGTGCATCTACGGCTTTCCCTACGACTCTGACATGCGTATCTCTCCAGTAGCCGAACTTCTTATTCAAGCCGAGATAGTCATCGCCGACATTAAAGCCTCCGACATAACCGATTTGCCCATCAATGACCACAATTTTTCTGTGATTGCGGTTATTAATTCTGAAATTGACTAACGGCAATTTATTCGCAAAGAAAGCTTCTACTTGTCCGCCTAATGATCTGAAACGCTTAAATTGTCTCATTGTCAGTTTCTTCGAACCGATATCATCATACAGCAGCAACACTTCCACACCTGCTTCTAGTCTTTCTTCCAGTGCATCAATAATACGGTGTCCTAATCCATCTAGTTCAAATACATAGTATTCTAAATGAATGTGGTGTTTAGCTTGTCGAATATCTTCAATCATCTTGTCATATAACTCATGACCATCTACGAAGATATCTGCATCATTGCCATCTGTTAAAAATGCTGGTTGTCTTGTTAAAAGCATATTAACTAAATCATGATGTTGATTCACCACTGGATTCTCACTTTGTATTTTACCTTCTTGTACTTGATAACGTTGTTCATTAATAATGTCGTCAAATTGTTCAATATCTTTACGATAATGTTTATACAGCTTGCGTTTTGAAACACCTCTTCCAAAGAAAATATATAAGAAGAAGCCTAAAACCGGTGCGATAAACAAAATAAATAACCAAGCCCAAGTAGAACTTGTAGACCTATCTTTGATAAAGATGATATTGAAAGCAACTATCAAATTCAAAATCGTAAATAAGATAAAGATACCAATCAAAATATCACCTAATAACCCAGGTATATAAAAGGCAATCATTTTCTCAACTCCTAACACTATGCCTGATTCTAACATGATAATCGACGTTAACATATAAGCTCGAATCATTTTACATAAAGTTTTAATATTAAACTATTTTATCATTAATGAACGTACTATGAACAATGAAAGAATCACTTATTCTTCAAAGAGTGAATATGCTAAACAGATGTATCACCTGAAATTCTTGCACATAGCTTCACTAAAATGACTACTGTTCATTTTTCAAAATACCTGAACTTAAATGTTTATGTCTCACTCAATATAGGTATTACTTTTATTAAGGAGTGGTGATAAATGCCAAACAAACAAAAAGTTAAAAGCTATTTGAATGAAAAAGTAGAATTTATCAATGAAACTTTTGATGATGTGTATCAGAACACAATCAACCCGAATCATAAAGATATTTCAAAACCACAAATCATTTTATTAAACGAAATTTTTGCGACATTAGAATCTGTAGATAGTTTTGTATCTACACACGATGATGTCGAAACTTTAGAATTTAAATCTTATGCACGCGAAACACGCAAATTTTATGATGAGCTTGCGAAGTTGGCAAGCGGAGAAAGCAAAGACACTTCTCATTTAGCAGAAGAATATGAAAAGTACCTTTCTAAATACGAAGATGTTGTCTCAAAAATCAGCCAACTATAATAAAGCAAGATTATCCGAAGCGGCGAAGGTTTTGGCTTTCGCCGCTACTTTAATGATTCAAATCGGAACGAAAATTTGAACTTTTTTTGAAATGTTCGTGTTTAACTTAATCAAAAACATTTCAAAACATGCTTCAAACCCTTACTAGCACTAGGTTTAACGGCTAATGTCAGAAAACCTGACATATTTTTGTAATTTCGTCTTATTTATGCTAAATTAATTACAAGTTCAAAAATAGAGGTGATGGATGAATGTCTAATGATGCAATACGCAGAAACATGGCCGTCTTCTCTATGAGTGTCGTAAATCAATTGACTGAGCTAACACCAAGACAGGTACGGTATTACGAATCACATGGACTCGTTAAACCAGAGAGAACACCCGGTAACAAAAGAATGTTTTCAATGAATGATTTAGATCGCCTGTTAGAAATCAAACACCTTTTAGAAAAAGGGTTTAACCTTAAAGCAATCAAACAAATCATTCATCAAGATGAGCAGCATTTATCTACGGATGAAAAAGCACTTAGAAAACATGTTATCGTCGAAGCAACACAGAAACCGCAACAAGAAGCTATCCCGATAAATCGAGGCGACCTATCTCGTTTTATCAAATAATTCACTGGAGGATTTATAAACATGGCAAAACGTACATTTACAAAAGAAGACATCCGCAGATTTGCTACAGAAGAAAACGTAAGATATTTACGCTTGCAATTCACTGACATTTTAGGAACAATCAAAAATGTTGAAGTACCTGTAAGTCAATTAGAAAAAGTATTAGATAATGAAATGATGTTCGACGGATCTTCAATCGAAGGTTTCGTACGTATTGAAGAATCAGATATGTATTTACACCCTGACTTAGATACTTGGGTTATCTTCCCTTGGACTGCTGGTCAAGGTAAAGTTGCTCGTTTAATCTGTGACGTATACGGTACTGACGGCAAACCATTCGCTGGTGATCCTCGTACTAACTTAAAACGTGTATTAAAAGAAATGGAAGAATTAGGCTTCACTGATTTCAACCTAGGACCTGAACCAGAATTCTTCTTATTCAAATTAGATGAAAAAGGCGAACCAACACTAGAATTAAATGATCACGGCGGTTACTTTGACTTAGCACCAACTGACTTAGGTGAAAATTGCCGTCGTGATATCGTATTAGAATTAGAAGACATGGGCTTTGACATTGAAGCCAGCCACCACGAAGTAGCACCTGGCCAACATGAAATCGACTTTAAATACGCTGATGCAATCACTGCTTGTGATAACATCCAAACATTTAAATTAGTAGTTAAAACAATCGCTCGTAAACATAACTTGCATGCGACATTTATGCCGAAACCATTATTCGGTGTAAACGGAAGCGGTATGCACTTCAACGTTTCTTTATTCAAAGGTAAAGAAAATGCATTCTTCGATCCTAATGGTCAAGATCAAATGACTGAAGAAGCATACCAATTCATCGCAGGTATTCTTAAAAACGCTCGCGGTTTCACAGCTGTCTGCAACCCGCTTGTTAACTCATACAAACGTTTAGTACCAGGATACGAAGCACCTTGCTACATTGCTTGGAGCGGTAAAAACCGTTCACCATTAGTACGTGTCCCTACTTCACGCGGTTTATCAACTCGTGTTGAAGTACGTTCAGTTGACCCTGCTGCTAACCCTTACATGGCTTTAGCCGCAATCTTAGAAGCTGGTTTAGACGGTATCAAAAACAAACTTAAAGTTACAGAACCTGTTAACCAAAACATCTATGAAATGAACCGTGACCAACGTGAAGCAATCGGTATTGAAGATCTTCCTTCAACACTTTACACAGCTTTAAAAGCAATGCGCGAAAACAAAATTGTTAAAGACGCATTAGGACCTCACATCTATAGCCAATTCATCCACTCTAAATCAATCGAATGGGATTACTATAGAACACAAGTTTCTGAATGGGAACGCGAACAATACATGAAATTGTATTAATCTAAGCGCCTAAGGTGCTAAACATTGGGATATTAAAAAGAGGCCATGCGGCCTCTTTTTTTAATTCCATTTTCTTTTACAATCTCACCTATCTATTTCAAATAGTATTTTACCTCTTTTATCATACATTGCTCTATTATCTTAATTTCTTGTTCTTTTTAAGTTTGCCGATTTTATAGAATAAATAGCCGATTGATACTACATAAAGTGCTAAGGCACTGTAAAACAAAACTGGATTAAGTGCCGTTCTTTTAGAGATAATTGCTAACATGGCTAGACAGATTATAAACAAATACGTTTTATATTTAAGCATTCTTCTTCACTCCATACTCTTGTTGTTATTGATGCTTGTATTCCGCTTCTTTATCTCTATTATAATATGAAATCTAATCGTGCAGTCTCTAAACAAAAAAAACTGACGCTTTTGAATAACGTCAGTTAAAATTGATTAGATTAAATAAGTCCTTCTTCACTCATTTGTTTCACGGCTCTTGTGACCGCTAATTTCACATGCTCATAAGTTAATCCGCCTTGTACATATGCTTCATAAGGCGGTCTGATAGGACCATCTGCAGAAAGTTCAATCGATGACCCTTGAACAAATGTGCCAGCAGCCATAATGACATCATCTTCATAGCCAGGCATATAACTAGGTTCTGGACTGAAGTGTGCATTAATAGGCGATGCGGCTTGAATACATTGGCAAAAGCGAATCATCTGTTCTGCAGTATCAAATTGTACTGTTTGAATTAAATCTGTTCTTTGTGTATCAAAAGCAGGTACTGTATTCATATTCAGCTTAGTTAAGAATAAGCTTGTAAATAAAGCACCTTTCAAACTTTGGCTTACGACATGCGGTGCTAAGAAGAAGCCTTGATACATACTCGGCAATTCGTTAAGCGATGCGCCCGCTTCTTTACCGATACCTGGTGCTGTTAAACGATAACCGCAGCGTTCGATAACATCTGTTCTGCCGACAATATAACCGCCGATACGAGCTAATCCGCCGCCTGGGTTTTTAATCAGCGAACCTGCTGTTAAATCTGCCCCGACTTCACTTGGTTCTTGATCTTCCACAAACTCGCCGTAACAATTATCCACAAACACAATAACATCCGGATACTGTGCTTTAATAGCTTCGATTGCTTGTCCGATAGCACTTACCGAAATAGACGGGCGCTGATCATAACCTTTTGAACGCTGAATTGCGACGATTTTAGTTTTATCGCTCATCGCATTTATCACTGCATCCGTATCAATCTGCCCTTCTTCTGTCAGGTCTACTTCATTGTAGATAACACCATTTTCTTTCAAACTGCCGATGCCGTTGCCATTCACACCAATGACCTCAAGCAGCGTATCATATGGGCTGCCTGTAATATAAAGGAGTTCATCTCCATATTTTAAATTAGCTTGCAGTGCAAGTGTAATTGCGTGTGTGCCAGATATAATCTGAGGTCTCACCAATGCATCTTCGGTTTTAAAAGTATGCGCATAGATAGCTTCTAAATGGTCGCGGCCAATATCATCATAGCCGTATCCTGTCGTCCCCTGTAAATCTGACTCAGAGGCTTTGACCGCATGGAAAGCATCTAATACTTTAGCTTGGTTGCGATAAGCACAAGCTTCTATTTCTTTAAAATAAGGTTGTAATTCTGTTTCTGTTTCTGTAATGATTTGTTCTAAGTTCATTTATGCTTACTTCTCTCCGTTTTCTTCTGCTTTTCTTCTGTACCCCTCTACATCATAACTTTCTGTTGATTCATTAAATTCTAATGAATGTATCAATGTATGGCGTTTTAAGAAGTACAAGCGATCTGCATCATCTGCAGGTACTGTTTCTTGATAAGGTTCCATCTGCTTTTCAACTTGCTGAATCAATAAGCGGCGCACTGCTGCTTCATCTTCTTCATTACGTGCTGACACAAAGACGTTCGGCAGTTGAGACGCAGGTGCTGGACCTTCGCTTAAATCTTTCTTATTGAAAATAACTGCTTGCGGAATTTTATCCATGTCTAAATCACCGATAATACGATTAACCGTATCATACTGCGTTCTGTAATCTTCATTGCTTGCATCGACAACGTGCAGCAGTAAATCCGCATCTCTTGCTTCTTCGAGTGTAGATTTGAAGGCCGCAATCAGTGTTGTCGGCAATTTCTGAATGAATCCGACGGTATCTGAAATAATTAAATTATAACCGTCATTAATTTGGATTTGGCGTGTTTTCGGATCTAAGGTTGCGAATAACAAGTCCTTTTCATATGTGGATTCATCCGCAAGAATATTGAACCATGTTGATTTGCCTGCGTTGGTATAACCTACCAATGCGACTTGGAAGACATGATTTTGTCTGCGTTTGCTGCGATAACGCTCTCGATGTTCAACTACCGTTTTCAATTGGTGCTTGATTTCATTCATACGACGGCGGATATGACGACGGTCTGTCTCAAGTTTCGTTTCACCCGGACCTCTAGTACCGATTCCCCCGCCGAGACGAGATAAGCTTTTACCATGGCCCATTAAGCGCGGCATCAAGTAATCAAGCTGTGCTAATTCTACTTGAAGCTTACCTTCTTTACTGCTCGCACGCATCGCAAAGATTTCTAATATCAATTGCGTTCTATCAATGATTTTAACTCCTAAGTTGTCATTTAAGCTTTTAGACTGTGCAGTCGTCAATTCATCGTTGGCTACTACTACATCGACATCATACATTTCGACGTAGTCTTTAATTTCTTGCAGCTTGCCTTTGCCGACATAGGATTTATCTTCAATACGATCTTTTTGTTGTGTAATTTCGCCCAGCACTTCTAAGCGGCATGTTTCTGCCAATGCTTTAAGTTCATCCATTGTTGCTCTGAAGTCGAATTCTTTCTCATCGTATGCATCAACACCGATAAGCAAGGCTTTTTCGATTACTTCTTCTGTATCAAATATTTTATCTTGAGGCAAATAGGATATCCTCCTTTTAATTGTTTCACTGTTAATTTGAATAATCATTCAATATATGAGTTATCTTCCTCATTTTATCATAGTGCATAATTAAAGACTATCTAGGCGGAATGTGATAATTTGGATTTAGTGAGGTGAATAAATTATGAGTATTTATGATATAGAAGTGACAGATGTTGATGGAAAACCTTATCACCTTGATGAATACAAAGGTAAAGTCATGTTAATTGTCAACACTGCCAGCCAATGCGGTTTTACGCCGCAATTCGAGGGTCTTCAAAAGCTCTATGAAGCTTACCAATCACAAGGATTTGTCGTTTTAGGCTTCCCTTGCAACCAATTCGGCAAACAAGAACCGGGCAGCGGACATGAAGCCATGCAAAACTGCAAAATCAATTACGGGGTAACCTTCCCGATGCATGAAAAAATTAAAGTAAACGGAGAGGAACAGCATCCCCTCTACCAATATTTAACAGATCAGCAAGACGGCTTTTTCAATAGTAAAATCAAATGGAATTTCACCAAATTCTTAATTGATAGAGATGGCAATGTTGTTAACCGTTTCTCTCCGCAGAAAAACCCTAGCCAGATTGAATCTGATATTGAAGCGTTATTGTAAAAAGCAAAGAATAAGAACGTATTTATTAGTGATTTAACAAATTCTAATAAATACGTTCTATTTTTTTAATCAATTATTAAAAAAAGCAACTACCTAACGTTAAGTTGAAATACTTAACATTAGATGTTGCTTTTTATCATAGATTATTAGATAGTTATCAACAAGCATGCACATCTGTAAGAATGATCAATGACGTGAAGTTGTTTCCTGATGTCTATTCTAACTACAAACTGCTTTCTTATTATTCAACAACTGATGGTTCTTGAGTGAATGTGCTGATTGCATGTTTGTAAATCAAGTGGTTTTTTCCTTGAGAATATAAATTAACGACGCTGTCATCATAATCAACGATTGTTCCTTTCATTTGGAAACCGTTTAATAAAAAGACCGTTAATTCTTCTTTGCTTGTTTTAAAGCCCTCTAAGAAGTTTGTTTGAATTGTTGTTGTGTTACTCATAGTTGATTGCTCCTTTTCTTTATTTGGGCAGAGATACTTTCTAATATTACTGGAAGCGGCTCTTTCTCTCTATCAAACCATTGCACATTCATTTTGTTCTTGAACCAAGTCATTTGACGTTTTGCGTAATTTCTAGAATGTTGTTTGAGTTTATCAACGGCTTGGTCGATCGTAATGTCTTGATTGATAGCCGGAATCAATTCTTTATATCCTATTGCTTGCATGCTTTGGCAATTTGAATATCCTTGTTCCAATAGTTGCTGAACTTCTTCTAATAAACCTGCATTCATCATGACATCAACACGATTATTTATGCGTTGATACATTGTTTTGCGCGATGTTTCTACCCCTATTAATAATGTATCATAATTTTCTGTATATTGTTGAACTTTTTTACGATTACTTAATTTTTTTTTCGTTTTCAAGTAATATTCTACAGCTCTCAACACTCTTTTACGATTATTAGGGTGAATTGCTTCTGAAGATGCCGCATCAAAGCTTGCTAAATAGTTGTGAAGCTGTTCATTGGAAAGCGTTTCGAGTTCTGTCATTTTTTGACGCACTTCTTCTGCTTTCTCTGGTGAAATTTCTTCTTTGTCAAAAGGATAATCATAAATCAATGATTGAATATAAAGTCCTGTGCCGCCAGCGATAATGGGTATTTTGCCTTTACTTATAATTTTGTTAATTTGTGCTTCTGCACGTACTTTAAAGTCGTATGCAGAAAATGGCTGGTCTGGATTTAAGATGTCAATTAAATAATGAGGGATATTCTGCATTTCATCAGCTGTAGCTTTTGCTGTTCCGATATTCATGCCTCTATAAACTTGCATAGAATCCCCGCTGATGATTTCACCGTCTATCGCTTTAGCTAACTCAATACTTAATTCTGTTTTTCCTACAGCAGTAGGTCCAACGATAACCACTAATAATGGCTTTGTAGTACTCATTATAAATCCCCCTATTTGTATTTATTCAGGATATTTTTCTTAATCCAGTCATACATGTTATTCCATGTATGGACATAATCATCTTCGAAAAGAATTTCATGTCGTTTATTGCGGTACAGCTGCACTGTAATGTGCTTAACGCCGTTTTTCTTTAACATTACACCTAATCTGCGGATACCTTTTCCGTAATCTCCGAAAGCATCCTCTTTACCAGATATCAATAGAACCGGTAAATCTGCATTCATCTTTTTAATTTCCTTTGGAGAACTAGTCACAAGCATTTCATGCAATGTGCTGTAGATTACTTGGTTGGAAACTGAAAATCCGCTGTACGGATCGGCGCAATACTTATCAACTTCCTCTCTCTTTGTTGATAACCAATCATTTTCTGTGCGTATTTCTTTGATACGACGATTGAAAGGCTTAAATGCAAGACGGTTTACCCATTTAAGACGTGTACGTTTTCCAAGTACAATCGTGATTAATTTCAACGCAGCTGCCGCGAGTTTCGCTTTGATTTTGGGGAATTGCCCTGTGCCTGTTAAAATCAAGCCTTGTGCGATGTCTGGAAACATTTCGACATACTTGCGTGCAATAATCGATCCCATAGAATGACCCAACACGATATAAGGCATATTTCGGCGTTCTGGATATAAAGTTTGAGCAATTTCATATGCATCTGAAGCGACTTGTGCGACGCTGTCAAAATGTCCTCTTGTTTTCTCATTGATATCCTTGCCGTGACCGCGATGATTATGGCGAATCACATCATAACCTTGCTGGTTAAGCGATTCGACAAATACATCATAACGCCCCATATGTTCTGCCATCCCATGAAAGATATGTACAATACCGATACGCGTTTTATTCGCTTTATCTAATTTCACTTCGATATTTGTTCCATCTTCGACTGTAACTTTAAATGTGTTTGGACACATTTATTACACCTCCGCCAAGCATTTTAATTAATTCATGTTCTTAAGTTGTTGTTTCGTGATGTATTACATATATAATCATACCAAGCCCTTTTTAGAAAAGGCAATAACATTTGGTTGACTTAAAATGTCAATTTAATGCAATAAAACGTTTTCATTACGCTTTTTATTAAAAAAACAGGTTGAAATTCGATGGAATTTCAACCCATTTCTCATTTTTATCTATTATTTTTCAGCTGGTTGATCATTTCCTGTTCTTGCTTCATCAATCGCTTCATTTAATTCTTCTGTAAATAAAGCACGTTGTACTGTATCGTAATTCAATAATTGTGCTAATACATCTACTACTGCGTCTTTATATTTTAAGACGTCTTCAATATCAAAGTATAACATACCTGTTCTGCGGATTAAGAAATCCGTCGGTTTATATACCATTTCATTTTGAATACCATAAATCAATTCTGCATAAATTGCTAACGGCAAGCCTGAGTTTTGATATTGTGCCGTGTGTGCAATTTTGTATAGTTCATCAGCATTTGAACCGTAACGTCTTGCGATTGCTTCAGCTGTTTCAGTATCTAATTGATACTTCGCACCTTCTGCTGTTTTTTGCTCAACAAAGTTTTCGAAGTTGGCACTGCCGCCGACATCACCGCCTGAAATTGTAAGATGTTTCGTTTTGCATGAACCGAATTTCAAACCGAAATCTTGCTGCAAGCGTTTAGAAAGCAAGTCAACAATACCTTTTGCCATGTGTCTGTATCCTGTTAGTTTACCGCCGGCAATCGTTAACAAACCTGATTTGCCTTCCCAAATTTCATCTTTACGAGAAATTTCAGATGGATCTTTGCCTTCTTCTAAAATTAACGGTCTTACACCTGCCCAAGATGATTCGATATCTTTATCTGTAATATCAAGTCCTGGGAACATGTAATTAACTGCATCAATCAAGTAGTCGCGATCTTCTTGTGTTGGCAGCGGTGATGTTTTGTCATTATTATAAAACGTATCTGTTGTTCCGATATATGCTTTGCCTTCTCTCGGAATTGCGAAAATCATTCTGCCGTCTTTTTCTGTATCGAAGTATACTGCTTGTTGTAAAGGGAACTTAGATTGATCAATAACAATGTGTACCCCTTTTGTTAAGCGTAATTGTTTATTATTTCTAGAGTAATCCGCGCTTCTGACCTCGTCTACCCAAGGGCCGCTTGCGTTGATTACTTTTTTAGCATGAATTGTATATGCTTCATCTGACAGCATATCTGTCACTTGGATACCATTAACTTGTTCTTTATTATCGTACGTGAAGTTGACTGATTTTGTGTAGTTGACAATATCTGCACCTTTTTCAGCTGCACGTTTCATCACTTCGATTGTTAAGCGTGCATCATCTGTACGATATTCAACATAATAACCGCCGCCTTTAAGACCTTTTCGTTTTACAAGCGGTTCTTTTTCTAATGTTTGCTGTTTATTTAACATTTTCTTGCGTTCGGATTTTTTAACACCAGCTAATCGGTCATACATTGCTAAACCGATAGAAGTTGAGAACTTGCCGAATGTGCCGCCTTTATGCATCGGCAGCAGCATCCATTCAGGTGTTGTAACATGCGGACCGTTTTCATATACAATCGCACGTTCGCGGCCTGTTTCAGCTACTACCCCGACTTGCAGCTGTTTCAAATAACGTAAACCGCCATGGACTAATTTAGTAGAACGAGAACTTGTCCCTTGTGCAAAGTCTTGCATTTCTACAAGTGCGACTTTCATACCGCGGTCTGCCGCATCTAAAGCGACACCTGCACCTGTAATACCGCCTCCGATAATCACTACGTCATATTCTTGATCCTTTAATCTTTGTTTGATTGCTTCTCTGTTCAATGTTGATAAACTCATTGATAACGCCTCCTAATAAATTCTGATATGAATGCATGAGACAAGTCGAAATGTGAGTTTTACAACCCAATAGATTAAAAAATGAGAGACCTATCCCATACATTTTATAATGGTGTGAACAGTTCTCTCATTCTCGAGTCATAAATATTAACTTATTAAATAGTATAACATAGTTTACAATTAATCGTCTAACTTGAATACTTGCGTTGCTTCAACTGCTTTTTTCCAGCCTTTGTATAATTTTTCACGCTCAGCTTCATCCATTTGCGGTTCGAATGCTTTTTCTAATTTCCAGCGGTTTGCGATTTCTTCTTTGCTGTCCCAGAATCCTACAGCCAAACCTGCAAGATATGCTGCACCTAATGCTGTTGTTTCATTGATTTCAGGACGTTCTACTGTGATATTTTGAATATCTGCTTGGAATTGCATTAAGAAGTTGTTCTTCACTGCACCGCCATCCACACGGATACTTTCTACATGAATACCAGAGTCTTGCACCATAGCTTCAACTACATCACGTGTTTGGTAACAGATAGATTCTAAAGTTGCTCTGATAAAGTGTTCTTTTTCAGTACCGCGTGTAATACCGAAGACTGCACCGCGTGCATTTGAATCCCAATAAGGTGTACCTAAACCTACAAAGGCAGGCACCACATAAACCCCATCAGTAGATTCAATACGGTTCGCATAATTTTCTGATTCAGGCGCAGAGTTAATCATTCTTAACCCATCTCTCAACCATTGAATTGCTGAACCTGACACGAAGATTGAACCTTCTAAAGCATAATGCACTTCGCCGTCTAATCCATAAGCGATAGTTGTTAATAAACCATTATCGGATTGAACCGCTTCTTTCCCTGTATTCATCAGCATAAATCCGCCTGTACCATACGTATTTTTCACATTGCCTCGGTCGAAACAAGCTTGTCCGAATAAAGCAGATTGCTGGTCGCCTGCAATCCCTGCAATCGGTACCTCTTGACCAAAGAAATGATAGTCTTTCGTTTTAGCATAAATTTCGCTAGACTCATGTACTTCAGGCAAGATTTGTTTCGGGATATCCAGAATTTCTAACAATTCATCATCCCACTTCAAGTCATGAATATTATAAATCAGTGTACGGCTGGCATTCGTATAATCTGTAACATGAGCTGCACCGCCGGATAATTTCCATACAATCCATGAATCGATTGTACCGAATAATAAATCACCTTTTTCTGCTTTCTCTCTTGCACCCTCTACATGATCTAAAATCCATTTGATTTTTGTGCCAGAGAAGTAAGGATCAAGCACTAATCCTGTTTTTTCACGGAAAGTATCTTCATAGCCTTGGTCGCGTAAAGATTGAACGATATCTTGTGTTTGGCGAGATTGCCATACAATCGCATTATAAATCGGTCTTCCTGTATTTTTATCCCAAATTACTGTTGTTTCCCTTTGGTTGGTAATCCCGATACCTACCACTTGTCTAGGATAAATATCATCATCATTTAAAACCGTCGCAATCACCGATAACACAGAAGTCCAAATCTCATTGGCATCGTGTTCTACCCAGCCTAAATTAGGAAAATGCTGTGTGAATTCGCGCTGCGCTGTAGAAACAATCTCCCCTTCTTTATTAAATAAAATGGCACGTGTACTCGTTGTACCTTGGTCTATTGATAAAATGTATTGTTCCATTTTGAACAACTCCTTAATCATGATAATTACAAAGCAAATGACTTTGTCCCCAAAAATAAATCTCGAATTAACTTAATCTCTAATATATCGTTTCGACGTCTTTCTTATCAACCTTGTTCAATACAAGACCTAAAACTAAAGTGATCGCTGTCAAGACAATGGCTGCGACTGAAAGCATATCGAATGAACCTTTATATGCAGCTCTATAAATACAAGCACCTAACATACCGCCTGCAATCGGCCCTAATACCGGTACTATTGCATAGGACCATTGTGAATTACCTTTGTCTGCAATCGGTAAAAGCGCATGTGCAATTCTCGGTCCTAAGTCACGTGCCGGATTAATTGCATAACCCGTAGGTCCCCCTAAACTAATACCGATAGCAACAATCAAGCCGCCCACAATAATCGGGTTCAAACCATCTGTAAATTTATTGATACCGATAAACATCAAACCTAATGTCAAAGCAGCAGTACCGATGATTTCACTTAAAAAGTTGGCATAATAATTTTTAATGCCCGGCGCTGTACAAAATACTGCTAATTTAGCACCTTTATCATCTGTTGCTTTCCAATGCGGCAAATACATCAGCCAAACTAATGCACCGCCGACTACACCGCCTAACGTTTGGCAAATAATATAGCCTGGTACTTTAAACCATTCTATACCGCCATCCATAGCAAAAGCTACCGTTACAGCCGGATTCAAATGCGCGCCTGAAATTGTGCCTACTGCATACACCCCTAATGTCACAGCAAGCCCCCATCCAAGCGAAATATTAATCCAGTCGCTGCCGAAACCTTTTGATTTAACAAGGTTAAGGTTAGCAACTACACCGCCCCCGAATAAAATCAAAATGGCAGTGCCCAAAAATTCCGCAAAATATGGACTCATATAACTTCCTCCTTAAAAGTAGACAAAAAGACTCCTACATTTATCGTGTGAATGTAGAAGTCTCCTATCTCTATCGTAATTTATATTAACTTATTAACAGAATATCTTTTTATGAAAGCGTTGTCAATGAATATTCATATTTTCACAAAAATACTTTTGCAACAATTTACCATAATGTTTTATTGCTGGTTGTAACATATTCCGCACCGCTCGATACCGCTGCTGCTACTTCTTCTGGCTGATCAATCAAGCCGCCGGCAATAACTGGTGTCTTTGTTTCATCATAAACTTTTTGAATCACCTTGCTAGCAACACCTGGCAGTACTTCCACAAAATCAGGCTGTACTTGCTTGATTAAAGCGATACTGCGATTGAGTGCATGGCTGTCGATGACAAACACACGTAAAATCGTAGTCACTTTCAAAGTCTTCGCTTTTTTAATGACTTTCGGTTTCGTTGAAACAATCCCTTCAGGTTTGAAGTTTTGAATCAAATATTCGCATCCGAATTCATCATGTGCGACACCTCTTGTCAAATCCACATGAATGTAAGTCTGCAGTTTATTTTGTTTCAACAAGTCCATAATACTTTTCAAATGACCGATATGGGCATCTAACAATACACATTTTTGATAGTCAGTCTTCACCAACTTTTCTAAATCTCTCATCTCACGAATTGCCGGTAAAATATGTGGCTTCACGCTCATGTCTCCTTTACTGGATACGCTTGAATAAACGTTCCATTTCATAGTTTGAAAAGCTGATGATAATCGGGCGACCGTGCGGACATGTAAACGGATCTTCCATTTCCCGCAATTGGTCAATCAAGTCGGCCATTTCATGATTTCTTAAATAATGGTTGGCTTTAATCGACTTTTTGCAACTCATCATAATTGCTGCTGCTTCTCTGATTTTTTTAATATCTACTTTCTTATGTTCTAAAACATATTCCACCATATCTTGAATAATCTCTTGTGCTTCTTCTTTAGGGAACCACACAGGATAGCTGTTGACGATATAATCATGACTGCCGAAAGGTTCTAAATGCACCCCGACTTTATCCAATTCATCTTTGAATTCATTAATAATCATTTGTTCATCTTTAGAAAAGTGGAATGTCATCGGCAGTAAAAGATTTTGTACTTCATTCGTAACTTCACCGATTTTATCTCTGAAGTATTCGTATTTAATACGTTCTTGTGCTGCGTGCTGATCAATCATAAACATACCTGTTTCATTTTGTGCAATGATGTAAGTCCCATGCACTTGGCCAACCACTTCCATATAAGGGACTCGGTGTTTCGGTTGTGCTTTTTGTGTTTCTCTTACATCTTGTATTTGTCCCGTTTCATTTTTATTGTCATCTTCAGCTTCAGTATCAAAGTCATTAGTCTCATAAGCATCTAAATCCGATAAGACTGCTTTTTGCGCATTTTGATAATCTGTACTGTCATTGGTTTCTGAAACATGCGAATCATTTTGTCCTGCATCAAGGTCCGTTGCTGCATTATCGTTTTGGCTTTCATTTGTTCTATCTTCTGTATTGTCATCAGCCTGCTGTTCAGCTTGGCGCTTTTCAAAGTCCAGTTTTTGCTGCTCAAAAGTTTCTAGCACTTTATTTTTCTTATGCAGTTTATTTTCATCATTATGCGGAATTAAAATTTTGTCTTTAAAGGCATCTTGAATTTTTTCTACAATCAACTGATACAGTTGTTCTTCTTTTGATAAACGAACTTCTAATTTTGTCGGATGTACGTTGACATCTACAAGTATCGGATCCATTTCTATATTGATATAGCAGATCGGATAGCGTCCGATAGTCAACAACGTATGGTAGCCTTCTAATATGGCCTTATTCAAGATGAAATTCTTGATATAACGTCCGTTGATAAAGATAGAAATATAGTGTCTGTTGCTGCGGGAATGTTCAGGCTTGGCCACGAAACCTTCAAGATGATAATCACTGGTATCGCCTGTAATATGCACTAAATCTTTCGCAACTTTCATGCCGTATATTTCTGCCATTACTTCATTAGTACGTCCTGAGCCATTAGTTTTGATTAATGTTTTGCCGTCAGATACTAATGTAAAGCGTACTTCTGGATGACTCATCGCCATACGATTGACAATATCTGTAATTTTTCCGAGTTCTGTATACAGACTCTTAACATATTTCAAACGTGCCGGCGTGTTATAAAATAACGATTCGACTAAAATATCAGTACCTTGTTTGGCTTTTGCAGGTTTTTGATTGATAATCGCACCATCTTCCGCATAGATTTCATGTCCATTTTGTCCATCTGTACACGTACGCAATGTGACTTTTGCGACAGAGGAAATACTGGCTAATGCTTCACCTCTGAAACCTAATGTACGGATATGGAATAAATCACTGTCTTCATTCAGTTTACTTGTCGCATGGCGATGAAAGACTAGATGCAAGTCATCTTCTTCGATACCTGTACCGTTATCAACGACACGAATCGATTCGATTCCGGATTGTTTGACTTCAATATTAATTTCGCTTGCTTTGGCATCAAGGGCATTTTCCAACAATTCTTTAACGACTGATCCTGGACGTTCAACTACCTCCCCTGCCGCGATTTTATTGGCGAGGGAAGTCTGTAATTCTTTTATTTTGCCCATGATTGTTCACCTCTATTTTAATTGGTTTTGGAGTTCGCTGAGTTTGTTGAGTGCTTGAAGCGGTGTCATATTTGATATGTTTAATTGTTTTAATTCCAATTCGACTTCGCTTTCTTTAGGTACATTATCAAACAAATCAAATGTTCCTTGTTGGAAACCAGATTGCTGCTGTTCTTCTGGTTCATTTTTATCTTCTCGAGAGTGGTTTGTTTCAGAGACTGCTGCTTCATTCTTTTCTGCAGCTTCAAAACTAGGAATTTGCGGTTGTGATTTATCGTTCGCTTCAAAGGCATCTAAGATCACCTGAGCACGTTCAATCACTTGATCCGGCAAATCTGCAAGTTTTGCGACTTGAATACCATAACTGTCATCTACAGCGCCATCTTTTACTTTATGCAAGAAGATAAGTTCGCCTTTATATTCATTTGCGGCAACATGTACGTTTTTCAAACATGCCAATGACTGATCTAATGTCGTCAGCTCATGATAATGTGTCGAAAATAACGTTTTCGCATGTGAAGTTTGTGCAACGTATTCAATCATTGCTTGAGCAAGTGCTAGTCCATCAAAAGTTGATGTGCCGCGTCCAATCTCATCAAAAATAATCAAGCTGTCTTCTGTCGCATATGTTAAGGCTTTTTGTGCCTCCAGCATTTCAACCATAAAAGTACTTTTACCAGATACTAAGTCATCGGCAGCACCGATACGTGTAAAGATTTGATCAAAAATCGGCAGCACTGCTTCGCTGCATGGTACATATGCGCCCATTTGCGCCATAATACTGATAATTGCGATTTGGCGCATATAAGTAGATTTACCTGACATATTCGGCCCTGTAATCAAATAAATGAACTGTTCATCATCTAAGCGGCAATCATTAGGAACATAATCATTATAATCCATGACACGCTCTACTACAGGGTGGCGAGAATCAACTAAGTCTAATGTTTTATCATCGCTGAATTCGGGTCTGACATAATTGTATTTTTGAGCAATTTCCGCAAAACTTTGCAGGCAATCAATTTCAGAAATTAATTTTGCTTGTTTTTGAAGACGCTCAGTATACGCTTTGACCGCTTCTCTTAATTTCACAAAGAGCTGATATTCAAGTTCTACTGCTTTATCTTCAGCCCCTAAAATCAAATCTTCTTTTTCTTTTAATTCATCCGTAATAAAACGTTCCGCATTCGACAATGTTTGTTTACGTGTATAACCATAGTCTGAAGGCTCAAAGCCTTTCAAGTTTGCACGTGTAATTTCTATAAAATAGCCGAATACTTTGTTAAAGCTGATTTTCAGCGAACGAATACCTGTACGTTCTCTTTCTTTCGCTTGAAGTTGCGCCAACCATTGTTTACCGTTAATTGATGCTTCTAAGTATTCATCTAATTGTTCATTAAACCCCTGTTTGAACAAGCCTCCGTCTTTTACTGAAATCGGCGGTTCCTCAACAAGACTGTGTTCCAACAATTCCAGCAAATCATTTAAAGGTTCCAACTGTCTGAACTGCTCTGGCAATTGATCGTCAAACGCATCTAATAATGCTTTGATATTCGGTATCTCAGCAATTGAATGCTTAAGCTGAATTAAATCACGTGCATTCACATTACCGTAACTGACACGTCCGACTAATCTTTCAATATCATACACTTGATTTAAATAATTGCGCAGTGTATCGCGTTCAATAAAACGATCAATCAATTGTGACACAGCATCTAAACGTTCATTGATGGCCTGTTTATAGATTAATGGTCGGTCAATCCATTGTTTGAGACGACGTGCACCCATTGGGGTCTTTGTTTCATCCATCAGCCATAACAATGTTCCTTTTTTAGATTTCAAACGAATGCTTTCTGTCAATTCTAAGTTGCGTTTAGCGTAATAATCCATTTTCATATAATCGACAGCTTCATATACTTTTGCGTCTTCAATATGTTCTAAATTACGCTTTTGCGTATGGTGGATATAATCTAACAGTACTTGAACTGCATGATGCATTAATGTATCTTCCACTTGGTTCACAGCATAATTTTCATTGCTGATGTCATCAACAACCGTTAATGTTTCTGTAGCCAATGACATTTGCTGCTTCAATGATGCTTCTACCGCTTCAGCAGTGACAATCTCGTTAGGATTAATTGTTGTAATCTCATTTAGTAGCATACTTTCATCATTAAAATGTGTCACCTTTAATTCACCCGTCGACACATCACAATAACTTAACGCAATGTTGTCCGCTTCTCGAACGAAGCTCAAAATATAGTTGTTTTGTTTTTCATCCACGCCGCCTTGGTTCATAATTGTTCCTGGTGTAACTACACGGATTACTTCTCGGCGTACCATACCTTTTGTGACTTTCGGATCTTCCATTTGTTCGCAAATGGCTACTTTATATCCATTTTCTATTAATGTTTCTATATAACTTTCTGCAGAGTGGTAAGGCACTCCGCACATTGGAATAGGGTTTTCTTTTTTCGCATCCCTTTTTGTCAGCGTAATCTCTAATACTCTAGAAGCCACTTTTGCATCTTCATAAAACATTTCATAAAAATCGCCTAATCTGAAAAACAGTAAGCAGTCTTGATATTGAGATTTTATTTTTAAATATTGCTGCATCATCGGCGTTACATTTGTCATGATTTTGAATCATTCCTTCTAATTTTAGGTTTATTCATTATAAGTGATTGTATAAGAATTTCATATCCATTTCACTTTTCTTAACTCATCTATTTTAACAAATTATAAGTGGTTAAACGAGTGTCTGCTTTTGTAAGGCTAATTTTAAATTCCTAATAAAAAGATTAATTCAATATATATTATCAGTTAAATACTATTAAATTGTCGTAAAAATCAGAATGTCATTCACTGTTCTCTGATATATTGAAATTAATTTCACAAAAGGAGAGATTTACGCACTATGAAACTTAAAAAATCAGTCATTACCTCATTAGCAGTATCAGTCACTTTATTAACCGGTTCTCAAGCAGTACTTGCTAGCGGAGGCGGCGGTATCGGTCCTGCTTCAAACGGCCACAGCAACGTTAACAAAGCTGCATCACACAAACCTCAAAACATTCTCAATAAAAATGTCGCAATCGCACATCGCGGCGCAAGCGGTTATGCACCTGAACATACTTTCTTCGCTTACGACAAAGCCAAAAACGAGCTCAATGCGGACTACATAGAGCTAGATTTGCAGATGACAAAAGATGGCAATTTAATCGCAATGCATGATGAAACTGTTGATCGTACAACAGGCGGTAAATTCCATGGACCTGTCAAAAACTACACCACTGCTCAATTGAAACAAATGGATGTTGGCACTTCATTCAATGTTGCGAATCCTCAATATGCCGACCCTAAATACAGCGGTGCTAAAATTCCTACATTAGATGAAATCTTAGACCGTTACGGCAAAAACACAAACTACTATATCGAAACAAAATCACCAGATGTGTATCCTGGTATGGAAGAAAAATTGCTTCAAACTTTAAATAAGCACGGATTGCTGACACCAAATAAGCTTCAAAACGGACAAGTCGTCGTACAATCTTTCTCACAAGAAAGTTTATTGAAAATGAAACGTCTCAATCCGAATGTACCGTTAATTCAATTGACAGATAAAGCACAATTAGGCACATACACAGATCAAGACTTAGATTATATTGCATCATATGCTAAAGGTGTCGGCCCTGAATATCATGATGCTACAGCAGCAAATGTAGAAAAAATGCACCGCCATCACCTGCTAGTACACCCTTATACTGTCAATACAGCCCCTGAAATGCAGCAATTAATCAATAACAACGTTGATGGTGCCTTCTCTAACTACATCGATCAATATGTAAAACTTAGAGACCAATCTCAAAACAAAACAGCTTACTAAGCTTAAATAAAATAGAAAAAATGAAACATCCCCATCCACTTCTTAAACAAAGAAATGAATGGGGATGTTGTATTTATCAGTCTTTTGGCAGCCATCTGGACAGCTTGCCTTTTTTAAATAAAATCATAAGCAGTACATAACTAATGGATGCACCTAAAGCACTTGATGCGATAAATGCGGCCATTAAAGGTTTAATGGCAATCCCTTGCAATCCTAAGACAAAAGCCAAAGGAATACACATAAAGCTGCCGATGAAACCTGTTCCGATGACTTCACCGATTGCGGCCATAAACAAATGTTTACGGTAACGATACAGCAAGCTCGCTAGTAATACTCCGATCATACTGCCGGGAAACGCAAATGCTGAACCTGTACCGAACATCATGCGAATGACTGAGGATAGAAATGCTTGAGCAAGTCCGAACCACGGTCCTACAAATACAGCACATAACACATTAATCATATGTTGAATCGGTGCCGCTTTAATAGGTCCGAGCGGTATAATAATCAGACTGCTTAAGACAACATTAATGGCGATGAACATAGCAGTTAAAGTAAGTTTTCTTATCTTCACAACTCAAACGCCCTTTCACTTAGATTTAAAGTTACTGCTTGTGGTGCGCTGCGTTCAAACGATCAGCCATTGTGTTAATCATCATTTGCAGCAAATCATTCGCATCAGCTTGCGATTCGCGAAATTCTGTGACGATAGGCAACGCATTGATTTTCTTTTCAAGTTCTGCTATCTCTGCTTCACTGCGCTTATAAGCTTCTATCTTGCCATAGTTCTGCAAATTCACAGATTGCTTTTGTCTTTGTTTTAAATCTGCCATCCAATCATCAATATGATGGTTGCGATGTATTTGTGTTTCAACACGCTGGTAATCTTTAACAGTATCCAAAGCTTTAATTTGCGCACTCAGCTTTTTAGCTTCTTCGATGATAGCCGTTTTATCATACATTACGCTTTCACCGTATTGCCTTCATGGACATGCAAGAATGTTCCGTTTAATGAATACTGTTTCGCTTCGTCGATTTTCACATCAACAAGTTTGCCGATGACTTCTTTAGGCCCTTTAAAGTTAACTAATTTATTTTTATCAGTGTAACCTGCTAAGACTGTGTCGTCTTTTTTACTGCTGCCTTCGCATAATACAGTCACAACTTGACCTTCATAAGCTTTAAGTGCACGTTCAGAATAGTATCCGACTTTTTTATTTAAGCGCTGCAAGCGTGCTTTTTTAACGTCAGTTGCTACGTTATCTTTCATTCGTGCTGCAGGTGTACCATCACGCTGTGAATAAAGATAAGTATAAGCATGTTCGAATTCAACTTCATCATATAATGATAATGTTTCTTCGAATTGTTCTTCTGTTTCATTCGGATAGCCGACAATAATATCAGTTGTTAAAGCAACATCAGGAATTGCGGCTTTAATACGATGAACTAAATCTAAATAGCTTTCGCGTGTATATTTGCGTCCCATAATTTTCAATACAGCATCATTACCAGATTGAACAGGTAAATGGATGTGCGGTACGATATTGCCGCCCTTAGCAATTACTTCAATCATATGATCTGTAAAGTCCCAAGGGTGGCTGGTAGTAAAACGGACACGCGGAATATCGATTTTTGAAATAGCTTCAAATAAATCGCCTAAACCATAATCCATGTCTTTTAAGTCTTTACCGTATGAGTTGACGTTTTGACCTAATAAAGTAATTTCTTTATAGCCTCTGCGAGCTAAATCGCGCACTTCATCAATAATATCTTGCGGACGGCGACTGCGCTCTTTACCGCGTGTAAACGGCACAATACAATATGTACAGAACTTATCGCAGCCATACATAATATTAACCCATGCTTTGAAATAGTCATCGCGGACTTTCGGAAGGTTCTCGATAACATCGCCTTCTTTAGACCAAACATCAATGACCATTGCTTTGGATAAATATGCTTCTTCTAAAATCTCTGGTAATTTATGAATATTGTGCGTACCGAAAATCATATCCACGTTTTGGAATGACTTCAATATTTTATTAACGACTGATTCTTCTTGCGACATACAACCGCAAACACCGATTAAGCAATCTGGACGATCGCGTTTCAAGTGTTTTAAATTACCGATTTCACTAAATACTTTGTTTTCCGCATTTTCACGAATCGCACAAGTATTTAACAAGATTACATCTGCTTTTAACATTTCATCTGCTAATGTATAACCTAAAGCTTCAAAAATACCTGCCATTACTTCAGTGT
Source organism: Staphylococcus simulans (assembly GCF_002994445.1). Taxonomy (GTDB): domain Bacteria; phylum Bacillota; class Bacilli; order Staphylococcales; family Staphylococcaceae; genus Staphylococcus; species Staphylococcus simulans_B. The sequence continues at coordinate 521,141 of NZ_MRZJ01000001.1, forward strand.
CGTGCGCATTCATTTGGCAACCATACGTTTTAATAAAGAACGTACGGCCTTTACCCATGTTTTTATATTTCTCATCTATTTGGAAATCACGATTATAATGCACTTCTTCTTTACCGCGTTTTTTAGCTTCTTTTAAACTAGGAGGCTGGTAAACTGTTTCGAAGTATTGACTATAATCTTTCTCTTTCTTGTTTCGGTGTGCAATTACGTCCAAAGAACCCGCTTTTCTTTGTTCTTCATTCACTTCGCAAAATCCTTTCTATATCCCCGATTAATCATTATTTCATTATATATGGTTTACGTTAAAAGTGCAAAATGAATCTTGTCTGAAACAGAAAAAAAGCCAGTCAAAGACCGGCTTCATTTTAGTGTTTGGATTTAGGATTCAATGCATCTTTCAATCCTTCACCAACAAAGTTGATACATAAAATTGTCATTGTAATAATAATTGCTGGTGGCATCCAAATCCAAGGTTTGCCGCTGAGTACATCTGCTTCTTGTGCATCTGAAAGCATATTCCCCCATGTCGGTGTTGTTTTCGCAATACCAAAACCAAGGAAACTCAAACCTGCTTCAGCTACAATTTGTACCGCAAATAATAAAGTTGCTTGTACAATAATGACACTTAAAATGTTCGGTAATAAATGTTTGAACATAATTTTATATACAGGTGTACCAATGGATACAGCAGCTAAGAAATATTCATTTTCTTTCTCTTGCATCACTTTACCACGCGTCAATCTCGCAATTCCGACCCATGACAGCACTATGATAACGGATGCCAAAATAATTGCTGAGCCGTATGGATTTTTGATTTTATCGCTGAAAGTCGCATTTAATACGATTGCGAATGGAATGAATGGGAACAACATTACAAACTCAGTAAAACGCATTAAAATTGTGTCGATTTTACCGCCATAATAACCAGAGATCATACCTACAATGATACCAATAATTAAAATCCCTGCTGTTGTTGTAATCCCGAATACCATTGAAACACGACCTGAATACAATAATCGACTTAAAATATCTCGACCTCCAGCATCAGTGCCCAGCCAATGTTCCGGAGACATATCCCCTTTGATATTCACGAGGTTTTGCTCGTTCGGATCAAAAGGTGCGATAAGCGGAGATAACATAGAAATCGTAAATATCGCGATGAGCACAAAAAGTGCAGTCATTGCTAATTTATTATGCGTGAAATGAATCAATGCACTTTTTAAGGGTGAATAACTCTCATTTTTAGTTTTTGATTGTTTAGCCATTGTTGCGCCTCCTTAGTTGCTCTTAATTCTAGGGTCGACGATACTATATGTGATATCAGAGATTAAGTTCGCAAGTAGTCCTAAGAATGCGAAGAATAATAGTAACGCCATCATGAGAGGATAATCTTTACCGCTGATTGCTTCAATCAGCAATTTACCGATTCCTGGATATGAGAAAATTGTTTCAATGATTACTGCACCGCCGAAAATAGACAGTACATCTCCCCCGAAGAATGTCACAATAGGGATAATTGAATTTCTTAAAATATGTTTATTGTAGATTTTATTTTCAGAAATCCCATTTGAACGTGCTGTACGCACATAATCTTTACGTGCATTTTCAATCATATCGTTACGCAAGAATTGTACATATCCGGCTGTAGACATTACACCTAAAATCAATGCCGGCAATAAAGCATGATAAAGTTTACTCATATAATATGCGAAAGTGCCTTCTTCTAATCCCATCGTTACAGACCCTTGGAATGGGAATAAATTCAATTGGAATGCGAATAAATAAATCGCAAAGACACCTGCTACAAATGAAGGCAATGCCAACAAGAAATAGTTAGCAACTTGTATCGAGTAATCCAATGGCGAATATGGTTTTCGTCCTGATAAGATACCAAGCGGAAAAGCCAAAATATACGTAAATATTAAGGTTAATGTTCCCAGTCTAATTGTATTAGGCATTCTTTCTTTGATTAAATCAATTACAGGTCTTTTAAATCGGACTGATTCGCCTAAATCTCCATGTACAATATGTTCTGCCCACTTAATATACTGCACATGAATCGGTTGGTCATAACCTAATTTCTTTCTTTGCTGTTCATAATATGCTGAAGAACTGTCAGAGGATGATGCTTGTCCTGTAAATGCATCACCCGGTTGTAATTTAGAGATACCGAAAATTATAATTGAAATCAAAAACAGTAACGGTATCATCAATAATAAACGACGAATGATTAACTGAATCATTTTTCCACCTCTTCCTCAATCAGCAAGCAAGATACAAAATGGTCTTTGCTGACTTCTTTATATTCGGGTTGATTAGTTTTGCAAGCTTCTTGTGCAATCGGACACCTTGTATGGAAAGGACATCCTGTCGGAGGATTTGCAGGTGAAGGTAAATCTCCAGTTAATAAAATTCTCGTTTTTCTTTTTGTCGGATCAATTTCTGGTATTGCTGAAATCAAAGCTTGTGTATAAGGATGTTTTGGATGATTATAAATTTCTTCTGCCGGTCCTTGCTCAACAATATGACCAAGATACATTACGCCGATATAATCACTTACATGCTTAACAACACTTAAATCATGCGCAATGAATAAGTAACTAAGATTAAATTCTTTTTGCAAATCATCTAATAAATTCAGTACTTGAGATTGTACAGAAACATCTAACGCACTTACAGGTTCGTCTAAAATAATTAATTTAGGTTTAAGTGCTAATGCACGTGCAATACCTACCCTCTGTCTTTGTCCGCCTGAAAATTCATGCGCATATTTATAATAATCCTCTGGGTGCAGTCCTACTTTTGCTAAAAGTCCTTTTACTTCTTTTTCAAGTTCTGCTTTAGACAGCTTACTATAGTTTTTTATCGGTTCGCCGACAATGTCTCCTACCATTTGCAGCGGGTTAAGCGAAGCATAAGGGTCTTGGAAAACCATTTGAAATCCCTTGCGCGCTTCTCTTAGTTTATGTCCTTTAATATTCGTAATATCTTCACCATTAAAAGTTACTGTACCGCCCGTAGGTGTCTGCAACCTCAAAATACTTCTACCTGCAGATGATTTACCGCAGCCTGATTCTCCTACCAGCCCCATAGTCTCGCCTTCATTGATTTTAAAACTGATACCGTCTACTGCTTTGACTTGTCCGACTGTTCTGCGAAAAAATCCGCCTTTAATTGGATAATATTGTTTAAGTTCATTTACTTCTAAGATTGTCTTTTTATCCATAATTTTCCTCCATTACATCTCATCATATAAATGACAAGCTACTTTATGTTTTGAATCAATCAATTTTAGAGGGACATTTTCTTTTTTACAGATATCCATGACATGCGGACATCTATTCGCAAACTTGCATCCTTGTTTCGGCATATTGACAAGAGAAGGAACACTGCCTTCGATAACTTCTAATTTTTCAGGATTTCCATCAAGTTTCGGAATAGATCTGATTAATGCTTGAGTGTATGGATGTTTAGGAGATTGGAAAATTTCATCTGTTGTTCCAGTCTCGATAATATTACCTGCATACATGACAGCTACACGATCGCATAGTTCTGAAATCACTGCTAAATCATGTGAAATGAAAATAATAGACATATTATTTTCTTTACGGATTTTTCTTAATAAATCTAATATTTGCGCCTGCACCGTTACATCTAGAGCAGTTGTAGGTTCATCTGCAATTAATAAGTCCGGATTGCACGAAATCGCTAAAGCAATCATTACACGCTGTCTCATACCGCCAGACAACTGATGCGGATAATTGTCAATGACTTCTGCAGCTCTTGGAATACCGACTTGATTTAATAAATCGATGGCTTTTTCTCTGGATTTAACTTTATCCAATTTTAAATGCAGCATGATTTTCTCAACTAATTGATTTCCAATCGTAAAAACCGGATTCAGTGCAGTCATCGGTTCTTGGAAGATCATTGAAAGTTCTTTTCCTCTGATTTTGTTATAGTCTTTTTCACTGATATTATCGATACGCTTGCCTTTAAATTTGATTTCGCCTTCTTCAACATTCGCTATTTTTTCAGGCAGCAGCTGCATCACCGATAAGCTGAGTACTGATTTCCCTGAACCCGATTCTCCTACTATTCCTAGAATTTCGCCTTCTTCTACCGATAAATTAATGTTGTTAACTGCAGAATACCATTCGTTTTTTATGTAAAAACTGGTTTTTAATTGTGTTATTTCTAATATATTTTTAACTGGCATTTTCAAACACTCCCCTGCTTTTTTACTTAGAAAAAGCCTCGAAAATAATCGAGGCTTTTAATGCAAAATTATTTTTCTACAGTCCATTCATTAGAAGGGTTAGATCCTTTGAATGATACGTTGAAGTTTTTAACTTTGTTGCTGACTAATGTAATGTCTTCAAGCTCTACAAGAGGAATAACTGGTACATCTTTATTCCAAAGTTTTTGCCATTGCAAGTAAAGGTCTTTACGTTTTTCTTTACTGTTGCCGACGATATCGTAGTCAGTTGCTTCTGCTAATAATTTGTCTGATTCTGGGTTGTTGTAACGAGATTCGTTCCATAATGCATTTGATTTATACAAGCTTGATGGATCCGGGTCTGCCCCTTGTTGCCATCCTCTGACATAAACTTCAGTATTTCCGTCAGCTTTTTCTAAATCAGCATTATATTTACTGAACTCAACCATGCTGACTTTAGTTTTCAAACCAACTTTTTCCCAATAACCTTTAAGTGCTGCAGTTCTTGGTTCAAATGTTGGGTTTGTACCTGCATAATGTTTTAAGTTGATTTCGAATTTTTTACCTTTAGGATCTTCTCTGAATCCGTCGCCGTCACGGTCTTTATAACCTGCTTCATCTAACAATTGTTTTGCTTTTTTCACATTATATTTGTAATCAGTTAAGCCTTTATTACCTTGAGAAACCCAGTGGCTTGTTGGGATTAATGAGTTAGTTGGTTTAGCATAACCATACATGAACGCTTTAATCCATTCGTCTTTGTTAATCGCATAATCCATTGCTTTTCTTAAACGGACATCTTGGTATTTAGGAAGCGGTTCGCCCACTTTCATTGCTTTTTTATCGTATTTATTTAATACGAATCCAAGAATCATGTATTGAGTTGATGGTGCTGTTAAAACTTTAATGTTATCTGCTTTAGCGTCTTTAACTTGTTTTGCCATAGGTGCAGTAGCTTCGCCAACCATATCGATATCACCATTTTGAAGTGCTTTCACCATAGCGTTTTGGTCTACTACTTTTAAGTTGATTTTGTCTAGTTTAGGTTCACCTTTCCAATAGTTTTTATTTTTTTCAAATTGAACTGATTCGCCATCTACGATTTTTTTAACTTTGAAAGCACCATAACCGATTGGGTGTTTACGTACTTGTTCTGATTTAGCCATTTGTTTAACAGGAATATCTTTAAAGATTTTTTCACTTAATAAATCGCCACCATAAATTTTCAACAAGTTATTAACTTTCTTTTCTTTAAATGTGATTTCTACATTGTAGTCATCAATTTTTTTGATACCTGAAATTGTATCAGCTTGACCGTCATGTTTCGCTTTCGCACCTTCGATACATTCTACAGTGTTGAAACGAGGACCTTCATAATCAGGACTAGCTAATGTTTCTAAAGTGAAAATCCAGTCATTAATTGTTAATGGGTTGCCATCTTGCCATTTAATACCTTTTTTCATTGTGAATTTGTATTTCTTAGCTGGTTCTAATTCTTTCCAAGAAACAATGTTTGGTTCGATTTGCAAATGATCATCCATTTTGAATAATCCGTCACTGAATAAGCCGATTACAGCTGAGTCAGATGTTGAACTTGCAAAGATACCAGAGAAGTTACCTTCTGGCGGTGCGCCAGTACCGATATTAAGTGTACCGCCTTTCGCATTACTCTTACCTGTGCTGCTTGAATCTGTCTTACCGTTATCAGCTGACTTTTTACTGCCGCATGCTGATAAAACGAGTAGAAGTGATAGTAGAACTATCGCTAGTTTAAACCATCGTTTTTTCATAAAATTCCTCCTCATGATGTTATCTCTATGCCGTTTATATGAAAATATTATATTAATATTCTGACTATTGTGTCAATGATACATTCATTAATTATTTTTCTTATAGATAAATTATTTGATATATGCAAAAAAGCACTCCTGAATATTAGGAGTGCTCAAAATTGATAAATCATAATTTAATCGTATTTAGCTGTTAAATCATCCATAGTAATACCTGTAGGCACATGGTAGAATTTCACTTGGCTGATGATACTTGGAACTTTTAATTCAACCATTCGATCATTAATATTTTGAATTAATATCAAGCATACGCTCATCGTTCCTTGTACTGTAGTTTCTAAAGGATTAACTCGAAACTCTAAGCCTGATTTTTCGATAATTGAAATTGCCTCATCAACATATGGAATAACGTCTTCGCCATTTGGTGTTTTCGGTATGACTTGAATACTCATTAAAGTGTCTTGCATGTCAAAGCCCTCTTTTCCCTTGTTATTAATTCCACTGTATCAAAAATTGTCCCATTCGCCTACTGATGCTGCTTCATAACGTTATACTGTATGATAATAACAACTGATGATGATTAAGCGATGACCGATTTCTTTATAAACGAGTCGATGTATTTCATCCAGCTTCAAAACTTTAAAGCCGCCTTCGCTGATTCTTTTTACATATAACGGAACAGGGTAATTATCTTCATCAAAAGGGATTTTGCCTTTAATTTGTTGAATCGCTCTGTTGAAGTGTGCAATCAATTGACCATTTAAGCTTTTAAAGTGGGTATGGTCGTTATTTGCGGTTTCAGTAAAATCGATTAATAGCTGGTCATTTACGAGGACTTTAACCAAGTGCCCATTGATGTAATCTCTGATACAATGTGCCAAATGGTTGCGGTTCGCTTCATTTTTCAGCAAATACATGCGTGCTTCATAACCTTTTTGTGTTTCAGTTTCGTTATTATAATGAATGGAAGGATCCACTTGCTGCCCTTCTAAATAATTATGTGCAATTTTATTTAATAATTGTTCTTGCGGCGTCGCTTTATCAACTTCTTTTTTCTCTTTCGTCATTTTGTACACCTCTTAATTACGACTTATTAAGACAATACCCTTATAAAGCGGTATACCAAACTTTTATTTTAGTTTTTAATATCTGACAACTAATTAGGTGTAAACAAAAGATAACTTTAGAAACAAAAACAAGCCTTCTTTTCTCTCATATAACGTATACCCGTTATTTCGAGGTTAAGAAGGCTTGTTTCATATTTTTAGATGAATTGTTTAGTTAATTCGTCAAATTGCGCTTGATCAATACTGATATCTTGTTTTGCTAAAGGTTCGCCGCTCATAGCTTCTACTTGAGATTCATATGAAGGTGTTTCTTTATCTTGATAAACAATTCCAGTCAGTAATGATTCGTTTTCAATGACTGCTTGTGTTGCTTTATTTTTATCTGAAGGGTCAAAATCTTCTAAGTCATCTACTGACACAAGATTTTCTTTAAACCAATCATACGTATTGACTTTATTGTATGTGACACAAGGTGAAAACACATTGACGAATGAGAAGCCGTCATGATTGATTGCTTCTTCGATTAATGATGTGAGACCTTTAATATCACTTGAGAAGCCTTGTCCGACAAACGTTGCACCAGATGATAATGCAAGTTCTAAAGGTGCTACGTTTTGTTCAATGTTGCCTTTAGGCGTTGTTTTAGTCACAAAGCCTGGTGCTGATGAAGGTGAAGTTTGGCCTTTAGTCAATCCATAGATTTGGTTATCCATAACAATATACGTAATGTTCATGTTACGGCGTAAAGCATGAATCGTATGACCCATACCAATGGCATAACCATCACCGTCACCGCCAGAACAAATCACTGTTAAATCTTTGTTCGCCATTTTAACGCCCTGTGCAATCGGCAAAGCACGACCATGAATAGCGTGCAGACCGTATGAATTGATATAACCTGATAAACGGCCGGAACAACCGATACCTGTAATTAACGCTACTTCTTCAGGTTCTAATCCGACATTCGCAGCTGCTTTTTGAATCGCTGCTTGTACTGAGAAGTCACCGCACCCTGGACACCAGTTGGGTTTCACGTTATTTCTAAAATCTTTAAATGTTGCCACCTGTAACCACTCCTTCAGTTTCTTTGGCAATTTCTAAACCTTTATCTTCAATTTCATGCGGTAAGAATGGTGTACCATCATATTTTGTTTGTTTTACAAGTTTTTGATGGACATTTACATTCATTTTCAAGATATTTGCTAGTTGACCTTGGTAGTTATGTTCAACAACTACAACTTTTTTAGCTTTATCTACCGCTTCTTGTACGATTTCTGTCGGGAATGGATGCAGTTGCTTGATTTGCAAGTGGTTGACTTTAACCCCTTCTTTTTCAAGTCTTGCTTTCCCTTCTTGAATTGCGCCTTTTGTAGAAATAAATCCGATATATAAAATATCTGCATCATCATAAGCTTGATCATCTACAACCGGTTCGCTGATTAATAAGTTTTCAGTTTTACGCATACGTTTATCCATTTGTTCTTGACGGTTTTGTGCAGACTCACTAGGTTTGCCGTCTTGGCTGTGTTCAACACCAGTTACATGATGAATACCGCCTTTAACGCCTGGGATAGGACGCGGAGAAACACCACTTGCTGTAAGCGCATAACGTTTGAAGTAAGCTTTGTCATCTTCTTCACGTTCGATATCGCCTTGCAGTAATTCGCCGCGTTTGATTTCAACGCGATTGAAATCAAGCTGTTCTACTGTTTGCTTGCCTAATGCCAGCTGCAAGTCGCTTAAAATGATAACCGGGCATTGATATTCTTCAGCTAAGTTGAAAGCTTCTACTGTTAAATAGAATGAATCTTCCGCATCTGTTGGTGCTAATACAATCTTAGGAATATCACCATGTGTACCGTAAATCATTTGCATTAAATCTGATTGTTCTTCTTTTGTTGGCAATCCTGTTGAAGGACCTCCGCGTTGTGTATTGACAATCACTAACGGTGTTTCAGTCATACCTGAAAGACCGATAGATTCCATCATCAATGAAAGACCGGGTCCAGCTGAAGCTGTGAACGCACGCACACCTGCATAGTTTGCGCCGATAGCCATGGTAGCCGCCGCAATTTCATCTTCAGTTTGAATGACTGTACCGCCGACTTTCGGCAAGTTATCAATCATATATTCCATAATTTCTGAAGCAGGTGTAATCGGATAAGCTGCCATAAATTTAGAACCTGCTGAAATAGCACCTAAACCGACAGCATCATTGCCGATCATATATAAGTGCGGTTCTGATTGGCTTGCTTCTAAATGGAAATCTCCTTCTAAGTCTGTCATTTGTTCTTTCATTGCTTTATAACCTGCATGTAAGGCTTGAATATTCATTTCAACAATACTTTCGCCTTTTTTACCGAATGTGTTGTCAATTAATGACTCAAAGGACTTAATATCTAAATCCATAATGGCACACGTTGCACCGATAGCCACCATGTTTTTCATAAGTTTTGTACCAAGTTCTTTTGCGATATCAGTAAAAGGCAGTACGATAAGTTGGGCTTTGCAATCTTCAGGTTTAGACGGTTTTGCTTTCGCATCCGCAATAATCACACTGTCGTCACGCATTTCATGATGATTGACTTCAATCGTTTCTTGATCAAACGCTACTAAAATATCTAAATCATCACTGATTGCATGCACTGGTGTATTGGATACTCTGATTTTATTATTGGTATGGCCGCCTTTAATTCGGCTTGAGAAATGTCTGTATCCGTAGAGGTAATATCCTTCACGATTCATTGCTGTGGCAAAGATTTCTCCAGTCGATTCAATTCCTTCACCTTGTTGTCCGCCAACTTTCCAAGATACTTGTGATTTCATACCTAGCTTTGCCTCCTGTAATATAGTTCATTCTAATCATATCAAAACAAACCACTGTATTACTATGATAACAGTGGTTTTAAGTGAAATTCATACTAACGGACGATACCTTTTAAATCATTTCAAAAGGATTATCTTCGTTAATTAAAATACGTTCAATATTTTTTGTTTTTCCGTTTTTATCTAAATCAATAATAACTCCGGATAATACTTCTCTGCCTTCGTCTGGTACAACATGACGCTGAGGCAGACTTGAAATAAAACGATAGATGACTTCATCACGATTAATGCCTAATATTCCATCATAATAACCAGTCATTCCTACATCTGTGATGTAGCCTGTACCGTTCGGTAAAATACGGTTATCTGACGTTTGTATATGTGTATGTGTGCCCACAACAGCACTTGCACGGCCATCTAAATACCAACCCATAGCATTTTTCTCTGACGTTGTTTCCGCATGAAAGTCCACAAAAATATAAGGCGTTTCTTTTTGTGCTGCTTCAATTAATGCATCTGCTTTCTTAAACGGGTCATCAATATCTTGCATAAACGCACGGCCTTGCAGATTAATTACCGCAAGTTTCGTATCATTGATCTGCATATAGCGCATACCGACACCCGGTGCTTCATCAGGGAAATTAGCAGGTCGCACCATACGTTTTGCATCATCGATAAATTCATAAATTTGACGTTGTCCATACGTATGGTTGCCCATCGTCATAAAGTCAACGCCCTCTCTTAATAACTGTTTATAAATCTTTTCAGTCAGACCTTTGCCGTGTGCCGCATTTTCCGCATTGACAATGGTTGCGGTCGGACGGTAATGTTTCTTTAATTTAGGCAAGTACGTAGTAATCGCATTGCGCCCTACTTTGCCTACGATGTCGCCGATAAATAATATTCTCAACGTTCCTTCATCCTCTCATATTAGTTAGTTTAATGGAAAATCCATCAATTGAAAAGTGCCTAAGCCATTTAATATCATGCAGATGCAGTAAAGTTTTTTCAAAAAAATAATTAACTTTATGTAGAGGGGGTAAAGATGAATTAAGACGCTCATACATCACAACATTATAATTGTAAAAGAGCTGTCAAATTTTCAAAGCAGTTGTTCTTTTTAATCAATTTGTTGTATGTTATGATTTGTCTATCAAATTTATAGGAGATGTAAATAGTAAATGTCAATTAATATTGATCCCGAAAAGTTTGCAGAACTTGTACTTCAATCTAACCCATCTAAAAGCGACAATCCAGAAGATGTCGCTAAAGAGGCTTTAGAGCTTTATATCAATGCATACCGTTTAGCTGAAAGATATGCACACTTATCTTCAAATGCATTTGATACATGCGAAGTACTTAAAGAAGTGAAAGAAACAGATTTACTTTTGACTAAATAAAACAATAATCTTAAATAAAAAACAATGAACAATTAGGTAATACAAACTGTTCATCCATCAGAAGTTAAGCATTCGCTTAGCTTCTTTTTTATGCTCTATACTGATAATGAACACTTATACTTCCTTCAAATGATCAATTACAATCCTTAAATTATCATCAATATACTTGTTCTTATGCGCAAACAAATAAAAGTCGCGTTGAATATCAACAGGCACCACCATTAATTTCTGATGATCATAAGGTGTGAGTGTCGTAGATGAAATAATAGAAATCCCCATTCCCCTTCTCACCATATTCTTTATCAATGTTGTATTATTCATCTCAACTAGAAAGACATCATTCAATCCTAATTTTTCAATTCCTTTTTCTTGGTAAGCTCTAGTACCTGAACCCTTTTCTCTGATAAAGAAAGTATCCGCTGATTCAAACGGTTGGCCTTTTTTACGGATTAAGACCAATTCATCATGTTCGATTTTCATTTTATTTAACGCATTATCTTGAATTTCCTTTTCTACAATTCCTAAATCAATCACATTGTTTTTTAAATGTTCAATCACATGTTCAGAGTTGTCCAATCTTACATGAATATGAAGCTGAGGATATTTTAAAGCCAAATCTGCTAAATGCTCAGCCAAGCGGTATTCTCCATACGTATAACTGCTTCCGATTGTCAGTTCACCCGAAATAGTATGCGGTGCCTGTTTTAAATCCTTGATTAAGCGTTCTTCTAAACGCCGTTTTTGAAGTGCATAATGAAACAGCTTTTCACCGTCTCTCGTCAAACGCATATTAGAATGTTTGAACTCAAATACTTTTACGTCATATTCATTTTCCAATCGCTTGATATCTCTGCTGATGGAAGGTTGAGATGTATATAAATTCTGTGCAGCTTTGGTATAACTTTTCGTTTTTACAACTTCAATTAATACTTTAAAAGGATCCATCCACAACACACCTTTTTGTTTATTCTCCTTAATTATAACAAATTCGTTATAGTCTATATACCAATTATTTATTTAACGTTATAAGAAGCCCGTGCTAAATTAAAGGTATGAGGAGGCGTTACTATGAAAGTCATCAGACAAAAATCTTTTGCATTTGGAATAATCTTCACACTGATCATAGCGCTAATCAGTATGTTATTAGCCCAATTGCCTCTGTTAGAAAATTTAGGTGCACTGACTATCGCTATCTTATTTGCGATTGTGTACCGTCATTTAAAGGGATATCCGGAAACTGTAAGATCGGGTATTGAGTTTTCAGCGAAACGCCTATTAAAAGTTGCAATTGTACTCTACGGACTCAAACTCAATATCAATGAAATTATCACACAAGGACGTACCTTATTATTAGTAGATATCGGTGTCGTAATATTCAGCATCGGATTTATCGTTTTATTAAACAAATGGATGAAAGGCGATAAACAAATCGGTCTCTTATTAGGCATCGGCACAGGTATTTGCGGTGCGGCTGCGATTGCGGCGACATCATCTATTTTAAAATCAAAAGAAAAAGACACTGCTTTAAGTGTCGGAATTATTGCTTTGATCGGAACACTGTTTTCATTAGTGTATACCGTCATCAGTTCTGTTTTTCATATCTCACCTGAACTTTATGGTGCTTGGTCAGGCAGCAGTTTGCATGAAATTGCTCATGTTGTATTAGCTGCTGGATTTGCGGGTGAAGCATCATTAAAAATCGGATTACTCGCTAAATTAGGCAGAGTCTTCTTATTAATACCAGTCAGTTTGATTTTGCTTTTTATCATGAAATTCAAATCACAAAGCTCAAACGAAAAAGCTGCTATAGAAATTCCTTACTTCTTAGTCGGATTCGTTATTGCCTCTTTAATTAATACGTATCTGCCTTTACCAGAAGTATGGATGTCATGCTTAAACTTTATTTCTACATTACTGATTATTATGGCAATGGTCGGCTTAGGCTTAAATGTCGCCCTCAAAGATATTAAAGACCGTGCAGGCAAACCGCTTATCGCAATTGTGATTGCCTCTCTATTGCTTTCAGTGCTTGTTTTTATCACTTTATCTATGCTCCACATATAAAAATGGGTTAGACCTTCTAACCCATTTCATCTGTCTTATTTCAATTTGCACTGCGTTTTAACTTTCTGCTTTGTCTTTTTCTTCTTATTGTCTCCCAATGATTTTGAACAAATTCAATGACAGTAAGAAATAAATCTGTCATCATAATCACCTCTGGTTATTTGACTGATTTTTTCTTACTATTAGATTACCCTAAGGTGCTTAGACTATACGTTCAAATAATATAAAAAGACCTTGAACCGTGATAAGTTCAAGATCTTGTCATTTCAAAAATTATTTTGCATATTCAATTGCTCTCGTCTCACGAACAACTGTCACTTTGATATGTCCTGGATACTGTAATTCATCTTCAATTTGTTTTTTGATATCTCTTGCTAAGCGATGTGCTTTCAAGTCATCGATATCATCCGGTGATACAATCACGCGAATTTCTCTTCCGGCTTGAATCGCAAATGCTTTTTCAACACCTTCATAACCTTCAGATAAAGCTTCTAAGCGTTCTAATCTGCGGATATAATTTTCTAATGTCTCTTTACGTGCACCTGGGCGTGCTGCTGATAAAGCATCTGCCGCAGCGACTAGAATAGAGATAATAGATGTTGGTTCTACATCGCCGTGATGGGAATGAATCGCATTAATCACTGTTTCATTCTCATGATATTTCTTCGCAAGTTCTACACCGATTTCTACATGGCTGCCTTCGACTTCGTGGTCTATGGCTTTACCTACGTCATGCAATAAACCAGCGCGTTTAGCCAATGTTACATCTTCTCCTAATTCAGCTGCCAGCATACCAGATAGATGTGCAACTTCAATAGAGTGTTTTAATACATTTTGGCCATAGCTTGTTCTGAATTTCAATCGACCTAATATTTTAACTAAGTCAGGATGCATGTTGTGAACGTTGATTTCAAACGTTGCTTGCTCACCAGCATCTCGGATAATATCATCTACTTCTTTACGTGCTTTCTCTACCATGTCTTCAATACGACCCGGATGAATCCGACCGTCTGAAACAAGGTTGACTAAAGCTGTGCGTGCAATTTCTCGTCGAATAGGATCAAAGCCCGATAAGATTACTGCTTCAGGTGTGTCATCTATAATTAAGTCGATACCCGTCAATGTTTCTAAAGTTCTAATATTACGGCCTTCACGACCAATAATACGGCCTTTCATTTCATCGTTAGGTAAGTTAACCACTGATACTGTTGACTCTGAAGTATGTTCAGCTGCTAAGCGCTGAACTGTAGTTGCCAATAATTCTTTTGCGGTTTTATCGACTTTTTCTTTTGCTTCAATTTCCTTTTCTTTAACAAGTACTGCAATATCTTGTGACAGTTCTTCTTCAACACGTTGAAACTGTTCTTTAATCGCTTCATCGCGTGTGAGACCGGAGATGCGTTCTAATTCTTGTTCGTGCTTCATTATTATTGATTGAACACTACTCTCTTTTGCATCTACTTGTTGTTGTTTTTCTTCAATTTTCGATTCTTTTTGCTCTAAAATCTCATCTTTTTTATCTAATAGATCAGACTTACGCTCTAAGTTATCTTCTTTTTGAAGAAGTCGGGCCTCTTGTTTTTGAAGATTTCCACGTATTTCTCGAAGTTCATTTTCTGTTTGTTCTTTTAAACGTTGATTTTCTTCTTTAGCCTCTAGTAATCTCTCTTTTTTGAGATTCTCTGCTTCTTTGTTCGCCTGATTGATTATATCATCTGCAGTTTGTTTGGCTTGCACTTGTTTCTCGTGCAAAACTTTTTGGGCTGCTATATACCCTACAACAACTCCTAGAATACAACCCAGCAAAATGAGTAGGAGGGTTAATAAATTCACACAAACACCTCCTTTTTCTAGGATTTTGTTTATTTGTATATCGATTACAATATGATTATATGAAGAAATATAAGAATCATACATAACAATTGTACTTTTTAAACAGGAGCAGTGTCAAGGCTAATAGTTTACATAACCACCATAATTACACAATGCAAAAAGAAAAACCTGGAAGCTGTTTTCCAGGTTTAAAAATCATCTATTCTTCATCGAATAAAGTTGTATTTGCGTCTTTATCCGCTTCTTTTTCTTCTTTTTCTTCAACATCTCCATCAAAGATACCTAATTTTTGTCTTAACTTGTGATCGATGTCTTCTTTGACTTCTGGATGTTCTTTCAAGTAGTTCTTAACATTTTCTTTACCTTGGCCCATACGGTCGCCGTTGTAAGAGTACCAAGCACCTGATTTATCGACAATATCATGTTCTACACCTAAGTCGATTAATTCGCCTTCTTTAGAGATACCTTGACCGTACATGATATCAACTTCAGCCACTCTGAATGGCGGTGCAACTTTGTTTTTAACGACTTTGATTTTAGTACGGTTACCCACAATTTCTTGGCCTTGCTTCAATTGTTCTGCACGACGAACTTCTAAACGCACTGAACTATAGAATTTCAATGCACGACCACCAGGAGTTGTTTCTGGATTACCGAACATAACGCCGACTTTTTCACGGATTTGGTTGATGAAGATTGCTGTACAGTTTGATTTTGAAATGGCACCTGAAAGTTTACGCAATGCTTGAGACATTAAACGCGCTTGCAAACCAACGTGTGTATCTCCCATTTCACCTTCGATTTCAGCTTTAGGTGTTAACGCAGCAACTGAGTCGACAACAATAATGTCTACTGCACCGCTTCGTACGAATGCTTCCGCAATCTCTAAACCTTGTTCCCCGTGGTCAGGTTGAGATAAATAAAGGTTGTCGATATCTACACCTAATGCTTCCGCGTATACAGGGTCTAATGCGTGCTCAGCATCAATAAATGCCGCTACGCCGCCTTGTTTTTGTACTTCCGCAATTGCATGTAAAGCAACTGTTGTTTTACCAGAACTTTCTGGCCCGTATATTTCTACAATTCTTCCTTTAGGGTAGCCGCCTACTCCTAATGCATTATCTAGTGTAACTGAACCGCTTGAAACACTTGAAACACGGCGAGCTTTGTTATCGCCCAATTTCATTACGGCACCTTTACCAAACGATTTCTCCATATTTTTAATGACAGTATCTAGCGCTTTTTGACGTTCATTATCCAATGTCTGGCCTCCTATTCGAGATGTAATCTCCAAATTATCTTAATTAATACTATACAGTGTTCCGATTTAAATTACAAGGAATAAACGAATATTTGTTCGCTTATTTTAACGATAACCTTACATTAGACCGAACACCCGTACCTATATATTTGCATTTATTACTCTTTTACCCTTAAGAAAACATATTTATTAATCGAATGTAGACATAATTCGGCGTTCTATGTTTAATTAATTTTCTTTTTTGGGTCATAGTAAATTCTTCAACTTTAAAGTCATCTTGCGTCAAGACACCAAGATAAACCTCATCTTCATGATGCAAGAGTGCAATACCGATATCTGTTTGATAAAGTTCTTTGACTTGCTGTGCACCTGATTTCAATCTTGCTTCGAAAGCTTGATCAGCATCCACAAATACCGGATCATCAATCAGCATACCTTTTAATTTATCCGTTTCGTCATCTTCTTTTAAATTGGAGTATACTTCGCCTGAAGTCACACCATCATAAATCGCAAATGTACCAGGGACTTTTTCTAAAGCTGCTTGTTCTATTGTTATATCATCAGAACCGAAATAATAATTGCCGATACGATTTAATATAGCTTCTCTGACAGGCGCAATTAATGCTTTGCACTCTGCTTCGCTGTCGCCGCTTGCAGTGACACGTATTTTCACCTCATGCGGTCCTGCCAATGGTGCAATCGTCGGATTCGATTGGTTATCGATTAAATCCAGCAATTCTGTCTCGACTCTGGACTCGCCGATACCCGCAAACTTAAGCTGTTCTGAAAATATCGTACCTTTCTCTTCCATTAACAGCGGCAGTAACTCTTCTTCTGCCATCGGTTCCATTTCTTTAGGCGGTCCAGGCATTAAGACAATGCGTTTGCCGTCTTGTTCAACTAACATTCCTGGTGCCATGCCGACTTTGTTCGGTAAGACCGTTGCACCTTCAATTACCAGTGCTTGCTGTTTATTATTTTCACTCATTTCTTGCTTTTGTTCTTTAAAATATTCTTCAATATACTCTAATGCTGTCGCATCAGTCACAAGTGATTTACCTAAAACTTTCGCAACCGTATGTTTGGTCAAGTCATCTTTTGTAGGCCCTAAACCGCCTGTCATCACGACGGTATCATTCTCTTCTAATGTTTGGCGCAATAAGCGTTCTAAACGTGCTTCATTATCACCGATTACTGCTTGTTCCACTACATTCAAACCTACACCGTTAAATAACTGTGATAAGAATTGGGCATTGGTATTGAGTATTTGACCTAATAAGAGTTCCGATCCTACTGCTACTATAGAAATTTTCATAAAACTTCCTCCGTTTATATCACGTCATGTTTTCATTTGTTATATACAAATATAAGGGTGGCACAAACACAGTTATTTGTGAACTCATATGCACTGAACGTTCAACTGTATTGCACCACCCTATATCATCAATCTTATGCTTGTTTTTTAAAGACATCTCGGCCTTTATAGAAGTATTCAATACCTGAAAGTACAGTAAAGAATACACCGATGTATAATAAAACTTGTCCGATTGGGAAACCAATCCAATTTACTAATGGTTCACCTAATAAAATCCAAACTAACGCAACCATTGTAACGGCTGTTTTGATTTTACCAAGCTGTCCTGCAGCACTGACAAAACCTTGTTCAATTTGAAGCAAACGTAAACCTGTTACCGCAAACTCACGTGCAATAATAATAATTGCTACAACTGAGTTGGTTAAATCTAATTGCACTAAAACAATTAATGCACTGGCAACTAAAAGTTTGTCAGCAAGCGGATCTAAGAATTTCCCCATATTGGTTACTAAGTTCCATTTTCTTGCTAAGTAACCATCCGCAAAGTCGCTTAATGAAGCCACAATAAAAATAATGCCGCTGATAAAGAATTCAATGCGAATGGAGTGTCCTCCGATAAATGACATTTTCCCGAAGCCGAAATCGACTAAAGCGAAAAGAATCAATAACGGAATTAAAATTACCCTGAAGATTGTTATCTGATTGGGCAGATTCATAAACATTTCCTCTTTTCTTGCTATATTATATTAAGAATATTGCTGCTACCCATATTGCCAAAGTCGCAACAATAAACCCAGACAGCCAAATCACCAGCTGTTTAGAATCACTGCTTTGTGTTTTATAATCCGGCGGATTAGAACTGCTGAATTGTTCAATCGTGTCATCATATAAGCTGTCAGTTGAACTAGGCAATTCTTCTTGGTGATTCTTAATCAGAATAGACGCATCAGTATTCACTGCTTTGGCATATTTAGAAATAATCCCTTCTGCATAATTGGGATTAGTAAGTGCATCAAAATCATTATTTTCAATAAGCGTCAAAGTTTCTCTTTTGACTTTTGTTTTTGATTCCAACTCATTTAATGTCATACCTAAGCGTTCTCTTTTTCCTTTTAACGTCTGTCCGATTGTACTGCTCATATGTTTACACTCCTTGAAACATTATTCAAAAAACCCGAATCCTCCGCCGAAATCACCAAAGTCATTTCCTAAATTCAAGTTATTTTTGCTCTTAACTGTCTGTTGTTTCATATGTTCATATTTAATCTCTTGATCTTCTGTTTCTCTTAATTCGATAATGTAATCAAAATCATCGAGCTGATAGTCGCAAGATTCCACAAATAAATCCGGATGTTCTACCACCTTGATTGCAGGCAAAGCCATTACTTCATCTACTAATTCTCGGTGTTTCGGATCATTTTCTCGTGCAGTTACTGCACCATCAATAATATATACATGTTCCGGTCCGTATTCGCCTTTTAATAACGAATTGCGTACAGTTTGTTTAATCAATGTAGAACTGATAAACAACCAGCGCTTGTGCGCACAAACACTGCCTGCCACAATCGATTCGGTTTTGCCGACACGCGGCATTCCGCGGATACCGATTAATTTATGACCATCTTCTTTAAAGATTTCTGCCATAAAATCAACCAGCAGACCTAAGTCTTCACGTTCGAATCGGAATGTTTTTTTATCATCTGCATCTTGCTTGATATAGCGGCCATGTCTGACAGCTAAGCGATCGCGCAATTCTGGTTTGCGCATTTTGGTAATTGATATTTCATCAATTTGATTAGCAATATCTTCAAAACGACGCATTTTATCTAAACTGTCTGCACGAATTAATAAACCGCGGCGATTTTGGTCGACACCATTAATCGTCACAATACTAATCCCCATCATACCTAGGAGACTTGAAACATCCCCTAAGAGTCCTGCTCTATTAAATGTAATTTCATACTCTAAATACCATTCAATTTTTCTTTCTGGTGCTATCATGTTTTACACGCCCCTTAGTTCAACAACATATAGTATTCATCAGAAACAAGGATATAACATCCGTTCTACATTATGAATGAAAGTAATTACATTATACATTATCTATGGGGATATGAATACGCATAACAATCACTAAATATACCAGCCGCCGTTTACTTTTTGAACAGTACCTGTCACACTTTGTGCCTTCTGATTATATAAATAAGCACACGTATAAGCCACTTCTTCAGGTGACACCATTCTATGCTGCGGCAGTTCATCAATGATTGCGGCTAATTCAGACGGTTCGAATGCATCAGCCATATTGCCGCTGACCATACCGGGCGTGACAGCATTGACCGTAATAGATGTCATCGCAAGCTCTTGACTCAATGCTTTTACAAAGCCGATTTGTGCCGCTTTCATTGCTGAATACACCGTTTCCATACTTGCACCCGTTTCTCCCCAAATTGATGAAATCAACAGGATACGACCGCTCTCGCTCGCTCTGAGCTGGTCAAGAAAATAACGTGTTACAAGCATCATATTCTTAACATTCAAGCGATAACAAGTATCTATGTGGTCAGGTGACATATCTTGAAACATACCATATAAACTTTGTCCTGCCGCATAAATCAAAATATCTAAATTGTGTATGAAAGAGAAATGCGCCTCGATGTCTATCTCAGAAGCTAAATCCGCCTGTACAAAAGAGACATTTTCATTTTGATACTGCTGCTTAAGTTCCATTATAGATGCCTTGTTATAATGCACAATGACTTCATGGCCATCATCCAGCAATTGACGGACAATCGCTGAACCGATGGAACCAGAACCGCCTAAAACCAATGCTTTCATTTACTTCTTAATCTCCAATCTGCTGTCCGCAATTTGATCGAAATTCAAGCTGGCTAAAGATGCTTCGTTAATACTATCTAATGTAATGCTGTCAACGATATCTAACATATTAAATAGGCTGACACCTTCAAAATATAATTTAGTATATTGATTGGCAATATATTCAGGTGAATTCAAACTAGAAATGAACTCTCCGATAAATTGTTTTTTCAATAACTCAAAAGCTTCTTCATCTGTTAAATGACCTGCTTTTGTTTTCAGTTCATCCAACAATAAACGTTTTAGCTGACTTGGGTCTGGTGTTGAACTTGTGATGAGCGAGAAACTATAAGATGGTTCCAAGACAAATTGGTAACCGAATGTATCATCAATCAAGCCGTCATTCAGCAAGTTTTGATAGAAGTCTGTTTCTTCGCCTAAGACCATTTCAAAGAAGAACGTCATTTCTAAATCACGTTTCATATACGCTTCTTGAGAGCCTTCTTTTGGAACATTTTTAAAGCCAAGCATCAATCTTGGTATTTGAATGTTCATTTCTTCCACAACCTTGCTTTGCTGAACAGCTTCAGGCTCAGCTAAATTATCTCTTACGATTTCAGGTTGTGCAGTCAGTTCTCTTTTAGCTTCATGTTCTGTTATCAATGTATTAATACTTTCAGGATCTACATTGCCGACCACAAACATGACCATGTTCGAAGGATGGTAGAATGTTTCGTAACATAAATACAAGTCATCTTTAGTGATTTTATAAATACTTTCAACACTGCCGGCAATATCCACTTTGACAGGGTGATCTGAATACATCGCACGTAATGTATTGAACATTAGTTTATAACCTGGTTGTTCTTGATACATCTTGATTTCTTCTGCGATGATTCCTTTTTCTTTTTCTACTGTCGCTTCAGAGAAATAAGGCGTTTCTACCATTTTCATTAAACGTAAAATATTGCGTTCGACGTTAGAAGTAGCGCTGAAAAGATAGCTTGTACGGTCAAAACTTGTAAACGCATTAACTTGTGCATTATCTTCTGCGAACTCTGTAAATAAGTCGCCTTCTTCTTTTTCGAATAACTTATGTTCTAAAAAGTGTGCGACTCCATCTGGAACCGTCACAAATTCATCGCTGCCTAAAGGCTTGAATTTACTGTCTAATGAACCGAATTGTGTTGTATATGTAACAAAGGTTTTCTGAAAACCCGGCTTCGGAATTATAAATACTTTCAAGCCGTTATCCATTTGCGACTCATATACTGTTTCATCGATTAATTCATAATACTGCTTCTTCATTCTGCTTCATCCTCCTTCGTCAACACATAAATCGTATCTAGGATGGCACTTTTTGCAAGTTCGATAACCTCTTCTTTAGTTACATCTTGAATTTTTTGACCATAATTACCGTTCGTTAAGTCTTCAGGAAGCAAGATTTGGTTATGTGCAATTTCTACCATACTTTTTGGTCTGTCTTGAGATTCATTACGTTGAGAAATCAGAATCTTCTTCGCAAGTTCTAATTTTTCTTCACTGAATTCACCGCGTTGGAACTTTTCAAATTCAGCCAAAATCGTATCTTTCGCAACTTCATATTTATCTGCAGCTACACCGCTTAATACAAACATATAGCCGTTTTTACCATCAATTTGCGAATGCACGGAATAGGCTAAACTTTGCTTTTCGCGGATTTCGTTGAATAACACTGATGAAGGGTCTCCGCCGAACATTGTATTCAGCACAACAAACGTATAGTAGCCTGGTTGACCATAATACGTTTTAAAACGGTAGCCGATATTCAACTTGGCCTGATCGATTTCATCGTGTTCAATAATCGTTTGAGGCAATTCGCTTTCAGAACGTTGCGCTTGAATAACAGATGAAACTTGTTTTAAAGGTTTAATATCGAATAACTGTTTGATTTTTTCTGTTACTTCTTTTGTATCAACATTACCTACTACGTAAACTGCACAATCGTCATTTTCTAGCATGGACTGGTATGTATGATATAACAATTCAGGTGTTACAGCTGGAATATGTTCAATTAAACCTGAAGCTAAATAACTATATGGCTGATCTCCAAACATATTTTTCATGAGTTTTAAAAATGCAAGTTGTGCTTTATTATCATTGATTGCTTCTAATTTCTTTTTCAATAATGTCTTTTCTTGTGTCACAAATGTTTCGTTAAAACCGTTATTTTCTACTAATGGGTGATACAAGATTTCTTGCAGTAAATCTAAGCCTTCATCAAATAACGGATCCTTATGTTTCAGATAACGCTCATTCACAAGCTCTAATGTGATGGTAATGACATGTTTATCTTTGAATTTCGTCACAAAACTATTAACATATGCACCGTACAATTCTGATAGTTTGCGGTTAAACGCCTTATCTGTCGGCCATTGTTTGGTTGCTCTAACGAGCAGTTTACTCAATAATGAGCGTGCTGTCATCGTAGTTTCATCTAAGGGTGCCATAAATTTAAAAGTGATAATTGTTGTCTTGAATTTATCTGTCGGCATTACTTTGATACGAGGTTCTGTTTTATTATTTTGTTGGCTCACACTATCACACCTTCCTTATTCTTCTTCAGTTTTGCGTATTGCTTTGAATTTGACCACTTCACTCTTGAAGTAATTAAACGAGTAAAGAATCGGTCGATTAAGATGATCGTAATGTACTTGTCTTAATAACATCAGTGCTTCATTCGGAGCTGATTCTAATGCTTCAGAAACTTTAGGTTCATAACTTACCGACTCGATTTCTGTTTCTGAATACGCAATCTTTATATCAGCAAAAGCTTTAATGGCAGTCAAGATGGACTCATCATGTTCTTGAAACGCTGCACAAGTTAAATAGCTTGTCGCAACTTTATCTAAACAATACACCACTGGACTGCCGTCAGCCGTTCTGATCCTTTCAATAATCGTCACATACTCGCCTTCATTTAAGCTGAGCGCCTTGCGATCATGTTGCGTTGCAGGCTGCTGGTCCAAGTTCATAAAAATGGTACCCGCTCTAAAGCCTTCATTTTCAATCATTTTGCTGATGCTTAATAACTTATCCAACGGATAGAAAAACGGCTGAGGCTCCTTAACGCTGGCTTGTGCTTCAAAGCTCTGCGTTAAGACTTGCTCCGTAATAAGTTCATCCACTGCATCATATACATCATCTGTTTTCGCATTCACTTCTCTAGCGATAGATAAAGTACTTGGAACAGGATCACCCGGGTTCAATCTGCCTGACTCGATTTCACTTAAAATCCATTCTTTAATTCTGTATATTGAATTCGTATTTGTCATCATTACACCTCACCATTTTCTAAATCTACTAATACTTGACGCGGCTTGCTTCCACGCTGCGGTCCGATTACTTGATTGTTTTCTAAGTCATCCATGAGACGCGATGCTCTATTATACCCGATTCTGAATTGACGTTGTAATAAAGAGGTACTCGCTTTTTGCTGTTCCACAACAAAGAGATACGCTTCATCATAAAGAGGATCCTCACTTTTCTTCTCAGTACCTTCCGGTGTCGTACCAGGTTCCATTTCCTTAACATAATTAGCTTTTTGCTGATCAATAACAAAGTTAACGACATTTTGAACTTCCTGGTCGCTTAAGAAGGCACCTTGAATACGTGTTTGAATTGAACCTCCGTTGCCGAAGTACAACATATCCCCTTTACCAAGCAATTTCTCAGCGCCGCCTCTATCGATAATTGTACGAGAGTCTGTTTGCGAGCTGACAGCAAAGGCAATTCTTGATGGAATGTTGTTTTTAATCAAACCAGTAATGACATCGACTGAAGGTCTTTGTGTTGCGATGATTAAATGAATACCAGCAGCACGTGCCATTTGTGTAATACGCTGTATTGCATTTTCCACATCTTTTCCGGCAACCATCATCAAGTCTGCCAACTCATCCACAATCACTACAATATACGGCAACAATGATTGCTTTTCATCCAGTTCTTCATTTTGGCGTTTCATGTAATCATTGTAACCTTCGATGTTTCTTGTACCTGTGTGTTGGAATAAATCATAACGGCGTTCCATTTCTGAAACAATTTTTTCTAATGCTTGTGATGCTTTATGCGGATTAGTAACTACAGGTATTAATAAATGCGGAATACCATTATATACATTCAATTCTACCATTTTTGGGTCAATAAGCATGAGTTTTACTTCATGCGGCTTCGCATTCAGTAAAATACTCGTAATTATTCCGTTGATACATACGGATTTACCACTTCCTGTAGAACCTGCCACAAGCAAGTGCGGCATCTTGTTTAATTCCACACTGATGGGTTCGCCTGATATATCTCTACCCAAACCTACTTCTAATTTATTCTTAGAAGGGAATTTCTCGTCTAGAACCTCTTTTAGCGATACTAGTGAGATTTTATCATTCGGTACTTCAATACCTACGGCTGAACGGCCTGGAATCGGTGCTTCGATACGTACGTCTTTGGCTGCTAAAGCCAGCGCAATATCATTATGCAGATTGACAATCTTGCTGACTTTGACACCTTGTGCAGGCTGTACTTCATATTGCGTAACAGCCGGTCCGATTTTAATTTGTGTGACTTTCGCATTCACATTGAAATTTTTCAATGTATTTTCTAACAAGCGGCCTTTCTTTTGAACTTCAGCACGTGATGTTGTTTTTTGTTTTGTAGGTGTGTTCAAAATAGAAAGCGGCGGTAATTGATAATCTGAGTTTTCAACTTCGCCCGCATCAGAAATAGAACCCATCGCATCAGGTGATGCTTTTGAATCAGCACTGTCATTGCTTTGTTCGACCAATTGACGTTTAGGTCGTTTTCTTGGTGCTGCCTCTGCTTGTTCTGGTTCATGATTGCTTGGTGCTTTTGGCGCGCTTGTTTTCTTATCTTTCGGCTCATCTCCAAAGATTGGAATAGCACTGTCTTGTTTTTCTTCTTCAGGTATCGGCACCTCTGTGAAATCACTGACATCTTTAACTTCTTCTTGTTGCGCTGCACGTTCTGCTGCTTGTTCTTCTTTTTGACGGCGTTTTTCTTCTTTACGTTCAGCTTGGCGTGCTTTTCTTTCTTTTCTATGTACTGCTGCTTGTTCACTGCCTGATTTCAAGTTCTCTAATAATACTTTTGCCATATCTCTATGACGGCGTTTAGATAATAAAATAAAACTTGAAATAAACAGAATGACTGTAAAGACAACTACTCCGACAATAGAAACGAGCGGTATTGAAAAATGTACTAAGTAGTAGCCTAAAATACCGCCGCCGAAGTTAGGGAAATGTGTTTTATCATATTGACGATACACATACGAAATCACAGGTTCTCTATCTCCAACTGCACCTTTTGAAAACACTAAATACAATTGTGTCGCAAATAATAATGCAAATTGCAGTACAATCGATCCTGTTAATCTTCTCGTTTTAGGCAATCTGCCGTTATAAGCTAAAAAGCCGGAAGCGAGAATGACTAAAATATATGTTAAATATCTGCTGTAACCGAATAAATAGTTGAAAAATGTATCAATCACTCTTCCTATTATTCCTAATTGGAAGGCACCTAGAACAACAAGTACTACAGTAATGATTGCTGCTATATAGCGCAATGGCGCTTCATTTTGTTTTTTCTTTGTGTTTCTCTTTTTAGCTGTAGTTTTTCTTCTTGAATTGGTTGTTCTTTTCTTTCTTTGTGCCAAAACATACACCTTCTTTTCAATAAAATATGCTCAAGTGAATATGTATCGCAAGCACGTTGAACAAATGATGCTTTGATTCAACATGGCTTACTGACTAACTTGCCATCTCTATATTTTAACATGGAACAAAATCACATTGTTAAAATTTAAATAATATGATGAAATGCTATGATACGCATAAAAGCACACCATAGCATTCTTGTATGTTAAACATGCATACTGTTCCTTAAACTTCTGAAATAATCGGAATAATCATTGGACGGCGTTTAGTGTTTTCAAATAATAATTTGCTGATTTTATCACGCATATTTTGTTTGATTTCAGACCATTCAATACGACGTTCTTGCAGACCAAGTTCTACAATTTCACGTACTTTTTCTTCCGCTTCTTTCAATAAAGCTTCACTCTCTCTGACATAAACAAATCCGCGAGATTGAATTTCCGGTCCAGCCGCAATTTGTCTATTCTTAGGATCAAGTGTAACAACCGCAATGAAGATACCGTCTTCAGCTAATAAATGACGGTCGCGCAGTACGATGTTGCCTACGTCGCCGACACCGATACCATCAATCAATACGTTGCCTGATTCTACTTTCTCGTTTAATATCATTGTTTCACCGTCAAAGTTTAAGACATCGCCTTTTTCAGCTAAGAAAATCTTTTCAGGCGCAACACCCGCTTCAGCTGCTAATTTCGCATGTGCAATCTGCATTTTGAACTCGCCTTGGACAGGGATAAAGTATTCCGGCTTCATGATGTTGATCATCATTTTAAGTTCTTCCATGCATCCATGACTTGAAGCGTGGATTTTTTTGCTGTTAGGGATAATATCTGCACCGGCACGTGCCAATTCATTTAAAGTATCCCCGATAATTACTTCCATATTTGCAGAAGCAGTCATCGCTAAGAAGACTGAGTCGCCTTCTTCGATATTCATAATTTTATGTTTTTGTCTTGCCATTTGATTCAATGCTTCTACAGGTTCGCCTTGCATACCTGTCGCAATGATTACGACTTCGTTCTTAGGATAATTTTTAACTTCATTAATCGGAATCAGCAAGTCTTTCGGAATGTCGAAATAACCCATTTTACGTGCAATATTGAAAGAAGATTCAAGTGAACGTCCTAAGAAAGAAACTTTGCGGTTTAATTTCTTAGCAATGTTCAGCACTTGCTGAATTCTGATAAAGTTCGATGCGTAGCAAGACACGATTAAACGGCCTTTTACTTTAGTAAATGCATCCAGCATATGTGATTCAATCACATTTTCAGGTGTATTGTAACCTGGTTTCTCAGCTTCAGTCGAGTCGCTGATCAACGCAAAGACACCCTCTTCGCCGATTTCAGTCATTTTCTTCAAATCAGGCGCATAGTTGCCTTGCAAGCTTTGGTCGAATTTGAATTCGCCAGTGTACACAATTGCACCGTAAGAAGTATGAATTGTTACACCTAAGCTGTCAGGAATACTGTGTGTTGTATTGAAGAATGATACATTTACATTTTTAAAACGCATCACTGATTCATTATTCACTGTATAATATCTGATTTTCTTATCGATTTTACGTTCTTTCATATATTCTTTAACTAATGCTAAAGTCAATTTTGAACCATACACTGGAGCGTCTACTTGTTCCAATACATAGCTGACTGCACCGATCGCATGTTCATGACCGTGCGATAAGAAAATACCTTTCAATCTGTCTTTATTTTCAACAACATATTGAATATCAGGAATAACAACGTCTACACCCAGCATTTCATCTTCTGGGAACATTAAGCCTGCATCCAACATGAACATTTCATCGTCAACTTCAACGATATACATATTTTTCGCAATTTCACCCACTCCGCCGAGCGGAATGATGCGTATATTTTCATTCTTTTTCTTTACTAAGTTCAATTTTTCTCCTCCTATTTATAATCCCCGACCATATAAGTATTCACTGTATATTATAAGTTAAATTCTTTTTAATGTACACTACTAAACATGTAGCGAGACTGCATTGTCTCTACCTCTTATATAAAAAAAGAATGCTCGCTCAGCAAATTCATGCCGCACAAGCATTCTTCATAATCATTTGAAATTCTGATTAGTTGTTTTCTTTGTTTAATAAGACACGGTGAGAAGCATTGACACGGCCTTTACCGTCAATTTCAGTTACTTTAACTTCGATTGTGTCGCCTAAGTTCAACACATCTTCAACTTTGTTGATGCGTTCATTCGCAATTTGAGAGATGTGCAGCAATGCATCTGTACCTGGGAATAATTCCACAAAGGCACCGTATTTTTCAATACGTTTTACTTTTGCATTGTATAATTGGCCGACTTCAGCTTCACGTGTAATTTCTTCGATAATTTCACGCGCACGGTTAATCATGTCTTGGTCTACTGCACCAATGAAGATTGTACCGTCTTGTTCAATATCCAATTTAACGCCTGTTTCATCAATGATTTCATTGATTTTCTTACCGCCAGGTCCAATGACATCTCTGATTTTGTCAGGTTTGATTGTCATTGTTTCAACTTTAGGCGCATAAGCACTTAATTCCGGACGCGGCTGATCAATCGTTTGAAGCATATGTTCTAAGATTGTTAAACGGCCGACACGTGCTTGTTCTAAAGCTTCTTCGATAATTTCTCTTGTTAAACCATCGATTTTAATATCCATTTGGATTGCTGTGATACCTTCTTTAGTACCGGCAACTTTGAAGTCCATGTCGCCTAAAGCATCTTCCATACCTTGAATATCCGTTAAAATTGTATAGTTATCATCACGTGTCACAAGTCCCATCGCAATACCGGCAACAGGTGCTTTGATTGGTACACCGGCATCCATTAAAGCAAGTGTAGAACCGCAAATAGATGCTTGTGATGATGAACCGTTAGATTCCAATACTTCACTCACAATACGTACTGTGTACGGGAAGTCTTGTGTATCTGGAATAATGTAACGCAATGCGCGTTCGCCTAATGCACCATGTCCGATTTCACGGCGTCCAGGTGCACGTACAGGGCCTGTTTCCCCTACAGAGAAGTTAGGGAAATTATAGTGATGCATGAAACGTTTTTCTTCTTCTGGTCCAAGACCGTCGATAAGCTGATATTCGCTTAAAGCGCCTAATGTCAATACTGATAACGCTTGTGTTTGACCACGCGTAAATAAACCTGAACCGTGTGCACGAGGCAATAAACCGACTTCTGATTCTAGTGGGCGGATTTCATCCGGCTTACGACCATCAGGACGTACCTTTTCATCAGCGATTTGACGACGTACTTCTTCTTTGACTAAGTCATTTAAAATCGCATTGACTTCAGAAAGTAATGCTTCGTTGTCCGGATCTTCTTCATCTTCGAACTCTGCGATGATTTCATCGCGTACTGCATCGATGTTATCTTCGCGTTCTTTTTTATCAAACGTTTGAATTGCTTCTTTCAAACCTTTTTCTTGTGTAAGTGCTGTTACTTTTTCTTCAACCTCTTGGTCGCGTTCAACAGGAACGAACTCAGATTTTTCAGGTTTCAGATATTCGATAATTTCTTCTTGGAATGCAACTAAACGTTTAATTTCTTCATGACCGAAGAAAATCGCATCTAACATTTCTTTCTCAGTGATTTCGCTTGCGCCCGCTTCTACCATGTTTACCGCATCTTTATGTCCGGCTACTTCTAAATCTAAACGTGATTGTTCTTTTTGTTCTAGTGTAGGGTTGATGACATAATTTCCGTCCACATAACCGACATTGACACCTGCAATCGGTCCTTGGAATGGAATATCAGATACGCTTAATGCCATTGATGAACCGATCATTGCTGCCATTTGCGGCGAACAATCCGGATCTGCACTCAATACGATATTCATGATTTGAACATCGTGACGGTATCCTTTAGGGAATAATGGACGAATCGGTCTGTCGATTAAGCGCGCTGTTAAAGTCGCTTCATCTGCAGGACGTCCCTCACGTTTTTTAAAGCCGCCTGGAATTTTACCAGCCGCATACATTTTTTCTTCATAGTTGACAGTTAATGGGAAGAAATCACCATCACGCGGTTCTTTTGATGCAGTTGCTGTAGATAATACGACTGTATCACCATATCTTACAAGTACCGCACCGTTCGCTTGTTTTGCCATTTGCCCAGTTTCAATTGTTAACGGACGGTTTGCCCATTCGGTCTTAAACACTTTCTTGTCTTGAGACATTAGGAATCTCCTTTCTCTTGCTACCTCTTTTACATTAATAAGTCTATCATATCATTTACATGATTATTTTTATACGAACTTTAGTATCCAAGCTATAAAAAAAGGAAAGCAACCAACGATGGTCCTTTCCTCTAACTGGTATCTGCTTAATTACTTATTAAAAAGATTAACGACGGATACCTAATGATTTGATTAATTCACGGTAACGTTGAATATCTTTTTTACGTAAGTAGTTTAATAAGTGTCTGCGACGACCTACCATTTTTAATAAACCACGACGAGAGTGGTGGTCTTTTTTGTGTGTACGTAAGTGATCGTTTAAAGCATTGATTTCTGCAGTTAATACTGCGATTTGTACTTCTGGTGATCCAGTATCAGTTTCGTGTACACGGTATTGTTTGATTAATTCGTCTTTACGTTCTTGTGAAATTGCCATAGTCAATTTCCTCCTTTTAATTTGTAGTCTCCCCAGTCTGAGCCAGGCGTCGGAGTATCGACCTGCCAAGAGTGAGGACTTTATATCATTTTGATTGCTTGAAGCAATCATTCCGACTTAAATATTATAAGATACTTCATCTCCGAAATCAACTGCTAATAGATATTTTGCTTGTTCTTTATCTTTATTCATCTGTTCAACAAGCGGATCAATCCCGTCAAATTTGATTTCAGGTCTTAAGTAATGGTGCCAAAAGACAACCACACGTTCACCATAAATATCTTCGTCAAAATCAAAGATATTCACTTCGATGACAATATGTGATTTCTTAGGGTCATGGAATGTCGGTTTGACACCCACATTACATACACCTCTGTATATACGGTGTTCAGCACCGATTTCCAAGCTGACCGCATATACACCTTTTTTCGGCAGTACATAGTCATCGCTCGGTTCAATGTTCGCAGTTGGGAAACCGATAGTTCTGCCGCGTTTCTCACCTTGAACGACTGTTCCTTTAATGCGGTAGCGATAACCTAATTCGTCATTTGCTTTTTGTAAATTGCCTTCTTTTAATGCTTTTCTAATTTCAGTTGTTGATATTTTCTCAGAGAACATTTCTTGTTTACTCACAATCGTTGTATTAAAGTTTGCCTTATATTCTTGGAGTACAGACATATTGCCTTTGCCGTGTTTGCCGAAAGTGAAATCAAAGCCGGCAATGACTTCTTTGACATGATTTGCGACTAAATAGTTATTCACAAACTCTTCAATCGAAACATCCGCAAATTTTGATGTGAAATTGACAATAATTACATAATCAATATCATAGGATTCTAAAATATCGATTTTATCTGTTAAAGGTGTTAAATAATCTGTTCTCTTTTGTTTAGGATTCAACACCACTGAAGGATGCGGATCAAAAGTCATGACTGCTTTTTTCAAATTATTTTTTTGTGCGATGTCATTTAAAGCATGAAAGACTTGTGCATGACCTTTATGCAAGCCGTCAAAAAATCCCAATGCCATAGCAACGTCTTCTTGTATATATTGCTCAGGTTGTATCGGATGTGTAACTTCAATTACTTTCATTTTTCGCGATGCTCCTTTAATTAAATACCTTTTTCGGTTTGATTTCATTTGGTTTTTCAGCATGCGGTATATAGAGGGCAAGTGCCTTGTTGGTTTCACTGTCTTCCATGACCGTAACTGAATCAATCACTTCAGAAAATTCATTTTTATAGAATTTCTGTCCATTTAAGATACGTTGTTTGATTGATGGGTCGTCAATTTGAATATGAGGCAACCCTTTCAAACCATATTCTATCGGAAATAGCTTTTCCTGTAACGCGTCTTGCTTATATAATGCATCAATCTCCTCCAAAGTTAAACTATCTTCAATAGAAAATCCGCCGCTTTCAATACGTGTCAATTGCGACATATGCGCAGGATAACCTAAGCTTGCTCCGATATCTGTCGCAAGTGTTCTGATGTAAGTTCCTTTGCCGCAGCGGATCAACAAGTCAAAAGTACATATTCCTTGTTCATAATGCACTTTTGAATTTCGTTCGATTTCATAAATATGAACCTTTCGTTTCGGACGCTCAACCGTTTCATTATTTCTCGCATACTCATAGAGTTTTCGTCCATTCACTTTTACAGAAGAATACATCGGCGGAATCTGTTCGATTTCACCTTTAAATTCCGCAATCGCTTGATCAATCTGTTCCTTTGTCAATTCCTCTGTCACTGTTTTTTGTTCTAATACATCGCCGGTTTGATCTTCTGTAGTAGTACTGAATCCTATCGTCACTGTGGCTTGATAGGCTTTGCCCATCTCCATGATATAATCGCTGACTTTTGTTGCGCCTCCGACACATATCGGCAATACTCCATTCACTTCTGGATCCAGCGTACCCGTGTGTCCCACTTTTCTCGTATGTAAAATTTTACGTAATTTAAAGACCACATCATGGCTGGTTAAACCGCGTTCTTTAAATACTGGTAAAATACCTTCCATCAACAACACCTCATCTCTGTTTCATACCTCATCTATTTTACATGAAATCCGCTCTGAATTATAGACCGAGAAAAATGCGATAAATGAAAGTACATTGCCTTCACTTATCGCATCTATATTAATCCATATCATCATCGTCATCCTCTATTTCAAACCATGAAACTGAAACAACGCTCTTATTGAGTGCATTGATTTTAACGATTGCACCTTCATCATCATCTACCACTTGCTGAATTACATATAACGGCGGTTTGACATCTTTCTCTAAGTTAATATAGATGAATTGCCCCGGCACTTCTCTTTGCGCAATAGCTTTCGCTTCATTTTCGCTAATGTAAGGCGGTGAATCAGATGATTTGCGCGAAGTTTCTTTTTTATCAGGTTTAGATTTTGATTTGGATTCTTTTTTTATTTTTTCTGTATGCACATTTTTAATTGTGCCGTTTTTCTTATCTACCTCTAAGTCATAATGCAAACCTTCATCCAGCAGCTTAATCTTATAAGCAGTTTTATCTCGATTCAAACTCGATGACAGTATTTTGCCGTCATAACGTTCATCCGCAATTCTTTCTGCTTCTTGCTTTGAAATATCAGTTTGTCCCGACTTGAAATAAATAATGGCACCTAAAATCACGATTAATAAACAGATAATCACAACCAAAAGTATTTTAATCATCTTTTTGATTATCATCTGGTGTCACCTTTTTCATTTTCAAAATAAACGTTGTTCCAACATCCAACTCGCTTTCAACTTCAATATCAATAGCATTACGTTTGGCTAACTCATAGGCAATATATAAACCTAAGCCAGAACCTCCTGATTCTCTTGCTCTGGCTTTATCTACACGATAAAACTTTGTGAAAATCTGTTCTAAATCCGCTTGTGGTATTCCAATACCTTTGTCTTTGATTTGGACATGAATTTCATCTGACTGCGTTTTAGCTGTTATCTCTACTTCTGCTTGACTATACTTAATCGCATTGTCTAAAAAGATAGTAATGAGTTGTTTGAATTGCTCCTCATTGACAAAAGCATATGTTTGGTTATCAGATTTAAAAGTAATATCACGCTGATAAGCTTTAGATAAACGTATAGCTTTTTGTTCCAGCACAGCATTAATATCGACTGCTGTTCGTTCAGACGGGTGGCTGTTGCGTTCTACTTTTGCTAAGTCCAACATTTGTTCAGTTAAATATTTCATACGTTGTGCTTCACTGCTGATGGCTTCGATACTTTCATTTAAAATATCTTCTCTTGTCTTGCCGAACCGCTTCAGCATTTTACTATAAGAATTAATTACTGTTATCGGTGTTTTCAATTCATGAGAAGCATTCAAAATAAAAGTTTGCTGCTTCTCATCATGTTCTCGCAAATTTTTCATCATTTCATTATAAGTTTTAGTCAGCGCTTGCAATTCTTTCGTGTCTTTTTTATTAATATCCATAATCACATAATTGTTCGTATCAATCGTCTTCTTCATCTTTTCAATCAACTGATTAATCGGCTGCAGAATAATTTGTGTCAATAAACGATTAAGCAAGAACACAATTAATAAGATAAATAAAGTCGACAGTGTCAATACAATCTTCAAAATATCGTATTTGCTGTATTTGAAATCGATATTCTCAAAGATTTGCAGATTGCTGACCTCGCCATCTTTCCAAATTACAGGGATACTCACCACTACAAAGTGATGTCCCCTTTTTTCAACGGCTTTCTTATATTGCTTGTTTTTATAAGGTTCGCTTAAGTCTTTGTATTTAGTATTAGAAGTGACTTGGAATTTATTTTCATTGTCTTGTCCGACAATTGCGATATAACCATCTGTTAAAATCAAACTTTGCAAGACACTCTCTTTATCAGTATTATTCTCTTTTGCTTTTCGCAACTCTTTCATCGTACTGACTGCTTTATCTTCAAGTTGATCTGTTTCAGCGTTTAAAGAAGTCGTCCGATAAATGAAATAAATTGTGAAATTCGTAATAATTACCACAATCGCAATCATTAAAGTGATATAAATTTGAAGTTGTGTACCTAACTTCATGACTCATCTCTCATCATATAACCTACACCTCTGACACTAGAAATAATAGAAGTATCCGTAGTATCTAATTTCTTTCTGAGATATCTGACATAGACATCGACAATATTCGTATCTCCAACAAAGTCATAACCCCAAACATATTCAAGTATTTGTGCACGCTCTAAGGCGATGTTCTTATTAGCCATAAAGTAATACAAAAGATTGTATTCTTTTTGTGTCAGCTCAACTAATGTCTGGTTTAAATAGACTTCTCGTGATTGCGGATGCAGCTCTATGTCTCTGAATTTTAAAGTTTCATCTGGTTGTGGCTGATTTAGTTGCTGCTGTTTCAGATGTGCTCTGATACGTGCTAATAATTCCTCAATTTCAAAAGGCTTAGTAATATAATCATTCGCACCAGAGTCTAATCCGCTCACTTTGTCCATTACCGCATCTCTCGCTGTAAGCATAATAATGACAACGTGTGCATCTTCATTTCTGATACGTCTTAACACCTCTAGTCCATTCAATTCAGGAATCATAACATCAAGCAAAACGGCATCTATTTCATGCTCATGATAAAGCTTTAGTGCCTCTTTGCCTGTATAAGCAATATGCACGTCATATCCCTCATAAGTGAGTTCTAATTCAATGACACGTGCAATTTTTTCATCATCTTCAACAATCAATACGGTCTCCACTCTTTATTCACTCCTACTTCAGCGCAAGTCCAACATGCTGCCAAAAGACATAATACATTACAATCATTGCGATCATGTACAATGGCATCAACCACATGCTTAAATGCATCAGCTGTTTAATTGTAAATGCCTTCTCTTTATTTTCATAAAACAATAGTAAAGCTTTGGAACTGACAGGAAATGTTAAGCAATAGTTCATACCGATTAATGCCATAAATACAACTGCCGTTAAATTCAATCCGAACATTTTGCCGAATACAATCAATAACGGAATAAACACAACTGCACGTGAAGTATGGCTCGTAATATATAAATGAGATGTTACTGAAATTACTACAATCAATACTAACGGCACAAACGTATTTGTCAGTTCTAAATGATGCATCACTTTAAATAAATTATGCTGAATAACATCCAGCACTTTATATTTCGCTAAAAGATTACCAAGTGCTGTAGCACCTGCCACAAAGAATATCAAACTCCATGATACTCTGTTGAATGCTTCTCGCCATCCGATCAAATCAATTTTAGGCAGCATCATAATCAAACTCATCAATATTGTAATAAAGGCAATATCAAATTGGTGTACAGGTTCAGTAATCCAAAGCAGAACAGTTAAACCAATCAATACCAGTGCTTTTTTCTCTTTAGTCGAAAAAGGCTGCTTTTCATGCACAGGTTCATTTGTTGTTTCTGTTACTTCTGCTTCAATCGGCTTCATATAAATCTTTTTTATCATAAGCAGACTGATAATGCCAATCACAATACCAAAAGGCAAGCCCCAAATTAAAAATTGCAAATAAGTAATAGACTGGTCTGCTTGATTTTCTAATAAACCGATACCAATCAAATGACTTCCTGCACCGATTAGAGATAAGTTTGTCCCCATCAATACTAAAATCGGCATTAATAAACCAAGATATCGGCGATTGGCACTAAAGCGATTCGTAAAAGCTTGATAAACTGGCAATAGTGCAGCGGCACGTCCGGAAGTTGACGGAATAATCAAAGATAAAATCTGAATGAATATAAAGACTAAAACATTCAATCTTTTTTCAGATGTGCATTTGATTTCTATCCATCGGATTAAACGATCCAGCAAGCCACTTGTTTCTACGACACCACCAATAATAAACGCACCAATCATCAGCCAAATAACATGCTCTTCTAACGATTCATATAAAATCGATTCAGGCAGCCCAAGCAACACGCCTAAACACACTACCAGCATGGCTGATAAGCCTGCCGGCATTTTGCTGAAAATAAAAAGTCCTAAAGATAAAACAAATAATGCTACACTCAATTGTCCGAGATAAGACATATTGGTTTCTAAAAAGAGCCAAATTGTAAAAATAAGATAAAGGAGTGTAACGATTAACTTTGAATTACTCATTGCTGCATCACGAAATGATGGCTTGTTGTAATGCTGGGACCTTGTTCATGTTGCGCTTGGTTTATTTTTGCACCGATTTGAATAGCTTTGAAGATATTACGTGCACACTCTTCAAGCCATTGTTCAGCGTATTCAATTGATACATCTAATGATGAAGGTGCTTTGATAATGCTGTGGAATGCATCAATGCCGCTTTGATAATTGAATTCTGCTTGTTTGCCGATTGTACCTGCTAAAGCAATCACCGGTTTATCATATTGTTCCGCAATGCGTGCAACTTCTGCTGGAATTTTACCATTCGGTGTTTGATAATCTAAACAGCCTTCAGCGGTAATAATCAAGTCGGCTTGTGCAATCACGGGTTCAATATGCAAGTATTGCTGAATCAAATCAAAACGCGGGTGCAGCGTCGCATGCGCAAATGCCATTAAACCTGCGCCTAATCCGCCTGATGCACCTGAACCATTTTTATAAGCAACTTTTTGTCCTGTTGTCTGTTTGATGCGTTCTGCTAAATGTTCTAAATTGTTTGCTAAGTGTTCTACTTCGTCCGGACTTGCACCTTTTTGCGGTCCGAATACTCTCGCAACACCTTTTGGTCCGCATAAAATATTAGACCAATTCACTGCCACATCTATTTGTGTTTCTAAGATACGCGGATCTACTTGTGAGACATCAATTTGATCAATATGATGAATTGCACCGCCGCCATGAACATGAATATTTCGTCCTTGTTTATCTTTAAAACGCACACCGATAGCTTGTGCCATACCAACGCCACCGTCTGATGTACCAGAATCACCACAGCCGATTAAGATACGTTCTGCGCCATGGTCAAGTGCGTGTAGCATTGCTTCTCCTACACCGTAAGTAGAAGTGTGAAGCGGATTTCTTTGGTGCATAGGCACATGTCTTAATCCTGCGATGGCTGCCATTTCTATTACCGCTACCTTTTGTTTATTCTCATAAAACATTCCATAATGCGTTTTACGTTTTTGACCTAACGGATCTTGTACATGGATAGTATATAATTGTCCATTTTTAATTTGAGTGATGGTTTGTGCGAAACCTTCTCCGCCATCTACCATTGGAATCACCTTTACATTCAGACTCTCATCTGCCGAATGCAAACCATTTTTAATTGCTTTTCCTACCTCTGCTGAGCTTAAGCTTTCTTTAAAGCCTGAGGGAATTACTGCTATTTTCATAAATTCAGCCTCCTTGAAATACGATTAACATTTATATTAAGGAGGTTAAATTTGTAAAGAATTAGAGAATTATTAGAATTCGATTAAAAAAATAGCCGGACACTTAATTATGTGCCCGGCTGTTTCATTCATCCTCCATCAACTTAGTCGTTTTTATGAAGGTCTTGTATCATTTTTTCGATTTTATTTCCGTATTCAATAGAATGATCATATTCAAAGAATAATTCAGGAACCATTCTTAAACGTATTCTTGAACCTAATTCGGATTTAATAAAGCCTTTCGCTTTTTCTAAAGCTTTGAAAGTATCGTCTACTTCTTTTTCTTTGCCTAGAACAGTTAAGTAGACTTTTGCTTGAGATAAATCATTTGTAACTTGTACGTCAGTGATCGTTAAAAATCCGATTCTCGGGTCTTTAACTTTCGTGTTAATGATATCCATTAACTCTTGTTTCATTTGTTCACCAACGCGTTCAGCTCTCATTTTACTCATGTGTATTTCACCTCTTTATTTGAACAATGAACGATTCAGTTCAATCCAAGATTATAAACTAAAATCGCTCCTTTGACAAAGGTTTTCCCTTTCTTTCAAATGATTAATCTCTTTCTCCTCCACCTATAATGTAAACAAACAGTTAAGCATGTTAATTTTGCGTAAATGTAATGGAGACCATTTCAAAATAAACTTAACGTTTCATTTACATTCCGAAAGTGTCTTTTCAAAATATTGCTGGTAAACACCTCAAAACATGATACCTAAAGCGTTTTTTTATCATCTTCATTTCCTAATACAACAAACTCAAATGCCGAAGTGTCAATAAAAGCGCTTTAATGGAGTTGGAAGTTCATTTCATTTTTAAAATTCATTTCAAAAATTAACGTCTAATGAAACGAAAAGGATTCCTCTTTGTTTCATCAAATAAATGATTAAAGAGGAATCTTTTCAATTACAATGTTTAATTTATGATTGTGCTGCTTTCAAACGTTCTTTTCGTTTTTCTTTATTCATCAAAATCACTAAAATCAACGCTGCTAAACTACCTGCTGCTGATACTGCAATACCAATTTTGAAAATCATTTGGTAGGCTTCAAATTCATGCCCTTTGAATTCATCTAATAACTGACCATTCATCGTATACACCCAGAAAATCGGCGCATAAGCCATAAATGAGCCGACACTCATTGCGGAACCTGAATATTTCTCAGGAAGCTTGAATTCAGATATCGGCGCCAAAATAACACTTTTAGACAAGAATGTCGTCAATGAGAAAGTAAATAATAAAATCATGCTGAGGACTAATCCTGTTTTAAAGAAGACCACTATTAACAACACGATAGATGACAAGAATAATGCCACAAAGATCATTTTAGTCGTAGATTTAAAGACATAGTCAGAAATTACACCTGTAATTACACCCGCTAATACCCCTACAAAACCGGTATTCAATACACCGAACACTGCAGTTTGTGCAGTTGACAGATGATATTGATTTTGTAAGTAAGGTACACTATATACTAAAATAATGTAACCCCAGTAAATAGACATCGCCGCAATGGCTGCTAACCATACTTTAGGTTGAATTAATACATAGAATAAACCTTTTAAGGCATCTAATGATTTTTCTCCTAAATGCTCATGCTCGATTTTTTCAGCTGAGATACCATTTTTCGGAATGTATTTCCAAATTAAGAATATCATCGGCAGAATCAATAAGTTGTACGTAAACATCGCACCTTTAAATACAACTAAGCCGCTGATTAATGCCATGACTGCTACAACAAGCAAGCTCATAACCACTTCTTCTAAACGGTGAATCGCTTCTAACAAACCAAATCCTAAACCGCGGTGCTGTTTATCCGTAAAGAAGATGACACCGTTTAAGACTGCCGGCCAAAAGAACGCATCTGTTAAACCCCAAATGACCGCAATCACTTTTAATGTTTCAAATCCAGGCGCAAATAAAATAATATAAGTCATTGTCACAAAACGAATCAATAAACCTGTGATTAAAATCGAACGAATTGAAAAACGGTTGTTGATCCATCCGCCAGGAATATAGAAAAACATAGAAATCCCGATTAAACTGAATACTGCACCTAATTGCGCATTAGATAAATGCAGCACTTGAAGCAACGTATTATAAAATGAACCTTTGAATGCCTCAAATCCTGAATAAATCAATTGTCCTGCTGTTACAACTGTTAAATAACCGATTAATGCTTTATTATCTTTCATTCCTAATTTATTAAGTAGCCAATGCATGATTATTCCTCACTTTCCATATCTTGTAAATGAACAAGTTTTTGAGGAACATCACTAAAGACACCATCTACACCAAAGTTAAACAATTGGTTGACACGATCAATGTCATTGACAGTATATACATTCAACGTATAACCTTCTGATTTCACTTGACTGACAAAAGCTGACGTTAAACCTTTGTCTTCAAGATGCAGAATTTTAGTATCCGCAAATGCCAAGACAGTACGCCAATCTTCATAAAATGCACAAGTTTCATACAATACTGCACGCGGATATTGCGGCAGCTGTTCTTGTACTGCTTTTAATAACGGAAGGTTAAAACTAGAGAAAAGAATTTCAATATCAGCGTCGAATTGCGCCATTTTCTCCGGTAACTGACGCATCAAAGCTTCCATTAATTTCGGTCCGTTTTTACCTGTAATCCCTTTTAACTCAATATTGACATTCAACTTTGCTTGGTTAATGAATTGGATAAATTCATCAAACGTCAATACTTTTTCATCTTTGAATCTTGTACCGAACCAGTAACCGGCACTTGCTTCTTTGATGCGAGCATAAGGCGTTTCACTGACCTCTCCTGCAATAGAAGTTGTACGTGCTAAGTAGTCGTCATGGATTAAAATTAATTGCTCATCGGAAGTAATCGCAATATCTACTTCAATCCATTGTAATTCTGGAATCTCTGCCGCTGCTTCATAAGCGGCTAATGTGTTCTCCGGTGCAACACTCGGAACACCTCTGTGTCCAAATATTGTTTTCATAGTTGTTCACCTACTTAAATGTTTAATACATTAATGCTCAATGGCTCGGTATTGTTTCTCTCTTTTCACAATCCGTACCATCAACTGATTAACTTGAGATAATCATATGCGCTCTAAAAGAATTACGCAATCTTTTTTATATTTTATCATTTATAATTTACATACAATTAACATTGCAAGTAAGTAAGCGTTTTAAAATTTACATAAATGAAACATTGAAAGGTATAAGCAATCAAAAAATCCAACCTGATTTCAGTGCTTCACTGTTATCAGATTGGATAGATTGACAGAAAATCTTTATTTTTTATTCAGACATCACGATGATATTAAAGAAATGGCCATCGATATCTTCGAAAGTGAACCCGTAAAAACCGTTGCGTTTTTTCGGCTGATCAATGACTTTTCCACCGGCTTTTTGAACTTCTTTTGCCAATGCGTCTGCTTCTTCATTAGAATCTGTTGATAATGAAATCAAGGCATCATTTCCATGTGGTATGCGATGAATATATTTTTCAAATTGTTGTGCAGCGACGACCATAATCGGTGAACCTTTATCAGCTTTTATCCCAAACATGATCCCTTCTTGTTCTGGTCGTTCCATGATTTCAAATCCGATTGCTTTATAGAAGACTTTGCTTCTTTCTAAGTCTTCACTATGCAAATTAAACCATAAATTGTTCATAACATTCATAACCTCCCCGCTGATTAATAGAATACTTTACCCTTATTTCACATGAAAAAGCACTCCCTATTGGAAGTGCTTTTCATTAAAGTAACAAGCTTATCTTTCGATTTCAACCATTTCATATGCTTCAATGATGTCATCTACTTTTAAGTCATTGTATTTTTCAATTGTAATACCGCACTCATAACCTTGTGCGACTTCTTTAACGTCATCTTTGTAACGTTTTAATGTGTCTAATTGACCTTCGAAAGTAACGATGCCGTCACGGATAACACGCACACCTGCGTTACGTGTGATTTTACCGTCAGTCACATAACAGCCCGCGATTGTGCCGACTTTAGAAACTTTGAATGTTTGACGTACTTCTGCTTGTCCGATTACTTTTTCTTCGTATTCAGGGTCAAGCATACCTTTCATCGCAGATTCGATTTCTTCGATAACGTTGTAGATGACACGGTGTAAACGCAAGTCAACATTTTCTTGTTCAGCTGCACGTTTCGCACCTGCATCTGGTCGAACGTTGAAACCGATGATGATACCGTTAGAGGCATTCGCAAGTGTTACGTCTGATTCGTTAATCGCACCTACTGCTGTGTGGATGATACGAACGTTAACACCTTCTACATCGATTTTCATTAATGATGCGGCTAATGCTTCTACAGAACCTTGTACGTCACCTTTGATAATAACGTTAAGGTCTTTCATTTCGCCTTGTTTCATTTGTTCGAATAAGTTGTCTAATGTTACGTTTTTGCTTTCTTGACGTTGTTGAAGAATGCTTTCTTCATGACGTGCTTCACCGATACGGCGTGCTTGTTTTTCATCTGAGAATGTTACGAAGCGGTCACCTGCTTGAGGTACATCATTAATACCAGTAATTTCAACTGGTGTAGATGGTCCAGCAGATTTAATACGTTTACCTAAATCATTCACCATTGCACGTACACGGCCAAATGTATTACCTACTACAATCGCATCTCCGACATGTAATGTACCGTTTTGAACTAATAATGATGCGGCTGGTCCGCGTGATTTATCTAATTCTGCTTCAATCACTGTACCTACTGCACGTTTATCAGGGTTAGCTTTTAATTCTTGTACTTCAGAAACTAATACAATCATTTCTAACAAGTCTTCGATACCGTCACCGCTTAACGCTGAAAGCGGTACGAAGATTGTGTCGCCGCCCCAATCTTCAGGGAATAAACCATGTTCAGTCAATTCTTGCATTACACGATCAGGGTTTGCTGTCGGTTTATCTACTTTGTTGACTGCTACGATAATCGGCACATCTGCTTCTTTAGCATGGTTGATTGCTTCAATTGTTTGAGGCATTACACCGTCATCTGCCGCTACAACTAATACAGTGATATCTGTCACTTGCGCACCGCGTGCACGCATTGTTGTGAACGCTGCGTGTCCTGGTGTATCTAAGAAAGTAATTTTCTTACCGTCGTTAGTGATTTGATAAGCACCAATATGTTGTGTGATACCGCCTGCTTCACCTTCAGTCACGTGTGTGTTTCTGATAGAGTCAAGCAATGTTGTTTTACCATGGTCAACGTGTCCCATGATTGTCACAACTGCAGGACGCTCTACTGCATCCGGATCTTCTTCTTCATCATCGAAGTAGATATCTAAATCTTCTTCATCAATAACAACTTCTTTTTCAACTTCTACACCGTAATCATCAGCGATTAATTCGATTGTTTCATCATCTAATGATTGGTTAATGTTAGCCATGATACCAAGCAAGAATAATTTTTTCACAATGCTTGATGATTCAATATTCATTTTATCTGCTAACTCGCCAACAGTAATACCTTCTAAATAAGTGATTTTTTCAGGTATCTCCTTAACTGGTTCCGGTTTTGGTGCTTGTTTTTGATTATTATTGCGTTTATTTTTATTGTTTTTATGGTTATTTTTGTTGTTTTGGTTCTTGTTGCCTTTTTTATTATTCT
Source organism: Staphylococcus simulans (assembly GCF_002994445.1). Taxonomy (GTDB): domain Bacteria; phylum Bacillota; class Bacilli; order Staphylococcales; family Staphylococcaceae; genus Staphylococcus; species Staphylococcus simulans_B. Next base: position 565,092 of record NZ_MRZJ01000001.1, read on the forward strand.
TTTTAGCATTTCCGCTATTATTATTGTTTTTATCTTTATTGTTTTGATGTTTTTTGTGATTATTTTGAGCAGCTTTATTGTCTTGCTTATCTTGAGATGAACCCGGTTTGAACTTTTTGTCCAAGGCTTTGATTTCATTTGGTTCTAACGCTTGCATGTGGTTAGACACCTCAACGTTCATCTTTTTCAATTCATCAATAACATCTTTACTTTTTAATTTTAAATCTTTTGCATACTCGTAAATTCTCTTTTTACTCATATAATCACTCCTTACGTTATTCATCTATCATTGATAATAGCTTTTTGGCAAAACCGTTATCCATTATAGCTATATTCACGCGAGAAGATTTGCCAAGTGCTTGGCCCAATTCTTCTCTGGTACCGAATATACGCAACGGAACGTGGTAACTTTCGCATTTTTGGCTGATATCTTTAGTTGTTCTGTCAGAAGCATCTTCAGACAAAATCACTAAAGGTACTTTTTTCTTCTTAATTTCTGCTAAGATGACTGATTCACCTGATTTGACTTTACCAGCCCGCATTGCCAATCCTAAAAAATTCAAGATGTTGCTCTTATTCATTTTGGAATCTCTTCTCTATAGATGAGACGTATGATTTCTTTATAGACAGGCGCTAAAGTTTCAGCATCAGCTTTAAAGAACTTTTCTAAAACGCCTTTTTGCTGAGCCTTTTCTACTAATGCGACATCTTTAGAAACATAAGCACCGCGGCCTGGTTTCTTGCCTGTCGCATCGGCAGAAATCTCTCCCTCTTTATTAATTACCACACGAATCATATCATTTTTCGGACGCATTTCATTTGAAAGTATACACTTTCTCATTGGAATCTTCTTTTTCTTCATAAAGGCATTCACTCCAAATTATTCTTCTACGTCTTTTTTATCGTCTTGTTCTTCTGTTTCAGCTTCTTCTGAGTTGTCATCTTGTACTACAACTTCATCTTCTTCTGAAACTTCAGGTACTTCTTCTACTTGTGCTACTACAACTTCTTCAGAAAGATCTTCTTCCGCAGCATCTTCTGTTTCGTCTTGTTCCGGTACTGGATAAATACCAGCTTCTCGTGCATCTGTTTCAGATTTGATATCAATTTTCCAACCTGTAAGTTTTGCGGCTAAACGTGCGTTTTGACCGCGTTTACCGATTGCTAATGATAATTGATAGTCCGGCACAACAACAGTTGTAGATTGATTGTCTTCGTCTACGATTACTTCAAGCACTTGTGATGGGCTTAACGCATTTTTAACAAATACTTTAGGATTTTCGTCCCATTGTACGATGTCGATTTTTTCTCCGCCTAATTCTTCAACGATAGCTTCAACACGTACACCTTTTGCACCTACACATGCACCTACTGCATCGATATCATCATTTTCTGAGAACACACTGATTTTTGAACGGTCGCCCGCTTCGCGTGCTACTGATTTAATCACTACCACACCATCATAGATTTCCGGAACTTCTTGTTCGAAAAGACGTTTCAGTAATCCAGGATGACTGCGTGATACATAGATTTGAGGACCTTTTGTTGTTTGTTCAACTTTGTTGACATACACTTTGATGCGTTCGTTAGGAATGTAGCTTTCATTCGGACTTCTTTCAGCTTCAGATAATACTGCTTCAGTACGTCCTAAGTTGACATACACATAACGATGGTCGACTCTGTCGATGATACCAGTTACGATGTCTTCTTCTTTATCGATGAATTCATCATAAAGAATTTCTCTTTCAGCATCGCGCAAACGCTGCATCACAGCTTGTTTTGCTGCTTGTGCACCTACACGGCCGAAGTCTTTAGGTGTAACATCTTCTTCGTAAATATCGCCGATTTCATATGCAGGGTTTTTCACCAATGCAGTACTGATATCAACTTCATCGCGATCATCAAAAACTTCTTCTACAACTTCTTTTCTTGCGATGACTTTAAAAGTACCTTCATCCATATTTAATTCTACACGTGCATTACGTGAAGATTCATAATTCTTTTTATAAGCAGTAATCAATGCAGCTTCAATGGCATCGATTAACACTTCTCTAGGAATTTTCTTTTCTTTTTCTAAATACTCTACTGCTAGTAATAATTCATTTGACACGGTTAAATCCTCCTACTCAGGTTAAATCAAAACTGCATGACGTGCTTTAGCAATTTTATTTCTTGGGATTTCAACTTCCTTTTTCTTTTCTTTCACTTGTACTTGCATAACAATGTGATCGTCGTCTACAGATTTCAAGACGCCCAACCATTCTTTTTCTCCTTCAATCGGGGCATAAAGTGAAACAAACACAGGTTGATCAACTGCATTGCGAAACGCCTTATCGTCTTTGATAGGACGTTCAGCACCTGGCGACGCTACGTCTAAATAATACATTTGTTCAATCGGATCTACTTCATCCATCGCTTCGCTGATTTTTTCAGATGCAAGTGTGCAGTCATTCAAATCAACACCGCCCTCTTTATCAATTGAGATGCGAAGGAAGCGATCTTTACCCTCTTTTGCGAATTCAATATCTACAAGTTCAAAATTCAAATCATCTAATACCGGTTGAATAATTTCTTCGATTTGTTCAGTGATTTTACTCATGCTGACCTCCTTTTAAGCAAATAGAAAAGAGCGGGTAAACCCCACTCTTTGTGACTAAAGTTCATTTTTTACGCACTATGATTATAACACAGAGCGTATTGAAATGCCAATTGAAGCCCAATTAACACTTTCTTGGTCATTACATATCAAAAATAGACAATTGTGCTTTATCAGGTAAACCTGGCAATGAACCAAGTTCATCTAAATAATCAATGACTTTTTGAGATAAGCCTGCTTTTTTATTCAAGTCCTCTTTTGAAAGGAACGGCCCTTCATTACGCGCTTCAACAATACGTTTTGCTACGTTCTCACCTAATCCTGGTACTGAGATGAACGGCGGGATTAATGTATCCCCTTCAATAATAAATTCAAAAGCTTGGCTTTTTTCTAAACTGATCGGCTGCATGCGGAAACCGCGATGCGCCATTTCATTCATGATTTCAAGCACAGTCAAGACGTCTTTTTCTTTCTTGCCCAGTTCCATATATTTAGAATACATATCTTTAACAGTCGCTTTAATACCTTCTTTATCTTTAATCATCGTTAATAAATCAAAGTCAGAAGCACGGACTGTAAAGTATGACGCATAATAATACAATGGATAGTGCACTTTGAAATAAGCGATACGTACTGCCATTAATACATAGGCTGCCGCATGGGCTTTAGGGAACATGTATTTGATTTTCTTACATGAATCCAAATACCAATCCGGTACATCATTGGCTTTCATAATTTCTTCCCATTCTTCTTGCAAGCCTTTACCTTTACGAACTGCCTCCATAATCTTGAAGGCAAGCGATGGTTCTAATCCTGCATACATCAAGTACACCATAATATCGTCACGACAACCGATAACACCTGACAAGTCGCATGTACCTGAACGAACTAATTCTTGCGCATTGCCTAACCATACGTCAGTACCATGTGATAATCCAGAGATTTGAACCAACTCTGAGAACGTTGTCGGTTTTGTATCTTCCAACATTTGACGTACGAAAGCTGTACCGAACTCAGGTACACCGAACGTACCTGTTTTACACATAATATCCTCTTCGCTGACACCTAACGATTCTGGCGTACTGAAAATACGCATCGTTTCTTTATCATCAACTGGTACTGTTTTAGGATCGATACCGGATAAGTCTTGAAGCATTCTGATCATTGTCGGATCATCGTGTCCTAGTATATCGAGTTTAAGTACGTTATCGTGAATCGAGTGGAAGTCGAAGTGTGTTGTCATCCATGCTGAAGATTGATCATCAGCCGGATATTGAATCGGTGTGAAATCGTAAATATCCATATAGTCAGGAACTACAATGATACCGCCTGGGTGCTGTCCGGTTGTACGTTTAACACCTGTACAGCCTTTAACTAAGCGGTCTACTTCAGCACCGCGTTTATGAATACCTTGGTCATTTAAATATCCTTTAACATAACCGAAAGCTGTTTTTTCAGCAACCGTACCGATTGTACCTGCACGGAATACTTTATCCTCACCAAACAGTACTTTCGTATAGTTATGTGCCTCTGGCTGATATTCCCCGCTGAAGTTCAAGTCGATATCAGGTACTTTATCCCCTTTAAATCCTAAGAACGTTTCGAACGGAATATCTTGGCCTTCCTTAATCATTTCAGCGCCGCATTCGCATTTTTTATCTGGTAAGTCGAATCCGGAACCGACAGACCCGTCATTAAAGAATTCGCTTTTTTTACACTTAGGACAAATATAATGCGGCGGTAATGGATTTACTTCTGTAATCTCAGTCATCGTCGCAACGAAACTAGATCCTACAGACCCACGAGAACCTACTAAGTAGCCGTCATTTAGTGATTTTTTAACTAAACGCTGCGAAATCAAATAGATAACAGAGAATCCGTTACCGATGATACTTTCCAATTCTTTTTCAAGTCGGTCAATTACAATTTGCGGTAAATCGTCACCGTATAATTTACGGGCATTGTTATAACTCATTTCACGAATCTCTTCATTCGCACCTTCCATACGCGGTGTATACAATTTATCTTTAATCGGTACAACACGCTCAATCATATCCGCAATTTTATGAGTATTATCGACTACGATTTCTTTTGCTTTTTCTTCTCCTAAGAAATGAAACGCATCTAACATTTCATCTGTTGTTCTGAAATGCGCTTCTGGTAACGTAGAACGATTCAACGGGTTACCTGGTTGAGAGGCAATCAAAATTTTACGTGCAATACCGTCATGTTCATTTAAGTAGTGCACATTCCCTGTCGCAACGACTGGAATATTAACCGCTTCTCCTGCCTTTAACAAACGTTGGTATATCTCTTCCATTGTTTCATTATCGCGGATTAATTCTCTATCAATTAAATCTTGATACAACGCAGGCGGCTGCACTTCAATATAATCATAGTATTTCGCAATACGTTCCACTTGAGATTGGTCTTTCTGCATTACTGCAGTAAAGACTTCACCTTCATCGCACGCAGATCCGATTAATAAACCTTCGCGGTATTCGTCTAATAACGAACGCGGAATTCTCGGTGTACGATAGTAATAAGTGACTAAAGACTCGCTGACAATTTTGAATAAGTTCTTAAGTCCTTGCTGGTTTTGAACTAAAATCGTCACGTGGCTTGGTCGTGCACGTTTATAAGCATCTTCATTAGAGAGTGATTGGTTGATATCTTGATGATTCTTAACGCCTAATTCATCTACTTGTTTCAACATCTTCATAAAGATATAAGCAGTTGCTTCAGTATCATAAATGGCACGGTGATGTTGTGTCAGTTCTACCCCGTATTTCTTAGCTAAGAAATTCAAGCCGTGTTTACCGAATTCTGTATTAATCGTACGAGACAATTCTAAAGTATCAATAACACCGTTCGTATAATTACCAAGTCCTGCACGTTCATAACCTGTATCAATAAAGCCCATATCGAACGAAGCATTATGCGCAACAAAGATTGCATCTCCGACCCATTCTTTAAATTCTGTCAGTACATCATCTATTTCAGGCGCATCGACAAGCATTTCATCAGAGATATGCGTTAAATTCTTAATCGTTTCAGATAAACGTTCATGCGGATTACTGAAACGTTCAAACTTATCAATGATTTCTCCGTCATGTACTTTGACCGCAGCTAACTCGATGATTTTATCGTATTGGTTAGAAAGTCCAGTTGTTTCGACGTCGAATACAACATACGTTGCTTCTTTTAAATTGCGGTCTGTCGGATTATAAGCAATCGGTACTCCGTCATCGACAAGCATACCTTCCATACCGTAAATCATTTTAATGCCGTTCTTTTCTGCGGCACTGAATGCATCCGGATAAGCTTGTACTACGTTATGGTCAGTTACCGCAATTGCTGGATGACCCCATTTTGCAGCTTGTGTTACATAATCACCGATTTGGTTAATTCCATCCATTTGACTCATCGCAGAATGCAGATGCAGCTCTACACGTTTTTCATCTGCTTTATCTTGTTTAGGTGTCTTTTTGATTTCTTCAATATCAGACATCATCATTACTAAGTCGCGAACGAATGTATCCTCTTCAATACGGCCTTGTGCACGTACCCATTTGCCGACACTCAACGCTTTGAAATGATCTAAATCGTCTTTGTTTTTACGCGTAAACATCTTCAACACAAGCGAGTCGGTATAGTCAGTTACTTTCAATTCCACAATATGGCGTCCGCTTTTTAATTCTTTGATATTCATATCAAAGATAACACCTTCGATTGCGACTTTGAATTCTTCTTCAATAATCGAATCAATCGAACGGACATTGTCCACTTGGATTGGTTTTCCGATTTGACATTTGTCCACTGAGCTTTCGTTATTATCTTGTTGTTTAGCTTTTTCAGCTTTCATTTTCTCTAGTTTTTCTGTCGCTTCTTTGGCACTTTGCTGATCTTCTTCTTGAATATAAGCTTCAAGCGATGCCAATTCATTATCATGATCAGCGATATCTGTTTCAAAGACAATTTTATTAACGTCAAAGCCGCATTGTCTGTATGCTTTGACTAAGCTGCCGTTGCAAGCTTTATGGAAATAATCACGTTCAATATCATTTGAAACCATAACTTTTAATACATTGCCTGACATAATTAAACGTTTTTGTTTTAATTGTCCTTTTACTTTTGGAGACAAGCGTGTTTGATCAATACAATGATTGAAATATTTCATCGCAAATTCATCTTGGTTTTGTGTATCTTCAACCACAAATTGCCAATCAATCGTTGCGATTTCTTTAAATTCTTCAATCAATGCGTGTGTAAATAACATGTAGTCTTCATAAGAGAGGAAACGAGGCAGTGTAATTTGAAAGAGCCATGTGCGTTCTTTTTGCGACACATCAATGCGGTTCAATTCACTTTTTTCTAATATATCTGTCTCCAGCTGATTTGCTATTTTAATCTGATCAGCCAGCACTTTAAATTTTTCTTGATTCGTCATTGCCAAGACAATTACCACCTTAGTTATTATTACATCTTTCATAGGATTCAGGGCTGCAGCTTTGTCAGGGTGTGTACGCATGACACCCATGTTAAACGAAAAATTTGAACCACGTTCTAAAAACGCGGTTGAATTTTCTTACGTTCTGAAGTTCTAAAATATTATACCAAATTTTCATCCATTCTTAAAATCTATGAACTGTTTTGCTAAGTATATAACAAAAAAGCCGAAGTACTTATGTACCTCGACCCTTTTATCAATGCAATTAGATTTGTGTATATAAATCTTTAACATAATCAAGCAATTCTGATGCAGCAACTTCGTCGCTGTCGCCTGTATCGCGGCGCTTCACTTCTACAATACCTTCAGCAGCACGTTTACCTACAACAACACGAACTGGAATACCGATAAGGTCTGCATCGTTGAATTTAACGCCTGCACGTTCTTTACGATCGTCATATAACACATCAAAAGAAGATTGCAATTCGCTGTAAAGCTGATCGCCTAATTCACGTTGGTCCTCTTTTTTAGGATTGATAGTGATTAAGTGGACATCAAATGGTGTTACTGATTTAGGCCAGATAATACCATTGTCATCATTGTTTTGTTCAACGACTGCACTTAATGTTCTTGAAACACCAATGCCGTAGCAGCCCATGATTAATGGTTGTGCTTTACCTTGGTTGTCTAAGAATGTCGCATTCATTGCTTCTGAGTATTTCGTGCCTAGTTTGAACACTTGGCCGACTTCGATACCTTCTGCGAATTTCGCAGCGCCTGAGCCGTCGCTTAATGCTTCGCCTTCTAAGATGAAGCGGAAATCTCCGAATGCTTCTACGTTAAAGTCGCGTTCAGGATTTGCATTAATGAAGTGGTAACCATCTTCATTCGCACCGACAACTAAGTTAGAAATTTCTTGGATGAAATTATCCGCATAAATTTTAATGCCTTTTTCTTGGATCGGTCCGATTGAACCCGGGTTAGCACCAACAAGATTAACAATCTCATCTTGGCTAGCAAGTTCAATGTTGTCTGTACCGAAGTATGCTTTTAATTTCACATCGTTGATTTCATGATGGCCGCGTACTAAAACAATAATAAATTCTCCATCTACTTTGAAGACCATAGATTTCGCAATTTGATCAAGCGGACGATTAAGCAGATCCGCTACTTCTTGTGCAGTATGCGCATTAGGCGTTTCCACTTTTTCCAACTCAAGCAATGCTTCTTGATCATTGTTCGGCTCGTAAACCACTTCTGCTTTTTCAATGTTTGCGGCATAGTCGCTGTTTTCACTGTAGACAATCGTATCTTCACCGATTTCACTCAGTGCCATAAATTCATGTGTATGGCTGCCTCCGATTGCGCCTGAATCTGCGACTACCGGACGTGCATTGATACCTACACGTTTGAAGATTCTGCCGTATGCATCATACATTTTGTGGTATGTTTCATCTAATGATGCTTCATCAGCATGGAATGAGTACGCATCTTTCATGATGAATTCGCGGCCGCGCAATAAACCGAATCTCGGACGTTTTTCATCTCTGAATTTAGATTGAATTTGGAACAATGTTAATGGCAACTGCTTATAAGATTTTAATTCATCACGTACGATAGAAGTGACAACTTCTTCGTGTGTTGGTCCTAATGCGAATTGGCGGCCGTTACGGTCTGTCAAACGCATTAATTCACTGCCATAAGCATCCCAACGACCTGATTCTTCCCATAATTCTGAAGGCTGTAATGCGGGCATTAAAATTTCTACCGCATCAATCTTTTCCATTTCTTCTCTGATAATTGATGTAATATTGTTCAGTACACGTGTTGCCAGCAGCAAGTAACTGTAAATCCCGCTTGTACTTTGTTTGATTAATCCTGCTTTCAGCAATAATTGATGACTTAAAGCTTCAGCTTCTGCCGGCACTTCTCTCATCGTTGGTATAAATACTTTTGACTGTCTCATAAAACTAAGGTCCTCCGTTTCTTATAAGAAATAACGTTGTATGTCATTCCATGTTACTAATATCATAATAATAATCACAAAAATTGCCCCTGCACCGATAATATAAGTTTCGGCCTTTTTGTTTACAGGTCTTCTGAAGATTGCTTCATATAATACAAAGAGTATTCTTCCGCCATCTAACGCAGGTATCGGCAATAAGTTCATTAATCCTAAGTTGACACTTAATAAGGCTGTCCATCCTATCAAGTTAATGATACCAGTTTTTACGACAGTATCAACATTATGATAGATACCTACTGGTCCATTTAACATGTCAAAGGAGAAGCCGCCTGTAAAGATACTTGCTATCATACCGACGATTGCTGTAAAGATTAATGTTCCTGCTTTAAAGAATTGTTCAACTCCAGATACAAGCGGTGCTGTTAGCGAAGAATGTTCTTTATCAGGTTGGAAACCTAAAATATAAAAGGTTTCAGATGTCGTTTTAGAAGTTTTTTGTGTGACTTTTTTCGGTTTGAATTCAGCCTTATGCTGCTTACCATCACGTTCATAAGCAATTGTTATTTTTTTGCCTTTATTTTCATCTAAAGCATTTTTAATGTCTTTGAACTTCTCGATTTTATGATCACCGAGCTGCTTGATTTTATCCCCGGGTTTTAATCCTATTTCTTGTGCAGGCGTATGATCTCCAACAGTTTTAATCACATTATTCGGTGTACCTTGATAATAAGCTAAACCGATAAAAATCACGATTGCTAATAAGAAGTTGAATAATGGTCCAGCAAAAAGTGTTAAAAACTTCTGTAATGGATTCTTATGCATAAATTGACGGTTTCTCGGCGCAATTTGAATCAAACTGCCGTGTTCCACAAAATAAGCTTCTTTCGCTATATGGAAGCGATGACGTTCATCGTCATAAGATGTAATACCTTCAACATACATTTCATCTTTGAAATCAATTTTCTTCACTTCAATAACTTCTGCTTGTTGGAATTTATGCTGATCATCTAACAGAATATGTGTAATTTCATCTTTGTCGTTTAATTTGATTTTGACAGACATGCCTGGTTCAACAGGCGCTTCTTCCAGTCCGTCTCCTGCCATGCGGACATAACCGCCGACCGGCAATAGTCGAATAGTATATAACGTTTCATTTTTTCTAAAACTGAATATTTTAGGTCCCATGCCAATCGCAAATTCGGGACACATAATTCCTGCACGTTTCGCAAAGAACATGTGACCATACTCATGGACTGAGACAATAACACCGAATACGATAATAAAAGATAATAATGTTATTAGCAAAGTTGGCCACTCCTACTTAATAAATTGGTACATTTTCTATGTAACCTTTTTGGTCTTGTTTCTATAGTTTCATAAAATCATTTTAATCAAATTCATCCGAACATACAATGAATAAACGGCATGAAACAGAAAAGAGGCATGCCTCAAGCAAACGATGTAAGATTGTTTGCACTGTCGCATGCCTCACTTTTTAATTTTGCAATAATAGAATATTTAATAATGGTAAGACGAACATAAAACTGTCGAAGCGATCAAGAATACCGCCGTGACCCGGTAAAATTCTTCCTGAGTCCTTCACACCGAAGTGGCGTTTGAAACCAGATTCTACAAGGTCGCCCAGTTGTCCGAACATACTTAATACGATTGTGATTGCCAGCATCAGCACAATATTAACCGGGAAATCGATAAACATCTGCATGATAACAGGGACTAATAAGCTGCAAAGCACACCGCCGATAAAGCCTTCAATCGTTTTATTCGGACTGATGACAGGCCAAAGTTTATGCTTTCCTAATGTACGGCCGAAAATGTATGCGCCAGTGTCTGTTGTCCATACTACTAAGAACGCAAACAAGATATAAGCTAAACCTTCTTCACGTGTTTCGTAAAGGTACATAAACCCTATTCCTACGTATGCGACAGCCATTAAACAAAAGGCAGCATCTATAAAGCTGAAACGGTTCTTTGATGTCACAGTATAACTTAAAATGACAAAACTCATAATAATGAGCCCTTTTAACTGAACAGCTAATACCCATGAACCTAATCCTTGCGGCAGCATAATAATGACCAGAGCCAATGCACTGATAATCCCGGGTATAGAAATAAAACGGATTTTATTCATATTTAGTAATTCTTTTAATGCGATAAATGCTAGTAAAAATGAAAAGTACATGAGTACTTGTCCGCCGATGATTAAAATCGGTAAAAAGATGATTAGGGCAATAATTGCCGTGACCGTTCTAACTCTCATATTTTACTCCTACCTTAAAATTATAATAGCCCGCCGAAACGACGTTGTCTCTTTTGATAAATCTTAATACAATCATACAATTCATTTTCATCAAAATCAGGCCATAGTTTCTGATTGAAAATAAATTCACTGTACGAAATCTGCCAGATTAAGAAGTTGCTGATACGTTGTTCGCCTGATGTACGAATTAATAATTCAGGATCAGGATAGTTGCTTGTCATCAGATAATCGTGAATTGTTGCTTCAGTGATATCCTCGCTATTATATCCTTGTTTGACCATATCATCAAACATTCGACGCACACTATCGACAATTTCTGCTCTGCCGCCGTAGTTGATCGCGAAAATCAATTTCAAACCTTTATTATCAGCTGTCTTTTCTTTAGCGTGGTTGATTGCTTTCAACGTTGATTCTGGTAAATCATCCGTAAAACCGATTGTTTCCACTTTCACATCTTTCTCTATCAACTCAGGTAAAAAGGTTTTTAAGAAATTGACAGGCAGATTCATGATATAGTTTACTTCTTGTTCAGGACGGGACCAATTTTCTGTAGAAAAGGCATATAAAGTTAAATACTTTACGCCTATATCACTTGCTGCTCTTGTAATTTTCTTGATGGTTTGCATTCCCTCATAATGCCCTTTAATTCTTGGCATCTTACGTTTTTTTGCCCAACGGCCATTACCATCCATGATAATCGCTATATGTTCGGGTATATTATGTAAATCTAATTCTGAATGATAATTCTCGCTTTCAGATTGATTTTTATTTCTTAGCTTTTTAAACATGGTCTATCCTCCGAGCTCAATCTATCTCTGTTACATTATAATAGATTATTCATGCAATTATCTATCATTTTATCACACTCGTTAAACGCAATGAATAGAACAATTAAAAAACTGTACCAAAGTCTGAGTTGGTACAGTTTTTGTCACATTATTTTTAACTTTTCCAGTTAAGATAATTTCAATGAATTAAACAGACATAATGTCTTTTTCTTTATCTTCTAATACTTGTTCGATTTCTTTGATAGAATCGTCAGTAATTTTTTGAACTTTATCTGTTAATGTACGTAATTCATCTTCAGAAATGTCGCCGTTCTTTTCATCTTTTTTCAATTCGTCGTTGCTGTCGCGGCGAATGTTGCGGATAGAAACTTTAGCGTTTTCACCCATTTTTTTAACGTCTTTAACTAATTCTTTACGACGTTCTTCTGTTAAAGCTGGAACAGTAATGCGGATTACTTCTCCGTCGCTTGTAGGGTTTACACCTAAGTTAGCTGCGTTGATCGCACGTTCAATATCAGATAATGAAGTTTTATCATATGGTGAAACTACTAATAAACGCGGTTCAGGTACGTTGATGCTCGCTAATTGTTGTACTGGTGTTGGTGCACCGTAGTAATCAACATTAACGCCTGCTAATAAGTTAGAGTTAGCACGACCTGCGTTAATTGTAGCTAATTCACGTGATAAACTTTCAACTGATTTCTTCATTCTTGATTTCGTTTCGCTTAAAATGTCACTCATCTTTCTTACACCTCAAATTTATTTAGTTATTGTTGTTCCGATTTCTTCTCCCATTACTGCACGTTTAATATTACCCTCTTCAGTAATTGAGAACACATTCAACGGAATATTGTTATCCATACAGAATGATGCAGCTGTAGAGTCCATGATTTGAAGACCTTCTTGCAGCATTTGAATATATGTCAAATGCTCATATTTTACAGCATTTTCATCAACTTTAGGGTCAGCTGAATAAACACCGTCAACATTATTTTTACCCATTAAAATTACATCAGCTTCTACTTCAGCTGCACGCAATGCAGCTGTTGTATCTGTTGAGAAGTAAGGGTTGCCAATACCTGCAGCAAAAATTACAACACGTTTTTTCTCTAGGTGTCTGATTGCACGACGTCGAATATAAGGTTCTGCAACTTGTTTCATTTCGATTGATGTTAATACACGTGTATCACAGTCAAGTTGTTCTAAACTATCTTGAAGTGCTAATGCATTCATTACTGTTGCTAACATACCCATGTAGTCAGCAGTTCCGCGATCCATACCTAAATCGCTGCCAGTTTTACCTCTCCAAATATTGCCGCCGCCGACAATGACTGCGATTTCACAGTCTAATTCTACGACTTCTGCAATTTGTTTTGCAACACTTTTAATAATAATCGGATTAATACCGAATCCTTTATCTCCTGCTAGTGCTTCTCCGCTTAATTTCAAGACAACGCGATTGTATTTAGAAGTTTCAGCCATTTTCTTATCCTCTCTATAGTAAAAATATGTATGTGATACAAGTAAAGAAGACACATAGCGGTACGTCCAATACAAATGTGTGCATTTATATAGATATACAAGGGTGTCTTCTTTCTTGTTCAACATTTTAATAGATTATTATTTCATTTGTCCTTTAACTTCATCAGCAAAGTCTTCGCTACGTTTTTCCATACCTTCGCCAACTTCATAGCGTACAAAGTCAGTTAATTTACCGCCTTTTGATTTAAGGAATTGTTCAACTGTAACGTCTGGATCTTTAACGAAGTCTTGGTCAACTGCACAAATTTCTTGTAAATATTTGCGTAAACGGCCTTCAACCATTTTTTCAACGATTTTTTCTGGTTTGCCTTCGTTTAATGCTTGTTGTTTTAATACTTCTTTTTCGTGAGCAAGTTCTTCTTCGTTTACTTGGTCAGAAGAAACATATTTAGGATTGATAGCAGCGATGTGCATTGCAACGTCTTTAGCAGCTTCAGCATCAGTAGTACCTTCTACTACAGTTAATACGCTGATACGGCCACCCATGTGTTCGTATGCACCGAATGCATCGTTGTCGCCTTTAGTTCTGATAGCGAAACGACGTAAGCTTAATTTTTCACCGATAGTTGAGATTGCTTTGTTGATACGTTCAGAAACAGTGTCGCCTGTAGCTAATTTTGTTTCTAACAATGCTTCAACTGATTCTGGTTTAGTTTCAAGAATGTGTTGTGCGATTTCTTTAACTAGCTCTTGGAATCCTTCGTTACGTGCTACGAAGTCAGTTTCTGAGTTGATTTCTACGATTACAGCATCGTTGCCTTCAACTCCAACATAAGTGATACCTTCAGCAGCGATACGGTCTGCTTTTTTAGCAGCTTTAGCAATACCTTTTTCACGTAGGTAGTCGATTGCTTTTTCAATGTCGCCATCAGTTTCTACTAATGCTTTTTTACAATCCATCATACCTGCGCCAGTTCTTTCGCGCAATTCTTTAACTAATTTAGCTGTAATTTGTGCCATTCAATTTTCCTCCATTTATATAACATAATATAATCAGTCAAATATAGTATATCAGTTCTCTGTATAAATATAACTCTATTTGCCTTGCTTTAAACTTGCAATATCTGATTATTCTTTTATTTTCAAAATTCATGCTGTACACGTCAAGTGCATCAACATAATCTTCAAATTTTATTAATATTATTTTTAAAAAAAGGTGATAAGCCTCTAGATCTTATCACCCATTTTGAATTATTCTTAGTTTGATTCAACAGAAGTTTCTTCAGTTTCTTTTGCTTCACCTTTGTCATCTTCGTTTAAGTCGATGTTTTGTTCAGCAGCTACTTCTTCGTTAGAAACACCTTGTTGACCTTCTAAGACTGCGTCAGCCATTTTGCCTGTTAATAATTTAACGGCACGGATAGCATCGTCGTTTGCTGGAATTACGTAATCAATTTCATCTGGGTCGCAGTTAGTATCAACGATACCTACGATTGGGATGTGTAATTTACGTGCTTCAGCAATTGCGTTGCGCTCTTTACGAGGGTCAACTACGAATAATGCTTGAGGCATTGATTTCATATCACGAATACCACCTAAGAATTTGATTAAGCGGTCGTATTCTTTTTTGATTTCAACTACTTCTTTTTTAGGTAATACTTCGAATAAGCCGTCTTCTTCCATTTTTTCAATTTCAGAAATACGTTTAACTCGTTTAGAGATTGTTTTGTAGTTAGTCAAGATTCCGCCTAACCATCTTTGGTTAACGTAGAATTGACCAGCGCGCTCAGCTTCATTTTTGATAGATTCTTGCGCTTGTTTTTTAGTACCTACGAATAAGACTTTACCGCCGTCTTCAGATACTTGTTTTAAGAAGTTGTAAGCTTCGTCAACTTTTTTCACTGTTTTTTGTAAGTCGATGATATAAATACCATTTCTTTCAGTGAAAATATATTTTTTCATTTTTGGGTTCCAACGGCGTGTTTGGTGACCGAAGTGAACACCTGCTTCTAGCAATTGTTTCATTGAAATTACTGCCATGATTAAAATCCTCCAATTTGGTTATTTTCCTCCATAAACCGCTCATACAAAAACGACGAAAATCACATCGCACCCTTTGCATTTCAGCAGTTTATGTGCGTTATCGGCTCTATAGCCGTCATTAAATATAACATATTGCTCTGCATAAAGCAATATTTAAAAGTTAAGTTGTCTGTTAATCAACGATTATTTCGTTTTTTCCAATTCATCTAAGAATTGTTCTTTCTTAACTTTGATGAAAGTACCTTTCATACCAAGTGAACGAGACTCGATCACACCAGCACTTTCTAATTTACGCAAGGCATTAACGATTACTGATCTTGTAATGCCGACACGGTCTGCAACTTTAGATGCGATTAATAAACCTTCTTTGCCGCCAAGTTCTTCAAAGATATGCTCGATAGCTTCTCTTTCTGAATAAGACAATGAATTAATCGCCATGTTGATTGCAGCTTTATCGCGTGCTTCTTGCTCAACTTCGCTGTGTTTTTCACGTAAGATTTCCATACCTAATACAGTAGCCGCATATTCGCCTAAGACTAAATCATTATCGTCAAAGCCGTCTGTTACACGTCCAAGTACTAACGTACCTAAACGCTCACCTCCGCCAAGTACTGGGAAGATTGTTGTTTTGCTGTCGATAAATGCATCTCTGTTTTCCGGAGGGAATACAGATAACTCATCATCGATTCCGATATTTGATTCAGTTTGTTTAACATCCATTAATTTGTCAGTATATTCAGCTGGGATATGGCGGTCTTCTAACATTTGATTGATTCGACTGTTTTTAAGCAATTCATTTAAGCTTGCGCCAAGAATTTTACCTCTGCGTGAAACAATAAATACGTTTGTTACAGTAACCTCGCTGATTTTTCGCGCAACGTCTTTAAAGTCAACAGCAATTCCCTTATGTTTTTGCAACAGTGTATTCAATTCTCTTGTTTTTGAAAGTAAACTCATTTTTCTTCTCCTTTTGTATTTATAATTATAAGTTTATAAGATAAATGCACTTAAATCTTTATTCGTAGAAATAGATTTCAACTTGTCATCAACATATTGTGCTGTTATCTCTACTACCGCATTAGGCATTCCAGGTGCTTCGTATGAAAGATCTTCTAACATTTTTTCTAAAATCGTGTGTAAACGTCTTGCTCCGATGTTGTCAGTATCTTGGTTGACTTGGAAAGCAGTTTCAGCGAGACGTGTAATAGCTTCATCTGTAAAGTTGACCGTTACTTCTTCAGTTTGCAATAATGCTTCATATTGCTTGATTAAAGAAAGTTTAGGTTCTTTAAGAATATTCACAAAGTCTTCAACTGATAAACTTTCAAGTTCAACACGAATCGGGAAACGTCCTTGCAATTCAGGAATCAAATCACTTGGTTTTGATACGTGGAACGCACCTGCTCCGATAAAGAGCATGTGTTCAGTGTTCACACTGCCGTATTTCGTTTGTACAACGCTTCCTTCGACAATCGGCAAGATATCTCTTTGTACACCTTGTCTTGAAACATCTTGTCCACCAGCTTGATTATTGCTTGCTACTTTGTCTATTTCATCAATAAAGATAATACCCATTTGCTCAGCTAATTCCAACGCTTCTTGGTTTGCTGTCTCGTGATCGATAAGTTCATCTGCATAGTTATCTGCTAAAATCTTGCGTGCAGTTTTAACCGGAACTTCACGTTCCACTTTCTTCTTAGGCATTAATTGATTCATCATATCTTGAACTTGTTGATTTTGGTTGGTACCAAGCATACCCATTGCGCCAGGGTCTTGGTCCACTTTAATGCGTACTTTTTCTTCTTCTAATTCGCCGTTTAATAATTGTCTGCGAATTTCAGAACGTTTTGTTTTAATATCTTCTGTCGGCGGTTCTTCCTCTTCTTCATCATTATTGCCAAAGTTCGGCATCATGCCTCCGAATAATGATTCGAAAGGATTTCCTGCATTTTGATTCGCTTTTTTCTTCATACTTGGTACAAGTAATTTCACTAATTTATCATTTGCTTTTTTGACCGCTTCATCTTTAACTTGTTCTTTCCTGCCGTCTTTAACAAGTCTTACAGCTACATCAACCAAGTCACGCACCATGCTTTCGACGTCGCGTCCTACATAGCCTACCTCCGTGAACTTCGTTGCTTCGACTTTGATAAACGGTGCACCAACGATTTTAGCCATTCTTCTTGCGATTTCAGTTTTACCCACACCAGTTGGACCAATCATCAAAATGTTCTTAGGAACAATTTCTTGTTTTAATTCTTCGTCCAACTGACTTCGGCGATATCTGTTTCTCAAAGCAATGGCTACTTTTTTCTTAGCGTCATCTTGTCCGACAATGTACTCATTGAGTTGAGATACAATATCTTTAGGGGTAAGTTTAATAGCGCTAGCATCCATTCGTTGATCAACCTCCAATATATATTTTACCTTCTTCCCATGAACTGGAAAAAATAGCGTTGTCTTAATGTTTAATGTATTTATAATTCTTCGACAATAATGTTGTCATTTGTGAAGACACAAATCTCTGAAGCGACTTTCAAACTTGAATAAGCAATGTCTTTTGCTTCCATTTCCGTATGGCGTTTCAAAGCACGTCCAGCACTTAAAGCATAGTTGCCGCCAGAACCGATTGCAATTAAATCGTCATCCGGAGCAATCACTTCGCCTGTACCGCTGACAACTAAAATGGCATCTTTATTCATTACAATCAGCATTGCTTCTAATTGTCTGAGTTGTTTATCGCCTCTCCACTCTTGTGCAAGTTCAACCGCTGCACGTTCTAAATTGCCGCTGAATTCTTGCAACTTCGTTTCGAATTTTTCAAACAATGTAAATGCATCTGCTACACTGCCTGCAAACCCTGCTAAGACTTTGCCGTTATAAAGTCTGCGGACTTTGCGTGCAGTTTGTTTCATAATGACTTGTTGTCCAAGTGTCACTTGACCATCGCCAGCCATTGCCGCATGGCCGTTTTGCCGTACCGCAAATATTGTAGTCGCATGAATTGAATTATTCATTCCTATTTCTCCTTTTTAGCTCGAGGATGTGCATTTAAATACACTTTGCGCAATTGTTGATTAGAAACATGTGTATAGCGGCCAGTCGTCGATAAGTTAACATGGCCGAGCAATGATTGCACCGTTCTTAAATCTGCACCTTCATTCAGCATATGTGTCGCAAAAGTATGGCGCAGCTTATGCGGATGAATATCTGTCACGCCGGCAGTCCGCTTCACTATATCATTCAACACATAGCGTACGCCGCGTTCTGTAATCGGACGTCCATTCATATTAACCAACAGATAATCATGCGCTGCTTTCTTAATCGGCGCAAACTCAGAAAGATAACGTTCAATACTTTCTCTGCACATATTTCCAAAAGGAATAAAGCGCTCTTTATTCCCTTTACCTAATACTTTGACGCCCGGCGAATTTAAATCTAAATCCTCTAACTTGATGTTCACTAATTCTGAAACTCGAATACCAGTACCATATAATAATTCTAAAATGACACGATCTCGCATACCTTTTGTTCCATCTTCTTCTACGGTTTCAAAGAGTGCACTCATTTCTTCTTCATAAAAGAAATGTGGTAAGTATTGTTCTTTTTTCGGATGCACGAGTTGAACAAATGGGTTAATAATTGTGTCATCTTGTGTCATCCAATATTCATAGAAAGACCGTAACGTTGAAATTTTACGAGAAACTGTTGTTCTTTTCAAGCCTTTTGAATATAAATATGATAAATAATTTCTCGCATCTTTATATTCGAAAGATTTTAATTGTAAATGCTCTTGTTCTAAAAAGCTGTTAAATTGAATTAAATCATCATGATATGATTTCAAAGTATGTTTAGAAAAAAAGCGTTCAACTTTCAGCATATATAAAAAATTGTCTTGGATTTTATTCAATAAAAACCCCTCCATCATTTGCATTGTAGCATATCGACAGAGGGAGCTGCAGTGATTTAAGTCTCGAAACCGCAAACGTTTTCTAAACACAAATCCATTTTATCAAAATATTCATAATTTATCACAATGTTTGCTTAAAATTCTCTAAATACGTTAACGCACGATTTGCTTGTTGTTCATATCTCTCTTTTTTGTCTTTAATGC
This sequence comes from Staphylococcus simulans, assembly GCF_002994445.1. Taxonomy (GTDB): domain Bacteria; phylum Bacillota; class Bacilli; order Staphylococcales; family Staphylococcaceae; genus Staphylococcus; species Staphylococcus simulans_B. Next base: position 584,809 of record NZ_MRZJ01000001.1, read on the forward strand.
GTTTCTCTAATGAAGGCACTAAACCGAAGTTTGCATTCATAGGTTGGAAGTTCTTATTGTTTTTAGCATGAGAAATGTAATATGCCACGCTGCCGATCATTGTTTCGCGCGGGAAGATGACTTCTGCTTTGTTTTGAAGTTTATGTGCAACGTTGATGCCCGCAACTAAACCGCTTGCGGCACTTTCTACATAACCTTCAACACCAGTCATTTGACCTGCAAAGTATACTTTGTCGTGGCCTTTCAATTGATACGTTTCGCTTAATACATCCGGTGAGTTGATAAAGGTATTTCTGTGCATAACACCATAACGTACAATATCTACATTTTCTAAACCAGGAATCAGACGGATGACATCTTTTTGTGCACCCCATTTTAAATGTGTCTGGAATCCGACAATATTATACAACGTACCTGCTGCGTCGTCTTGACGTAATTGAACGACCGCAAATGGACGTTTGCCTGTCTTAGGATCTTCTAAGCCGACTGGTTTCATTGGACCGAACAATAGTGTTTTGCGTCCGCGTTCTGCCATAACTTCAAACGGCATACAGCCTTCGAAATATTTTTCTTTCTCAAATTCATTCACTGGTGCAGTTTCAGCTTTTAATACTGCATCGTAGAATCTATCGAATTCTTCTTCTGTCATCGGGCAGTTTAAGTAAGCTGCTTCGCCTTTATCATATCTTGATTTCAAATACACTTTATCCATATCGATTGTATCTTTTTCAATGATAGGCGCTGCTGCATCATAGAAGTAAAGCTGATCTTCGCCTGTAATATCTACAATTTCTTTAGCAAGTCCTTCTGTTGTTAAAGGTCCTGTCGCAATAATTGTATAGCCTTCAGGGATTTGTTCGATTTCTTCATTGATAACCGTAATATTCGGATGTGATTTCAACGTATCCGTAATATATCCTGCGAAATCATGTCTGTCTACAGCTAACGCGCCGCCAGCAGGCACACGTGCATTATCTGCCGCTCTGATAATCAATGAATCTAAACGGCGCATTTCTTCTTTCAACACACCTACCGCGTTTGTCAGTGAATTACCGCGTAAAGAGTTTGAACAAACCAATTCCGCAAATTTATCCGTATGATGCGCAGGTGTTTGTTTTACTGGACGCATTTCGATTAAATTCACTTTAATTCCTCTTTGTGCCAGCTGATACGCTGCTTCTGATCCTGCTAGACCAGCACCAACTACATTAACTGTGTCTGTCATTAATAATCCTCCTCAATCAGATGAAAAGAGGCAAGACGCAATTAGCGTAGTGCCGTTTTGTGTCCAACCTCTCAACTCTGGCTTTATTTTTGAACTTCTTCTTTATAATCGCAATTTGAGCAAACCACTTGGCTTGAACGTCCTTTTTTACGTACCACTAAGTGGTGGTCGCATTTAGGGCAATCTCTGCCTACTGGTTTATCCCATGAAATATAGTCGCATTCTGGATAGTTCGAACAACCGTAAAAGATTCTTCCTTTTTTAGATTTGCGTTCAACAACTTCGCCATCTTTACATTTCGGACATTTTACGCCGATTTCTTTAACGATAGCTTTCGTGTTTCTGCAATCAGGGAAGTTGGAACAAGCCATGAACTTGCCGTAACGTCCCATTTTAATGACCATCGGAGCACCGCATTTTTCGCAATCTTCTCCAGCCGGTTCATCTTTGATTTCGATTTTTTCCATTTCTTTTTCAGCACGTTCTACATCATCTTTGAACCCGCCATAGAAATTCGCTACAACATTTCTCCATTTTTCATCGCCGTCTGCGATTTTATCAAGTAATGTTTCCATGTTGACTGTAAATTCGACATCAATGATTTCAGGGAAGTATTCTTTTACTTGTTCATGCACGATTTCACCTAACTCTGTCGGCACAAACCGCTTACTTTCCAATTTAACATAGTTTCGCTTTTGAATGGTGTCAATCGTCGGTGCATAAGTAGATGGTCTTCCGATTTTAAGTTCTTCCAACGTTTTAACCAAGCGCGCTTCAGTATATCTTGGCGGCGGTTGTGTAAAGTGTTGAGAAGGTTCGATGTTTGTCGCTATAACTGTTTCGCCTTCTTCGATAATCGGCAAGCGTTTATTTTGCTCTTCTTCTTCATCTTTTGATTCCACATATAAAGTCATGAAACCTTTGAATTTGATAGATTGGCCATTCGCACGGAATTTAATATCGTTTTGTTCAATGTCCATCGCTACTGTATCAATTACAGCAGGTGCCATTTGACTTGCGACAAAACGTTCCCAAATCAATTTATACAAACGGTATTGATCTTTCGTCAAATACGCTTTCATCTCATCAGGTGTACGCAAAGTTTTCGTAGGACGAATCGCTTCGTGGGCATCTTGATCCCCTTGTTTACCTGATGCCTTGCGATGAGAAATATACTCTTTACCGTATTTTTCAGTAATGTAATCTTTCGTTTCTGCTTTTGCATCTGCAGAGATACGTGTAGAGTCAGTACGCATATAAGTAATCAAACCGACTGTACCTTGGCGTTTTAAATCGATACCTTCATACAGCTGCTGTGCAACCATCATTGTTTTTCTCGTTTTGAAGCCTAGTTTTCTAGAAGCTTCTTGTTGCAATGTAGAAGTTGTGAATGGATTTGCTGGATTACGTTTTTTCTCTTTGCGTGTCACTTTTGTCACTTCAAAGTTCTCACCATCAAGTTGGTCCGTCACAAATTTTACATCATCTTTATTTTTCAATTTATAAGGCTTGTGCTTATAATGAAGGAATTTTGCTGTGAAAATCGATTTTTTATAGCGGAATTTTCCTTCGATTTTCCAATATTCTTCTGGTTTGAAATTACGGATTTCATTTTCACGATCAATCACTAGACGCAATGCGACAGATTGTACACGTCCAGCTGAAAGTCCTTTTTTAACTTTTTTCCATAATACCGGCGAAATATTGTAACCTACTAATCTGTCTACAATACGGCGTGCTTGCTGTGCATCGACTAGATTACGCTCTAAACTTCTTGGCGTTTTAAAACTTTCTTTTACTGCATCCTTAGTAATTTCGTTAAATACAACTCGGTTTTTAGCATTTTCATCTAATTTTAAAATGTTTGCTAAGTGCCATGCAATTGCTTCACCTTCACGGTCGGGGTCACTTGCTAGGAAGATTTTCTTTGCTTTTTTAGCATGTCTCTTTAATTCAGCAACGACCGGTCCTTTACCACGAATCGTAATATATTTGGGTTCAAAATCATCTTCAACATCTACGCCCATTTGGCTTCTCGGCAAATCTCTGACATGCCCCATTGAAGCGATAACTTTATAACGTTTCCCTAAATATTTTTCAATTGTTTTTGCTTTTGCAGGCGACTCAACTATGACTAAATTATCTGCCAAAGTAGGATCCCCCTTTGCTCCAATTAAATGTTCCTTGTTACAAAGATAAATGATAAACGGTTTATTTTACATTTGTCAATATTTTAATTTACATGAATATCAACGATTGACATCAATATTAGTCATAATTCCATCTATTACATCACTCAATCTGTTGATAATCTTCAATAATATCTTGTGCACAAAGTACAATCTTTGCACCTTCTTGTGCACGCTTTAAATTACCGCGTGTCAATGATTGAAAGATACTACCAGGAAGTACATAAACATTGCGGTTTTGTTCCAATGCTAAGTCCACTGTAATTTGTGCTCCGCTTCTTTCTCTCGACTCTGTAATCATCACACCTTGTGCTAATCCGCTGATAATACGATTGCGTTCAGGAAACTTATATTTTTTCGGCGGGTCATTTGGAATATATTCACTGATAGTTAATCCTTTTCTTTCTATTAAAGAACGCATTGCTTTTGTTTCTTTCGGATAATGATGATAATGTCCAAACGCTAAGACACCTATCGTCGGCATATGATGATGCAATGCTGCTTGATGTGCAAAGCAATCTCCGCCTTTTGCTAAGCCGGAGACTATCACAAAAGGATACAAAGATAAATCAGCCATTAATACTTTCAAGGCTTTCTCAGTATATGCGGTCGCTTCTCTGGAACCTACAATACTTAAATAATTCTGTCCGCGCAATAAATCTAAGTTGCCTTTGCAAAACAAAATCAATGGAGGATCATAAATATTTTTGAGCAGTTTCGGATAAAGGGGATTAAAAATTGATATGGTCTCAATGTTTAAGTCAGCTAATTTGCGTCGGATTTGTTCAACATTGAGCGTACAATAGTTGTGATAATAAGTTGCGGCATAACGTGAAGTAGTATGATTTGAAAAATGTCGAAGATTTGTCATTTTTTCTTTAGGCGGCAAATCCAAATAATCAGGGGTACTGCTTAATAATGCATATATCTGCCTAGTGGAATAGCCGGCAAAGCGTAATTTGAGGAGTTCTGAATCGATTGTTTTATGAGGCATATCTTTCCTGCTTTCTATGTTGTTTGATGTCATTATACATAGAAATCAATATTTCAGACAACACTTTTCTAATCAGAACCTAATGTTAGGAGTTTCTACTATTATATGTAGGTAAAACGATAAATTAATCTATAGCTATAGGAATACTCAAGTATGAAAATGAAAAGACACAGATTTGCGAAAAAAGCAAACCTGTGTCTGACTATCTATTCATTTCAACGCAGCTTATGCGTCTTTTTTAACTGTTAATAATTGTTCGTAGATACCTGCTTCTTTTGCCGCTTCAATTAATGTTGAACCGATTTCAGAAGGTGTATCTGCTGTTTTAACACCATTTTCATTTAGTATTTTGATTTTTTCTTTAGCAGTACCTTTACCGCCAGAAATAATCGCACCAGCATGGCCCATACGTTTTCCTGGAGGAGCTGTTTGACCTCCGATGAAGCCTACAACTGGTTTAGTCATGTTAGCTTTAATCCATTCAGCCGCTTCTTCCTCAGCAGTACCGCCGATTTCACCGATCATTACAACAGCTTTTGTATCTTCATCTTTATTGAATGCATCTAACACATCGATGAAGTTTGTACCGTTGACTGGGTCGCCACCGATACCAACAGCTGAAGTTTGTCCGATTCCTTCTTCAGTTAATTGATGCACTGCTTCGTAAGTTAATGTACCAGAACGTGATACAACACCTACATGGCCTTTTTTGTGGATATAGCCAGGCATAATTCCGATTTTGCAATCATCTGGAGAAATAACACCTGGGCAGTTTGGTCCGATTAAACGTGTATGTTTATCTTCTAAATAACGTTTAACTTTAACCATATCAAGAACAGGAATGTGTTCTGTGATACAAATTGCTAAATCTAATTCAGCATCCGCACATTCTAAAATTGCGTCAGCCGCAAATGGAGCTGGAACGTAGATAACTGAAACGTTTGCTCCTGTTTCTTTTTTCGCTTCTTCTACAGTGTTGAATACTGGTACTCCTTCAACTACTTGACCGCCTTTACCAGGTGTAACACCTGCAACGATTTGAGTACCGTATTCAAGCATTTGTTTCGTATGGAAAAGGGCTGTAGACCCAGTGATACCTTGTACAATTACTTTTGTGTTCTTATCAACATATACGCTCATCTTAGTGTCTCATCCTTTCCTTAGACTTCTTTGACAAGTTTGACAATTTTTTGAGCGCCTTCAGCCATTGTTGCTGCCGGCTCAATTGCTAAACCTGAATCTTTTAAGATTTGTTTACCTAACTCAACGTTTGTACCTTCAAGACGTACTACTAAAGGCAATGTTAAGTCTACTTCTTTAACTGCTGCTACGATACCTTCTGCGATAATGTCGCAACGCATGATACCACCGAAGATATTTACAAAGATACCTTTAACATGATCATCGCCTAAGATGATTTTGAATGCTTCAGTAACTTTTTCTTTTGTAGCGCCGCCGCCTACGTCTAAGAAGTTTGCAGGATGGCCTCCGAAGTGATTGATTGTATCCATTGTTGCCATAGCTAAGCCGGCACCGTTAACCATACAACCGATGTCGCCATCTAAAGCAATGTAAGATAAATCGTATTTAGAAGCTTCGATTTCTTTTGGATCTTCTTCTTCTAAATCACGGAATTCTAAAATGTCTTTGTGTCTGAATAATGCGTTATCGTCAAAGTTGATTTTAGCATCTAATGCTAAAACATCTCCGTCGCCTGTAGTTACAAGCGGGTTGATTTCAACGATAGAAGCATCTTTTTCGATAAATACATTGTATAAAGCGATTAAGAATTTAGCCGCTTTGTTGATTGATTCTTTTGGAATATTGATATTGAAAGCAATACGACGTGCTTGGTATGGTGCTAAACCAACAACAGGATCGATAGTTTCTTTGAAGATTTTTTCTGGTGTTGAAGCCGCTACTTCTTCAATTTCAGTACCGCCTTCTTCAGATGCCATTAAAGTAACGCGATCTGTTGCACGGTCAATAACGAAACCTACGTAATATTCTTTTTGAATATCGCAGCCTTCTTCAATATATAAACGTTTAACTTCTTTACCTTGTGGTCCAGTTTGGTGAGTTACAAGAGTTTTACCTAATAATTCTTTAGCGTAAGCTTCCACTTCTGATAATGACTTAGCGATTTTAACACCGCCAGCTTTACCTCTACCCCCAGCGTGGATTTGTGCTTTTACAACATAAACATCAGTGTCTAATTCTTTAGCTTTTTCTACTGCTTCATCAACAGTGAATGCTACACGTCCTTCTGGAACTGGAACGCCCATTGAACGAAAGATTTGTTTTCCTTGATACTCGTGGATATTCATTCTCCATCCTCCTGTTTCTTAGGTTAAGTACACTGTTAATTATAGAAAATGAAAGCGCTATTGTAAACTGAAAGAGGCTTATTTTGTCAATTTTGTTAATTTTTTAATTACCCCTTGAAACCTTGGTAGATATGAGATTGTAACTATTATAGTAGTTTTTCAAATTACTCCGAATATTACACAAGGTTGGCACCAATTTTTACAATTTGCACCAACCTTATTTTTAATCATTTTTAGTTGTAAGTGATTTAATCGGTTCAAAAGTTTTTCTGTGTTCTGGAATTACCCCAAGCTTATCTATTCCTGCTAGATGTGCTTTTGTACCATAGCCTACGTTATGTTCAAAATCATAACCTGGATATTCTGCACTTAATTCACGCATATAAGCATCACGATATTCTTTAGCCATAATACTCGCAGCTGCAATTGAAACACTTTTCGCGTCCCCTTTGATAATTGCAGTTTGCGCAATATCTAAAGGCAGCTCCATAGCATCTATCAAAAGATGCGTCGGTTGTTTTGGCAAAGCTTCTATCGCTCGCATCATTGCGACTTGAGTCGCTTGATAAATATTCAAATCGTCAATCTCTTCAGGTGTTGCCAGACCATAAGCATACGTCGCATGTTGTTCAAGTGCTGTTTTAAGTTCCAGTCTTTTAGCTGATGAAACTTTTTTCGAGTCATCTAATCCATAATAAGCATGACCTGCATTTAAGATCACTGCACATGCGACTACCGGACCAGCTAATGGTCCTCTGCCGACTTCATCAATCCCGCAGATTACAGCTTGTGCATCTTGAGACAATATTTCATTTTCATAAACAGACATTGTTTCATATTTGTCTACCAACGCTTGTGCTTTTAAAAGTTGTTTCCTGCGGCTTAAAAGTGCTTGTTGTACACCTTTTCTAGTATCTTGGTTCCATTCATGTGCATCCAATGCCTCTATACTATCAATAGATTGAAGCAAGGCTTTGATTCCCTTAATCGACTGTCCCATTATTTGATTTCATCTGCCATATCTTTATAAATATCAAAACTTTGTGTACCTAGTTTGGCATTTCTGATGTCATTAATCAGCAATTCAATGACCGCCTCATAATCCACTTCATTTCCGCGCTGCAATAATCCGCGTCTGCGCCCTATCGCATCAAACCATTCTAAATTTTCTGCTTCAGCATCTAAATCCACATTATAATGCTTTTGCAGAGCTTCAATTGCATGTGCTTTATAAAACTCTAAACCATAAATCGCAACATCATCCAAATGCACAATGCTGTCTTTAATTGCACCTGTTAAGCTTAATTTCTTACCGACAATCTGATCTTCGAATTTAGGCCAAAGAATCCCTGGTGTATCTAATAATTGAAGCGACTTGCCGACTTTAATCCATTGCTGCTGCTTAGTAACACCTGGAGTATTACCTGTTTTCGCAATCGCTTTATTTGCTAATTTATTAATCAGAGTAGATTTCCCTACATTCGGAATACCGACAATCATGGCACGAATTGCACGCGGTTTTAAACCTTTTGCTTTATCACGTTCAAACTTTTCTTTTGTTGCTTCAATCGCTGCTTGTTCTACTTGTTTTAAACCTTTGCCATGCTTAGCATCTACGGCCACTGGGAAATAACCTTTACCTCTGAAATATTCTTCCCATTTGGCTAATTCATTTAAATTTGCCATATCTTTTTTATTCATAATCACCACACGCGGCTTATTTTGAATAACTTCATCAATCATCGGGTTTCTTGAGCTGTACGGAATACGTGCGTCTACTAATTCAAAAACAACATCAACTTTCTTTAATTGTTCAGACACTTCACGTTTCGCTTTCGCCATATGCCCTGGATACCATTGAATTACCATGATTCATCACCTTTCATTTATAACGTTCTTATTCATTCGCATTCTCTTTATTATACTATATTTTGAGAGTCATGAAAAAATGAAAATAGGACCTGAAACCATTACAGTTCCAGATCCAATGTTTTTATACAAAGTTACGTTTATATTTTTTACGCCATTCTTTTTCAAAGCATTGTTCACCATTGTTATAAGCAACAAGTTGATTATACAAATAGAAATATTCTTCATCACACCACATATCGCTGATGGTTTCGACTTTAGTATCTATATCGTTATCTTTAACAATGACATCCCATGTACATCTTACGTGTGCTGATAACGGATCATCTTCAATAATAATAAAATCATTATAATTCTCTGTACCATAAGTAATATTAAGGTGCGGTAAATTTCTTAGCCCCTCATCAGAATAATCCGCTAATACCCATTTGTCTTCTGTTAATTTTTTGATGACATCTCTTGTTCTGCTTCCTTCTCTAATCACTTCTTTTTCTAATGGTTCAGCTGTTTCTGAATTCGGATAGTCTAATGAGACAGGTTCAAATGTGTTAACATGCGGCAATTCAACTTTCGAATGTTCCAAATCCACATCTAAGTTCACCATCTCAGGCGAAGGCCAAACTTGCGGCCAGTATGTCGGAGACATAGTTATCTCAAGATGATGTCCCTTCGGCAGCTGATAACCGACAACATCTAACGGAAATTCTACATCCACATATTGATCTGTCGGCAAAGCTTCAGGGAATTCATGACTCTGATAATGATTAATATTAAATTGTCCTCTTGTAATTAATGTTTTCTTGCCGTTAGGGTGTACATCTGAAAGACGAACATGAATATTTGCTTGTTCTTTATCTGATTTTACCCTTAATTTTGCAATAGGCATACCAATTATATTGATTGGTTCATCAAACATTTTACAAGAAATCGTAGTAGCTAATGAATTATCAATTGTTTGATCGTCAGGTAAATCGCCTTCTTGGCCAAATGGACAAAATACACCTGAATAAAGTCCGTGATGTTGGCAATTCAACAATCTGACAGAACCCTCTAAATCTTTCAAAATATTTTGATGTTCCACTTTTTCACGATATAAATCCATCCACTCTCCAGAGCGGTATGCATATGAAGTTTTGGGTTCGACAGAATCTTGCAGATAAACTAAAAACTCATCTTGGTGTGCTTTATAATCTGGATTTTCCATCCATTTATCCAGCCATTCCAACACTTCTTGCAAGTAACCGATTTGAGGTCCAGGAATTGCAAGGTCTGGGAACTCATGCGCCCAAGGCCCAACAATTGCCTTTTTAGGTACATTTAAATTTTCCATCAAGCGAAATAGTGCATTCGGGTATGCATCTGCCCATCCACTCATCGTCAGCACAGGTATGTTGATATCCGAATAATCTTCATTGACTGAACCATGTTTCCAATAACTGTTTCTCGTTTGATTTTCTACCCATCTTTCCACAAATGGCGGTGTTTTATCTAATCTGTCAATCCACATATCATACCAGCGATCGCCTACAAATTTAGGAAACGGCGGACGAGCATTATATGCAAACATTGTTGATGCCCACCAAAGCATATCTGATGCCATCATAGTGCCGCCGCGATAATGCACATCATCAGCATATCTGTCATCAGTAGAACATAATGTAATAATTGTTTTTAACGCTTCAGGACGTCTTGCAGCAATTTGCAGACCATTGAATCCTCCCCAGGATTTTCCGATCATAGCCACTGAACCGTTGGACCAAGGCTGTTTTGCAATCCATTCGATAATCTCTATACCATCATCTTGTTCGACTTTAGGATATTCATCATCGATAATGCCTTCTGAATCGCCAGTCCCTCTTATATCCACTCTGACAGATGTATAACCGTGTCCTGCAAAGTACTTATGTCTTATTTCATCGCGCAAAGCAGTAAAATCATCTTTTCTGTACGGTAAATATTCTAAGACAGTACCTTTATTCTTACCTTCCATCACAGGTGCCCAAATTTTTGCTGAAAGTTTTGTGCCATCTGACATAGTTATCCATGTATGATGTGTAATTTCAACTTCATAAGGCATATCTTTCACAATATTAATTTTGTTATAATCTACATCAAATACTCCCATTGATTATGAGTCCTCCTTTTTAATTGGAAAATCTTGTTTAAACCATCTGAACAACGAAATAATCAATAAAATATAAATCAAAACAATAGGGACAGAAACCACAACTGCTGAAGTTTGAATGACATCAAGCCCTCCTATCAACAGTAAGGAAATAGATAACAAGGCCATCAATACGCCCCAAACGATTGTGTGCCACATAGGCGGTTCTATACCGCCTCCGACTTTTTTAGATGCAGTCGAAGCCAAAATATAAGCAGCTGAATCTAACGACGTTGCGAGGAAAATAAATCCTAATATAACGAAGAAAGGAATCACTAGCCAACTTACCGGCAATGTTTTTAATATTTCAATTACCGTTGCAGCATCACCATTCTCTGCCATAGATTTTACAACGTCAAATTTTTCAGTGATTTGCAAATTAATAGTATATCCGCCAAACACTGCAAAGTACAGCCAGCTTCCTAACGTTCCCCATGCAAGGACATTTAAAATAAGGTTCTTTAATGTACGCCCTTTAGCAATTTTGGCAATGAACAAGCCCATGAAAGGTGCAGTGGTCGCAAACCAAGCAAAGTAGAACACTGTCCAAGATTGCGGGAATCCGCTTTGCTTAATCGCATCTGTATAAAAGCTCATACGTAAAAAGTTGTTAGACATAATACCCAAGCTATCTGTAAAGTACGTCAAAATGAATGATGTAGGTCCGACTATAATGACGAATATGGCTAATGCGAGAGCTAAATAAACGTTGAAGTTACTAAGATTTTTAATACCTTTATGGAGCCCAAGCGAAGCACTCGTAATATAAATCGCTGACCAGATCACAATAATAATAATGTTCAATAAAGTAGATTGTTCTACTCCTAAAACTTCCCCGATACCTGCTGAAATCATCGGTACTCCTAAACCTAGGGATGTCCCAAGACCTCCGACTAAACTCCAGATCACTAGAATATCAATGATTTTGCCAATGACACCGTCAGAGTATTTTCCTAAAGCACCTTTAACAGATTGACTGACTTTTAGAGAAGGATTTTTCTTTATATAGAATGAGTATGCAATGACTATCGTCGGCAATGCATAAATGCACCATGCAGAAATTCCCCAATGGAACATACCATAAGCTAATGACCATTCAGTAGATTCAGGTGATTTCGGTTTCAAACCAAATGGCGGACCTTGGTAATAATACATAGGTTCTATCATTGACCAGAACATTATGCTAGTCCCCATACCAGCACAGAACAACATCGCACCAAAACTAAAGTTGTTGAATTCCGGTTTAGAATCCCCGAGTTTTATTTTTCCATATCTGCTGAACACGATATAAAGCAGAATAATAAATAAACCGAAAACTAAAAACTCAAAGACCCAATCCATACGGTTGTTAATACCAGTTAAAATATGATTTAAAACAACCTCTGCCGAATCTTTTGTAATAATCAAAGTCACGGTTATGATTAACAAAACGATTAGTGACGGCCAAAAAATAACATGATCTAATTTAGCTTTTTTCATATATCAATTTCCCCCTTTGTTTGTAGATATACACCCTTAGCATATAGTGATGAGATTTTTATATCAACTTTTAATAAATAACAAATTATCATTGTTAACACTTTTAAATTTATTCTCATATGTTTTTCTTTATATACAATCTTTTCAAACTTCATACCTGGAGTTGCGATACAAGATGAGACATGTTTAGAAATAGAAAAAGAAACATTCCACGTCTAACCATGAAATGTTTCCTATTACTCTCTGGGTTATTTAAATTTTACTCTTAACTATGCATTTAATGATTCGATTAATCCTGGTAATTCTTCAATACTGTAAATAACATGATCTGCGCCATTGGCTTCGAATTTTGCTTTGACCGCTTTACCGATTTCAGTACGTTCATCTACTGATAGTTGTTGCCAGTCTGATTCGTTATAACCTGATAGTGAACTGCCTTTGATGACACCTACTGTGATTACGCCTGCGTTAACACCTTCTTGTATATCAGAAACTGTATCGCCGACTTTAACGACATGTTGGACATTTTGCAGTTCAAGTACTTCCATATTTTTAAATATCATATAAGGATAAGGTCTGCCATGATTGCCGACTAAGTCTGCAGTTGCTACAAAGTCTGGTTCATAGCCTTGCTGTGCGGCATTAGGTTTTACAACCTCCATCATTTCAGAAGTATAACCTGTAGTAGAACCGACTTTGATACCTTTTGCTTTTAACCAATGTGCTGTATCTACAGCGCCTTGTATCGGTGTAGTGAAATCTTCAAGTGTCTGCATCAATTGTGTTTCGAATTGATTATAAAGCTGATCAATGTCTTGTTCTTCTGGTGATTTGCCGTGTTTTTCTTCCCATAATCCTTTAATACGCGGCATTTCTAACATTGCTTGAATATGATCACGTTTCAGCATTCCCATAGGTTCTCTTGCTTCTTCAATCGTTACATCAATTCCTGCATCTTTAAAGATATTAACGAAAACGTGTACCGGCGCAAAACAGCCGAAATCAATCATTGTACCTGCCCAATCGAAAATGACACCTTCTATTTTATTAATCATGTTGCACTTCCTCCTCTAAAATATATTGACGGATATTACGAATTAATTTACTTAAGTCTTCAACGTTTAAATCTCCAATGTTACCGATTCTGAATGAAGGAATATCCATTAATTTCCCTGGATACAATACAAATCCTTCCGCTTTCATTTGATTATAAAAGTCTTCAAAATCAAATTCTGGATAAGGGTATAAAAATGTTGTGATAATCGGCGATTGATATGCTTGTTTGATATACGGTGTGAAGCCGATATCTGCTAAATGCTTTCTTAAATAGGCATTATTTTCTTGATAGCGTTGATGCCTTGCTTCTATGCCGCCTTCTTCTTCTAGTTCAACTAATGCTTCTAAGAATGCCGCAACTACATGTGTCGGTGATGTATAGCGCCATTTGCCTTCATCTTTGTCCATTACTTGCCATTGATCATATAAATCCAGCACTAAACTATGCGCATTCCCTTTCGTTGCTTTTAATGTATCCTGTTTTGCGATAACAAAACCAAATCCTGGAACACCTTGAATACATTTGTTCGCACTGCTGATAATGTAGTCGATATCTAATGATGCGACATCAATAGGCAAACCGCCGAAACTGCTCATTGCATCTATAATAATTTTCAGATCAAAGGATTGTGCAATTTGTGTTAAAGGTTCAATAGGATTAAGCATTCCGGTTGTCGTTTCGCAGTGTACCATCGCAATATGCGTAATTGTCTTATCTTCTTGTACCAATGCTTTCACATCTTCGAAGTCCGGGACTTTGTCATATGCAAATCTTAAAGCCGTCACACGCTTGCCGATACGTTCTGCCATTTCAATCATACGGTTGCCGTATGCACCGTTGCTGAGGATTAAGATATGATCATCTTGGCTTAATGCTGTCTGCAACACACTTTCTACAACAAAACTTCCGCTTCCTTGTTGTAAAACTGTCGTATATTCATCCGCATCGACACCTGCTAAATCTAATAGGCGCTTGCGAATATCTTGTGTAACTGACTTATAATCATTATCCCATGTACATCTATCCTCTAACATTTGTTCCTTTACTTTCTTTGTTGTCGTCAATGGTCCTGGTGTTAATAATTTATAATCATGTGCCATGATTATTTGCCCCCTTTTTGTTCTTTTTTAATATCCGCTTCTTTCTTAGCTTCATTAAAGATGGTTTGATGCTGATCTAATAACTTCACAGTTAAAGGCGTCGGCCATGCTTTTGGATGACTCGGCTTCATCGCTTCATCTACTTTTTCACCTTTATATAGCGGTACTGGATATTCTTTCAATAAATCTTTTCGTCCATACTTTTGAATCACTGCTACCATTTTTTGTGCTTTTTGCTGGCGTTCTCCGCCTTTTTTCACAACTGCCGCTGCTTCTGTCAAAGCAAAGTTGCCTTCAGTCGGATCAATATACTTAATCGGTTCTCCCTCTTTCTCGGCATCAATAGCTTGGTTTCTTAATCCCGCACCTACTGTCGCTTCTCCGGATTGAACTTTTTTCAACGGTCCTGAACCTGAGCTTTCTAAATGCGGTCCGGCATTGACAATAAGCTGCTCAATAATGTGTTTGCCTTCTTTTTCTCCGTATTGATCAAGCACACCTTGCAACAAGAGCCAACCTGTTGAAGAATCCATAATATTCGGGAAGGAAATTTCATTTTTATATTCCGGCTTCGTTAAATCTTTAATTGTATGCGGCATCGGCAATCCTTTTTCTTTAAGTGCTTTCGTATTTACAAACAATGAACCCATATTACCTAAAATAGGAGTCATATAGCCGGGATACTGTTTGATTTCTTGTTGCTGAATAGAAGATGGCATTGTCGCAAACATATCATGTTCTTTTTGTGCACTTTCTAAATAGTAGCTTGCTTGTGTAATGATATCCGCTTCGATATTTTTGCCTTCTGCCATAATTTTCCCGCCTAATTCAGATGTAGACTGCGGCTGAATAATATATTCTCCTTTATAGCCATGTGTATCTAAAGCTTTCTCCATCGCAGCAATCGCTTCTTCATCGGCATTGGTTTGAATAATCACTTTATCGGAAGAAGAGCCTAAACCAACATATGAGAAATACAGCAGCACCAAACACAGCAAACTGACTAACACGATTTTAATTTTCAACGCAATTCCCTCCTTTTGTCATAACGCAACCAAAGGTGACTGATTACGCGTACTATAATATTCGTCAGTAAGATTAAAATAGATAGAATAAAGATATCTGTGAATCTATTAAAGTGCTGCAGCTGGTTGATTTGTGTCGAAACAATTTGAGTGGACGTCGAAACTAAGAAGATAACACCGCTGATAGTTACCATTGCATTTATAAAATAGTAATTAATCATTTCAACAATGGTAGTCTTCATATTCGGTAAAATCACTTTAAAGACCGTTTCAAACCAGCTGTCTTTCAATAACATACTCGTCACATCCCATGACTTATCTAACTTTTCCATGGCACCTTTAGCCATTAAATAAGGCGTTGTAAAATAATGCACCACGATACTGAGAATCACAATTAAGAATGTGCCTTTTAACGTACTGTTTTGGAAGAAGAGCAAATATGCTAAACCTAAAATCATACCCGGCACTGTATTCGTCAGCATAGCGATCACATTAAGTCCTTTTCTACCGGCTAATTGTGTACGTGTGCTGATAATCGCACTGAAGAAAGCGATAATCGTACCAAATACAGCTGTACAAACAGCCACAAAGACCGATTGCATATACACATGAACTAAGACTTCATCTTTCAGTAAATTAATAATATGTTTTAATGTAAATTGCATATTGTAGGGATAATTAGTCGTGAAAGGTACGACAAACATCACCATAAATATCACTAAAATAATCGTACTTAAAATAAAAGTAAGTGTGCCGATAATACTGTCGTGTATTGGCTTTTTGTTCGGACTGTATTGTTGTGCAAAGCGATGTTCGACATTCCATCTTTCAATCACTGTCAAAAATATAAATCCGAGCAATGCAGGAAGCAGCATAATCATCGCAATGACTGCACCTTGTGCAAATTTAGGAATCGAACCTAAGATCGTCTGATAGAGCAAGATAGAAATCACTGTATCGTCCGCTCCGATTGAAGCAGGTATACCAAAATCTGTGAAACTTAAAATAAATGACAAGATAAAGGCATTGCCGATAGGAATGACTAACGGTCTTAACAATGTATGATAAAATCTGCGCAGCCCATTATCATGCATGAGTTGAGAAACATAGAAAAAACGATGATCAATATAATTAAATGCATTATTGATGATAATAAAAGCTGCCGGCAACGTATAAATAATGTATCCGATAAGCATCCCCTTTTCACCATAGACAGTGAATAATGGTTCGCCTAAAAACCGAGCAATAATACCTTCATTACCGAATAAATACATCAACAAGAAACCGTAAGTAATCGTCGGTACTAACATCGGCAGCATCACCATGCCATGTGTATATTGTTTAAGCATACGCGGCAGCGCTGTGACTTGAAGCGCATATGCAGTCAAAAATGCTAAAACCGCTGTAATAAATGCGGCGATGAAAGACAATTTCAAACTTCGAAACAATGCTTTCGTCACTTCAGGATTCGTTAATACTTCTTTAAAATACACACCGCTTAACTGCCCGTTATCTACTACTGAACGCCCCAGCAGCAACAGTATCGGCAAGATTAAAAAGATAATAAAGAATGCTAATAATAAGATTTGTATAATGCGCTGACTCCATAATTTATGCACCATGTTGTTCACCAAACAATTGATAAATATGATGACGCTTGATTTCCAATTGGTTCAAAATAAATTGCCTTACAAACTTTGAATTCGGACGATGAATTATATCTTCCGGTGTACCGAATTGTGCGATTGTTCCTTCTTGAATCACCACAATTTTATCTGCCATTGTCAATGCTTCTTCTGGATCATGTGTCACAATAATCGTTGTTAGATTTAATGATTTTGCTACTTTGATAATCATGTCTTTAATACGTTCTTTAATCATGCCGTCCAGCGCACTTAAAGGTTCATCCATTAATAGTACTTTCGGTTCCATAACAATTGTGCGTGCAATCGAAACTCTTTGCTTTTGTCCGCCTGATAATTCATGAATCTTTTTGTATAAATGCGGACGTAATTCTAGTAATTCGATTAAATCCGAAACTTCTTTTGTATTCGGATCTTTCTTTAAATTGTTCAAACCATACATAATATTGTCGCGTGCATTTAAATGAGGGAATAAACAATAGTCTTGAAAGACAATGTTAAACCCTCTTTTTTGCATTGGTACATGATGAATCGGTGAATGATTAAAATGAATTTCACCGCTTGTTACTTCTGTTAATCCTAAAATCATATTCAGTAAAGTCGTTTTGCCGCAACCGCTTGGTCCTAATAGCGCTACGATTTCTCCATTTTCGATATCCAAGTTAATGTCCTTTAATACTTCATTGTTGTCGTATTGCTTTGTCACATTTTTTAAACTGAGCATAATAAGCACCTCCGCTTTGGTATACTCAAAGTATAAGAAATGATTATTAAGTCAGTGTTAAAAATGTGTAAGTATTGATTAAGTTATGACTATATTATTACCAACTTTGTTTATTTCTAATCATTTCGGGGGTATGATGTTAGTAATACGATAATGAGGTGAAACGACGATGCTTCCTACTGAAAGAAGAGCTGAAATTATACAAAAACTAGAAAAAAATAACTTCCTGGAGTTAAAGACCTTACATAAGGAACTTAATATCTCTATGGAAACTTTACGCAGAGATGTGCAACAGTTAGTCAAAGATGATTTAGTGATTAAAGAATATGGCGGAATCAGAATCAATAAAGAACAAAATGGAGAATCTGCGATTGAACGCAGATTAGATCGTCATTTAGACAAGAAGAAAAGTATTGCTCAAAAAGCATTAAAAGAGATTCAAGACGGAGATTGTATTTATTTAGACAGCGGATCTACCACTTTGCAGATTGCTAGAGGATTAGACAGTAAAAGCAACCTTACCATTGTGACGAATTCTATTCCTGTTTTAATACAATGTATGGAGTATGGGCATAACTTAATTTCTATCGGAGGCAAAATCAGAGCGTCTGAACAATCATTGACGCAATTTGACTTTCTATTCAATTTTGAACGGTTGAATATTAATAAAGGGTTCTTTTGCTGCAGCGGTGTATCTGCTCAATATGGTATTACTGATTACAGCTTAGAAGAAGTTGCAACCAGAATCCGTCTGATGCATATTTCGCAGCAATGTTACCTAACAGCAGACAGCAGTAAAATCAATAAAGTCGTTACTGCTAAAATCAGCGATGCAAAAGATTTTAATTGGTTCATCACTGATGATGCAATTGATCATAAGGATAAACAAGCATTAGAAACAGCAGGACTTAAAGTGTTATAACTTAAAAAATGAAATACAATAAATAAAAACAGGATGTATATGCAAAAAGTCTAGTTGTCTCTTTCGCAAATACATCCTGTTTGTTTAAATACTATCTATTCTTCTACAGGTACATATACTTTTGCTGCATAGTCATCTGCCATAGGATTGCCATGCGGGTAAAATTCAATACCTGGTGCTTGTCTCATCTTGAAACCTAATTCACTTAAGTAGTGAGGATTATATACCTTTTCACAGACACGCTGTATTGCCTCAGGAACCGGTCCTTTTGCATCTGCGACGACATATTTCCCTGCAGGCAATGTATAGGGGTGCAGTCCTGCTTCTGATTTTTTATCTGATGTTACTGCAATCAAATAATTCATCCCGCTTTCTGTCGGAACAATCACGCCTAAGAATCCATCCAATTTATTATTACTAAGCTCTGTTAATACTTTGTCTTGTCCATTTTCATTAAATGCCTGCCATGCTTTCGGCAAACCTTGTTGTGCATCTTGCATTGTCGCAAATTTACTTAAATAACCGATTACATTCATCTCTTCAAGTGTTTGAACTTCATATTCCATACTATTCACTCCCATGATTTTTCATTATTAACATTCATTACCCTATTTTGCTGAAAATCATTGAATAAATAAAAAAAATAACACCAAACAGCACCTTGGCTGCTTGATGTTATGAATAGTATATCTAACTATTCTTCAAACTTAGTTAAGTCCTCTGCGATATATTCAGAAGCAATGACACCGCGAGATTTTGCCCAAAGTTCACGGCTGACGAAATGAATGCGGTTGTTTTTCTTCGCATTGATTGTATTATAAACCTCAGATTGACGTAATTTTTCAAGCGCTTCTGAGTTTTCATCGTCTACCATCAGAATTAAACGTTCTGGATTTAATGTTTTTAATTGTTCATCTGTTAATTTCAGATACGGTCCATCTTTATATTCTGGATATGTTTTTGAATCTGCTTGTGTGATTGCCATTTTAAAGCCTAGACGTTTTAAAAATTGACCGACATAACTGTTCGCATCATGACCTACGATATGATTGTCTGTTACCACTGCAGCAAGTGTACCTAAATGTTTGTCGACAGTGATTTCATCTTCGATTTGTTTGATTTTTTGTTCATGAATTGCAACACGTTTTTTCGCTTCTTGTTCTTTTGATACTGCTTTACCGATCAGTTTGAATGATTCTACGTTTTGTTCATAGTTGCCATCAAAACTTTCAAGTAAAATTGTAGGGGCAATTTTTTCAAGGTCTCTATAAATTCTGTGATGGCGTTCACCGTCAGCAATGATCAGTTGCGGTTCAGCTTCTCTTAATGCTTCAATGTCCGGATTCTTTCTATCCCCTAATGAAACATAGCTGCCGATTTGTTCTCTGACTGCGTCAAATAAGTTTTCTGCATTGCCGTCATCAGCAATAGCAGCTGGCTTAATACCTAATGCCAGTAAATCTTCTACAAATGAATACTCTAATGCTGCCACTCTATCAACATTAGCTGCAACTTGTGTAATGCCTGATTCATTTCTTACTTCAACCATATTATTATTACCTCCATATTAATGTATCGGTTTATTGTTTACCCATATTAACTATTCCTATACTTTTATTCCCTATCCGCTTGAGAATATGCGTGATTCATTAATGTCTTAATTTACAGAACATTGTCAACTACTAAAACATTTCCTTTCCTTATCAAGTTACTGCTAAAATTAAAGAGGGTATATAGAGTACATTAATAATGTTCAATATATGTATTTTTAATTCAGGAGAGACAGACAATGAGATCAAACATAAAGCAAAATTTCATACGTTTTCTTAAAATCGCCGGCACAGCTGCAGTGATGATGTTGATAATCTTTTATCCGGCACTTCGTGCTTACATGAAGCATCAGATTGTATTCAGCGGTGTTGGAGACGGCTTCAGACAAATGATGCCGTTTCAAAAATATCTTTATCAGCATGTGACGCACTTTGCCAGTTTCTATGATATCTCATTCGGTTTAGGCGGAGACTATATTACCGATTTAGCGTATTACTATTCCACTTCACCGCTCACGTATCTGAACTTTTTCTTTGTGTGGTTAGGTGAACATCTCTTACATATGAATCCAAGCAGTATAGAATTTTGGCCAGGCAACCAATTATTATTTGCGATAGTCAAAGCTATTTTGACATTTATCGCAGCGTACTATATGATGCGCTATTTCAAATTACAACGTTATACTGCTTTAATCGGTACGATTTTGTACACTGCATCTAACGTTATGCTGTATTTCAATTTTACTTGGTCATTTTACGGAGATGTACTCATTTATCTTCCAATCACCTTGCTCGGTGTTGAAAAATTATTCAGAGAACGACGTGCGGGCTGGTTGATTGTCGGCTTAGCCTTAACATTGATTTCAAACTTTTACTTCAGTTACTATGAAGCGATTATTATCGGCGGTTATCTCATTTACAGAACGCTCTTCCAATATAAAGAGGATATTTTAACTAAGACACAAAAAATATACATTACAGCAATAACATTCATTTTAAGTCTGATGATTTCAAGCTATGGTTTTTATACAGGTGTCAGTTCGTTTTTACACAATGACAGAAAACAAAATCCATTGCTGGAATTTCCGTTCTTCGTAGATTTATTGAACACACAAAAGCAGACTTTTTTATCAGGGTTCCATATTATACTTTCAATACTTGTAATCATAGCCCTGCTGCAATTTAAATTGTATCGCCATTATTACTACCGTTTGTTTGCGATTATCACTTGGATCTTTATCTTAGGTTCATTTACCAACGCATTCGACAGTTTCTTTAACGGCTTTTCAATTCCGCAGCGCAGATGGGTGTATATTCTTACCATGGCCGCAGCTCTTTTAGTCGCACTCATGATTCAGCATATTTCAGAGATGTCGCTTGTTTCACTGATTGTTGCTTGTATTCCAGCTTTCGGTGTTTTATATTTCTCTTCTCGCTTTGCTAAAGGAGATTGGGACTGGTGGATCAGTACAGTGCTGATTATCATTGTATTAGCTGTCATAATAGTGATGTTTAAAGGCAAAACAAACCGCTGGCTCAAAATCAGCTTAGTCCTGCTTATCTTGCTTCAGCAATATTGGCAGCTGAAAGAATATAAGCACAATACACTCTCAGAATATGAAACTGATATTGCTCAAGTTACCAAACATGATTATTTCAGCCAGCCGTTGAACAAGAAAATCAAAGCGCTGCAAGCCCAAAACAAGGATGATTTAATGCGTATTGACTATATGAGCGGTTATGGACTGAACTCGCCTTTCATTTACGACTATAACGGCATTTCACTCTATTCAAGTATCTTTGATGGTGAAATCTTGAAGTACTATGACAAAACTATGCAAATCAATATGCCTGTCGATAAAAACAGTACTTACCGTTTATTTAACAATCGTGCAAATTTAATGGCACTTTGGGATGTGACGGATCGTTTCAAAATGGAATCTGATAAGAATATGCCTTACGGCTTTGAGCAGCAAGACAAGATTAAAGATAAAGATGCGACATTTATTCATTCACATAATCAAATCGATTATCCTGCCGCACATATTACCAACAACACATTTAATATGGATCAATTGAAATCACCTTTAGATAAAGAACAAGCCATGTTAACTGGTGTGGTTTGGGAGCATCAAAAAGGTAATTCTGATTTTAAACCGAATCAAAATTTATTGTCTCAATCTCAAACTGATTTACGTGATGCCAAACAAGTGGATAGCAACCACATACAAGTGCAAAAAGATAAAGGCGGTGTCACATTATCATTGCCGCCTGCCCTAGCAAATCAGTATCAAGATATGTATGTAGAAATGGACGTTGAACGTATCTCTCCTTCAACAGAACATTATGTAAAATTAAACGAGTATAAACAAAAACGAAATGAACTTGATTATAAATACCGCAGATTTGTCTCACCGGTGACGATGAGAGTAAAAGCATCACCAAAATTAAAATTGCAATTGCCGAAAGGCAAATACCGTTTAAATATCAAAGGTATTTACGGTGAAGATTATGCAACTTTAAGAAATGCAAAAAAATCATTAACACCGGTTAAGGTTACAAAAGCAAAGGATGGTCTGCATATCAAAAAACCAAAAGCAGCCTCTGGAAATTTAGTATTGCCTACTGCTTATAGAAAAGGCTTATACGCAGTAATTGACGGTAAGCAGCAAGAAGTAAAACAAGGTAATGGTATTATGACTGTAATTAAAACAGAAAAAGGTCAAACAGATATTCATCTGAAATATCAACCGCCTTTATTCAAAACGTTAATCTTAATCTCTATTATTGGTTTGGTATTAAGTATTTTTTGGTGCAGACTCCTATCAAAACGCAAAATCAAATCATAAAAAAATTTTAGTACTGGTATGCAAAGTGAACCGCTTCTGCATACCAGTATTTTTTATATACACACTATTTTTACTAGTCGCTTGCATTTATTTTACTGAGTGCTTTAACAGTCTATGCAAACATTGCTCTGACTTTTATACTATTCTCATGAAATTTCAGAAAAAACAATAAAATTCAGAAAGGTTTGGTACAATACTGTGAAAGATGAAAATTATAAAGAAGAAAGCAAGCAACACCTATTAGAATTACTGCAGCAACTGACAACTGATGTATCCAACGATTCAGCACCTTCATTCAAAGAAAGCACTTGTACCTACGAAGCTCTGATGCAGCGCTATATAGATATGTTGTATTTAGCAGAAAAAGAAATCCTTCATTCTGCTTTAAAAAATCAACATTCTATATATACACTGACAAGATCCCAATATGATAAGCTGGTACATTTAAAACAATCCAAATTTTTGATGCCCTTCGGCAAAAACCGCTATTTCATCTCACACGAACTATTAAATTTCTATAATCAGCATTATCTTAATCATCAATTTGAAACCTTACCCGAATTGAACAGTTTTGCCAAAAAAACTATCCATCGATTAACAGAAACAGAAAAGCATTGCAGAAGTTATGAAACTAAAAGATTTAATGATTGTATAGCAGAAAATATAGATGCGAAAACACTCGAACATTTATGCAAGATAACACAGATTAATGATTATGAACGTCTCACACATGAAGAAAAATGTGCACGACTCGCACAAAAAATACTCAATGAGTTTGATTTGATCGAAAAGTTAATCAAAAATATTCCGCCGATACGTGTGCTCTTTTCATTGATGGTATTTGAAGATAGAAACAGTTATACAGGTGCAGAAGTACCTGGAAAGAATCGTGCGTTGTTTTTCCTTTTCAGTAATCCTGAATATGATATTTTGTACTTGCCTATTGAATTATTTGAACAATTAAAACATTTTTTCAAAACAAATAACATAGATCCGATGGCCATCCTCATTCACACACTAAAAGATTTCACCGGCAAAGAACTGGAACCTCAGAAAGAAAAACAATGGATAACAGATCTGTGCCAAAATCGTTTGACTGACATAGAAACAGAAACATTATTAAATGTTTTAACTAAAGATTATGTATACGCTGAGATACTCGATAGAATGTACAATGAAGAAAAATCAAGTTTTTTCATTAACCTGATCAGTGTTTATGGTTTCTTGCCTTTATCCTTAGTCACAACCTTATACAACCGCTTCTTTGAAGCCGATGAAACTGCAACGTCAATTAAGGCTCTGATTTCTAAAGTTTACTTCAAATGCGAATATGCACTAGAACAAGGTTATTTAGCTAATGCGACAATACAAGAAGTCATTCCGGAATTGGATATGATATATGTCGATATTCCATACTATATACCTGAATCCCTTGAGGAGTTAGATACCGTTGCAAACAGTTACAATTATTTTGAAGAGACTGATTTCTTAAAGAGTTACGACTTTTTAATGATGAATGTAAATGTGACAGAAGATATGATTACAGATTGCTGCACTTATATAGAAGTTGCGGTTATCGAAGATTTCCTTCTGCCTCAAATCAAAATGCTGCCGAGAGAAGAAGACATTGAAGATTGCGTCAACCAATGGAAACTAGACGGACTCTTTAAAGGTATCCCTGCTAAATCTATTATCAAACACATTACCGTTATGTATAACACACTGAACCTTTGGTCACTTAGAGGCTATACTAGAAAAGCCTATCAAGCCCTACAAAAGCAAAACGGCACCGCTTCAAACCCTACTAATATCATTGACCTCGATGAATTTATCTAACTAAAACAAACACGTTCTCATCCTAGTTGAAAAGGAGAGAACGTGTTTGTTTTTTTAATCTATTGTTTAACAAGTATACTATTATTCAATCAGATTTTATGCTTCTGTTTCTTCTTTCACATCATCTTGGTCTTCTTCTGCCTCAATAATGTAAGTATTACGGTTGAGTTTATCATTCCATTCAATGATTCTCGCACCTCGTTTTAATTTACCATATGCATTATAACCTGTTACTCTGCCGTAATTTAATTGAATACCGTAATAATTAGATACAAAGTCATTATTATGATCGTGGCCGCAATATACACCGTTGATAGTTGTATTGTAATAAAGTTGGTACCATAACCCGCTATTTACGTGTGGTGGGCATACATCTTCGTTAAAGTTTCCGACATAGCCTTGTTGTGCCGCATCCGTATACTCAGGTAATGGCATATGCATAAATAGTTGGTCTGGCATTGTTCTGTTTTTAGCACGATTAACCAACCATTTTTGTTGTTCATAAGTCACAAAAGCATAACCGTCAAACGGTGCTCTTGCATAGTCGCCAGCATCAAGCATATAAATTCTGATGCCATTGTCTAAAGTATAGAAATAAGAGTAACAGTCATTATAAACTGCGCCGCCTTCACGTTTTACATGCATTACTGATTTATCAATGATTTCCCATAAACGCATTCTGTTATAATTTGATTCACTATCATGGTTACCTAAAGTCACCGCAAATGGTACTTTCAAACTATCGAAGAAGTCAATCACAGCTTTAAATGTTTCGAGTGCACCTTCTTCTTTACTCCAAATCAAATCACCTGTAATAACAATCACATCAGGTGTTTGTTCTTTCACCATTTTTTCAATCAGCTTGAATGTTTTCACATCTTCTTCCTTAAATGGCTGACTGCCGATATGTAAATCTGTTAGTTGCATGATTTTCATAGTTGTTCACTCCTAGTTGATGGTTTGTCGCATCATAAACAGATGTTCCAATTTCTTTTTAAATTATATTAAACCACTTGTATTGTGGCACATATTGAACGAAATGTATAGAAAAAAAGAACACTAATTTTGAACGCGTGACAAAAAAGCAGAGAGATGAAACATTTCGGCTTACTTTTTCATTGTCAGTTTTAATAAGACTGCTCTACTTGATACGGCAAAGATTTAACATAATGCATTTCTTTAACATATTTACCTTTATGAACAATCACCACATATTGCTTATTCGGATCAAAACCTAAGAAATCTAATTTATAAGGTACAAATTCACCGCATTTTGAGTAGGCTTGGATATTCTCATACCTTTGCGTGCCCTTGTCTACTTGTGCATATGAATATTCCATGCGCAAGAAAGGATTAAATCGATCTGTGAATTGATTTCTAACTGTAGTCACCGCAAATATACCGATGATAATTAACACACTTAAACTTAATATTATTACCTTCTTCATTCGACTTTCCAACTCCTTCTGGGTGTATTGAACTCTGATGTACAAAGTCATATAGACAGAATATTCAGATAAATAGTTGTACTACTCTGAATACTGCTTCCACTTAGTTTACTATATATCATTTTTATTTACTAATATTTATATATCATTACCTTTCTAAAAGAACAAAAAAGACTGTCCCTCACTAGGAACAGCCTGGTTTACTCGTATGTCTATCTGTCTAAAATTAGCGAATTTCTTTAATTCTAGTAGCTTTACCACGTAAGTTACGTAAGTAGTAAAGTTTAGCACGTCTAACTTTACCGCGACGAGTTACTTCGATTCTTTCAATTTTTGGAGTGTGTACAGGGAATGTACGTTCAACACCAACACCTGAAGAAATTTTACGAACTGTGAAAGTTTCTGAAACTCCGCCACCGCGGCGTTTGATTACTACACCTTCGAATACTTGGATACGTTCGCGAGTACCTTCGACGATACGTACGTGTACACGTACTGTGTCTCCGGCACGAAAGTTAGGTAAGTCTGTGCGTAATTGTGATTTAGTAACTGCTTCGATTAATTTGTGATTACTCATTATTTATTCTCTCCTTCAAACTATGTTCTTGCCTCGACAACAAAATAGCAGCGGACCATAGTGATTTTTCGTGCTTAGCACACTTAAATAATATTAGCATACTGCTATTTTGTTTTCAATTGGTTTTTGTAGTTTTCAAGTATTTTTTCATCTTCTGATGATAATGGATACTTTGTTAGTAAATCTGGTCTTTTGACAAATGTTCTGATCAGCTTTTGTTCGTGTCTCCAAGCATCGATTTTAGCGTGATTGCCTGATAATAACACATCAGGGACTGTCATCCCTTCGAATTCTCTTGGACGTGTATATTGCGGAAACTCTAATAAGCCGTCTGAGAAAGAGTCATCTTGGTGAGACTGCTCATTTCCAAGCACGCCTGGAATTAATCGTACAATCGCATCTGTCATGCTCATCGCAGGCAATTCCCCGCCAGTTAATACATAATCTCCGATGGAGATTTCGTCTGTGACTAAATGCTCTCTGATACGTTCATCATAGCCTTCATAATGACCGCAGATAAATACTAAATGTTCTGCTTGGCTTAATTCTTGCGCGACTGCTTGTGAGAAAGGTTTGCCTTGCGGACACATTAAAATTACACGTGTCTGTTCTGTTGTCTCAAGGTCTTTCATCGCATTAAATACAGGTTCTGGTTTCAATACCATCCCTTGACCGCCGCCGAACGGATAGTCATCAACTTGGTTATGCTTATTCACCGCATAATCTCTGAAGTTGACTGTATTCACTGATATGATTGACTTATCTTGTGCACGCTTTAAAATAGAATGATTCAGTACGCCATCAAACATTTCTGGAAACAGCGTTAAATAATCAATTTTCACTCGTCTAACATTCCTTCCAATGGCGTAATTTGAATACGGCGTCCAGATACATCTACATCTTGTACCACATCTGCAATATAGGGAATCAAGTATTCTTTATCGCCTTGAACTACCCATACATCATTAGCGCCGGTTTCAAAGATTTCTTTCACGCGACCAATCGGTGTATCACCATCAAAGACAGTGCAGCCGATAATATCGGAATAGTAATACTCATGTTCATCTAATTCAATGGCTTCGTGATCTCGTTCTTGTGTTAAGATATCACCTTTTAAATGCTCAATATCATTGATATTGTTAATACCTTCAAATGTAAGCATATGGAAGTCTTTATGTTTGCGGTAAGATGCCACAGTTAACTCAAGTGTGTCACCTTTATGATTGACTGTTAAAACTTCGCCAGGTTGAAAACGTGTTTCTGTAAAATCTGAATTAGATTTGACTCTAACTTCGCCTTTAATACCATGTGTATTTACAATTTTGCCGACTTCTACTTTCATATGCACTGGGCCTCCAATATGTGGTCTTGTGTTAAAAAACATTTCTACTTAATAATAACCCTAAGACAACTGTATTGTCTCA
Source organism: Staphylococcus simulans (assembly GCF_002994445.1). Classification (GTDB taxonomy): domain Bacteria; phylum Bacillota; class Bacilli; order Staphylococcales; family Staphylococcaceae; genus Staphylococcus; species Staphylococcus simulans_B. The sequence goes on from NZ_MRZJ01000001.1 coordinate 613,211, forward strand.
GGGTTATGTGATTAAAGCAACTTATTGCTTAACTTACTTAGAATGACGTTGTTCTTCGAATTTTTTCAAAATACCTTCTTTAGATAAGATATTGTGAACTGTGTCAGTTGGTTTCGCACCGTTAGTTAACCATTTAAGTGCTAACTCTTCGTCGATTTTAACTGTTTGAGATTTGTCTTTAGTTACCGGATCATAAGTTCCGATTTGTTCGATAATACGACCATCACGTGGCGCACGAGCATCAGCTGCTACGATACGGTAGAATGGATTTCTTTTTGAGCCTAAACGTGTTAAGCGGATTTTAACTGCCATGTATAATTCTCTCCTTTGAGTCTTTGTTTTCTTTTCTACAAGAAATAATAATAACAGGTATCAGAAACTTTGTAAAGAGGTTTCTCTTTACCATTTTTATTTTTTTATATATTTCGCGTAAAAAAAGTGCTGTGCGGATAGACACAACACTAATTTTACCTATTAGAACGGCAAATTCATGCCTTTCATCATATTTTCAATTTGACTGCGTTTGCCTTTTTTGCCTTTGCCTACGCCAGTAAATTGTTTCATCATTTTCTTCATGTCATTGAATTGTTTCATCAGACGATTGACTTCTTGAAGAGAACGGCCTGAACCTTTTGCGATACGTTTCTTACGGGATACGTTTAAGATTTCTGGTCTTTCGCGTTCAGCTAAAGTCATTGATTGGATAATTGCTTTAATATGATCGATTTGTTTTTCGCTCATATTCAGTTTATCCATACCCTTCATTTTGTTCATACCTGGAATCATTTTCATGATTTCATCTAGTGGACCAAGGTTTTTAACTTGATCAAGCTGTTCTAAGAAATCATCCAGCGTAAATGAAGCAGTACGCATTTTCTTTTCTAAGTCTTTTGCTTTTGACTCATCGACATCTTGCTGCGCTTTTTCAATTAAGCTCAGCACATCACCCATGCCTAAAATACGTGATGCCATACGTTCTGGATGGAAGAGTTCTAAGCCATCTAATTTCTCGCTCACACCGACAAATTTAATAGGTTTTTGTGTAACAGAACGAATTGAAAGTGCCGCACCACCGCGTGTATCACCATCAAGTTTTGTTAACGTAACACCTGTTACTTCTAATTGATCATCGAATGATTGTGCAACGTTGACCGCATCTTGACCAGTCATCGCATCTACAACCAGCATGATTTCGTTCGGCTTAGATATTTCTTTAACCTCTGCCAATTCATTCATCAATGTTTCATCGATATGCAGACGACCTGCTGTATCAATGATAACGAAGTCTAAATGTTCTTCTTTTGCATGTTTTAATGCATTTTCAACGATTTGTTGCGGCTTAACTTGATCGCCTTCACTGTATACAGGAATATCTAATTGCTTCCCTACAGTTTCTAATTGGTCAATCGCAGCCGGACGATAGATATCGGCCGCAACAAGTAATGGTTTTTTATTGTATTTCTTGCGCATTAACAAAGCAAGTTTACCTGCAGTTGTTGTTTTACCTGCACCTTGCAAACCTACCATCATTACAACTGTCGGCGGTTTATTCGCCATGTTGATTGTCGAATTTTCTCCACCCATTAATTTCGTCAATTCATCTTGTACAATTTTAATAACCTGTTGTCCAGGTGTTAATGATTGCATGACATCCGAACCTAATGCACGTTCAGAGACAGTTTTAATAAATGATTTAACGACTTTAAAGTTAACATCGGCTTCAAGCAATGCGAGACGTACTTCACGCATCATCGCTTTAATATCCGCTTCAGTCACTTTCCCTTTTCCTCGCATTTTCTGCATGGTCGCCTGCAAGCGATCGGATAATCCTTCAAATGCCATCCAAGTGACCTCCTTATTCTAATTCTTCTAGTTTCTCAATATATTGTTTCAAGGCATCCGGATCTTCAATAGATGCTTTCATTTGATTATAAATTTCACGACGTTGTTCAAACTTTGTATAAAGCTCTAATTTCGCTTCATAGTCTTCTACTAAATCACCAGTTCTTCTTATGTTATCATACACTGCTTGGCGACTCACATCAAAAGTATCCGCGATTTCGCTCAATGAATAATCTTCAAGATAAAATAATTCCAAATAATTACGTTGTTTCTTAGTAAGCAGGGATTGATAAAAATCAAACAAATAATTCATGCGCAGTGTCTTAACTAAATCATTTTTGCTCATCAGGTGTCTCACCATCATTTGTTTCATGATCATCCGCATGCTCTTCAACTGTTTCTTCAATCATATCCGCAAACAAGCCGTAAACGTAACTTTCTGGGTCGAACGGTTGTAAATCATCCAGCTGTTCGCCTAAACCAACGTATTTTACCGGTATATGCAATTCATTACGGATTGCTAAGACAATACCGCCTTTCGCTGTACCGTCAAGTTTTGTCAAGACAATACCTGTCACGTTTGTGACATCTTTAAAGTTGCGTGCTTGAGACAATGCGTTTTGTCCTGTTGTCGCATCTAAGCATAATAATACTTCATGCGGCGCGTCCGGTACTGCACGTCCGATAACACGTTTCATTTTCTCCAACTCATTCATTAAGTTGGCTTTGTTTTGCAGACGTCCTGCAGTATCGCAGATTAAAATGTCGACACCTTTATGTTTGGCCGCATTAATCGCATCATACATTACAGCTGCCGGATCTGAACCTTCGCTTTGGCTGATGACATCCACATCTACGCGTTCGCCCCATACTTTCAATTGATTAATCGCACCGGCTCTGAATGTGTCGCCTGCTGCTAACATTACTTTCTTGCCTTCTGCTTTATAACGATGTGCTAATTTACCGATTGTTGTTGTTTTGCCGACACCATTCACACCTACCATTAAGATAACGTTTAAACGGCCGTCTTCAATATTCATAAGTTCTGAGTGGTCATCATCTTGCTGATAGATTTCAACGATTTTTTCTACGATAACTTCTTTTAAGTCTGCAGTTTCTTTAATGTTGCGGCGTTGTGCTTCTGTACGCAATTCATCTACCAGTTCCATTACCGTATTGAAACCGACATCGGCTGTGATTAACATTTCTTCTAAAGCTTCGAAGAAGTCTTCATCTACTGTACGGTAACGTGCAATCAAATTGTTCAGCTGTTCTTGGAAGTTTTCACGTGATTTTTCCAAACCTTGTCTGAACTTCGCACCCAATTTTTGAGATTCGATTTCTTCAAATTCTTCAATCGAAATTAAGCCGTCATCGAAATCAAAATCGTCTTTTGTTTCTTCTTTCGGCTGTGCTTCAGGCAATGTAGAGCGCTGCTCGGTTTTTTCAGAAGAAACGGTCTCTTCTTCTTTCTTTTCATCTTCAGATTGCTCTACGTCTTGCAGTTCTTCTAAGTCTTTTTTTTCTTCTGAGGGTTTGCCTGCAAACTTGTCTTTTAGTCGTTTAAAAAAGCTCATTCTTGTTCCTCCTTCAACACTTCATCAATTGTATTTAAATTCACACTTACAAGTTTAGATACGCCGGATTCTTGCATCGTAATACCATATAAACGATCAGCTGCTTCCATTGTGCCTTTGCGGTGAGTAATCACAATAAATTGTGTTTTCTCAGATAACTGTCTTAAATAATTCACATAACGAATCACATTAGCTTCATCTAGTGCTGCCTCTACCTCATCTAGTATAACAAATGGAGCTGATCGCACTTTTAATAATGCAAAAAGCAATGCAATGGCACTTAAAGCACGTTCTCCCCCGCTGAGTAATGAAAGGTGCTGCAGCTTCTTGCCTGGGGGTTGTACAATAATATCCACACCGGCAGTCAAATAATCATCATCCGTTAATTTTAATTCTGCATAACCGCCGCCGAATAACGATTTGAACACTTCTGAGAAATAACCTTGTACCGCATGGAACGTTGTTTTAAAGCGCTCCATAACCGCTTGGTCCATTTCTAGAATAATTTGTTCTAATGTCGCTTTGGCCTCTCTTAAATCTGTACGCTGTTCATCTAAGAATGTGAAACGTTCATTCACTTCTTCGAACTGCTGAATCGCATTTAAATTCACAGGCCCCAGTTCTTCAATCGACATTTTCGTCAATTTCACCTTTTGACGCAATGCATCAATCGGCTCATCTTGTTCATACATGTCTTTCGCTGCTTCGAATGTTAAATGATAATCATCGGTTAAATGATCGATACAATGTGAGATTAACACATCAAGCTTCGATTGTTCTGCTTTAATATCTTGATAGCTGTTTTCTATAGATAAGATATCACGATGTGCTTCTTGAAGCTTGCTGTCGAAGTCATCAATCGATGCATTGATTTCTTGTCGGTCTGTTTTCAAAGTATTCAACTTTTCGCTTAAAGCTTCTTTTTCTTCTTGCTTAGCTTTGATATCTTTTTGAATCGTTTCGAAAGCTTTCTGTCCTGTCACTTCATCCGAATTGAACAATGCAATATCTTCTTCTAGTTTTTCTTGCTGCTGCTGATTTTGCGTGATTTGATTAGCAAGACGTTCTAATGCTTGGCGTTGTGTTTTGCTGCGTTCTTTGAGTACTGCCAAATCAGATTGTTTTTGATGCAATTGCTGCTGTAATTGAGCCGAGTTGGCTTTTCCTTCTTTAGACAATTGCGTTAAATTTTCAATTTGCTGTTCTAAAGCTTGCAGTTTCTTTGCGATTTCTTGTTTTTCTTGTTCTTTGGTTTCTAGCGTTTCGCGGCTGGTCGCACTTTGATAGCCGTCATTCTTCTCAAATTCAAACTCTTCATGTTCATTTTTGAGATGTGCTTCGCTTTTACGCAAACGATCGAGTTCCAGCGATAAATCATGCATTTCTTGTTTCGCTGTATTATAGCTTTTGCTGATATGCAGGTAATTTTCGCTCAATTCATTCGCATGTGCTTTCGCTTTTTGAACTTCTTGTTCGAATTGTGCGGTTTGCTGCTCATAGTCTTTTAATTGCGCTCTTAATTGTGTCAGTTCATCACGTTGTGCCAATATACTCTTCGTTTGACGCTGCCCGCCGCCTGTCATAGAACCGCCTGGATTGACGATATCTCCTTCTAACGTCACGATACGTGTACGATAGCGAATGGCTTGTGCAAGGTCATTGGCATGTTTCAAATCATCTACAATAATCGTATTGCCGAGTAAATTATAGATAATATTGTTATATTGCTGATCAACTTGAATCAAGTCAGCCGCAATACCCATAAAGCCGGCTGCTTGTTGTGCAGTATGCATAATATCTGAGCTTAAACGTCTCGGTTGAATGACATTCAACGGTAAGAACGTTGCACGTCCTAAACGATTTTGTTTTAAATACGCAATCGCTTGTCTGGCATCTTTTTCATTATCAACGATAATATGCTGCATAGATGCACCTAATGCTGTTTCAATCGCAGTCGTCAATTCCGACGGTACTTCGATAATTTCTGCCACTGCACCATGAATGCCTGATAATTGGCTGTCTTTTGCTTTTAAGATGTGTTTGACACCATTAAAGAAATACGTATAGTCTTCTTCCCGACTATTCAAACTCTCGATTTTCGCTTTCAGTTTATCTGTATAGCGATAGGCTTGATACAGTTTTTCTTCATCTGCATTTTGCTGATTTTTGCTTGTCGTTAATTCTGCTTCGCATGATTTCAACTGATTTTCCAGCTTTTCGAATGCTTGCTGCTTCTCTTGGTGCTGTTTAGATAACGTATTGATTTCTGATTGAATAGCTTTTAATTGATTGAAAGCTTCTAATAAGCGGCTGTCTAACCGATCTTGCTTCGCTTCGTTTTCTTCAATCGTACGCTGCAAGAAACGAATATCATTATTCACTTCTGATTGTGCTGACATTAAGTCATAGTAATCATTTTTAATTGCTTCTAATTCTTCTTCATGATCACCGTCAGCCACATACAACTGATCTTCGAGCTTTTTAATCTCAGCTGACAGTGCTTTTTGTTTTTCTTGAAGTGATTGTTTTTCTTCTTCAGCTTGTGCTTTTTCTTCAATCAGCTGGACTTCTTGTGCTTTTAACGCTTCTTGTTCTTCTTCATAGCGTGCGTTGGTTTGAGATTGGTTGCGTTTACGTTCTTCTAATACATTCAGCTGCCCTGATAGCTTTTCGGCTGCTTCTGTCGTTTGAACCAAATCATAGTTCAAGCGTTCAATCTCATCATTCTTTTGATTCAATTCAGCTTTATATTTGGATAAAGTACGTGAATAGCTGTTTTTATCCGCTTCTTTTTGTGCTTGCTGACTCTTTAATATATTTAAGCGTTCATCTGCTTTATGAATAGCTTCGCTGTAGTCATTAATATCATGAACAGTTACCAGCACATCGCTTTTCTTCATTTCTTGAGACAAGTGCTGGTATTCTTTAGCAATGGCTGCTTCTTCTCTTAAAGGTTCAACACGCCCTTCTAAATCATACAGAATATCCTCCACACGATTTAGGTTTTCTTCTGTTTGATCCAGCTTTTGAACCGAAGCTGCTTTACGCTTTTTATATTTCAAGACCCCTGCTGATTCTTCGATGATTTGACGTCGATCGACAGGTTTCGCATTTAATATTTCATCTACACGGCCTTGTGAGATAATACTGAAAGCCTCTTTTCCTAAACCTGAATCTAAGAAAAGATCAATAATATCTTTTAAGCGTGCACGGTCATTATTTAAATAATATGCACTTTCACCGCTGCGATACAATCTGCGTGTCACGATGATTTCATCTTGTTCGACATTCAGCTGATGGGCGTGATTATCTAGTTTTAATCGTACTTCTGCATAATTTTGAGCTTTACGATGTTCGGCACCGGAAAAAATAATATCTTCCATTTTAGAACCGCGCAGAGACTTAGCTGATTGTTCACCTAAGACCCATTTAATCGCATCGGTGATATTACTTTTGCCACTACCGTTTGGACCAACAATCGCCGTCACACCTTGATCAAAGTGGACTTCAGTGTGTTCTGCAAACGATTTGAATCCAAATGCATTAATTGATTTTAAATAAACCATACTTCACTCGTTCTCCCTGTCGCTGCACTCAGCAGCTTGTTCATTGTTTCTGTTTCATCTCTGTATAAGCCTTTTCAGCGGCTTTTTGTTCTGATTCTTTCTTCGTTCTGCCTTGCCCCTCCGCAATAGCTTCTCCTTCTAATAACACTTCAGAAGTAAATAGGCGGTGATGTGCAGGACCTTCTTCATGTATCAAGCGGTACGTCACGCTGCCTTTGTTCAGGCGATGGATATACTCTTGGAATTGTGTTTTAAAGTCAATAACACCCATCAATGCATTATCTTCTACATATGGGAAGATAACAACTTGTGCAAAATGCCAAACTGCATCTAAACCTTGGTCTAAATATAAGGCACCTACAAAAGCTTCAAATGCATCCGATACCAATGACGGTCTTGTACGTCCGCCGGTTTTCTCTTCGCCCTTGCCGAGCAGAATAAGTTCGTTTAATTTGATTTTATTCGCAAATATTACAAGTGAGGGTTCACAAACGATGGTCGCGCGCATTTTTGTAAGATTGCCTTCAGGCAGTTGTGGATACTTATCAAATAAATAGCGTGAAACCGTCAATTCTAATACCGCATCTCCAAGAAACTCCAGACGCTCATTATGCGCCAGACGATCCATATTGAAATCATTAATAAAACTTGAATGTGAAAATGCTTGCTGATAGAGAGGTAAATTATCATATGAGAGTTGCAATGCATGCATTTTATTCGCAAACTTCTCGTTAAAAGCTTGCAACAATGCATCTTTCTTATGTTTGGCCAAAAAAAGACCTCCTTTAATTATTTCGAAAACGAACGATGTCGTTAAATTGCTTATGTGTCCCATTTTACGTGAATTTCAAGCAAAACAAAAGAAAAATCTGAGTCGGTCAAAGAGACGACTCAGATAGTATTGTTCATTATTTTTCAAGGTTGTTGATGAAATTAACTGCGTCACCAACTGTATTGATTTTTTCAGCTTCTTCATCTGGAATTTCAGTACCAAATTCGTCTTCTAATTCCATAACTAATTCCGCGATATCAAGTGAGTCAGCGCCTAAATCATCTTTGAAAGATGCATCTTCAGTTACTTTGTCAGCATCAACACCTAAACGGTCAACGATGATATCTTTAACTTTATCGAAGTTTTCCACGTCGATTCACCTCCTTTAACAAGCCTATATGACTCTATTATTTTCCCATTATATCATTAAGAATACAAGTGGGATAGCTCCATAAAATAGTGTAATCCCACTACTTCTCATGATTTAACGGCAATTATTCCATAAACATACCGCCATTGACATGGATTGTTTGGCCAGTAATGTATTTTGCTTTGTCAGATGCTAAGAAAGATACTGTGTTCGCAATATCTGTATCTTGACCAAAGCGGCCTAATGGAATTTGACCTTTCATTTGTTCTTTAATGTCATCGCTTAAAGCATCTGTCATATCAGAAACAATAAATCCAGGTGCTACAGCATTCACTGTAATATTACGCGAAGCAAGTTCGCGGGCTACAGATTTTGTTAATCCGATAACACCGGCTTTTGTCGCAACATAGTTTGTTTGACCCGGGTTGCCGACAGCACCTACTACACTAGATAAGTTGATGATTGCACCGCTTCTTTGTTTCATCATTTGACGCGATACTTTTTGGATGCAGTTGAATGTACCTTTAAGGTTCGTATCAATTACGTCATCCCATTCTTGTTCTTTCATACGCATTAATAAGTTGTCGCGTGTAATACCTGCGTTATTAACTAGTACATCCACTGAACCGAATTGTTTTACGACTTCTTGAATCATGTCTTTGACTTCATCAGGGTTTGCGACATTCGCTTGAATTGCGAAAGCTTCCACACCTTTAGCTTTGATTTCTTCTACGACTGCTTCTGCTTTTTCTTTGTTGCCGGCGTAGTTCACCGCAACATTATAACCGTCTTCTGCTAATTGCAGCGCAATACTGCGTCCAATTCCTCTAGAAGCTCCTGTTACTAATGCACTTTTACTCATGTTCATTCCATCCTTTGACATCTTCGAGTGTTTGAATCGAAGTTAATTTAACATCTCTGTTGATTTTCTTAATTAAACCGGATAATACTTTGCCTGGTCCGATTTCAATAAAGTGATCGACACCTTGTTCAATTAAATACTCTGTAGATTTAATAAACTGCACTGGAGAATACAATTGTTTCACCATGTTTTGTTTAATTACTTCTGCGTCTGTTTCTGCTTGTGCATGATAGTTTTGCACGACAGGAATTTCTGCATCATGCCATTCGAATTGATTGATATAGTCTTCAAAATCTTTCTCAATCACTTGCATCATTGAAGAGTGGAAAGGTCCTGAAACTTTTAAAGGCATCACACGTTTTGCGCCTAAAGATTTACCTTGCTCTACAATTCTGTCGATAGCTGTTTTATGACCAGACACAACGACTTGACCTGGCGAATTGATATTTGCCGGTTCAACAATAGAACCTTCTTCAGATAAATCTTCGCAGATCTTCGCAACTTCATCATAATCCAAACCAAGTACTGCAGCCATGCTGCCGACACCGCTTGGGAAAGCCTGTGCCATTAATTCCCCTCTTTTGCGTACGATTTTTACCGCATCTTCAAAAGAAAGTACTTTAGCCGCAACTAAGCTTGAATATTCGCCGAGGCTATGTCCCATTGTATAATCTGCACCTAAATCATTCAAAGCATTAAACAATGCAATACTGTGTGTTAATAAGGCAGGTTGTGTATTTTCAGTTTCACCGAGTTTGCCTTCTTCATCTGTGAACATTGTTTCTAATAAATCAAAGCCTGCTGCTTCTTGTGCAGCGTCTAATGTTTTTGTTGCATTTGTATCTTGTTGGTACAAGTCTTGTGCCATACCTACTTTTTGCGCACCTTGACCTGGAAAGATAATCGCTGTTTTACCCATTTTGTCCACCTACCGTTTCTCTCATAATATCGACAATATGATTTTCTCCTGCGATTTTCGCTTGGCGAATTGCAGAATAAAATGCTCTTGCATTTGAGCTGCCGTGTGCTTTAACGACAATACCGTCTAAACCTAGCAGTACTGAACCGCCGTATTCAGCATAGTCCATTTTCTTCGTCATTTTATCTAAATCTTTCTTCAATACCAATGCTGCAAGTTTGTTCTTGAAGTTGGCTAATAATGCAGATTTCAGCATTTTACCGATAGATTTCGCAGTACCTTCTAAGTTCTTTAAGACCATATTGCCTGTGAAACCATCAGTAACTACAACATCTGCGGCATCTTCCATCAATGTTTTTGCTTCAACATTGCCTGAGAAGTAGAAAGAAGGATCTTCTTTCATCAAATTATAAGCTTCTTTCGTTAAGTTATTGCCTTTTTTAGGTTCCGTTCCAATATTTAACAATGCTACTTTCGGTGCACCGATACCTCTGATTTTTTCAGCGTAAATATTGCCTAATTGCGCATATTGCAATAAATGTTCTGGTTTAGCATCCGCATTGGCACCGACATCTAAAAATACAAAACCTTTGCCGGAAACAGTCGGAAGTGTCACCACTAATGCTGGTCTTGCTACACCTTTAATACGGCCTACTATGAAGAGTCCAGCAGACATCAGCGCGCCTGTATTGCCTGCAGAAACACATCCTGAAGCTTCCCCGTCTTTTACCGCTTGTGCCGCTCTGACCATAGAGCTGTCTTTCTTTCTTTTTATGGCACGTACCGGCTCATCTTCCATTTCAATTTCTTCAGTAGTATGACGGAATTCTAAGCGCTCATGCTTGATTGTGCACTGTGCTTCATCTCCGAATAAAATAATATGTAAATCTGGGAAGTCGTTCAACGCTTTTTCTACCGCTTCTAAAACGATACCAGGCGCGTCATCTCCGCCCATCATATCAATGGCTAATGTCACCATCTCGTGATCACTCCTCATTATAATAATACATTTTGAATGTACCTCTGAATACGCATTTGTCTTTGACATATGACGATACTGCAACCGTAATATATTTTGATCCGAAATCAACCACTTGCGCAAAAGCATGTACGGTATCATGCAATTTCACTTGTTTTAAAAAGTTGACTTGGCTTTCTCTTGTCAGCACCATATTCTTTTGAATCAATGCTACACATAATGAATTGGCTTGTGCAAACAATATATGTCCGCGCGCAATATCATTACGCGTAAAGACCGAATCTTCCGTAATATAAATCAAAGATTCAGCAGTGACATTTGGTTCTACCCGAATCAAGTCACCGATAATTTCATTTCCTTCAATTGCACGAATATGTTTGTAGTTATGTTCTGCTACAGATTTAATTCGTTTACGCAATTCCGGTATTTTCAAGTAAGTTCTATCCAGTCTTATCGTTTGGATACTGACAGAAAATAAATCGCTCAACTCATTATCAGTCATAAAGGGGTTCTCTTGCAGACGTTGTTTGATTGCATCACGGCGTTCTTGTTTTTTCAACTTCATTGCTTTACCCCCCCTAATTTAGTACCAAGTCTTAAGACTTCCTTACATATCATATCATTTTCTCTTAAAACAGCTCAACAAAAAACACAACAGATTAATTAATTACAGTTTATCGAAATTAATCTGATGTGTCATGTATTGCCAGGCGCTATGAATGACACTTGCAAATGATTTTGTATGCCATTCACCCATCGCCTTGCATCTTATTTTGTTAGATTTAATCAAAACTTGTGTGTAATAGATTTTGTTCTACGAAATTGCGCAGAATGTCATACTGTTTTGTAAAGAAAGCACCAGATTGAATCAATTCAGCTGCTTCATCTCTTGCTACTTCTAACATACGATAATCTTCAACGATATTCGCCACTAAAAAGTCAGGCAAGCCGCTTTGTTTCACACCAAAGAAATCACCCGGACCGCGCATTTCCAAATCACGTTCGCTCAGTTCGAACCCATCTGTAGTTTGCGTCATAATATTCATACGCTCAATCCCTGTCTCGGTTTTCGGCGATGCAATCAAAACACAGTAACTTTGATGTTCGCTGCGTCCGACACGGCCGCGTAATTGGTGGAGCGTGGAAAGTCCGAAGCGATCAGCATCATAAATAATCATAAACGTCGCATTAGGGACGTTTACCCCAACTTCCACTACAGTCGTCGAAACTAAAATATCGATTTCATGTCGATTAAACCGCTGCATGACGTCATCTTTATCATCGGCATGCATTTTACCATGCAATAATCCGACACGGCCGACACCATAATGCTGCTCCAGCGATTCATATAATTCAATCACATTTTGTACATCTTCGAGATGTTCTGAGCTTTCAATCAGCGGACTGATAACATAAGCTTGTCTGCCTTTATTCAATTCTGCAGTCATTTGATTCAAGACAGATTCATACGCTTCATGTTTTGCCCACATGGTCTTAATTGGTTTTCGTCCTTTCGGCAATTGTTTGATTGAAGATACATCCATCTCGCCGAATACTGAAATGGCTAATGTTCTAGGAATCGGTGTCGCAGTCATAAACAACACATTCGTCATTGCACCCTTTTCTCTTAAGGCTTGACGCTGATTCACACCGAAACGGTGCTGCTCATCCGTAATCACTAATCCGACATTTTTAAACGACACATCATCTTGAATCAAAGCATGCGTTCCGATTAAGCAATCAATTGTACCGTTTTCTAATTGCTCTAATAACAATTTGCGCTTCTTGCCTTTGACAGAACCCGTAAGCAAAGCAACGTTCATACGATCCCCGAACAATTTTGTTAAACTTTCCGCATGCTGTTCTGCTAAGATTTCAGTCGGTACCATGAGTGCAGATTGATAGCCCGCTGTTTTCAAGGCATACATACAAAGTGCTGCGACTACAGTTTTGCCTGAGCCTACATCCCCTTGCAACAGACGATGCATACGTATCGGTGCTTTTAAATCTCTGAAGATTTCATTCACTGCTGTTTTTTGTGCGTCTGTTAATTCGAACGGCAAATCATCGATAAATCCTTTGACTTTGTTTAAATCATAATCGATTTCAATCGCATCATCACTTGCTTTTTCAAGACGATTCAGCCACTGCATTCGCAGCTCGAATAAGAATAATTCTGTAAAAGCATACGTTCTGCGTGCTTTTAACAACGCTTTTTTATTATCTGCATAATGCAGCGCGCGTATAGTTGAAGCGAGTGATTCTAATTTATATTTTTCGCGCAGTTCATCTGACAGCCATTCTTTGATTTCTATGTCATCTAAGACTTTGCGGATAATATCTCTCAAAGTTTTTTGTTTAATGCCTTCTTTGATGCGGTAGACCGGTTCAAGCTGTTCTTGGTCTTGGCTCATATCCGGCTGTTCTGTGGTATACATTCGCATACCATTGATTTCTTGTTTGCCGCGGTTCCATTTGCCTTTAATGGTCACATAGTCGTGCAGATTGACTTTCTTTTTTAAGTAAGGCTGATTGAAGAAGACTGCTTTCACCGCAATATTATTTACCATTAAATGCAGTGTTACTTTTGAACGGTTTCTTCCAAAAAAAGCGACAGTGGGCGTAGTATACACTTCGCCGACCACTGTCACGGTTGATTGATCTTCTGCTTCATTTAAATCTACCACGCTGTTATCTTCATAGCGCACAGGCAAATAAAGCACTAAATCTTCTACGTCATATATATTCAGTTCATTTAATACGCCGATCCGCTTCGGACCAAGTCCTTTGATTTGATCCAGCGAATAGGGTTGATCAATGAGGTTTACTTTAGTCATGTTTAATCACCAAATATTTGTTGTTTTAAGCGTTGGCCGGTTGGTGTTCCAGCGAGTCCGCCGCGTCCTGTTTCACGCAGTGCTGAAGGCATCGTCTGCCCGATGCGATACATTGCCAAAATCACTTCGTCTGTAGGAATACGCGATGAAACGCCTGCAAGTGCCATATCCGCTGACACAATTGCATTCGAAGCCCCTGCTGCATTACGTTTCACACAAGGCACTTCAACCAATCCCGCTACCGGGTCACATACTAAACCTAGCATATTTTTCATACAAATTGCAAAAGCTTCAGCTGATTGCTGCGGTGTCCCGCCGGCCATTTCAACTGTTGCAGCTGCAGCCATCGCTGCAGCTGAACCGACTTCTGCTTGGCATCCGCCTGCAGCACCTGAAATCGATGCATTATTTGCTACGACAAAGCCGAATGCACCAGCAGTTAATAAAAAGTTCAGCATGTCTTTGTGAGAAGGGTTGAAGCGGTGTTTAATCGCAAATAATACTCCTGGTACGACACCCGCAGAACCAGCAGTCGGCGTTGCACAGATTTTCCCCATCGCCGCATTCACTTCATTCGTCGCAACTGCTTTGCTGACCGCATCTAATAAAATCGGTCCGGAAAGCGCTTGTCCGCTTTCTAAATACTTTTTAATTAAAACAGCGTCGCCTCCTGTTAATCCAGTAGTCGAGGTCACACCATTCAAACCTTCATCCAAAGCATTTTCCATCGTTTTAAAATGATGGCCCATACCTTCATATACTTCATCAGCCGACACCCCGGTTACTGACATTTCTTGCTCCAGCATAATTTCATGAATGGCTTTGCCTTCTGTTTCACATCTCTCTACTAATTCTTCAACAGTCTTAAACATGTGTATGCCCCCTCCCATATTAATCTTCCATCAATGAAACAGCTGTCACGCCGTCCACCGCTCTGATTTTATTAAGTATTGCATCATCTGGTTCTTCATCTAATTCGCAAGTCATTAGCGCAGAATCCCCTTTTTCTTTACGTGCTACTTGCATGGACCCTACATTAATACTCGCATCGCCTAATATATTCGTCACACGTCCGATGGTACCGAATGTATCACGGTGAAAGACTAATAATGTCGGATAATTGCCTGAAATACTGATTGGGAATCCATTGACTGCGACAATCTCAATTTTACCGCCGCCGATAGAAACCCCTTCTACAGAAATAGTTTTATCACCTTTAGTCATACTCAGCACTGTCGTATTCGGATGCGGTTTATCTTCATGCACCTCGATAAAGTTGACCTTCATTCCTTCTGCCGCTGCCGTTTCTAAACTGGTTTTAATACGATCATCATCCGTATCATAACCTAACAATCCGCCCACTAATGCAACATCAGTACCATGACCGCGATAAGTTTCCATAAACGAACCGTATAAATAGATATCGACACGTTCCGGAAAATCGCCGAATAAGTCCCGTGCGACTAATCCGATTCTTACAGCCCCCGCTGTATGTGATGATGATGGTCCTACCATAGTCGGCCCGATAATATCAAAGACACTTTTAAACTTCATTGAAACTCCCCCTTACTCCATTGTGTTATTTGATTATTGCAACTATTTCAAATATTATAACAATTTATCTGACAAAACAGTACTATTTTTCATTTCCTTCTCGCAAAATCGAGTTGAATGCATTCTAATAGTGCATTTAAAGCTTATATATTTTGTATTGTTCTGACTTCACACAGAAAAATTCACTTAGGCTGTCCTTTGAACCTAAGTGAATTCATTACATCTCTGCTATGTGATTTTCAATCTTATTCAACTGAGAATAAATACGGATAAATCGGTTGATCTCCGACTTGTTCATCTACTTCAACATCAGGATATTCTTCTTCTAACCACTCTGTTAAAGCTTCTGTTGTTTCTGATTCTGCTTCTTCTCCTGTAAGTACAGTGACAATTTCAGAATCATCATCAATCATATCCGCTAATAGAGCTTTAGCTGCTTCTAATTGCGTTGTTTCGCTCGCAACAATTTTACCTTCTTTAAGGCCCATAAATTCGCCTTCTTTAATCGCAATACCGTCAATTGTAGTATTACGCACAGCATTCGTAATCGCACCTGAAACGACATCATTTAAAGCCTCAGTCATTGTAGCTTGATTATCTTCTAATGCTGCGTCTGGTAAATAATGGAACAATGCAGCGATACCTTGCGGAATAGATTTTGTCGGAATCACGACTGTATCTGCTTCGACAATTTCAGCTGCTTGGTCGCTAGCCATTTGAATGTTTTTATTGTTCGGTAAAATAATCGCTTTTTTTGCACCTGATTGTTCAATGACTTTCACAATATCTTCTGTTGAAGGATTCATTGTTTGACCGCCATTGATAATAGATGTTGCGCCCATAGATTTGAAGATTTCAGAAATACCTTCGCCCATAGAAATCGCAATAATTGCTGTTTCTACTTGTTCAGCGTTATTATTTTCTGCTTTCTTCTCTTTATTGACCACATTACGGTGTTGTTCGCGCATGTTTTCAGCTTTGACTTTAATTAATTCGCCGTATTCTTGACCGTAATTAAAGACTTCGCCTGGATGTTCAGAGTGAACATGGACTTTTACAATCTCATCATCATTAATTACTAGTAATGAGTCGCCGAACTTCGTCATATCTTGACGGAATTCTTGTTCGTCGAATGGACGTTTATTTTTATCGAAACGTACCATCATTTCAGTACAGTAACCATATACAATATCTTCTGTATTGATAATACCTGAGAAATCATGGTCATCGTTGACGAAAGTTTCAGTATCCAGTTTAGGTGCAGCAGCTTCTACTTTTTCACCTTTCAAACCTTTTAAGAAACCTTCATACACACATAATAAACCTTTACCGCCGCTGTCTACAACGCCGACTTCTTTTAATACTGGTAATTGGTTCGGTGTATTATCTAAAGCAATACCGCCTTGTTCGATAATAGCTTCTAATACTTCTGTACAATCTTCTGTTTGTTTTGCTTTCTCTACACCAGCTTTAGCCGCTTCTTTTGCTACAGTTAAGATTGTTCCTTCTACTGGTTTCATCACTGCTTTATAAGCTGTGTCGATACCTGCTTCAAAGCTTTCTGCGAATGCTTTCGCATCCACTGTTTCATAATCTTCCATATTTTGGCAGAAGCCTCTGAAGATTTGCGAAAGAATTACACCTGAATTCCCGCGTGCACCCATAAGCAAGCCTTTTGAGAAAGTCTTCCCTAAAGCGCCAATGTGATGAGATGCATTATGTTCGACTTCTTCTCTCCCTGAAGTCATTGTCAGATTCATGTTCGTACCTGTATCGCCGTCTGGAACAGGATAAACATTTAATGCATTGATTACCTCTGCATTATTAGATAAATTTTGTGCCCCTTGGATTACCATATCGGCAAATAATTTACCATCTATTTTGCTGATCATCATGTCGTCCTCCTAATGTTTCTTGCCGTAATTATTCATACGTACACCCTGTACATAAATATTGATTGAATTCACTTTTAGATTTAATGTTTTTTCCAAAGTATATTTAACAGTAGATTGCACATTATTCGCAACTTCTGAAATTTTGATTCCGTAACTTACAATAATATACATATCAATGTCGATTGCTTTATCATGCGAACGCACCACGATACCGCGTGCATAATTCTCATGTCCTAAAATTTCCGCAATCCCATCTCTTACTTGTTGTTTGGATGCCATTCCGACAATACCATAACATTCTACGGCTTTTCCGCCTACTACTGATGCAATCACTTCGTTTGAAACGTCAATATTGCCGTATTCATTGGTAATTTCTAATGTCATTATGAGTTCCTCCTTAAGATAGGTCTAACAAGCACATTTAAAAGGCTTGTATCTATTACTTACTATTATATAATGAATAGCGTAATAATGCCTTTTTTTCAATGCCGGATAACTCTGGCACATCCCTTTAATTCAATTGAGTGGGTGATGAAGTCCACATAATTGCTTTTAAAGTAAAACGCATACATAGACATTTACAAATTATAACACAATTTTGTTCTTTATTTAGAATAACTTAAAAAATTCTTGCACTGCAACAAATTTTGGTTGCCAATTTGTGAAATCTGTGCTAAATTAGGAAAGTATATCATAAGTCCGTGTGTTTATATTTATTAAAGGAGGTACTTTCATGGGTAAACAATGTTTCGTAACAGGTCGTAAAGCTTCGACTGGTAATCGTCGTTCACACGCTTTAAACTCTACTAAACGTAGATGGAATGCTAACCTTCAAAAAGTTAGAATCCTAGTAGACGGAAAACCTAAAAAAGTTTGGGTTTCTGCACGTGCTTTAAAATCTGGTAAAGTTACTAGAGTTTAATAAATATAAAGCACATGAACAAACGACTCGTATGTGGCGGGTCGTTTTTCTTTTGTCTTTTTTTAACAAAAAGGATTGGCTTGCATTTTTAATGCGCCAATCCTTTTATTTTGTTTAAAACACTTATATTTCATGTGTACCTGTTAATCATGGCTGCGTACACAAAGCACACCGCCCGCTTCTACAATGACTTCTGCTTTTTCAGCTTCAATCTCATTTGAAATCGTTAATGTAGACCCTTGATACAAAGTTTGATGGTCTAACGGATACTTGAAACCATTTAATGAAATCACAGTATGATCTCTTTGCGGCACAAACGAGGTATATTTGAAATCTGCATCATACGTCATTTCATGCGTCCCTTTACCTAGATATACAATCTCATTTTGCTTATCAATCAGACGCACGACTACACCTGCATCCAAGTAGTCAGGTTCTTGCAGTAATTGGACAGCACCTAAAAAGTGATCCAGTCTGCCGCCGGTCGCACCGTAAATATTAATTTCATTAAAGCCGCATTCTACGGCTTCTCTGACACCTAAGCCTAAGTCTGTATCTGCTTTTTCAGCTTTTACCGGATGAATATCTAATTGATTTTTCAAATCTATTCGTTCTTCTTCTGTGACAGAATCAAAGTCACCTAATGAAAATATCGGTTGAATATCATGTTCTACCAAAATGAGTGCGCCTCTGTCGATACCGCCCCATTCTTCGTCTGCTTTTCGTTGTAAAAGATGATGCGGCAAATGGCGATCACCGCATAATAGATTGATTTTCATAAGCTCCCCCTGCTTTCGCTTGCCTGCCTTTACTTAGAAGATGCGTCTGCACCTTTTAATGCTTCTGCCACTGATTGATAGTTGGCTTGTTTAAAGAAATATGAACCTGTCACAAGCATGGTTGCACCTGCTTCGACACATTTTTGGCCAGTAATCGCATTGATACCGCCGTCGACTTCAATATCGAAATCTAAATCGAATTTCTCTTTATATGCTTGTAATGCGGCTACTTTTTCAACACTGTTTGAAATGAAAGCTTGACCGCCAAATCCAGGATTGACTGTCATCACTAATACATAGTCGACATCATGCAAAATCGGTTCAATCGCCGCTGCGGATGTACCAGGATTAATCACTACGCCTGCTTTAACGCCATGTGCATGAATTAATTGAATCGCACGATGAATATGCGGTGTTGCTTCAAAGTGGACGGAAATCATATCTGCCCCTTTATTCGCAAACTCTGCGATATACGCTTCTGGATTTTCAATCATTAAATGCACATCAATCGGTAAATCTGTACCTGCATTGACAGCCTCTAAAATCGGAAGTCCGATTGAAATATTCGGCACAAATTGGCCATCCATGACATCAAAGTGCACACCATCGACACCTGCTGCTTCTAACGCTTTCAACTCATTGTGCAGATTTAAAAAATCTGCTGATAATAGGGATGGAAATACTTTAACCATTAATATCTTTCCTTTCGTGATGCAATTTCTTCAAATAATTGTACATAATGCTGATAACGAAATTGCGCTATATTGCCCGCTTCTACTTGTGCTTTCACATTACACTTCGGTTCTTTCATATGGTTGCAATTTCTGAATTTGCAATCTTGCCCGTATGCTTGGATCTCTAAAAAGTAATCTTTGACCTCATCTTTATGGATATGGTCAAAATCAAGTGCACTGAACCCAGGCGTATCTGCCACAAAGCCGTCTGCGCGTTCAAACAATTCTACGTGACGTGTTGTATGTTTACCGCGGTTTAAAGACTTTGAAATTTGGTTCGTCTCAAGCTTCAAGTCAGGACGATACGCATTGAGCAGTGTAGATTTGCCGACACCAGATTGCCCGCTCAGCACCGCAAGACCTTCGCCCCATGCATCAAATACCGCTTCAATTGAATCCTCTTTGCCGACAAATTGCGTCGCATAACCGATGTCTTGATACACTGCTAATGCTTGTTCAATACGTTCGATTTGCTCCTCATCAGCCATATCTTTTTTCGTTACTACAATACGCGGATTCAACCCGTATGAATGCGCAATGACTAAGAAGCGATCTACCAATTGCGTTGAAAAATCCGGTTGTACCGCACTCATCACAATAATCAGATGATCGATATTGCTGACTGGCGGCCGCTTCAGCTCATTTTTTCTTTCATGAACATGATGGATATAGCCTTCTGTCACATTTTCAATTTCAAAATCTACGATATCTCCGACAATAGGAGAAAATTTCTTTTTGCGGAATAAACCGCGGGGTTTTGTATCAAACATTTCACCGTCTGAATCCACGCGGTACACACCGCTGATCGACTTGATAATACGTCCTGTCCTCACCGAGACACCTCTCTTATATACGTTCATTTTCACTAATACATTATACCAAACGTTTCACTATTACACGAACGGTTGATACAAAAAACATCCTACCTCATAAAGCCTTAACTTAAGAGATAGGATGAATGGATTGCTATTCATTTTTTAATAGCCGACATCTTTGTCTGCGACAATTTTATCATCAACACGTACTGTGTAGCCTGCTGTTTTGCCTTTTTCGATTTTTAAAGGAATAGACACAGAACGATCGCTCGTAATATCCATCGTTTGCGACGCTGAAGTGCCGTCATGGTCTTTGTCTCGAATAAAGATTTCTACCTTTTGGCTGTCGCCGTCTTTACCTGAATACGGCACTTTTACAGATTGTGTCACATCTTTAACTGAGCTTTCATCAGATTTATCTTCATCACTGCTGTCATCATCAGATTTTTTACCTAATGATACGACAAAGGTGATTGTCGAGTCTTCATCGACAGACTTGCTTTTCGGTGATTGAGAAATAATTTTGCCTTTTTCAACTTTGTCGCTGTGTACTTCTTTTTCTTTCACAGGTTTTAAACCTTTTTCATGCAGTTCTTTCTCTGCTTTGTCATAACTTTCACCTGTATAGTCTTTGACATAGACTTGTTTAACCCCTAAGGATTCTGTCAATACAATATGTGTATCATTAATCGGCACTTCTGTATCAGCCGCAATGTTTTGATGTTCAATCAAACCGCGTTCTAATTTTGTTTTAGAATATGCTTGGCCGACAGAAATATGCTTAAAGCCTAATTTATCCAGCAATTTCAAAGCTTCTGCTTTGCTAGTACCGTATAGGTTTGGCATTTGTGCTTTTTTCGGTCCTTTAGACAAGACAATATTGACGGTGCCATGTTCTTCCACGCGTTCGCCTGGAGCTGGATCCGTCGTGATAATTTGATTCTCTTGATACTTATCACTGAATGCACTTTTGGTTTTGCCGACTTTGATGTTATGTTCTTTCAAGATTTGTTCGGCTTGTGCTTCTGTTTTGCCTCTTAAATCCGGTGTTTCAATATATTTGTCTCCGAATACACCGTAAGCCACAAAACTGATTAAACTAATGAGCAGTACCGCAAAGATAAGTCCGAAGAAGAATTTTTTCTTTTTGGACCGTTTCTTTTGAGGCACTTCATAAACCGGACCTTCTGTACTTTGGAAACGTTGCTGATTCACAATCGGAATCTCCATCGTTTGATGAATCGGTTCTTCCTTTTTGCCTTCCGGCTGTGCTTTTGATTCTTTCGCAATCGCGTCTTTATCAATCGCAATTGTTTTCGTATCAGCTTCATCCGATACATAAGGTGTTTCGCCTGCTCGGCATTTTTCAAGCGCACTGCTTAAATCTTTTTTCATGCTTTCAATGTCTTGGAAGCGATTGTCTCTGTCTTTTTCTGTTGCTTTTAATATAACGTTGCTCAATGCTTGCGGAATTTCAGGTCTGATATCTGTCGCATTCGGCATCGGATCTTGTATATGTTTTATCGCAATACTGACAGCTGTCTCTCCGGTAAACGGCGGCTCGCCGACAAGCATTTCGTATAAAACAATCCCGATTGAATAAATATCTGTACGTTTGTCTGTAGATTCCCCTTTAGCTTGTTCAGGCGATAAATACTGAACCGTACCCAACACATGACTAGTTTGTGTCATCGCAGTTTCGCTTAATGCTTTCGCAATACCGAAGTCTAAAATCTTTAACGTTTTATTGCGATCGACTAATATATTTTGCGGTTTAATATCTCTATGTACGATACCCATTTCATGTGCATGCTGAATACCTTCTAGTATTTGCTGGGCAAAGCTGACTGCTGTTTCTACACTTAAAGGTCCATGCGTTTTAATATATTCAGAAAGTGTCGGACCTTCGATATATTCCATCACGAGATAGAAATATTCATGGTCTTCTCCAACATCTTTTACGCTGACAACATTGTCGTGCGAGAGACGTGATGTATTATGAACTTCACGTTCAAAACGTCTCACCATATCTTCTTTTTCATGCGGCGCAATATGAATCATTTTAACAGCGACTTTACGGTCTAAGATGGAATCTTCAGCGAGGTATACATTGCTCATGCCTCCGCCGCCTAAAAATTCTATTATCTTATAGCGTTCGCTGATGACTGAACCTATCATCATACGCGGTCACCTTCTATTTCTGCCAATACAAGGCTGACATTATCCGTTGAATCATGTATTTGCGCAAGCTCTAATAAAGCTTGTCCTTGTGCTTCAAGCGGCAAGTCTTGATTGAGCTGTTCTTTAATTTGAAACGGACGGACAAAGTCAGTTAAACCATCAGAGTTCATCAATAAGTAGTCGTTAAAGTTAAGACGCTTCACATAAATATCTGGTACAACGAATTTATCTGTCCCCATCACACGTGTAATAATATTGCGCTGCGGATGTGTAAACGCCTCTTCTTCTGTAATCTGACCCGTCATTACCAAATGATTCACAAAAGAATGGTCATTGGTAATTTGTTCGATTTCTCTGCTGTTGACTAAATAAGCGCGAGAATCGCCGATGTTTGCGATTACCACATGCTTATCAAAGATCAGGGCTGCCACCGCAGTGGTACCCATGCCTTTGAAATTATCATCAGTCAACGCATAACTGTAAAGTTCTCTATTCACTTTTTGAAGTTTCATACGCAGCCAATCTTCTGCTTGGTGTTCTTCTACCAAATTTTCTTCTTCGAATAGCTCCTTTAAGCGTTGAACCACAAATTCACTTGCGACTTCCCCAGCTTTATGGCCGCCCATTCCATCACATAAAACCAATAGTTGCTGCTCTGTCATGTTATAGAAAATACCGCCGGCATCTTCGTTTTTTTCCCTATGGTGTCCTGTGTCTGTGAAAAATTCTGCATTTAGCATAGGTTCCTACCTCGTTTCTACTTGACGTTCCTTCGCTCTTAATTGACCGCATGCGGCATCGATATCTGAACCTTGTTCACGTCTAATTGTCGCATTAATGCCCAGACGCTTCAATTCTTTTTCGAATTTGAAGATATCTTCTTTCGGAGTTTTAACATAATTACGTTCCGGCACGTGATTGACAGGAATCAAATTGACATGACAGTTCAATTTTTGAATTAAGTGTGCCAATTCTCTCGCATGTTTTAATTGGTCATTTACGCCGCCGAATAAACCATATTCAAATGTAATACGACGGTTCGTCTTTTCTTGATAATAATGGATAGCTTCCATTAATTTATCGATTGAGTATGCACGGTTGATCGGCATTAATTTAGAACGGATTTCATCATCTGCTGCGTGCAAGCTGACCGCAAAGTTGATTTGAATATCTTCTTCCGCAAAGTCATAAATCTTAGGAATAATACCTGAAGTCGAAACAGTAATATGACGTGCACCGATATTTAAACCATTGTCATGATTGACAATTCTTAAGAAGTCCATCATTTCATCATAGTTTTCAAACGGTTCGCCGATACCCATAATAACAATTTGCGATACACGTTCATCTGTCGCATCTAAAGCTTTTTGTACAGTCAATACTTGAGAAACAATTTCCCCTGCTTCTAAGTTTCGTTTTAAACCGCCTAATGTTGATGCACAGAACGTACAACCGATACGGCAGCCGACTTGTGTTGTCACACAAACAGAATTGCCGTATTCATGACGCATTAATACTGTTTCGATTGTATAGCCGTCTTGCAGCTCAAATAAGAATTTGATGGTACCGTCACGGCTTTCTTGTTTCACAACTGTTTCTAGTGTTGTAATTGTAAAAGTGTCCTTTAACAATTCACGCAAGTCTTTAGATAAGTTTGTCATTTCATCGATACTATCGACACGTTTTTCGTAGAGCCATTGAAAAATCTGCTTTGCTCTGAATTTCTGTTGGCCATGTTCCACTAACCAATCTTGCATTTCTTCATAACGCATTGAATAGATTGATTGCTTGTCAAAATCGGGAAGAAAACGATTCTTTTTCTTCTTTTGAGTAGTAATCATTACTTAATTTTCCTTTCTTCTTATCTTTGTAATAAAGAAACCATCTGAATTAAAGTCTTGCGGCAAGATTTGCAACGTCTTGACCTTCTCTCCTGTTCTAGGATGCGAGAATGGTTCAAATTCAAAGTCTTTGTTTTGTTTTAAAAATGTATAGATAACATTTTCGTTTTCCATCTGTTCTATTGTACATGTTGAATAGACGATTACGCCACCCGGTTTTACGAAATCTTTAATATTATTCATGATTTCCAGCTGTAATTCGACCAAACCGTCTACAGTATCTTTTGTCTGTGCATATTTTATTTCCGGTTTATGACGCAATACGCCCAACCCGCTGCAGGGTGCATCCACTAAAATTTTATCATATTTTTTATCATAAGGCTGTGTCGCATCGTGTTGGAAGGCATGTACATTCTTCAAACGCAGCTTCTTGATGTTATGTTCGATCAATTCAATTTTGTGTTCGTGAATATCTGTCGCATCAACCTGTCCAGTGCCTTGAAGCAATTCTGCTGTTTGGCAAGCTTTTCCGCCAGGTGCACTGCAGGCATCTAAAATCATTTCACCTTCAGTTGGTGCTAAAATTTCAGCGACGAACATCGAACTTTTATCTTGAATCGATACATAACCGTCTTTGAATGCACGGCTTTCAACGACTGGACGGCCATAGATATGCAGACAATATGCAATATCGTTATCTTGCTGTACTTCGTACTCTTCCTTTTCTAATCTTGAAATCGCATCTTCAACAGTTGTACGATTCGTATTGACACGGACTGTTTGTCCCGGACGTTCAATCAAAGATTTTGCGATGGCTTCAGTTGTTTCAAGTCCATGATGAGTGACCCAGTGTTTTACAATCCATTTAGGAAGACTATATTCAATCGCAATACGCTGCTGATCATCTTTAATCTCTGATGGGTCTGGTAATACGCTGCGCATCATATTACGCAAAATACCATTTACAACTTTACTGTTATGCAGGCCGCCGCGTTGTTTTGCGATTTCTACGGCTTCATTAATAATCGCATGATCTGGTATTTTATCTAAATACTTATACTGATAGATGCTCATCCATAAAAGCGTACGCATCCACCCTTTGATTCTTGTTTGTACAAACGGCTTTAAATAATAATCTAAAGTGAATTTATGTTTTAAAGTACCATAGACTAATTCTGTGAATAAGCCTTTATCTGCGCGGCTCAGTTCGCTTTCTTTCAGTACTTCGTTAATTTTCAAATTACTGTACGCTTTGTCTTGGTTAATCGACAATAAAGTTTCAAATGCTGCTTCTCTCACTGTTTGCATTAATTTAAGACCTTCCCAACTAAGTCATCTTGATAACCGCTTAAGAAATTTGCAGTCGGCATACGTTTTTTGCCTGATAATTGAATTTCAGTCAAGGCAATCGCATCCGCTGAACCTGTTCCTACGATAATCGCTTTTTTCGTTGTTTCTATAATTTCTCCAGGTTCGCCGTTTTTGCCTTCAACAATTTTTGCCGCATATAACTTCATATTCGTATCATCCAATTTAGTATATACTACAGGCCATGGTGATAAACCGCGGATATGGTTGTAAACTGCTTGTGCAGGCTGTGTCCAATCAATACGTTCATCTTCTCGGCTGATATTTGACGCAAAAGTGGCTTCTGCTTCATTTTGTTCGATACGGTCATTAGTACCATTAATAATATCCGGTAATGTTTTCGCTAATAAATCTGCACCTAAGAAGCTTAATTTATCATGCATTGAACCCACATCGTCATTTTCTTCGATTTCAATGGCTTGCTGCGAAATAATATCACCCGCATCTAATTTAGGTGCCATATACATAATTGTGACACCTGTTTCTTTTTCGCCATCGATAATCGCTTGATGAATCGGTGCACCGCCTCTGTATTTCGGTAATAAAGAAGCATGCACATTAATCGCACCAAGTTTTGGTGCATCTAATAAAGCTTTAGGCAGAATTTGCCCGAATGCAGCTGTTACAATCAAATCAGGCTCTAAATCAATCAACTTCTGCAAGTCTTCTGAAGTTGAAATCTTTTCAGGTTGATAGACTTCAATTCCATGCTCTAAAGCAACTTTTTTAACAGGCGGAGGTGTCATCACACGTTTACGTCCTACCGGTCTGTCTGGTTGTGTCACCACTGCGATAACATCCTCTTTAGCTATCAGCATTTCTAATACTTTTGTAGAGAAATCAGGTGTTCCCATAAATATAATTCTACTCATCTTCTAAATACGCCTCCAATTCTTCTTCTGTCAATTGCTTTTCTATTTTATCGGTAAATGGAATGCCTTCTAATTGATCTATAATATGCAGCAGCATTCTCGCAACATCATCATAGGCTGTTAGTTCTACTGTGTTGCCTTGCAAATCATTGCTTTGAACGACAATCATTTTGCTTCTCTCTACTGTCCCGAAAACACCAGGAAATGAAACATCGCCTTCTAAATCTGTAATCGTTTCATCAGATTGCCGAACAATTTTCGGATTAATCAACTGTAATAAACCTTCCGCTTCCATATCTATAATGGCTGCTTGTTGTGAAACCCCGATTTGCGGTGCGCATAACGCTGACGCTTCACAATCATACAAAGTATCTTCTATATTTAATAATAACTGTTTTAAGTCACTGTCAAACTTATTTATATTTGCTGCAGGTTGGCGCAAAATTTTACTGTTCGCAGATACAAGAGGTTTCACTGCCATTTTTATCGACTCCTTAAAAATTCATCATTCCATTATAGCGTAAATCTACCAGAAAAGCGACCATTGCTTTTCTCCCCCCCATTTTCTACATTTCTGTGAAGAAGGTTCAATTTTATATGAAAAGGGTATACTATTAACATTGTATAAAAATTTGGTTTATACGGATAGTTTGTTGAAGGTGGTGAAGTAAAATGGATGATATCACAAGAGATCAAGCATTTATCGTCGCAGTGCTTTATAAGTACTACACAGAACATTTAAATGCAGGTATGTCACCAAAACAAGCCAACGATTTCAAAGATTCACATACGCTTCATGATGATTATTTCTGTGACAAAGACAAAGCAACTTTCCTAGACAACCTCAAAGTCCTTTTTGATAAAGACTATGTTGAAGGCGAATGGGATGGTACAAAAATAAATGATGTACGTGTTTCAGAAAAAGGGTTTGACGCAGTGGATACAAATTTATTAAGTAAATAATCCGCCCTTTTAAAACAAGATATCAAAAACCAAAAGGAAGATTTTCAATCTCAACCAGATGAAAATCTTCCTTTTTACTTTTTAACTATCCAAACATTACATAATCCTTACTCTGCACTCTGCTGTTTGCGTATATCCCCATGCACTTGCGACACTCGAAAATACAATATTTTATCTTTAAGAAATTGCATACCATATGGTAATAAAACGATTAAGAAAAACCAATTATACATCGCAATACGATCTGAAAAGGCTAAGAAGCCTAACAAACAAAACAAGCTGCCCGTCAATAACATGTAGTTCATTAAACCTGCAGTGATAATATGCGATTTATAAAGAACAAAAGCCATAACAATGATAGCAGTTGTAAAAATCAAAAAGTCTAAACGATTCCCGCTGGATTCAGACAAGCTGTAATAAAGCGGCGATGTATAACGTTTGAACATTGGCAGCGTTCCGAATAATTTACGATTGATATCTGTCACAAACAACACACAAGCAAATAAATAACCTAACACTGCATATTTCACTTTAATATGCTTGTTAATAAGCAGAATCAAGACAATCAAAAAGCTTGATGAATGCAGTAAAGGAAATATAAAGATACATAAACGCTTAATGCCTTTAAAGTTGAACATGATGAGTAATAGTCCAAATACAAAGGTTTGTCTGATAATGTTTGTAGACATGACTAAAAACATCGGGAAGTACGTATATATTGCTAAAGCAAATAATGATAAGTGTTTGTCTTCAAAGAAGCGGTACAATCCAATAGTAATCAGTACATTCGTTGCTAAAACAAAAACCGTAAAGGTTAAGTCAGGTACTGTATGCAATAAGATCCATAAAATGACTGTAAATACAGGTTCAAATATATGCACATCTAGTACATGACCGAAACTTGCATGCATGACTTCTTCAAATCCGATTAAATAAGATAAATAATCAGTAGATTTAGTAATGCTTTTGTTGAGCAGCTCATAAAACAAATTGCCTGTTAACACCATATATAACAGTAATAACACACCTTTGCTTAATTGGATCCGGGAGAAATAAATGATACAAATCAGTATAATTAAAGCACTTGCGATATATATCATCAGCAAACTTCCCTGCTATATAAATTCTTGTTGCGTAATTCTTGTTGATTAAACATTTTATCTCACCTTCAAACAGCAGCGTCCTTAACGTATAAGTATATACAGCTGCTTTGATTCTTTTGTGATTAGTTTAGGCTTTATTTAAGACAACTCCTAAAATAGCTGCTTTCGTTCTTTGCAGTAATTTTTCAGCCCGTTGTAATGCTTCTGCATGATTACGTTTCACGTCAACCACCATTAATACATTTTTGCTTGCTTTGGCGAATAATTGGGCATCTGGGCTTTCTTCTAGAGAAGCGGTATCAATCACTAACACATCATAACTTTCATTCAATGATTGAATCAGTGCTTGTAATTTGGATGCACTGAAATATTCAGTTGAACGCTTAATCTCATTACCTGCAGTTAATAGCTGTAAATTTGTAATTGTTGTAGATTGAATACCCTCGCTGATTTTCGATGGATGCGCTAAGTTGTCAGCCAAGCCATTATCATTTTTAACATTGAATATAGTATGTTGTGACGGGTGATATACATTACCGTCAATCAACAACGTACGATAACCCGCTTTGGCATACATAGCCGCAAGATGGGCTGAAAGCAATGATTTTCCAGTTGCTGCACGTTCAGAAGTAATCACAACAGATTTCAAGTCATCATTCATAGCAAGATTTGCTTGAATCTGATTCACTTGTTGGAAGAATGCTGTTCGGTCCTCTGCTTTTACTGCTTTGAAATCCATACCAAGTATCTGATTTTGTTGATGGGCTTCATGATGCTTACTGCTTTTAACTTTCTTGATTACGCCTAATACAGGTAATTTCAAATACCAATCGGCTGTACTTTCATTTTTGACTCTTTTGTCTAAAAGGAATACTAATAAAATAACAATCGTTTCTGCAATTGCACCAAAGACGAAACAAATTACAGCAGCTTTCAAAGGTTTCGGTGAAACTTTCACTGCATCTGATGCATTAGTCAAAACAGAAACTTTATCAATGTTCATATATAAATCCGCATGATTGCTGAAAACACGTGCGGTAGTATTCGCAATTGCAACCGCATCTTTTTGGTGCTTGCTTACGACGTTGATATTAATCAACTCTGACCCCGCTTGGTTATTTACATTAATCATACCAGCTAGCGTTTTGGCTGAATATTTGTGATCCAGTTCTTTTGAAACTTCATCTAATATTTTCGATGTTTTAATGACTTCTGTATAAGTTTTAACGAGCTGGCTGTTAGATTGCTGCTGCTGATCTAAGATTTGCTTAATAGTTTTCGTCTGATTGACCAGTACTTGTGATGTAGCTGAATATTTAGGATGAATCAAGAATGTACTGACTCCCCATCCTAAAACGGCCAATATAATCGGAACTATCAGCAATAATTTATAATACTTTTTCAGCATTGCGAATAGACTTGCGATATCAATATTCTTTTCCATGATGTCCTCCAAAGATGTTTTCGAATTATTTTATATTGCACATCATATATTATAGTGTATGTGTCACACTTTTTGTATGTTTATTTCAGCTTAAACACACTGATAATAATGAAATGCACCTGCGCAAATCACTTTACACAGATGCATCTGAATAGATTTTTAAAATTTATACTTATTATTTTTTAAACCGGCTGCGTTGCCACACTCTTACTTTTCTGATTTGATATTTTAAGTTCTCGAATCCAGTGACAAGTAAAAAGGTAGGTCGATTGATCTTTTTATCTCTGTATAAACTTCTGAAGACGAACAAGACACCTTCATGCATTTTTCTTAAGTTGGCTGTTAAGCCGCTTTCACCAAAGTCCTCTTTGTAAGAGAAACACATCACTTTATTGATGAAGACACCTTTTTGGTGATCGCCTAGTATTTCACCCCATAACATCAAATCTTCTACATAACGCATTCTATGTTTGAATGCATATTGCCCATCGTTTTTCATCATAACTGAACGTACTGGGATTATATTTTTGAGTAAAATCGGAATAAGATGCAGTCGTTTAACACTGAAATGTGCTTTATCACTTGGCACATAACCTTCAAATTGTGCAGATTGATGTGCGCTGAAATAAGCATCTGTTGTTTCCATAACTTTCAACTGTACTTCTAACTTTTCTTTTGTCCATGAATCATCTGAATCTAAAAATGCGATATAGTCCCCTGATGCAATAGATAATGCATTATTTCTAGCGTTGCCGCATCCTACATTTTCTTTTAACGAAACGACTTTCACTGTCTCTATTTTGCTTAATTCAGCTAATTTATTATCATCTTCAGGAGTATTGCTGAAGTCGTTGACAATAATAATTTCTTTAGGTTGAACCGTTTGTTCTAAAACTGAGTTGACTGCTCTTTCAATTGTTTCACTCGACTTGAAATACGGAATGACGACTGAAACTGTTTTATGGTTTGTATTCATTATTTTAAATACCTGTAAGCATCTATCTTTTTATCCTGCCATATCCTTTCTGAGTTGTTCATTAAGTAAGCTTTAAATTCTTCGTCTTTAATTTTGTTGTAACATTTATCAATACAAAAGATACGTTTATTATTATTGTGGGCATCGCTGCCGATGAAATGAAACTTTTTATGTTTAATCATATATTTCGCAGTCTTTTTAACATCACGGCCATAATCCCCTAAAATAGAAGCCGCATTCATTTGAAGCAGACATCCCATTTCTACCAGCTGATCAAGCATTTTCGGATTATTTCTGATTTGTGCATTGCGCTCAGGGTGAGCAATAACCGGCACAAAACCTTTATCGACCAATGAAACTAAAATATCCTTAATAAAATACGGATAATTGTCAAAAGGCAATTCCACTAAGTAATACAGACTGCCATTACCGAGATTCAAAAGTTTATCATTATCCCAATGGATATAAAACTTTTCATCCAAATGAATTTCTTGCCCACCTTTGACTGTGATATCAATTCCTGCTTCTGCTAAGTGTGTATTAAGTATCTCCACCTTTTCCAGGATTTCATGTTTATCAGATTCGAAGACATTCGTTTTATAGTGCGGCGTAGTAATAATCTTTCTAATACCGATAGAATATGCATATTCTGCCATTTCTATCGCTTCTTCCAGGCTTTTAGGCCCATCATCTATAGACCAAACGATATGATCATGTATATCAATCATGAAGAACGCTCCCTTCTTAAAATTCCATTGAGGACAATCAGCAAGTATTTATTTCTTAATATTAAGTTACACACCAAATAAAGCATAATACCTGTCATGATTTCAATGAATGTAGTAATAACCGGATGGTGCAGATAATGTGCAACCAGCATAATACTTAAGTACATTACTGCTGAAGCACACAGTGCTTTAATGATATTGCGATAGTCTAATACAATGTTTAATTTTCTAATATCAATCCAACGCCAAATCAAAATCATCATCTCTGCCACTATTCTTGCTAAGCCTATGCCGTACAGCCCGAAGGGCAAGACCAGTACAATGGAACAAATAATATTTAAAATACCGCCTGCAATCAGCGATAAATTATACGATTTCACCATATTTTGCGACAGCAAGTATTGTCGGCTGATCATCATATTCAACGGAATAATCAGCAGCAAAATTGATAACACTGTCATTAAAGGCACAGATTCATAGAATGCTTTACCGAAAAACCATTGATAAAAATCAGGCATAATTGCGACAATGCCGAACACCATAGGAATCGTCAGCATTAATTGAATATGCATGTTGTTTTCTAGAATCCGCTGAATTGAATGGTTATGTTCACGTGTAATTCTTGTTAATCTCGGTATCATCACTAAATCAATCGTATTAATTAAAATAATCGCTACTGTTAAAATATTAAAGGTATTCGCAAATATCCCTACATCTCTATACGACATCATTAACCCTATAATCAGACAGTTAATACTGGTAAAGAGATTCAGTTGGCCATTTGGTAAAAAGTAGGCAAATGATGTTTTCAAAATAGTCCAAACTTCTTGCCAATCGATTGTAATAAAGCTGATTTCTTTAAATACATTGAAATAAAGCGGAATTTGATTAAATACTGTAATCGCCGCAATAATAAATACATAAAGTGCCATATCCGATTGGTCATGAACAAATCCGACTACCACAATTAATACGAGCATCGACATAAGCATATTGATGATACTTGGCAGTTTAAATCTCTCCATACCTGCGTAATACCAAGAAATATCAAAGAATGAACCGACAATGAAGACACCTTGCAAGTAAAAGATCAAGCGGTATTCTGTTATAAAATAATGAATCGTGATGATATACAGTATTAATACAACAACAGACAAAATAGCCTTACTCATAAAGATATTCCAAAATGTCTTTGATAGTTGTGCTTTGTTTGCATCATTTTCTGCAATCAACCGGTTAAAGTAGAGTTGAATACCTAACCCAGAAAACATCAAAAAGTACTGTACGATAGTAAATGAAAATGAAGTAACACCTACACCGCTCGGACCGAAAGCTCTGGAAATAATAGGGATTGTGATAATAGGTGTAATGATGCGGATAATTTGATACAAACCTTGGAAAATCAAATTTTCCTTCAAAGAATTTTTATTCATCCGCATCACCTCTTACCTTGTCTTTCCACGCAGCGTATGCTGTTAATAATCCTATCGCAATGGCCACAAAACGTGAGTTGTTCAATGAAATGGTAAAACTGTAAATAATAATGGCTAAGTATGAAACAAACAGACAGCTGAATACTTCAAAAGGTCGTGTTCTGAAAATACGAATCAGTATCGAAGCTATAAAGCAAAAGAATGCACCAGAGAAGATAATTCCCCACTCGCCTACAATTTGAATATAAGTATTATGTGCTACTTCTCCTACATGATTGATGGTCAACCCGACATGAGAATAATCAAATAAGCCGACACCGAACCCTAAAGTATATTTAATGATTTCCAAACCATTCTCCCATACTGCCAAACGGTTAGATCCGCTGTCATCAATCGCTGATGTACCAGAGAATACAGTCATCATACGTTCAACCGAAGGAATTTGCTTAAATATTTCAAAATTAATAACTTTAAAATTCATAAAGATAAAGACAAATAAGATGAAGATTACAGCAATGACCGCAATATTAAGATAGCTTTTAATAGTAATGTTACTGAACTTGATAAGGAATAATGCCACACTGATAATTATCATAATAATCAATGCTGTTTTAGAACCAGATGAGAAAATCGCACAAACAGCTGTTAAAACTGCTAGAGCTCTCCATACATTATTCTTAATCAGATTGACACTTAAACATAAGGCCACCATTTGTGTTAACGCAAAATAGTTCGGGTCATTCATTAAACCTTGTGCACGGATGTCATCAAAGAAGAAGTATTTTACAATGAAAGCTTGCTGCGTTAAACTACCTAAAATACATATCC
Source organism: Staphylococcus simulans (assembly GCF_002994445.1). Taxonomy (GTDB): domain Bacteria; phylum Bacillota; class Bacilli; order Staphylococcales; family Staphylococcaceae; genus Staphylococcus; species Staphylococcus simulans_B. The sequence goes on from NZ_MRZJ01000001.1 coordinate 647,371, forward strand.
ACCCGATGACTGCACTGGAAATAATATATGCTTTAAAAAATGATGGTATTTCATTTTTGAATTTCACTAGATTGTATCCAAGTATAAAATACGTAAAGGTAACACTGATTTTAATCACAGAAGCTAATATTTCTTTCATCGTCAAAGTCATATAACTATCTAAAAACAAAATTCCTATTGTGACACAGAATCGATAACAAATTAACAAGACAAAGAATAAAATAAAACTTTTTCCTCGCATTAATTTACGGTAATGCCGCCAAATATGAATGCAAAGCAAAATCAAGACAACATCTGATAATGAAGCATTAAAACTGGCTACTAATGTAGATTGCTGTATAAAGACAGCCAAGCAAATCAGCAATATTTTGAGATAACGATCATGTTTAATAACTTGGTTCATAAATACGTTCCAACTTTTTCATCATTTTATTTTCCGTAAATTCCGCTTCATATTTTTTATACGAAGCACGTGCTTTACTTTGAATAGTTTCTGTATCTAAAAATGATTGCATAGCTTGTGCTAATTCATAAGGCGTATTTTGATTTAATAATATTCCGTTATCCTCTATAAGTTCGCTGATGCCGCCTACATTGCTCGCAATAATAGGTAACCCTTCTGACATTGCTTCAATAATACTGATTGGCAAACCTTCATGTTTGCTCATTAAAATAAAGACATGGTATTGATGCAAAGCTGCTCTGACGTGATCCACATTGCCTTTAAAAGTGATGATGTCATTTAGGCCGAGTGAAGCGGCTAAAGCAATATTTTCTTTGAATGTATCGCCGTCTCCGATAAAAGTCACATTGAACGACTGGTCGGTAGATTCTCTTAATAATTTGACCGCTTCAATCACTGCTTGATGCATCTTTGGATATGCAAAACGTGCCACCATTACAAATTCGACAGGTTGTTGCGGTTTTGTTTGTATCGTTGCTAAAACATTATCTTTCGGCTGTGCAACACTATTATGAATCGTACAAAGTTTTTCTTTGTCAAAATGGTTCAGAAGTGCTAGTTTTCTATCATAATCCGAAACACAAATGACTTTGTCTGTAGATTTCAATAAATACTTTTCAATCAATTTAAAAGCCACTCTTTTAAGAGGATTCACACCTTCTGTAAATGCCCAGCTGTGTGCTGTAAATAATACTTTCGTGTGCGTAGTGTGTGCATAACGTTGTGCTAATCTGCCTAATGCGCCTGCTTTTGAGGAATGCAAATGCAAAATATCAGGCTGAATCAGTGCAATCAGGCTTTCAAGCTCCTTTACACCGAAAATATCTTCTTTAAATAAAATCGGTCCTTTTAAATGTTCTAATTGAATCACTTTTACTTTGTCATTGAATGCATTCAGCATCGGTCCTTTACTTCCAACTGCTACAATTACCTCATGCTTATGAGAGAAATAATTCGCAAGTTGAATGAGATGCGTTTGTGCACCTCCAATATCTGCTTTCGTAATCACATACATTATTTTCATGATGTTCTCCTACTAATATTTATAGTAACCCTGTTCTTGATGTACGCGTTTTAATCTATTCAACACGACGCCAAAGATAAAGATGTTCAATTTATCTAATTTTTGTTTTGCTTCTATTACATCTTCTTTAGAGGTAGATTGGCTGTTGATTACTAGTATGGTTTGATCCGCAAGTGTACCGATAATCAGACTGTCAGTAACCGGCAATACCGGCGGTGTATCAATCACCACAAAGTCATAGTCTTTTTTCACGGTATTAATGATTGTTTCAAATCGTTTGGTGTCTAGTAATTCGGCTGGGTTCGGCGGGATTGTCCCTGAAGGCAATACACTTAAATTACTTTCATCATCAGTAATAATTGTTTCTTCAAGTTCGTTGCGGCCGCCGATTACATTTGATAACCCATGGTTATTGGGTACATTGAAGTATTTATGAATCGAAGGTTTTCGCAAGTCCGCATCAATTACAAGCACTTTATATTCGGACTCAGCTAATGATTGTGCAAGCTGACTTGAAATAAAAGTCTTGCCTTCATCCGGTTTTGAAGAGGTAATCATTATGATATTATCTTCTGTACTATTGCGAGAGAATGTTAAATTCGTACGCAGTACTTTAATTTGTTCTTTAATCATGTCATCAGAACTATGTGCATAAACTTTATTATCGTTACTCATCGTTTTTTACCACCTACATCACTGATTTTCCCTACTACTGGCAGATGCAGTAATGCCTCTACTTTTGCTTCATTATCTATTTTGTTATCCAACATTTTTCTAGAGAAGATAACTATTATAGATAAGAACAATCCAAAGACAATACCAAGCACTGTATTAAACAAAACATTTGGACTTGTAGGTTGGACGACTTGTTCGTATTTGGCTTTAGATAACACAAATAAGTTGTCTACACCCATAACTTGTTTGATTTTGCCTTTAGAAGTTTCTGCTAATGCATTTGCGAGTTTTACCGCATTACGAGGACTTTCGTTTTTAACGATAATTTTAATTAATTGAGAGTTTTCTTCTGATTTCACAGCAATATCACTATTTTCAACTGTTATACCTTGTTTTTTCAGTAATTGTACTGCACTATCTTTCACCTCATCTGATCCAATCAGTTGAGAATATGTTTTGATTAATTGAATGTTCGTTTGAACCTCAGTGGGATTACTGTATAAATTACCTCTATCATTTTTACTTTGCTTAATAATCACCTGAGAGGTAGCTGTATACTGCGGTGTTATTAAAAATTGTGTAATAAGAAAGCTGATAAACCCAAATAACACCATCGCACTCAAGATCATAATCAAGTTGCTTTTTATTATTTGAATTAAGCCTTTCAAATCTAAATTTTTATTCATGATGTCTCCTACCTATTGCGTTTTATCATATTAAATAGTAATGATTATGACATGCACTACTTAATACATTCGTTATTATAACACAATCCTTATTTGAAAAAGTAAAATATAGCCATTAGTTATTTCTATTTATTAATTTTGTATGTATTAAACTTATATTATCCAATGTGGTTCTGCTCCATAAAAAAGCACACCAAAAAACCAGGAAAGACAATTCATCCTTCTTCCCTGGCTTTGGTATACAAATACTTTGTGTATCAATAAATATTAAAGTGTAATGATCAACAACGATGAATATATTTTTACTTCTCTATTATTTCAATTAACTTATTTGTGAGGTTTTCAAAGTCGTAATTTTTAGCAACTTTTTTTGAATTATCCCCTTGTATTTTTGATATCGTTTCATTATTTGCGAGTTTAAGTATAGATTCTGCAATATTTTCTGGTGTCTGTTTACTAACACAAATACCACAATTTTCTTTTTGGATCACACTATACCCTGTTTGATATGTTTGAATAATTGGTCTGCCAGCTGCTAAGTATTCAAATAATTTATTTTGGCTTTGGCCATATTTATCTAATTTTGTACTACGATTGTGTAATATGTTTGCATATGAATTTTTTAAAATATATGGTACATACTTTTTATGAACTTTACCCTTAAATATAATATTTGAAAGATTCAAAGATTCAACTTTTTCTTCCAACTCAGGTCTTTCATCTCCATCACCATATATAAGGAGCTTAACCTTAGATTCTGGATATTTTTTTTCAATTATATTAGCAGCTTCAACTAACAGCGACAAATAATTAACTTGTCTAATTGAACCAGTATAAACAAAGTTTTTACATTCCTTATTTAATAAATCATCATCATGTACTTGAAAATTCTCAGCATTTTCTTCAAACGACTTCAAAACTACACCGTTACTTATATGATAAATTTTATTTTCAGAAATCTTGTTAAACCAGCCTTTGTATTTTATATAATCTCTTCCACCTGGCCATGTCATAATAATTGCATCAGCTTTTTCATAAATTTTCTTTTCAGCTTGATACATAAACTGTGTAATAGGATTACGCTCTTTTAAAATATCATATGCTACTATACTTTCCGGCCATAAATCTCTTACTTCTACTATACATTTCACTTGCATTTCTTTTGAAATTTTCAAACCAGCAATTAATGTTAAAGGATGAACACTTGAAGCTAAGATCACATCTGGTTTTCCATACCTTTTACTATAGGATTTGGCTACACTCAATAATCTTTTAGTAAATGAAAGCATATTGAAAATTCTGTGATGATTATTAGATTTATATGGGTGTGATTTGACAAAAACAAATGGTATTTCATTTTTAACCCTTTCAGCATATAATTTGTTCTTTGTATCAATTATATCTGCCGAATTATGTCTTGTATTTGCGCAAAAAATTGTAACATCATTTCCGCATTTTTTTTAAGTATTCAGCAAACCAGTAATGCCTACCACCCTCGTTAAAATAATTGTCTGTAGCGTAATGATTAATTATCCATATTTTCCTCAAGATTTAAAACCTCCACTTTTAATAACGATTAAGCTGCGTCTCATTTTCTTCAGAGTTAATTGCTACACTATAACCAATTCCAATAATGAAAACTTGTAATAAACCTACAGATAATTGATTTTGGAATAAAGTAATTTCAAAAGATTGATGGACTATAACTCCCATAAAATAACTTGCCGCCAATTTTACAGTAAAACTATTCTTATTTTTTATCATTGCATTCCATAAAAGCAAAAATATAACTGCAATTATAATCAAACCAACATAACCAATTTGCATTAAAATGTTTAAGTACAAGTTATGTGGTGACTGATCATGAGAATATAATTCTTCAGCCATAGTACCTGGACTATAACCAAACCAAGGTTTTTCATTAATTAACTCTGTTAAGGGAATCCATAAATCGTTTCTCCCTGACATTATACTTTTTCCTGTGTGGTTCAGCATCCATTGCTCAATCGGCATAAAGAAATTAAATGTTGGTAATAATGGATATACATAAATAAAAGCAATACTAAGTAAAATTACAGAAACAAAGAATAGAAGACCTACTACCTGTGAAGATGTAATAATTCTCCATAATATAAATACAATTAATGTTACAGCAATACTCAAAAGTATAGATCTAGTATCACTCGCTAAAACAAGTATTAAACTTATGAGGAGTAACCCTATATATATAATTTTCAGTTTCGAGTATTTTAGTCCTAAAATCAAAAAGAACGAAGTATAGAACATGAAAGGGCCTATTAAATTTGAGTTATTATAAATACTAGCAAAGAACCCTGGCATACCCATGACTATCCATATAACAAAATGAAAAAGCACGAAAATTATAACTAATGAATTTAAATACTTTAGCTCTGTAAACCCGATTTTTATAAAAGATAAATATAAAATAATTATCAAGCATGCAACCATTTGTATTGTATTGATTATATCTTTTGCCTCAAAAGTATTATTTGATATAGAAGCAATACAAACCATGAAAAGTAAAAGTATTAAAATTAATATTGATAACTGTGACTTTTTTAGATTTGTTCCCTTACCTAAATAAATTAATACACCAAATGCAGATATAAAAAATGTTAAAAACAAAGCAATTGTTCCAATAATTACTGTAGCTGACTCAGTTGCGTTGAGTGATCCGATTAAAATTAATAAGTACAATATAAATATTACTACTGTTGATATTTTTATTGTGAAACTATTTTTATTTAGATTGTTGTTCATACATTACCTCCTTAACCATCAATGATTAAGTTGCGTTTTCAATTCATTTTCAGGTATTTTTTCTAAATGAATTTTCCCACCAAATTTCATTTCATTTTCTAGTGGATATAATACCAATTGCCCACCATTAGGATGAAATGTCATTTCACCAAAGTATAATTTGTCTTTACTAACAAAAAAGTCGACTCTGCAAAACGGAAATTTTGAAGCAAGATCCTCGGAAACTTTAATCATTTCCGGTAAATATTCACTAAATTCAAAACCATCATCATCAAACTCATTTCTTTTTATATCTATACTCATTCTATTCAAAGAAGTATCATACAAATTTATCTTACTATTTAATGATTGGTTACCCTGACTATCATTAATATTTTTTATTATTCCAAAGAACTCAACTTTTCCTTCAAAAACAAAAAATTTATAGTCAACAAAATCGTCTAAGTTCAAGTATTCTTCAACAAGTATTTTAGGTTTGATATTCTTATAATTCCATTCCCTAGAGTACTTAAAGTAGTTATCTTTCATTGCTGCATCAAATCTACGTTTAGCTCTAGTAAGGTTAGTTTTATTTTTTTCTATTGCTTGGTTTACACCAGAAGTATGATTAGTTTTCAAAAAAACTTTATTAGGCAAGCTATCGAAGTTGATACTATTAAATTCACTATAAGCACCTATTAGAGGCGGAAGTAAGTGACTATATCCATGGTTGATTAAATGTTTTCTCATCAAATATTTATCTGTATATTCTGTCTGAAGATCATTTCTATAATTTAACTTCAACCAATTTACTTTTTCAACAAACATTTGAGGATTTTTTAGATTTAGGTTTATACCAGTATTCATTCTTATATTCAATTTAGTAAATTGCTCATCGCTTAAAACTCTCATCAAACTGACTTTGATTTTACTCATCTTCTTATATAATGCTTGTGTTTCTTTACGTAAAAGGGCTTTTCTTACAGCTACTTTTAAGGTGTTAATCATCATTAACCTCCATATGTTTTATACTTTTAATTTTGAAAAGATATATAGTTGAACAATTAGCTTTATAGAATATGTAACTAACTGTGCGATTGCAATTGCCACTAAACTTTGTTCAATTGTAAAGATTGCAAATGATAATGCAATGAAAAACACTAGTGTCAAAATATCTATCAATGCTTTACGTTGCAATGAATAGTATTTAACGAGAAAACTTCTAATAATATAATCTGCACAAATCAATCCAAACGTTATCGTTACAAATATATATATAGTTTTAATAGATTCTAAGTAATCATTATAAAGGAAATATATCAGAATATATCCAACAAAATAAGAAACAGCAAATACTACCAAACTCACTATTGGAAGCAGTATTAGTACTCGCTTTTTAATGAGACGTGTAATTTTTTCTGTGTCAGCAATATAACTTAGAATAACTGATGAAATCATAGTAAAAGGAAATAACATCAATTTAGTTGGCAGTGTGGCTATATAAAAAACAGATACACTACCAGCACCAATTAGAAAACTAGTAATAAATCGATCAGAATAATTCATTAAAGAACCAGCGCAACCAGAAATCAATAAAAAGGTTAATGCTGAATTTTCGAATTGATACTTTTTTGATTTAATCAATGATAATATATCGATTTTTAAAATCACAAAAACAAAAATGTTAATAACCAGTTCTATAGCAACGAAATAAAGTAGTATATCTCTAACTGTTTCCACATGAAGAATATATAAAGAAACATACATTGAGCTTAATACCAAGTTAACGTATAATATTTTAATAAAATCTTTTTTCACTCTATAATGTACTAGCAAGAACATCCTGCTAGATGTAAATAGAACTAATAAGTATAGAAGCAGGTATTCAACAATTCCTATATCTAATATCAATATTGAGAAAGAAAAAGCTACTGAAATAAGCGTTATATAAGTTAGCAGTTTCTTATAATAAATATACAAGGCATCTTTATTTTCAAGTTCTTCAGTAAAGGTGTTGAACTTTTTTTGATAAAGATTTGTAAAACTTGCATTTAATGTAATAACAAAAACATTAAAGAAACCATATATTATCAAAAATCTACCAAAATCTTCTTGCCCTAGTGATTTTTCGAAATCTGGAAACAAAAATAATTGTTGCACTGCTATAAATAAACCTTGTGACAGTATATTAATCATCATGTCTTTTATAAACTTCATTTAAGAACACTTGCCTTTATTGACTCATATAATTTCTTATGCTGTAATGCGTTACTCGTCCATGAAAAATCTTCTTTATTTAATTGACTAATGTTTTTTTGTATCGAACCGTAATTATCGATAATTTTTTTAGTATTAGTGATCAATTCGTCATTATTAGTAGGTGAAACTGGATAACCTACCAAACCATCTTTAAAATACTTATCAAACCCTTCATTCTTTGTATAGATAACAGGTAGGTTTTGTGTTAGTGCTTCCAAGTAAACTAAGCCAAATGTTTCATTGAAAGAAACCATTGAAAATATATCCATGTCTTTCATAACTTCAATTATTTCTTCCTTATCCTTTTTTCCTAAAAAGACTATATTCTCAAACTCTTTTAATTTATCGTAATATTCTTGTTCAATTACATCTCCAATAACATATATATTGGTGCTCATGCCAAGATTTTCTGATTTTAAGTTTTCTGCTAAAAAACTCAAGTTCTTGTTTTTCATAATTCTGCAAACACATACAATATTTACTTTATCCCCAATTTCTTTGATGTCGTTATTAGCATGTTCTATCCAAAAATCATTTATCCCATTAGGTATTACATATGATTTTTGTAATATATCTGCTTTTTCTCTTTTATCCTTAAACAATTTATCTACAGTGATTTTCTCGTAAGATTTTGATAAGAAAATAATTTTACTAGCTTTCCTCAAAATTTTCTTACCAATCGGCAGCAAATGTTTATAGTATTTCATGTAAAAATTAATATCAGTATTTCTTACAGTGACAACATAAGGCTTATCAAGCTTATAAGCTTGATAAGCATCTGAAAACAATGTATGTGCATGAATAATATCGTACTCACATACATTGATTTCCAATGAGTTAATCCATTTAGTTATTTTATTTTGCTTTTTAAAATACAAAAAACGATCTATTGGCTTTAAAAATTGTTTGTGATAGATTTGTGCGTTATTTTCTACTAGATTACATTTAACATTACTTTCATCTTCAACTTTTCTTGGCATCAAAACATCACTATCAATATTTATTTGTTCCATCTTGCTAATCATTTCACTGTATAATGGTGAGTGTAGGTAATTGCTATTAATATGCAAAACTTTCATAACATCTACCCCTTCCTTTATACAGACCAATAAGTAATATTTTCGTTTCCATATTTTTTAAATCTGTTTTTCAAATCAATAATAATTGAGGAATCATTTTTAAGTAAACTCAAGAATTTTTTGTCATCTAACTTTTTGAATGCATCATGGTTCACGGCATATAGCAGTAAATCAACACTTTCAGTGAAATCATTAATGTCCACAATATCCGCTTCGATTTCACCATTAAAGTTTTCTATATATGGATCAGCTACTTTTGGACGAATACCAAATTCATTTAAAACAGTTATCATTTCCATAACTTTTGAATTTCTAAAATCTGGTGTGTTTTCTTTAAATGTCAATCCTGCAATTAAAACGGTTGCATCAGAAGATTTACCCTTTTTCATCAGTTCTTTAATAATATTATTAACAACAAAAGTAGCCATATTGTTATTTATTTTTCTACCAGCAGTAATAATCTGAGAGTGGTAACCAAGATTCTCTGCTCTATATATAAAGTAATATGGATCTACACCTATACAGTGTCCTCCTACTAATCCTGGATAGAAACCTAAAGCATTCCATTTAGTATTCATCGCTTCAATTACTTCATGTGTGTTAATTCCCATTAAATTGAAGACCTGTGATAATTCATTCATGAAAGCAATATTGATATCTCTTTGACTATTTTCAACAACTTTTGCACTTTCTGCTACCTTGATAGTAGAAGCTTTATGAATTCCAGCTTTAATGACCTTACCATAAATATCTGCAATTACATTCAACGATTCATCATCAATCCCAGATACTATTTTAATAATATTCTCAACAGTATTTTTTTTATCTCCTGGATTTATTCTTTCAGGAGAATATCCAACTTTGAAATCTTCAATTACATTTAATCCAGAAATATCTTCTAATAATGGAGCACAAACCTCTTCAGTAACCCCTGGATATACAGTTGATTCATAAACAACATAGTCTCCCTTTTTTAGATATTTTGCTACTAATTCTGTTGCACCTTCTATAGGTTCTAAATTTGGAGTATTATCTTGTTTGATAGGAGTTGGAACAGTAATAATAAAGAAATTAGCATCCGCCAAATCCTTTTCTTCTGATGTAAATTTCAATGTTGTATTCTTTAATACTTCTTCTCCTACTTCTCCAGTAGGATCAACATGTCTTTGATATTTATTAATTTTATTTTTATCAATATCAAAGCCAATCACATCAAAATGTTTTGCAAATGCAATAGCTAATGGCATTCCAACATAACCCATGCCGATTACTGCGATTTTTGTCTCTCTCATCTATATCCCTCATTTTTAAATATTATTATTTTAAAAGTTCTTTGATTTCTGTGATTACTTCTTTAACTTGGTCATTTGTCATATTTGATCCTGACGGTAAACATATTCCCTCGTTAAATAACTTTTCAGCATTATCAACATCAATATAAACATAATCATATGATTTATAAAGTGGTTGAAGGTGCATAGGTTTCCAAACTGCTCTAGCTTCAATGTTTTTTCTGTTTAGTTCTGTAATTAATTCATTTGCTGAAATGTTTATTTTTTTTGGGTCGATAGTTAAAGCTGTTAACCATCGATTCGATTTACTGTTTGATAATTCTGGTTGAAATTTAATGCCATCTATTTGACTTAATTCTTGGTAGTACATATCAAAAATTTCTCTTCGGCGTCTTACACGATCGTTAATCACTTCCATTTGACCACGGCCGATACCTGCCGATATATTACTTAATCGATAATTAAAGCCTAACTCGGTATGTTGATAATATGGAGCCTTGTCTTTAGCTTGGGTAGCTAAAAATAAAGCGTGTTCAATTCTTTCTTTGTTATTAGAAAGCAGCATACCTCCTCCACTAGTAGTAATTATTTTATTACCATTAAAAGAGAAAATGCTAAAATCACCATAGCTTCCACTCATGTTTCCTTCATAAGTAGAACCTAAAGATTCTGCTGAGTCTTCAATCAAAGTAACATTATAACGTTTACAAATAGAAGAAATCTCATTAAAATTTGCAGATTGTCCATATAAGTTAACTACTAATACTGCCTTAGGCATTACACCTTTTTCTTCGTATTTTTTTAAAGCTTTTTCCAAAGCTTTAGGTGACATATTCCAGGATTCTACTTCTGAATCTATAAATACTGGAATTGCACCTTGATACAAAATCGGGTTTGAAGTTGCACAAAAAGTAAGGGATGAACAAAATACTATATCACCCTTTGATATGCCCGCTTCAATTAGCGCTAAATGAATAGCCGATGTACCACTTGCTGTAGCTAATGCATAATCCTTACCCACATATCTTTTTACATCGTTTTCAAATTCAGTGACATTCTCCCCTAACGGTGCAATCCAATTATCATTAAATGCTTTATCTATGTAACGAGTTTCTGTCCCTCCCATATGTGGCGTTGATAAAAAAATTCTCTCTCTCATTATCATCATTACTCCTTAATAACTTTTGCTGGTGTTCCTACTAATGTAACATCGTTCTTTGTATTAGAAATTACAGTGGAACCTGCACCCACTAAAACATTTGATCCAATTCTCACATTTGGAATAACTGTAGCATTTGCTCCTATTTGTGTATATTCGTCTACTGAAACATTCCCAGTTAATACTGCTCCAGGGGAAATATGAGTGAAATCTTTAATCAGACATTCATGTTCAACTACAGAGCATGTATTTATTATTGAATGTCGACCTATTACAGATTCTGCATTGACAATAGCACCAGGCATAACGACAGTACCATTCCCCAAATTAGCAGTTTCACTAACAATTGCTTTGGGGTGAATTAAAACAGGAAACTTTTCATTTGGAACATCAACTTTTTTGAAGATATCAGCTCTGATTTTGTTATTGCCAACTGCAATAATAAAGTGGTAATTTTCTTGATAAAGTTTAATGTTTTTTAAATTATCGTAAATCATATCATTTTTGACAAAATATTTTTCGATATTATCATCTAAATAACCAGAAACTTTATAAATTCCATTAGCGTTAATAATGTCTTTAATTACTTTTGCATGCCCACCGTTACCAATTATTAATAAATCCTTCATGATTCAAGTCCTCGAAACTTTTCCATTGTCACATGATCTCTTGCATTGATGTCTTTTCTATATAAAACATTTATAAATGTTTTATATAGAATGTACATGTCTAATTTTAAAGACTGATTTTCAACATACCAAACATCCAATTTGAACTTGGCTTCCCATGAAATCGCATTTCTCCCATTTACTTGTGCCCATCCAGTGATGCCTGGTTTAACTAAATGGCGTTTTTTTTGTTCATCTGAGTAAAGTGGCAAATATTCCATTAGTAATGGTCGTGGTCCTACTAAACTTAGTTCACCTTTAAGTACATTTATTAACTGAGGTAACTCATCAATACTAGATTTGCGAATAAAAGTTCCTACTTTAGTCATTCGTTTTTCATCAGGAAGTAATTCGCCCTGTTCATTACGTTCATCAGTCATAGTGCGAAACTTATATATATCAAAAGGTTTTTCATATAAGCCAGGTCTTTTTTGTTTAAACAGAACCGGTCGTCCCATCGACTTAGCAATAGCAATTGATGTGCCGAATAATACTGGTGCGCTCAGCAATAGAATAGAACCACTAGTAACTATATCAATCATTCTTTTTAACACTACGTTTCCCTCCTATCCCTCAAATCAAGATAAAATCAAAACAATCCTAAAAACTTTTTCTTTTTAAATTCTATAGGTCTGCTTTGATTAATATTTTTATTTTGAATCATTTTCTCGTTGTTTTTATACAACATCGAAATTTCGTCTTCATATTTTTTAAGCTTAGAATTAGAAAATAAACTATTGCCTAAAAATGGTCTGCTTTGAGTATTATGTGCATCAGAGGCGATAAAATGTACTAAATTATACTCAATCATATTCATGGAAATTCTTTGGAGATTTCGTCCCATATCTCCTGATAATGAAGATGCTGTAAGTTGTGCTAACACTCCGTGACATACTAAACCATATAAAACATTAATATCTTGAGCGATTACTTTGTTTCTTTCTGGGTGAACTATGACCGGAATATACCCTCTTGTTTGAATTTCATATATTAAACTGCTTAAAAAGTTTGGAACTTGGTTTGACGGCAATTCTATCAGCAAATATTTGGAATAATTAACACCTTTAATGTTGCCATTATCTATGTCAGTCAATAATTTATCACTAGCTCTAACTTCTTGCCCTGGATAAATCTTCACACCTAGCTCTTTAACTTTTTCATTATTATTTATATCTATTACACATTGTTCAATATCATTAAACTTATTATTATATCTATAGTGCAAATGATGTGGAGTTGCTACAATACCTGTAATATTTTCTTTCGCTGCTTGCTTTAACAAAGCCAACACTTGTTCTTCGTTTTGAGGACCATCATCCACACCAGAAATTATGTGATTATGAATATCAATCATTGCGTTTCTTCTCCGTAATAAGCATAGTAGCTAGAATTTTTATCTTGATCTGTTTTATTCAAAACCACTCCTAACACTTTAGCTCCAGTATTTTCAATAAGCTCTTTACTCTTTAAAATTGCTTTTTTATCATTATTTTTAACATTTACAACTAATGCTGCGTACCCACTGATTTCAGAAAACAACTGTGCATCTGTAACAGTATTTACAGGAGGGGTATCGATAATGATAAAATCATATAATTCCTTTAATTCTTTTAATTGATTTTGAAACTCAGAGGACCCTATTAATTCTGATGGATTAGGTGGTATTGGTCCAGATGTTAATAAGTCCAAATTTTCGACTTCTGTTTTGTTTATTGCTTTATCGAAATATGATTTGTTAATTATTAAATTAGACAATCCATCCAAATTTGCAGAGTTAAATAAAAAGTGTTGAGTAGGTTTTCTCATATCGCCATCAATCAGTAACGTCTTAAACCCTGCTTGTGCATAGGTAATAGCGATATTTGCAGATATTAATGACTTTCCAACTCCTGGTTTTTCAGAAGTTATTACTAAAGTCTTTACATCGTCATTAGCTGTGGAAAACATAATATTTGTACGAATCCCTCTGAATTTTTCACTAACCACTGATTTAGGGTTTAAATGTGTCATCAATGGGCTCTGAAATAATTCGTTTTTCTTTTTCATATATAAATGCTCCTTATCCTTTTTTGTTAAATTCTGGTATAGATCCCAATACTGGAAGTTCTAAGTATTCTTCAACATCTTCCTCTGATTTGATTTTTCTATCAAAAATAGCAATTAATATTATAATAATTACAGCTAATATCAATCCTAGTATAATGCTGATAATTGCATTCATAATTGGTTTGGGTGCTACTTTCTTAGCTTCTTCAGCCTTTGATAATGTAGAGACATTATCAATACTCATTATCTTACTCGCTTCTTGGCTAAAAACTTTAGAAATTGTATTCGCAACTTTAGTTGCATTACCTTTATTATTACTTTCAACAGTAATGCTCATTATTTGAGAATCTGCTTTATTATTTACACTTAACATACCTGAAATTTCCTTAGCAGAATACTTCCCTTTTAAGTCTTTAGATACTTCTTCTAATATTCTTGGGCTTTTGATAATTTCTGAATATGTTTTAACAAGTTGAATATTAGACTGTACTTGTTGTGCCATCATTTCATTATTAGAATGTTTTTGATTTACCAACACTTGTGTAGTAGCTGAGTACTTAGGTTGAATTACAAAAAAGCTCAATATCAAGCTTATAATTAGAAATAGCAGAGGCAGTGCTACTAATAGCTTTAAATTTTTCTTTAATGCCGTAAATATTTTACTAATATCGATTGTTTTTTCCATATTTTCCTCCAATATATGTATTATTCATATTACTTAACGTATATTTTACATTATATAGGATAACATGATGCTTTTGAAACAAATTTCAAATATTTTTACAATCAAAATCTCTCTGTAATATTTTTAACATTCAGGTATCATTTCACAAATAAACACTTACCATCACTATTTTCTTCATCTTTAATTGACATTTATTTGTAGTTAATACAAAAACTGCGTGAAAGTAGTTGTTTAACTTCTTCCACGCAGTTTTTTTAATTAGACTTCTATACTGTCACAATTTTCATTATTGCAATACTACAAAAAATACGATAATTAAGACACTCACCACAAATCGTACACTTTGTGCTAAGAATATAACTTTGCCGAAAGTTTTCTTTTGGTAAATACCGATACCAATTTGTATCATTGCTAAACCAATGATCAGCATGATGAGTGCTGGTACAAACCCAGCGATAAGTGCAGCGATATCTAATAAGATACTCCCTACAATTAATAAGATTAAAACGATTTTAGGTGATTTCGGATTACGTGTCAGCATGAGTATTGCAGATAAAAATGTAAATACTGAAAATGCAATGATAAACGTTTTGAGTAAGATCATTTAATCACTCCTTGATTAAATATTATACACGAAAACTGCTTGCTTTTTGTTAGAATTAATTATCTTTATTTGTTTTATTTCCGATTTACATTAATCGTCTGCTCTATTAAAAATAATATTCTCTATTAGCCAGAAACTACAGTAATACCTTGATTTGGATAGTTATCATTTTCTGCTTCATCAAGAAAAGCATTACTGAAATCACTATAGGAAACGTATGATTTATGCTTAGAATTATAAATTAAAGTATCTGTACCTAATTGATAATCATTAGTTTCTGGACCATTAAAATCAAACATGCTTGCTGGGCTTACAAAAGTCCAATCCACTAATTTATCTTGACCCGCTAAAACATCATAGGCTTCTGCCATTTTTTTAGCTGTTGCTTTCATCGCATCTGGAATATTCGGATTATCAGCGACTCGTTTTGTTTTACTTTCATCAATATAAAGTCTGCCGGTTCCACCTACCATCATTAACTTTACATCTACTCCATCTAAGATTTCGATCAAGTGATTTGTTAATTGCACATAAAGTTCCTCTTTGCCCTGTGGTGCACCAAATGCCACAAGTATAGCATCAAAACCTTCTAAATCTTCACGCGCAATTTCTAAAATATCCTTTTCTACATATGGAACATCAAACTGTAATTTATTATGGTTGCGTACAAACGCTGTTACTTCATGACCGCGTTGCAATGCTTTCTCAGTTAAAATTGTTCCTTGTTTACCTGTCGCACTAATAATAGCTGTTTTCATATGTTCATCCCCTTTTTAAACTTTAGCCGGATACACTAATTTTCCATTTATCTTAACGTTAAACATATCACTTCATAGTTCATTATTTGTCTAATTGGCTTTCCGAATAAAATTAATAGATTTCATGAAATTTATTTTACACTACGTGTAATAAAGCACACAACTGAAAAGCTCTTGTCCTAAATATGAGCATTTACACTATTAAAATAAATAAAAATAGATAAATGATGATTAATAGAGTTAAATTACTCTACCCATCATCACTTATCTCTTTACTTTTAAACTATATTCAATTTCAGCCTTTACTATGATATCAATAGTAACAGCATCACATCATGACATATGGATTAATATCTATTTTTAATGCAAGTTTGTCTTTAATATAACGTTCATGATAAAAGTCATCTAAATACTGCAAGGCTTTGTGCAGCTCTGGTTCGCTCTTGTATTTGACTAGGACTTGGAAGCGGTATTCTCTGTTGATTCTGGCAATCGCTGCAGGAGAAGGTCCTAATATCAAAGCTCTATCCGTCAGATGTTGTAATAAAATTTTATGCACATGTGCTGCAGCTTGCATGACTTCTTTCATATTTTGATGAGAAATAGTGAAATTGATTAGGAAATAATATGGCGGATATTTCCCGATTTGGCGATATTTCATTTCTTTATGATAGAAAGAGAGATAGTCATTTAATTGTACATCTTTAATCGCATAGTGATCCGGATTATAAGTTTGTATAATGACTTCCCCTTCTTTTTCATGTCTTCCTGCACGCCCAGCAACTTGAGTTAGCAGTTGGAACGTCCGTTCACTTGCACGAAAGTCCGGCAAGTTCAACATAGTATCCGCATTAAGTACACCTACAAGCGTGATATTCGGGAAGTCGAGTCCTTTCGCAATCATTTGTGTGCCTAAAAGGATATCGCCTTTCCCTTCCCCGAATTCATTCAATAGTTTTTCATGTGCACCTTTTCTTGATGTCGTATCAGCATCCATCCGAATAATCTTCGCATCTTCAAATTCACGATTTAATAATTCTTCGACACGTTGGGTTCCTGTCCCCATTTGTCTAATGTGTTCACTTTCGCAATTAGGACATTTATTCGGAGGTGTTTCTTCATAGCCGCAATAATGGCATTTTAATTTGTCGCTCGATTTATGATAAGTCAATGATATATCACAATTTGGACATTGCGGCACATGACCGCAGTCACGACATAAGATAAAGGATGAGTAGCCGCGTTGGTTTAAGAATAGAACGATTTGTTCATTGCGAGATAATCTATCTTCGATAGCTTCGCGTAATTGTGTAGAGAACATAGAACGATTACCGTTCGCTAATTCATCACGCATGTCTACTATGTTGATGGCGGGAAGCGGCTGATTATTGACACGATCCGGCAAACTTAATAGGTGATAAACGCCTTTTTCTGCACGTGCATATGATTCTAAGCTTGGTGTAGCGCTTCCTAATATCAATGGACAATTGTGATACTCTGCACGCCATAATGCAATCTCTTTGGCATGATAGCGCGGATAATCTTCTTGTTTGTATGTGGCTTCATGTTCCTCATCAATGATAATCATACCGAGGTTTTTAAACGGTGCGAATACACTTGAACGTGCACCGACACTGACTTGAGCACGGCCATCTCTGATTTTCTGCCATTCGTCGTAACGTTCACCTTTAGATAACGCAGAATGCAGTACAGCAACTTCATCACCGAATCTGCGTTTAAAGCGTAATACCATTTGCGGTGTTAATGCAATTTCCGGTACCAGCATCATTGCTTGTTTGCCTTGTGCTAATACCGCTTCAATCGTTTGTAAATATACTTCGGTTTTACCAGAACCTGTCACACCATGTAATAAGAAAGTCGCTTGCTTTTCTTCATCTATGACCTCTTTAATCGCATCATAAGCTACTTGTTGACCAGGTGTCAGTTTTCTTTTAGCTTCTTGTTCAAACACTCTTGAAGCATAAGGATCGCGTTCTACAATCGCGTCATATTTTTCAATCCACCCATTTCGTTCTAATGTTTTCACACTTGAAGTCGATAATCCGACTTCTTCAATTTCTTTTAGAGGCACATCTCTGTTTTGTGCATCTAATAAATAAGCATATACATCGTATTGTTTAGGATAGCGTTCCAGCATACCTAAGACTTCATCTGGACTATGATCGTCTCTTATACGTATAGCGCGCTGTGTTTTCTTTTTAGTATTTTGAGAGAGCAATGTTTCTTCACGTACACTGCCTTCATTTAATAATGGGACTAAACGTTCTAAATCCCCATTTTGTTGAGCCGCTTTATATGCATAATGCCCCTCTTTATTGAATCGTTTTAATAAATCTTCTGGAATATGTTCATCTTCAACGATTTCAAATACTTTAGTGTATCTCGCTTTAATCGCACTTGGCAACATTGCCTCTAATATTGAAATACGTTTTGTGACATGATACTTTCCGTACCATGCACTTAAATCAACAAGTTCAGGTGTTAATTCTGGTTTAATATCTTGTATTTCTTTAATCGACTTTAACTTTGTTAAATCCAAATTAGGATCTGGTTCCTCAGTTATTTCCATGACATACCCTTGAATCGTTCTAGGTCCAAAGGGAACAACGACTCGCACACCAACTTGAATGATGGGTGCGAGTCGTTCTGGTATTAAATAATCAAAGGTAAAGTCTACGTTTTTAGCTGGTACATCAACAATAACCTTTGCGTACATTATTTCCACCTACGTTCTAATTCTTCTAAGATTCTGCCGGCAAGTGCCTGCTTTTTGCCTTTCTCTATATTCACAGCTTCCCCGCTCTTAAAGAAAAGCGTTACTTCATTATCATCAGAGTTGAATCCGATAGAAGTATCTCCGACATTGTTAGCAATAATTACATCTGCATTTTTTCGTTCTAATTTATCCTTTGCATACTTTTCGACTTCTTGCGTCTCAGCTGCGAACCCGATAAGTTTTTGGTGAGTTTTATGTTCCCCCAAATATTTTAAAATATCTTGCGTTCTTGTAAATGCAATTGTTAAATCGCCATCTTGTTTCTTCATTTTATGCTCTAATTGTTCTGCAGGTTTATAATCTGAAACTGCGGCTGTTTTGAAGACAAAATTCTGTGCTTCAAATCGTTCAGTTACCGCATTAAACATATCTTCTGCACTCGTTACAGGTACAAACTCTACATTGTCTGGCGGTGTTAAGTATGTCGGTCCGCTGACTAATGTCACTTTTGCGCCTCTTTTTTGTAATGCATCTGCTAAAGCATAGCCCATCTTACCTGACGCTCTGTTAGAAACAAATCGAACAGGATCAATAACTTCGACTGTAGGTCCAGCAGTAACTAAAACTTGTTTACCATAGAACCAATCAGCTTCACCGGGTTGACTCTGTGTTGTAGTTTCATCCATTATTTGTCTCACAAAAGCAATAATATCCAATGGTTCCATCATACGCCCTTTAGCGACATAGCCGCAGGCTAAGAACCCTTCTCCAGGTTCAGCGAAATGATAGCCGTCTTCAGCAAGTACTTGCATATTGGCTTGCACACGCGGATTCTCATACATATGCACATTCATTGCAGGTGCCATAAATTTAGGAACTGTTGTCGCAAGCAAAGTAGAAGTAATCATATCGTCAGCAATTCCATTAGCAAGTTTGCCGATAATATTAGCAGTTGCTGGCGCAACAATGACCGCATCTGCCCAGTCTCCTAAAGCAATATGCTGAATCTCTGATGGATTTTCTTCTTTGAATGTACTCGTATATACCGGATTACGGCTAATCGCTTGGAAAGCAAGCGGTGTCACAAATTCTTGCGCATGTTCTGTCAACATCACACGTACATCAAATCCTGCTTGTGTCAATTTACTTGTTAAATCAATCGCTTTATATGCGGCAATACCGCCTGATACTGCCAATAAAATATTCTTCATCGCAATCATTGCCTCCAAGTTCATTCTCTCTTTATGTATACGGCGTTATAATAAAAATGAGTCCATCTTAAATGGCCCCAATCATTCATTATCAATCATGTTTTATTTTAACACTCTAAGTCAAAAAAGTCCTTTGCTTTGCAAGAAGCAATAAAGTTGCTTCTTATATGAGAAGCGCGTAAGATTACTTTCGATATAGCAAAGAAAGAAGGTTTGAATATGGAGACTTTGAAGCAATACAGCGATATCGTTCACCACATTGAAAATGAAGATAAGTTCTTATTATATGTCATGGCAAAAGGCTGCTCAGTCTGCCATGCAGACCAACCGAGAGTTGATGCACTCGTTAATGAAATAGATGTGCCTGCGGCACAAATCATTGTCAATGATATCCCAGAAGCTGCTGGACAATTGTCCCTCTTCACTTCCCCCGTTGTCATTCTCTTCAACCGCGGCAGAGAGTTTCACAGACAAGCACGTATCATTGATTTCGATCAGCTTAAACGCTCAATGGAACAATTGAAAATGGCTTAATAAAGCAAACAAACCCGTATTAGCAGTTTATCTGCTTCATACGGGTTTGTTTTTACTTATTACAATTGAAATCAGTCTTTTGTTTCAAATTCACTCTCATTCAATTCTGGTTCGATTGGAGTGATTTTACCATCTGCGATTTCTTCTAATGCTTCGCCTACTGTTTTTACAGAATGATAGTTTTCTATTAAAGCAGTTTCTGGTTTATCATATAGCTCACGCGCGCGTTTGGCAGCCACTGTTGCGATTAAATATTTTGATTTTACTTTTGAAGTTAATTGGTTTAATGGTGGGTTTAACATTATTTTTTGGCCTCCAATATCATTTTTCTATACTTTGCTTCTATGCGTTCTCGTTTTAAATGTTCCGCTGCTACGATAGATTGAATACGTTCTTTCGCAAGTTCCACTTCATCGTTTACCACGACATAGTCATAAAGATTCATCATTTCAACTTCTTTTCGTGCTTCTTTCACACGACTTTGAATCTTTTCATCAGATTCTGTACCGCGGCCGACTAAACGTTCTCTTAGGTGGTCTAAACTTGGCGGTGCCAGGAAGATAAATAATGCATCAGGGAATTTCTTGCGAACTTGCTTCGCACCTTCTACTTCAATTTCTAAGAAGACATCATGCCCTTCATCCATTGTATCCTTTACATACTGTACAGGTGTACCATAATAGTTGCCTACATATTCAGCATACTCTATGAATTGATCTTGTGCGATAAGCTGCTCAAATTCTCGTTTTGTCTTGAAAAAATAATCAACGCCATCTTGTTCGCCTTCGCGCATCTCTCTTGTAGTCATCGAGATAGAATATTTATATGATGTTTTAGGATCATCAAATATTTCTTTGCGGACCGTACCTTTGCCGACTCCAGATGGACCTGATAAGACAATCAGTAAACCTTTTTCATTATCCATGCCTTACGACCTCTCTAAGCTATTGTTGTATTATATAATGATACCATATTCTAAATAAAATTGTATAGATGTCAAAAGGTAAAATCTTATTTTGGCAGTGTCCCTCTTGTACATGGTACAATAGAAAGAACGTAGTATTATGAACGAATAATTAAAGGTGGTTAATGATTATGGCATTTGATGGCTTATTCACAAAGAAAATGGTAGAAGAACTAGAATTTCTTCAAGGCGGCCGCATTCATAAAATCAACCAGCCTGATAACGATACAATTATAATGGTTGTTCGTCAAAATCGAAAAAACCATTCTTTGTTACTTTCAATCCACTCTAATTTCTCACGTATCCACATTACAAAGAAAAAATATGATAATCCATTCGAACCTCCGATGTTCAACCGCGTCTTCCGAAAACATTTAGACGGCGGTATTATCCAAGCAATACGTCAAATCGGCAACGACCGCCGTATTGAAATCGATGTACAAAGTACAGATGAACTCGGCGATAAAATTTATCGTACAGTGATTTTAGAAATTATGGGTAAACACAGTAACTTGATCTTAGTCGATGATCAACGTAAAATCATAGAAGGTTTTAAACATTTAACACCGAACACCAACCAATTTCGTACTGTTATGCCAGGCTTCCAATATGAGGCACCGCCAACACAAAATAAAACAAATCCTTATGAAGTCTCAGGACAAGATGTATTAAGATATATTGATTTTAATAAAGGCAACATTGCTAAACAACTGTTGCAGCACTTTGAAGGCTTTAGTCCATTGATAACAAAAGAGATTACAGAACGTCGTCAATTCATGACAACTGAAACTTTACCCGCAGCATTCGATGAGGTCATGAAAGAAACACAACTTGAACCTGTACCGATTTTCCATAAAAATCACGAAACAGGCAAAGAAGATTATTACTTCATGCGTTTGAAACAATTCGATGACGACAGCGTCACATATGATTCGTTAGATGAATTATTAGACCGCTTCTATGATGCTCGCGGTGAACGTGAACGGGTTAAACAGCGTGCTAATGACTTAGTCCGTTTTGTCCAGCAGCAACTCCAAAAGAACCGCAATAAACTCGTGAAACTAAATGATGAGTATGAAGGTACACAATCAAAAGAAGATATGCAGCTGTATGGAGAACTTATTACCGCAAACATCTACCGTATCCAACAAGGCGATGCAACTTTAACAACAGAAAACTATTACACAGGTGAAGAAGTCACAATCAAACTAGATCCGATGAAATCACCTTCTGTTAATGCGCAATATTATTACAAACAATATAACCGTTTAAAAACACGTGAACATGAGTTGGAACATCAAATTCGATTAACTGAAGAAAACATTGCTTACTTCGAATCCATCGAGCAGCAATTAGCACATATCACTGTTGAAGATATTGATGAAATCCGTGAAGAGCTGGCTGAGCAAGGCTTTATGAAGCAGCGTCAAAACCGCAAGAAAAAGAAACAACCGCAAATGCAGCTTCAAACTTATCGTTCC
>NZ_MRZJ01000002.1 GCF_002994445.1 Staphylococcus simulans
GCGACTGGTAAGTATAACTTCGCTGGATTAGAGAACGGCGAGTACACAGTAACGTTCACACCGCCAGCAGGTTATGAAGCATCACCAGTGAATGTAGGTGATGTTGCATTAGATTCAAACGGCTTTAACAACAACAGCGACAATCAATAACGCTGATAATACAACAATTGACAGTGGTTTCTTCAAACCAGTTGTAGAAACACCGCAAGAACCAGCAACTTATACAGTTGGAGACAAAGTATGGGAAGATACAAACAAAGACGGAATCCAAAACTCAAATGAACCGGGTATCGAAGGTGTAACTGTTACATTAACTAAGCCGGACGGATCAACGGTTGTGACAACAACTGACAATAACGGTAACTACGAGTTTACGAACCTTCCAAATGGTGATTACACAATCACGTTTGAAACACCAGAAGGTTATGAGCCGACAACGCCAAACGTTGGAAACACTGAATTAGATTCAAACGGCACAACTACAACAGTTACAGTTAATAACGCTGATGATAAAACAATCGATAGCGGATTCGTTAAACCGACGGTTGAACCAACACCAGTTCCAGCAACGTACAACTTAGGTGACTATGTATGGGAAGACTCAAATAAAGACGGCATCCAAAACTCAAACGAGGTTGGTATCGAAGGTGTAACAGTAACGTTGACTAAACCAGATGGTACAACAGTAACGACAGTTACAGACGCGACTGGTAAGTATAACTTCGCTGGATTAGAGAACGGCGAGTACACAGTAACATTCACACCGCCAGCAGGTTATGAAGCATCACCAGTGAATGTAGGTGATGTTGCATTAGATTCAAACGGCTTAACAACAACAGCGACAATCAATAACGCTGATAATACAACAATTGACAGTGGTTTCTTCAAACCAGTTGTAGAAACACCGCAAGAACCAGCAACTTATACAGTTGGAGACAAAGTATGGGAAGATACAAACAAAGACGGAATCCAAAACTCAAATGAGCCGGGTATCGAAGGTGTAACTGTAACATTAACTAAGCCGGACGGATCAACAGTAACAACAGTTACAGATGAAAACGGTAACTATGAGTTCACAGGTCTTCCGAATGGTGATTACACAATCACATTTGAAACACCAGAAGGTTATGAACCGACAACACCAAACGTTGGTAATACTGAATTAGATTCAAACGGTACAACAACAACAGTTACAGTGAATAACGCTGATGACAAGACAATCGATAGTGGATTTGTTAAATCTGTAACACCAGAGGAGCCAACAACACCAGAAGAGCCGACGACTCCAGAAGAGCCAACAACACCAGAAGAGCCAACAACTCCAGAAGAGCCGACGACTCCAGAAGAGCCAACAACACCAGAGGAGCCAACAACTCCAGAAGAGCCGACGACTCCAGAAGAGCCAACAACACCAGAAGAGCCGACGACTCCAGAAGAGCCAACGACTCCAGAAGAGCCGACGACTCCAGAAGAGCCAACGACTCCAGAGGAGCCAACAACTCCAGAAGAGCCGACGACTCCAGAAGAGCCGACAACACCAGAGAAGCCAACAACACCAGAAGAGCCAACAACACCAGAGGAGCCAACAACACCAGAGGAGCCAACAACACCAGAGGAGCCAACGACTCCAGAAGAGCCGACAACACCAGAGGAGCCAACAGCTCCAGAGAAGCCAAGTCAACCTGAAAAGGCAGCTGTAAGCCCAATCAAAGAAGGCAAAACTGAAACACCATCTAAAGGTAAAGAAGCTAAAAAAGAATTACCTGAAACTGGTCAGGATGGATTGAATGCTACGTTAATCGGTTCAGCTTTTGCGGCACTTGGAAGCATCTTATTATTCAAACGTCGTAAAAAGAATCAATAAGATCAAACGAAATCAATAAAAAATGCAATACAAATAAGTATCGTTTTACTAGAGTACTGCTCTAGTAATTCGGTACTTTTTTTATTTTAAATAATGTGGAGGATATAAAATTGAATGAGGCAAAAAGCGTATAAATAAGAGTATTTACTTTAAAAATGATAACTATTCATATTAATGTGGATAGTTATCTCTATAAATGTGTCCAATTTGTGACAATTGTAAACGTTTTATTAAGTGTATTATGTAACTTTAAATAGGGAAAAATGTCAGTTTTTGCCATAGCAAAACCTTATTTTCAACGGGAATTGTATAAATATAAAATTGATTGAACTCAATTGCATTGCGTAATCTAGCGTGCTTTATTTAGGTAAAGTATATAAGAAAATTATGTTATAGATTGCAAAATTGCATATCGAAAATTATTTGATAATAAAAAGCGTGGCGACATAAAAATTTAAGAAAAAATGGATAAAAGACTTAACTAAATTGATAGGTTCAATCTTCTTATTCGGCAAACGCCGCAAAGAAGACAAAGAAAAATAAGAATTGAAAAATCTCTATAGATTTTAAGGGGCACATCTCATTTGAGGTGTGCTTCTTTTTCTTTCATAATAGGTATAACGCCATGTATTAAAGTAATGCATTTTAACGAAAGCAAAAGCCTATTTTGAAACGTTTAAATATATAAAATGAAGAAAAGGTGATGTCATGATTAAAATAAGCGATTATCCTTCACCCATCGGTTTATTAACATTGATGAGCGAAGATGATATCTTAACAGGGGTTTATTATCCAGGACAAATCAATAAAGACAATCCGCATTATGAGAAGGTGCAAATTAATGAAGTGCCTGTTTTACAGAAAACAGGGCGTTGGTTAGATGCATATTTTAAAGGAGAAAATCCTGAAATTGATTTTAAATACCATGCTTCAGGTACAGAATTCAGAGAGCAAGTATGGGAAGAATTAACGAGAATACCTTACGGTGAAACAGTCACGTATGGCTCCATTGCACAAAAGATTGCTAAGCTTCGAGGCAAAACAAAAATGTCGGCACAAGCAGTCGGAGGTGCAGTAGGAAGCAATCCGATCTCTATTATTATTCCATGCCACCGTGTTGTTGGTCATAATCATAAACTTACAGGGTACGGCGGCGGATTGGATAATAAACGTTATTTGCTGCAATGCGAACATCATGATTTGAGTCAGTTCACCGAATAAGCATCAGCCCATTGATGCAAGAACTTTACAGCTTTTAAATAGATAGCTTCTGCCTCAGTATTAAAAGTTCGGTCAAAGTCATGTGCGTCGCTATCAACCGCAACTAATTCTGCTTGTGCAGTATGCTGCATAAGACGCAAGCTTTCGTGATAAGGCACATCGATATCTCCTTTCGCATGTGCAATAAACACAGGCGGCAATTGTTTTAAGGAGAGATTATCTAAATTCAAAGTATGTCTCTTTTCATCAGTAATGCCGGTATAGTCAAACCATTGTCCTTGGCCGCGTGTATAGAGATAAAGCGGATATCTGAATTGTGCATGGCCTTCAATGATAGGCTCAGGCTGAATCATAAATTGAATCATCGCTTCGTTTAAATGCGCAGTCATTTGACGAAATGCTGCGTGCGGGTGTATCAATTCAGGAAGTGCAACTTGTGCGAAACCATAGAAATCAAGCACACCTTGGACATTGCGCTTATGTGCAGCCTGCAATGCAAGAAAGCCGCCCGAAGAACGTCCGAAAGTAAAGCATGGCAGATCAGGATATTTTGCAAAAACTGCATCAAATACACATAAAGCATCTGACATAATCGTATCGATTTTTGCTTCCGGCGCAAGACGATAAGGGGCTTCTGCAAGATAAAAGTGTTCAGTGAATAATGCAATCACTTCAGGAGGCAAATCATGCGGTGTGCCTGCAATCAAACCGCCGCCATGATAATAAACAATAATCCCTTTCGGTTTTTGTTTCGGTGAATGTATTTGAATGGGTAAAGCAAATTTGTCTTGAGTCAGAACGGTAAAAGTGTGTGACGACATAGTAATTCCTGCTTTCTTTCTAATTGAAATGTATGAATAACTCTATTTTAGTGGTTAAAGGATTAAATAGGTAGCAAGAAGTTGAAAAAGGAGCAGCTGAACATGAATGTGTTCAACTGCTCCTGATTTTTTTACGGTTGCACCATTGCGCCGATTAAGCCGAAACCGACAGATAATACGACTAAGATAACACCGAATATTATAGAAACTTTTCCTGATAACTTGCATGTTTTATAAAGCAGCAAGCTGAATAAATAACCAGATAATAAAGTTTGGAGATTAAATACTCCTAATACTTTATTTCCACTGTCAAATATATTCAAGCTGGTAATTGAAACTTGTGCAACGTCTAAACCTACAATAGCTTGAATACCTAAAACTACGAATGCGACAAGCGAACTGATTAACAATGCGAAGAGTGTACCTGCAAAGATACTTCTTTTTCTTACATCTGATTTAAAAATTCTCGCAATGCCCCAAACAATCAGATAGGCAAATAACAGAGAGAATAATTGCCCGAGAATTCCAAAAATAATTGTCACAGGACCCATGAATAACTTGAATTGTTCAAGTTGTGCTTGATTCATTTCTTGATTTCTGTCTTTTAAGACTTGTGTCCAATCTGTAGCAACAGAAGTAATCCATAAAACTGCAAGTACGATAACAATCCAAATGATTAAGTTGATGATCCATTTCGGATGTTCTCTGTACTTTTGGAAGTTTGAACCTAATAGTAATTTTGAATGTTCCATGCTGTACTCCTTCTCTTTTTTATTTCAACAAAAGCGTATCATAATTGTTTATTATAATAAATAGGTTTCTTAAAATTGAAAAACATACTTTAATTCTGCATTTTCATGAAGTGTTTTTGATAAAGATTATAGAATCAATATTAGAGTATAGTTAAAGAATTTAAAATTCTAATTTAATTCATGTAAAGGTATTTATTTATTTTTAAGTTGTGATATTATGCAAATGAAGTAATAAAATCAAAGCAAGGAGAGAAAATCAGTGTGAAGAAAAAACTTATTTGGATTGCTTCGATCATCGCAGCTGTTTTAGTCTTATTTATTGTTGCTGTGATTGTGAAGAATGCAACCGGTACATCGAATGGCGAGGATACATATCAAGTCTTTAAAGTTAAAAAAGAAAGTCCGTTAACTATGCAAGGCAAGGCTTCTCCAGAAACAGTGAAGTCTTATAAAAATAATTCGTCGATAGGGGATTATATCAATACTACCGTATCAGACGGCCAAGAAGTTGAGAAAGGTCAACAAATTATTACCTATAATACTAATAATCATCAACGTCAAAGCCTTGTAAATAAAGTAAATGAAGCAGAACAAGCAAGACAAAAGGCACAAGAAGCGGTCAATCGCGCACCGAATGATACACAAGCTAATCAACAATTATCTGATGCACAAACCCAGCTAGATAAAGCGAATCAATCTTTAAATCAATTAGATAATCAAATCAATGACAGTTTGTTTGCGGCATTTGACGGCAAAATCGAAATCGAACAAGATGAAAATCCTAATGAAGGAGATACTATTCTGCAATTGATTTCAAAAAATCCTCAAATCAAAACAACAGTCGCTGAATATGATTTAAGCAAAATCAAAGAAGGCCAAAAAGTCGAATATACTGTAAGCAGTACAGGGAAAAAAGGTTACGGTGAAATTTTAAAGATCTCTGAATTGCCGACAAACTATGAAGAGCAATTAAACAGCGGCAGTATGAGCAGTGCCGCAGCCGGACAAGGCGGAGAACCATCAGAAGAAGGTATGGATACAGCACAAGCGTCAAATCCAGTTGTGAATGATATTTCCGGAAAAGGAGATGCAAGTGATGCATCTAAATATACGGTGCTCATCGGACAATTGTCATCACCGGTACGTCCAGGGTTATCTTTAGATGCAGCTGTTACGACAGATAAAGTGAAACTGCCTTCTAATGTATTAGGCAAAGATAATACTGTTTATGTGCTGAATAAAGATAATAAAGTTGAGAAGCGGAAAGTGAAAATTGAAAAACAAAATGGCGATATTTATGTGAAGTCAGGAGTTAAAACTGGAGAACGTCTAGTGAAGCACCCGAAAGCATCTCTGAAAAATGGTGATGCAATAGAGGTGAAACAATGATTAAGCTGGATAAGATTAATCGTTCTTTTAAAAATGGAAACAAGGTGAACCATATCTTAAAGGATATTTCCCTGGAAATAAAGAAAGGGGAATTCATTGCTATTATGGGTCCTTCCGGTTCAGGAAAAAGTACGCTGATCAATATTATCGGCTTCATTGACAGAGGTTATGAAGGCAACTACTATTTCAACGATAAAAGTTATAAAGAAAGTTCTGATAACCAACTCGCAGAAATCAGAAACCGTGTGGTAGGATTTGTCTTTCAAAACTTTAAGCTGATTCAAAATAATACAGTGTTAGAAAATGTCAGCATTCCTTTAGTTTATGCAGGTATCGGCAGTCAAGAACGCAAGCAGCGTGTAATAGAAACACTGCATAATGTAGGGTTGTATGAAAAAGAACATTTAGTGCCCAATAAATTATCCGGAGGTCAGCAGCAACGTGTTGCGATTGCGCGTTCTGTAGTCAATGAACCGGAATTCATCATCGCAGATGAGCCGACAGGGGCATTAGATTCAAAAACTTCTGAGGATATCATGCAGTTATTTACACGTTTGAATGAGGAAAAGCATACGACCATGATTATGGTGACACATGATAGAGCTGTCGCAGAAAAAGCAGACCGCATTATTCATATCTTAGATGGACGCATCCAAGAAGAAGAGGTGGTAAAATGAACCGATTTTCAAACATTCTGGCGGTATCATTACGCTCTATTATGAAAAACAAACGACGCAATATCTTTACAATGATCGGTATTATTATCGGTATTGCGGCAGTTATTACTATTATGTCTTTAGGTAACGGATTTAAGAAAACAGCCAATGAACAATTTTCAGATTCAGGTGCCAGCAAAGATACAGCTTTAATCAGTTATATGCAATCTATGGATAGCAACAACAATGATAAAATCGATCCGTTTTCACCTAGCGATATCACTTTAGCAGAAAATGTAGAGGGTGTTGAAAAAGCACAAAAGAAACAAGATAAAACCCAGTCGTTCAAAGCTAAAGTGACCAATTCTCAAAAGAACGGCGATGCCAACATCTACATTAATAAGCATTATAAAAAGGTCAGCAAAGGCAAAGGGTTTAATGAAGATGACAATGATTTAGCTGAAAAAGTAGTAACGATAGATAAAAAGCTAGCGAAATCATTGTTCCACCAACCCAAAAAAGCTGTAAACCGTACCTTATATATTAATGGGCAAGGTTTCAAAATTGCAGGTGTCACAAATGGTGATCAATTTGAAACGAATACAGTGCATATGCCGACAAAGACTTTTGAACGCTACTTGCCGAATCTGACACAAGATTTTGTGCAGTTGGAAGTGAAAATAGAAGAAGGTTCGAATAAGAAAGACGTTGCGCAAAAAGTCGCAAAGACTTTAAGTAAAAAAGGCACCGGACAAGCCAACGGCAGTTATCAGTACTCTGATATGGAACAAATGATGAAGGGTATCGAAAAAGTATTTGATGCGATTACTTATTTCGTAGCGGCAGTCGCTGGTATTTCACTATTTATTGCTGGTATCGGTGTAATGAATGTGATGTATATTTCAGTTGCTGAACGTTCTGAAGAAATTGCAATAAGACGTGCTTTCGGCGCAAAAGCAAGAGATATCGAAATACAATTCTTAGTTGAAAGTGTGGTCTTATGTTTAATCGGGGGTATCATCGGATTAGTATTAGGTATTGCTATTGCTTCTCTTGTTGATGCGGTCACACCGGATTACATTAAGAGTGCAGTGACTCTAGGATCTGTGCTGCTTGCTGTAGGTGTCTCATCTTTAATCGGTATTGTCTTCGGTTGGATTCCTGCACGTGCAGCAGCTAAGAAAGAATTAATTGATATCATTAAATAGTCTTTTTTAAACCGGGTGAACGTTATCGTTCCTCGGTTTTTTATAATGCGAATATCGGGTACATTTTAGAGAAGCAGTTGATTATTTCTTTGAAAGTGGATATGTTTAATTTAACGAATTAAAAACGTTGTGAAAGGGGGTACAAAGGTTTTGGATATTAAACAAATGGGTTACTTTATTGCTGTAGTACAATACGGGGGTATGACCAATGCATCCAGAGAGTTATTTATTGCACAACCGACAATCAGTAAAGCTATTAAAGATTTAGAAAATGAACTCGGCAGTGCTTTGTTTGATCGCAGCAAGCGTCATTTAACCTTAACAGACAGCGGTGAAATCTTTTATAAAAAGTCACTGGAAATTATGAATCTTTTCGAGAATTTGCCGAAAGAAGTCAATCAGCTCAAAGGGCTTGAAGCAGGACATATCAGTATTGGTTTATCTGCGGTCATGAATATGAATAAATTCATTGAAACATTAGGGAACTTCCACCAGCTGTATCCAAACATTACTTATAACTTAGTAGAAAACGGCGGTAAAGCGTTAGAGTCTCAAATTATCAATAATGAGATTGATATCGGCATTACAACACTGCCTGTAGATAGTGCAATCTTTGAATCGATTCCGCTCTATACGGAAGATTTACTGCTGGTTGTCAGCGAAACACATCCGCTTGCAAATAGAGAGGTAGTAGAGATGCATGAACTCGCAAATGAGGACTTTATTTTATTTAATGAAGATTTCTATTTAAATGATAAGATTATTGAAACTGCGAAGCGGTCTGGCTTTGTACCGAAAACTATCTCTAAAATTTCTCAGTGGAACTTTATCGAAAACTTATTAACAGCCGGATTAGGTGTTAGTATTCTTCCTGAAAATATCGTTAAGATGTTAAACGGTCCGATACATAGCTCAAAGATTAATGATTCTGCGATGCGATGGCAATTAGGAGTGATATGGAAGAAAGAAAAATATATTAATTATGCGACAAGAGAATACATTGATTACATGAAATCATCATTGACGATGCAAGATTAAAAAAGAGCGGCGTACTTTACAGTAGTTGTAGGGTACGCCGCTTTTAAAGCATAAAGTTTGTTATATACGTTATAGGGGTATATGGTATATGTAGCAAGAAAGGAAGGATAGAATGCTTTATAGATTAGGAGCTGCAGTTATAGCTTCAGGTTTATTATTAACTGCTTGCGGGACACAAGAGCAATCGGACAAACAATCAGAACAACATCAAATGGAACATAATCAAAAAAGCGATGCACCAAAGTAAATGACACAAGCTAAAGACAGCCAATTTAAAAAAGGTGATAAAGTCATCTTAAAAGAAGGGCATATGCCGGGCATGATGAATGCTGAAGGCAAAGTTAAAGGTGTTTATCACACAAAAGTGTACCAAGTCAGCTATGAACCGACGAATGGCGGTAAAAAAGTAAACCATCATAAATGGGTAGTAAATGAAGAAATCAAAGATGCGCCGAAAGAAGGATTTAAAAGCGGTGATCAAGTTACTTTAGAAGCGGATCATATGAAAGGTATGAAAGGTGCTAAAGCAACTATTGATAAAGTTGAAGATAAAAACGTATATATGGTGGATTACAAAGATACTGACAATGGCAAAATAGTGAAAAACCATAAGTGGATGACAGAAGATGAATTAGAAGCAGATCAATAAAGTTCATCTAAATGTCATAAAGCGGTTAAAAGCGAATGTTTGCAGCAAAACCTGATTCCAATCAATCTATAACTGCCATACTTGCGCGTTTAAGCAAGATTAAAGCAGCGGTTGTTCGGTAAAGCCGAGCAGCCGTATTTTTGCGATGCAATGCCGAACGCTAACAATAGGATAAAGGGGTAAATACTGTATGGCCATGGTGTAATCTTCAGAAAGTTTCGATTTGAATGAAAAGTAATAGATGGTATCGCTTACATAGAAAAAAGTAATAGATACTATCTAAAATCGATATTTTTATGATACACAAAATTGTCATACAATAGGGAATGTAAGTCAAAAGAATATGTATAAATGATGATGGACACTTAGGTTCAGACACCAGAACCGACATGAAAATGACCATTTATACAGTTAAACAAAAGAAAGGTGTTAGCTTATGACATCGAAAGTTTTAAAGATTATCTTTCAAATTATCTTGATTATGGGCATCACGTATTTAGGCAACACCCTTCAACGCCTTTTGCATATTCCATTAGCTGGAAGTATCGTCGGCCTAGGACTCTTTTTCCTACTTTTACAATTTAAAATTATACCTGTCAAATGGGTCGAAGCGGGTTCCAACTTCCTTTTAACAACGATGGTCTTTTTCTTTATTCCATCTGTCGTTGGTGTAATGGATATCATAGGCGACATTCACCTTAATTTTATTGTGTTCTTCGGCGTCATTATTCTCGGCACAATTGCTGTCGCTTACGTCTCTGGGCTTATTGCCGAGAAAATGGCTAGAAGACTCCATGGTGATAAGGGGAGTCACACATCATGATTATTATTAAAGACATCATTATGATCTTGCTTACAGTATTCATGTATCTAGCAGCAAAGAGATTACACAAACGGTTTCCAAGCCCGTTTTTAAATCCAGCCTTAGTTGCTTCAATCGGAATTATAATCGTGTTATTATTATTCCGCCAGAATTATAATTCTTACATGGCCGGCGGACATTTAATCAATTATCTGCTGAGCTGTACGGTTGTATGTTTAGCATATCCGCTGTATATTAACCGTCATAAAATCTTCGAGAATTTTAATATTATTTTTACAAGCGTATTAACTGGTGTATTACTCAATTTTGTGTTAGTTTATTTCTCGTTGAAGATTCTAGGCTTCGATAAGGAAGAAATTGTAACACTGTTGCCAAGATCAATTACTGCAGCAGTCGGTATCCAAGTATCGCATCAGATGGGCGGTGCGGATACGATTACAGTATTGTTCATTATTACGACTGGTTTAATCGGCAGTATGCTTGGTTCAATGCTGCTTCGCATGGGCAATTTCAGAACTTCCATTGCAAAAGGGCTTGCATTCGGAAATGCCTCTCATGCGTTCGGTACAGCTAAAGCACTGGAATTGGATCTAGAATCTGGTGCATTCAGTTCAATCGGTATGATTTTAACTGCAGTTATCAGTTCTGTATTATTACCGATTCTCATCATTTTGTTTTATTAAAAGTTTTATATATAACGACGCTCAAGCATAACGAAGTATCAAACACTAAAGGGTAGTTTGAATACAGTTACTTTTTTAATGAATAGAAAGGGGCTATTTTTAAAATGGCAAAAATTAAAGCAAATCAAGCACTTGTAGAAGCGTTACTACAATGGGATATTGATCATTTATACGGAATCCCTGGCGACTCAATCGATGCGGTAGTAGACAGCTTGCGTACAGTAAGCGAACAAATCAAATTCTATCATGTTCGTCATGAAGAAGTTGGAAGCTTAGCAGCAGCATCTTACACTAAACTTACTGGTAAAATCGGTGTGTCATTAGCAATCGGCGGACCAGGTGCAATCCACTTATTAAATGGTATGTATGACGCTAAAATGGACGGTGTTCCTCAATTAGTATTAGTTGGTCAATCTAACAGCAACTTATTAGGAACTAAAGCTTTCCAAGAAACAAACTTATTAGATTTATGTAATGATGTTTCTGTTTACAACCGTCAAATCAGCGAAAAAGATGATGATATCTTCGGTATCGTAAACGAAGCTATCAAAACAGCTTATGAGAAAAAAGGTGTGGCAACTTTAATCTTGCCTAACAACTTATTAACTCGCAAAGTTAAAGACACAACTAACAAACCAGTTAATAAAAAACGCCCAACAATCCCAGCTCCAAACCAAGCTAAAATTAAAAAAGCAGCTAAATTAATCAACAAAGCTAAAAAACCTGTATTATTAATGGGTACTGGTGCTAAACATGCTGGTCCGGAAGTAGAAGCTTTCATCAACAAAGCTAAAATTCCTACAATCATTACTTTACCAGCTAAAACAATCATCCCTGATGATCACCCGTACAACTTAGGTAACATTGGTAAAATCGGTACTAAACCAGCATATCAAGCAATGCAAAATGCTGACTTATTAATTATGGTTGGTACAAACTATCCTTACGTTGACTACCTACCTAAGAAAAATATCAAAGCAGTTCAAATCGACGTTGATCCGAAAGCAATCGGACACCGTTTCAAAGTGAATGCTGGAATTATCGGCGACGCTAAAACTTCATTAATCGAATTAAACGACTTAGTGAAACCAGTTAAAAGCCGTAAATTCTTAGACGAAGCTTTAGATAACATGAAAACTTGGAAAGAATGGATGCAAAAAGACCTTGATAACGATGCATTCCCAATCCGCCCAGAACACTTAATGGGTGCAATCAACAGAGAAGCAGACCATGATGCTGTTTACTCAATCGATGTAGGTACATCAACAGTTTGGTCTACACGTTACCTAAGCCTTAAACCAAGCAACGAATTCATTATTTCAAGCTGGTTAGGTACTATGGGCTGTGCATTACCAGGAGCAATTGCTTCTAATGTAGCATTCCCTAACCGTCAAGTTATCGGTATCGCTGGTGACGGTGCATTCCAAATGGTAATGCAAGACTTCGCAACTGCAGTTCAATACAACATGCCGATGGTTATCTTCATCATGAACAACAAAGAATTGGCGTTCATCAAATATGAACAACAAGCAGCTGGTGAATTAGAATATGCTATCGACTTCTCAGATATGGATATGGCTAAATTCGCTGAAGCATGCGGCGGTGCTGGTTACACATTGAAAGACCCAGCAGACATCGACACTATCGTTGAAGCTGCATTAAACGAAGACCGTCCAACAATCGTTGACGTACACGTTGATGCAAATGCTGCACCACTTCCAGGTAAAATCGTACCTGACGAAGCAATCAACTATGCTAAATGGGCATACAGATCTATTACTGAAGATAAAAAATTAGACTTAGAAGAAATTCCACCACTTTCAGTAGCAGCAAAACGTTTCTTATAATTTGAGAGATAATCGAATATAATTTCTAATAATCAAGCAACGTGTAATGATGCATTTCATTACACGTTGCTTTTTTCTTTTTAATTGATATTGAAATATTCAGTTAATTCAACTATAATCAGGATACTATTCAAAATGGAAAGCAGGTGATTGTGCTTATGATGTTATACCTTCCAATAGATAATGATTTGAAACTCGTGCAACCGGAAATACAAATGGCACAATCATTGTTTAATGTGATTGAGCAAGAAAGAGCGTTCCTCTCAACTTATCTTCCTTTTATTGATCACACGCTTTCAGTTCAAGATGAGATAGAATTTATTAAATTGATGCTTACACATCAATCAAGAGGCACAGGCAGATTATTTTTGATTTATTATCAAGACCAACTTGTGGGTACGATAGACTTGCATCAAGTGAACCAAGAGCATCAGAAAGCTTGGGTAGGCTATTGGTTGAGCAGTCAATATAATGGTCGAGGGATTATGACACGTTGTCTGACTGCACTATGCGACTTTGCATTTAATTCATTGAACCTGAATAAATTATCGATTCATGCGAATATCAAGAATGAGCCGAGTATTAATGTTGCTAAACGTGCAGGATTTCAATATGTCGGTTCCGATAAAGAAGAATTGTACGAACGCGGACAATATGAAGATTTTGTAAGATATGCATTGCTTAAGCGCGAATTCAATTCACAAAATTCATTATAAATTAAGGTAACGCCTGTCAACGTTTAAAGGAGTTTTGTTATACTGATAACGTAAGTTTCAAGATAGGAGTTGTCAGTAATGACTGAACGTAAATTAGTCGCAGAAAGTGAAATAGAAGTCAACGGCTACGACATAGATGCAATGGGCATTGTCAGCAACATTGTTTATATCAGATGGTTTGAAGATTTAAGAACGTTATTTATTAATCAGCATATGAATTACTCTGAAATGATGAAACAAGCAATTTCTCCGATTTTGATGCATACTGAGGCAGATTATAAAATGCCAGTCACAATTCATGATCGCCCGGTCGGCAGATGCTGGTTAACAAAAATCAGCCGAATGAAATGGGTCTTTGAATTTGAAATCAGTTCTGGTGATAAAGTACATTGCAAGGGCATGCAATACGGCGGCTTTTTCAATTTGGAAGAACAGAAAATTATCCCTGTCCCAGATATCTTCAGAAATATTTAATGCATAAAAGTAAGGATTAATCTTCGAAAACATGATGTTTTCGGAGATTTTGTAATATACATATCAGAAAAGAGGCATGATAGGCATGACACAACAGCAACATCCGCATTTAACAGCGTTTAAAGCTGCTTTCCCTCAAACCATCCCAATCTTTGCGGGTTTTTCTTTTATCGGCATTGCGTACGGGATTTATATGCATTCTTTAGGATTCCATCCTATTTATGCAATGTTGATGAGTTTATTGATTTTCGCAGGATCTATGGAATTTGTGGCCGGCAGTTTATTGCTTGCGCCGTTTAATCCTTTCAGTGTCTTTATTCTGACGCTGATGCTGAATTCCAGACATTTATTTTACGGTATTTCGATGTTAGACCGCTTTAAAGGCACAGGCAATTATAAACCGTATTTGATTTTCGGTATGTGTGATGAGACCTTTGTCATCAATAATATGGCAAATGTACCTAAACATGTGGATCGTACTTTGTTTATGTTTTATGTCACATTGCTCAATCAGATTTATTGGTTCCTAGGCACAACAGTCGGCAGCTGGTTCGGAGTGTTTATCAAATTTGATACCACAGGCTTAGACTTTGTGATGGTCGCACTTTTTGTGGTCATTTTCTTAGAATCATGGCTTAAAGAAAAGAATCATGTCAGTGCACTTATCGGTTTAATCTTACCGACAATTTGTCTCATCCTATTTGGACCAAATCATTTTATCTTGCCTTCAATGATTTTAATTGTCATTGCTTTAACATTGTTGAGAGGCTATTTCAGCAGAAAGGGTGTGGCTTAATATGACTTTGACGCAGCAAATCATCACAATCGGTGTTGTCGTTATCGGGACGATGTTAACACGTTTCTTGCCGTTTTTGATTTTCTCAAAAGACAAGCCGACGCCTAAATTTATCCAATATCTCGGCACTGTACTGCCCGCTGCAGTATTCGGCTTTTTAGTCGTTTATGCATTACGCAAAACACCTGTGTTAACCGGCAATCATGGTTTGCCTGAACTGATCGCAATATTGGTCATCATCTTATTGCATGTCATTAAACGCAATATGCTGATATCTATTGCAGGAGGAACGATTGCCTATATGTTATTAGTACAATTTGTATTTTAAAAGCAATCCATCATGATGCATGGATTGCTTTTTTAAATTATAGTTGTTTGTTAATGACTTTCTTCGAATCGATTTGTTTTCCAAATAAAGACAGAAAGCATCCAGATTAAAATGAAGACAGCAACAAGAATATAACCTAAGTGGTCAAATTCAATGGCTGCAATAGTATTCCAAAAGCTGCCTTGCAAATGGAAGTGATCAATTAGAATTTGCATAAGTTCTACCATACCTATGATAAGTGCCGCAATGACAGATATCGCAGTGATTGTGATATTGTAATAGATTTTGCGTACAGGTTTTAAGAAAGCCCAATGGTAGGCGGACTGCATTAATAGGCCGTCTAATGTATCTAACAAACTCATGCCGGCCGCAAAAAGCAGCGGCAAGGCTAAGATGCCGATGAGTGAAATCGATTGTTCCGAGGCCCCTGAAGAGAGTGCCAGTAATGCAATTTCACTTGCAGTATCAAAGCCTAATCCAAAGAGGAAGCCTAGCGGCAATACATGCCAGCTTTGATTGATACATTTAAAATAAGGGCCGACAAAGCGGTTAATCAAGCCGCGTGATGCGAGCAATTCATCTAACTGTTCGTGGTGCAGGCGCTCTTTACGCAAGCGCATAAACAAACGTATCAATGCGATAAGAATGATTAGATTCAAAATACCGATTAACAGTAAGAACATACCGGAAACAATCGTGCCGATGATACCGCCGACAGCTTGAAAAGCAGGCAGCTGATGTTTCGCAAAACGGACTGAAATTCCCAGCAGCAATGCCATTATAAAGACGACACTTGAATGGCCGATAGAGAAATAAAAACCGACGCCGATTGGATTTTTCTTTTCTTGCATTAATTTACGTACGGTATTATCGATGGCGGCAATATGGTCAGCATCAAAAGCGTGTCTCAGTCCTAAAGTATATGCTAATAGTCCCATGCCGAACAGCATAGGGTGTGTTTGTCCTGCGATAAATAAAAACAGTAATCCTAGCCCATGCAAAGCTGCGACAATAAGCAAATAGGGGAGGATAGGTTGTTTAGGTATAAGATGATGATTCAATGGGTGTCAACTGCTTTCTGTTTTAAATTTGTATTGAGCAACGTTATTATTTTAATACTGAGG
Organism: Staphylococcus simulans; assembly: GCF_002994445.1. Taxonomy (GTDB): domain Bacteria; phylum Bacillota; class Bacilli; order Staphylococcales; family Staphylococcaceae; genus Staphylococcus; species Staphylococcus simulans_B. Next base: position 16,390 of record NZ_MRZJ01000002.1, read on the forward strand.
CTGGTGAAAGTAAAAGGTTATTGTATGTTTTCAAAGAAAAAGACATCAACGTGTATGTCATCATGTGTAAGGGGTAAAGTAACTATAATGGAAATTTTAAGGATTGAAAGAGAGAGAGGTTATAAATGTGTCAGACATCAATTATATTTCATCATTTGACGATGTGAACCTTTACAGCAAGATCACATTAGGGGAAAGACCTATCGCGAACTTAATTATTGTACAGGGGCTAACGGAAGATTTAGATGATTATGATAGTGTGGCTTCATTTTTTAATGAATATGACTATAATGTAATTCGTTATGACCAGCGTGGTCATGGCAATACTCCTGGGGAAGAGAAACTGTTGAATCATGTGGATGTAGTGATTGAAGATTTGAAAGCAGTTGTGGATTATGTGAAAGACAACTTGCACGGCAAAGTGTTTATCTTAGGGCATGGTGTAGGCGGTACGATAGCTACATTATTTGGTATCAGATATCCGCATCAAGTATACGGTTATATTTCTGCTGGCGGTTTATCGCCGACAGGCCAGCCGGTCTTTCGTGATGATGCGGTGGATCAATCTGTCGAGCTTCAAAGTCATGGCAGAGAAGAAAATTTGAAGAAGCATATGATGATTAAGACGTTTCGTGAAGCGGTGCGCAAAATGGATATCGAGTTTTCAAAATTTGATGACAGAGTATTAATTATGCATGGCGGCAGCGACAGAGTAGTAAGTTCGGATGATGCGATAGAGTTCTTTAAAAAATCTAAAACGACACATAAAGCTTTAAGAATTTATGATGGGCTGGATCATGAGTTATTAAATGTATCTTCATATCGTGGTATGTTATTATCAGATATTGTAAATTGGTTAGAATTTGAAATGTCGATGGATGAGGCAACGAAATAATCAGTTTTTAAAGATGAATTTTTGTTGCGGAGCATTCCAACCACTCAAGGAGTATGAATGAAAATGAAGAAAACACAACCTACGTTACATGATATTGCGAGAATTTCTGGACTCTCGATTGCGACAGTCAATCAGATTTTAGAAGATAAACGCCATGTGGCAAATGATAATGCACGTACACGTGTCGTTGAAGCATTAGAAATGTTAGGTTATGAACCCAGTCGCTATATTCAATCTTTACGCGGAGAAAGTGTTAAGACTATCGCATTTATTATGCCGAGACATGATGCTTATTATGCTTCGATTATCGATGCGATAGAACATCAAGAAGGTTCTGAAGGTATTCGTATTATTGCGATGGCTTCTAATGAACAAGCTGCGCGTCAAGATGCATTGATCGATTGGTTCGTTTCACAACAAGTCGACGGCATCATCGTATCTCCGGTGTCTGCACAAATGCGTATTGCGAAACGCTGGAGAGATATTCCAATGGTTATTATTGATAATCAAATTGAAGACGGCTTATTGCCATATATCGGTATGAACTACGAAGATACAACATATCAAGCAGCAGAACATTTATTGCAACACAATCACAAAGCTATTGCGCTGATTCTAGGCAATGAAGCATCAAGTGCGACAGCAGATTCCAGAATGGGCTATAAAGCTGCACTTGAAGATTTTGAATTTCAAATGGACGAGCGTCTGATTGCGTATCAATATACAGATTTAAGTTTAAATGCGACAGAACGTTATGGTTATGAGACAACTCAAGCATTATTTAGCCAAGCACAGCATCCGACAGCATTAATCGCAGCGAACCATGCGATGCTTACTGGTATCTTGCAAGCATTGAAAGCACAAGAACTATCTGTACCTGAAGATGTTGCAGTCGTCACATTAGAAGAAAACAGCTGGAATAAAGTACATGCGCCTGAACTGACTTCTGTCGGTATTGATTCAGAATCGATCGGCGCTTCGATATTCAAACGTTTGAAACAGTACTTTGATGGCGAAACCGATACGATTGCATCAGATTGGCTAGCCGCGCGTTTGAATGAGAGAGCCTCCAGCCGTAAACATTTATAAAATGAGTGAAAATAAAATAATACAATAAAAACAGACCTGGTCAGCATGTCTTAAAGAAAGGGAGAAAAGACATAGCAGTGACGAGGTCTGTTTTATTAGGGATTTTAGAAATGATACACTAGGGATTTTTAAAATGCTTTTGATTGTTTGTTTAACGGATACATTTAAGGGTTTTGTCTGCGCACCCTTATAAGGGCAACAGTGGATATTACAATACCAATAATAATGGCTATGACAGCACCTGATTCTGGATGGTCAACGTGTCCTGCTTTTGGCAAGGCAGCATATGATGATTGTTCGCCTTGATGTTTTGTGCTTGCATCTTGCCCAGTTTGACCTTCTGAAGCTGCTGCTGATTTTTGATTCTCATTGTTTTGTACCGCTTTTTGTTGATGGGTTGTGGACTCAGCAGCTGTTGCTTTGCTAACTTCATTTGCATCTGCTTTGCTTGCTGCTGAAGGGTGCGTTTGAGTATTTGATGAAGAAGCAGTATCGGGTTGATCTTCTGCACCATCAGCCACAAGAGTTGTACTTGATGCGTTAGGGTTGTCATCAAGTGATTGAGATGTTTCTGAATTTTGGACCAAAGCGGATTGCTTAGCGGACTGTTCGTTTGAGACATCATTATTTTCGGCAGCGTTTATCACTCCAGGCATATTAGTAAATAGTAAACCGCTTAAAGCGATTGTTGAAACATGAAGCAAGCATTTCTCTTTACTTAACTTCATACGCATGAAAACAACACTCCTATTCCAAAATGAAAGTGTCATGTCATCCATGGTGTCAACTGGCAGTGTGTAAATCCAAAAGGATGAAACAGACGATTTCGACAACAACGAAGAAAGTTGAAAGCAGCTGCGGATATGTTATTTATGAAGGGTTCAATGGGATGTACAAATGATAAATAAGAATAGTATTGCTTTCCGTCAGCACTTTAATGTTCAACTTCTTCAACTCTAGGATGGCATAGGAATGTTAAGCAGGATTTAATCTGAGTTAAAGGATTGATAAACTTCGTAAATATTCAGTATATTAGAACATTTTCAGTGTGAAAGTACTATGAAAACTTGAAGTGTCAAGGCATGAAGGACTAAATCCGACAAATTGTGTATAATTCGTTGGTTTAAAGTTATTTTGCAAAGTGTTATAGTTACATGTGGAAAATAATTTGTATAGACAAATGATGATAAAAGCTAAAGGGAGTTATTATCATTATTTATCGGGTTCGTAGATTATTTTTATTTATGATTTAGTGTTTGAAATATCAATAGATGTTTATACTAATTGTGACAACTTTATATCCAAAGTACGAATATTTAGGAATATATATCAAAAAAACAGAGTAATTATAACCTAATTAAATAGTTTGTGAAATTATTCGCAATATGTTCACAATTAATATAATTAAGCTATTGAAAACGCTTCATCAAAGGTAGTATGATGTCGGTGGTAGGAAAATTAAATATATAGTAGGAAAAGAGGTCATTTGGCATGGATATTATTTTAGGAACTGGGACGTTATTGCTAGTCCTATTAGCAATGTCTTTATTCTTAAAGTTTGCTCCTTATGGTAAACAGGGGCTGCAAGCACTATCAGGTGCTGCATGTGCGACATTCTTGCCGCAAGCATTCTTAAGTTACGCAATCGGCGGTGTGTTTCACATTGAATTCTTCCAAAGAATAGGAGATATGGCTGGGAGTTTAAGCGGTATCGCAGTAGGTATTTTAACAGGTATGAAAATGGGTATCTCACCTGTTTTCGCAGTAATCATCGGTTTAGTATTACACGATCAAAAATTACTGCCTGCATTTATCGCAGCTTACTTAGTCAGCTTCGTAATTAAATTAATTGAGAAAAAGGTACCAGAGGGCTTAGACTTGATTGTAGTGATCTTAGTGGCTCCGGCATTAACATTCGGAATCGCTGGATTAATTTCACCAGGAGTAATGGCTGTGTTAAGACAAATCGGTGGTGCGATTACAGCAGTTGGTGACAACAATCCATATGCACTTGCAGTTATTTTAGGTTTAATCGTTCCAGTAGTAGGTATGACACCATTAAGTTCTATGGTATTAACAAGTCTATTAGGCTTAACAGGTGTTCCAATGGCAATCGGTGCATTAACTTGTACAGGTTCATCATTCGTTAACTTCATGTTATTCAGAACACTTAAAATCGGCGGCTTAGGTAAAGCATTCGCTGTTGCAGTTGAACCATTAACACAAATTGATACGATAGCGAAGTATCCGATTCAACTCTATGGCGCAAACGCCATTGTCGGTATGTTTAACGCGATCATCGTTACTATTGCAGGTTTAGTTATCAATGTAACGGGAATGGCAACACCAATAGCTGGTGCTATTGTATTATTCGGATTCAACAAACCTATTCCATCAGCTATTACAATCGTAGCTGTTATTGTAACAAGTATCATTCTTGGCTGGATTTTAGGTAAAGTAATCCAAAAAATCAACTTCAAGAAAATTACTGACAAACTACCAGGTAAAAAAGCTCAACCGTCAGAAGCAAATTAATAGAACATTTCTTATAAAGAGATTAAGGAGATGACATTACGCTATGGCACGTAAACATGACTACCAAAGCGCATTTGATATCATAGGTCCAGTAATGATGGGACCATCAAGTTCACACACTGCAGGTGCAGTTAAAATAGGCAACGCAGCAAGAATGGTATTGCAAGGCGAACCAGAAGATATTGAAGTTCATTATTATGAATCGTTCGCACAAACACATTTAGGTCACGGTACTGATGTTGCGATTATCGGAGGTTTACTTGGTTACAGTACGTTCGATGAACGTATTAAAAACGCAGTAGACATCGCAAAAGACGAAGGTATCGGTGTTCGTTTCATTGAAGAAACAGGCAGAAGCTTAGGTGAACACCCTAACTGTGCATTAATCAAAGCAAAACAAGGAGATCGCCACATTGAATTAAACGGTATTTCAATCGGCGGCGGTACAATTAAAATTAAAAGCATTAATGTCAATGGTCAATGTATTCTAATGAACCATGGTTTACCATTATTAGAAATCGATGGACCAACAGATAATGCGACAATCAACCACTTAATTAACGATTTAATCGAACATGGTGCAGACATCAACGAAGAAATTAAAACAATTAATCCTGATGGCTGTTTAATGGCATTGCATTTAAACAAAGCTTTATCAGAAGACGTACTGAATAAATTAAGAGAAAAGTATAGCGACTTAAACTTTGCATATATAAAATAAAGAGGTGTAATGTATGTTTGATTCAATTAAAGAGATCATAGATTATGCGAATGAACATGATATGAAATTCTCAGAAATTATGATTCAAGAAGAGATGGAATTAAGCGGTAAATCTCGTGAAGAAATCCGCGAACAAATGAGAACAAACTTAGAAGTAATGCGCGATGCAGTTGAAAAAGGGACAACTGGCGAAGGCGTAAAAAGTGTTACAGGGTATACTGGCCAAGATGCCATTAAAATCAAAAACTACAATGATAACAACCATGCGTTAGCTGGTAAAGAAATGATGCAAGCGGTTATGGGCGCAGTTGCGACAAACGAAGTTAACGCAGCAATGGGTATCATTTGTGCAACTCCGACAGCTGGTTCCTCGGGTACAATCCCAGGTACACTATTCAAATTAGAAGCATCACACAATCTTACAGAAGATCAAATGGTAGACTTCTTATTTGCAGCTTCAATCTGCGGACGTGTTGTAGCAAACAACGCAAGTGTTGCAGGCGCGACTGGCGGTTGCCAAGCTGAAGTAGGTTCAGCAGCAGCAATTGCAGCAGCAGCGGCAGTTGAAACATTCGGCGGTTCTCCTGAAGCATCTGGTCATGCTTTAGCAATCGCAATCAGCAACCTTTTAGGTCTAGTATGCGACCCAGTTGCAGGATTAGTAGAAATTCCATGTGTTATGCGTAACGCGATTGGTTCAGGCAACGCATTAATTTCAGCTGACTTAGCATTAGCTGGCGTGGAAAGCCGTATCCCAGTTGACGAAGTTATCGAAGCTATGGACAAAGTAGGTCGTAACTTACCAGCTGAATTACGTGAAACTGGTTTAGGCGGTTTAGCAGGTACACCTACAGGTGAAGCAATTAAACGTAAAATCTTCGGAGACTCTGAAGTTAAATCATAATTGTTACTAAAATATGTAAATTCCATTTAAAAGATGGATTAATGGTTTTTGAGAAACACACAATCACTAAAAGGTTGTGTGTTTTTCTTTATTCACTTATAAATTTTCACAAAATTCAAAATTTATATTGCAAATTATCCCTTTTATAGGTAAACTAGTCAAAAGGGGATGATGGGATATGATAACTCGATTATTATTAATTTTTGTAGCTTTCATCATTAACTCAGCTATCACATTTTATCTGACGGATATCGGGACAATGATGAATAACTTATTGAAGTCTATGTCAATCAGTATGATCATTGTATTCTTATTCTATTACACTAAGTTAATGATGGAGATAAAAGGGGAATAACAAAATCAGCAACTTTCTAAATGAGATGACTTCGGGGGCATCTCATTTTTTATTTCATTGAAAGGATGAATGTTATGTCAATACTCGTTATTATTGCACATCCCAACTTAAACGAAAGCACAGTAAATCAAGCCTGGAAGGAACAACTAAAACAGCAATCTGAGTTAGTGGATGTACATGATTTGTATCAAGCATATCCTAACGGCAAAATTAATGTGGAAAAAGAACAACATCTCATAGCGCAATATGACCATATTGTATTTCAGTATCCTGTATTCTGGTTGAATTATCCGCCGCTCTTGCAAGAATGGTTCGATCAAGTTTATTCAGGAGACTTTGATTTTGATTCGGACGGCTTAAAAGGAAAACGTTTCGCTTTAGCAGTGTCATGCGGACAGCCGAAAGTCCATTATCAAAAAGATAATGCTATCGGATTTACATTAAAAGAAATTTGTTCGCCGATTATCGGTGTTGTACATTTAGTCGGAGGAAAATTCTTCGACATTCATGCGATATATGAAACAGACAAGATTAATAATAAATCAGAATTAGCAGGAAATACGGCAGATTATATTCGTTTCCTTGAACAATTCTCAGCGTATTAAACTAAGCAGTTTCCTTTAGTCTCTTGATAGGCTCCATTATACTATTAGGTGACTACATATGATGAGGAGCGAAATATTAATGGAACAACAAGCGATACGCGAACAAATTTTAGACGCATTCAATTTCAGACATGCGACAAAACGTTTCAACCCAGATAAAAAAATCAGCTCAGAAGATTTCCACACAATTATTGAGTCAGGACGTCTGTCACCAAGTTCTATCGGTTCAGAACCATGGCGTTTCCTAGTCGTTCAAAATGAAACATTGCGCAAAAAATTAAAAGAAGTTTCATGGGGTGCACAAGGCCAATTAGATACTGCCTCTCACTTTGTGATTATCTTAGCACGTAAAAACGTACGTCCAGGTACAGAGTACTTAACACACATTATGAAAGAGATTAAAAATGTACCAGATGATATATTAGACGATATGAATCAACGTTATGAAGCGTTCCAAAATGACAGTTTGAACCTTTATGAAAGCGAACGTTCATTATGGGATTGGGCCAGCAAACAAACTTACATTGCATTAGGCAATATGATGTCTGTTGCTGCGTTCTTAGGTGTAGATTCATGTCCGATTGAAGGTTTCGGTATGAAAGAGGTCACACAATTGCTTTCTGATGAAGGCATTATGAATGAAGATGAATTCTTGCCTTCAGTAATGGTCGCATTCGGTTATCGTGCAGATGAACCTAAACGCGGCAAAACACGTCAAGCATATGATGACGTCATTGAATGGATTGAATAATATTTTATTGACCTGGGTTAAGCAGCTCAGGTCTTTTATTTTGTTCAGTTATACAATATAAATTATCAGAATTTTGTGTTTGTTATAGGTGCAAATTTGCTATAATTAAAGCTGTCAATCTATTTTATTCTTGCTTCATAGAATGAATACATAAAGGAGTGTCAAAATGGTTAAAATTAAAATGTTTAACGTGGCACCTTACGAAGTGCCGGCAATTGAAAATTGGGTCGCAAAACACGACAACATTGAAGTTGATTATGAGAGCGGACCGATGACAAAAGAAAATATCGCAACAGTGAAAGGGTATGACGGCCTTTCTTTATCTCATAACGGACCTTTTAATTCGGACTTCTATCCGATTTTAGCAAGTTACGGTATCAAACAAATTGCACAGCGCAGTGCAGGCTTTGATATGTATGATTTAGAGGAAGCTTCAAAGCATGGTTTGATTATTACGACAGTACCGAGCTATTCGCCAAGTTCCATTGCTGAGTTTGCGGTGACAGGGGCATTGTATTTTGTCAGACAAGTGCCTTTGATTCAACAACGTATGCAGCAGCATAACTTCGTATGGGATCAGCCATTAATTTCGCGTCCGGTTAAAGATTTAACGGTCGCAGTAGTAGGTATCGGACGTATCGGCAGTGTTACTGCAAGATTATTTAATGGCTTTGGATGCAAAGTTGTCGGTTATGATCCAGTCAGAAATCCTGAACTGGAAAATATTGTAGATTATAAAGATACATTAGTTGAGGCAATTTCAGAAGCGGATATCGTTTCGCTCCATGTACCGGGCAATAAAGAAACATATCATTTGTTTGATAAATCTGTATTCAAACAATTAAAAGATGGTGTCATCTTAGTTAATGCGGCACGCGGTACCGTTGTAGAGACTGAGGCATTGCTTAATGCATTAAACAGCAATAAAGTATCAGGTGCTGTGATTGATACGTATGAAAATGAAGCACATTATTACCGCAGAGATTTTTCTGAACAAACAATCGAAGATGAAAATTTATTGGAATTAATCCGACGCGACGATGTGTTAGCTTCTCCGCACATTGCATTCTTTACACATGAAGCTGTGAAAAATCTTGCGGAAGGCGGATTGAATAGTACGATGGAAGTATTGAATACAGGAGATGCACAGCACAGAGTAAATTAACAAGTACGTGAACCAATTTTCAGAAAGGGGGAATGTTCATTATGAAAGTGTTTATGAAGTTGAGCTGGTTTTTCAAACAAGAAAAATTCAAATACCTTTTCGGTTTGATTGTCTTGCTTGGTATTGCGTTGATTTCATTAATTCCGCCTCAAATTATCGGTAAAACGATAGATGCTATCGCATCAGAACGTTTAACTGGGCGCCAGTTATTAATGTATATGCTGCTTTTGGCAGGTGCGGCTGTCATGATTTACATACTGCGTTATACATGGCGGGTGCTGATTTTCGGTACCAGCAACAAATTAGGCAGAATTTTACGCAACCGTCTTTATGAAAAGTATACATCGATGAGTCCGTCGTTCTTCCAACGCCGCAGAACAGGTGATTTGATGGCCCATGCGACTAATGACATTAATGCGATACAAGGTGCTGCTGGACCGGGTGTGTTAATGATTGGGGACTCAATGATTACAGGAACTTCTATCTTAGTAACCATGGCCATTACAATCAACTGGAAGCTGACCTTGATTGTGATGCTGCCATTGCCTGTACTCGTCATATTGTCTAGTTATTACGGCAGATTGATGAGTAAAGGGTTTAAGAAAGCACAAGCAGCATTCAGCCGGCTGAATGATAAAACACAAGAAAGTATTGCGGGTATAAAAGTAACTAAAACGATGGGCTATGAAAAAAGCGACCAAAAAGATTTCAAACGTATCAGCGATGACGTGGTGAAAAAGAACTTAAAGGTAGCTCAAATCGATGCATTATTTGATCCGACGATTATGCTGGTTATCGGTACCAGTTATTTCTTAGCACTTGTCTTTGGTTCTTTTATGATTTTCAACAACACGATAACATTAGGACAATTAATCACGACAACTACTTATCTGGGTATGCTGGTATGGCCGTTGCTGGCACTAGGATTCTTCTTTAATGTCATCCAAAGAGGACATGCTTCCTATGAACGTATCAGCGATATTTTAGATGCAGAAAATGAAATAGATTTGTCTTACAAGGTAGAAGGTTATCCTTCTGGTACCATTCGTTTCCAAATCGAATCTTTTACTTTCCCAGATGCAGAACAGCCAGCATTGAAAAATGTCTGCTTTACGATTGAAGAAGGCATGACAGTCGGTATTGTCGGCCGTACAAGTTCGGGTAAAAGCACATTGCTGCGCCTGCTGGTGAGAGAGTTTGATACACAAAGACCAGAAGATATTACTTATGGTAAAAGACCTCTAAGGGATTATGAAATCAAGCATTTGCGTGCCATGTTCGGTTATGTACCGCAAGATAACTTTTTATTTTCTACTACGATTCGCGAAAATATCGCTTTTGCACAGCCTGATGTATCAGACCAGCAAGTGAAACAAGCAGCTGAACTCAGTGACATTCATCAAGATATTATCCATTTCCCTAAAGGGTATGACACGATTGTCGGAGAACGCGGTGTATCTTTATCAGGCGGTCAAAAGCAGCGTGTTTCTATTGCACGTGCAGTAATCAATAATCCTCCTGTGCTTATCTTTGATGATTCTTTATCAGCAGTAGATGCTGCGACAGAAGAACAAATCTTAAGCAATATGCATCATGACAGACAAGGCAAAACGAATATTATTACTGCACACCGAATGAGTGCAGTCAGTCATGCAGATTTAATCATTGTTATGGAAGACGGTACAGTCGCAGAACAAGGTACACATGAACAACTGATGCACAATCAAGGCTGGTATTATCAAACCTACCAATCGCAGCAATTGCGCGAGCAGCTGACAAAAGATTTAGATCAAGCTGCGCGTGAGGAAGGAGATGATCCTCATGGCGAAACAACATAAAGCACACACTGACCATCAACTTAGCGCAAGCGACCAATGGCGGACATTAATTCGTTTAATGCGTTATACGGTTCCGTTTAAGTGGCTGATTGCGGCTGCGTTTTTAATGCTTGGTATTTCTACTGCCGCAAGTGTCCTAACACCGTATTTAGTAAAAGTGTTTATCGATGATTATTTAACACCGAGACACTTCCCGCAACATGAAATCACTTGGCTGATTGTGCTGTTTATTGGTGTAGAATTAATCGGTGCCGTCACAACATATATTAATATTTATATGTTCCAAAACTTTGCCTTTAAGATTATTCAGCAACTGCGTATCGACGCATTTGAGAAAATCGGCAAACTGGGAATGAAGTACTTTGATGAGGTACCTAGCGGCAGTATTGTATCACGTTTGACGAACGATACAGAGGCCATTGTCAATATGTTTGTCGGGGTCTTTGCGACTTTCTTAACTGCGTTGTTTACGGTGATTTCAAGCTTTATCATGATGTTTATATTAGATATACGTTTAGCGTTTATGGCACTGTGTTTTATGCCGATTATTATTTTGATTTTAAGCTTGTATCGTAAATATGCTTCGTTGCTTTTTGCACAAGCAAGACAGCGGCTGTCTGATTTGAATGCGAAGCTTGCTGAATCAATAGAAGGCATTCGCATGATTCAAGTATTCAACCAAGAAGCACGGCTTCAAAAGGAGTTCTCTGAGATTAATGAATCATATTATCAATATAATTTGAAGACAATTCGCTTAGATGGTTTATTGCTGCGTCCTGCAATAGGGATGCTGAGTATCTTTGCGACTGTGATGATATTAAGTTATTTCGGATTATTAAGCTTCTCATCTACAGTAACTGCAGGGATTGTTTATGCCTTTGTACAGTATATGCAGCGCTTCTTTGAACCGATTAACCAAGTCAGTCAAAATTTAAATATTTTCCAGCAAGCTTTAGTAGCGGCGAATCGTGTCTTTGCTTTGTTAGATAATGATACATTAGAGCCAGAGCAGCTTGAATCCAAAGACAATATGATTACACAAGGCAAAATAGAATTTAAAGATGTAACTTTCAGTTACGATGGCGAACATAATGTACTTAAAAACATTTCCTTTACCGCAAATCCAGGAGAAACTGTAGCCCTCGTCGGTCATACAGGATCAGGTAAAAGTACGATTATCAATTTGTTCATGCGTTTCTATGAATTTTATCAAGGAGATATTTTAGTAGATGGGCATTCTATCAAGACACTGCCGAAAACAGAACTGAAACATAAAGTAGGATTGGTATTGCAAGATCCGTTTATCTTTTACGGCACTATTTTATCGAATATCCGTTTATATCATCCGAAGATGACATATGAACAAGCAAAAGCAGCCGCACAGTTTGTGCATGCAGATCGTTTTATTGAACAATTGCCTGATACTTATGAACATAAAGTGATTGAAAAGGGCAGTGCCTTTTCAAGTGGCGAAAGACAGTTGATTGCGTTTGCGAGAACGATGGCGATTGATCCTAAAATTTTAATTTTAGATGAAGCCACTGCGTTTATTGATTCTGAAACAGAAGAACAAATTCAAAATTCATTGAAAGAAATGCGAAAAGGACGTACTACACTTGCGATAGCACATCGGCTTTCAACAATTCAAGATGCTGATCAAATCTTAGTGTTGAATCGCGGAGAAATCGTTGAACGCGGCAACCATGAATCATTGCTTGCGCAAAAAGGGATTTATTATAATATGTTCTTGCTTCAAAACGGTTAATTTAAAATTTTATAAAAATCGCAAAGCACCTAGGGTCAGACGACCTTAGGTGCTTCTACATATATGTATGCTTATTCTTTTCCAGCTAAGAATTGTTTGAACTCAGGAAATTTGTCGATTACACGTCGTGCAAATGAGCAGCTGGCAGTAATTTTAAGATGGTTTTCATTGGCATAGTCTACAACTTGTTCAACCAATTTCGTCCCAATACCTTGGCCCCCTAATTCATCGCTGACTGCAGTGTGGAAAATATCAATGACATTGTCATTTTCCTCTCTGAATTCGATAATGGCACTTGGTGCACTTTCTTCCCCCATAAAGAATTTATGGTCGCCCTGTTTCATATCTGTCATAGTTAACCCCTCTTTATTTATTTTTTAAGTCAAACTCCTACCTAAATGGTACACAATAGGAAGGGGAGGAAACAAGGGTTATTACACAAAATTTATCATTTCTTTAATGAAAACGCTTTCTTAAATACAATTATAATAAACAGTTGATTCCTTTTTAATTAGAATACTTTTTGCTTTATAGGTTATATGAATCGTGAACGGGCTAGTAGATTTGTTATAAATTACAGTAATAAAAATTTCAGAATTCTGGAAATCTAAAAGATTTGTAGAATACCATTGCATTTACCTGTATTTAGGGGTATAGTTTAAACCATAATGATTACGATTTGGAGGGACCTTTTTAAGATGAAAAAAGTAATTTATTCATTACTCGCACTTGTCTTAACTGTAGCTTTAGCAGCTTGCGGCAACTCAGGCAACGACAGCAAAGATAGCGGCAATAAAGGCAGCAAAGACGCAAAAGTCAGTGAAGACAACAAGTTGAAAGTTAATACTACAGTATTCGCATTCCAAAGTTTTGCGGATCAAATCGGTGGTAAATACGCAGATGTGAAATCAATTTACCCGCCAGGTTCAGACTTACATAGCTTTGAGCCAACACAAAAAGAAGTCATGAACATTTCTAAAGGCGACTTATTCATTTATACAAACAAAGAAATGGACCCAGCAGCAGGTAAAATTGCGAAAACAGTTAAAAACAAAGACAATGTTCTTGAATTGACTAAAGGCTTAGACAAAGGCGCAATTCTTCCAGGCGAAGAACATGAACATGAGCACGAACACGGTGAACACGAAGAACATGGCGATCATGAACACGGCGACCATGAAGAGCACGGTGACCATGAAGAACATGGTGAGCATCATGAACATGGTGAACACGAAGAACACGGCGAACACCATCACCACCACGGCAAATATGATCCTCATATTTGGTTAGATCCAGTAGCAGACAAAACATTTGCGAAAGAAATCAAAGACGCATTTGTTAAAAAAGACCCTGATCATAAAGATTACTACGAGAAAAACTATAAAAAATTAGTTGGCGACATCGATGATGTAGATAAAGAATTAAAAGACGTTTCTAAAAACAAAAAACGCGATAAAGTTATTATCTCTCATGATTCATTAGCTTACTTAGCAAAACGTTATGACTTCGAACAAGAAGGTATTAACGGTATGAATAACGATGAACCATCTCAAAAAGAATTAATGGCACTTGTTTCTGACATCAAAAAAGAAAAACAACCATATGTATTATATGAACAAAATATCAGTTCTAAAGTGACTGACATCATCAGAAAAGAAACAAACACTAAACCATTACCATTCCACAACTTATCTGTATTAACTAAAGATGAAGCGAAAGATAAAGATATTACTTATCAATCATTGATGAAGAAAAATATCGAGTCTCTTAAAAAAGCTTTAGACAACTAATCGATAACGTTTAATCTACGCACTTCCGGTTAAATCGGAAGTGCGTATTTTTTTAAACAAAAGAGTGGTATAAAAATTATACTTGTGATATAATAGCATTAACAAAGTAAGTATAATAATTATACTGAACAGAGGAGGTTTTTCGTTTATGGAAAATATTAAACGTATTCATCACATTTCCGCAATTGTAGGGGATGCACAAGAAAATTTAGATTTTTACCGCGATGTATTAGGATTGCAATTAATTAAACAAACAGTGAACTTTGATGACCCTGGTGTTTATCACCTTTACTTCTCAAGACAAGATGAAGATAAACGTATGGTTATGACATTCTTCAACTGGCCTAATCAGCACAAAGGCCGTGTCGGCAGCGGACAAGTCGGCCGTATCGCATTCAGAATTCCAAAAGGTTCAATGGATGCTTGGGAAAAACATTTGAATGATAAAGGCATCGAAACTAAAATTTCAGGTCTCTTTGATGACGCGACATTAGAATTTAAAGATGTGCACGGTTTAGCTCTTGAGTTTAGTAGAAGGTGAAGAAGAAGCTGAAGATAATGCAATTTTAGGCTTCCATGGTACAGAATTATTATCTTCTGATCCGCAAGGTACACGCAGTACTTTAGTCGATGATATGGGCTTGAATGTAGTTAGTGAAAATCCTTCTAAAATTCATTTAGAAACAGAAGGCGAAGAAAAACATCAAATCATCATGGCAGCACAACCTTTACCAAAAGGCTTATTCGGTGTCGGTACAGTCCACCATGTGGCATGGTCTATTCCAACAGAAGCAGAACATTTAGATTGGCAAAAACACATGGAAGATAACGGCTATTTTGTAACAGAAGTTAAAGACCGCCATTACTTCAAAGCAATTTACTTTAAAGAAAAAGGCGACATTGTCTTTGAAATGGCTACAGACGGACCTGGCTTTGCGGTAGATGAACCATTTGAATCAATGGGTGAACATCTTCAAATTCCGCCGCAATATGAAGATCGACGTGAAGAATTAACACAAAACCTTAAACCATTAGAACTTTAAACCGCAAATGTGTGCAATGTCTTAGGGCATTGTGCACTTTTTTTATGATTAAATATACCTATAAGGGGTATATTAAGAATGTAACTAGAAAGGAGTGACGTCAATGGCTCAACATTCAACACACCATGAACATACGATGCCGCATGATGAACATCAACATCATGAACACCATCATCATGACAGCGGCGGTATGCATCACATGCATCATCATGGTGACTTTAAAAAGAAATTTTTTGTGTCATTGATTATGGCGATACCGATTATTTTATTATCGCCGATGATGGGAATTAAACTTCCATTCCAATTTACATTTCCATTTTCTGAATGGTTGGTACTTATATTAGCGACTGCCTTGTTTATCTATGGCGGCCAGCCATTCTTAAGCGGTGCGAAAGATGAATTGAAACAAAAGAAACCTGGAATGATGACGCTTATAGCGCTAGGGATTTCGGTTGCTTATTTTTATAGTCTTTACGCATTTGCGATGAACCATATCGTGCATGCTGAAGCACATGTTATGGATTTCTTTTGGGAACTTGCGACACTGATTGTAATTATGCTTTTAGGGCATTGGGTTGAAATGAAAGCAGTCGGTAATGCCGGCAACGCATTAGAAAAAATGGCAGCCCTTTTGCCGAGCACAGCGATTGTGATAGATGCACAAGGCGAACGTAAAGAAGTACCTGTGCAGGATTTGAAAACTGGTGATGTCATTGAAGTACAAGCAGGTTCAAACATACCTGCAGATGGTATTATCAAAAAAGGGAAAACAAGCGTTGATGAATCGCTGGTGACTGGTGAAGCGAAACAAGTCGAAAAAGGACCGGATGATCAAGTCATCGGCGGCGCCATGAATGGTTCAGGTACGATAGAAGCAGAAGTCACTGCTGTCGGAGAATCAAGCTATATTAACCAAGTGATGACGCTAATCAGCGATGCTCAAAAAGACCAATCCAAAGCAGAATTGCTTTCAGATAAAGTCGCAGGTTATTTATTCTACTTTGCGGTGATTGTCGGGTTTATCGCATTTGTGGTTTGGCTGATGCTTACACACAGTGTGGACTTTGCGTTAGAACGTCTTGTCACGGTATTGATAATTGCTTGTCCGCATGCGTTAGGATTAGCTATTCCACTCGTTGTGGCGCGTTCAACATCATTAGGCGCAAGCCATGGTGTCATGATTAAACATCGTGAAGCGGTAGAGAAAGTGAAAAATCTGGATGTTGTCATGATGGATAAAACAGGCACATTAACTGAAGGCAACTTTGCGGTTAATCATTATCAAAGTTTGAGTGAAGATTATTCAGATGAACAAGTCTTAGCTTATTTTGCGGCGATTGAACAATCTTCTAATCATCCGCTGGCCGAAGGGATATTGAATAAAGCTGCTGATTTAGACTTGGACATACCTGAAGCTGAAAATGTGCATAACTTGCCGGGTGTCGGTTTGGAAGGTGAAATGAATCATCACCACCTTAAAGTCGTCAGTGTATCTTATTTGCAGTCTCATCAATTGGATTATGACCAAGAGACTTTCGATCGATTGGCAAGAGAAGGCCAATCTGTCAGTTATTTAATTATTGATGACAAAGTGACAGGTATTGTTGCACAAGGCGATCAAATCAAAACAAGCTCTAAAGATATGGTGAAAGCCTTGCACGATGCTGGCATCAAAGTTGTTATGCTGACGGGGGATAACGAACAAGCTGCACATACTGTCGCACAACAAATCGGCATTGATGAGGTATATGCACAATTAATGCCGGAGGATAAAGAAAATATTATTCAACGTTATCAAGAAGACAATCAGATGGTCATGATGGTCGGCGACGGTATTAATGATGCGCCGAGTCTTGTACGTGCAGATATTGGTGTAGCCATTGGCGCAGGTACAGATGTCGCAATTGATTCTGCGGACATTATTTTAGTGAAAAGCAATCCGATGGATATGTTGTATTTCATTCAATTATCAAAAGCGACTATGCGCAAAATGGTTCAAAACTTATGGTGGGGTGCTGGTTATAATATTATTGCAGTACCGCTTGCCGCAGGTGTTTTAGCCTTTATAGGTATCATGCTGTCGCCTGCAGTCGGTGCTGTATTAATGTCATTAAGTACAGTTATTGTCGCAGTGAATGCGATGATGTTGAAAGTTAAAAAAGAATAATAAGTCATGTTGGTACTAACAATTGCACCGTTTCTTTAGGAAACGGTGTTTTTTTAATGAAAAAGTGTTCGAAAACAACCGAAAAATACATAACTGGAAACATTTGGATAACAAAAAGAACGATTTGGATATTCTTTTGTATCAGATAAAATGATAACGTTTACATGTATAGTAAAAGTTTAACGATATCGAGAAAACAGCTTAAGAAATAACAGTCTTTAGATAGAGGTGAAAAGGTTGGAAAGAAAATTAACTAAGTTTGAAAAGTATGCATTTGGTTTTGGTACAGTCGGAAAAGACGCAATCTTCAATATTGTCAGCCTGTTCTTGATGTTTTACATCACAGATATTGTCGGATTGTCTCCAGCGTTTGTCGGCGTATTATTCTTCGCTGCACGTATTTGGGATGCAATTAACGACCCGATCATGGGAATGGTAGTTGATAATACACACAACCGTTTCGGTAAGTTCAAAACATGGCTGGTTATCGGAACATTAATTAACGCAGTTATCACAGTGTTGTTATTTACGAACTTCAACTTTCCTGGCAACGGGATGTATATCTACATTTCAATTATCTATATTGTTTGGGGTATGACTTATACAATCATGGATATTCCATATTGGTCATGGCTGCCGAACTTGACGAACAACCCGCGTGAACGTGAAGAAGTCGCAGTTGTACCGCGTTTCTTCGCAAGCTTTGCGGCATTCGTAATCGGAAGCTTCGGGTTAATGTTTATCTATAAACTTGATGGTTGGTTAGGCGAACCTTTCACAGGTGCAGGTATTTTCGCACTTGCGATTATTTGCAGTATTACGTTCTTGATTACTATCGGAATTACAGTCTTCTGCGTACATGAAGATACAGAAATCGAAAGACAGAACGCAATCAAAATCCGTTTTAAAGACATTTGGCGTATTTTATTCAAAAATAAAGAGCTGCTTGCGATTATCGGTGTGATTTTAGCATTCAACTTATGCGGGCAAATGATCAACGGTATTATCTTGTATTACTTTAAATATGTAGCGGGTGTAGAAAACTTATTCTCAGTTTTCAACACTATGATTTTAATGGAAATGGGTTCATTGCTCATCTTCCCATACCTTGTTAAGAAATTCGGACGCAGTGCCGTCTTCAACTATGCGGTATTCGGAATTATAATCGGCCTTGTAGTTATTTTAGCGGCTGGATTTATTGCACCGCATGCGGCGATTTGGGTCATTATCGGTGGTGCTTGTATCCGCTTTGGTACAGGTACATTAGTCGGTATCAATACAGTTGCACTTGCGGATGTTATTGATTACAGTGAAGTAAAATTCGGTCAACGAAACGAAAGTGTCATCACATCTACACAAACATTCTTAGTAAAATTAGCACAAGCCTTTGCAGGTTTAAGTGTGGGTGTCGGACTTTCGATGATCGGTTATGTACCAAACGTAGAACAAACAACAGATACGATTTGGGGTATCAGAATCGGTATGATCGGTGTACCTATCTTCTTTATCATTATTTGCAGTATTCTCTATCATAAAGCCTTCAACTTAAAAGGCGACTTCTTGAAAGACATTGAACAAACGTTAGAATACAAACGTAAAAGAGAAGGACGCGAACCGATTCATCGCGAATTATAAAAAGCCATAAACAAAAGCAGTGCGCATGGATTAATACATTAATCAGGTCACTGCTTTTGCATGGTTTTATGAATTTTTATGATTTAATTTCTCTGCACGGTAGGCAGAAGGAGAGAGATTGAAGTGCGCAGTAAATGCTTTGGTGAATGGGACAGATTGAGCATAATCCAATTCCGAAGCGATTTCATAAATCGGCTTGTTGGTAAAGGTCAGTTCATGTGTGGCATAGCCCATTCGCAGTTCTTTGAGATATTTGCTTGGCGAAACGCCGAAGTGTTTGGTAAAGAGCTTGAATAATTTGCTGCGGCTGACATTAGCGAGTTTCGCTGCTTGATCTACAGTCGTCTGCTGACTTTTGAAGTTATTGTTGAAATATTCTAATGCGACTTTTAAATCTTGCGATGCGAGTTGTTCGGGTACTTCGATTGCTTTCGGATAACGCTGCGTAAGCAAGTACAACAGCTCTAGCAAGTGCTGGTTAAGCAGGATATCATGAGATTCTTCTGTGATGATGCTGTTAGCGAGGACACAGATTCTGAAAATGAGTTTAAACAAGTCAGATGTGTCATGATTTTGATCGACATAATCATCTGCTAAAGTAGAACGGTTCAGGTAATTGAGCGCATGCGATCCGCTGAAACCGACCCACATATAGTGCCATGGGATTTTGCCGGAAGAATAATATTTTACTTCCATGCCTTTTAGGAGTAAGAAGATATCTCCTTCTTTTAAATAATAAGTTGAACCATCAACGATGAACGTACCTCTGCCTTGAGTGACAATATGGAGTACAGCTGGTTTGGTGACGGTGTACTCAAAGCCGTTGCCGGCATATAATTTTTCCATGCCGCACTCATCGACTTGAGCTTCATAACTCAGTTTTTTAAATTTCGTCCAGAAGACTTGCACATATTTCAACTCTCTTTCTTATATGATAAAGCCATTATACCATTTGCATTTGAGAAAAATATGGAATTTTAGAAATATTTTAGGAGGGTCTCAATTGACTTTAGATTTACACTTTAACTTAGATAAATTACATGTAAATACATTGCCATATGCAGCATACTTTATACCAAAACAAAATAATCCATCCGCTGATACTACAACTGAAAACAAAGTTGTGACAAATTTAACAGGAGATTGGAATTTTGGATTCTTCGAAAGTATTGAAGACTTTGAATCCAGCCGAACAAAAGCTGCACAAACATTACCTGTGCCATCGGTTTGGAACTTGCATGGTTTCGATCAAACACAATATGTAAATATTAAATATCCGATTCCGTTTGATCCGCCATATGTACCAAAAGAGAATCCTTGCGGCTATTATGAACGTACTTTCAATATTGATTCAGTCTATGACAAAGACAATCAATTTGTCCTAAACTTTGAAGGGGTAAGCAGTGCATATTATGTTTGGATTAATGACAAGTTTGTCGGCTACAGCCAAGTATCTCATAGTGCTTCACGCTTTGATGTGACTGAATTTGTCGAAGAAGGCAAGAATAAAATCGAAGTCTTAGTTGTGAAATATTCAGATGGTACGTATTTTGAAGACCAAGATATGTTCCGCCATTCAGGTATCTTCAGAGATGTTTATATTGTAGAACGCCCTAAGGACCGTATTGAAGACTTTGTGATTCAAACGAAAATCAAAACAAGAAAACAAACAGGCCAAGTACATTTAAATGTGACAGATACACATGGCAAGCCAAACTACACAGCATCGTTGTATGATGCGGAAGGTGCATTGGTAGCTGAAGATGTCAAAAGCAATCGTAAAGGCGATATCGTTATCAATGTAGAGCATGCACAGTATTGGAGTGCAGAAACACCTTATCTTTACCAGCTTGTTATCAAAACAGAGGATGAGCTCATTACACAACAAGTCGGATTGAGAGAAGTTGAAATTAAGAAGCAGCAACTGTGGATTAACGGCAAATCTGTTAAATTACGCGGTGCAAACTATCATGACAGCAACCCTCAAACAGGTTATGTATTAACAGAAGCACAAATGCATGAAGATTTAACATTAATGAAACATGCGAACTTCAACGCGATTCGTACAGCACATTATCCTAAAGCACCGCGCTTCTATGAACTTGCAGATGAATACGGCTTCTATGTGATGAGTGAAGCAGACTTAGAAACACACGGTGTTGTTTTATTCTATGGTGATGAAAATACGAAAGACTTTAATATTATCGCAGATGACCCGCAATATGAAGCACCGATTTTAGATCGAATCGAAGCATCTATTGTACAATTGCGCAACTTCTCATCTATCATTATGTGGTCTTTAGGCAATGAATCAGGGTATGGTGTGAATATCGAAAAAGCAGCAAAATTAGCTAAAGATTTAGATGCGACACGTCCGATTCATTATGAAAGTGCCTTTTATGCAGAAGGCGGGGAAGACTTCTCTAAATTAGATATGATCAGCCGTATGTATCCATCGCCAGAAGAAATCAAAGAACGTTATTTAGAAAATAAGAAAGTGAAACAGCCATTCATCTTATGTGAATATGCACATGCAATGGGGAACTCTCCAGGCGGTTTAGCAGAGTATCATCAATTGTTAGAAGACTATCCAAGCTTTATCGGTGCTTTTGTTTGGGAATGGTGTGACCATGCGATTGATATCAGCGAAACAGATGCAAATACACCGGTTTATCGTTACGGCGGCGACTTCGGTGAGGTACTGCATGACGGCAACTTCTGTGTGGACGGTATTGTAAGTCCTGACAGAACACCGCATGAAGGTTATTATGAATTCCAACAAGTGAATCGTCCTGTGATTTTAACGAAACACCGTAACCATCAACTGACATTTTATAACCGCTTAGATTTTATCAATGCTGAAGAAGTTGTTGCATTAGGCTTTACTTTCACAACAACAACAGGTGAAATCTATGAAGAACAAGTAGAACTAGAAGATTTCAAACCGCATACAGAAACAACAATTGATTTGACACAAATTGCAGATGCAGAAGTATTAAATCAATTAAGCGATGTATTAGTAGAGTATGTACGTACAGCAGATCAAACTGTAGTCGGTCATGATCAAGTGGTTGCAGAGCGCTTGCAATTTGTACCAGGCGGATTTGACGCAGCATCTGATTTGAAAGTCAATGTGGATGATACAGCACACACAATCGAAGTCATCGGCGACCAAACACAGTTTGCATTTGATATGACAACAGCTGCACTGACATTCGCCAAAGCAGATGACAGTATTCTGCTTCATGAACCTACAGCTATCAGTATTTGGCGTGCACCGACAGACAATGATATTTATGTACGTCCGGATTGGGAAGAAATGGGTTACCAGTATGCTTATACACGTGTATATGATTATAATATTGTGAAGAGCGAAAAAGCAGTAAGTATCCGATTCGATATTAGTATTGTGAATCACCGTGTACCGAAAATTTTAGAAGGCACTTTAACATGGCAAGTACAAAATGATGGCAACATAGATGCAGCACTGCGTTTGGATAAAGATCCGCGTATGCCGTTCTTGCCGCGTATCGGTTTAGAGTTTAAACTTGCAAAAGATTTCGAGCGTTTAGCTTATTACGGACAAGGACCTTTCAGCAGCTACAGCGATAAACAGCTGGCTAGCCACTTAGGTTACTTCGTATCAAGCGTAAAAGAGAACTTCTGGCCGCATATCCGTCCGCAAGAAGACGGCAGCCATAATAATACGACGTTTGTTAAAGTCGAAAACAACGTGTCGCAACTGACATTCAACGCAGCAACTCCGTTCAGTTTCAACGCGAAACCATATTCAGATCAACAGCTGACTGAAGTAGAACATGCTGATCAATTAGTATCAGAAGGTTATACGTTCATCAATATCGATGCAGCACAAAGCGGTATCGGCACAAACAGCTGCGGACCTGAATTGCCAGAACGCTACCGTTTGAATGCAGACCATTATGACCTCGAATTTACTATCAGTTTCAACTAAAAGCTTATCAAAATAATAAAGCATCAGAAGGCGTTAACAATGCCTTCTGATGCTTTTTCATTTTCTAATCATTATTCTGTATAACGGTGATACATCAATTCTTTTAAGTTGCTGATTTCTTCTTTAATCAGCTGACCTGTATTTGTATCGCGGATGCGTTTACGTTGTAATTCTTTATCCACTAAACGTTTTGTGGAAAGTTCATCTGCACCATAGCGCAATACATTTTCTTTCGTATTGAAGTGCTGATGTGCAACCAGCTGCATGCCGTAAGAATTGTACAATAATGTATAACCAGCAATACCTGTTGTTGATTGGTATACCTTAGAGAAGCCGCCGTCAATGACAATCATTTTGCCGTCTGCTTTAATCGGATCTTCGCCGTCGATTTCTTTAACAGGTGTATGACCATTAATGATGTGGCCTTGTTCAGGGTCTAAGTCGAAGTCTTTAAGCAATTTGCCGACAACTTCTGGGTCTTCTCGTAATGAATAGTATGGGTTTTTCTCTTCTTTATGTGTTGCTTTATCTTTAATAAAGTAACGTTCGAATGTAGTCATTGCACGTTTGCCGAAGAGGGATGAATATTTCCCAGTCCATAAATACCATACTAAGTCAGTAGCTAAGTCATCTGTTACGTCTTTGTTTCTGAAAGCTTTACGCATATATGCTTCAAATTGGTCTAACAGTTGACGTCCGGCATAAAATTCGCCGTTGATTTCCATACCTTCCATCTTACCGTTCTCATCAATCGGAATACAGCCGTGAATTAATAAGTTGCCGTTGTATGGCAGGTATAAAGAACCTTTATCCATTAAGAAAGTCATATGGCGTTTTAATTTCTCAGATTCTTGTACAGAGATTAATAATTTATCAATGACTTCTTGTTCTTCCGGCAATAATTGTGCTGGGTCTTTCGGATCTACTGTCACGAAACATGTATCTGTCAGTTCATGTGTTTGGCCATGCAATGTGTAAGTCAAATTATCATAGTCGACATGTTCTAATACCAGACGTTCTTCCATTTCAAATGATGGACGACGTTTGATAATCGGCATTTCTAATTTAAATTGAATCATCGCAATCGCTTGATGGATTTTCGTGATTTGAAGCTGTTCTTGTTCTGATAAGTTAGAATCAGAACGCAATTTAGGACGAAAAGCAGGGTTGTCGCCGTAATATTTCTCAGCTAAGTTTAATAGCGGTCTTAAGTTGATACCATAGGCATCTTCCACAATGTTCAAGTTGTCGTAACGTGCGCAAATACGCAAGATGTTTGCTAAACATACGCGTGAACCTGCATAAGCACCGATCCAAATCGCATCATGGTTGCCCCATTGAATATCTACAGAGTGATAGTTGATCAATGTTTCTACGATTTTCTCTGGTTCAGGACCACGGTCGTAAATATCGCCGACAACGTGCAGATGGTCTACAACTAAACGTTGAATCGTGTATGAAAGACCGATAATTAAATCGTCAGCTTGTTGTGTTTCGATGATTTGATTCATCAATGTATTGTAATAAGGTGTTTTGTTTTCAAGTTCATTGGTTTTATAAAGCAATTCTTCAATGATATACACAAACTTTTTAGGCAAGGCTTTGCGCAGTTTAGAGCGTGTATATTTAGAAGCGGAATATTGGACCATTTGAATCATTTGGTCAATACGTTTTTCATACCAACGATTTAAAGGTTCTTTGGTATCAAAGCTGCTTTTCACCATTTTCAGTTTTTCTTCTGGATAGTAAATCAAAGCAGTAAAGTCGCTGATTTCTTGATTAGACAATTTGTCTTTGAAGATATCATTTACTTTGGTGCGGACATTTCCAGAACCATTGCGCAATACATGCTGGAATGAATCGAATTCACCATGCAAGTCGCTGACAAAGTGTTCTGTGCCTTTTGGTAATTCTAAGATAGATTCAAGGCTGATAATCTCAGATGCAAGTTGTTCTTCGTGATTGAATTTCTCCGCAAGCAAGTCAAAATATTTATGTTTAAGTTCACGTTCGTTGGTAATCATTTTTTCCTCCTGGACTCAATAATAATAGCGCTTACATTTGATTATTGTACTTTTTTTAAAATTTTTCAATGGTCGCGACTGAAAAGATGAAAAAAAGATAGAATCCATGAAGGAAATATGGCTATTGTAAAGCAATTTTTAAAATCAGTTTTAAAAAAACAAGGTGTCTTTAATTAATTATGTTAAGATAAAAAATGAATAAAGTATACATAAGGAGGTACTATGACAACATTACTTTCAGTTCAGAATTTGACGAAACAATTCATCGACAGCCGTTTCTTTGTCAACGATGTTTCATTTGAAGTGAATGCAGGGGAGATTGTTGCGCTGATTGGTAAAAATGGTTCAGGCAAATCTACATTAATACGTATGATTACAGGCAGTTATACTGTCGACAGCGGTCAGATCAATTTCTTCGGCAAACAAGTGACACCTAAAGATACCGCTTATAAAAATGACATAGGCGTTGTCTTTGATGCGATGAACTTTCCAAAGAAGATGACTATTTTAAAATTGGAGAAAGTATTTCAAGCACTGTATCAAAACTGGGACAGCAATTACTTCTTCAATTTGATCAAACAATTTGAATTGCCGGCAGGACAGCTGGTTAAGGATTTTTCAAGAGGTATGTCGATGAAGCTGATTATGGCAGCTGCTTTGTCTCATGAGACAAAGTTGTTAATTCTTGATGAAGCTACAGCGGGATTAGATGCGGCTAGTCGAGATGAGATTCAAGAGGAAATCGAAAAGTTCGTTCATCAGCAACATCACGGTGTGCTTTTGACATCGCATATTGCGGAAGACATCGAACGATTAGCGACACATTTGATTTTTATCAAAAACGGAGAAATCTTTGCGAAAATAGAGAAGAAAGACTTATTTGAACATTATAGTATTGTAAAATGTGATCAAGCTGAATTTGAAAAGTTAGAATATGATGATGTTTTAGCCGCAAAAGAACATTTAGGGGAAATCGAAGCGGTTGTCATCCATAATGCACGGACAGCACAATTGCCTCTCCAACCGATTCAGCACATTGATGAGGTCAACAAAATTATTTTGAGAGGTGAGTACCGATGAAAGGTATGATTTATAGCCAATATTATGTGACGAAAAATATGCTGATTTTGTATCTGATTCTTGCTTTAATGGCAGGTATCTTTTTTACCGTTTTGGGTAATGAAGATTCCGCTAACTTTGTGGCTATCATTATTATCGCTTTTACGGTAACTGCACCGACAGATAATTTGAAAAATGAAGCCGCTGCAAATTGGTATAAGTACGCGATTACCATGCCAGTAACCCGCAAACAAATTGTACTAGGACATTATGCGTATTACTTCATCACAGTCGGTCTCGGTTTAGTAGTCGCATTAGTAATCTTTGCGGTACGTTTAATGATAGGCATGAATAATCTGACACAAGTTATCGCAGCACTTTTAATAGGTATATCCATCAGCTTTTTGCTTTCGTTGTTATACCCGTTTACTTATGCGGTAGGATCAGATAAGTCCAATCTGATTCAAATGGTCATTACCGTACTACTCGTTGTGATTTATATTGCTTTTAATGTCGTTACATTATTAATCGGCGGAATGATTTATGGAACCGGAGAAGCAGCTATGCATCATGCGGTATTTGAAATCAGCCGAACTTTCTTATTCTTAATCTTTTCTTTCCTCATTGCACTAGGAGGCTATTTGTTTGCGGTGCATAAATTCAATAAACAAAACTTTTAAGCAAAATAAAGGAGCACGTTGACTGAATTATCAGTTGGCGTGCTCCTTTAACATTATTGCTGGCTTTGTCTTCTTTTTGCAATATAGCGATATGCAAAGATGATAAGTGCAATTGCGATGATGGCATACATAATGTATGAGTAGGTGTGCATGACGTTTAAAATATCATGCCAGTTATCACTGAGTGATTTGCCTAAGTAAATCAGACCGAAGTTCCAAATAGTTGTACCGATTAATGAAAGTGTCGCAAATGTAACGATGTTCATTTTGTTGACACCGGCAGGAATTGTGATTAATACACGCAAGACTGGAACGAAACGGCAGATAAAGACTGCAATCGGTCCGTATTTTTTAAACCATGCATTGGCACGTTCGACATCTTTGCCTTTGAGTTTAATCCATTTACCGTATTTATCGACAAAGCGATATAGTTTTTGTTCGTTGACAAGGCTGCAGATATAGTAAAGGACTAATAAACCAATAAATGAGGCAATAGTCGCAATAATCAGCAGCATCCAAATAGAAATGTGTGATTTAGCAGCTAAAACACCTGCAAAAGTTAAAACGATCTCTGAAGGCACGAAGGGCAGAATGTTCTCTGAAAGAATCAAAATGAAGATCGCAATATACCCAAAGCGCGAGATAAAGTCTGTCAGTAGTTGTTCCATGGTAAATAGCAGTGCTCCTTTAGTTTTATATATCGATTGAATATGTCATGTTTATGCGATTGTGTTTTAATATGTCTAATCTTCATTGTACTAAAAATAGAAAAGAATAACATCCAATTAGATATTCCAAGTGTAAGAAAGTTAAAAGATAGATTATTTCATTGCATGCATATCTAAAATATATTTTTTGAAAATCTAATACCGAGTGCAGAATTCGGATAAAAGACAAGTGTGATAAGACTTAGGATTATTGGGATATATCTATTCATAATAATATTGTGTAATGCTCAGTGTTCATATTTTTGTAAAAAAGTTATTGTTAACGGTTTCAATTAGTGGTAATATTTACTAGAATAACTTAGGTCATATGATGACCTAATGTATCTTTATTACAGAAAGTTGGGATATCTATGAGTGAAAGAAAGAGTAACGTACGTTGGTTCTTCGCTTTTGCATTCTTTATTATCGGGGTTATTGCTTATATGGACAGATCTAACATCTCGTTGATTGCAGCACCTATGATGGAAGATTTACATATGACGAAGGCTCAATTTGGTCTATTGGCAACATTCTTCTCAGCGGGTTATGCCATCATGCAAGTTCCATCGGGGATTTTAGCGGAGAAATTCGGTCCGCGTAAAATGTTGACGCTTGCTTTGATTTGGTGGAGTGCCTTCACAATCTTAACTGGTCTTGTGAAGAACCACGGTTTATTATATACAGTCCGTTTCTTATTCGGAGTTGGGGAAGCGCCGATGTATCCATCAAATGCAGTGTTTAACTCTTATTGGTTTACACGTAATGAAAAAGGACGTGCATCGAGTGCATTATTAGCCGGTTCATATTTCGGTCCGGTAATTGCGCCGATTGTGACAGTTTGGATTGTCAGCATGTTTAATTGGCAAGCAGTCTTTTATATCTTTGGTGGGGTAGGTTTTGTAATTGCGTTATTATGGGTAATAATCGCAAAAGACTTGCCAGAGCAGCATAAAATGGTCAATGAAGCAGAAAAACGCTATATCATGGAAGGTCGTGATGTAGTAGATACAGGTGACAAACAATCTGCACCTTGGAGTGCTTTCTTTAAACATTTCAGTTTCTATGCAATTGCGATTCAGTACTTTGTTGTACAATTTATCGTTGGTTTATTCTTAATTTGGCTTCCAACGTATGTAATGGAACAATATCACGTAAAATACACAGCTTTAGGTATTTTAGCCGGTGTACCATGGTTAGCAATGTTTATTTGCATCATGGCAGCAGGTGCGATTTCAGATAAAATTTTACAATCAGGCAAATCACGTTTTGTGGCACGCGGTACAATTGCGATTATCGGTTTAGTAGTTTTCGGTATCGGTTTATTGTTTGCGATCCGCAGTGAAGTCTTAGAAGTCAACATTGCTTGGTTAGCTGTATGCTTAAGCGGTATGGGTATCGCGACAGGAATGAGCTGGGCAGCTGCTGCAGACATCGGACGCAACTTCTCAGGTACAGTATCAGGCTGGATGAACTTATGGGGTAATGTCGGTGCGATGTTAAGTCCGTTAATCGCGGGTATTTTTGCAGAATTAATCGGCTGGACTTGGACATTGCAGTCATTGTTGATTCTAATTGCAGTTGCTGTATTTATGTGGTTCTTTGTTAAACCGGATGAACCGCTTGTGGTCGATAAATCAAAATTGTAATTTGACAAAAACATAAGCTTTATACAAGATTTAGTCAATAAGGTCATGTTATTATAGGTCAGTGCAAGGGGCTTGCTTATAGAACATGGCCTGTTTGTATGCATTCACTTTGCGTTTGATAATAGATGCAATTATGTTATGTATGGTTGATAGTTACATTTTTAGGGAAAATGTAACATGTTGATTTTATATAATTATAGAGAGGTATAGAAATATGATTACAGTTATTGTTAATACAAAAGTAAGCGACATGAACTACGACAGATACTTAGAGCTGATGGGGCAGCTTGTCGCAGCTTCGCAAGCAGAAGCATCCAACCACAGTTATGAGCATTATGAAAATGCGAATATTCCTAATTCCTTTGCGATTATTGAGCAATGGAGTTGCGAAGAAGGTTTCGAAAACCATAAAAAGTCAGATCATTTCCAAGTATATTGGAAAGAAGTTGTACAGTTATGTTTAGATGAACCGAAAATTACAGTGTTCGATGATGCGGAAGCATTGTCAGAAAAGTAAGCGTAATGTAAGGCAGCCTGCATCTTTAATGCTATAATAGAGATTAATAAAAGAAGATACGGTGTCAGCAAATTCGTATTTATAAGGAGATTGAAAGTTATGATTTACCAACATGGAACGTTAGCAACGTTAATGGCCGGAATGCTGCAAGGAACTGTTTCAATTAATGATATGCTGGAACAGGGCGATATGGGTATTGGTACATTAACAGGTTGCGATGGTGAAGTTATATTTGTCAACGGCAATGCATACCACGCAAATGAATACGGTGAATTCAGACGTTTGAATGGAGATGAAATGCTGCCGTTCGCGACGATAACTAAATTTGATCCGACACAATCTTTTGAAGTTTTGGAAGTAACAAAACAAGATGCGTTATACGATCAGATTTTAAAACGAATGAAAAGCCGAAACTTGTTTTCAGCGATTCGCATTGACGGCAGTTTCAACCATGTACATGTACGCATGATGCCTAAACAAGAACCGCCTTATGAACGATTAATGACATCGGTGAATCGTCAGCCGGAACATCATTATGATTATGTGAACGGTACAATTGTAGGTTTCTTTACACCTGAATTGTTCCATGGTGTAGGTTCTGCCGGTTTCCATCTGCATTTCGTTGATCAAGACCGTACAGTAGGCGGACATATTTTAGGCTTTGAATTAGAACGCGGCAGTGTGGATATCAGTGATGCTGAAACATTCGAGCAGCACTTCCCGACACAAGATGAAGCGTTCTTAGAAGCGGATATCGATTATGAAAATATTGATGAAGAAATCAGAATGGCTGAATAACATTACGCAATGATTATTTAACGTCACGGTATAATACGAAAGTATTATATCTTGGCGTTTTTGTTTTGTCTCATTTGTTGTTGCATAATTCAATAGACGTTCATGATACAATAGGTACGTTGATCAATAGAGAAAAGGAAAGGAGTATCAACGGATGATGCATTATTTAAGCTCGCTTTTTAAATTCAAGAAGCAGAATATTAATATTAGTAAGGGGACAAGACAAGGTCTGTTAATGCTCATCCCGTTATTAATAGGCTATTTAACCGGTTACTTTCAATACGGCTTATTAGCAGCAACCGGTACGCTGACTAATATTTATGTCTTTGGCGGTTCCAATAAGTCTAAGTTGCGTATTTTATGGTGGTGTACCATAGGCTTTACACTCTGTATTATGCTGGGAACTATCACTGTTTCGATTCCACTATTATTCGGACTGATATTATTAATCGTGACAGTGGTGACTTATTATATTTTCAGTGCATTAGAGATTCCAGGGCCTTCGGCTACTTTCTTTATCGTAACGTTTGCACTGCCGATTAATATGCCGATTGCACCGGATGAAGCATTGGTTCGCGGTTTCTTTGTTTTCTTAGGCGGACTTTTCACGATTACAGTCGTCACAATATTATTGAAGTCACAAAAGAAAAATACCCAAGAACGTGCAATTGAAGGAGAATATCAGTCTTTGCTTCAATTGTTCAAGGATTTCTCAGACAAAGAAAAATTCAAACAAACAGCTGAAAAATTAGTCGGTCAATTCAAAGCGACAGATAAACAGCTGATTACCTCATTTACTTCAAGCAAGAAACAATCAGAACAACTCCAAAGACTTTATTTACTGCACAATAATGCAGAAGGTATATTCGCAGAATTACTAGAATTAAATACGAAAGAAATCGAAACACTGCCAGATGTGCTGATCGATATGATGCAATACATTGAACGCAGTGTCTTTTCAACGATAGATGAACGTTCGACGATTCAATGGAAGGAAACAGTCGATATCCCTGTTGTTTTCCAACGACTAGAGAAACAAATTTATCGTACTGACGAAATTTTGCACAGTCCGACAGGACAAATCGAATACGAAGCTCATTTACGTCAGCCGCTTTACGGTAAACAATTGAAATACAACCTGACACTAGACTCATTAGTATTTATGAATACGATGCGTTATTTAATTATCATGGGTACAGCAGTATTTATTGCGCTGATGTTTGATTTTGATAAAGCATACTGGATTCCATTAACAGCACATACTATCTTAATCGGTACACATACCATTCATAGTATGGAACGTGCTGTTGCACGTACGATTGGTACCTTTGTCGGTGTCTTATTATTAACATTGATTTTAATGCTGCATCCGCCTATGGTGATCAGTATTTTAGTATTAGCACTCAGTGCCACATTAACTGAGATTATCATCGGTGCGAACTATGCCGTTGCGATGATTTTTATTACGACACAAGTAATCATGCTGAATGGTTTAGCTTCAGGCAAGTTATCGATACTCATCGCATTGCCGCGAGTAGTAGATGTGATTATCGGTGTTATTATCGCAGTCATCGGACTGTTGATTTTAGGACGCAAGAATGCATCTCAAACCTTGCCGGGTGCGATTGCGGAAGTCGTGCGCTATGAAATGTCGTTCTTCTATTATGTATTCTCTAAAAATAACTATTTAAGCAACAATGAACCAAAATACAGCGAATTGAAACTGAGTATTAAATTGAGCAATATGAACAGCATGTATAATAATGCACACGGCGAATTGTTCGCAGACAGTACGAAGATCAGTGCCTATTATCCGATTATCTTTGCGCTGGAAGAAATCAGCTTCATGTTATCGAGAGCACAAAATAATCCGAATCCGCAAACCATTGATGACGTGGTAATGGGACAATATTTGATTGTATTTGAAGATATCGCAGCGCATTTTGAAAAACATGTGCCGATTTATCAAGGTACAGGTTTGCCATCACTGCCGCAATACGTCAATATTCGAACAGCTTTATTAAACATTCAGCAATATGCACGTCTCAAAAGCAATGAAACGGTTGAGCAGCCGAATTAAGTGGTAGTTATACTATAAAGCTATTCTATTAGGAGGTTGCTTATGCCTTGGACTTTAGATGATTATCCGAATTCATGGAAGAATTTTGAGCCGTTAGAACGTAAGAAAGCCATCGATATCGGCAATGCGCTGTTAAAAGATGGCTATGATGAAAGTACTGCGATTCCAATCGCGACGAAACAAGCTGAATCGTGGTATCAAGATGCGACTAAGAAAGAACGCGAAGCATTAGAAGAGAAAGATGTAACGCAGCATAAAAAAGATAAAGATGCACGCCCGCAATTAAATGATAATGATGTAGAAGTATATCAAGAAGATGACAAGTGGAAAGTACGGACTTATGGTGCGAAACGTGCAGCAGATGAATATGATACAAAAGAAAAAGCAGTTCAGCGAGCTGAAGAAATTGCAAACAACCGCAACACACAAGTACATGTCAAATCCTAGTGCTAAAAGCATTTTATGATTATTTTATTGAATAGCCGGGTATTTAATAATTACCGATTCACAATCGCGGCAGAAACGGCAAAACTGAGCGTGCCGCACAGTGAATCAAGGGAGCAACAGAAACGTTTACTCATAATGAAAGCCTCTTAACAGTCGATGTTAAGAGGCTTTTTGTTCATTTATTAAGCTTGTGTAATTTGCCAGCCGTAAGGTTCTGGTAATTGTGACCAGTCTTGTTCGTATTCTTCTGTTGTTAATAAGCATTCGTCTAATTCTTTTGTCAGTTTTTCTTGGTCTAAGTCAGTACCGATGATTACGAATTGTGTATGGCGGTCTCCGAATTCAGGATCCCAGTTTTCGCGTACATCTTCACGTTCATGCAAGATTTCTCGTTGCTGCTGTTCTGACATTGCTGCGACCCAGAAAGTGACAGGGTGGATAGATACAGATGAACCTGCTTGTGAGATTAAGCATGCAACATGGTTATATTGTGCAAGCCAAACAATCCCTTTAGCACGTACAATGGTATTCGGCATATTTTCCAACCATTTGTGGAAGCGTTCTGCATGGAAAGGCAGACGGCGTTCGTAAACAAATGATGAAATGCCGTATTCTTCAGTTTCAGGCGTATGGTTCGCGTGGCCGCCTTCAGTTAATTCTTGAAGCCATCCTGCTGAGTTGCTGGCTTTTTCAAAGTCGAATAAGCTTGTATTTAAGACATCGCTTAACTCTACTTTAGAGTTTTGTGTGCGAATGAATTTTGCAGTCGGCTGCAACTTGCGCAAGATACCTTCTAATTTATCTAATTCTTCTTTAGAGACTAAATCTGTTTTGTTTAATACTAAAACATCACAGAATTCAACTTGGTCGATTAATAAGTCAGCGATAGTACGCTCGTCTTCGTCGCTAGCACCTTGGTCGCGGTCTACAAGCAGATCTTCTGATTTGATGTCATTGATGAAACGGTTAGCATCAACCACTGTGACCATTGTATCTAAGCGGCAGATACGTGTTAAATCGATACCTAATTCATCATCAATATATGAGAATGTTTGTGCGACAGGTACAGGCTCTGAAATACCTGTAGATTCGATAACGATTTGATCGATACCGCCGCGTTTAACGATGTTTTCAACTTCTTGAAGCAAGTCTTCACGCAACGTACAGCAAATACATCCGTTTGATAATTCAACAAGCTTTTCATCTGTACGTGACAAACCGCCGCCTTGTACGACTAAGTCTTTATCGATATTGACTTCGCTCATGTCATTGACAATTACTGCAATACGCAAGCCTTCTCTGTTTTGCAGAATATGGTTAAGTAATGTTGTTTTCCCTGAACCTAGGTAACCACTTAATACAGTTACTGGTATTTTAGCCATAAATAAATCCTCCTATTATATATACACACGTTTAATCGTAATTATTACGATTTATATTGTATAGAAAAAAAGGTTGCAGCGCAAGGTGCTGCGCTCATGTTATAAAGATAGAAAAATATAACTTATTACGATTTAGTTTATTTTAGAATGGCAAATAATTAAGTTTGCATGCTAACTCCGTTATAATGAAGCTAAGCAAAGAACGGGGGATTATTATGTATGTAGAGAGAAGAGAGACTTTAAATTTGAATGCGCTGAAAGAAGATTTAAAGCGCAATATTCAAAAGTTCCAAGAAAAGCATTATCAAATTGAGGAACTGGTAGACTTTGTCAGTCTGCATCATTTATATGCTTCAGCATTAGAGGAAGTCAGTACCAAGCTCAGTATATTGGATAATGACTTTCAAATTTTATACGAACACAATCCAATACATCATATGGAACGCAGAGTTAAAGAAATCAGCAGTTTAGTACGCAAACTGGAAAGCAGGGGACTTCCGGTTACGACTGAATCTGCACGAGATAATATCACAGACATCGCAGGGATTCGTGTCGTCTGCAACTACTTAGAGGACATTGAAGTTGTAGCTTCGTTATTATTAAGACAAGCAGATGTCAAACTGCTTAAACGAAAGGACTATATTGAAAGTCCAAAAGAAAATGGTTATCGAAGCTTGCATCTTGTTGTGGCAATCCCTGTATTTTTAACGGATAAAGTTGAAAATGTACCGGTAGAGATTCAATTACGTACTATAGGTATGGATATGTGGGCAAGTTTGGAACATAAGCTGCGTTATAAAAATGCGACCAATACAGAAATTTATCAAGATACATTGAAACAATGTGCAGAAGAAATCAAAGCAGTCGAAAACAAACTACAAACACTGCATGGCAAAATCAAAAATAAGTAAACAACGAACAAAGAAGCTGGATCTTTAATGAGATTCGGCTTCTTTTTCTTCCTATATATAGGAAACAACACATAAATAAGCTGCTGTATCCCTTGTGACATACGGGAAGATAAAAATTGGTGAAAAATCAAAAAAACTTTGAAAAATGCATATTTAACCCTTGCATTATGCATAAATATGCGTTATAATTACATATGTAAGGTTGATAGAGGAGATAACAAAAGGATTTAGGTTATTTGACTTTAATTGACCAAATAATAAATATACAATAAATAGTAACAGAAGTTTAAAGATTAAATAGAATAACGAATGATGCAAATACCCATAGGAAAGTATTGATATTTGTTACAAAATAAAGAATATTGTCTGGTACGATGTTTTGAAATTTTAAATGATGGCAATAGTTAAGTGTAATAATTAGTATTATGTATCAACTAATTGAGTGCACTTAAGCAGTTGTCAGTCGTACAAAGAAGATTCAAATGTTCATCAAGAAGTGAGTCTATGACGTATTTGCATCGAAGAAATAACAATATTATAGGAACGCAAACATATTAAGAGTGATGTTTGCACAGTAACGGAGGTTATGAATATATGAATAACGGATTTTTCGGAAATGAATTCGACTCAATTTTTAGAAGAATGATGCAAGATATGCAAAACGCAGATGGAAACAAAAAATATTATATCAATGGTCGCGAAGTATCACCTGAACAATTGCAAGCATTGCAACAACAAGGCGGTCAACCGACACAACATGTTCAAGGTGCACAACCAGGACAAGCAGCTAATGGCCAAGGCGGAGAAGACTATTTAGAAAAAGTAGGCCGCAACTTGACACAAGAAGCTAAAGACGGATTATTAGATCCAGTTATCGGCCGTGACAAAGAAGTACAAGATACTGCAGAAGTATTAAGCCGACGCAACAAAAACAACCCTATTTTAGTAGGGGAAGCTGGTGTAGGTAAATCAGCTATCGTTGAAGGCTTAGCACAAGCGATTGTAAAAGGTAATGTACCAGCTGCAATCAAAGACAAAGAAATTATCTCAGTCAATATTTCTTCATTAGAAGCAGGTACACAATACCGCGGTGCTTTCGAAGAAAATATTCAAAACTTGTTAGACAGCGTTAAAGAAAGAAAAAATGTCATTTTATTCTTTGACGAAATCCACCAAATCATCGGTTCAGGTTCAACTGGCGGAGATTCAGGCAGCAAAGGCTTATCTGATATTATCAAACCAGCATTGAGCCGCGGTGAAATTTCAGTTATCGGTGCGACTACACAAGATGAATACAGAAATAACATCTTAAAAGACCCAGCATTAGCACGTCGTTTCAACGAAGTGGTTGTAAAAGAACCTTCAGCACAAGATACTCAAAAAATCTTAGAAGGTGTACGTGAAAAATTCGAAGAACACCACAACGTGATCTTGCCGGATGATGTATTGAAAGCATGTGTGGACTTATCTATTCAATATATTCCTCAACGTTTATTACCGGATAAAGCATTAGATATCTTAGATATCACAGCTGCACACTTAGCTGCACAAAATCCAGTTGTAGACAAAGTGGAAGTTGAAAAAGAAATTAAAGAATTAGAAGATAAAAAATCTAAAGCAGTCAGCGAAGAAGCTTACTCTGATGCAGATAAATATCAAAAAGAAATCAAACAATTACAAGACAGACTTGAATCAGGACATGGCGAAGGTTCAACAGCAACTGTACAAGATGTCGCTGATACTGTAGAACGTATGACTGGTATTCCTGTATCTCAAATGGATGACAATGATATTGCACGCTTGAAAAACATTTCTAAACGACTCAAAAGCAAAATCATTGGTCAAGACGATGCAGTAGATATGGTTGCACGTGCTATCCGTCGTAACCGAGCTGGCTTCGATGAAGGCAACAGACCAATCGGCAGCTTCTTATTCGTAGGTCCTACTGGTGTAGGTAAAACTGAATTAGCAAAACAATTATCTATTGACTTATTCGGAAACAAAGAAGCATTGATCAAATTAGACATGAGTGAATATATGGACCGTACAGCAGTATCTAAATTAATCGGTACTTCTGCAGGTTATGTAGGTTATGAAGATAACTCAAATACGTTAACTGAAAAAGTAAGACGTAATCCATACGCAGTCATCCTATTCGATGAAATCGAAAAAGCAAACCCTCAAATCCTTACTTTATTACTTCAAGTGATGGATGACGGTAACTTAACAGATGGTCAAGGTAATGTGGTCAACTTCAAAAACACAATCATTATCTGTACTTCAAACGCAGGTTTCGGCGGAGAAGATGAAAAAGAACGCGAAGCATTAATGGATGATCTTAAAAAATTCTTCCGTCCAGAATTCCTTAACCGCTTCAACGGTATCGTAGAATTCGTACACTTAGATAAAGATGCATTGCAAGATATCATCAACTTATTATTAGATGATGTTCAAGTGACACTTGAGAAAAAAGGCATCTCATTAGAAGTCAGCCAAGAAGCTAAAGATTGGTTAATCGATCAAGGCTACGATGCTGAATTAGGTGCACGTCCATTACGTCGTGTCGTTGAAAGAGAAGTACGTGACCGTATCACAGACTACTACTTAGAACACACTGATGTGAAAGAAATCAAAGTAACACTTGATGGTGATGATATCTTAATCAATGGTGAAAAAGTAGATTCACTATAATAGTAAAATAGCAATAAAATTTGAGTCATCAATTATAAATAGAAAATGTCCTCGTTATCGTAATGGTAGCGAGGGCATTTTTGTTGTTTGAATCTTTATTTAGGGTATATTGCAACTATCATCTAAAAAGAGAGAGGTTCATCATGTTTATCGTTAATATCATCATTGTATTAGTATTATTTCTATTAACAGGCTTTCTATCTGGCCGCTATCAAGATAAATATTTGTTCTTAAAGTCATTTTTACTTAGTGTCGCAATGATTATATCGGGCTTGATTTCTTTATTAATTTCCGCAAGTATTGTTTATTTTTTGATAGTGAAATTGATTGGAGATAAAAGTAGTATCTTTGTATTAGGGATTATTATCATTTTACTTGCTGGGATTATGAACTATTTTGTCGTGCGACAATTAATCAAATGGAATGGCTATAATGACATGATGGTTGCGATATTAGAATACTATATCCAATGGACGACAATCTTCTTTACGCTGTATCAATTTTTAACTTCCAGCAAAGCAACGATTAAAAATATCGCATACCTAGAGATTTCAACACATACACTTGACTTGAATTTAATGAACATCATTATCTTGCCTGTATTATTGGTGAGTTGGATTGCACTTGCGATGGTAAGACTGTTCATTAAAGATCATAAATGGGAAACAAGACAACAACATAACAAACAGTCGCATGATGAAGATGATAATGAAGGAAACTAATCGTTAAATTAAAACTAATAGTTAATGGATAGGTACAAAAAAATAATCAGAGGTTAGCATACGCTATTCTCTGATTATTTTTTATTTTAATTTTTACCTTTCATCTTCTATCAATCTTCTTTAGGGTTTAAAGCATAAGTATCAATCGCATTAGCGAGTGCAAGGTCTTCATAGTTTTGGCTGGATTTTAATTGTTGGATGATAGTTTGAATATCATTTGTACTTTTGTTTTGGCTGAGTTTATAAGCAGCATTCATGTCTTTTGCTTCAACTCTAAATCCTTTGATGCCATGAATTTGGTTTAAAGTTTCGTCAGATAGATTGTCAAAGCGTGCACCATCTTTTGGTTCAAAGTGATTAAGTAATTCAATTAAATCATCTTTCGTTTCTTCATCATTTAGCAACCAACTACTTCCACTGACCTGCACACTTTGATAATCCCAAGTTGGGACGTCTTCATTTTCATACCAAGTACTAGAAATATAGCCATGTGGTCCTTGAAAAATTAACAAGACATCATCATGATCTGCATTGAATGTTTGCCACTGCTCATTGCTTTTCGCAAAGTGACCAGAAAAT
Source organism: Staphylococcus simulans (assembly GCF_002994445.1). Lineage (GTDB taxonomy): Bacteria > Bacillota > Bacilli > Staphylococcales > Staphylococcaceae > Staphylococcus > Staphylococcus simulans_B. Next base: position 55,864 of record NZ_MRZJ01000002.1, read on the forward strand.
ACTAAGGTATCACCATAATCATGAAGCATGAGTGGCATATGGGTCGCATGCAGTTTGCCTTTCATATCTTTTGAGACGACTGTCGCAAATGGGTGTGCTTGTATGAAAGAAATCATTTCATTGATATCATCGACTTGATAAGCTTTTGGAATAAACATCAGTAGAACCTCCTTTCTTAGTAGTTATTCCACCTTAAAAAGAAAATAAGTGTAAGCGATTGCATTTTTTGGTAATTTGCCTTAATATACTTGTATACAAGTATGTAGGAGAGGAGGGCTTTATGTGAAGATGACTTATCCAACACAATGGAAAACGAATATGACCACAGGGGAATCAGTCGCGGCTGAATTGCGATTAAAAATTATTCATGGTGATATTAAAGCGGCTGATTGTTTAACTGAAAATCAAGTCGCAAAACAATTTAATGTCAGTCGTTCTCCAGTAAGAGATGCGTTTAAATTATTAAAACAAGATCAACTGATCCGTTTAGAACGCATGGGTGCAGATGTTTTAGCATTCGGGGAATCTGAACGTCGTGAAATTTATGATTTACGTATCATGATGGAGTCTTTTGCGTTTTTGAAAATCAAACAAGAAGAACGTACGACTTTGGCTAAGGAAATGCGCAAACATCTTGAAATGATGAAAGTTGCGGTTCAATTTGAAGATGCTGAAGCATTTACGGAACATGATATTAAGTTTCATGAAGTATTAATTAGTGCGACACAACATCGTTACTTGCAAAGCAGCTGGAATAACTTAAAACCTATTTTAATATGTTTGATTTTACTTTCGATGAGAAAACGTATGAGTGAAGCACCCTCTGATTTTGAACGTATTCATCACAACCATGAAATTTATGCTCAAGCAGTGGAACAAAATGATACGTCGTTATTACGTGATGCATTCCATTTAAACTTTGATGATGTTGGAGATAATATTGCAGGTTTATTTTTCGGATAATTTTAGATTGGAGGGAAGCATCATGAAATATATGATTGGAGTAGATGTTGGGACAACGAGTACCAAATCTGTGTTATATGATGAACAAGGACACTATATTTTAAAACATAATATTGGCTATGACATGAATACGCCGAATGTGGATACATCTGAAGAAAATCCAGATGAAATTTTTGATGCGGTCTTAATGACGATTAAAAATGTGATGCGTGAGGGAAAAGTCGGGCCTGATGATATTAAATTGATTTCATTTAGTGCACAAATGCATAGCTTGATTGCGATGGACAACAATCAAGCACCTTTAACTGAAAGTATCACATGGGCAGATAATCGTGCGAGTCTGTATGCAGATGAAATTAAACAAAAACATCAAGGACATGAGATTTATCAACGGACAGGCACACCGATTCATCCTATGTCGCCACTTTCTAAGATCTTTTGGTTAAAACATGAACATCCAGAAATTTATAAGCACACAACCAAATGGATTGATATTAAAAGTTATATCTTATACCAACTCTTCGGGCAATATGTGATGGATTATTCAATCGCATCAGCAACAGGGCTGATGAATTTATCGACACTAGAATGGGACCAAGGTGCATTAGCGTTATTAGGTATCACAAAAGCACAACTGCCAGAGCTTGTTCCTACAACAGAAATATTAAGAGGTATGAAACAACGCTATGCGACATTGATGGGTATTGACCCAGAAACACCTGTGGTTGTCGGCGCAAGTGACGGTGTATTGTCTAATTTAGGTGTGAATAGTTTCAAACCTGGCGAAGTGGCTGTAACGATTGGAACATCAGGTGCCATTCGTACTGTTATCGATCATCCGAAAACAGATGAAAAAGAACGTATCTTTTGTTATGTACTGGATGAAGGACAATATGTTATCGGCGGACCGGTAAATAACGGCGGAATTATTTTACGCTGGCTGCGCGATGAATTACTCGCAAGCGAAGTAGAAACAGCGAAACGTTTAGGTGTCGACCCTTATGATGTCCTCACTAAAATCGCAAGCCGTGTCGAACCTGGTGCGAAAGGATTAATCTTCCACCCTTATCTAGCAGGGGAACGTGCACCTTTATGGAATGCGGATGCACGCGGTTCGTATTTCGGATTGACACTTTCACATAAGAAAGAACATATGATTCGCGCTGCACTAGAAGGTGTGCTGTACAACCTTTATACCGTTTATCTCGCATTAATAGAGATGATGGGCGAAACACCGACCGCAATCAAAGCGACAGGCGGATTTGCGAAGAGTGAAATGTGGCGTCAGATGATGGCAGATATCTTTGATACAGATTTAGTTGTGCCGGAAAGTTATGAAAGCTCATCATTAGGCGCATGTGTTTTAGGACTAAAAGCACTGGGTGAAATTGATGACTTCTCTATTATTGAAGACATGGTCGGTACGACACATGCACATCAGCCTGAGCCAGAAGCGGTCGCAATCTATCAACAGTTAATCAGTATCTTTATAGATTTGAGCCGCAGTTTATCAACACAATACAGCAAGATTGCAGATTTTCAACGCAAGCATTTATAAAATTTAAAAGGAAACGTATGAGTCGCAAGAAAAAGCTTGATTACAGGCTTTTTCTTTCAAGGGAAATGAAAACGTTATCAAGACTCATAACGAAAGTGAGGGACAATTATGTTTGGAGAAATTTGGCCATTAATTACAGTTGTAATCGGGATTTTAATTTTATTAGCACTGATCATTGTATTAAAACTCAATACGTTTATCGCATTGATTATTACTTCAATGATTACAGCAGTCCTGTTAGGTATGCCGTTAGACAAAGTTGTAGAAACAGTTGAAAAAGGAATGGGCAGTACGCTTGGCCACATCGCCATTATCTTTGGTTTAGGTGCAATATTAGGTAAATTGCTTTCTGATGGGGGCGGTGCGACACGTATTGCGGATACTTTAATTGAAAAGTTCGGGGAGAAACATGTGCAATGGGCGATGGTAGTCGCATCCTTCGTCATCGGTATTGCATTGTTCTTTGAAGTGGGATTAGTATTATTAATTCCGCTCGTATTCACACTCGCAAAACGTACAAAAGTATCACCGCTTAAAATCGGCTTGCCGATGATTACGGCATTATCCGTTACACACGGCTTCTTGCCTCCGCATCCAGGTCCGGTTGTCATTGCGAAAGAACTTCATGCATCATTAGGGGAAGTTTTAATATATGGTTTCATTATTGCGATTCCTGTAACGATTATCGCAGGGCCTGTGTTCGGTAAATTTGCACAAAAATTAACACCGTCTGCTTATACAAGAGAAGGCGATATTTCTTCATTAGGTGCACAAAAAGAATTCAAACCTTCTGAACTGCCAGGCTTCGGTATCAGTGTATTAACAGCGACTTTGCCAGTCATTTTGATGCTTATCGCAACGATTGTACAGCTTGCGACTGGCAACGTCGACCACTCTAAAAACGTGTTTGCAGGTATTATCAACTTCATTGGTACTGCAGATACAGCAATGTTGATTGCGGTATTATTTGCGATGTTGACAATGGGTATTTTGCAAGGTCGTAAAAATAAAGCAATCATGACTTCTGTCACTGATGCGATTTATCCAATCGGCATGATGATTCTGATTATCGGCGGCGGCGGTACTTTCAAACAAGTATTAATTGACGGCGGTGTCGGTGATACAATCGCTAAAATGTTCGAAGGTTCTACGTTGTCTCCGATTTTACTTGCTTGGCTCGTCGCAGCGGTATTGCGTATTGCATTAGGATCTGCGACAGTGGCGGCGATTTCAACTACTGGTATTATCTTGCCGCTATTACAAGCAAGCGACGTCAATGTTGCTTTAGTTGTGTTAGCGATTGGTGCCGGAAGTGTGATTTTATCTCATGTGAATGACGCTGGTTTCTGGATGTTCAAAGAATACTTTGGATTGACGATTAAAGAAACGTTCTTAACATGGTCATTGCTTGAAACAATTATTTCAGTTTCAGGTCTCATCTTTATCTTATTCTTAAGTCTGTTTGTCTGATAGACAACAAGCACGGTGCCGCGGGGTGTCGTGCTTTTTTGTTATAGTAAAGAGGAGAGAGGTGGCAGTCATGACAAAAGTGGTAATGGTAGAAGGCGTTTCGTTATTTGCGCAATATTTGATTCAGCAATTAAGGCAAAGATCATGCGAAGTAATTGTGCTGTATGATCGCACGTCAACAATTCAGCGCGAACCTGAAGTAAAGTATCAAGCCATCGATTATATGGATTTGACGCACTGGAAACAAGTGATAGATGATGAAACAGTTGTAATTTTGAATGTCTTGCCTGAAATGTTCGGAGATGGGTTATGGCATGGGGATATCAAAGCCTTGAAAGCAGTGATTGCACATTTTGTACATCAAGTACAACCTGCACAAATCATAGAGGCAGAGGCATTAATACCGGATAGTTACAGTTATAGAAAGCGTGCTGCCTCATTACAAGCGATGCCTTTGTCGCAAGAATTATCGCCTTCAGTGTTACTGACAAGTTATGCCAGCTATTTAAAACAGCTTACGTTCAAAATGATTTATGTGCATGAGCAGTCAAAGGATTATGCGATTCATCTGCGCGGATTCAAAAAGCCTTTAATCGCAATGCATAAAGTTGAGATGGAAGGCATCGAAGGGATTAAACTGCGTTTATTGCCAGAGAGTATATTAGCTAAAACTGTTCAAGATGATGGTGCTTTTTACTTTTTGAAAGATAAGGATAAGCTGTATACCTTTTTACTGCACTTTACACCGACACTGCCTTGGCCTTTGTATCGTATCAGCCAAGCAGTTGTGCATGAGTGGGTAATGAAAGGGTTCAAACGCTATTTACATAAACGTTATAAAGGGTAACGCTTAGTGACAAAATAAATTACGGAAAGGGTGCAAGATGTATGGAAGAACGGCACTTTGAATTATTGAAATGGCTGGTTGAACATAATACAGAAAGTCCGCCGGCACGTAATACTGATCCTCTGCAAGATGAAATTCAAACTTATTTAGAAAATCTTGGTTTTGAAGTTGCGCGCAAACAAATGTATGACAATGACAGTATTGTCGTAGGTGTATTAAAAGGAACAGACCCAGATGCGCCGAAGTTGATTTTAAACGGTCATGTGGATGTGGCGAATGTAGAAGATCCTAAGCATTGGACATATCCTCCGTTTGAATTAACAAAGTCAGGTGACTTTGTATATGGTCGCGGTGTCAGTGATATGAAAGGCGGGGTGGCTTCATTATTTTATGTGCTGGAACAATTAAAAGCAAAAGGCCTCTCGCCTAAAGGTGATATTATCGTACAGTCAGTGGTTGGCGAAGAAGTCGGAGAAGCGGGTACGAAGTATGCATGCGAAATGAGTCCGAAAGCAGATTTAGCCATAGTACTGGATACCAGCGACAGCCAAGCATTAGGGCAAGGCGGTGTGGTCACAGGCTGGATTACCGTTCAAAGCAAAGAAACCATTCATGATGGCGCACGCAGTCAAATGGTGCATGCCGGCGGCGGTTTATACGGCGCAAGTGCGATTGAAAAGATGGCTAAAATCATTACGGCTTTAAAAGAATTAGAACAGCACTGGGCAGTGATGAAAAGTTATCCTGATATGCCTGTTGGTGCGAATACGATTAATCCGGCTGTGATTGAAGGCGGACGAAACCCAGCTTTTATCGCTGATGAATGCCGCTTATGGGTGACTGTCCATTTCTTGCCGGATGAAGATTATCATGAAGTGATTAAAGAAATCGAAACGTACTTAAATCGTGTTGCACAAGCAGATGTATGGCTTTGTCAAAATCCGCTGCAATTTGAATGGGGCGGTACGTCGATGATTGAAGATCGAGGTGAAATCTTCCCAAGCTTCACATTGCCTCAATCACACGAAGGCTTTAAACTGTTGGCTCAAGCACATGAAACAGTACATCACAGTCCTTTAAAAGCAGGGATGTCGACGACTGTAACCGATGGAGGATGGTTAGATGACTTCGGTATTCCTACGATTTTGTATGGACCGGGCGAACTGACAGAAGCGCATAGTGTCGATGAGAAAATCAGACAATCAGATTTAACCCAATATAGTGAAGTATTGTTCGAGTTTTTAAAAGCATGGTACCAAGATCCTAAGCAAGCATAAATTCATATAAGCATAATAAAAAGCCATGATGCCGGTATTTCTGACATCATGGCTGATTTAATATGAATTAAGACTGAATTATTTAAAAGAATTTTTTAAACGTGAAATCCAGTTGCGGCGCGGTTTAGATGTTCTTTGAGGACGATTCTCTGTTAATGGTGATTTATGTTTGATTGCTTTAGCAAGCTCAATTGCTTGATGCATCAAGTAAAGTTGAGAGTTCAAAGGTAATTGATTATTGTTAACGTAATGATATACGCCGTTTTGATCTTGATAACGTCCTTTTTGATTATCAGCAAGCTGCAAGTTTAAGAAGTTAAGCAAACGTTCTCTGATTTTTGCATCATGAACCGGGAAGAGAATTTCTACACGTTTAATCATGTTTCGTGTCATTGCATCTGCAGATGATAAATAGATTTTCTCATCGCCGTTATTATGGAAGTAATAAATACGAGAATGTTCTAAGAAACGTCCTACAATACTTACGACTTGGATATTTTCGCTGACACCTGGTACACCTGGTTTCAAGCAGCAGATACCGCGGATAATCAACTGAATTTTCACACCTGCTTGAGATGCTTCAAATAACTTTTTAATGATTGTTTTATCTGTTAATGAGTTCATTTTCATAATGATGTGGCCATTGCCGTGTTCTTTATGGTTTTTGATTTCAGTATCAATGCGTTCCACAAAGACATCGCGAATATCAAAAGGTGCCACAATCAATTCATTATAATTCGGTTTGATTGAATAACCGCTTAAGTAGTTGAAGAAGTTAATCGCATCTTCTGCAATACCTTTATCAGTTGTGATAATACCCATATCTGTATAGATTTCAGCGGTTTTATCGTTATAGTTGCCTGTACCTAAGTGTACGAATGGAACTAATTGGCCTTTTAAGCGTTTTACAACTAGAGTGATTTTACTGTGTGTTTTTAAATGTGTCATGCCGTAAATAACGTGGCAGCCGGCATCCTCTAACATACGTGCCCAATGTACGTTGTTTTCTTCATCAAAACGTGCTTTTAATTCAACCAGCACAGTGACTTGTTTTCCTTGTTCAGCCGCATGTTTCAAACTTTTGATGATTGGAGAGTCTTTACTTACACGATATAATGTTTGTTTAATCGCAATAGTATCCGGATCTTCAGCAGCTTCGCGAATAAAATCCACAATCGGTTCAAATGATTCGTAAGGGTGGTGGAAGAAAATATCGCGTTTTAATGCTAAATCATAAATGTTATTGTATCCTAGCGACTCAGGGATTTGCGGTGTATAACGGTCATAACGCAAGTTATTGAGTTGAGAAGACAGACGTCCGACTAAACCGAATACCATAGTTAAATCTAATGGTCCATCTACATAGTAAACATCGTTTTCTTGGATTTCTAATTGTTCTCTCAAACCTTCAATATCAAGTTCATTTGCATTACGTGCATCTACTTCTAAACGTACGGCAGAACCGCTTTTACGCATTTTCAAGAAACGCTCGATTTCGATAAGCAAGTCTTCAGCACCGTCTTCATGAATTGTTAAATCGGCATTACGTGTAATACGGAAAGTAAACGTTTTGCGGATGTCATAACCTTGGAAGAGGTATTCGATGAAATAATCGATGACATCTTCTACCATGACTACATATTGTTTTTCGCTGTCATCTTCTTTAAGAATGATAAAGCGGTCGATTAATGATGGAATCTGAACAATTGCAGTGTTTGTCGATTCATCTGTATCCAATTCCACAAAGATGTTTAAGCTTTTATTTACAAGTTTAGGGAATGGATGGTATGCGTCGATACCAAGCGGTGTCAGTGTCGGTAAGATATTGTATTTGAATTCTTGCTCTAACTTATCTTGTAAAGCTTCGCTTAAATGTTGCGGCTTTGTTGTAAATACATTGTATTCTTGCAGGTTTTTCGTTAATTCGTTGTAACGTTCATACTGTTTGTCGACAAGCGGTGTGTTTTTCTCTTTAATGGCATCTAATTGCTCTTTAGGTGTCATTTGAGATTTGTTTTCCGGCTTGTTGAAATTCATTTTAACTTGGTCTTGCAAACCGGCAACACGAACCATAAAGAACTCATCTAAGTTTGACGCAAAGATTGCAACGAAATTGAGTTGTTCTAATAAAGGATTAGTTTTGTCGCTTGCTTCTTGCAAAACACGATAGTTAAAATCGAGCCAGCTTAATTCTCGGTTATTATAATACTTTGGTTTGTTAAGATCTTTTTCAATGACTTGATTTTCCATAATGACCACCCCATGGTAAATAAATAGACTTTTTATGAATAAAAATTTAAATTACAAACTACATTGATTGCAACAAGTTTAATTCGATTAAAAGTGATGAATGTTTAAGCTCAATGAATTGAAAATTATAAACAATTGTATGCAAATACTTAAAATTCCATAAACATCCATATAATAACGTAACATATAAATGTTAAGCTTTTGTAAAGTTAATAGATACTTTGCCTTTTAATACTTTTTCAAGATGTTTCTTTTGACGATTGGCTTGATATTCTTCCGCAATCGGATTATCCGTATGATAAGCATACAAGGTATATTCATCTTTGCCGTCTTTCACAAGCTCGATACGTTTGACAGGATTCGTATGCGAAACATTTAAAGCGTCGATAAATTTCAAGATGCCGCCAAGCGACTGCAGATGGCTGAGTGCATCGTTGTCGAGCCATCCTGTTTCATCATTATAGAATTTTAATAAACTTTTGTTTTTGAAGCTGGCCATCAATGCAAGTTGTACACGGTCGTGGTGGTTGAAGCCATCTATCATTGAATTGGAAATGATATAGTACGTATGCTGCGAACCTGAGTCTGAATCGATAAAGCGGCCTAAGTAATAGATATAAGCAGCTTGTTTAAAGAGCTTTTGTTCTTTTTCTGATAACGTAATAATATCTTTGTCTATTAATTGTTCTAATAAAGCTTCAGCGAGTACTACACGTTGTTTCGCACCGACACCTTCGTGCTTATAAGTGTTCGATAACTGATACAGTGCACGGTTTCTCACGTTGAAGCGGTCGAACGCATCAGGAAACTTTTGGTTGAGCTGATGCATAACATAGCCTTCACGCAAACCTTTTCGAGAGAAAGTGAATTGTGTAGCTTCGACTTGTTTGAACAGAGATTTGAACACAGCAACCGCTGGTAAAATTATGTCGACACGGTCGCGGCTTAAACCATCAAGGTTCGTTAAATCATCTCTTGAACTGTCTTTAATCAATTCGAAGACTTGTTCTAAATCTTTGCCGGTCATTGTATAGCAGTGTACACCGCCGATAGGGTAAGAGACTTCAGATTGGTGGATACGAGCAACGTTACGTGCTGAACCGCCGACACCGACTAATGCCACTTCTTTATTATTGATCCAATCTAATGAGCTGAATTCTTTTTCTAAAAACTTCTGCATCTTTTTAATCGCATCTTTATCATTATGCGGTTTGTCCGCAAAGAACTTGCGTGATAAAGTTACGACACCGAATGGGAAGCTGTGCGAATGAATCAGTTCTTTATCTTTGAACAGCGTGACTTCAGTAGAGCCCCCGCCGATATCCACAGATAAACCATTGACGATATCTGTAGAATTGATAATGGCATAAAAGCCGTAGTAGGCCTCATCTAATTCTGGAACGACAGATAATTTCATTCCTATTTTTTTCTTTACGCGTTTTAAAATTTCGCTTTGGTTTTTCGATTGGCGGATCGCAGCTGTTGCGATAGGATGCAATTCATCTACGTGATAAGCATCTGCCACCTTTTTAAAACTTTCTAAGGAACTGATCAGTACTTCAATTCCTTCGTCATTCATTGTTAAGTCATCTTCCAAGTACTGACTTAAACGTGCTGGTGTTTTGATATTTTGAATTTCTGAAAGGCCTGTTTTGTTATCGTATTCAAACACGACAAGTCTGATTGTGTTGGAACCGATATCTATTAATCCGATGCGTTTCATAATAACCCCCTCTGATTGCTTGGAAGAAGCTAGGATACGACTTATTAATTTGCGTGCGGGCAGAATCATAGAACTAACTCCTTCTTTTAGAAAATGAGAACGCTTAATGCCTTGTCGGACATGAAGTGTTACACTTTATTCTTCACTTTAATTTTATCACAAAGCATCGCTTTCCACATTAACTGTATAGACGAAATCGCAATTAAAATTCATTGTATTTAAAAAGAAATAGGGGACACTTTAATAGATAAAGAATAATGGCAGTATACTATACATGATTTAATCAGAAGGGTGCTATAATAAGGTTATTAAATAGCACAGAGAGAAGGAATAATATGAAACGCGGGTTATTGTTATTAGGGGCATTATTCATGAGTATTTTCGTCTTAGCTGCTTGTGATAAAGCACAATCCAAAACGTATGAAGGCCATTTATCAGGTGCAGATGTGATTGACACACTTACCTATAAAGGCGATAAAATGGTCAAACAATCCATGATTATGACGATTCGTTATGATACCAATGGTCTTACTAAGAAAGATGCGAAAGCTATCTTAGATAAGCAAGAACAAGTCTATAAAGGTCAAAAAGGTATTCAATACAGCAAATCAATTAAAGATGACAAAGCTGTTCAAAAAGTCGACATTGATTATAAAAAAGCAGACTTAGATAAGTTGGCACATACGATGGGGGTTACAGGACCGAAATCCGGCAAAGATTATGTGGATGTCAAAGCAGTAGAACGTTCACTGAAGAAAGCCGGCTTTAAAGTGAAAAAGCCTTTGAATGATCAGGAATAATACAATATGTATTAAAATTTACAACATCTGATACAGCCATCAGGTGTTGTTTTCTATTTTGCTTTACATGATTATTACATTTGTTTGTGGCTGAATATGCTATAATTTTGATTTGAAACAGTCATTTCAAGAGAGAGGAAGAGGTGAAACTATGCATGACCAAACAAAAAATATACAAAAAGAACCGATGAATAATCCTTATCAATCTAAGCGTATTATGAAACGAGACTTTTGGCTCATTCCTTTATTCTTTATCGGAATGCCTATTATCATCGCATTAGTGATGATACCGCTGCGCATGATTTATGAATCCCAATTCGGGACCATCTCTAAATCGACGTTAGTATTCTTTAATGTCATCGGCAGTGTAATCGGACAAATCGTGACACTGGTGATTTTTTATTTCATGCATCGTACCTATATTAAGCCCCTTGCAATTAAAAGAATTAAAGAAGTTAAAAAGTATATTTGGGTACTGATTCTTACATATATAGCAATGACAGTGGTGCAAGGTATATATGGTGCTTTAATGTTATTGCTTCCAAAACACTTGCAGTTTGATAACACACAAAATCAATTAATTTTAATACAACTGTTTGATTTCCCGATTGCTTGGCCGGTGTTATTGATTGATATCGTTATTTTAACGCCGATTATCGAAGAACTAATATTTCGTCATTTAATCATTCATGAACTCGGCAAAAAGCTCGGTTATATTACCGGTGCTGTATTATCTGTTTTAGTCTTTGCCGGTGTTCATGTAACACAAGCAACATCACCGTTTGAATTCGGTGTGTATGCGATTATGGCTGGAGCATTGGTATTTGTCTATATGTATGCTAAACGCAATGTGGCAGTTTCTATTGCCTTTCATATGATGATCAATGGTATAGGATTCATTGGGATTGTCGGACAATATATGATGAATCACATGGGTTAAGCTGATACAAAAGTATCGGCTTTTTTTATATGTTATTTCCCAGGTAATAGCGTACATCTTGAAGTAAATGAATCAGCTGATGTCTTAGTTATAAGGTAATTGCCGTTGTTGAATTGTCATACATTTTAAAATACGGATATGTTAAATTAGAAGTTAAAGGGAATAGTAAAGTTATTAGCCCTATCAAAGTAGGGAGGATATTGAAGAAAAGGAGCAGTACTATGGCAATTTTAGAACTAAAAGATGTGTGCTATAAAGCAGATAAACGTCTGATTATCGACCATTTGAATTTAACGGTGCAAAAAGGCGAAAAAATAGCTGTTGTCGGTCCATCAGGCAGCGGTAAAAGTACGCTGTTTCATTTGTTGTGTGATTTAATCAGTCCGACAAGTGGGACAATGCTTTATAACAACAAAGCGTATTCTGAGTATGAACCAGAAACTTTGCGTGAACAAATCAGTTATCTGCCGCAACAAACAGATTTATTTGATCATACTATCGGTGAGAACTTAGAATTTCCATCTATAGCGAGAAATGACAAATTTGATAAAAAACGTGCATTGAAGCTGCTTTCTGAGTTTGGATTAGAGCGCTATGACTTAGATACGAATGTTGAGTTCTTATCAGGCGGTGAACGCCAGCGTATTTGTCTTGCACGCCAATTGATGTACATACCTGACGTTTTATTGTTAGATGAAGCAACGAGTGCTTTAGATGCAGATAATACTGAAAAAGCAGAAAACGTCATTTTTGGTTTGGCTGAAGAAGAAGGCGTCTCTATTTTATGGATTACGCATAGTTATGACCAAAGTATGAAACACTTTGATCGACGTGTCGATATTGTCGACGGCAAAGTGAACAAAGAGAAGAAGGGGGTTGTTGATGTATGAGTACAACAGCGTTGTGTTTGACCGCATTATTATTAATCATCCCCATTGCAATTTCTATTAAAGAAAAATTGAACATTGCCAAAGATTTAATTATCGCTTCGATTCGTGCAGTGATTCAATTAGTGATTTTAGGTTACATCCTTCATTTTATCTTCGATTTGGATGAACCATGGATTTTAATCTTATTCGTTTTAATTATTATAATTAACGCATCATGGAATACCATTAGCCGTGCCTCTAAAGTGATGCATCATGTCTTTTGGATTTCATTTGTTTCTATCTTTATCGGAACTGCACTGCCTTTAACGGTTATCGTACTGGTCGGTGCGATTGATTTTACAGGCAACGAATTGATTCCAATCGCAGGGATGCTTGCTAATAACGGACTGATTGCAATCAACCTTGCATATCAGAATTTAGACCGTGCATTTGTGAAAGAATACGGTACGATTGAATGCAAGCTGGCATTAGCCGCAACACCGAAACTTGCATCTAAATCAGCGGTAAGAGAAAGTATCAAGTTAGCGATTGTACCAACCATTGATTCAGTGAAAACCTATGGTCTGGTTTCGATTCCAGGTATGATGACTGGTATGATTATCAGCGGGGTAGATCCGCTTCAAGCCATCAAATTCCAGCTTTTAGTTGTCTTCATACATACAACGGCAACTATCATGACCGCACTCATCGCAACTTATTTAAGTTACAAACAATTCTTTAACAGTCGTCATCAGCTTATCGGCAGTATGCTGGATAATGAAGACTAATACATTCAAGACAGTTTTTTAGATGAAACCATCCGAAAGACTGTCTTCTTTTTTTCTGAAAAGAACAAATTAATTTTGTACACTTACAATATCTTTTCAATTCTACTATAATGGTAAGGTTGAAATAATTAGTAAAAAGAATGAAAGAGAGAGAAAGGAGGCATACATATGTCAGTCATGAGAATTTTTACTTTTATTATCAGTGTGTTTATCGTAGGTATGGTCGAAATGATGGTCGCAGGTATCATGAACTTAATGAGCAATGACTTGCATGTATCAGAAGCTTGGATTGGGCAGTTAGTCACATTATATGCGGTAACCTTTGCGGTATGCGGCCCTATTTTAGTAAAAGCTACGAACCGTTTTGACGCAAAAGCGGTACTGCTATGGACGATTGCGGTGTTTGTGGTCGGCAATGCATTGATTGCGGTGTCGCCGAATTTCACATTATTGATTATAGGCAGAATTATCTCTTCAGCAGCTGCTGCTTTGATTATCGTTAAAATTCTAGCACTGACTGCGATGCTGACGGCACCTGAAAACCGCGGGAAAATGATCGGTATTGTTTATTCTGGGTTCAGCGGTGCCAATGTTTTCGGTGTTCCAATCGGCACAATGCTCGGCGGGTGGCTTGGCTGGCGTGCAACATTTGTCTTTATCATTGCGGTAAGTATCATAGCCGCAGTGCTGATGATGAAATATTTACCGACACAAGATGAATTATTGCCAAAGCAAGCCCAACCTTCAGGACGCTCAGGAAATTATCACATATTAAATCGTGCGGAAGTCATTAAATATTTAGGCGTCACTTTTATTTTATTAACTGCGAACTCGATTACCTTTGTTTATATCAACCCGTTAATGCTGACAAATGGGTATGATATCGGATTTGTTTCTATGATTCTGCTTGTGAATGGTGTTGCTGGTACACTAGGAACATCGATGGGCGGTTTCTTGGCAGATAAATTAACCAGCAAGACGTGGCTCTTGATTGCGGCTATCTGTTTTACAGTCTCATTAGCAGCGGTCAATTGGTTTATTTCGCATTCTATTATTTTAGTGGCTATTATCTTTATCTGGAACATTATGGAATGGAGTACCAACCCGGCTGTACAAAGCGGTTTGATCGATCATGTCGAAGGCGATGCAAGCCAAGTACTAAGCTGGAATATGTCGAGCTTGAACGCAGGTATTGCAGCTGGCGGTATGATCGGCGGCTTAATTGTTTCTAATATCGGTGTGCATGCGGTTGCCTACAGTTCTAGTATTTTAGGTATTGCGATTATCTTAATCGTATTAAGTATCAAACAAACACAAAAGCCGAATACAAAAATCAACGCTTAACTAAAAATGGTTAAGCGTTTTTTTTGCGCTTATTTAAATAGGTAGGGCGTAGTACTTTGAGTATAAGGTTCAAACGCAGGATTATCCTCTCTGACAAATCTTCCTAAAGCAGTCATCATCGTATGCATAGTTTGTTTCACATCATCGGTGAGCGGTACATGATGTGCTTTTAAGATAGGTGTTTGTCCTAACCAAAAGATGACGTCTAATATATGATAAGGCGATTTGAATTGATTCTGGGATGCATCCAGCCAGTCAAACCGATACAGCCATTGATTAGGATTGTCGTAATGTTTGAGCCACTTTAATAAAGGCTGCTTGAAAATGTAGTGGGTGATAGCTTGTGCTTGTCCTTTGCCGGTTTCAATCGCAAATCGATTCGTATCCACAATGACATGATTGGTGCGCATTGCTTTTAGGAATTGTTCTGGTTTAAGTTTGCGTGCTTCGTTTCTGATATAGCAATCACCTTCGCACTTAGTATAACCAGCAAGTACCGGCCATTGATTTGGAATATGCTGTGTCATTGTAGCCGCATCAAAGAAAGGCTGATAGACCAGTTCTAAACCTTTAGAAGGTCCGCGTGCTGTTAAATCCTCTTCCATACAAGCCATGATTTGTGTTGTTGAAAGTGCAGACGGATGATTTGTTTGATAACGCTTGTGCATAATTTGGGCAAAATGTTGTGCTTTTATACGGCTGTCCTCAACACTGTCTAAACTTAATGTGCCGCTCATCATAACTGCTTTATGGAAGAGCGGTTGTGCTTTTGTTACATGCATTAAAGCTTGGATACTCATAGCTCCTGCAGATTGTCCGCATAAAGTAATGTTGTTCGGATCTCCGCCGAAAGCTTCAATAAAGCGATGTACCCATTGTAAAACAGCATATTGATCAGATAAGCCGCAATTACCGTCTAATTCAGGGTCTAATGTTTCCCAATTCAAATAACCGAGCGGACCTAAACGGTAATTGAAAGTAATGACAATCACGTTTTCTTGCTGAGCAAAGGTTTGAGGGTCATATAATTCAGCTGAACCATGCCCGTTGATATAACCGCCGCCATACAGCCAAATCATGACCGGCAGTTTAGATGACTGATGAGCGTGATGAGGCCGCCATAGATTCAAATACAGACAATCTTCGCTTTGGGATGACAAGCTCGGGACATTGGCTTGTTTTGGCTGTGTTGAGAAAAAGGCTTCGAGCTTATTGTATGGCTGAGGAGGAATACTTTTGAAATCTAAAGCGTACAGAACATCGTGCCATTGGGTCAGTAATTCTGCATGTTTGAAGCGGCGCTGCTGTATTGGCGGATAAGCATAAGGGATGCCGCGAAAGATTTCACATTGATTTTCTAAAAGTCCGACGATGGTGCCTGCTTGGGTCTGTCTTGTAATATGTATCATGAATTAGCCTCCTTTTGAATTAACATACCATAAAAAGAAACAGCCGACCTGAATTGAATCAGATCGGCTGTACATTTTATGCTTTTGTTTTCGTTTTTTCTTGGTTTGAAATGCCTTCTTCAAGTGTCTTATTAAGTTCAACAGCGTTTTTAAAGTACTTGCTTTCAAAGTAGCTGCCGATACCTATTTTATAGAAGACCAGTGCTGCTACAATTACTACAACAAAGTCGAAAGGATAATGGATTAAGTTGATGCCGTTAAAGTCTTCGCTTCCGATAAAGGAGAGTCCTGAAAGGACAAGCAAGTAAATAATCAGCCAGAGACTGCCGCGTAATTGATTGCGTGTATTTTCCCAATTGAGTTTATATTCATAATAGAAATACATTGGGAGACCTAGGATGATGATAAAAATAACTTTGGCAGTCGTCGGCCACATTGCCCAATAAATTGCGAGCGATGTCATCACAAAGGATAACGGCGCAGCAATTTTTAAGAAACGTGCTTTGAACGGACGATGCAATTTAGGTCCCATCTTTCTGAATGCGACAGCAGTCGTCGGTCCAGTCAGATAGGCAACCAATGTTGAAGTTGCGATAACAGTCGCAAGCGTACCCCAAGATCTGAAGAGGGTCACCATAATCATGGCTAAGACAGCGTTGACCGCAATGGCTACACGCGGAATATTATATTGCTTGTTGATACGTCCGAGTATTTTCGGAATATGACCGTTCTTTTCCATAGCGCTGAGTACACGACCTGTTGAAGCGACGAAAGAAACGCCTGTACCAAATGGTGATACGAATGCTTCAATGTATAACAAGATTGCTAACCAATTCAGATTTAACAAGATGGCTAAGTCAGCGAAAGGAGAATCGAATTGAATACCTTTCCAACCTTTATCAGCCAGCATACTTTCAGGCATAGATGTAATGAATACACTTTGCAGTACGACATAAAGCAATGCTGTTAAAGATAAGCAGATAACGATACCGCGTAAGATATTTTTCTCTGGCTTTTCAATTTCAGATCCCATATTAATGATGGTTTGGAAAGCATTAAATGAGAAGATAATACCTGAAACTGTAACTGCCGCAAATATAGGTGCAGTTCCGTACGGTAAGAATCCGCTTAATGATTGTCCGTAGTTTTCAGGATGAAAGCCTGAAAACAGTAATAAGATAACTGTTAATAAAGGTACACCAAGTTTGAAGAATGAAATCAAACTTGTAAAAGAAGTTAATAGTTTAACTGACCAGTAATTTAACAGTGAGAAGATAACAATTATCACGTAAACAGCGATTAAGCCGATATTACTGATTGTACCTTCTTTCATTAATACACTTGTGAACTTGGCCCACTCCCAAGGCCATGAACTCATGTATTGAACAGCAGATACTGCCTCAATCGGAATAATTGTGACTAATGCGACCCAGTTGGCCCATGAAGCAATAAAGCCGAGCAATGAACCATGAGTATATTGCGCATAGTTGCTCATCCCGCCGGATTGGGGCAGCATTGCTGAAACTTCAATATAGTTATAGGCCACTAAACTGATGATAATAAAACCAATGACCCAAGAAATCACTGCCGCTGGTCCTGCGACTGAAGATGCTTCCCAAGCACCAAAGAGCCATCCGGATCCGATTAATGAACCCAGCCCAAGCAAGACCAACTGCGAAAGACTTATTTTACCGCTTTGATTATGTTCCATAACAAAACTCCTATAGTTTAGAGAAGCTTGATGCATGCTTTGTTCTCTTTTTTTATCTTGCATTAAAGAAGATGCTCTGATTTAAATCAAGGCAAACTTCACTCATGGTAGAACATTATACTGATATTAGAAGTCACGTCAACATTTTTTTATTAAGTTGGAAATTATAAATAAATATGTATGAAAATACGTTATGTAATCATATTTTGTATATGGCGTTTGGGAAGATGTTGTAATAACGGTTTTTATAGAATTGTTAGTATGCATTTTTTGAAAACGATTAAGTAATGGTGAATACTTATTAGTGTTCTTAATATCTTAAATAATTCAGTCATATCAAGGGTTTGAGAAACCTTGATAAAAAAAGTGAAAAATTATTTCTGAGTCAGTTAAATGAAACGCAATGTGTAATTTTTATAAAGGATTAGATTTGTGCAGAAACGGTTATGGTATATTACACCTGTGATGGTATAAAAAAGGAGAACAGCTATGGAAAAAAATACAATAAACGAAAAAGCCGAAGCATTTTTTCAACGTGCGACAGATTGGAAGGATGAGTATAAAGCTTTAAGAAAAATTATTTTAAAGAATGAAGCGTTAACTGAGGACTATAAATGGATGCATCCTTGTTATACGTTAAATGGAAAGAATGTCGTATTGATTCATGGATTCAAAGATTATTGTGCATTGCTCTTTCATAAAGGAGCGCTATTAAAGGATAAAGACCAGAAGTTGATACAGCAGACGAAGAATGTTCAAGCAGCAAGACAATTGCGTTTTACATCTTTAGAAGCAATAAAACAAGAAGCAGATATGATTGAAGCGTATGTGAATGAAGCGGTCGAGATTGAACAAAGCGTTAAAAAAGTAACAATGAAGAAGACGGAAGAATATGATATGCCTGATGCTTTGCAAGCGGCTTTAGATGAAGATCCAAAACTTAAAGCAGCGTTCTCCGAGTTGACACCAGGAAGACAACGACAATATATGTATTTTATCGGTCAAGCCAAACGTGAAGCGACAAGACAAGCGCGTGTTGAAAAATACAAAGCACAAATCCTTGCAGGCAAGGGCATGAATGATTAGTGGAGTGAAATAGGGTAACCCTGCTATTTAATGATAAATAGAGAAGTTGTGTCATTATTTATCAAAAATGAAAATAATGTAAACATTTTTCAAAAAAAATCGCTTTAAATCCGTCCAAAAGGTATAGTTTATGATATACTTAAAAAGTACGCTATTAATCAAGTAAAACAAAAGTACAAATTATAATTATTTGTATGCACATAAAGAACTGACGCTTCTAAACAGCGCTGTATTATAACGTAGTCAAGGTGAAATACGACACCTGCTGCTTTCAACAAGTCATTTGCGACTTTGTTCCGGAACTTATCCGTAAGTTATTGAAACATTGGGCAAGTGATTTTTTTATTGGTAATTATTATTGATACACGCTGTTTGCTGTATGTTCTTTGATACAACTTAGAACTTACTTAGGGTTAAACAAATTCGATAAAGAAAGGAATTACTTTAATGCTTAGTATTAAAAATTTATCTAAGGTATATCCTGGGGGCAAGAAAGCAGTGAATGATATTTCGCTGGATGTCCAATCAGGTGAATTTGTAGCATTTATCGGTACCAGCGGTAGCGGTAAAACGACTGCATTACGTATGATCAATCGTATGATTGAAGCAACGAAAGGACAAATCACGATTGATGGAAAAGATGTCAGAAAGATGAACGCGGTAGAATTACGCCGCAGTATCGGCTATGTTATCCAACAAATCGGTTTAATGCCGCATATGACAATCAAAGAAAATATTGTCTTGGTTCCGAAGTTGTTGAAATGGCCGGAAGATAAAAAAGATAAGAAGGCGCGCGAACTGATTAAGCTCGTAGACTTGCCGGAAGAATACTTAGATCGTTATCCATCTGAATTATCAGGCGGTCAGCAACAGCGTATCGGTGTTGTTCGTGCATTAGCTGCAGAACAAGACATCATCTTAATGGACGAACCATTTGGTGCACTTGACCCGATTACACGTGATACATTACAAGATTTAGTTAAAGAACTTCAACAGAAATTAGGCAAAACATTTATCTTCGTTACACATGATATGGATGAGGCGATTAAATTGGCTGATAGAATTTGTATTATGTCTGAAGGTAAAATTGTTCAATATGATACACCGGATAATATTTTACGTCATCCAGCAAATGACTTCGTCAGAGATTTCATCGGTCAAAACCGCTTAATCCAAGATCGTCCGAATATGCGTACGGTTGAAGATGCGATGATTAAACCAATCACAGTAAAAGCGGACGATACGTTAGACCACACAGTAGATGTGATGCGTCGTCATCGTATCGATACGATTTTCGTGGTGACGAACCAAAACAAATTCTTGGGTTATTTAGATATCGAAGATATCAACCAAGGATTGCGTAAACGTCAAGAATTAATCGATACAATGCAGCGCGATATTTATCGTGTTCATGTCAACAGCAAGCTGCAAGATACAGTGCGTACAATCTTAAAACGTAACGTACGTAATGTACCTGTAGTAGATGATAATGACAGACTTGTCGGCTTAATCACACGTGCGAACTTAGTTGATATTGTGTATGACAGTATTTGGGGCGAAGGTGCTGAAAATGCGCAACAAGAAGCAGAAAGCAAAGAAAAAGACCCTGAAAGTGTAGGGATTAAAGATGCACCCGTTGAATTAGACCATAAGGATAAGTCGGATGCAGGAGTTGAGCGATAATGAAAGAATTCCTTCAAGAATACGGCGGTGAACTGCTTCAAAAAACCGGCGAACATTTCTATATTTCGATTGTTGCGCTTTTAATCGCCATTATTGTAGCAGTGCCGATTGGTATTTTATTAGCTAAAACTAAGAAGTTAGCAAGCATTATTTTAACAGTTGCCGGAGTCTTGCAAACGATTCCGACACTAGCAGTACTTGCAATCATGATTCCGATTTTCGGTGTAGGTAAAACACCAGCAATTATTGCATTATTTATTTATGTATTACTGCCTATTCTGAATAACACAGTTTTAGGTGTTCAAAACATCAACCCAGATGTACGCCAAGCAGGTATCAGTATGGGCATGACAAAATTACAATTGATGAAAGACGTTGAATTGCCTTTAGCACTGCCGTTGATTTTAAGCGGTATCCGCTTATCTAGTGTTTACGTTATCAGCTGGGCAACACTGGCAAGTTACGTAGGCGCAGGCGGTCTTGGCGACTTTGTCTTCAACGGTTTGAACTTATTCAACCCAGTCATGATTATTAGTGCAGCTGTATTAGTAACAGCATTAGCATTAATTGTCGACTACTTATTACGCGGAGTAGAAAAATGGGCAGTACCAAAAGGCTTGAAAGCTTAAAAATATCCAGATAGGGAGGACATTAGGAACTTTATGAAAAAGATTAAATATTACTTGATTCTGATGGTGACTTGTCTTGTTGTATTATCTGGATGCAGTCTGCCTGGTTTAGGCGGTGGTCGTGCAGATGATGATTCAGTACAAATCACTTCTCTCGCAACAAGTGAGTCGCAAATTATGTCGCATATGGTTCGATTAATGATTGAACATGATACGAAAGGCAAAATGAAACCTACGTTGATCAACAACATGGGTTCAAGTACGATTCAGCATAATGCGTTGATGAACGGCGATGCGAATGTATCAGGTACACGTTACACTGGTACAGACTTAGTAGGGGCATTAGGCGAAGATCCGATTAAAGACCCGAAAAAAGCATTGAAAGTCACGCAAGAAGGTTTCGATAAAAAGTTAAATCAAAAATTCTATGATTCTTACGGTTTCGATAATACGTATGCCTTTATGGTAACGAAAGAAACTGCAAAGAAATATGACTTAGATACAGTTTCTGATTTGAAGAAACATGAAAAAGAATTACGACTTGGTGTGGATAGTTCTTGGTTAAACCGTAAAGGTGACGGCTATCCAGGCTTTAAGCAAGAATACGGTATCGATTTTGATACTGTACGCCCGATGCAAATCGGTTTAGTATATGACGCATTGAAAAGCAAAAAATTAGATGTTGCATTAGGTTATTCAACAGACGGACGTATCGCAGCATATGACTTGAAAGTATTAAAAGATGACAGACGTTTCTTCCCGCCATATGATGCCAGTCCAGTCGCAACACATGAATTATTGAAGAAACATCCAGAAATCGACAAATCATTAGAAAAATTAGAAAACCGTATTACGACAAAAGAAATGCAGAAATTAAACTATCAAGCAGACGGTGAAGGTAAAGAACCTGCAGTCGTAGCTGAAGAGTTTTTAGAAAAACATCATTACTTTGATGATGAGAAAGGCGGGCAAAAATAATGAAAGGTAATTTATTCCAACAGCTGATTGAATATTATTCATTGAACGCCGGCTATTTATGGGGACTCTTCTTCCAGCACTTATTAATGTCCGTGTATGGTGTAATTTTTGCGGCGATTGTCGGTATTCCAATCGGTATACTGATTTCACGTTTCGGTAAATTATCCAAAACCGTGATTACTATCGCAAACATTATTCAAACTGTACCGGTTATCGCTATGTTAGCGATTCTGATGTTAGTGATGGGCTTAGGTCCGAACACAGTCGTGTTCACAGTATTCTTATATGCGTTATTGCCGATTATCCAAAATACGTATTCAGGTATTTTAGGTGTAGACGACAATATTAAAGACGCAGGCAAGGGTATGGGCATGACAGGTAATCAAGTTTTGCGTATGATTGAATTACCATTAGCGTTATCTGTGATCATCGGCGGATTGCGTATCGCACTTGTTGTTGCGATTGGTGTTGTAGCGGTCGGTTCATTTATCGGTGCGCCGACATTAGGTGATATTATCATCCGCGGTACAAACGCTACAGAGGGCACAACATTTATCTTAGCGGGTGCGATTCCGATTGCATTAATCGCAGTCTTGATTGATGTGATTTTAAGATTCTTAGAGAAACGCTTAGATCCAGTGAAGAAAAGAAAACCTAAAGGTCCGCAACCGCAAGGTGTAGACGCATAAGTTTGACAAAGAGGTGCCGCACTTGAAATAAAAGCTGCGGTGCCTTTTATATTTTAATTTAAAGGAGGATGCCTTATGGCATGGCTGCAAGTCAATTATGATTCAAAAACATTAGGAAAAGAACAACGCTTCAACGCATTTTTACCAGAAGAACCGACACAGTTTGAAACACAAACACCCGCAAAACAATTACCAGTTTTATTGCTGCTGCATGGTTTATCAAGTGACGAAACATCTTATTTAAGATTTACAAGTTTAGAACGTTATGCAAAAGAACATCAAATTGCTGTGATTATGCCGGCTGGCGATCACAGCGGTTATGCAAATATGGCATACGGCCATAGTTATTATGATTATGTATTAGAAGTCTTTGATTATGCACTTCAAATCTTGCCTTTATCCAAACGCCGCGAAGATCATTTTATCGCAGGCCATTCTATGGGCGGTTTCGGTACAATCAAATATGCTTTGACACAAACAGACCGTTTCTCAAAAGCTGCACCGTTATCTGCAGTGTTCACACCAGACTGGTTAATGAATATTGATTGGTACGATTTCTCTAAAAAAGCATTGCTTGGAGAAAAAACAGAAGCCAGAGGTACAGAGTTAGATCCATATTATTTAGTAGACCAAGCATTAAAAGAAGGGTTTGATATTCCAAAATTATTAATCATGTGCGGTACAGAAGATGACTTATATCAAGATAACTTAGACTTTATTCATTATCTTGATGATAAACAAGTCCCTTATCAATTCGTAGACGGTGAAGGTAAACATGACTATGCTTATTGGGATAAAGCCATTAAGTATGCATTAGATTGGTTTATGGAAGATAGAAAATAAACGAAGATATGTTAATGAGACAGGCATGCCTTTAAAAGGTGTGCCTGTTTTTTATGGCATAAAAGAAAAGCACTCGCAGTGTGATGCGAATGCTTTAGGATTCATCTTTCATCCAAGCTTTAATGACTGTTGATAACATTTTATGAATGTAGTCATCTGTTAAAGCTTCAGGTTTGATTAAGATATTAAAATAAATTGGAGAGAAGATTAAATCAATAAACATATCATGGTCTTCAGCCGGGATGTGAGGCTGAATAATCTTTTTAAGCTTTTGTCGGTATTGATTGAAATAATCTTCCATAAAATGATTACGTAATTCATTTTCTTCGTTTGTCAATAAAATCTGAATGACTGCTCTGCCTAAAGGCGTTTTATAGATATGTGTAATGTTTAAAAGCATTTTATATAAGTCATCGAAAAATTCGCCGTATATCGCGACGTTCGCATGCACTTTGTTTAAAAACATATCGATAATCATCGAGTCTTTATCTTTCCAGCGCCGATAGATAGTGGCTTTAGAAATCTGTGTATTTTCCGCTAACTCATCTATCGTAATCGATGAATAGGATTCGTGTGCAAGCATACGCCCCAACTCATCAAAAATCCTTATATTTATCTTAGGATCTTTTGGTCTGCCCGCCATATTAATGACCTCGTTTCATATGTGATAATTTCTCTACTATTTCAAAGATAATAATCGCACTTAAAAACCAAACGATTATTCCCACTAGGATACTAAGTGTCCAGTTATTTGTCCAGACCAGCATTAACCAAGTAGCTAAAATATTGAACAGTACACCGGTCATACCGAACACGGCACCGCTGCTGACGTGTGCAGCTACTTTATCTCCGTATTGAATACCTGATGCAACCAAAGCAATCAAGAAGACTGCAGGGAAGACCGCAAAGATACCGCCGAATTCTTTCCAAGGAATAATAACAGAGACGATATAACTTAATGAAACGGATATACCGCCTGCTAAAAATTTAATCAATAGCATTTTCATTCTTTGTTCAACCTCCGATTAAATATGTTTAAGCGCTAAAATGATACAAGATAAAACGAACCAGCATCCAATTGAAAAGGCAGCCCCTTTCAAATAGCCGATGCGTTTTACAGCGACAGCTGTCAAAGCAACACTGATGATACAGCCGACAATACCGATGACTGCACCTGCACTAAGGTGTATTGATTCATAGACTAAATCTTTACCGTGGAAGTCGACTGACAAAGTAACCAGCGCTGCTAAGTAAACTGCTGGGAATGTAGAGAAGATACCTCCAAGTTTGCCTCCAAGTTTAGAAGCAATAACGGTAGCAGCAGCAACAGCTAAGCCGCCGAAGATGAAACGTATCATTAAACTGACTAAAGAAATGCCGAACATAATTTTGACTCATCCCAATCTGATTTTATTCTGAAACGAAACGTTTCGTTTAGTAATAGTGTAATACGATGATCAGTGATTGTAAACAGGAAAAACTAATACAAAATGAATATTTCGGTAAAATTTTAAATTAAAGCGCTTACATAAATAATAGATATTATTAAGTAAAAATATCAGTGAATTTATGAATACTTTATAAGCAAGATACAGTCATTTTAAGCAAAAAAACAGGAAGCTGTTCATGTCATCCATGAAAACTTCCTGTTTTGTCCTAAGACCATTTGATGCCTCAGGACTTTGAATCATAGTAGTAGGAATAAAGGTCGTTACACTAGGATTCCGGCTAAGAAAGGTACGACTGCGACTACAATCACACCTACCAACACAACCGCGATGCTCGCCATTGATGTTTCGGTTTCTCCTAGTTCTTGTGCTGCAGAAACACCGAGTGTGTGTCCGCTTGTGCCTAATGCTAATCCTCTGGCAATCGGATTATCGATATGGAAGAAGCGCAGCAGTTTATTGCCTAGTGCATAAATAATAACTGCGTTGAGTATTACAGCGAGTGAAGTCAATTCTTTCACGCCGCCGATACCGTCTGAAACTGGTAAGGCAATTGCAGTTGTTGCGGCTTGCGGCAGCATAGATGCGACGATATCTCCGCCGAACATGAAGAGTTTAGCAACCGCATAGATACCAAATAATGCGACAACTGTACCTAACGCAATACCGCCGAAAATTTTAGCCCAGAATTTCTTGAGGACATCACGTTTTTTATATAACGGAATTGCGAAACAAATTGTTGCGGGTTCTAAGAAGAAGTTGATGATGTCGCCGCCGATTTTATAACTTTCATAACTGATGCCTGTGGCTTTTAAGAAGACAATCCCGAACACCATACTGACAAACAACGGTGCGAGTAAGAAAAAGCCGTTAGTTTTCTTAAAGAAATATGTTGCGACTAAGAATGGGATCACAGATAACAAGATACCGAAATAGGGTGTATTAATACCTAAATGTTCCATCATGCATGTTCCTCCGCTACTCTATTGTGACGTTTAACTGAATGTTTTTCAGATTTGCGCGCAAATGGTGCGCCTTTAACTAATATTTGAGATACAAAGCCTGTACATAACAGTAATAGAATCGTTGAAATAATAATCAATAAGATGATTAGAATCGGGCTTTGGCTTAAAATACCCAATGAGTTGATTACTGAGATACCTGCGGGTACGAATAAGAAACTGATATTGTTTGTAAGTGCTGTACCGACACTTTCAACTTCACCGAGTTTAATGATGCCTGTGGATAATGCGATAAACATCAGTACTAAACCGATTACTGATGCCGGCATTGGAATCGGAATAAAGCTCTCAATGATTTTTGAGATTAATAAAATTACACTGATGACGAGGACTTGATGTAAAAAGGAATATGTCTTTTGGGCTTTGCTTGTTTGTTTTGCGCCAGTTTTTGATTTTTCCATAGCATTTCTGCCTCCGTTCATTTCTATATCTTATCTATAGTTTAGGACACAAACTTTAGTTTGTGTGCCTTTTCACGATGAGATGCGAGAAACGGAATGCGAGATGCATTAATCTCGAGTTGAGATTCAATCGTTTTGGATGATCTGCACACATCAAAGTGTGAAATGCAGAAAATAAAAGGCGAATAACAAAAAAATCTGTTCACTTCCACAAAAGCGTGAAGTGAACAGATAGTCACAAATCTATCAGTCTAACCCGATTGCTTGTTTGAAAGCCTTCATATAAGAACGGCTGACTTGTACTTTCAGCTGATGGGTTAAAGTTACTTGATACGTATAGTTAAACCAATGTTCAATGGTTTGAATATGTGCTTTGTTAATAATGGTAGCGCGGTGGATTCTGATAAATTGATGCGAATCCAAGCGTTTTGCGAAATTATTCATAGGTTCGCTGGTTACAAAGTCTTGTTCAGTAGTGTGCAAGGTTGTCTTGCCTGCCTCAACACTTAATGCAATGATATCCTTTTGATTCAATACATAAATACGTTCATCCACTTCAATCGGCAAGACACTTGGTGCTTTGTTCGACTGTATTTCTGAGGTAGTGTCTTGCTGCTGGAATGCTGGTGTATCTGTTCGTTCTGTTGATTTAGGCTGAATTTGTGCAGCAACACGTGCTACTGCCGCATCGATTCTTGCTTGTTCGAATGGTTTGAGAATATAGTCAGTCGCATTGAGTTCAAAGGCTCTGACCGCAAAATTGTCATGTGCTGTCGCAAAGATGATATGCGGCGGCTGCTGCATCTTTTTGATTTTTTCAGCTAAATCCAGTCCGCTTTCATTCATCAGATTAATATCTAAGAAGATGACATCATAGGTATCATAAAGCATTTTTTCTAGTGTTTCTGATATAGTTTCTGCTTCTTCTATTTTTTCAAACTGCCCATTTTGTGTGAGCAGATAGTTGAGTTCATTACGCGCTAAAGGTTCATCATCGACGATGAGTGTTTTCATTGCAGCGCACCTCCTTGGTCATGATCAAAATGATAAGGAATATAACAGCTGACAGTTGTTCCTTGATTGTTGGATTGAATCTTGAGTAAAGATGCTGGGCCGTAAAGACCTGATAACCGCAAGTTTAAGTTTTCTAACGCACTGCCTGTGCCTCCGGATTCAGAGTGTACGATGCCTTTGCCGATATAAGGCAGTTTATCTTCAGGAATACCTGAACCATTGTCTTTGACTTCTACATAAAGTTGCTGAGCAACAGGTTGTACGGTGACTTGTACTATGTTATCTGCACGCCGGTTTTTGAATGCATGGCGGATCGCATTTTCAACTAATACTTGAATGATGAAAGGCGGTAATAAAGCATTATGTGCAGATGGATTGATGTCGAAATCAATAGTGAAGCGGTCAGGGAAGCGTGCTTGTTCTAAGGAAAGATAGGCTTCAACTTGTTGGAGTTCTTTGTCTAGAGTAATGGTATTATTGCGTGCGCCTTGCAAATTAGAACGGAAGAATTGGCTGAGCTGCAATAATAATTTACGTGCCTTTTCACTATCGATACGCACTAAAGCAGAAATAGTATTGATCGCATTAAAGAAGAAATGCGGATTGACTTGTGCTTGCAACGATTTGATTTCTGCGTCTTTCAATAGCTTGCTTTGTGTTTCAGCTTGTCCTAATTCAAGCTGGCTTGAAAAGATATTCGCAAGTCCGGTCGCAAGCTGCTTTTCCACGAAGGTCAGTCTGTGTGCATCGGTAAAATAGAGTTTTAAAGTACCGACAACTTTATTTTGAATATGCAGCGGAATAACGATTGCTGCTTCTAACGGACAATTCGGATGGTGACAGCCGATTTCTGCTTTGGAATGAGCTTCTTTAATTTGCCCGCTTTGAATAACTGCTTTAGATAAATCCGTCAGAATCTCTTTTTGCGGTACATGATGATCACTTGCGGCACCGACATGCGCTAAAATATCTTGTCGGTTAGTAATCGCTACGGCAGACACTTGCATCAAGTCTTTAATGATCTGTGCTGCTTTGAAAGCCGAAGACTCAGTCAGTCCCTCCCTGAAATAAGGTAAAGTCTCATTGGCAATTTGTAAAACCTCATGCGTTTGTACACCGCGCATTTGTTCTTCTTGTTTGATAGTCGTAATGATAATTGATAAGAAGATGGCAGTTCCGATACTGTTGATTAAAATCATCGGAATCGCAATAAAGCTGACAAGCGACCAAGCATGTGCTGTTTGTTCTGAGAAGATTAAGATACATGCCATTTGAATGACTTCTAAAGTCGCACCGATTGCTATACCTATTAAGATAGGAGGATATCGGCGTACTTTTAAATAATAGCGGCCGACGTAGCCTGAGACCAATGCGATTAATAAGGAAGAAATAAAATAAGTAAATGCATTGGCACCGCCGATATAAAAACGGTAAATACCTGAAATAGTACCTACAATCAGTGCGACAAAAGGTCCGCCGACTAATCCGGAAACACCGATGGTCAACACACGTGTATTAGCAAGAGAAGTATCAGGAGCTAAATGTGTGTACAGCTGTCCGGATAATATTTGAGAGTCTCTGATAACGACACCGGTCACATTGGATAACAGTGCAAAGATGACGAACATCAGTGTTAATTGCCACTTGGCACGCCAAGTTTCCCGCTGATGCATCAGTTGTTTGAAGTAATTGAAGTTCATCAAGATATATGCAAGGACAATAATCAATCCGACGCGTTCCAGCAGAAGCATAAATAAGTTTAACAATAGAATCACCTGTATTGATTGAATTTTGTGATAACAACTAAAAAATAATAATCATTTATACTATCGATGTAAAATAACACATATAAATATCTTGAACGATATGTAATTATAGAATTTGAGTCAAATTTGGTGTAAGATATTTCATATATTGAAAATGATAGATTTGGTTTATATTGCTATTGTAGCATAAGCCAAGTCTCTATTTTTTTCATTTTTTTGCAGGGGTATAGGAGGAATTTAATATGACAGCAACAAGAGCTTTCAAGGGCGACAACAGATTGTTGTTAGGTATTATTCTTGGTGTTATCACATTCTGGCTGTTTGCACAGTCAGTATTGAACATTGTGCCGACACTTCAAGAATCCTTTAATACGAATGCAGGAATCATTAATACTGCGGTCAGCTTGACTGCATTATTCTCCGGTTTATTTGTTGTGGGTGCCGGAAGTATTGCAGATAAAGTAGGGCGCGTAAAGATGACATATATCGGATTAACACTCAGTGTTGTGGGTTCACTGTTAATCATTGTATCCGATTTTTCAGCTTTACTGATT
Organism: Staphylococcus simulans; assembly: GCF_002994445.1. GTDB lineage: Bacteria > Bacillota > Bacilli > Staphylococcales > Staphylococcaceae > Staphylococcus > Staphylococcus simulans_B. The sequence continues at coordinate 85,926 of NZ_MRZJ01000002.1, forward strand.
CTCGGCCGTATTATTCAAGGCTTTTCTGCAGCATGTATTATGCCTGCTACTTTAGCCATTGTTAATGAATATTATCAAGGCAAAGACAGACAAAGAGCATTAAGTTACTGGTCAATCGGATCATGGGGTGGTTCAGGTATCTGTTCTTACTTTGGCGGATTGATGTCAACATTCGTAGGTTGGCGCTGGATTTTCATTATTTCAATTATTGCCGCATTGCTGGCAATGATTTTAATACGCCACACACCTGAAACAAAAGCTTCAGCGGATAGTGATGTGCAAAAACATAAACTAGACGTTGTCGGTTTAATTGTATTAGCGATTATGATGTTAAGTTTAAACGTGATTATTACACAAACATCTAACTTCGGGTTCTTATCACCGATTATTTTAAGCTTAGCAGTTGTGTTTATTATTGCAGTGATATTCTTTGTAATTTATGAACAAAAACTACATAACCCATTAATCGACTTTAGATTATTTAAACACAAAGCTTATTCTGGTGCGGTGATTTCAAACTTCGCACTTAATGCGGTGGCAGGAACATTGATTGTCGCAAATACGTATTTCCAACAAGGCTTAGGCTTTACTTCTAACCAATCAGGAATGATGAGTATTACGTACTTAGTTACCGTATTGCTGATGATTCGTGTTGGGGAGAAAATCATGCAGAAACTCGGTGCGAAACGACCGATGATGTTTGGGGCCTTATTAAACGCATTAGGTATGCTGCTGATTGCTTTAACATTCTTGCCGACGGGCATTTATGTTGTATCAAGTGTTATCGGCTATCTATTATTCGGTCTTGGTTTAGGTATGTATGCGACACCATCTACAGACACAGCAGTGTCTACAGCACCTGACAATAAAGTAGGTGCAGCATCAGGTATATACAAAATGGCATCATCATTAGGTAATGCCTTTGGTATCGCCATCTCAGGTACGATTTACACAGTAGTTTCTCATAGTGTGAACTTGCAAGTAGGTGCTATGGCAGGAATCGGGTTTAATATCTTGCTCGGCATTATTGCTTGTATCACAGTGTGGATTTTAGTTCCGAAATCAACGGGAGATACTTACTAACAAGAAGATTAAACGTTCCACGCAAAAAGCAATAACGAAAATTAAAAAAGCGCAGTACCGTTAGATAGGTTTATGAGGGAAACTTATCCATTCGGTACTGCGTTTTTATTTTGCTTTTGGTTTGAAATACAACAATTGAATCAGACAGATTAAGCCTGTAGTCAAAGCAAGATTGCCAAACATCATGACCGCAATTAATACAGCAGGGAAGCTGTCGAGTGCTTCTTGCCATTGGGTGTGCGGTGCAATCATTGATGGTAACTGCCATATTTCATAGACCACAGCAGCTGCGATTATCAGAATTATTATCAGCATCCATTTTTTCAACCATGGACCAAATGGTCTTTTGACAAGCTGTTGATGCATACGTTGGATAAAGATAACGCTGGATACTGCAAATAATACCAATATTAATAATAATCCAGCACTCAGCCACTCAGCATGATGATACAAAGTATGGTTGAAAGCAGAGATGTTTTTATAATGTTCAATCTGATAGATTAAGTTTTCTGCTAACTCAGGCAGATGCGGTGCATTCAAATTCGCCAGCAGAATCACCGCATTCTTATCTTTTGTATCCAGGACAATCATGGATGAATAGTTAGGCAGTGTACCAGGATGCAGTACTTGATGCTGCGTATTATCTATAAACCAGCCTGCACCATAACCTTGTTTTGGTGATTGATCAGGTACATCCGTGAAAGCTTTATGTGATTGTGCAATAATATCAGCATTTGCTTTTGAAGGCTGCAGATTCATTTGGACAAACGGTAATAAATCATTCGTACTGCTGATTAGATACGCAGCTGGTGTATCGCCTTTAAAGTAGGGCGGATTATCTGCTTTGTTTTGGTGGTCTTCATAAACATAGCCTTGTGCAACAGTCCCTTTATCTTTATCTGTTTTAAAGAAGGAGTGCTGCATATGAAGCGGTGTTAAAAAGTGCTGATGCATGTAGTCTTCGTAAGATTGACCGGTTGCTTTTTCTATAACTAAGCCTAAAATATTATAATTGTTGTTTGCGTAGTTGAACGTTTCACCCGGGGCACTTTGCAATTCAGCATGATTCAAACTTTTGACACGTCCGGTTAAATTATCACGTGACTTTGGCACTTCGCCTTCTTGGTCATCTGACAACTGGTCATCAATCCCGCTTGTTTGTGCCAGCAGCATCTTTAAAGTAACAGCTTTCTTTTGTCCTTGATATGTAAAGTGCAGCCAAGGAATATAGTCAGATACAGGCGCATCCAATTTGAGTTTGCCTTGTTTCGCCAACTCTAAAACAGCTAAGCCAGTAAAGGCTTTTGTATTTGAAGCAATTTCATAACGAGTATCGGCATCTGCTTTGATTTTCTTAGAAATATCTGCCTCACCGTAACCTTTGTTTAATATAACGTGCTGATGATGTACCAATGCGGCACTCATGCCTGGGATATGATCGGCTTTCATCACTTTTTCAATCCGCTGATCGACAGATTGATGCAGCGAATGGTGCAATGCTTGTTTTGTTGAATCGTGTGTGTAGTGCAGCACAACACGATAGCTGGCAAATAAGAACATCAAGGTCAGAACAATAAGCAGCAGAGAATATAAGGATGCAGGTTTAATTTTCACATGACAGGACTCCAGTCGATTTTTTTATTATTATAGCACGTCTTTTCTGCTTTATTATGGAACAAATTTCACATCAGGTGTTGCGAAATATGATAATTCTATGATTTTTGAGTGTTGAGACTATACTTTTCATTAAAAGAGGAGTATATTCTGTTCATTCGAGTAATAAATTTTAGTGAGTTTAGAGGTCTTGGCACATGAGAATCAAACAATTAAAACAATTGTTAATCGGAGAACCTAAACGTAACAGAGAGTTATCCAGCGAAAAAATCAGCAAGGTTAAAGCATTAGCGATTTTATCTTCTGATGCTTTATCATCTGTTGCTTATGGTCCGGAACAAATCTTATTGACATTGACTGCATTGAGTTTAGCCGCGTCATGGTACACATTGCCGATTACGCTAGGTATACTCGTCTTGTTGATAGCTTTGGTCTTGTCATACAGACAAATCATTTATGCATATCCGCGCGGGAGGCGGGGCTTATACTGTAACGAAACATAATCTGGGTGAAAAGCTGTCTTTATTAGCAGGCGGTGCATTGCTTGTAGATTACACTTTAACCGTAGCGGTTAGTATTTCTTCAGGGGCTGATGCTTTTATCGCAGCCTTTCCTGTTTTATATCATCATAAAGTACTCATTGCTTGTCTGCTTGTAGCAGTAATATTAATTTTGAATTTGCGAGGACTTACAGATTCAGCGGCAGTATTGGCTTACCCGGTCTACTTATTTATCTTCGGTATGATAATAGTCATCGGTATCGGTACTTTTAAAGTAGCAACCGGTCAAGCAGCACCGCATATCCATGCACAAGCAGGCACTATGGTTTCAGGTGTCACAGTCTTTTTATTGCTACGTGCATTTTCATCAGGGGCTTCATCATTAACAGGTATCGAAGCGATTTCTAATGCGGTAATGAGTTTCAAATCACCTGCACCGAAAAATGCGGTGAAAACATTGATTGCGATGGGCACTATTTTAGCCTTGATGTTGGTCGGCATCGTCGGCTTATCTTATTGGTATGGTATTGTACCGAAAGTGCAAACCACTGTATTATCGCAACTTGCAATGCATGTACTTGGACAAAATGCGGCCTTTTACTTTATCCAAGCAACAACTGTGTTGATTTTAATCTTAGCTGCCAATACCGGCTTTACCGCATTTCCAATGCTTGCGGCGAATATGGCACAAGATAAATACATGCCGCATATGTTCACTGTACGCGGTGACCGTCTAGGTTATTCTAATTCGATGATTATTTTAGGCAGTATTGCGATTATTTTAATCATCGTCTTTAAAGGACAGACTGAAAGTTTAATCCCATTATATGCGACGGGGGTATTTATTCCGTTTACACTTGCACAATACGGTATGGTAGTTAAATGGGTGAAAACACGTCCGAAAGGCTGGTTGTTCAAATTATCCGCAAACGCCATCGGAGGTACGATTACGTTATTAGTCTTTATGATTTTCTTAATCACGAAATTTGCGCAAGTATGGCCGATATTGATCTTCTTGCCTTTAGTAGTGGTCGGATTATTGCGCATTCGTATGCACTATCGCGATATTGCTGATCAATTAAGTACGGTGCACTTCTTTAATGAATTAGAACATGTGGATAAAAACTTAGCTTTGATTCCAGTCAGTTCTGTATCTTCAATCGTAGATAAATCGATTGCTTATGCACAAATGACATCTGATCATATTATTGCGGTGCATGTTTCATTTAACCAAGAGCAAGATAAAGCCATGCAGGCCAAATGGGAACAACGTTATCCGGATATTCGTTTAGTCATGCTGCATTCAGAGTACCGCAGTGTAGTTAAACCGTTAGCGCGCTTTATTGATAAAATCCGCAGTAAAGCAGAGAATGACCACTTTGTTATCACTGTTATCGTGCCGCAATTTATCACTAACAAAACTTGGCAGAACTTGCTTCATAACCAAACCGGTGTATTATTGCGTTGGACATTGTTCTATCAAAAGAACTGTATCTTAGCGATGATTCCATTGAAATTAACTAAATAGATTTAACAAAAAACCAGAGACGCTTTTGTCTCTGGCTTTTTCATACACTTATTCATCCGCGCTCGATTGTTTTTCGCCGCGTATTTTAGCAACATTGGCATGTGCATTGTTTTTATATTTTTGATAGAAAATAATGACGATAATAAACCAAATCGGTGAGACGAACAACGCGTTTCTTGTCTCTTCTGTAAATAATAATAAGATATATGCGAAGATAAAGAATGCGAGTACGACCATACCTGCATAAGGTCCGCCTGGCAATTTAAAGTCATTGTTTTTATGTTCCTTCTTATTCTTAAAGGCATAAATGATATATGAAATGATGATCAGCGTCCAAACAAATAAATACAGCACGGTTGAAAGTGTTGTGACATAGATGAACAGCTGTACTGCGTTCGGGAAAATATAGTTTAATAAAGCCGCAAACAATAATAAGAATGATGATATTAACATTGAGATATGCGGTACACCATGACTATTGACTTTGCCTAAGGCTTTTGGTCCTAATCCCTGTTCCGCTAAACCGAATAGAATGCGGCTGTTAGAGTAAATACCGCTGTTCGTTGCGGATGCCGCTGCAGTAATAACCACAAAGTTGACTAAGCTGGCCGCAAATGGAATCCCGATTAATCCGAATACTTTTACGAATGGACTTGAGTTTTCGCTTAATGTATTCCAAGGTACTACAGACGTAATGATAATCAATGAACCGACATAGAATAATAAAATACGTACAGGTACATTATTAATCGCTTTCGGAATAGTTTTTTCACGGTCTTTTGTTTCACCAGCAGTAACGCCGATCAGCTCAATACCGATAAATGAATAAATCGCCATTTGGAAAGCCATTAGGAATCCGAACGCACCATGAGGGAAGAGTCCGCCATGTGCGACTAGGTTTGAGAATCCTGCGTGTCCATGTTCTGTTTTCGCTGACATAAAGATTAAGACAAGTCCCACCACAATCAGTGCGATAATTGTGATAATTTTAATCAACGCAAACCAGAATTCCAGCTCTCCGAATAATTTCGCACCCAACATATTAAATGAAATCAATACCAATACTACAAAGAGTACAGATATCCAGTTCGGCAGCTGCGGCAGCCAAAAGGCTATGTATTGGCCAATTGCTGTCAAATCAGACATGCTTGAAGCTATCCAACAGAACCAGTAAGTCCAGCCGATCACAAAGCCGCCGAACGGACCTAGGTATTCATTGGCAATATCTACAAATGAGTTGAATCGTGTATTGCTGAGTAAAAGTTCTCCAAGTCCGCGCATAAACGCAAATAAAAACATACCAATGATGATATAAGCGATAAAGATACTCGGACCTGTTAATTTAATTGTTTGGCCAGATCCTAAAAAGAGACCTGTGCCAATTGCCCCGCCAATAGCTATTAATTGTATATGTCTATTGCTGAGGTCTTTTTGTAATTTCTGTCCCAAAGTTTTGACACCCTTTCAGATTTATATGTGACAAAGGGGTTGACGTTAAATGATGTTACTTATGATAAAGAAAATTTTAGGACATTGCAATTGTTAATGTATAACTATAAGAAACTTTAATAAAGAATATAATTTAAATGAATCAAACAATTTTGTTAATGCTCATATAAATAGGGTAATAGGTAATTTGAGTGATTATTACATTATACAAATTAAATGTAGTATTAAAATTTACCGTGATAAATACATAATCTGCCGGCTGAATCATAACTTTGACGCATTTTATCTTTAGGTATTTTGATGATTTGATGTTTGGATGGAATCAGTGCCGGTACATAGAGTTTGCGTCCGAATTGTGCCCATAGCGGATCAATATAATAATAATGTGCAGAATCATAACCGATGAGCAGTGTAATATGAATGTTCGATACCCATTCTTTACGTCCGCCATCTACTTTAAAGGTGCGGCGCTGCGGTTTTTGTCCTAGTACAGTGTGATAAATCAACACAGGCTGCCCTTGATCGATAATCGCTTCAAGTTCTGTCAGTGATTTGCCAGTACCATCTTGAATTCGTGTATCGTATAATTTTAAATAAGGGACAAACGCATTAGGAAAAATGGTTTGATGCGCACCTGGTTTAATCATCAAGAAATGACCGACATAGCCTTTATTCGGATTGCTTGGATGCGTCGGCCAGCGTTTCATTAATGAAATCGGATGGACAAAGATATGGTTATAATCTAAAAGCATGGAAGCGGCTGTGCCTTCACATCCCATAACCATCGGGATAGGGGATAATTGACTCTTTGGTTTGACGTTTAATAATTTTTTCTGCATTATGATTTCTCCAAACATTATGACTTATTACTATTATTATAGAAGTTGCAGCGGTTCAGGTATATTACTTTGACTTAATGCGTATAAAAAAAGAGCGAGACAGAATTCTCGCTCTCATCATGCTTATGATTTGATCAACTGGCGTAACCAGATATTTAAAATAATTACTAATATACTTGTGATGATGATAATCCATATAAACGGTCCAACACTTTGTCCGCCTTGGATACCGACAAGCGGTGCAACAATTCCGCCTAAGATAAATTGGAATAAACCAAGCAGGCTGGATGCATTTCCGCTGCCGCCTGAGCGTTCTTCTATTGCTAATGAGAAGCCGAGCGGTCCGATACCTGTAACCGGCCATACCATAATAAAGAAGGATGCGATTAATATAGGTAACGGCAAGTGGAAACCTGTCGCAAAAACAACTAAAAGCACACCGAAGATTTGAATACCTGTTAAAATATGCAGCAATTTTTCACGCTCAATAAATTTGACTAAGAAAGCAGTCACCTGACTCATTACAATCAATCCGATACCGATAAAGGCATACATCCAGCCGAAAGCTTGCGGCGACATGTTATAGATTTTTTGTGTGATGAACGGTGATGCAGCTGCGAAACTAAACAGCATAACATATGTGAAACCTTGCATTAACATAGGAATCACAAATTTCGGTTTGCTTAATAAATGTCCGAAGTCTTTGAATATTTCTGAGAAATTCAAGCGCGCATGGGCAACTGAATGGGTTTCTTCCATTTTAACCAGTGCGACTGCGAATATTACCAAGGAAATAATTGTTAATGCCATGAAAATCATTTTCCAAGAAGTAAAAGCAAGTGTATAACCGCCGATAAGCGGCGCAATAATCGTAATGATACCGTTAACAACTAATAAAGTGGCTAGAATCTGCGTTAAACTGGCACCTTCGTATCGGTCGCTGACAGTAGCTCTGGCGATTACAATCGCACCGCCGCCCAGCAGACCTTGGAAGAAACGCAGTACTAAAAATACATTGATGGATGATACAAAGACACATGCGACAGAAACAACTGCGATACCGATCAGTATCGAAAGCACAGTCTTTTTGCGTCCGTATACATCTGATAATGGCCCAAAGACAAATTGTCCAAGTGCCATACCAATCATGACAAATGACAATGTAAGCTGCGAAGTTGATGTGGATACATCAAAATCATCTCTCACTTGCGGCAAAGCAGGGTTGTACATATCTACTAACATTGGACCAAATGCGGTCATAGCCCCTAAGACGATAATCATAATCAAGGGCAGTCGTGATTGTTCAGTTTTAATCATATTTCTTCTCCTATTCTTCAATCTCATTTCATTATAGTAGTTATCGACAAAAATGTAACGCAAATTTTTTGATTGTCTGAGACGTTTTCGAAATAAGTGAAAATTTAATTTTGTAAGTGTTATAATAACGAAGCAATAGAGATATTATTAAGAAAAGCGACGGTGCACGAGAGATGAAATTAACGCAAACGCATTTTGAAATTATCAAGTTTATTATTGTAGGCGGCATTAATACATTGAACTATTACATCGTCTATTTATTACTGCTTAAATTAATAGGTATCAATTACCTTGTCAGTCATATTACAGGGTTTATTGTCAGTTTTGTGATTTCGTATTACTTGAACTGTTACTTTGTTTATAAAGTCAAACCGACATGGAAGAAGTTTATTCAGTTTCCGCTTACACAAGTGGTAAATATGGGGATGCAGACGGTGCTGTTGTATATCTTTGTACAATGGTTTCACATCTCATCAGTCATTGCGCCATTTGCCGGTCTGATCATTACAATACCTGTTACGTTTGTACTCTCTAAATATATTTTAAGAGACTAAAGATCCAGTGAGATGTGTATAAAACAGCGCATCTCGCTTTTTTATTTTTCAAAGGGAAGGATGTGCTCTTAAATTAGGGGAGGCTAACTATTAATTTAGCCCAAGAAATAAAAAAATAATTAAAAATGAAAAAATTGAAACCCGCTATGAAATGCCGCATACTTAAAATGAATTATACAAAAAGGTGGGACATCCAATGTCGCAAAGTCTGAATTTGAAGCGTGCACAAAAGGGCGCTTATTTAAGTTTAGTAACTTACATTGTTTTATCGGTTGCTAAATATATTGTAGGTACAATCTATCATTCTGCTGCTGTACGTGCAGATGCGTTGAACAATATGACAGATATTCTCGTATCCATTGCGGTGATTGTCGGTTTGAAAATATCTATCAAACCGCCGGATAAAAATCATCCGTATGGTCATTTAAAGTCTGAGAATATTGCTTCATTGCTTGTTTCATTCATTATTATGTTTGTCGGGGTACAAGTCATTATTCAAGATTTCCCAAGACTCTTTTTAAATGATTATCATACACCGAATCCAGTCACAATTATTATCAGTTTAATCAGTGGTGCGATTATGTCGGCAGTCGCATTGTACAACTTCAGACTCGCGAAACAAACAAAAAGCCGTTCGCTCCATTCTTCAGCAGTCGATAATATGTCAGACAGTATTGTCAGTTTAGGTACGGGTGTCGGTTTGATTTTTACACAATTCGGCATGCCGATAGTCGATATTATTTTAGCGATTATTCTCGGCTTCTTAATTGTTTATACAGGTTTTTCAATCTTCAGAGAAGCTATCTTTACATTGAGCGACGGCTTTAATGAAAGGGATTTAGAAACATATCGCCAAGATGTTTTAGAAGTGTCTGATGTTTTAGCTGTTAAAAGCATCAAAGGCCGTTATCACGGCAGCAGTATCTTTGTGGATGTCACAATTGTGGTTGAACCAGATTTGACGCTTCAAGAAGCACATGAAATCTGCGATCGTGTGGAAACATATATGCATGAACAAGGTGTCTCTTCTGTTTATGTCCATCCAGAACCGTATCATCCAGAAGCAGAGGGACATCATGAAGTGCATAATAAAGATTACAACCATTCTTAATTGAACACATAATTAAAACCCTTAAGTATCGGACTTAAGGGTTTTGTTTATGTGGTATAAGGGTAAATTTTACCACCAATTATTTGCCATTCTGAATTGAATTGCGTTGTCGATAGAACCGTAACGCTCTTCTGCATATTGGATCATGCCTTTAGTTTGTTCTTCCACTGTGCCTGTACCCCAGTATTCTTTAGTTTGACCTAGACCTCTGTAGCCTAACTCATTGACAGCGTCTGGGTTACCGCTCGATTCAGGCATAACAATGTTTTCCCACATTGCTTCTGTGCCGCCTGCAGCGATGAAGCGGTCATGTACAGATTGTGTACTTGTTTGTTCGGCTGCTTGTGCTGTATTTGTATCAGCTTGCACACCGGCAGTTGCTGCTGTAGCGATTGAAAAAGCAGCAAATGATGATAATAATAATTTCTTCATAAAAATATCCTCCTAGACTACTTGTTCACGAATGCATTAAAAATTTACAAGACCTACTGTATCATTGATTGAAATTAAGCAGGTTACACTGAGTTCACAACTTTTTTACTAATGAAATGAAATATAACAACTTGATGACACTGTATTTCAAAATGTGTCAATTTTGTATTTTTGAAATTTGAGTGAAAAAAAGTGAGTATCACAATGGAAAAGTGATAGAATATTATATGAAAAGTGATGTATTCAAATTGAGCGCTTTTCTTAGAAGAAAGGAAGGATAACTATGCCTCAATTAATATTATGCCGACATGGTCAAAGTGTATGGAACGCAGAAAATTTATTTACCGGATGGACAGATGTTGATTTATCTGACCAAGGTAGAGAAGAAGCAACGACTTCAGGTGATCGCTTGAAAGAAGAAGGAATTCAAATCGATGTGGCTTTTACATCTGTATTGGAACGTGCGATTAAAACAACTTACTTCTTATTAGAACGTTCAAACCAATTATTTATCCCTGTTCACAAAACTTGGAGATTAAATGAACGCCATTACGGCGGCTTGCAAGGTTTAAACAAAGACGCTGCACGTCAAGAATTCGGTGAAGAACAAGTGCATATTTGGCGTCGTTCTTATGACATTGCACCTCCAGAAGCAACTCCAGAACAACGTAAAGCTGATTTAGCAGACCGCAAATACAGCGACTTGGATTCACGTGTTGTACCGACTTCAGAAAGTTTAAAAGATACTTTAGCACGTGTAATTCCTTATTGGGACGATGCAATCGCACCAGAATTATTAAAAGGCAAAACTGTGTTAGTTTCAGCTCACGGCAACTCATTACGTGCTTTAATCAAACACATTGAAGGCGTATCTGATGAAGATATCGTAGGCTATGAAATTAAAACAGGTTCACCGCTTATCTATGAATTAGATGATAACTTGAACTTTGTATCTAAAAAATATTTATAATAGAAACAGAACAATCAAAAGGCAATGATGCTTGATTTAGTATCATTGTCTTTTTTATAAAAAAAGGCCTGAGTCATCTCTATCTAGAGCGGACTCAGGCAATTTAATTTTGCAAATGACCAATAGCGTTTTAAAAGATTCAGACTCATGAAAGTCTAGGATTAAAAGTTTTAGGGAATGTTTTGAAATACTGTTTATATCTAGCTGCAGAGATGCTGACTAGAGCACACATAGGACATAAAGGATTGTGAAAATTAATGTTTAAGGATCATTTGCAAAGTATATGTGAATCTATTATTTGTTATTGCGTTTGTTTGCCTTGATAATCTTTAACGCACGTTTGCGTGTTTTGATATTAGGGCTACTTAAATTACGTCTTGCTGTTGCTAAATCTTGTTTCATTGATTTCGCCTCCAATCGTAAATACTATTATGCATGATTAAGGATGATTTGTAAATAGGAATGATTACGATTTAGAAAATAAATAAGGGTAATTAGTGACATAATTGTGAAGATTTTGGATATATAGAGTAGTGAAGAGGTGAGCAAATAGTATTGACGGAAAGGGCTGGGTAGCTTAAAATATAGATTAATCCGATTAGAACAATAAGGATAAAAGGAGAAACGATATGAAGAGAATATTATTGGCGTTATTAACAATTGTAGTTGCTGTTGCTTTGGCTGCTTGCGGCAATGGCAGTGATAAAAAATCATCAAGCAAAGATGATAAAACTCTAGTAGTTGGAACAGAAGGTACATATGCTCCATTCACTTTCCATGATAAACAAGGCAAATTGACGGGTTATGATATCGATGTAACTAAAGCAGTTGCGAAAGAAATGGGTTACAAAGTCAAATTCAAAGAAACACAATGGGATTCAATGTTTGCTGGATTAGATTCAGGACGTTTTGATGTCATTGCGAACCAAGTAGGTATTAACAAAGACAGAGAGAAAAAATATAAATTCTCTAAACCTTATACTTACTCTAAAGGTGTGTTGGTAGTCGGCGAAAAGAATACTGACATTAAAAGTTTCGACGATGTTAAAGGCAAAAAAATGGCACAAACATTCACATCTAACTTTGGCGAATTAGCTAAGAAAAAAGGTGCTGAACTTGTTAAAGTAGACGGCTTCAACCAAGCAATGGACTTGATTCAGTCTAACCGTGCCGACGGTACATTCAATGATAACTTGTCATACTTAGACTATAAAAAACAAAAACCTAATGCGAAAATCAAAGTGATTGAAGGCAATGCAGAGAAAAGTCAATCTGCGTTCACTTTCTCTAAGAAAACAGATGATAAAACAATCAAAGATGTAAACAAAGCATTAGAAAAATTAGAGAAAAACGGCGAATTAGAAAAAATCGGTAAGAAATGGTTTGGTCAAGATGTTTCTAAACCTTAATGCGATTCTATTAAACGATCAGCAGCAGCACGCATTTGATGCTGCGAAACAAGCATTCTTGCCGATGTTAGAAGGTTTGGTCAAGTATTCCATTCCTATTACACTCGTCACTTTTGTATTAGGTTTGCTGATAGCACTATTTACAGCTTTAATGCGCATATCAACCAGCAAAGTATTGCGCGGTATTGCACGTGTATATGTTTCAATTATCCGAGGTACACCGATGATCGTACAATTATTCATTATCTTCTATGGTTTGCCCGAACTCGGCAGATTGGTAACGAATAATCCCGATACCCAGTGGACATTACCGTCCGCAATTGCCGCAATCATAGGACTTTCATTAAATGTCGGTGCCTATGCTTCTGAAATTATCCGAGGCGGTATTTTATCTATTCCAAAAGGACAGACTGAAGCAGCTTATTCCATTGGAATGAATTACAGCCAAACAATCAAACGTATTATTTTGCCTCAAGCTATCAGAGTGTCAGTACCTGCTTTAGGAAACACATTCTTAAGCTTGCTGAAAGATACATCGTTGCTTGGCTTTATCCTTGTTGCTGAGATGTTCAGAAAAGCCCAAGAAGTAGCATCGACAACATATGAATATTTAACAATTTATATTCTTGTTGCCTTAATGTACTGGGTTGTATGCTTTATCATTTCAGTGATTCAGTCATACTATGAAGCTTACTTAGAAAGAGGGTATCGTTCATGATTGAATTAAAGAATGTGAAAAAGTCATTCGGTGACAAAGAAGTCATCAAAGGTGTCGACCTTAATGTAGCGGAAGGCGAAGTCGTTACATTAATCGGACGTTCTGGTTCAGGCAAGACGACATTGCTTCGTATGATGAATGCTTTAGAGCTGCCGACAGAAGGTCAAGTCTATGTCAACGGCGAAACGTATACGAATAATGATAAGAAGTCGCAAATTCGTGTGCGCAAACAATCAGGAATGGTATTCCAAAACTATAATTTATTCCCGCATAAGACAGCAATCGAAAATGTGATGGAAGGTCTTATAGTTGTAAAGAAATTATCAAAAGGCGAAGCAAGAAAACGAGCGGAACATCTGCTTGAAAAAGTAGGATTAACACACGTTAAGGATCAGCACCCTGGTGCTTTATCCGGCGGTCAGCAACAGCGTGTTGCAATTGCGAGAGCTTTAGCTATGAATCCTAAAGTGATGCTTTTTGATGAGCCGACTTCTGCACTTGATCCAGAACTAGTCGTTGAAGTATTGCGTGTAATTAAAGAACTCGCAAAAGAGGGAATGACGATGGTCATCGTGACGCATGAAATGCGTTTTGCGAAAGAAGTATCAGATAAGACAGTCTTTATTAATGAAGGTGTGATTGGTGAAGCTGGTAAGCCTTCAGAGCTTTTCAACCATCCTAAAACACCTGAGTTGCAGAGATTTTTAAATGTGATTCAAGAACAATAATTAATATAAAGTCTTCGGTTAGCAGATAATCGAAGGCTTTTTTATGCTTTTGTTCATCAACTATTGGCAACACAGTATGTTAGCGTGTATGATGTAGCTTGAGAGTACAAAATGAAGTGATTATAAAAGAAAGTAAGGATTCGATTCACATCATCAACTATTAAACTCATGAATCGAGGCGTATATCAATGAAAAAATGGTTCATACTTGCCAGTATCATCTTATTAGCTGTAATTGTACAAGGATGTTCTCAAAAAGATCCTGAATTAGAAGGCAAAGGCAGCAAAATTAAAATCATAGAATTTGCGGATTATAAGTGCCCTTATTGCAAGAAGGTAGATGATCAAATCATGCCCGAGCTGCAAAAAGAATATATTGATAAAGGTAAAGCAGAGTATCAAATGGTCAATCTTGCATTTTTAGGCAAAGACTCTATTATCGGTTCTCGTGCAGGACATGCGGTACAAATCTATGCACCGAAACAATATCTTGCGTTCCAGCATAAAATCTTTAATCAGCAGCCAGATACAAAAGATCATAAAAAGCCATGGATCAATGAAAAGCTGCTAGACGGTTTGATTGATGAATTAGATGTATCAGATGAAACAAAAGCAAAGATTAAAAAAGATTATAAAACGAAAGACAGCAAGTCATATAAAGCCGCAATACAAGACCAGAAATTTGCAAAAGAGAAAAAGATAGATACGGTACCTGTCGTTTATATCGACGGCAAAGTGGTAAAAGATCCGTACCATATAAAAGACTATAAAACATTGTTAGATGAAAAATAACAAGCAACAGACTGTGCACTGCGTGATAAACGTAGCAGCACAGTCTTTTTTCATGTTTCAACGTTGCATGCTTCTTGTGTTTGATGTAGGTAAGTGATAAAATACCTTGGTACAAAACGTAACAATTACGATTTACAAATATAGATTGAGAGAAATAAAGAAAGGAAGTAATAAGCTATGCAACATTATCGTGTGGCAATTATAGGAGCGGGAGCAGCAGGGATTGGAATGGCCATTGCGTTCCAACAAATCGGCTTAGATGATAATGATATGACAATCATTGATAAAGGCAAGGTTGGACAATCCTTCTTAAATTGGCCGAAATCTACAAGAACGATTACACCTTCATTTACGACGAATGGATTCGGAATGCCGGATATCAATGCGGTCTCTACTGAAACATCTCCAGCTTATACCTTTAATGAAGAACATGTTTCAGGCGCAACATATGCGGATTATTTACAAACAGTCGCACAGCACTACGAATTGCCTGTACAAGAAGATACAGCAGTAGAGAAAATCGACTTTGTGGATGGACATTATGAAATCAATACAGACCAAGGATTGATTACGAGCGAGTATGTCTTTATCGCAACAGGGGACTTCTCATTTGCGCGCAAGCCTTTCAAATATGGTCAGCACTACAGCGACGTAGAAGACTTTACTCAAATGCCGGGTGACGAATATGTCATTATCGGCGGTAATGAAAGTGCGTTTGATGCTGCAATTTGTATGGCAGAACAAGGTAAACAAGTTAAAATCTACACGCACTCAACAGGCTTAGATGATAAACATGCAGATCCAAGTATCCGATTATCTCCTTATACGCAGCAGCGTCTGCGCAAAGTCGTTGAAAACGGCGCAGAAATCGAATTGAATGTTGGCTACACAGCATCTAAAGTCACTTATTCTGATATGGACAAAAAGTATGTCGTGCATTTCAACAATGGCAAACAAGCCACATCTAAAAACGAACCGATTCTTGCGACTGGATTTGATGCGACAACGAATCCTCTAGTCCAACAGCTCTTCAGTACACATGATGGTGAAATCGAACTTACAGAAGATGATGAATCTACACGTTACCCGAATGTGTTCATGATTGGACCGACAGTACGTCATGCGGATGCAATTTTATGCTATATCTATAAATTCCGTGCACGCTTTGCAGTATTAGCCGCAACAGTTTTAGAACGCGAAGCATTAGAAATCAATGAAGAAGCGGTAGAAGTGTACAAGGATAACAAAATGTACCTTGATGATTACAGCTGTTGCGAAGTGGACTGCTCATGCTAGAAGTTAAATTCAATTTAGCAACAGGTCAGTATACTTCGATTCATGACACACAGCATGCATTGAAATTAACAGGTTTCAACAAATTAACAACTGCGCAGCAATTTTTGCTGCGCCAGTTTATTCTAAAGCAGCAAGTCAACGCTTCACCGTATCACGCTGTGACATCTGATTCAAAAACGACACAATCAGATATAAGAAAATTAAAAGCTTACGTAGAAGAAAGCCGTCAGCACCAGCCTAAGTTTCACGATACACTTTTAGGCTGGCTGATTATTTTCTTAATGTTTGCGCTGCCGATCTTTTTGGCCTATCACTTCTCAGATTGGCTTCAAAGCAATTATGTATCATTTTGGATTGAAATGATGATGCATCGTGCCCATACTTCTATTCATTGGATTGACCAAGTCCTTTATGGAGATTACGGTGTATTATCGCTTGGTATTTATTCGCTCGTTTGGGCCTTGCCGGTTGTAGTGATGATAGGGATTTCAACGGCAGTCATTGATCAAACACAGCTCAAACAATTTGTTGTATGGTCGATTGAACCGACGATGCGCAAGGTAGGCTTAGACGGTCAAGATATTATTCCGGTACTTGAAGGCTTCGGTTGTAACGCGGCTGCGATTACACAAGCCAACAGTCAATGCAGTGCATGTACAAAAGAAAATTGTATGAGTATTATTAGTTTCGGCTCATCATGCAGTTATCAAATCGGTGCAACGTTATCGATTTTCAGTGCAGCACAACATTCATGGTTGTTTGTACCGTATCTGCTGTTAGTATTTATCGGAGGCATTATCCATAATAAATTATGGTATCGCAACAAGACTCAATTTCATGTTACGCCTCCAATTTACCGCAATAAACTGCAATGGCCGAAACTAAAACCCTTGTTACAACAAATCTGGGGTACGATTGAAATGTTCTTACTCCAAGCTTTACCTATCTTTATCGGTATTTGTATTGTTGTCAGCTTGTTATCACTGACACCGATTCTGAAAATCATTGCTTTGGTCTTTACACCATTGCTTTATCTGCTTCATATTCCAGATAGTATGGCACCAGGTATTTTATTCTCAATGATTCGTAAAGACGGCATGCTGCTGTTTAATTTCGGCAATGGGGCTGTCTTGCAGTCATTAACACCTGCAAGTTTGCTTGTATTAGTCTTCTTCAGTTCAACATTCTCATCATGTATGGTCACAGTATCTATGATGGCAAAACATTTAGGACTGAAAAAGAGCGGTGCCCTTATCGGCAGACAAATGGCCACATCAATCGGTTTGACTTTAGTAATTGCGTTGCTCGCAGGTGTCTTAATATAAAACTAGTACTATAATCTTTGATAAGAAAGAGGCGTAGTGATGGATATTATTATTATTGGAGGCTTTTTAGGCGGCGGTAAAACAACGACGTTGAATCACTTGATCAAAAAGGCTTTAAATCAATCTATGCAGCCGGCAGTCATCATGAATGATTTTGGGCAAGCAAGTGTCGACAGCTATTTAGTTGATCGATCTGTGCCGATGGATGAGATGATAGATGGATGTATCTGCTGTGCGATGAAGGCAGACGTTTCTAAACAGCTGCATCAGCTTTATTTGCAATATCAGCCAGATGTTGTGTTCGTAGAATGCAGCGGTGTTGCAGAAACACAATCTGTGATTGACGCATGTTTAACACCTGTATTGGCACCGATTTCTAACATAGCAAGTGTTATCGGTGTGGTGGATGCATCGCTGTATCATCGCATTAACAACTATCCAGGAGACATGCAGAAACTGTATTATGATCAATTGACGTATTGTTCGCATTTATGGGTGAATAAAATCGACTTATGCGAACCGGATCAAATTGCAGAGATATTGTCTGATTTGAATATCTTGAATGACAGTGCTGAAATTTCAGTAGGTACTTATGGACAATTAGATTCTCAAACATTATTTTCACATCAAGCCGCTTCTATTGTACCGACACAAAAGGATGCGGATGCTTGTAAACATACACCGCATCATCAAGGTATCGGCCATCGTTATTTTGAATGTGTTCATACGGTGGAATTAGAAGATTTAGTAAGATGGTTTGAAACGTTGCCGCAATCGACGTATCGTGTAAAAGGATTTGTACAGTTGGCTGAACATCCTGATGTGCACTTAGTTCAATATGCGGCAGGACAATTAGAAATAGAACCGATACAGTTAGAAAATCTGGTAGACCGTTATTTAGTGGTCATCGGCAGTGATTTAAATCAAATAGAAACACCCAGCTTTTAACGCTGTGCACGCTATCTAATCCGATAGCGTGTTTTTTCATACTTTTGTCACGTATAAATAGAAATGAAACGGGTATTTTAAAAATGGACCAAAGAAATGAACCTAAACACTTGATATATAAAATATATGTGGTATACTAAGTATACAAATAAAAATTGGAGGTTTGTTTTATGACTAAATTTACTTTTGATGCAGCACATTCTTCTATCGGATTCCAAGTGAAACACTTAATGGTTTCTAAAGTGAAAGGCGGATTCGATTC
Source organism: Staphylococcus simulans (assembly GCF_002994445.1). Taxonomy (GTDB): domain Bacteria; phylum Bacillota; class Bacilli; order Staphylococcales; family Staphylococcaceae; genus Staphylococcus; species Staphylococcus simulans_B. The sequence continues at coordinate 104,800 of NZ_MRZJ01000002.1, forward strand.
ATTCAACGTTGAATTATCAGGTGACTTAAATGACTTCAGTTCACTTAAAGGTGAAGCTGTAATTGATGTAAAATCAATCAATACTAACCAAGAAGACAGAGATAACCACTTACGTACAAACGATTTCTTCAGTGCAGATGAACATCCGGAAATCAAATTCGTAATCAAAGAAGCTTCTGAAAGCAAAGTAACTGGTGATTTAACAATCAAAGGTGAAACACACGAAGAAACTTTCGATGTTGAATACGACGGCGTAAGCAAAAACCCATTAAACGATACAAACGTAGCTGGTTTCACAGTATCAGGCAAAATTGACCGTGAAAAATACGGCATGAGCTTTAACCAAAAATTAGAAACAGGCGGCGTATTAATCGGTAAAGATGTTAAATTCTAAGCAGACGTAGAATTTATCGTTGAAGACTAATTAATTATAGATACACTGGAATGCAGCAAGGGCTGTATTCCAGTTTTTTAATGTTTTACTTTTATTTTGGGAATGATTGGCAAATCGACTGGGAATAGATACATAATAGAAGTATCCACTTTAACAGACAAAGGAGTCATAAATCATGACAGTAACGAGACAGGTAATCAAATCATCGGTACACGTACATTTGAAGCAAGTATTCAAAATGTATTCAATGCCTATACGATGAAAGAAAAATTTGAACAATGGTTCTTTCCTAAAGGCGGATCATTAAAAGTATATGAATTTAATCCGAAACCAGGCGGAAAGAATTTCTTTAAAATTCAAATGCCTGACGCAGAAAGCTACACCGTTCAGCAATATGATGAAATTGAAGCACCGCATAAAATCATCTATCATGACTATTTTGCGGATGAAAAAGGCAATATCAACACTGATATGAATGGAATGCGCGTGGAACTGTATCTTACATCTAAAGGCAGTTCGACGACAGAAGTGAAGTCTGTTTCTGTAATGCCTTCAGAAGAAGCGGCCAAACAATTAATGGAAATGGGTGTTGAACAAGGCATGGAAAGTACGCTGGATCAGTTAGAGGAATTGCTGAAAAGGTAGTGGGGGATTCCCTGATTTACGGCTTTTGACATATTTATCAGGGCTTAAAAGTGCTACACTGACTATGTAATCTAAAAGAGGTGAAAAGCATGAACGAACGTTATGTCAAAGTCGTAATTCTTTACGTATTAAGTACATTGATTCCATCTGCAGTCTTTCCATCAAAATGTATCTCTAATAGTGCATTGAGATGGTTCTTGCGTACCGTAGCAGGTTGCGGTATCTTCTCAGCTGGATTGAAATGGATGGTTAAACGTAAAGCACAAAAAAATGCTTAATAGGTCAATGAATACTGCCGGGACAGTGCACATGCTGTTCCGGTGCTTTTTTTGTTTAATGTTTTGTACGCTCTTTAATTCTAACTAAATTTATCATTAAGATAACTTTAATTCGATTAACATATATCAACACATTATTAATAAATTGTATAGGGAAAAATTCAAAATAAGGGTAGGCATAGACTTATTTTAATAATATACTAGATGTATCTCAATGAGTGAATTGGAGGAAAGTAAGTCTATGGGCATGAAAAATCTTAAAACACTAGAAGATACATACGCTTCACGCCAAACGATGGACGCAGTAGTCGGCTCGTCTCAAATGAAAGCCGTCATGTTAGAGAAAACGCCAGTGCGTTATTTCTTTAAATCTATGATGTCAGGTTTCTTATTATCTATTGTGGCAGTCTTTATGCTTGCGATGAAAACACAACATACAGGTTTGAATGAAGGGACAATCAACTTTATCGGTGCGGTTTCATTCAGTTTAGCCTTAGTGTTAATCGTACTTACACAATCAGAACTATTAACAAGTAATTTTATGTACATGACAGCGGGTGCTTATTATAAATCAGTGCCTATCGGTAAAATCATTTGGTTATTTATCTTTTGTTTTATCGGTAATATTGCAGGCGGATTTGTATTGTTCGGTCTAATGAAATTTACGCATGTAATGACACCGGAAATGATTAAAGCTTTGACAGGTATTGTTGAAAAGAAAACAACATTAGGGACTTGGGAAGGTATTTTAGTAAAAGGGCTCTTCGCAAACTTCTTTATCAACATCGGTATTTATGTTTCAATGCAATTCAAAGACGGTTTATCTAAAACATTCTTTGTGGCATGCGGTGTTGTAGTCTTCGTGTTTATGGGATATGAGCACGTTGTATACAATGCGAACTTATTCTCTGGTATGATGTTTTACAATATCGGCGCATTAGCTTGGTTAGATGTATTGAAAAATATTGTCTTTGCCTTTATCGGAAACTATATCGGTGGCGGTATTTTCATAGGTTTGCTTTTTGCGTTCTTTAACGGTAAACGTAATCGTTATATTGAAGAACAAAAATAAACGGATTTCAGTTTTTTACCGAGAAATTATTATTTTGAACAATCAAAACACATAAATAGTTGCATTATGTTAGGGAATCCCCTCAAGATTAAACTAAGGGGATTCCCTATTTTTATTATAATTTTGTGAATGCATTCACATTAATGTAAAAATTAAGGTACAATGCATATAAAGGGGGGAATGCATATGACACAAACAATTGTCGTTATGCATGGAATGAGACGCGGTAAACAAAACCAATTATTGATGGAGGAGTTAGATAGAGTCGCAAGTCAAATTGACGGTACGTTTGATGTGGCATTTATCGAAAGCGATGAGCTTTCATTGCCTCAAATTATCCGCAAACATTTGTGGGAAGGCGAAACATCATTTGTGATTGTTCCATTATTGCTGTTTTCGGGTAGACATTATTTACAAGACTTGCCGAAAGTGATGCATGAAATGCAGTTGATGTTTCCAAGTATTACGTATGAAATTCGTCAGCCCCTTTGCGATCATCCGAGTCTGACAAAATGGGTCAATCAGCGTATTGAAGCATGGCCAGATGCCCATACACCAGGCTCCGCTATTATACTTATTGGTCACGGCAGTCCGATTGTGACTGAACCAGACGATGAAATCGATACGTTAGCAGCACAAATTACGACAGAACTGCCGGTTTACACTATGATGTTTTACGGTAATAAACAATATGAAGATTTATTACCGCAAATGAAAGACAATTACGATCAGCTCTATGTGATACCTGTTTTCTTCTATAACGGCTTCTTAGTAAACAAAATTAAGAAGAAAATCAATGCTATTAAAGGGGAGTCTGATATCACAATTGCCGATGCGTTGAATTTTGAACCTGAGTTAGACGAGATGTTAATTGATAGATTGAATCAGAAAGAGGCGGTTTAAATGTATTATCCTATACAACTAGACTTATCTAAAAAGCATGCAGTACTTGTAGGCGGCGGCAGAATAGGATATCGCAAGTTTAAACAACTTGCTAAAGCGAATTGCGGAGATGTAACAGTCATTTCTAAATCTTTTTTGCCAGAATTTTTTGAAGAGTCTTACCCTAATATGAAACTCATTACTAAAGACTACGATAAAGAAGACATTGCCGATGCGGATGTTGTCATTATTGCGACAGATTCACCGGAAATCAATGATCAAATCAAAAAAGACACGACACCTAATCAACTCGTGAATCATACCGGGGATAAAGAACGCTCTGACTTTTTCAACATGAAAGAATTTGATTTTGAAGACTTGTCTATCAGTGTCCGCTCTAATGGCGGAGATTATAAAAAGGCGAAGAAAGTAGCTCAAGCCATTCAGGAATTTTTAGATAAAGAATACGGGAGGGAATAGGGATGCCAAAACAAAAATTAGTCATGATCGGTAACGGCATGGCCGGTGTCAGAACTATTGAAGAGATATTAGAAAGAAATTCAGATAAATTTGAAATTACGATTATTGGTAAAGAACCATATCCTAACTATAACCGCATTATGTTATCCAACATTCTGCAAAAGAAAATGTCGGTAGATGAAACAATCATGAACCCTTATTCATGGTATGAAGAAAACGGCATTACATTAATTACAGGAGAGCGTGCAACAGGCGTCAACCGTGAGCAGCAATTAGTCATGACTGAAAAAGGAAAAGAAATTCCTTATGATGTATGTATTTTTGCGACTGGTTCGAATGCTTTTGTATTACCGCTTCCAGGCCACGACTTACCAAGTGTCATCGGCTGGCGTACAATTGAAGATACAGAACGTATGATTGAAATTGCGCAAACGAAAAAAGAAGCTATCGTAATCGGCGGCGGCTTGCTTGGTTTAGAATGTGCCAGAGGTTTGCTGGACCAAGGCATGAACGTTACAGTGGTACACTTAGCTGATTGGCTGATGGAAATGCAGCTGGACCGTCAAGCAGGCGAAATGCTGCGTGAAGACTTAGAAAGACAAGGTATGCGCTTTGAATTAGGTGCGAATACTAAAGAAATTCTAGGTGAAAATGACGTAGAAGGTATCCGTTTAGCAGACGGCAAAGAATTACCAGCTGATTTAGTAGTTATGGCTGTTGGGATTCGTCCATTCGTACAAGAAGCGAAAGACTCTGGTTTAGAGGTTGAACGCGGTATTGTTGTAGATGACTTTATGCGTACTAGCGATGAAAACATCTATGCAGTGGGTGAATGTGCGCAGCATAACGGCAAAGTTTATGGCTTAGTTGCGCCGTTATATGAACAAGGCAAAGTGTTAGCGGACTACTTAACAGACCGCGAAACAGAAGGCTATAAAGGTTCAACAACATTTACTTCATTGAAAGTATCTGGCTGTGACTTATACAGTGCTGGTCAAATTCAAGAAGATGAAGAAGTTGAAGGTGTTGAAATTTACAACAGTCAAGATCATGTCTATAAAAAGATCTTCTTAAAAGGCGAACGTGTTGTAGGTGCAGTATTATATGGCGATACAGATGATGGTACACGTTTCTTCAATATGATGAAAAAACGCGAATCAATCGAAGACTACACACTAGTATCTTTATTAAGCAAAGCAGGCGAAGAAGACGGCTTGTCTGTTGCGGATATGGATAACGAAGAAACTATTTGTGGATGTAATGGTGTGACAAAAGGTACAATCGTCAACGCGATTGTAGAAGATGGTTTAACATCTGTAGCCGAAGTCACAAAAGCAACTAAAGCAGGCAACTCTTGCGGTAAGTGTAAACCGCAAATCGGTGAATTATTAGAACATACATTAGGCGGTGCGTTTGTCGCATCTAAACCAGCAGGTATTTGTGAATGTACTGACTTGACACGTGACCAAATCGTAACGCAAATCCGTGCTAAAGGCCTTAAAACATCTAAAGAAGTACGTAATGTACTTGGATGGAAAACAGAAGGCGGTTGTCCTAAGTGCCGTCCTGCTATCAACTACTACTTGAACATGATTTATCCAAATGAACACGAAGATGAAAAAGCATCTCGTTTCGCAAACGAACGTTACCATGCGAATATTCAAAATGACGGTACATTCTCAGTCATCCCACAAATGCGCGGCGGTGTAACGAACCCTGATCAGTTGATACGTTTAGGTGAAGTTGCGAAGAAATATGATGTACCATTAGTGAAAGTAACAGGTTCGCAGCGTATCGGTTTATACGGTATTAAGAAAGAAGACTTGCCGAAAGTATGGAAAGATTTAGGCATGCGTTCAGCATCTGCTTATGCGAAGAAAACGCGTTCTGTTAAGAGCTGTGTGGGTAAAGAATTCTGCCGTTTCGGTACACAATATACAACACGTCTCGGTATTCGTTTAGAGAAAACATTCGAATATATCGATACACCGCATAAATTCAAAATGGGTGTTTCTGGTTGTCCAAGAAGTTGTGTAGAATCAGGCGTTAAAGACTTCGGTGTAATCGGTGTAGAAAACGGATTCCAAATCTATGTCGGCGGTAACGGCGGTACTGAAGTTGTGAAAGGTCAATTCTTAACAACAGTTGAAACAGAAGATGATGTTATCAAACTTTGCGGTGCCTACATGCAGTATTACCGCGAAACAGGTATTTACACTGAACGTACAGCACCTTGGTTAGAAAGAATGGGCTTTGATGTAGTTAAAGACTACGTACTGAACAAAGAAAATCAAGACGCATTATACGAACGTATCATGGAAGCAAAACGTGCAGTTGAACAAGAGCCATGGTCTGAAATTGTAAATGATCGCGAAGATCAAAAAATCTTTGAAGTAGAGAAGGTGTAAGGATGCATACGTTAGAAAAAATTAAAGTAGCGGCGTTAGATGACTTAACACCCTTAATCGGTAAAAAAGTCATTGTTAAAGATAAACAAATCGGATTGTTCCTCACAGAAGACGGTACAATTCATGCCATCAATAATGTGTGTCCGCATAAACAAGGGCCATTATCTGAAGGTACAGTGGCAGGACATTCTGTGTTCTGTCCGCTTCACGACTCTCAAATCGACTTGAAAACAGGTCTTGTCCAAGATCCTGACGAAGGTTGTGTTGAAGTCTATACAGTAGAAGTTGAAGATGGAGATGTGTATTTATGGCTGTAAGCACGACCGGTCATGTGTATTTGGTCGGTTCAGGGCCAGGCAATCCTAATCTATTAACACGAAAAGCAGAACATCTGATTCGTACTGCAGATATTGTGTTGTATGATCGTTTAGTCAATCCATTCATTTTACAACTAGCAGCACCTGGAATTGAAATTGTGGATGTCGGCAAGAAGCCGTACAGCCGCCATATTCAACAAGGTGAAATCAATGACATTATTGTAGAAGCAGCATATAAACATCAAAAGGTCGTACGTTTAAAAGGCGGCGACCCTGCGATATTTGCGCGTGTGCAAGAAGAAGTAGAAGTATTGAAATCACATCAGATTCCATGTGAAATTGTGCCGGGAATTACGACTGCCAGTGCAGCAGCTGCAGCATTAGGAATCGGGTTAACCAGCCGCAATATTTCTAAAAGTGTCACGTTTACAACAGGAAGCTTCAAAGATTCTCAAGAACAAGAAATCGATATTGCATCACTAATCGATGGCGGCACGCTTGCGATTTATATGGGCATTAAACGTCTGCATACGATTATCAGCCAAATTTATAAACAAGTCGGCAAAGATTATCCGATTTGCGCAATCTTCAATGTTTCTTATTCGAATCAAGTAGTAATTCAAGGGAAACTTTCAACGATTGAAGATGATGTCAGAGAAGCAGCACCTGACGATGCGCCGGGTATTTTACTCGTCGGAGATGCGATGGCACTTACAGACGGCCCGACGTTTATTGAAACGGATCATCTGCCGGAATACTTCGGCAAACAATGTATTGTGACAGGCGACAGAGAAGCCGCAATCAATAAAGCATTTGAAATTTATGATGCTGGCGGCTATGCGATGATTGATCCGAATACAGGTGATGAATATCATCAAAGTCAGTTGGATTTAATTTATCGCTTCATGCAGATGGATGATATTACTGAAATTATTAAAGCTTAGTTGACTGAACCGCTAAGCACACAAGACTAAAATTGAATTCAATATGTATAAAAAGGACCGTGTACCTAGGTGAAACCCTAAGTATACGGTCCTTTCGTTTTATCCATAGTGATTTATTATTAAAGCTTGTCAGTTACTCCGCGTTTTCTTTTGTTAATGCAGCTTCTGCGTTTGCTTCTCTTTCTTGCATTTTATGAATATGGCCTTCGCCCCAGCTGCAAAGTGAAGTTAAGATATTATTTAAACTTGTACCGTAGTCAGAGAGTTCGTATTCCACTTTCGGCGGAATCTGTTGATACACAATGCGGTTGATAATTTGATCGTGTTCTAGTTCTCTTAATTGCTGCGTTAACATTTTCTGTGTGATTTGAGGAATGGCACGTTTTAATTCTGAGGTACGCATTGTTCCTTCATCTTTTAAATGACATAAAATAACAGGTTTCCATTTGCCTCCGATAACATCAATTGTTGCTTCTACACCGATATTATAATCTTTCATAGTTTCACGTCCTTTTTTATAGGTACTTTTTGGTGCCTATCGTACTTTTAGGTAGCTATAGCACAATAAAGTACGTACTTCCTAATAGAAATCTTTGGCTATATAATAACACATATCACAAAAAAGGAAAGGGTTTTGATGAGGGGGTAGGGTACTTAAAAGTACTTATAGTACTTAAAGGTACTTATAGCACAATAAAGTACGTACTTCCCAAAAAGAAACTCTGGTTTTATAATCAGATTAACTCAAAAAAGGAAAGGATTTTGAAGATGAATAAAAATCGATTTGCCATACTTGCTTTAGCGGTTTCAGCCTTTGCCATCGGGATGACAGAATTTATCAGTGTTGGTTTATTACCACTGATCCAACAAGAATATAATATTACTATTGCATTAGCAGGGTTGACGGTTTCTATGTATGCTATCGGTGTAACAATCGGTGCACCGCTGCTTACACCATTAACGAATAAAATGAAAAGAAAACATTTGCTTTTGGGAATAATGATGGTATTTATTGTCGCAAATGGTTTAGCAGCTTTTTCAGTAACATTTGGTATGCTTTTGGCGATGCGTATTTTATCAGCGCTGATGCATGGGGTGTTTATGAGTGTAGCTACAACAATCGCGAGCGACTTGGTAACACCGGATAAACGTTCTAGTGCGATTGCGATGATGTTTACCGGACTTACAGTTGCGACGATTACAGGCGTTCCGTTCGGAACATGGATTGGTCAGCAATTCGGTTGGCAAATGTCATTCATTGCGATAGCATTCATCGGATTATTAAGTCTAATCGCAAACTTGATCTTTGTGCCGAGCGACTTAACAGAATATGATCAAGCACCTATGTCGGAACAATTGAAAGTTTTCAAGAATAAATCTTTATTAATGGTCTATTTAATTACAGCATTGGGTTACGGCGGTACGTTTGTAGTTTATACGTATTTAACAACGTTATTAACTCAATCTATGGGGTATAGTGATTCTGCAGTTGTGGTTATCTTAATCTTTTACGGCGTGATGGTTGCGATAGGCAACACATTAGGCGGTAAATTGACAAACACACAACCTGTACGTGCATTGATCGGTATCTTTGTGATGCAGGCACTGATTTTATTAATTGTAGGCTTTACAGCGCACTTGCATATTTTAGGATTGTTATCTGTAATGTTGATGGGCTTGTTCGCATTTATGAATGTGCCTGGTTTGCAGTTGATTGTCGTGTTGTTAGCTGAAAAAGATAATCCAGCTACGGTTAACTTTGCTTCTAGTATCAATATTTCCGCCTTTAATATCGGTATTACATTAGGTTCAGTCATCGGCGGATATGTATTAGAACAATTTTCTATTGTCGCAACACCATACTTCGGTTTTGCGATGGTAATTATCGCAAGTATCTTCATGTATTGGCTTTACAAACAACCTAAAGTAGAAACAGCAGTTTAATAATAAAATGAAAACATATTAAGGAGTGTATTGAAAGATGGAAATCAAAACTTTAAACAATAAAAATGAAATGCCTGGATTAGGCTTAGGTGTCTTCCGAGTAGAAAATGACGACACAGCGAAAAATGCGGTGAAACATGCGATTGTCAGCGGTTATAGAAGTATCGATGCCGCATTGATATACGGTAATGAAGAAATGGTCGGTCTTGGTATCAAAGAAGGTATCAAAGCAGCGGGAATTTCACGCGAAGATTTATTTATTACTTCTAAATTATGGTTAGATGATTTCGGCCGCGAGAACGTTGCTGCTGGTTATCAAAAATCATTGGATAATCTTGGCTTAGATTATTTAGACCTTTACTTGATTCACTGGCCAGGTACAGATGAAACATTAATGGTAGATACTTGGAAAGGCATGGAAGATTTATACAATGCGGGTAAAGTGAAAAATATTGGTGTTTCTAACTTTAATATTGAACACTTAGAAACTTTAAAAGCACAAACTGATATCAAGCCTGTGATTAACCAAGTAGAATTCCACCCGTACTTAACTCAAGAAGCATTGAGAGATTATTTAAGTGATGAAAATATTCAAATGGAATCTTGGTCTCCATTAATGAACGGCGATATTTTAAAAGATGAAACAGTGAATCGTATTGCGGATGAATTAGGCAAATCACCTGCACAAGTTGTGATTCGCTGGAACATTGAAAACAATGTCATCACAATTCCTAAATCTATTACACCTTCACGTATTGAAGAAAACTTTGATGTCTTCAACTTTGAGTTAACATCAGAACAAGTCAAAGCCATTTCATCATTAAATGAAAACAAACGTATCGGACCAGATCCAGCAAGTTTCAATGGTTAAGAATATAAATATTTATAGAGCAGTATCTCAGAAAATGGGATACTGCTTTTTTTCATTTTCATAAAATGTAGGGAATACCCTTAGGCTTATAGGTGAATCCCTAATATCTCTTTGACGTTATGAAACGTACAATAAAAGTAAGATGAAAACAGTAACTTTAGAAGTTAACAGCCTAGTACGCAGAGTAATTGAGATGAGAGGATGTTAGACATGGCAAAATTTGGAATGAACTTTTTTAAGCCTACAGAAAAATTTAATGGTAATTGGTCTGTATTAGAAAACAAAAGCAGAGAATGGGAAAAAATGTATCGTGAACGTTGGAGCCACGATAAAGTAGTCAGAACAACACACGGGGTGAACTGTACAGGTTCTTGTTCATGGAAAGTATTCGTTAAGAACGGCGTGATTACTTGGGAAAACCAACAAATCGACTATCCAAGCTGCGGCCCTGATATGCCAGAGTTTGAACCGCGCGGATGCCCTCGCGGTGCCTCATTCTCATGGTATGAATACAGCCCGCTGCGTGTCCGCTACCCATATATCAGAGGTAAATTATGGGAACTTTGGACAACGGCTTTAGAAGAAAATAACGGAAACATGATTGCGGCATGGGCTTCAATCGTTGAAGATGAAGAAAAAGCAAAGATTTATAAAAATGCCCGCGGTAAAGGCGGACATATGCGTGTAGCTTGGAAAGATGTATTACAGCTGATTGCGGCACAATTGCTTTACACAATTAAGAAAGACGGTCCTGACCGTATTGCTGGTTTCACACCAATCCCGGCAATGTCAATGCTGAGCTATGCATCAGGTGCACGCTTTATCAACTTATTAGGCGGAGAAATGTTAAGTTTCTATGATTGGTATGCCGATTTACCGCCAGCATCACCGCAAATTTGGGGTGAACAAACAGACGTACCTGAATCAAGTGACTGGTATAACGCAAACTACATTATTATGTGGGGTTCTAACGTACCGTTAACTCGTACACCAGATGCTCACTTTATGACAGAAGTACGTTATAAAGGTACAAAAGTTGTATCTGTTGCGCCTGACTATGCAGAAAACGTTAAATTCGCAGATAACTGGTTAGCACCGAACCCTGGTACTGACGCAGCAATCGCACAAGCGATGACACACGTTATTTTACAAAAATATTATGTAGATGAACCTTCTGAAATGTTTATCAACTATGCGAAACAATATACGGATATGCCATTCTTGATTATGTTTGATGAACATGAAGGCGGCTATAAAGCAGGCCGTTTCTTACGTGCAAGCGATTTAGGCATGGAATCTGAAAATAACGAATGGAAACCAGTAATTTTAGATAATGAAACAAATGAGATTATCGTTCCGAACGGTACAATGGGTCAACGCTGGGAAGAAGGCAAACAATGGAACTTGAAACTCGAAAATGAAGACGGTTCTAAAATTGATCCAGCATTAACAGTTGCGGATAGTGATTATGATTTAGAACTTATGAAATTCCCTTACTTCGATAATGAGGGTAACGGTATTTTCGAACGTCCGATTGCATCACATACAGTGACATTGGCTAACGGTAAAACAGTAAAAGTTGCGACTGTATATGACTTAATGACAAGCCAATACGGTATCCGCCGTTTCGGTCATGAATTAGAAGCAAAAGGTTTCGACGATGCATCTACACACTACACACCAGCATGGCAAGAAGCAGTCGCAGGTATTAAGCCGAAAGTAGTTACACAAGTTGCGACTGAATTTGCGCAAAATGCGATTGATACAGGCGGCCGTTCAATGATTATCATGGGTGCCGGTATCAACCACTGGTTCAACTCAGATACGATTTACCGTTCTATTTTGAACTTAGTAATGCTGTGTGGTTGTCAAGGTGTCAACGGCGGAGGCTGGGCACACTATGTAGGACAAGAAAAATGCCGTCCGATTGAAGGTTGGAGCACAATTGCCTTTGCGAAAGACTGGCAAGGTCCGCCGCGTCTTCAAAACGGTACAAGCTGGTTCTACTTCACAACTGACCAATGGAAATATGAAGAATCAGGCGTGGATAAATTAGCATCGCCGTTAGCTGAAAATCTGAAACATCAGCACCCGGCTGATTACAACGTAACTGCTGCACGCTTAGGTTGGCTGCCTTCGTATCCGCAATTCGATACAAACAGTTTGAAATTCGGCGAAGAAGCGAAAGAAGCGGGAGAGTTTACGAACGAAGCCATTTTAAAACGTGCTGTAGATTCAGTGAAAAACCGCGAAACTAAATTTGCGATTGAAGATCCGGATTTACGCAAAAACCATCCGAAATCATTATTCATCTGGCGTTCGAACTTATTATCAAGTTCAGCAAAAGGTCAAGAATACTTCATGAAACATATGCTTGGTACAAGCTCAGGATTGCTTGCAGAAGCAAATGAAACAGACAAACCAGAAGAAATGATTTGGCGTGATGAAGTACAAGGTAAATTAGATTTGATTGTGGCTTTAGATTTCCGTATGACATCTACACCATTAAAAGCAGATATCGTTTTACCAGCAGCAACTTGGTATGAAAAACATGACTTATCTTCAACAGATATGCATCCTTTCGTACACCCATTCAATCCGGCCATCGATCCATTATGGGAATCACGTTCTGACTGGGATATCTTTAAATCACTCAGCAAATCGATTTCAGAATTAGCGAAAGTGCATATGCCGGGTACATTCAAAGATGTAGTGACATCACCATTAGCACATGACTCTAAACAAGAAATTGCGACACCTTACGGTAAAGTCAAAGACTGGACTAAAGGTGAAGTAGAAGCGATTCCTGGCAAAACAATGCCTGGCTTCTCAGTAGTAGATCGTGATTACACATTAATCTTTGATAAATATGTGTCTGTCGGACCTTTACTTGAAAACAGCAAGCTTGGCGCACACGGTGTCAGCTTCTCAGTGAAGAAACAATACGAAGAAACAAAAGATATCGTAGGTACATGGAATGACGATACAGTGAAAAACGGCTTGCCGCGTATTGATACAGCAAGACGTGCTGCAGATGTTGTGTTAAACATCTCTTCAGCAACAAATGGTGAATTATCACAAGCGTCTTATAAAGATTTAGAAGAGAAAACAGGTATGCCTTTAACAGATATTTCAAGCGACCGCAGTGCAGAAAAGATTACATTCTTAAATATCACATCACAACCGCGTGAAGTGATTCCGACTGCAGTGTTCTCAGGTTCTAACAAAGGCAATAAGCGTTATTCTCCATTTACAACAAATATTGAAAGATTAGTACCGTTCAGAACATTAACTGGACGTCAAAGTTACTATTTAGATCATGAAATCTTCCAGCAATTCGGTGAAAGCTTGCCGGTATACAAACCGACATTGCCGCCGATGGTATTCGGTACGAAAGACAAACAAATTATCGGGGGTCAAGATAACTTAGTCTTACGTTATTTAACACCGCATGGTAAATGGAATATCCACTCAACTTACCAAGATAACCAGCACATGCTGACACTATTCAGAGGCGGTCCGGTTGTTTGGATTTCTAAAGAAGATGCAGAAGCACATGATATCAACGATAACGATTGGTTAGAAGTATATAACCGAAACGGTGTTGTAACTGCAAGAGCAGTGACATCGCACAGAATGCCGAAAGGAACAATGTTTATGTATCACGCACAAGATAAACATATCCAAACACCGGGTTCTGAAATTACAGGTCTGCGCGGCGGTTCACACAACGCTCCGACTCGTATTCACTTGAAACCGACACAACTGGTCGGGGGTTATGCCCAAATCAGTTACAGCTTCAACTATTATGGTCCGATTGGAAACCAAAGAGATGTTTATGTAGCAGTGAGAAAGATGAAGGAGGTAGATTGGCTTGAAGATTAAAGCACAAGTAGCCATGGTATTGAACTTAGACAAATGTATCGGGTGTCACACTTGTAGTGTCACTTGTAAGAATACTTGGACAAACCGTCCAGGTGCAGAATACATTTGGTTTAATAACGTAGAAACAAAACCCGGTGTCGGTTATCCGAAACGCTGGGAAGACCAAGAACATTATAAAGGTGGATGGACACTGAACAAGAAAGGCAAATTAGACCTTAAAGCGGGCAGCCGCTGGTCTAAGATTGCTTTCGGTAAAATCTTCTACAACCCAGATATGCCTGTCATCAAAGACTACTACGAACCTTGGACTTACAACTACGAACATCTGACAACTGCAAAAGCAGGCAAACATGCTCCTGTTGCGACTGCACACTCAGTGATTTCTGGAGACAAAATGGATTTACACTGGGGACCGAACTGGGAAGATGATTTAGCCGGCGGACATGTTACAGGACCAGAAGATCCGAACATCCAACGTATCGAAGAGAAAATCCAATTCGACTTCGACCAAACATTCATGATGTATTTACCGCGTTTATGCGAACACTGCTTGAACCCAAGCTGTGTAGCATCATGTCCATCAGGTGCAATGTACAAACGTGATGAAGACGGTATCGTATTAGTAGACCAAGAAGCATGCCGCGGATGGCGTTACTGTATGACAGGCTGTCCTTACAAAAAAGTTTACTTCAACTGGAAAACAAACAAAGCTGAAAAATGTACATTCTGTTTCCCTCGTGTTGAAGCAGGCTTGCCGACAGTATGTTCTGAAACTTGTACAGGCCGTATGCGTTATTTAGGTGTTATGTTATATGATGCTGACCGTGTACATGAAGTGGCATCGACTGAAAATGAACAAGATTTATATGAAAAACAATGTGAATTGTTCTTGAATCCATATGATGAAGAAGTGATTGAACAAGCGTTGAAAGACGGCGTTTCTATGGAGTGGATCGAAGCGGCACAAAACTCACCGGTGTACAAATTAGCAATTGAATATAAATTAGCTTTCCCATTACACCCTGAATACCGTACATTACCAATGGTTTGGTACTGCCCGCCATTAAGCCCGATTATGAACTACTTCGAAGGTAAAGATTCAATCAAGAACCCAGATGCAATCTTCCCGGCTATCGAAGAAATGCGTTTGCCGATTGAATACCTTGCAAGTCTATTGACTGCAGGAGATACAAAATCTGTGAAAGAAGCCTTGCAGCGTATGGCAATGATGAGAAGTTATATGCGTGCACAAGTCACAGGTAAAGACTTTGATTTAGATCGTTTAGACCGTCTTGGTTTAACAGAGCGTCAAACGAAAGATATGTATCGTTTGCTTGCGATTGCAAAATACGAAGATCGTTTCGTGATTCCGACATCGCATAAAGAACAATATATGGACACTTATGCAGCACAAGGCAGCCAAGGCTATGAATTCAGTGATAATCTTTACGGCGGCGGAAGCGGTTGTGAAGGCTGCGGTTCACCAGTCGCAATGAAACCGGGACAAACTGGACAAGAAGCATATAATGAAAGCTTCTATGGAGGGATTTTCCGTGATTAACCTGAAAAACTTTTATCAATTTCAAGAGTCAATTGGTTATTTTGCGCAGCAATTAAACTTTCCAGAAAAGTTGACATTCCATCCTAAGACATTTGATGAGGTTTTCGACAGCCGCCATCCAGCTTATGCTGAGATGGTGGAATATCGAGAACGCATCCAAAGTTACCCGTTGACTGAGATCAAACAACTCTACACAGATACATTTGATTTTAATAAAAAAGCACCGCTGTATATGACTTATAACAAATTCGATACGCAAAAAGAACGCGGACAGATGCTCGCAAAGCTCAAAGTCTTATACGAAATGTTCGGACTTCAAATGGTAGACAATGAACTCTCTGACTTCTTGCCTTTAATGCTGGAATTTTTATACGCGGCACAATGGCAGAATGATGAACGTGCAGAAGGCAATATCGAGTTTATTATCATGGTCATTGAAGATGGTACGTATGCGATGCTTAACCAATTAAGAGAAATGGATAGTCCTTATGCACCTTTAATTCAAGCATTAAGAAAGACATTAAAACTATGTTTACAACCCAGCGAAGAGGTGACTGCGCATGCTTAATCAATTTTTATGGGTCATTTACCCTTATTTATGTATTGCGATTTTTGTGATCGGCCATATTGCACGTTTTCGTTATGACCAGTTTTCTTGGACCGCAAAATCGAGTGAATTTATTGAAAAGAAACGTTTGAAATGGGGCAGTTTATTGTTCCATTTAGGTATTATTCCTGTTGCTGCAGGTCACTTTGTAGGGTTGGTTATTCCGCCTTCATGGCTTGAAGCATTAGGTGTGACACATGAAACTTATCATTTCGGAGCTGTTTATATCGGCAGTATCTTTGGTATAATGACTTTAATTGGAATGATTTTGCTAACGTCACGCCGTGTATCGGTTAAAAACATCAGACATCTTAGTACGGCTTCAGATATGGTCGTCAACTTCTTCTTGCTAGTGCTTGTGTTTATGGGATGTTATGCGACATTAGTCACAAATGCAACAACACCGGATTTTGATTACCGTGCAACGATTTCAGTATGGTTCAGACATTTATTTATGTTTAATCCGGACGCAAATTTAATGACAACCGTTCCATTTTCATTTAAGCTTCATGTATTCTTAGGTTTTGGTATTTTCGCATTATGGCCGTTTACAAGATTGGTTCATGTGTGGAGTGTACCGCTAAGCTATGCGAACCGAAGCTATATTATTTATCGTAAGCATAAAGCAAAGTCTTAGATTGGAGGAGACAACTTGAATAGTGTAATTGCGACAGAATATTTTAATTATCAAGCTGCTTTGAATGATATCAGAGAAGAAGGCCAGTTTGATTTTGCAGCGATTGCCTTGCCTGAAGACAGTTCTCATAGTGCTGTCATTAAGTGGAAGTATGCCTCAGGCAATATCAATAACCGCTATCAACTGATCGTATTACGCCCTGGTAAAGGATTAGCAGGTCTTGTTATCCGTACAGGTTCCAGAATGGTTATTTATGATGTAGATACTGCATTGAGTCCTAATGACAAGTTAGGCTATCCCATTGTACTCAGCGAAGCATTGACTTCGATGGTTGCGATTCCGTTATGGAATAATAATCGTGTCTATGGTGCATTATTGCTCGGTCAAAGAAATGGCCGTCCATTGCCAGAAGGCAGTGAAGATTTCCGTATCAATGACAAACTAGGGAGTTTTAGAGATGAGTTCAACGCATAATCAAGAGAAGTTGAAAGAATTATTAACGCAGTATTATTTGAACACTAATGAAAAGATGGTATTTTTAAATAAGAAGGGTCATGTCATTGCTTTAAATGAAGCTGCTGAAGAAGTCTTTTCTGAAGACAATGATTACAGTCAAATGACGCATGCAATCTGCCGAAGATGCGAAGGTTATTCAAATGAGTTTGACTTAATGTCATGTGAAAACTGCTTCTTAGAAGCGTTGGAAGTCGGCAATGGCAGCTTCCAAGTCTTTATGCGCACCAAAGATGATAAGATTGAACCTTTCACAGCATCTTATGAAGTCATTGATAAAACCAAAGAGATTTATGCATTTACACTGCACAATGTCTCGCCGCAAATCGAACGACAAGATAGACGCTATCAGCGTCTGATGATGCAAAAAACAATCTCAGCTCAAGAGAATGAGCGCAAGCGTATTTCTCGCGAGCTGCATGATGGTATTGTACAAGAATTGATTAACGTAGATGTGGAATTGCGTTTATTGAAGTACCAGCAAGACAAGGATGAATTGATTGATAACTCTAAACGTATTGAAGGTTTGATGTCGCGTTTAATCGATGATGTACGCAACCTATCTGTAGAACTGCGTCCTTCATCACTCGATGATCTGGGATTGGATGCTGCGTTTCGCTCTTACTTCAAACAATTCGAAAAGAATTATGGAATGCATATTGTATATCATACTGATTTTTCTTCGCAGCGTTTTGACAGCGAAATCGAAACCGTCATCTACCGCGTTGTTCAAGAAGCTATGTTTAATGCATTAAAATATGCGCAAGTAGACACAGTTTATATCTCACTTTATCAAGGCGAAGCATCGATAATAGCTGAAGTCAGTGATCAGGGAATTGGATTTAAACTAGGAGATAAGGCGAAGGGTACAGGACTCGGTCTGTTCGGTATGAATGAACGTGCTGAACTGGTCAATGGTTCTGTCAATATTGATTCGCAAGTAGGACGCGGAACAATTGTAACGTTAGAAGTTCCAATAACTGATAAACGATAGGAGACTTGATGTTGAAAATTGTTATTGCAGATGATCATGCCGTGGTAAGAACCGGCTTCTCTATGATTTTGAACTTTCAAGAGGATATGGAAGTCGTTGCTACCGCAGCTGAGGGTGTTGAAGCATACCAAAAAGTGATGCAGCACCGCCCTGACGTATTAATAATGGATTTAAGTATGCCGCCAGGAGAATCAGGGTTAATTGCAACGAGTAAAATCGTTGAGAGTTTTCCGGAAACCAAGATACTCATCTTAACAATGTATGATGATGATGAGTATCTCTTCCATGTTTTAAGAAATGGAGCAAAAGGCTATATTTTAAAAAATGCTCCGGATGAGCAATTGATTTCAGCAGTACGCACCGTTTATCGCGGTGATACTTATATAGACCCTAAGATGACAACATCTTTGGTCAATGAATTTGTAAATAATTCTGATCAAGATGCCAAACGTTCGAATGATCCGTATAGAATTCTTTCTAAACGCGAACTTGAAATCTTGCCGCTGATTGCGAAGGGATACGGAAATAAGGATATCGCTGAAAAATTATTTGTATCTGTTAAAACAGTTGAGGCGCATAAAACGCATATTATGCAAAAGCTGGAATTAAAGTCGAAACCGGAATTAGTAGAATATGCGCTGAAGAAAAAATTACTTGATTTCTAAATCAAGACTTAAAGAACTCATCAAGATGATGGGTTCTTTTTTATGCACAAATTGTGGCTGTATTGTGAAAAATATAGGTAAAATTGTATAAAAAAGCAGTGTTGTTTAAGCGTAAACAAGGGATTAGGGAAATGCCGAGGGATTTAAGGGAATGCCCTTATGTTCAATAATTCACCTAAAGACTAAAATATAAAGTGTAAGCAGTATTCCCAGCTGATAAATAAAATAACTTCGACTCAAAAAATATATCAGTGGGGTACTGCTCTTCTTATTAATTGATATGAAAAATGTTAGGGTGAAAAAAATGAACAAATCAAAAGGTGGTTTACAATTAACTGTCCAAACCTTGAGTTTGGTTGCTGGTTTCATGGTTTGGAGTATTATCGCTCCATTAATGCCGTTAATTTCACAAGATATTAAAATTACCAGCGGACAAATTTCTATTGTACTTGCGATTCCAGTTATTTTAGGATCTGTACTGCGTATTCCATTCGGCTATTTGACGAATATCATCGGTGCCAAATGGGTCTTCTTCTCCAGTTTTATTATTTTGCTCGTTCCAATCTTTTTATTAAGCCAAGCGCAATCTGTAAATATGTTAATGATTGCTGGATTCTTCTTAGGTGTCGGGGGCGCTATTTTCTCAGTAGGTGTTACATCTATTCCTAAATATTTTCCTAAAGAAAAAGTAGGATTAGCTAATGGTATTTATGGTATGGGTAACCTTGGTACTGCGGTATCTTCTTTCTTAGCACCGCCGATTGCAGGTATGATCGGTTGGCAATCTACAGTAAGACTTTACTTGATTGTAATGGCAGTGTTTGCGATTTTAATGTTCTTCTTAGGTGATGCGAAAGAACCTAAAGTTAAAATTCCTCTAATCGCACAAACAAAAGATTTAATGAAAGACTTGCGTTTATACTACTTAAGCTTATGGTATTTCATCACATTCGGTTCATTCGTCGCATTCGGTATCTTCTTACCGAAATATTTAGTGGACCACTTCGAATTAACATCTGTTGATGCGGGTATCAGAGCAGGGGTCTTCATCGCGATTGCGACGACGCTTAGACCTTTAGGCGGTATTATCGGAGACAAAATCGATGCTGTCGAAGCATTGAAAATCGACTTTATTATTATGATTATCGGCGCTGCGATTTTAGGCTTTGCGAATGATATATTTTTCTTCACAGTCGGTTGTTTGACGATCAGTGCATGTGCGGGTATCGGTAACGGATTAGTCTTTAAACTAGTACCGCATTATTTCCAAAAAGAAGCAGGTGTCGCAAACGGTATTGTTTCTATGATGGGCGGACTTGGAGGTTTCTTCCCGCCATTAGTCATTACTTATGTGACAAGCTTAACAGGTACGAGCCACTTAGCATTTATCTTCCTAGCATTGTTTGGAGTCATTGCATTAATTACAATGTGGCATTTAAGCAAAAGAAATCGTACCTTAGTTTAACCCCATAATGGATGAATAAAAATGTAAATATTGAAGACAGCAGCACAATGGATGCAAGATGAGGCATCTGTTGTGCTTTTTTCATACAGTAAATGCAATGAAAAAAGGACTAGTCTATGCGCTAGTCCTCATCTTATTTAATAATGTATGGTTTTGTTTTAGCCGGGATATTACGGTCACGGTTGATTTTACGTGTGGTCATGATTAATGCTGCAAATGCGATACTGATACTTAACATGGAAGAACCGCCGTAGCTTAATAGCGGTAATGTTACACCTGTTAATGGAATGACTCCAGAAACACCGCCGATATTGACGAAAGCTTGAATAAAGATATAGCTGCCGATACCGATACAAATAGATTTGTAGAAGTGATTCTTAGTGCGGTTCGCATAGATTAAACACTTGGCCACAATAAAGCCGTAGAGTGCTAAAACAAAGAACACACCGATCAGTCCCAATTCTTCGGATAAGACTGTAAAGATAAAGTCGGTATGAGGTTCCGGCAAATAACCGAGTTTTGAAATACCATTGCCGAGACCTTTGCCCAAGAATTTACCGTTGCCGATAGATATCAAGGCATTGGTTAATTGATAGCCTTCACTGTTTTCATACTTGAATGGATTCAAGAAGACGTTAATTCGATTCAAGCGGTAAATGTTTTTCGCATCAAACAATAATGTGTAAATCAAATACATAACAATAGGTATCATCGCAATACCGAGAATTTGAAGCTTTACTTTATTCTTGATATCAGAGTAAAGCAGAATGCAAGCGATAATTGCGACAGTCAGCATCGTACCGCCTAAATCGCCTTGCAGCAAGACGAGTACTAAACCAAAGCCTAGCAGCAGCAAGGGAGGAATCAAATGCTTAACTTTATAATCCCATCGTGAATTTAAGCGTCTGTCAATAATGTATGAGAAATAAAAGATTGAAGCGAGTTTTAAAAACTCTGAGGATTGAAGGCTGAAGAATCCTAAGCTGAGCCAGTTTTTCGAACCGTTGATTTCTTTACCGATTAATAAAGTTAAAGCGAGTAAGAAAAAGGTACCGAATAATAATACGATTTGAACATTAGATGATTTAAAAAAATCAATTCTGACAAACTGTGCAAAAAAGATGATAATCAAACCGATGAAAAAGTAGATGGCTTGGCGCTTCATAAAATGGTCGCTTGAAACAGGGAGACCGCCGGTCAAAGAGCCCTTAGAAGCAGGCACCATACTTGCACTGTAAACCATGACAATCCCTATTAAGCCAAGCAGGAAAAAGGTTGCAATCAGACTTAGGTCTACGCCTTTCATAGCAATCCGTGTGGATCTGAGAAATTTCTTCACGTTAAGTCACCTCTATGTATATCTGTTTTCTACAAACGTGCAAAATATAAGCATTAAATATCTATTATATAGATTTTGTTAACAAGTATCCACTTTAAACAGGTGGAAATTAAAAAAATATAGAAAACATCAACTATAAAAAAAGAAGCCTTGAGCATAGTCAAGACTTCAGATTTCAAAACTTGTCTTCTAACAAGCTTTATTTATTATTTTACGGTATCATAATAACGAATATTGTCTGAAATTTCCTTAAGGTAGAAATTACCTTTAGGTTCAACTTCTAATTCGCTGTCATGATCAAATTCTAAATTGTCGAAGCGTTTGAAGAAAGTTTCATATTCTTCAACAGAAAGTGCTTTGCGGTTTTTCAGCATAGCTTGATGTGCTTCTACATCTAAAGCATCTTTGAATCCGTTTGAAATTGTAGCAGTATAGAATTCTCCGACTGAACCTGAACCGTAGCTGAACAATCCGATGTGATCGCCTGCGTTAAGGTCATGGTTCTCAAGAAGTGAAATCAAGCTGAGATATAATGAGCCTGTATAAATGTTGCCGACATAACGATTGTAATCGGTTGCAGATTTATAGCTGTCATTTAGTCTTGCTTGTGTATCTTCTGACGCTGTATCTGTTAGAATAGAATCAAGTGCTTTTTGACCCATCTTTGTGAAGGGAACATGGAAGCATAACGCAGCAAAGTCAGACAATGATTTATGATAACGTTTCGCGTATTCGTTCCAGCTTTCTTGGAAAGAATGGATATAAGCATCTTTAGATAATTTACCGTCAACAAGCGGGTAAATTTCACCAGATGGTCGCCAGAAATCGTAAACGTCTTCTGTAAATGCAACTGAATCATCATGCAATTCAACGATGCGCGGGTTGTGGCTGATAACCATAGCGACTGCACCAGCACCTTGTGTCGGTTCACCGCCGCTGTTTAGTCCGTAACGCGCTGTATCACTTGCGATGACTAATACTTTTTCATTAGGACGTGGTACTAAATAATCTTTTGCCATTTGAATCGCTGGTGTCGCAGCATAACATGCTTCTTTCATCTCGAGACAACGTGCAAAAGGTTGAATTCCTAACAGATGATGAATTTGTACAGCAGAGGCTTTTGCGGAATCAATCGCAGATTCTGTCGCAACGATCACCATCGTAATATCTTTCTTGTCTTGTTCTGTTATGATAGGTTGAGCAGCGTTAGCACCCATAGACACAATGTCTTGACTGACTGGGCTTACAGCCATTTCAGTCTGGCCGATTCCAATCAGAAACTTGTTTGGGTCTACGTCGCGTGCTTTTGCTAATTCAGCCATATCTACGTAGAAGTTCGGAATATAAAAATTAAGTTGGTCGATACCAATTGTCATAAATAACCAACATCCTTTCTTGATATGTTAAATCACTTTAAATCATATCAAAAGAGAGTACAAAAATACAATTTTAAATTAGTAGCTAGTGATAAAAAAGGAGACTAAATTATGAGCAAAATCGCAATTGTAAGTGCAAAACGTACACCAGTAGGTAAATTCAGAGGGAAATTAAGAGATTATTCTGCAGTACAACTTGGCACCATCGCTCTAGAGGCAGCCATCGATGCTATCCAACTGCCGAAAGATCAAATTGAAAATGTTATTTTCGGTAATGTCTTGCAAGCAGGCAATGGCCAAAACCCTGCACGTCAGATTTTAGTGAATGCAGGTCTGCCTACAACCACTCCTGGAATGACTATTAATGAAGTATGCGGATCTGGTTTGAAAGCTGTAATTCTAGGTAAACAACTGATTCAATTAGGGGAAGCAAAAGTTGTTGCTGTCGGCGGTGTTGAAAGTATGACCAATGCACCGAAACTTGTTTTGCCGGGCCAAGAAAAACCTGTGCCGAGTTTCATGCGTGACGGTTTAACAGACGCATTTGAAAATGTACCGATGGGTATTACAGCTGAACGTATTGCTGATCAATATAAAGTAACACGCGAACAACAAGATGAATTTGCAGTCAAATCACATAAAAAAGCATTTGAAGCATCAGAAGCAGGCAAATATGACCAAGAAATGATTCCGTTAAAAGATGCTGATGGGGAAGAAATGACAACGGATGAAGGTATCCGCGGCAACAGTAATGTGGAAAAACTTGCGACATTAGATACAATCTTCAAAGAAGACGGTACTGTAACAGCAGGCAACGCTTCAAGTATTAATGACGGTGCTTCAGCACTGATTTTAATGGATGCAGACTATGCACGTGAAAACGGCTATGAAATCATGGGTATTTTAGGCGACTATGCAGAAGTAGGCTGTGATCC
This sequence comes from Staphylococcus simulans, assembly GCF_002994445.1. Taxonomy (GTDB): domain Bacteria; phylum Bacillota; class Bacilli; order Staphylococcales; family Staphylococcaceae; genus Staphylococcus; species Staphylococcus simulans_B. The sequence goes on from NZ_MRZJ01000002.1 coordinate 129,012, forward strand.
TGAAATCATGGGTATTGCGCCATTTTACGCAGTATCTAAATTGCTTGAGAAAACAGGTCAAACAATTAATGATATCGACTTAGTAGAAATGACTGAAGCTTTTGCGGTACAAAGTATTGCAGTTCAAGATAATTTGCATATTCCGGATGAGAAATTGAATATTTACGGCGGTGCAGTCGCAATCGGACATCCGATCGGTGCTTCAGGTGCGCGTCTGGTAACTTCTCTTGTGCATGAATTGCATCAAGAAAACAAAAAGAACGGTATCGCAACAGCGTGTATCGGCGGCGGTTTAGGTTTAGCATTAGAAGTTGAAAAAGGAGAGTAGTCAGAATGAAAGCATTGGGAAAAGATTTTCGACATTTATCACGTCAAGATAAATTACAACGCTTAGAAGACAACGGCTGGATTTCATCAGAAAGTCATCAAGAGTTATTAGACTTGCCGCTGCTTTCAGAAGAAGTTGCGGACAGCTTAATTGAAAATGTAATCACACAAGGCGCATTGCCTGTAGGGTTATTGCCTGAAATCATTGTAGAAGGCAAACACTATGCGGTACCGATGATGGTAGAAGAACCTTCTGTTGTCGCAGCCGCTAGTTACGGTTCTAAACTTGTGAATAAAACAGGCGGATTCAAAGTAGAATCCAGCGAACGCTTAATGATAGGGCAAATCGTATTTATGGATGTTAAAGACCCGAAAGCATTAGCTGAGCAATTATTAGATAAAGAAGATCAAATCCATCAAATCGCTGATACAGCGTATCCATCTATTCTTAAACGCGGCGGCGGTTATCGTAAAATCGATGTCGACACATTTGAGAATGAAGAGCTTGTTTCATTGAAGGTTTACGTAGATACGAAAGATGCGATGGGTGCGAACATGATGAATACCATCTTAGAAGGCATTTCAGGCTTCTTGAAGGGCGAATGGCCTGAGATTAATGTATTAATGAGCATTTTGTCTAATCACGCTACAGCGTCGGTTGTGCGCGTCTCAGGGGAAATCGATATTGAGGATTTAGCACGCGGAGAAATGAGCGGTGCTGAAATTGCAAGACGCTTAGAAGCGGCTTCTGTATTAGCATATGTGGATCCATATCGTGCAGTTACACACAATAAAGGTGTAATGAATGGTATTCATGCTGTTGTGCTTGCGACAGGTAATGATACACGTAGTGCAGAAGCGAGTGCACATGCTTATGCATGCAAAGAAGGGCAATACCGCAGTATGACTAAATGGGAATATCTTGAAGACAAAGGCCGTTTGAAAGGCACAATTGAGATTCCGATGACTTTGGCAACGGTCGGCGGCGGTACGAAAGTCGTTCCGATTGCACGTCTTTCTCAAGAAATCTTACATGTAGATTCAGCACAAGAATTAGGCGAAGTCGCAGCGGCTGTTGGCCTTGCACAAAACTTCTCTGCATGTCGTGCATTAGTATCTGAAGGTATTCAAGAAGGCCATATGAGTCTGCAGTATAAATCACTAGCGATTGTCGCAGGTGCCAAAGGTGCAGAAATCGAACAAGTTGCGGATGCTTTAAAACAAGCAGAAACAGCAAATATGGCTAAAGCAGAAGAGTTATTAAAAGAGTTAAGAGGATAATCATAAATTCAGAAATAGAATATAAAGCTGTAAGCATAATAAAAGCAGCGCATCTTGTTAAACAGGATGCGCTGCTTTTACTTGCAACGTAAATCTATTAGTCGATTGAAATGTTTGAACCTGCGATGTCTTGTTCATCTTTTTTCGGCAATGTCACAGTAAGGACACCGTCTTTGTAAGATGCTGTGATACCGTCGCTTTCAATGTTGCTGAAAGAGAATTCACGGCTGACACTGTTTTCGCTGCGTTCTCTTTGGATTACGCGGCCTTCTTCATTTTCAGTGCGGCTTTCAATTGAGCGTTTTGCACTGATTTTAAGTGTGCCTTCGTTATAAGATAAGTTAATGTCCTTTTTATCAAATCCAGGTAAATCTGCTTTTAAAATATATTGGTTATCTTTTTCTCTAATATCTGTTTTAACAGGGTTGACCGTTGGAATTTGATCTATAAATTGGCGTCCGAATTCTTTGAAAATGTCAGTTGGTTTGCTTTCGAAAGGCATCTAAAATCTCTCCTTTTTCATTTAATAAAATCCCGCTTTATTGTTCATTACCCTTGATTTTCAACGGTAATCCCAGTGAATTTTATGCGAGTTTCTAAGATTCATTATACCAAATAGGAGAGGTGATAGATAATTAGAGGCTTTTCGTGTTATTCTTCAGTAAAATTGTTAACGATAAATTTCGTAAGGACAGATTTAATTGTTTTAGCATCTTCCCATGAGATGTCTAAATCATTGAAAACTTCCATTGAAATCTTAGCAATTTCGTGTCTTGTTTTAACCCCTTGCTCTGTTAAAGAGACTAAAAGATTTCGTTCATCTGTAGGCTTTCTTAGTCTTTTAACAAGGCCTTTAGCTTCAAGCTTTTTAATCATCGGTGTCAAAGTACCTGAATCTAAATATACACGCTGACCTAATGATTTTATATTAATAGATTCATCATCTTCTAACGCTAAAATGACAATATAAGCAGTATAGGTCAAACCGTACTTCTTTAGATGAGGTGTATAGCGTTTGATAATCTCTTTAGATGACACATAGAATAAAAAACATAATTGTTTATCCAGAAAGTTGTTAGACTCATGCAATTAAATCACTCCTTATTTAAAACAACGATATTATGAACGCTTTCACTTGTCAAGAAGTAATTTCATCCATATAATTTACTGTGTTTAAGATTGGTGATTCAAATGAATGATATGGTATATCTTTTTTTGACAAACATATATAAAGGAGATCGTTCAAAAGATGGAAAAACAATTATTTGATGATGTACTCAAAGCACGCAAATCGGTGAAAGTATATGACAAGGATGTCAAAATTTCACATGAAGAAATGGATGAAATGCTGGAGAAAGCAGCATTAGCACCTTCATCTATCAATATGCAGCCGTGGAGAGTAGTGGTTGTTGACAGTGAAGCAGGTAAAGAAAAGCTGCGTCCTATTGTACAATTCAATACAAGACAAAATGATACTTCTGCCGCTATGGTTGTGATCTTCGGCGACCTTAAAAACTATGAGTACGGCGAACAGATTTATCAAGGCAATGTAGATAAAGGCTATATGCCGAAAGAAACAAAAGAAGATTTATTATCGAAGTTCATTCCGTTTTATAAAGGATTATCATTACCGCAAATGACATCAATCGTTAATATCGACTGCAGTTTATTTGCGATGCAGTTTATGTTAGTAGCAAAAGCGCATGGGTATGATACGAACCCTATCGGCGGCTTTGATAAAGAAAATATTGCGGAAGTATTAGGGCTTGATTCTAACCGCTATTTACCGATTATGATTGTGGCAGTAGGTAAAGCAGACCAAGAAGCCCACCATACGTATCGTTTAGCTCCTGATGCATTCAGACGTTATTTCTAAGCGTATTATCGACAATTTTGTTACAATAATGGGAAATGTGTAACATTGTTGAGCAATTTCATTCATACTTATACAGATAGAGATGTTTAAAAGGTATGATTTTTAGGGCTAAAGGAGTCTAAAGATGAAGAAAAAAGTGTTTCATATTATCTTAATAATTATTGGTTCATTAATTGTCGCAACGGTTTTTTTCTTTGGTTTGAAAATGTATCAAGGAAAACAAAACTTGAAATTGGTTGATCAGTATATTGCGGAACATCATCTGCAAGACAAAATCAAATCTGAAGAAAAGAAATTTAATGCGAAAGACGGCGTTTACTATAAAGAAGTAGTGTTCAAAGATGAACCTGAATTGACGTATGTAATTCAGCCGATGGCTACTTCAAAAGGTTTATTTGCACAAGCATTTGATACGCAAACAAGAAAACACATCAAAAAAGCCAAACATAATTTCTTTGATGACAATTATAAGCTTAAATAACCGAGCAAGTATGTTAGAATAAAAATGATTAAGACATTAAACACCATGTATTGTGTTTAGTGTCTTATTTGCGTTAAATTAAGATTGAATTCAAAAATTCGTGATAGCAGTATGAAAAATGTATCACGACTTATTAATGTTTGATTAAGATTATCGAAATGGGATATAACACCTTTAGTATCAGCAGAGAGAAAAAACATGATAGGAGGGACGCCTGTGACACACAGAAATCAAAAACGTTGGCCAGGGTTTGTATTAGTGATTATCGGTTCAATCTTTTGGGGTGCTGGCGGGACAGTATCGCAATGGTTATTTGAACATATACACTTGCCGGTCACGTGGTTCGTGGGTGTACGTTTATTAGTATCCGGATTACTATTAGTTATTATTTCATTCTTCTTAGAAGGTAAGAAGACCCTTACAATTTGGGCAGATAAAAAAGATACGCTCAAATTATTTATATATTCACTCATTGGAATGTTAGGTGTGCAGTACTGTTTTATGGCGACCATTCATTATGGTAACGCAGCAGTCGCAACGTTGCTCCAATATTTAGGTCCCGTAATAATTATTTTATATTTAGTAACGACTAAAGTGATTAATTTCAGATGGAAAGAAGGCATTGCCGTTACATTAGCACTCAGCGGTACATTCTTACTATTGACGAATGGATCGCTTGCGACTTTATCTGTACCGATGCCGGCCATCATTTGGGGTGTTATGTCTGCCTTCGCGATGGCATTCTATACGATCTTCCCAGTACAGCTGCTTGCTAAGTGGGGCACAGTCAATGTCGTCGGCTGGGCAATGTTTATCGCAGGGGTATTCTTGAACTTCCTGCATCCGTTTTGGAAAGTAGATATTTCAAACTGGGATTTTAAAGTTTTAGTTTATTTATTTATCGCAGTCATCATTGGTACGATGTTTGCGTTCTGGCTGTTTATTTCCAGTCTGAAGTTCTTATATCCGCAAGAAGCCAGTGTCCTAGGTACAATCGAACCGTTAACAGCGATTTTATTATCTGTTGTGTGGTTAGGTGTATCCTTCGGGTTATGGCAAGTTGTCGGTGTTTCATTCATAGTATTAATGGTTATCTTCTTAGCAGTAGTCAAAGATTAACTTAAATAATTAGGATAGAAAGTAATCAGAGTCTATAGGTGTTTAATTCCACTTATATAGTATATAATTCTATACTATTAGTGTAAAATCATCTTAAACTTTTAAACTTTTCTATCCTAATTATTTTTTTTCTGATATAATTAAACAATGTCAGAAAAAGGGGAGATGCATCAATGGCTTTATTTAAGAGAAAAATAAGTTTACCAGTGCAGGTTATGATTGCGCTTGTTCTAGGTGTTATTGTAGGACTATTACTATATGGACAAAAAGACATAGCGAATTACATTCAACCGCTTGGTGATATATTTTTAAACTTAATTAAAATGATTGTTATTCCGGTTGTATTCTGTTCTTTGGCCTTATCTATCTCAGGTGTAGGCGAATCTAAAACAGTCGGACGTTATGGACTTAAAACAATCATTTACTTTGAAGTGATTACAACTATCGCAATTGCATTAGGTGTTTTGTTCGCGAACATATTTAAACCGGGGACGGGATTAGATCCGAACAAATTACCGAAAGGTGATATTTCGAAATATGAGTCATCAGCGCATGCAGCTGAACATTCTACATATGGCAATCATTTTATTGATACCATTGTAAATATCATTCCGACGAACTTTTTCGAAGCATTAGCTAAAGGAGAATTGCTTCCAATCATCTTCTTCGCGGTATTCTTTGGTTTAGGTATCGCAGCAATCGGAGAAAAAGGTGAACCTGTGAAAGCATTCTTAGGCGGAGTGTTAGAAGCGACTTTCTGGATGATCAATAAAATCTTAAAATTAGCGCCGCTTGGCGTGTTCGCATTTATCTGTGTAACTATTATGACATTCGGTGCTTCCGCATTAATTCCACTTGTGAAACTTGTACTTGTGGTAGTCGGCGCAATGGTCTTTTTCGTTGTCGTTGTCTTAGGCATTGTAGCTAAATTATGCGGCATCAGTGTATTTGATATTATAAAAGTATTGAAAAGTGAAATTTTATTGGCATTCTCAACTTCAAGTTCTGAAGCAGTATTGCCGGTAATGATGAAAAAAATGGAAAACTTCGGTTCGCCAAAAGATATTACGTCATTTGTTATTCCAATCGGATACACGTTCAACTTGGACGGTTCAGCGTTGTATCAATCGATTGCGGCTTTATTCGTAGCGCAAATGTACGGAATTCATTTAAGCTTAGGCGAACAATTAGTCTTAATCTTTACACTTATGATTACATCAAAAGGTATGGCAGCTGTACCAGGTACCTCTATCGTTGTTCTCTTGACAACATTAGGTTCTATGGGCTTACCGGCAGCCGGCTTAGCATTAATCATCGGTGTCGACCGTATCTTAGATATGGTACGTACATGTGTTAACGTCGTAGGTAACGCATTATCTACAGTTGTTATTGCTAGATGGGAAAATGTATTCGATAAGAAAAAATCAGAAGAGTACTTAAAATCGATTTAAGCAGTAATGCAAGTCAATAGGCATACAGCCTAAATCTAAATTTAATTTTCTGACATACTAATTTGTAAAAGAAGAACCACCAGTGCGAAAAAGCATCGGTGGTTTTGTTATCGCTTCATACTATCAGTGTTTAAATTAATGTTTCATGTCATGTATTTTCATCATCAAACCGTGCGGAATATCATCATGCTGCACGACTTTTTTCTTTGAAAATTCATCAGAATCTTTCTTTTTAACTAGTAGGACAAAGTCGCCTTTTTTCGGTTGGAATTGATCGTCTGTTTGAATTTTGACGTTTTCTTCAATATGGTTATCTTTTTCACGTACCATTTTCTCAACTGTTTTAGAATCTTTCATGATACCGTAATACGTTTCTTTTTCGCCTGATGTCATCATCATAATGACTAAAACGACACATGCGATTGCAAGGACTGCAATTAATACGATACCGAGCGTTTTACCATTCTTTTTCATGTATGTAAAACTCCTTTCTTTTTCTTCTTTTATATATACCGAAAATCATGGAAAATTGCAACGAATCATAAATAGGACGTCTTTGTTATAATGAAATAAGCATAAGTTAAAGGAGACCAGCAAATGAATTTTATTGTTTACTGCGGTGCCAGCGAAGGCAAAAATGAAATATATCGCCAAGCTGCAAAACAACTAGGAGAATGGATGGCGCAAAAAGGCTATGGTTTAGTTTATGGCGGCGGCAATGTCGGCTTGATGGGCAAACTTGCAGATACTATTAAACAGCATCACGGTCATGTCATTGGTGTGATGCCGAGATTTTTAGAAGAAAAGGAAATTGCACATCAAGGTTTAGATGAATTGATTATTGTAGATACGATGGCTGAACGTAAAGCAGTTATGCTTGAAAAAGGCGATGTATGTATTGCATTGCCTGGAGGACCCGGCACATTAGAAGAAATAACTGAAATGGTGTCATGGGCAAGAATAGGCCAAAATGATAATCCTTGTATCTTTTTTAATGTATCAGGGTATTATGACAAAATGGCAGCCTTTTATGATCAAATGGTAGAAGAAGGGTTTGTCAGTCAAGCAGATCGCGATTTAATCTTGTTTACAGATGACTTTGATGCTTTGGAAGATTTCATTCATCATTATGAAGCGCCGCATGCACGTAAATATAAGTAAATATAAATAGACATCATGCATTAAAGCCTGTGCAGACTTTGATGCATGATGTCTATCGTTTGAAGCGATAATTTATATTTTGCCTTTTCGCCATAAGAATAAGAATACAATCGCGACAATGATCATGGAAATACCTAAGGTCGCAACCCAAGAGGTCGGACTATGGTCATTGAGCGGTAAAGGTACGTTCATACCGAAGAAACTGAAGACCAATGTCGGTAAAGTTAAGAATACTGTAAATAATGTTAAAGTTTTCATGATGTTGTTCATATCATTAGATAGCAGTGATTCATATGAAGTTGTGATACTTTCTAAGATACGTGTATGCAATTCAGTTGTTTCGATGGCTTGGTTGGTTTCGACAAACAAGTCTTCGATTAAATCTTCATCTTCTTCAAAGCGTTTAATCGGCGGTAATTTAAAGAGTTTTTTGAAGACGTCTTCATTACCTTTCAACGCAGCTAAGAAGTATACCAGACTTTTCTCGACTTCCATGAGATTATACAGTTGTTTATTTGTGACTGTTTTTTTCAATTCACGTTCAATACGTAATCTTGATTTATTAAGCAAACGCAAGTTGCGGTTATAGTGATTAGAAATCGTGACTAAGATATTCAACGCAAATTGGCTGCGGTAATGCAAGTTCTGGCTGGATTTTGTGAAGGTGTCTAAAAACTCTACTTCATGATCGCAAACAGTAATCAGACGGCCGTGACCAATAATAATTCCCAGCGGAATAGTCATAAAGGATAGAATCTTATGATTATTTTTATTAACGATTGGAATGTCGATGATGATTAGAGAATAACCAGTTTCGTCATCAAATTCGACACGGGCACTCTCATCGGCATCCAAAGGGTCCTTTAAGAAGTCTTCTGGAATAGTGAAACGCTCAATCAATGATTCGACTTCTTCTCTTGAGGGCTCAGTGATATTAATCCACAAAGCGTCTTCTAAAGAAGTAGTATGAATATCGTGATGAACATTGTGTTTGTAAGCTGTAATCATTCTGAAGCTTCCTTTCTATAATAAATCAAACAAGGTAGTTTAAACGCAGTACTTTAAGTTAAAAATAAAGAGAACGTATTGTCCGATTTATTTATTATGTGCTACATAATAGTACCATAATTTACTGATTTGTGTAGTCTATTTATTAAAGGATGTGACGAAATGGCAACAACAATTCAATACTTGTTACGTATGATAACGAATGAAATGAAAGTGAAAGCTGACCATTTGTTAGAACCTTACGGGATTACTCAAGAACAAGCGCAGACACTGCGCTATATTTATGAAAGCGACACAGGAAAAGTGGCACAAACTGATTTGATTCAAATTTTTAATCGCAAGGGTCCGACAGTAAGCAGTGCGTTAAGAAGCCTTGAAAATAAAAAGCTGATTGAACGTATCAGTGTGCCTGAAGATACACGTAAGAAAGAAGTCGTATTAACAGCGTTAGCAAAAAAAGATGTACGTGAAATCATTGCGATTTTGGATGAGGTAGAAGCGGTTTTATTTTATGAAATACCAAAAGCCGATCAAAATGCATTAAAAGAAATTCTCTATAAAATGCAAGATAATTTGCGTACGCTAGATTCTGAAGCAGGTCCTTTTTAATAAGGTGCTTCTTGTGTCCATTTCATGACGATTTGTACATGACTTTCTGAAAGCATTGGCATCCTTTATAATAGAGGGGAATACTATTAGGAGGAAACAAAAATGCGCAGAATTTTGTATACATTTTTAACTTATACAATTATCGGCTTAATCAGCGGTGTATATTATCGCGAGTTGACTAAAGCTTTTGAGTTCACAGGCAAAACGCAATTGTCGATTGTGCATACACATCTTTTAATGCTGGGTATGTTCATGTTCTTGATTTTAATTGTATTTGAAAAATTATTCCAATTAAGCAAGTACTACTTATTTAATTGGTTTTATTATGTTTATAATATTGGGGTTATCGTTACAGTGGCACTACAAGCGATTAAAGGGACAATGCAAGTTACAGGAGCTAGTATTTCACCTGGAATTGCAGGTATCGCAGGATTAGGCCATATGACTTTATCAGCCGGGTTTATTATTTTGTTCTTCTTATTGAAGAAAGCAATTTTAACCCATCCGATAGAAGGACAGCAAAAACATAAAAATTAAATGCATATGCAAAAGACACAACATGGAGCGATGTTGTGTCTTTTCTTTATAATTTGATAAAAGATAATATCTTCTCGAGACAATATCATGTAGAATATAGATGAGAACAATTTTCAATAAGAATTATGCAGCACAAGAAAGAAATTAGGGGGCAAGCATAATATGAAAGATATAACAATTATCGGCGGGGGACCTGCGGGGCTCTATGCGAGCTTTTATGCAGGACTTCGCGGCATGAGTGTGCGTTTAATAGATGTACAAGAACAGCTCGGAGGCAAGATGTGTCTGTATCCTGAAAAGATTATTTGGGATATCGGCGGTGTTGCGCCTAAACCGTGCTATCAAATTACGAAAGACTTAATTGAACAAGGACTTCATTTTAATCCGGAAGTACGTTTAAAAGAACGTGTCACAGACATTCATAAAGTCAAAGAACGCCACTTCAAAGTGACAACAGACCAAGGACAAGTTTATGAATCCAAAGCAGTAATCATTGCGATCGGCGGCGGTATTATTCAACCTAAGCCTTTAAAAATCAAAGATGCTGAGCGTTACCAAATTACAAACTTGCATTACGTCGTACAAAAGCTGTCTCGTTTTGCGGATAAAGATGTCGTGATTTCAGGAGCAGGCAATTCTGCGTTAGATTGGGCATGTGAAATTGCGCCTTATGCGAACAGTGTACGTTTAGTTTATCGTAAAGATAAATTAACCGGATTTGAAGCGATGCAGGATAAATTATCTGCACACGGTGTGATACAGCACCCGAACAGTCAAATCACAGCATTAATCGGTGATGAAAAGCAGGAAAATATTCAATCGGTTGTTGTGGAGAACAGTACAACAGGAGAAGCAGAAACCTTATCCGTAGATGATGTCATTATCAGTCATGGTTTTGATATTGAAAATCCTCTCCTAGAAGAAACTGCAACGAAACTTGAAATGATGAATGCCTATCAAATTAAAGGACAAGGCAATACGAAAACAAGTGAGACAGGTATTTTCGCATGCGGCGATATTATTCATCACGATGCGAAAGTGCATTTGATCGCAAGTGCCTTCAGCGATGCAGGCAATGCGGCGAACTTAGCCAAACAATATATTGAACCTGAAGCGCCGGCAGAAGGTTATGTTTCAAGCCACAATGAGCACTTTAAAGAAGCAAACAAAGCCATCATCCAACAATATAATGAACAATAATGAAACAAAGGAAAAGCATTCACTACAAGCGCCTGTGAATGCTTTTTGCATGCAAAAAATGCCGCACTCATAAGTACGGCATTTCAATGTGTTATTTATTGTCGAAGTTTGCAGTAGTTGCGGAAGTACGTTCGCGCAATTCTGCCTCGATTTCTTCTAAACTGCGTCCGCGTGTTTCTGGCAAGTATTTAGTCACAAAGATTGCGGCAAATACGCCAATCACTGCGAAGATTAAGAAGACGCCTTGTGTCGGCAATACTTCGTTTAACATAGGGAAGAATTGTGCAACTGCTAAACTTCCTAATGATAAAACAAGTGCTGCGATACCTGTTGCGGCACCACGTGCACGCATAGGGAAGAGTTCTGGCAGCATAACCCATAGGACAGGACCCCATGAGAAACCGAAGAAAATAATAAAGATTGTTAAGCATGCAATGATAATCCAAGCAGATGATTGGATACCCATTGACCAGATTAAGATGGCCATGATGACTAATGAAGCCACCATACCGATATTTCCGATTAACAATAATTTCTTACGGTCGATTTTATCAATAATCATAATAGCGACAATCGTTACAAGTACGTTGACCGTACCGATACCGACTGAACCTAAAATAGATGCTGAGTCACCTAAACCAGCTTTAACGAAGATGGAAGGTGCATAGTAAATAATTGCGTTGATTCCGATGATTTGCTGGAAGAGTGCGAACACACAACCGATAATAATCGTTGGGCGCAGCCAAGGTGATTTTAAAACATTCCATGTACTTTCTGAAATTGCATTGATTTCTTTCATTTCAGCAATTTCATGATCGATTTGGTTTTTAGGGAATGTTAAGCCCATTACTTTACGTGCTGCATTTTCACCGCGGTGTTCCAGGAGCCATCTTGGACTTTCCGGCATAAAGATAACGCCGACTAAAAGAATGACAGATGGTACAACTGCAAGTCCTAACATCCATCTCCAACCTTCAATGCCCGCAAAAGCGTAACCTGTTAAATATGAAGCCAAGATACCGATAGTAATCATCAGTTGGTTTAATGAACTTAAAGAACCGCGTGATTCTGTTGGTGCCATTTCTGATAAATACACAGGAACGATAGCTGTAGAACCACCTACCGCAATACCGATAATAAAGCGGCCGAGAACTAATGTTGTTAAATTAGGTGCCAGTGCTAGTACCAATGCGCCTACTATGTAGATAATCGCAATGATAAAGACAACGCGTCTGCGTCCTAATTTATCTGATGACGGTCCGCTGAAACCAGAACCTAATATCGCACCGATTAACATGGCTGATACAACAAAGCCTTCTGTTGCGCCGGTTAACGGTATATCATCAGGAATATAAAGCAGGGCACCAGAAATAATACCCATATCATAACCATAGAGCAATCCGCCGAGTGCACCTATGAAGAAAATGAGGTTTTTGTTAAACTTCTTTCCCATTATGATAACCTCCTATTTAGAATTTAATGTAAATTAAGTATACGCTTTCATTAAATTAAAGTAAATAACAATATAATACGACTTGTCCAATAATATTAATTAAAATATATTGTAATTATGAAATTCAAATAAAAAAGCAGCAACTTCATTTGAAATTGCTGCGAAAAGGGATCATATTATTGCTGGTCAGGGTTGATTTTAACGACAAAACGGCCGCTGGATTGATTGTTCAACATCTGTTCCATTGCATCTGGTACTTCATCTAATGAAATAACTTGTTTGATAGAATGCAGAGGCTCTGGTTTTAAATCTGTCGCCAGTCTGCGCCAAATTTGTTTGCGTATTTTCATAGGTGTCTCTGCAGAATCTACACCTAAAATACTATTGCCGCGCAAAATAAACGGTAAGACTGTTGTTTCGAAATCAATACCTGCTGTGTTGCCGATTAAAGCAATGCTGCCTCTGTTTTTTAAACGTTTGATAATGTCTCCGACATGTTTGCCGCCTACAGGATCAATAACTGCTTGCCATTCTCTTTTACATAGCGGCTTTTCTGATTCTCTTTCGACACGAGGGATCACTTCATCTGCACCGATAGATTTTAAATAGTCCTCATTTTGCTGATTGCCTGTACTTGCGACTACTTTATAGCCGATGGCACTTAACATCATGACAGCTAGGCTTCCGACGCCGCCGCTTGCACCGCGTACAAGGACAGGCGAACCTTCGACAGTTAATCCGTTGTCCTCAAGTTTTTGGATTGCTAAACCTGCGGTATAGCCTGCAGTACCATAAATCATTGCTTCTTCAAGTGTCAGGTTTTTAGGCAGCGGGAGTACCCATTCTTCTTTGACACGAGCAAGCTCGCTTAAGCCGCCATGGTGTGATACACCTAAATCATAACTTGTCGCAATCACTTCATCTCCAGGTTGGAAGGCGGAAGTTTCAGATTCTACTACTGTACCTGCTAAATCAATTCCTGGAATAATCGGATAATTTTTAACTACACCAGCACCTTTTTTTGCTGCGAGTGCATCTTTATAGTTAATACTAGAATAGGCTACGCGTATTAATACGTCGCCTGATTCAATCGTTTCTATAGGTAATGTTTTTAATTGTGATTTGACTTGATGGTCATTCTTTTCTGCATAATATGCGCGGAATGTCTCTGTCATATCTTTCATTCCTTTCATTTTCATAATTAAAGAAATGTTAACACGAACATAGAACCTGCAACAAATAGAGTGGCTCAGTTTAATACATGACTTGTGTCATAATAATTTTTTGTTAAAAGAATTTTTACATTTTCAATGTTTATACAATATAATGGAAGTGTATAAGTTAAGAGATGATACCATCAAAACATTGAAAGTACATAAGGAGGAGAACGTATGAAAAAGTTATTTGCCGGAGCATTAACGTTATCATTAATTCTTGCAGCTTGTGGTAATGATGACAGCAAGAAAGAGGATGAAAACAAAGATAAAGACCAAACAACACAAGAAAGCAAGAGCAATGATAAAGAAAGCAGCAAGGATAAAGAAGCAAACAAAGATAAAGACAAAGCAAGCGAAGACAGCAATGCTTCTGACAGCGATCAATCAAGCGAAGACAAAAATGCCTCATCTAGTACAAGCGGTGAAGGTGCAAATTCATCTTCAAACAGCGAGGGAGCTTCTGATTCAAGTTCAAACAGCAGTGCTGACAACAATGCAGCATCTTCAGGTGCAGCCGCAGGAGCTAACGGCGGACAAAGCGGAGATGCAAACAGTCAAGCAACTCAAGGTCAAAATACACAGCAAACTGCAAGTCAAAACAGCACTCAAGGCAGCCAAGCACAACAAACTGGCTATGTAGCACCTTACCAAGGTCAAAATGCAGTACCAGCAGCAAGTACAATCGGACAAGCAGCTGTGAATGAATCTACATTACGCGTATTGCCGAACTTCCCGCAATCATTGCAAACAGCTCAAAATGCTGCAGACTCAATTAATGGACAATCTAATCCGTACAATGATTTTGGTGTACAAGATAACGGAGACGGCAGCTATTCATATGTATTCAGCTTCCGCAACCAATCACAACCAGGCACATATTCATTAGTCACTGTTAATCAGCAAGGTCAAGCGGCAGTCATTGATCCGGCATACGCTGCAGGTCAATAAACCGATAGTTATCGTTACAAAAGTAGTGAAACAAATATATTGCAGATGAGAACAAATAAATGCTCAGCACATCTTCGTGCTGAGCATTTTTATCTTCTATTCAGGTTAATGATTTGTGACGTTTCGTACGCTTCGGCAATTGCTGCACAATCAAACTGGATATCGTTTCGAAAGAATGATTGTGATGATTAACAATTGGGTGATTAATCAATGGAATCGCTTGGTTGATTAAGTCGTTTGTCAATTTTTCTGCGCTGCTGTAAGAAACAGGTTCAAAAGGTTTCATAACTTCATCATAAAGCCCGCGTTCTTGCTGGTAGCTGTCTAAATGCGGTGTATAAAGTGCTACAGGTTTCTCTATAGTTAATGCATCAAAGACAACAGAAGAGTAGTCGCTGATTAAAATATCGCAAGCGAGTATTAAATCTTGTGTTTCAATATTGCTTACTGGCTGAATCACTTGTTTTGAAAGTGATGTGTCTTGTGTTTCATCGCTTTCAATATGTCCGCGAAATATCACATTATAATGCTGAAGCAGTTCTTTCGAAATAGATAAGTTATCGTCTGGTTTTGGATTTGTTTTCCATGTCGGCAGATAAAGCAGTGTCGGTTTATTTGGATCAAGTTTAAGTGCTTGTTTGATAAATTGCACGTAAGGCTGATCGTTTTGTTTGTCCAACAAGTAGCGTACTCTTGGATAACCGCAAGCTGCTATTTCTGTATATTGCATCGGAAAGGCAGTCTTGAAAAGTTCTGCCGCTTCTGAACTGTCGCAAATCAAATAGTTCTGTTGGAGCCATTTATTATATTTGCGTGCACGGTAATTATAGATTTCATGATTTTGATAGGGTTCTCGGCTGTCTAAGAAAAGTTGTTTTAATGGTGTACCGTGCCATAGCTGAATAATTGTTCCATTCGGCTGCAATGTATCAGGAATATAACTTTCGCTGATAACGACATTGGCATTTTCAATCAAATCTTTTGTGTCTTCATGTTCTGGAGAGACAAAATGCGGGCCTGTCGCATCATCTGTAATATAGAACGCAGGATATTTTGAGTAATGTTTTGCAAAGTAATTGAATAAATAACGTGAATTACCTCTAAAGCCGTAATCAAATCCTAAAAAGACGACGGTGCCGTTTAACTCTGTCTCTTGTTTTTCATATATATTACTCATGCTTTGATGATTTTCATAACTGCGATCTAATATCATGCTGGTAATAAAGTGGGGTAGTTTAAAGTGCGTCTTCCATAGCCAGTTATCGACAAAGCGTACAGGTTCAGGCAATGTGGTATTTCTGAATTTGAAAGGCGGCTTTTGATGATGCAAGTATGCCAGTTTATTTAAATTAAATTGTGTAACTGACGCATATTCATGATGTTTAATACTTTGATAAAACGATTGTGATGTTCTTAGATGTGTTTTAAAGTCGAAGACCACATGTCCATTTGTTTCGATTTGTTCTGACAAAAGCAATGCGGCTGCTAAATCGAACGCTGTTTCGCATTGGAAGGTATTCAGTGCTGTGATAGATTGCTTAATACTAAAAATTATATTCGGAAAATGATTAATGTTGTTCATCCATGCATCAAAGTCGACAGCAGTATTTGCAAAATAGCGGCAATCATTTTGATAGTAAGCATCTACTGTGTAATCTACAACAATAGATTGTGATGTATTGCGTGATTTCAGCGCTGACAATTGGTCGGGATAGATATCTATATTTAAGTCAGAGGGGATAAAATGCGTATATCCTTCTTCAAGGGCTGTTTTAAGTGTAAACAACATTTTATCGCCTGATTGATATTCTGTTGTTAGTATTTCCATAGTATGACCTCAGTTTTATAATATTAAACTATATTTTAACATTTTGTTCATTAACTGTGAAAGAGAACCTTTTAACATTTATGCGATATCTTGCAAGTAAAGCTGGAACTGTACTACTATTTAGAAATATTGTATTATAACAGTTTGTTTTCTGAAAATAATTTGTAAGCGTATACTTTGGTACATATGAGATTGATGTAAGAAAACAGTTTGAAAAAAATTCAGAAAAAGAATTGAACAGATTGTGAAAACATGTTATATTATATGTGAAATAAATCACAAACAAAATTCGTGGTTAAATTTAAAATACTACTAAATCAATATAGAGAGAGAAGAGGAAAGTATATGTTAGTATCTTCGTTTGATCCGTTCCACAATTTAGTCTTATCGAGTATTGTGGCTGCAGTACCGATTATTTTGTTCTTATTATGTTTAACTATTTTTAAAATGAAGGGGATTTACGCAGCGTTAACTACATTAATTGTGACTTTGATTGTAGCCGTAGTCATATTTAAATTACCGGCTGTTATGGCAGCGGGTGCAGTAGTAGAAGGAATATTCCAAGGATGGTTGCCGATTGGTTACATCGTTATCATGGCTGTTTGGCTGTACAAACTTTCTACAAAAACTGGACAATTTGCGATGATTCAAGACAGTATCGCAAATATTTCTCAAGACCAGCGTGTGCAGTTATTATTAATCGGTTTTTGTTTTAACGCATTCTTAGAAGGTGTGGCAGGATTCGGGGTTCCTATCGCAATCTGTTCTATCTTATTAATCTATTTAGGATTCAGACCACTGCAAGCAGCAATGTTATGTTTGGTTGCTAACTCAGCAGCAGGGGCATTCGGAGCAATTGGTTTGCCAGTAGCCGTTATTGATACATTGAACTTGCAAGGCGGTATCACGGCACAACAAGTATCTAGTTATTCAACATTTACATTAGCGTTTATCAACTTCTTTGTACCATTCTTATTAATTTTCATTATTGATGGCTTCAGAGGTATTAAAGAAACATTACCATTTATTTTATTAGTATCAGTAATCTTTACAGTGTTCCAAGGTGCATTGACTTTATTCCAAGGTCCAGAGCTTGCGGATATTTTACCTCCGCTCGCAAGCATGGGTGCACTTGCGCTTTTAAGCCGCAAAGTTCAACCGAAACATATTTTCCGTTTGGAGAAAGATTCAAAACCGCCAGTCACTCAGAAATTAACATTGAAACAAATTCTATATGCATGGAGCCCATTCTATATCTTAACAATCTTAGTTATGTTATGGAGTATGCCTTTCTTTAAAGCACTCTTCTTGCCTGGCAAACCATTGCATTTCTTAGCGGTACAATTACCATTACCTGGTACATTTAGTGAAGTGACTAAGAAAGCTATTTCGCTCAATTTGAATATCATAGGACAAACAGGTACAGCAATTTTAATTACAATTATTATTACAGTATTATTATCTCAAACAATTAGCTTTAAAGATGCAGGTCAATTATTAGGTGAAACATTCAAAGAGTTATGGATTTCTGTTATTACAATTTGTTTCATCTTAGCTGTTTCAAAACTTACAACATACGGCGGTCTAAGTGCTGCAATGGGACAAGGTATCTCTAAAGCAGGCGGTATCTTCCCATTATTCTCACCAGTATTAGGATGGATCGGTGTGTTCATGACAGGTTCTGTTGTTAATAACAACTCACTCTTTGCGCCGATTCAAGCATCAGTTGCAGGTCAAATCGGTGTCAAAGGCGGTATGTTAGTTGCTGCGAATACAGCAGGCGGGGTAGCTGCGAAAATTATTTCACCGCAATCTATCGCCATTGCGACTGCAGCTGTTAAACAAGTCGGTAAAGAATCAGAACTCTTGAAAATGGCATTGCGTTACAGTGTAGGTATGGTCATCTTTATCTGTATCTGGACATATATCTTATCTTTATTCTTATAATTAAAGAAGTTGTGAATATAAAAAACGGAGCCGAAATTTCGGTTCCGTTTTTTTAATGCAACTACTTATTCTGTTTCTTCGGTTTCAGGTTGAGGTGCATGAATTGCTTTAATAAAGTCTTCATATACTTTGTCTGGCGAATATTTTGCGACCGTTTCAAATGCACTTTCAATTATTTTGCCTTGTTCAGAAGGCGGTGCAGTCATCACATTTAAAATATGTTCTGACAGTGAAACGATGCTTTGATACTCTGCAAGGAAACCATTGCGATTGGATTGAATTAAGGTTTCCGGGCCGGTATTGCCTTTATAACTGATGACAATACTGCCTTGATTCATGGCTTCTAATATCACCAAACCAAATCCTTCGTTGCGTGAAGGGACAACTGTGATGGTACTTTCAGCTAAACGCAGCGGCAGATGCATCGTCGCTGGATAAAGCTGAACAATATCATTGAGTTGATGCTGCTGGATGAATTCTTCAAGATCATGTTTTTGCTGGCCGTCGCCGTAGATATGCACTGTATAGTTCATATCTCGCAAACTGTCTTGTATATGTTCGACACTGCGCAGCAGCAAGTCGAAGCCTTTTTCATATTCTAAGCGTCCCGCAGCAATGATTTGCGGTTTTTTAGGGATTTCGATTCTCGGTTCATTCATCATATTTGGTACGATATAAACCGGTGTTTGGATCACTGTTTGAAATGCTTTGCGGTCTGCGTCTGTTAACACAGTGATACGATCTAAATCTTGATATGCGGCTTGGATTTCTTGACGATAGCTTTTTGAATAAGCATCCCAATTCATATGTTCCATACCGACAGTTAAGACATCTTTTGGAGCATAATCTGCGACCAGAAGGTTAAAGCTTGCACGTGTGCCGACTAAGACATCTGTGTCGGTTTCACTGACAGCAGTTACAATTTTCTTTTCGACATAGCTTGAAAACTGCGCTAAACCAGGTTCGTTTTCAGTAATAATCTGAGGTTTGATAAAAGGTGTCCATTTGCGGATACGGTTCATGAAAATATCCATCAGATTTTGCGGGCTGAGATTATAGTCGACCAGCGGCTGTACTTCGATATCTTGATGAAGTTTAAAATAAGGTGCTTTACTGCCTTTGAATACAGAGATAATTTTTACCTTATGTCCTTTGGCTGCCAATACGTTAGCAAGTTGTGTGACGGCTTTGACAGTGCCACCCATGGAATAAATATTATGCATTAAAAAAGTGATAGATTGCACGTGGTGTCACTCCTCCCATTGAATTCCTTTAATTATATCATAGTCCAGGGATGACTATGCAAAGGTAGATGCTTTGATATATGTTTTGTACATCAATTTAAACACGAAAAAATAATAATCTATTGAATAACTATCCTTACCCCTTTTGTCTGAGCATAAATACGTATATAATAAGAGAATAGAACGAAATACTTAGCAACACTATTTTGACATAACTTAGGTATGTTATTTTTTTAAGACTATGGTAAAGCGCTTTCTCAAGAAAGGGTTGAGGTCATGCTTAAGCAGATGTCATCTTCATTATTAAAAAGGGGGCTGTATTTGTTATGAGTTCAGAACATAGCAAAACAGATGTCATCTTAATCGGTGGCGGAATTATGAGTGCGACATTGGGTACATTATTGAAGAAAGTTGCACCAGAAAAAGAGATAAAAGTATTTGAAAAGTTAAGCGAATCAGCACAAGAGAGTTCTAATGCATGGAACAATGCGGGCACAGGGCATTCAGCATTATGCGAAATGAACTATACAAAAGAAATGCCGGATGGTTCTTTAGATATTTCAAAAGCTTTGAAAATCAACGAGCAATTCCAAATTTCTAAAGAATTCTGGTCTTATTTAGTGAAACACGGCAACTTGGATCATCCTGAAGAATTCATTCACACTGTACCACACATGAGCTTTTGTATCGGTGTACGCAATGTAGACTTCTTAAGACGCCGTGTCAAAGCTTTAAAAGAAAATGCATTATTCAACGAAATGACAATGACAGAAGATAAAGACCAAATCGCACAATGGCTTCCTTTAATGATGGAAGGGCGTAATAACCATATTCCAATCGCAGTAAGCCGTGACGAAACGGGTACTGATGTCAACTTCGGAGCATTAACACAAAAATTATTCGACTTCTTACAACAAAACCAAGTGGATGTTGAATATGAGCACCAAGTGACTGATTTGAAACAACAAAAAGACGGCACTTGGAAAGTGAAAGTCAAAGATTTAACTACAGAGGAAACAACAACATATATTTCTGACTTTGTATTTATCGGAGCTGGCGGTGCGAGCTTGCAGTTATTGCAAAAAACGCATTTGCCAGAATCTAAACATATCGGCGGTTTCCCAGTCAGCGGTTTATTCTTAGTATGTCAAGATCCTGAAGTGGTAAATCAGCACGATGCTAAAGTGTACGGCAAAGCAAAAGTCGGTGCACCGCCGATGTCAGTTCCGCACTTGGATACGCGTTATATCGACGGCAAAAAATCATTGTTATTCGGACCATTCGCCGGCTTCTCACCTAAATTCTTGAAGACAGGTTCGAACATGGATTTATTCAAATCTGTGAAACCAAATAACTTGTTGACGATGTTATCTGCAGGTGCAAAAGAAATGAAATTGACGCAGTACTTGATTTCTCAATTAATGCTTTCTGATGATGAACGTATTGAACAATTACGTGAATTCATCCCGAATGCAAAGAAAGAAGATTGGGATATTGTCGTTGCCGGACAACGTGTACAAGTGATTAAAGACACAGACAAAGGCAAAGGTACATTGCAATTCGGTACAGAAGTCATCTGTTCTGAAGACGGCAGTCTTGCGGCATTGTTAGGTGCGTCACCAGGTGCATCAACTGCAGTAGATGTGATGTTAGATATTTTACAACGCAGTTATAAAGATGAATTCCCAGAATGGGAAGCACGCATCAAAGAAATTATCCCGTCATTCGGTAAGAAATTAGCAGATGAACCTGAATTATACAAAGACATTAAAACAGATGTTGAAAAGTATTTGAAATTAAATTAAGACATTAAAACAGATGTTGAAAAGTATTTGAAATTAAATTAAGGCATTCAAACTAGCAAAAAAAGCTTCGGCAGGAGAAATTTTCCTTACCGAAGCTTTTTTGTTTTGTGTTAATAATTGTGAATTACAGTTTTGAATGGTGTGTGTCGTCTGTTTCAGCTGATGGCAGTGTGAGAATAAAGGTACTGCCTTCGCCAATAGTACTTTCTACTTTGATGTCGCCGCCATGGAGCTGAACAATCATTTGTGCGATAGCCAAACCTAAGCCGTTGCTTGTGGCAGATGTATTGCCTTTATAAAATCGTTCGAATAGATGGGCTTGAACCGCATCTGACATTCCCGGACCGTCATCAGCAATACGGCACTCGACTGTATGATTTGATTGCGTAAGCTCTATATCGATACTGCCGCCTGTTTCTGTATACTTAATGGCATTCGTTAAAATGTTGCTAAAGGCTTGGTATAACAGACGGTAATTTCCTTTGATTGTGATCTCTTGCAAGTCGGTCATTATCAGCAAGTCTTTATCATCAATTGCATATTGTTCATGACGTACCATCACTCTCAGCATTTGTGCGATATCAATCTCATCGTCATAATCCAAATGGTCGTGATTATCAAGTTCAGCTAATAATAAGAGGGCACGTGTCAAATTGCTTAAACGGCTGGTTGTTGTATGAATCTCGTCTATATAATACAGACGGCTTTCTTTATCTTGTGCTTGGCTGAGACGATCTAGCAATTGATGAATATGAGTCAGCGGTGTTTTGATTTCATGCGAAACATTCTGTACGAAGTGCTGGCGCATGTCATCGAGCTGTTTTAAGGAAATACGCATTTGGTCGAAGCGGTATTGGAGCGTACCTAATTCATCATGGCGTGTCACAGCAATCGGTGTTTTAAAGTCGCCGTCCATTAATCTGTTCGTCGCATGTTTCAACTGTGTAATCGGCTTAATCAATGTGTATGTTGAGCTGATAATCAGCAGCATTGAAATGATTAACAGTAATGCGATGAGGACAGCTAAGAAAACACGAAATTCACTGAAGGATTTACCGATATCCGGTCTGATAAAGACTGCAATAGGACCTTCTGAAGTGTTAAAACGCGTGCCGACTGTATTCTTTGATTCATTATCAAAGAAACCTGTCACAAAGAGCTGATAGGGATGATTTTTAATACCATGATAGTCTTTGCCTTTAAAGACCTTATCAATATTCTCTTTAGTCAGATTTTCTCTTCTGAATGCTTCGCCGTAAAATGTTTTCTTATAAGATGTATCAATAGTTACGACTTGGAAATTAAGGTCGCTTAAATGTTTAAAGTAAGCTTTCATATCTGTTGTATGGGATGCTTTTT
The DNA here is from genome assembly GCF_002994445.1 of Staphylococcus simulans. Taxonomy (GTDB): domain Bacteria; phylum Bacillota; class Bacilli; order Staphylococcales; family Staphylococcaceae; genus Staphylococcus; species Staphylococcus simulans_B. Next base: position 151,863 of record NZ_MRZJ01000002.1, read on the forward strand.
GATATGCCTTAGCTTCTTGCAAGGTTCTCATAATCTTTTGGTCATTAGAAGGTTTTAATGCGACATGATAATACATATTCGTCAAAATAAAACTGAGTACAGCACTGAACAGCATAATGACAATCGTATAAATCGCAATTCTCGAATACAGTGACTTAAACATGGACTTCTACCTTATAGCCTAAACCGCGTACTGTTTCAATACTGACATTACTGCCGATCTTTTTTAAACGGTTGCGCAGTCTTCTGATGTGTACATCGACGGTACGATCATCACCTTCATAATCAAAGCCCCATACACGTTCAATACATTCTTCTCTTGAGAACACTTGCTTTTCATGGCTGGCTAACAAAAAGAGTAAATGAAATTCTTTATTCGGCAAGGTCATAGTCTTCGTATCGCAAGTCATTTCCAAATAAGACTGGTTTAATTTTAAATTACCTATTTCAAGTTCATTTTCTGCGTTGATTTGATAACGGCGCAAAACAGCTTTAATACGAAAGATTAATTCCTGTACTTCAAACGGCTTCGTTACATAATCATCTGTTCCTGTTAAATAGGCTTCTTCTTTATCGCTTAAAGCATCCCGAGCTGTCAGCATAATCACAGGCATTTCATAATCTGCTTTGATAGCGTTGCATAATTCAAATCCATCCATACCATCCATCATAATATCCACAATTGCAATATCTGCCTGATTGGTTTCTAAATAGTTTAATGCGTCTTTGCCATTAGAATGGGTTGCAGTTTTAAATCCATCACGCTCTAAATAGGAAGAGACGTAATGAAGGATTTGATAATCATCATCTACTATTAAACAAGTTGTCATCCTCACCACTCCTAACATTCACTTAGATTAATTATACATTTTGCGAATCGGCTAAGACAAATTTGTTAGTTCCAAAGAAAAGTGAACGTTGTTCATATTCAGTTCACAATGTGTGCATACAATATAAGTATCATAAAAGAAAAAGGAGTCATGGAAATGAAATTAGCATGGAAAGAAATGGTATTTTACAAGTTCAAATACATTTTAATAATGCTGATTATCTTGCTGCTTGCAAGCATGGTGTTATTCATCAGCGGTCTTGCTCAAGGACTCGGACGTGAAAACATTTCAATGCTTGATAACATGAATGCAGAAAAATTCGTGGTGCAAGATATGAAGGAACCTGTCATTGAGAAATCAGTCATCAATGACGAAAAACAAAAAAAGATTGAGGATGTCACAAATGCTGAACCTTTCAAATTAGCACCGCAGACATTAAAAACAGATAATTCAAATGACCAAGATATACTGCTTATCAATCCTGGTAAAGATTTCAAACCTTCATTAGCAGAAGGGCATTATCCATCCCAAGATAATGAAATTGCAGTTAATAAAAAATTAACAGCAGAAGGTCTTAAAGTAGGCAGTAATGTAGAATTCAAGGATAGTGATAAAACGTATAAAATTGTTGGTTTAATGGACGATGCAATGTATTCGCATAGTTCAACAGTGATGACGAATCAGCATACATTCGATCAACTCGGTAAAAAAGCCGCAACGTTTTATCCATTAAAAGATGTATCTAAAGCAGATGAGAAAAAAATCAATGATATTTCAGGTGTGCAAGTGGTAACACAAACAGACTTAACGGATAATATTCCAAGTTATAACGCTGAACAAGCACCCTTGAATATGATGATTGTCAGCCTATACTTGATTTCAGCAATTGTCTTAAGTGCATTCTTCTATGTTATGACAATTCAAAAAATCTCTGAAATCGGTATCTTGAAAGCAATCGGTATTAAAACAAAACACTTATTGTCTTCATTAGTTTTCCAAATCTTATTAGTGACAATGATCAGTGTGGTACTGTCAGTCTTGATTATCAGCGGACTCAGCATTGTGATGCCAGTCAGCATGCCGTTCCACTTAACAGCAAATAATATGCTGCTTGTCGTAGGTGTATTCATTGTTGTTGCCATTATCGGTGCGACATTATCATTCATTAAATTAATTAAAGTCAATCCTATTCAAGCAATCGGAGGTGAAGGTTAATGGCTTTAGAAGTAAAAGATATTAAAAAATCATTTGGTACTGGAGAAGCCAAAACAGATGTATTAAAAGGTGTAGATTTTGAAGTCAAACAAGGTGAGTTTATTATCTTAAGCGGTGCCTCTGGTTCAGGGAAATCAACGCTGCTCACAATTTTAGGCGGCCTTCAAGATCAAGATTCAGGAGAATTGCTGTATAATGGTTCGCCGTTATTTACAAAAGCTAAATCAAAATCTGATATGCGTCTGACAGAAATCGGATTTATTTTCCAAGCTTCGCATTTAGTCCCTTATTTACCAGTAATTGACCAATTGACAATTGTAGGTCAAGAAGCGGGATTATCTAAAAAAGAAGCGAAAACACGTGCAGAGCAATTATTAGATCAAATCGGTTTAACACATCGTCTTAAAGCATTTCCATATATGTTATCAGGCGGTGAGAAACAACGTGTTGCTATCATGCGTGCATTTATGAACAACCCTAAAATCATTTTAGCGGATGAACCGACAGCAAGCTTAGATGCGCATCGTGCAACAGAAGTCACAAAAATGATCAGTGACCGTATTAAAAATGAGAATATGGTCGGTATCTTAATTACACATGACCGTCGCCTTTTTGAATATGCAGACCGTGTTATAGATTTATTTGATGGTAAAATCATCAATAAAGAAGATGAAAGTGAACTAGGATAATATTAATTGAGTCGAAGCAGGAAATAGGGAATGAAAAAAGTTGGGGAGCAGCCCCAACTTTTTTGTTTATATTCAGATATGTTTCTATTGATAGAGATTATTTTAAATGCAGAAGATGCAGCAAAGATGGGTGTTTAATGAGCATGCTGGCGATAAATAAAGCACCGAAATAAATAGTTAACAATAACTTGTAGCAGTACATCAAAGCAAAGAAATCTCGGATTAAAGCAGTATCGAAAAATGGATAAGGTGTACGGCTGCCGACACCGACAGCTTTGATATTTAATATTTGAGCAAAACGTAAAGCACGCAAAATATGAAACTGACTCGTTACGATGGCAATTTTAGAAAATGCATGGTCTTTTAAAATTTCCTTTGTGAAAGATAAGTTTTCATAGGTGCTATGCGATTGATCTTCTAATAATATACGCGAGCTTGGGATGTGTTGTGCGATTAAATAATCGCGCATAGCTTCTGCCTCTGATACACGTTCACCTTCGCCTGTACCGCCGCTGACAATAATATAGGGTGCACCTTTATGATTTTGATAAAGTGCTGCGGCACGATCTAAACGCCATGCCAGCATTTGTGTAACTTGTTCACGAAACAATCCAGCGCCTAAGACGATGATGGCATCAATAGGCTTATCCAGTGTCAGCATACTAAAAGCAGAAGACCAGCTGAGATAATGTACAAAGGCAAACAGTGTAGTAACTGTAATCCATCCTATCCATAAAAACAAAGCATTCATAACAGGTACAGGAATATGGCTTAATAAATTCAAAGCGACGGCTAAAAATGCAATAGCTAATGTCAGTGCACAAATTCTGGCAAAAAACATTCTGGCACTTTTCCATTCTAAAATGACACGATGTTTAAACAGCAGCAACCCTGCACCAATGACTGACACAATAGCCAAATCAAATGGGAGACTTGAAGTGATTAAATGAATTAAAAGTACGATAAATCCGCTAACTAGTGTGATAAAGAATGATGTGATATTCAACCTGCGATACGGATTAAAAAATAAATAAATGTAACTGCATAAAATCAAAAGACTTAAAATTATTGACAGTAGTAGCATTTCAAACCTCTATTTGTAAAAAATTAATTACTTTCATATTACCCTATTTTTCCTTATGTTTCTTTAGATATGATATGATGGTTTCGACACATTGAAAAAGTGTAAAATAAGTCATACTGTCAAAGTAGTGAATTTAAGAATATTTATCATAAGAAGGAGACCATAATGAAGAATATAGAACAGCATATGCAGTTTATGGGGATGTTCATTGAAGATGTTAATACGTTAATGGCGAATCTTTTAGAAGACTTGCGCAACGAATTTAATGTGTCGATTGAGCAATCACAAGCTGTATTGTTACTAGATAATAATAAATCATTAACTTTATCAGAGATTACAGAAAAACAAGGGGTTAATAAAGCTGCAATCAGCCGACGTGTGAAAAAATTGATTAAACTCGAGATGATTCAGTGGGAGAAACAAAATGCGAGTGTAGATCAGCGTTTGAAATATGTGCGTCTGACAGACAAGGGTCGCGAATATGTGGCACGTTCAAAAGCGATTATTAATGATGTAGCGACATATTTGCTGCAAGATTTGACAGAATCGCAAGTTGAAGCGACTGCAGAAAATTTAGAAATTGTGGATCGTCGTATTAAAGAATACATTCAAAAAATTCAATAAGAGAAACGGCTTTAAAAATCGGTGCATTGTGGTGATGCGCCGATTTTTAATATATATGATGATAATGTTAAGCGCTAGGTCTAATTACTGATATAATAAAAAGGTCGAGTCTACTATAATAGAAGTATTCTGAATTTAAATCATCAAATTTGCAGATATAATTTTACATTTATGTAAATTACGTGTAAAATTTGTGCGGGTAAAATATTAAGCACTCAATTTGGACATTTCCTAGGAAATAATAGTATATAGAATAAACGAAAAGCGAGGTGAACGATAAATGGAGCAATCCGATAAAACTGAGACGTCAGAAAGCAGAAGCCGCGAACAACGTATGAAGACCAATCAGAGTCTGCGTAAAATTGTACCATGGGGTATTGGCATTTTTATTGTTATTTTATTAATCATATTGTTTTTCTTATTAAGAAATTTCAATACGCCTGAAGCACAAGCCAAAATTTTAGCGAATGCAATTAAAAATAATGATACGCAGCGCATTGCGACCATTTTAAGTACTCGCGATAATAAAGTAGGCACTGATGAGGCAGAAACATATATCAAATATATTAAAAGCGAAATCGGGATGAAGCAGTTTGATAAGGAGCTGCAAAAGACGGTGGACGAATTAGAACGTAATGAAAAAGACGCTAGCTATATTAAAACACCTGATGGCAATAAAGTGCTGCGGATAACTAAAAACGGCCGTCGTTTTATCTTCTTTGATAATATTAGTTTCCAAACAATTACGAAAAAGCCGATTATCAAACCTAAGACAAAGACAACTTATATCTTCAGAGCAGATGATAAGAAGCGAAAAGTCATTGCTGAAGCGAATGAATCGACAATGCTGGGTAATTTCATTCCAGGAAATTATAAACTCCCGGCAACGAAAGAAAATTCAAACGGGAAATTCAACGGCTATTTAACATTCTCATTCAAAAACAGCAATAGCGAAACAGTGGATGTACATGAAAACTTCCCTGAAGCCAACTTGAATATTAAGTTGGATGGTGCGGATAAATTAGATGATAAACATACAAAAGTGAAGATTAACGACAAGACGTATAATTATGATAATTCACGTTTATACGGACCGTACCCGGTAACGGCTAACATTGAGGTTTCAGCTGAAGGAAAAGCGAAAGGCAAAACATTTAAATCGGATTCGGTGAAATTGTATCCGAATGATTTGAAATCTAATACACCTGTTACGCTGCGCTTTGAGAAAGATAAGATCAACAAATATGTAGAAGAAAAGGAAAAAGAAGAAAACAGCTTGAAAAATAAGCTTTCTCGTTTCTTTAATAAGTATACTTCTGCATTAAACGAGGCATCATTCGGCAATGATTTTGCGAGTGTGTCAAAGTATCTTACACCCGGCACCAAAAACTATGACAACATCAGATATCAAATCCAAACAGGACAAGGCGTACAAAATTGGTACCAAAGTCCGCAAGTCATGGATGTTTCTACTGAAGGCGTGCATGTTTATGCCAAAGTGCTGAATTTGAACAGCCAAGGTGTCTGGGTGACTTCTACGTATAAATTACAAGATGTTAACCATAAATCAGGTCAACTACCTGAAGAAGATGATTTGAAAATCATCAGTTATAAAGAATAATAGAGAAGAATTCGAAATACCCTTGCTAAATGGGATACGGTGAACAGTATCGCTAATGCAAGGGTATTTATTTTGTCTCTGCTAGTGTTTCAAACGTTGTATTATTTTGATACTAAGTATAATATGAGATTATCAGCTTAATCGAAAGAGAGAAAGAGGTGATTGGGTGAAGCAGAATCATACATACCAAAAAAAGCTGCCTATCTTTTTAATTATAATATTAGGTGCACTGACCGCTATCGGCGCACTTTCTATAGATATGTTCTTGCCCGGGCTGCCGCAAATCAGAGCGGATTTTAATACAACCGCATCCGCTTCTCAATTAACCTTAACTTTATTTATGGTGGGATTGGCATTCGGCAACTTGATTATGGGACCTTTATCAGATGCTTACGGCCGCAAACAGCCTTTAGTCATTGTAATGGTAATTTATACCATAGCAAGTATCGGGATTGTCTTTGCGACGAATATCACCATGATGATCAGTTTAAGATTAGTTCAAGGTTTATGCGCAGGTGCAGCAGCAGTGATTTCACGTGCGATTGCGAGTGATATGTATCACGGCAAAGCACTGACAAAGTTCTTAGCAGTATTGATGCTGGTGAACGGTGTCGCGCCGGTTATTGCGCCTGCAATCGGCGGGGTAGTCTTAATGTTTTCAACGTGGCATATGGTCTTTATTTTAATGACGATTTTCGGTGCTTTTATGATATTTTGTACCACAGTGCGTGTTCCGGAATCTTTAAGCAGACAAGCCCGTCAATCGGCAGATATCCGCAGTATCTTAGCACAATTTAAAGTGCTGCTTAAGCAGCCGCGTTTTGTATTGCCGATGCTGCTGCAAGGTATGACGTTCGTTATTTTATTCAGTTATATTTCAGCATCGCCCTTTATCACACAAAGAATCTACGACTTGTCTCCGCAAGCATTCAGTATTATGTTTGCGGTCAATGGTATCGGTTTGATTATTTCATCACAGCTTTCAGGAAAGCTTGTAGATTACTTTTCACCGCTGTCTATCATGCGCGGCTTTACGTGGGTGCAACTTGCCGGAGTTATTATGATTACAATCGTATTAACACTGCATTTGCCGATAGTATTTTTATTTATCGCTTTCTTTGTATTGGTCAGTCCTGTCACTGGGATTGCGACACTTGGCTTCTCAGTCGCTATGGATGAACGTACTGGAGGCGGCGGCAGTGCGTCGAGCTTATTAGGTTTGGTTCAAACATTAATCGGCGGCATCAGTACCCCTTTAGTAGGATTGATGGGGGAGAAGAGCTATATTCCGTATTTGATGATCATTATGACTGCGGCTGTTGTGCTGATTATTCTGCATATCATTACAGCGAAGGTCTTTAGAAATAACGAAGCAAATTGACCAACGTATACAATGTAAAAAGGAAATGTCCTCATGTATTGGACATTTCCTTTTTTAAATTCAAATTTATTTTCTCATTTTATAAAGACATCCCAAGTATTGTAATGTCTGATAGATTATTTAATACGCACACGGCGGTTTCTAAAGAATAAGCTGATAAATAAGAGTGCGAAACAACAAGCGAGTAAGATTGTCGCATTGTTTAATGCATCGCCGGCTATTAAAATTTTATCAGGTTCTACAGTAATGAAATATTGTTTCAATGTTTCTGAAATACGTTGTGCTGTTTCGTTTACAATGTAAGTTAACCCGAATGGAATGACGAACATAATCGCGATTAAAACCATATTTACAATTTTAATTGCGGTACGGTTGAAAATCAGTGTCAAAATCGTAAGCAATATACTGATTAAGCCGACAAAGAAGAAAGCGATGAATGCGAATTTGATTTTGCTGATGTTGTCTTGCAGCTGATGCAGCTGTGTTAAATCAAAGTTCTGGCTCGAGATATTCTGTAATGTTTCTTGGAAGTTTAAGAGCTGTGAAAAGTGAATCGGTTCATTGACCAAAACAATCGTGAATATGGATTCTTTAAACATGCTGTAAAGTGAAATAACAGTAAGAATCAATACGATAATTTGAATAATCAAGCTCACATAGGAGCGTTTTCTTTTTTTAGCGAAATATTTTCCACGCTGCAAAGTACCGCGTTCTAATGGTTCCTTCGCATAAGGTGCTGTTGCAGTGTCATAGTTTTGAGACATGGTGATACAATTCTCCCTTCAAAATAAGCATCATTCATATGTTATGCTTATCATCTATCTTCAGACTGTATTGCTTTTATTTTAGCACCAATACTTTGAATTATATAGGCTTTTCCTTGTGTTTCATAAAAGTCGGCTAAAGCTAAGCTTTCATTATAATAATCTTTTTGTGCTGTATGTTGCGGTTGGAAACTTTGCACAGCAGCTGCGATATCTTCTTGGTGGGTTGCGACAGTTTCAAGCAAAGCTGCATCAGAAGGTGCTGCTTGCATATCGATTTCAAGCGCATGTATCATTTGGCGTTTGCCTTGTATGACAGCAAGTTGAATTCCTCGTTCGAATAATTTATAGTCAGGTCCTTTAGTGACATTTTCTTTTTGCTGATTAAGTTCACTGAGCTCTGCTTTAACTTCATCAGATAAATCTAAAAGGTGTATTAAAAGCGGTGATTGTAAAGATTGAGACATAGTTATTCTCCTTTTTGCGGGATATCGATACGATGTCCTAATTGTTTCGGCCACTCTATATCAGGTTGAATACGATAGTAATGGGCCACATTGTCTTTGAAAGTGTCTGGGAAAGGTGCTGACTTTTCTGTGCTGCGATCTATGCCCATCATCATTTGTTCATTTGTTGCGACCATTTCTCCTTCTGTATTGCGCATAATTAAAAAGAAATGGACGCGTTTATAATCATAGTTGTAAATATAAATATCGACTTGATACGTATCATCCAATTTAAGCTGTTTTATAAATGTTGTATGTTCTTCTAAAGTGAAGATGGTATAATTTAATTCTTTTCGTTCTTCTAATGACAAACCGTTGTGATAGTTGAATTGATTCGTTGCTTGACTGAAAGCTTCGTTGTATTCAGAATCATGCATGTGCTGATTGTGGTCAATCATAGAAGCTTCGACTTTGCCGTGAACTGTAAATAAATGTTCCATAAAACAAAACTCCTTTAAATAGATAAGTCTATCATACTAAAAAAATCTATAAGCGACATGGAATTGAAACATGGTAAAATAAGCGTATGTTTAAAAAAGGGAGGAAAGCCGCATGAGCATGTCGATTTATTATCAAACGAAGTCGCAAGGCCTGACAGCGGCACCAACAAGTCAGGCAGTGCCGAAAGATGCGACAGTTGTTTGGTATGACATTAATGAACCGACAAAAGAAGATAACCAATGTTTATTAAATGATTTTGATTTTAACCCGTTGGAAGTGGATGATACGATTCATGCGAATCCGCGGGCAAAATATAAAAACTACCAAAGTTATCAAAACGTTGTCTTTCATCGTATCAACGCTGATGACTTTAAAATCCAAGTCCTGAACATTTTCATTAAGGACAACTTGTTAATTACGTATCATCATCATAAAATAGAAGAGATTGATACTGTATTGAAACAAGTTAAAGCTCATTATGATCAGGATTTAGATTGTGAAGATATTGTATTGTATATTTTAGATCATATCGTAGATAACTATTTCAAATATGTAGATGACCTTTCTGACAAGGTATTTACATTTGAGGATGAACACGGTACGGATCGTTCTAATAAATATATGATGGACCATTTGTTTGATTTGCGCTCTGATATGATTAAGATGAACCGTGTGATTATGCCGATGAAAGAACTGATTGATACATTAGAATATTCAAGCGGTTTAGTCCAAGATAAGCGGCATAAGATGTATATTCAGCATATCAAAGACCATATTGCTAAAGAAGAAAGCATGTTAAAGACAGCACAAGATATCACAAAGGAAATCAGGGATAATTTCGAATCCTATACGACCTATCGTATGAACCGTGTCATGCAGATATTGACAATTGTATCTATGATTTTTATGCCATTAACTTTATTAGCTGGTATCTATGGTATGAACTTTGAATTTATGCCGGAATTGAAATGGCATTACGGCTACTTTATGTGTCTCGGACTCATGGTCATTATCACGCTTTGGTGCATCTGGTTCTTCAAACGAAAGAATATGTTGTAAAGAAGTGTGAAAATGAACGTAATAACTGGAACGTTTTTAGTGAGATTGGTACACTTACACTAATACACGATAGAAAAGAAAGTAGGAAAGATGATGAGTGATTCTAAAAGAGAACAACGAAAAGATGATCATGTTAAAATTGCGATGGCACAATCAGACGCACAATTAACTGATTTCGATCGCATCAGATTTGTACACCACTCCATCCCGAGTGTGGATGTGGATCAAGTAGACCTTTCTGTTAAATTACCCGATTTCAATTTGAGTTCACCGCTTTATATCAATGCGATGACTGGCGGCAGCGAATGGACAAAACAAATCAATGAAAAATTAGCGATTGTCGCAAAGGAAACAGGACTTGCGATGGCAGTCGGCTCTACACATGCCGCATTGCGCAATCCTAAAATGGAATCTACCTTCACAGTTGCAAGAGAAAAGAATCCGGATGGTATTATTTTCAGCAATGTCGGTGCTGATGTACCTGCAGATCTTGCGAAACAATCTGTAGAGATGCTCAAAGCTGATGCCCTTCAAGTGCATGTGAACGCGCCGCAAGAATTAGTGATGCCTGAAGGCAACCGTACTTTTTCTGACTGGATGAATAATATAAACCGCATTGTAAAGACAGTAGATGTTCCAGTGATTGTAAAAGAAGTCGGCTTTGGTATGAGCAGAGAAACAATGGAAGCGTTGAATGAGATCGGTGTACAGTACGTTGATGTCAGCGGCCGTGGAGGTACTAACTTTGTCAGTATCGAAAATGAACGCCGTGATTTAAAAGATATGTCTTATCTTCAAAATTGGGGCCAATCTACAGTGGAATCTTTGCTTGAAAGCAAAATCGTTCAAAGTCATATGTCTGTATTTGCGAGCGGTGGTGTACGCAACCCGTTTGACGCAATAAAATGTTTAGCATTAGGCGCAGATGCTGTGGGCATGTCTCGTCCGTTCTTAGAACAAGTTGAAAACAACGGTGTAGAACAAACAATAGAGTATGTCGAAGCATTTATAGAACAAATGAAGAAAATTGCAGTAATGGCGAATGTGCCGAATATCGAAGCCATTCATAATTTAGAAGTAATTTATGATCAAAGCCTGCAAAATTGGATACAGCAGCGCAATTTAAATCAATAAGCAAAACTTTTCGTTTAAACATAAGGAGAGCGGTTCAACTGGTAGAGGGTTGAACCGCTTTTTAAGTAACAAATTGGTTTTAGTATGGGCAATCACGAAGAGCAAGACAATGGTTTGCTCTGGTAACGCTTACACTAATTATAAGACATTATTTTGCGTAAAGCAATTAGAACATAAAAAATAAATTGAAAATATGAAATAAAAACACTGTAAAATAACTTAAAGGATAAATGCTTCAAAATAGTACAAAGTGGAAACATTTGGATATATTAAAGGTGAAAACTGACATTCAAATTTTTAAAAATCCATGTTAATTTTATGACATATATGATTTCTATGTCGTAAAGGAGGCGTTGAAGTGGGGCCGAGTTATTCACAATTAAAAGAAACTGTATCAGCGAAACCATTGTCTAAAGAGGAGGCACCTTTCCTGCACTACTATGATTTTAATGTGTCCGATCCAAGACGGGGTATTTGTGCAGAAAAGTTATTAAATAATTGGAACACAGCAGTTGGTGTCAACATCAACACAAATATTATTACGGCTGAACAGTACTTTTCTTTAGAACAGTTAGAAGATAATGTGAAATATCATTTAGTTGTTATAACACCTAAGACGAACACCGCTATGATTATTGACTTGAACAAAGAAATACGTTTTGAACTCGCAAATGCTGAGGAGAAATATATTTATGATGTTTCAGATTATCTTAAATGCGGTGAGAATCATATATATGCCGCATTTTTAAGCCGTCAACTTACGGACATTAAAATTAGAGATAAAGAAACAACAAACATAGATTGTTACATCTTAAAAGAATATTTTGGCCGATACGAAGCAGCACACCCATGTTAACAAGCAATGGCCTATATCATTGAACGTGACCCACTTCATGTCCGTAATTATTAACACATGTGTTTTCATGTAATTTGACAGTATAAAAGATACGGCACTGCCGATTTATCGGGAAATAGGAGGTGATTGCTTATTGAAGCGGTCACCTCCTTTTTGCAAAACAAAATGCTGAAATAAATAGAATGGATGAAAATATAACCTTCATAATTAAGCCATAACATTTTGACATCTCTGTTAACAGTCATGTTAAAACCTCCTAATTCCTACATATTGTGGTAATTTAGTATTTAGAACACAATATATAGTGAAGAAGGGGCGTTAATATGTTGAAGTTAGAAGAAAGCTTAAGTCGTTTAATCGATAAAGATCCGACTGTGGTGAATGAAAATGCGAATAAAGATAGTGCAACCTTTACAACAATGCGGGATTTGACTGCTGGGGTAGTTTCTAAATCTTATGCTTTAGAACATCTATTGCCAAAACATGTTGCAGAGGCGCACTTAAGCGGTGATATTCATTTCCATGATTTAGATTATCATCCATTTCAACCTTTGACGAATTGCTGCTTGATTGATATTAAAGGCATGTTGGATAAAGGCTTTGAAATCGGCAATGCGCAAGTAGATCCGCCGAAGTCTATTCAAACAGCGACTGCACAAATTGTGCAGATTATCGCAAACGTTTCAAGCAGTCAATATGGCGGCTGTACAGTTGACCGTATTGATGAAGTATTGAGCCGATATGCAAAGTGCAATGCAGACAAACATCGCAAAATCGGAGAAGCATTTGTTTATCCGGACAAATTAGAGGCTTATGTCCAAAAACAAACAGAAAAAGATATTAAAGATGCGATGCAAAGTTTAGAATATGAAATTAATACATTATATACCTCAAATGGGCAAACACCTTTTGTCACATTAGGATTTGGTTTAGGCACGGATACATATAGCCGCATGATTCAAAAAGCGATTTTAAAAACGCGTATCCAAGGTTTAGGACATCATCACGTGACTGCTATTTTCCCTAAACTCGTATTCTCAATTAAAAAAGGTGTCAACTTTGCGCCTGAAGATAAGAACTATGATATTAAACAATTAGCTTTAGAATGTTCAACGAAACGTATGTATCCGGACATTTTAAATTATGATAAAACAGTAGAAATTTTAGGCGACTTCAAAGCGCCGATGGGCTGCCGTTCATTCTTACCTGCATGGTGCAATGAAGAGGGCGAATTTGAAAACAGCGGCCGATGCAACTTAGGTGTTGTGACATTGAATGTTCCGCGTATTGCGTTAGAAACAAAAGGCGATATGGCTGCGTTTTGGCGTTTATTAGATGCACGTATGGCACTCGTACACGATGCTTTAGTTTATCGCATTGAACGTATTCGTTCCGTAATTCCTAATAACGCACCGATATTATATAAAAGCGGCGCATTCCACCGACGTTTGACTGAAGATGAGAATGTCATGGATTTATTTACAAAGCAGCGTGCGACAATTTCAATCGGCTATATCGGTTTATATGAAGCCGCAACAGTATTCTATGGACCGAATTGGGAAACAAATCCAGAAGCGAAAACATTCACATTGGATATTTTGCGTCGAATGAAAGATTTCCAATATCAATGGACAGAAGAGAATGACATCTTCTTTAGTTTGTATAGCACACCTAGCGAATCATTGACAGATCGCTTCTGTCGTTTAGATACAGAGCGATTCGGATTAATTCCTGATATTACCGATAAAGGCTATTATCAAAATTCTTTCCATTATGATGTGCGTAAAGCTGTATCGCCGTTTGAAAAACTGGATTTTGAAAAAGACTATCCGTTCCTAGCGAGCGGAGGATATATTCATTATTGCGAGTATCCTAAATTAACACATAATACCAAAGCACTAGAAGCAGTCTGGGACTATGCTTATGAAAAAGTCAGCTATTTAGGTACGAATGCGCCGATAGATAAATGCTATGAATGCGGCTTTGAAGGTGAATTCGATACGACTGCACACGGTTTTGAATGTCCGCACTGCCAAAACCACAATCCAGATACAGTAGATGTAGTTAAAAGAACGTGCGGCTATTTAGGTAATCCGGTTCAAAGACCTACGATTGAAGGCAGACATAAAGAAATTGCGGCACGTGTCAAACACATGAAAGGTACAGAGTAACAATGCTGTATGCACAAGTTGAAACAGGAAAAGGATATATTGCTAAGATTGAAAAAGAGTCTTTTGTCGATGGCGAAGGAGTGCGATGCAGTGTTTATGTTTCCGGATGTCCATTTGCATGCGAAGGTTGTTATAACAAAGCAGCACAAAACTTTACTTATGGCACGCCGTATTCAGAAACAACACTTGAAACTATCCTTGATTACTGTGAACCTGAGTATATTTCTGGTTTAAGTATTTTAGGCGGAGAACCTTTCTGTAATATGGACATTGTTTTGCCGCTGATTGAAGCGTTCAGAGCACGTTTTAAACAAAGTAAGACTATTTGGGTTTGGACAGGGTTTATGTATGAAAATTTAAAAGAAAATACAAAACAGCGAAAGAAAGCTTTAAGTATGATTGATGTTTTAGTAGATGGTCCGTTTGTTCAAGCACTTTACCAGCCAGGTCTTGCTTTTAAAGGGTCTTATAATCAAAGAGTGATTGATGTACCAGCTTCGCTAAAAACGCACTCTATCCGAACACTCGAAGCTTAAACTTTACGTATAGCGAAGGTTTTAAGTAACGTGGGAAATATAAATATGAAAAATACAAAAGAAGCGGTCTTGCTCGATATATGGGCAAGACCGCTTTTATTCGTTGTGTATTAAGATTGCCATGTCGTTTCAGAAGGACGCATCTCTGATTTCTTCATACGAGAGACATAAGGATTGCCTTCCACTGTAAAACGTAAAGGTTTATGTGTCCATTCGCCTTTATTAGGAATACCGATACGCGGACTTTCGACAATATGTTTAGGATATTTGCGTTCTTTTAAATTAATGGACAGAGGACCTTCATTCAATTTGAATCCATCTAAGGCCATGGTCATATTAAAGGCACGTGTCCATTTGCCTGGACCATTAGTTAAATCAATTCCGTCTTTGCCGTTTCTGTTTTCAATCATTTGATCCGTAACAAATTCAGGTTCTACCGCACGAATAAGAACGCCTTGCGGCTCACCTGCAAGCTGTGTTACAAAATTGATAAGCAAATGGGTATGCATGACATGAGCGTAAATCGTGCCCCCTTCTTTATACATGGATTGTACGCGCGGGGTATTGCGGCGGTTATAGCTGTGAGCAGCTTGGTCTATTGCGCCTAAGTAAGCTTCTGTTTCAACGATGTAACCAGAAAATTGATGAGTACCATCATCAAATTCAATTTTAACCCCAAGTAAATCTCGCGCAATTTCTGGTGTTGTACGATGAACAAAATCCATGTTCTGCCTCCTTGATTTGTGAATGTGGTACTTCTTATTGTACGAGAAGTGAACAAGGAAAGACAATGTTTCAGTTCAAAAATAGGTTTTGTAAAATTTGTAAAGTTATCTAAAAGGAATTTTTATTTTTAATCAACTCTGTTATGATAAAAAAGACTAGTTTTAGTTAACTATTAGTTTTTAAAATGCTTAATAGTAAAGTAATGTAATACATAAATCGTAACCGCAATAAAAATAAGAGGGGGGTAAACGTAATGATAAAACGTGTGGGATTCAAAGAAGCTTTTAAACGCTTTTGGAAGAATTATGTTAATTTCAAAGGAAGGGCAACACGTTCTGAGTATTGGTATATGGCGCTCTGGATATTGATTATGTATATTCCAGCCTTTGTTCTAGGATTCTTTGCATTTATTTTTATATTTTCAGGGGCAATTGGAGATTCTGGCGGTATTGCATTGACAGGCTTTATCTTCTTAATCATTGCGCTGATTTTATATATAGGGCTGGCACTCGCCTTATTTATTCCATCCTATGCACTGTTAACCAGACGCTTCCATGATACAGGAAGAACAATGGTAATACCGATTATCTTTTTTGTGATGAGTATCATCATTAATTTTATAAATTATTTTGATGGTTCATCAGCGCAGTCGTCAGGTTTTACGGCAGGTACAATTTTTTATTTGATTTTTACAGTGATTTACTTTGGTATTTCAATCTATGTGTTTGTAATTGCATGTTTACCAAGTAAAGAACAAGATAATAAATATGGCCGCAGTCCTTATATTCGACCAAATCATGTACCTCAAAGTGAATTTGATCAAGCACATACTCGCAGCAATACATCAGATTTATAAGATTTATATGTTTGAGCTGCCAGTTGTTTCAAGCTGTAAAAGAAACAATAAATAGAGCCTTGAACCGATTGGACAGTGATGCACCAGTATGATAAACCTATAACATACAATGACATAAGGCGATGTTTTCGATGAAAACGTCGCCTTTTTGTTCATAAATATATTTAGGAGGCTAATAATGGAAGAACAAGCAAGTAAACGTGTGGGCTTCGTTGAAGCCTTTAAATTATTTTGGCAAAACTACTTTAATTTTCAAGGCAGATCACGCAGATCTGAATATTGGTTTTGGATATTATGGATGGTAATATTCGAGCTGGTACTTGGCGGTATTGATGGGGTACTCATCGCAACTAAAATAGTAGAATCAGGTTCTGGTTTAAGTGTGGTATTAATTTTTGAACTTATTACATTGATTCCGCTATTTGCGCTGACGACAAGACGCTTTCATGATACGGGAAGAAATATTGTTGTACCGGCAATCTATTTCGTTGTATGGCTGATTTCATTATTGATACAGCTCTTTTTCCAAGGTCAAGTGAATGTTGTGATTGATCGTATTATTGATATTATAATGATTATCTTTGGTATCTATATTTTAGTAGTATCATTCCTTCAAAGCGATAAGGGACAAAACAAATATGGTTCTGAGCCGGTAGGACAAGGTTACCGCAAACCTTCACATCAATAATTAAATACAATGATGAACTATAGACGGTGTTCTCTTCAGAGAATAGCGTCTATTTTTAATGGTTTTGATAACTATTGATGTCATTTTGACTAATATAGTTGTCAAAATGACCAATATCATATAGTATTTAATGTGACGGAGGTAAAGTAAATGAAAACAAGAGTAAAAGAGTTGCGGGCGCGAGAGGGGTTGAATCAAACCCAACTGGCAAAAAAAGCAGGTATTTCTCGTCAAACAGTATCTTTGATTGAGCGAAATGAGTTCATGCCTTCCGTACTTACAGCAGCTAAGATTGCACGAATATTCGGTGAAAGTATTGAAGACATATTTATCTTTGAGGAGGAGGATTATGAATAAAAAGAAAAATCATTTCATATATGGGCTTAAGCTATTAATTGGAGCACTGATAGGTTTTTTTGGTGTCTATTTTTTTGAGTATTTAAGCGGACAATCCCAGATTCAACTATTTGATTTTAGACGTACCATGGTTGCGACAATCATCACACTGATAATTGTGTTGTTAATAGGTGGTTGGATGGTCAATCAGCTGCATCAAGCAAAAAAGTATAAATTGTTATCTGAAGAAGATGAAATACATGCGGATGATTACGATAATCGTTTTAACCAATACTTATTTACTGCTAGTATTTTAATTTACATCTGTGTATTTATCGTATTAGCAAATATGATACTAGCAACTGTATTGAAAGATGGAGACAATTTTTGGGAGATGACTGTCATCCCATTTATAGTCTACGTTATTTTCAACTTAATCTATCAAATCTATATTCCAAAACTAGATCAAAAACTGCCTAAGTTTAATGATTCTCGATATGTAGACAAATTGATTGGGGCTATGGATGAAGGTGAGAAGCATGTCACTTATTCTGCTTTATTCAAGTTGTTCCATTTTAATTTATCAGCATTAATCATAATCATTGTAGTTTTAGTATTTTATTCAGCCATAACCGAAAATCCCCAAACATTGGCTTTAGCTATTGTGTTTGTACTTTTTGTGTACAACGTAAGTTATTATTACTCAAAAATTCATAAATATTATAAAAGCAAGTGATTGTAAATTTTAGATACACCTTTTGTAAAAAGTATCAATGTATGAATAATTAATTGTATAATCATTTTAATCATATCAAACGCTAGGAGTGACTGTTATGTCTTTAGAATTAAAAGATGTCACGAAACAGTATGGTGATAAAACTGTTGTGAATGATATCTCTTTGTCTCTAGAAAATGGAAAAATGTTAGGTTTTTTAGGACGAAACGGTGCAGGTAAGACGACGACGTTTCGTATGATATTAGGATTAACACCTTTAACACAAGGAGAAGTGACGTATAATGGCCGTAAAATGGGAGAGCATATGTTTAATAAAGTGGGCTATCTTCCAGAAGAACGCGGACTGCATCCGAAAATGAAAGTAGCGGATGAATTGCGTTATCTTGCGACATTAAAAGGAATGTCGAAAAAAGATTTTAATCAAGCATTGGATTATTGGCTGAATCGTTTTGAGATTATGGAGAATAGAGATAAGAAAATCGAGTCGCTTTCTAAAGGGAATCAGCAAAAGATTCAATTGCTTGCGAGTTTGATACATCAGCCTGAACTATTAATATTGGATGAACCTTTCAGTGGTTTGGATCCAGTTAATGTAGAGTTATTAAAGTCAGCTGTAAAAGATTTGAATCAAAAAGGGACGACGATTATCTTTAGTTCACACCGTATGGAACATGTGGAAGAATTATGCGATGACATTTGTATTTTGAATCAAGGCAATCTTGTATTACAAGGCGATATTCAAACGATTAAAGACAGCTTTGATTTGAAGAAGATTGTGATTGAAACAGAAAAGACTTTAGAAGTATTAGATAACATCGAAGGTGTAACACATATTGAACGTGCAAAACGTATGATTACATTATCAGTTGAAGATGAAGCAGCCGCAGAACGTGTCTTCAACGCAGTGGCGCAAAGCGGATTTGTGAAACGGTTCCAAGTTTTAGAACCTTCTATTCAAGATATCTTTATTCAGCAAGTAGGTGAAATTCATGGATAAATTCTTAGCGACTTTTAAATTAACGTATAAAAATAAAGTGACATCTCGTGCATTTATTATTATGACAGCTATTTTGGCTATTATTATTGTTGCTGCGGTGAATGCGAATAAAATTATCGATTTATTCGACGGCGGACCTGACAAAATCGGAATTGCGGCCAATGAACCTAAAATAGCGCAAATGGTTCAAGCACAAAGTAAGCAAATGGAAGAAAAAGGGACAAAATTTAAAATTTTATCTAAAGATCAAGCAATCAAAGAAGTGAAAAACGAAAAATTAGATAAGGCCTATCTCGTTCACTTAAAAGGGCAGCAGCTTGAAGGTGAAATTGTCAGCAAAGATACACCTTCTGAAGAAGCAAAACAAAAGCTTGAAAGTATGTTAACACCGATTCAAACACAAGCGATTGCTAAGAAGATTAATTTGAATCCTAAAGATTTAGCCGCTATCCAGCAAAAAAGCAAAGTGTCAGGCAAATCAGTAGGAAAAGATACAGCAGAGCAATCAGAGAGTAATAAAGTGTTGCATATGATTATTTTATATGCTGGTATCATGTTAATGTTTATTGTCATCATGAATTATGCGAACCAAGTTGCGATGGAGGTTGCGACTGAAAAGACATCGCGTGTGATTGAAATGGTCATCACTAGTATTTCGCCGGTTAAACATATTTTAGCAAAGATACTGGCGATTATCTGTGCAGCATTTACTCAAGTATTTGTTTTAGCATTGATTACTGCTGTCGCAATCTATTTCTCAGATGCGAAAGATTTAATGAGCAAATTCGACATTACCATTACACCGCTTACAACGCAATTGATTGTAGTTGGTATTATCTGTATCATTATCGGAATTATTACTTACACTGTATTAGGTACTATTCTTGGTGCTTTAGCAACACGAATTGAAGATTTGAACCAAGCATTGATGCCGATGACTATTATCAGTTTTATAGCATTCTACATTGCAATTTTCAGTTTGTCTGCACCGAATACGACATTAACTAAAATTACAAGCTTTATTCCGCTGCTTTCACCATATGTGTTATTCTTGCGTGCTTCGACACCGGAACTTCAAATGTGGGAAATCATAGTCAGCCTATTATTGTCGCTTGTTGTCTTAGTCTTGTTAGTTTGGATAGCAGTCAGAAGCTATCGCGACTCTGTACTTACGTTTGAAAAGGGAATTTTCAAAGCGTTGAAACGTACATTTAGAAAGCAATAATAACAATATTATAAAAATATTTATAAATGGCGCACCTTTACTCCTTTTCTATCTAGTAAAGCGTGCGCCTTATTGTTAAAATATAGAGTAAGGAAAGTAATATAGATATATATAGGTGGCAATAAAGATATGATGTATCCAATCGTAATTTTTATTTTAGCAGGGCTGTGTGAAATCGGCGGCGGTTATTTGATTTGGTTGTGGTTAAGAGATGCGCAATCACCGTTACTGGGGTTGCTTGGAGGTACCCTTTTAATTGCATATGGGATCATCGCAACATTCCAAGCATTTCCAACATTCAGCCGAGTATATGCGGCGTATGGCGGTGTATTTATCGTCATGAGTATAATATGGGGGTACGTTTTTGATAAACAAGTACCGGATAAGTATGATGTCATAGGAGGCATTGTATGTATCATCGGTGTCTTGATTATGTTGCTGCCTGACAGAGGTTGATTCTGGCTGAATCAACGAGGAAAGGGTGTATTGAAATGATGTTTACAGAAGTGGAGCACCAAAGAAATGGTTTAGATTTAATTAAAATTGACAATGATCGCGCAAAAATTGTCTTTTCAAACTATGGAGCACGTATCGTGTCTTGGAAATATGAGGATAATAATATTGTACTCGGCAATGTAGTAGAAGCGGATGAATTTTATTTTGAAAATCCATTTTACTTCGGTGCGAGTGTAGGACGCTACGGCGGCCGTATTGAAGAGGGACGTTTTGAACTTGACGGCAAATCATATCAATTAGAACAAAATGATCCGCCGCACCATTTGCATGGCGGTCCGCAAGGAATGAACCGACATTTCTTCGACTATGAAATTAAAGATGACAATGGCGGATTTATCCAAATTATTTTCACTACGACACTTAAAGCAGCAGAAGACCATTACCCTGGAGATATTAAAGTAAAGATAATACATACGTATGATATCGACAACAGATGGACGATTGAATATGCTGCAGAAGCAACAGAAACAACTTTATTTAATCCAACAAATCATGTCTATTTCAACTTGAATCGGGATAATAAAGAAATAGATAATCATTATTTATCAAGTTCAGATTTGAAAGTGCATCTCTTGAATGATAAGAACTTACCGAGTGTCGATGATGTTGTAGATTTAAATGCATTATCAGATCATCAACCTATCAGTTTCAAAGAAATCTTCGATAACGAGGAGACACCTTTGCACGCACAAATCGAAAAGTATCAAGGACTAGATCATCCGTTTACAATTGGTGATGAACTGATTGTTGAAAACAAACAATTTTTGTTGAAAATGGAGACGGATATGCCGAATGTGGTAGTCTTTACGTTTAATGAAACAAACAACTGGGATAGCGATATGAATATATATAAACCCCACTCAGGTTTTACTTTGGAAGCGCAAAGCTTGCCGAATGATATCAACTTGTTAGGGGAAGAAGCACCCTCGATTTTACGCAAAGGCGATGCTTTCTTCTCTAAAACAACGTATCAAATCATAGAAAAATCAGAGTAATACGATGACAAGGAGTATTCAGCATGGATGTTAGAGAGTTAAAATTACAAACAGTAAAAGATGCAGTATCAGAAATTAAAGATGGTATGGTTGTAGGCATTGGTACAGGCAGTACGATTGAATTATTATTACCGCATATTGCAGCGCTGCTGGAAGATGGGACCACAAAGATTACAGGTGTTTGTACATCCAATAAAACAGGATTAGCCGCAAAAGAATTAGGCATTACGATTGTAGATGTAAATGATGTGGATCATATCGATGTCGCAATCGACGGTGCTGATGAGTTCGATCCTGATTTGAATCTTATTAAAGGCGGAGGCGGCGCATTGTTTCGTGAAAAAGTAATTGATGAAATGGCTGAACGTTTTGTGGTCATTGCTGATGAAACGAAACAAGTGGATTATTTAGGCCAAACGTTTAAATTGCCGGTTGAAGTCGATCGCTTCAATTGGATGCTTGTCGCAAAGAAAATCGAAGCACAAACGAAAGCGAAAGTTACACGCCGCAATGTTGAAGACATTACGTTCGTGACAGATAACGGCAACTATATTTTAGATATTGAATTACCGCCGAACACAGATCCATACGACATGCATAACTATTTAATCAACTTAACAGGTGTATTAGAAACTGGATACTTCTTAGATCTTGCAGATCGTGTCATAGTAGGCAAGCAGCAAGGTGTAGAAATTATCGATAAAGCGTAAATAACATAGAAAAAATAAGGGCTCTATAATAAATTCGGTTGATGAGATAACTAATTGGTTATTTCTCAATCGAATTTTTTGCATCAGCTGAATTTGAAATAATGCCAAAATAATAAGCGCACTGGCTAACAGTCAAATGACCGTATTGCCAGTGCGCTTGCTTTAACTTATTCTTTAAGTTCTCTATCTTCTTTTGGTTCTTCTGTATTCTTTAAGTCGTTGTGTGTATCTGTATCTTTGATGTTCTTGTCTTCATGAAGTGTGTCAGCATCTGTTTCATCTTCATGTTTAGGATAATCAAAGTAGTTATTCGGTTCTACTTCTTCAAGCGTATCTTTGGTGAAGAAATAGAAACATGCTCTGATAATCAGACTCAGTATAATGAAGATTGCGCCGACAAGTGTCGTACTTAAAGCAATGACTTTCATTGAGAAGACATCGCCTAATTCTTCGCTGAAGAAGAAGACAAGTCCAAATGACATAATCGCATGGAAGACTACTGCGATATAAATCGTGCGGCCTTTAGTACCTCTGATCAACTCACCGATAATCATTGAGAAAGCAAAATGATAAAGCAAGTTATAGAGTGTATATTCCATACTGAATGAAGCATTAGCACTCCATAGTGCATATAAAATACCTACGATAATAGAGGCAAACAATGTGTTGGTTTTATTTTCTACAACATTTTGCAGGTAAGAACGAAAACCGAACTCTACAAAGAATGCCATTAAAATATGTCCAATCAGAATAGAAATGACTGACACAGATAAGTTTTTAGATTGTAAAATAATAAAGCTGTCTGCGTATGTATTAAAGGCATACATACAAATAATACAAATCACTAACGGCAATATAGCGGCTAATAATATTCTCTCAATGACTTTAAAGCTGATTGAGAGTTTTAAACCGGCAATTTGTGCACGTTTATTTCTAAATACAATTAAGCAGATCACAGCTGCGATAAATGGCGCAAGTGTGCTTAAGTCAAAGACAAAGCGTTTAAATGGTACTTGGCCTTGAAAATCTTTCAGAATCAATGGGAGCGCATATGCGAGTACATAAAAGACGAAAATTGTCATAGCCCATTGGAAACCAGATATGCGTTTCGTGTTCATTGAGAAACCTCCAATAATTACGGCAATATCCATACAGTTGTAATTAAACTACTATCATATAATACATATGGCTTTACGTGAACCCTTATTATGTATTGCGTATTTTAATTCTTATTAATCGTATGGACATACATAATAACCTAATAGTATTATACATCTCCATAATAAAGAAATAAATTACTTCCCTTGAAATGACTTATAAATGAAATATCATTGTAAAGGTTGCATGCGATAATCTTAAGTGAAAGCGTTTTAATATTTTTAAGAAAGGGGTATGTAAAAAGCACATGCAATGTTTAGTATGCATATATAAATTGCATGCTGGCATATGACAACTTTAAGGAGGATGTTGTGAGATGTATAAGCAAGCCAACAAAGATTTATGGACAGGCAGAGTAGATAGTGAGTCGGATGAAACACAATTTCGACATTTCCAAACTATTGAACTAAAAGATATCAATGAAACAAAATTGGATAAAAAAGAAGGTACAGGTATTTTAGGCTACGCTGTAGACAAAGGGGTAGAACTGAACAACGGCCGTGTAGGTGCACAAGAAGGACCGGATGCGATCCGTAAAGCATTCGCAAACTTGTCTGTGTTAACACCATGTCCAGTTTATGATTACGGCAATGTTTATCATGACCACGATCATTTAATCGATACACAAGAAGAGTATGCGGATTTAGCAGCGCAAATGTTTAACAATCATTCTTATTCATTGTTAATCGGCGGCGGTCATGATATTGCTTATGCACAATATCTTGCGATGCGCAAAGCCTATCCGAATGAATCCATCGGTGTCATTAATATCGATGCACACTTTGATACAAGAGAAGCAGAATCATCTACATCTGGTACAAGTTTCAGACAGATTTTAGAGGGTGATGATAATGCGAATTATTTCGTATTAGGTATTCAACCAGCCAGCAATACGAAACATTTATTTGATTACGCAGAACAGCGCGGTGTTGAATTTGTGACGGTAGATGAAATTCTGCATGAAATATCACCGACTATCAAAGATAAAGTCGACCACTTTATCAACAGACATGACATAATTATGCTGACAATTTGTATGGATGTTGTAGACAGTGCATTTGCACCAGGTGTCAGTGCACCTGCTGTGAACGGTCTTACACCGCATATCATTTTAGAATTGACGAGACGTATTGTCGGACATGAGAAATTAGTATCAGTCAGTGTCGCAGAAACGAATCCGTTGCATGATGTGGATAATCGTACTGCCAAACTGGTCGCTTTGTTCTTGCATAACTTTATTCATTAATCAATCAAAAGCAGAAACGGATACCTCCATTTTGTTGGAAGTATCCGTTTCTTTTTCTTTACGGCTTTTCCGTTTTCCAATAGTTGATACAGTCATTAATCAGTGCATTGGCAGATTCTGATAATTTACGGTGATCGATATAATTAATGTACAGCGTACGTTCAATACCCGGTTGGAGTTTGACAGCATTTAAATCGTTGGCAGAAAAGGATTGGTAGTAGAAGCGAGGGATAATGGTGTGCCCTAAACCGCGATGTACTAATGTAGTTGCTGTTTCAAAACGATCTACTTCTAATATAATGTTCGGATGAATATTCATATGCTTAAAGTATTCATCAACGTGCTTTCTGACTTGATATTGCCGGTTAGGAAGTATAAGCGGCAAGTGCTGCAAAGTTTCTGCTTTGACACGCTGTCTGTCTGTAAATTCATTTTTAGGAGTAATCAATACATATGGTTCTTGATACAGCGGTACTGAGGTAATGCCTTCACGTTGAATTTCTTCGTTGGATAAAGCAAATTGAACATCGAAGTTCAGCAAGCTTGAAATAATATGGCGCAAGCTGTGCTGCTCAACAATCTGGTAGCGCTGATTATTGAACTTTAAGTGGTGATGCTGAATGACCATTGCCATCCATGCACTGGTTGATTCTAAGATTGAAAGTTTAATGCGTGGTTCATCACTGATATTCAAGTCATACATTTGATCTAAAGTCCGGTGGTACGTATCGACTAAATCTTTAGCATACTTATAAAATTGAATCCCTTTTTCAGTAATTTTCAATTCTTTTGTGGTTCTGATAAATAATAAGTAGCCTAAGTCACTTTCTATTTTTTTAATTGCAGTAGTTAAGGAAGGCTGACTGATATGTAAAAATTGTGCAGCTTTGGTAAAACTATTGTACTTAACCACAGCTAAAAAATACTCTAATTGTACTATTTTCAACATCTCATCCCCTTGTTTAAGATTTCGAAAACCATTGAAGTTAAAGCATTTTCACACATTTATAGCTTCAAACTATGAGTGGTTAGTTTATTTATATTTGAAGCTTATAGCAATGACCCCTTATACTTAATGTGTAATGCAAGTTATTCCTCAACAATTTTTGTTGTTATTTTTTTGACATAGAATATTTAGAATTTTCAAGAAATGGTAAATATTCGATTAATCATTTAACAATTTCTTGAACACTTAATTTATTATAGCATGATGAGAAGTGTTTAACTTGCGAGTTTATTGAAGGAGGACTTTCATTCAAATAAAGGGGCGGCAATTAAATGGTGAGGGGACGTCATCAGTTAATTGTCGTAATTTTACAAAAACTTCATAAAAATGAGAACGGTATGATACGAAGCTTAAGTCATCGAGATCCAGTCAGAATCAAAACAGCTTTGATGTACTTGTTAAACAAAGGGGTGTACCAAGTATGAAAACTGAAGCAAATTTGTTATCTGGAGAGATGGAATTCCAGCCTGACGGAAAGCCGAACAAAATTACAGGGGTAAAGATGTGGCGGTTTTACGTTTTCAGTATTATCGGGATTCTGTGTTTCTTCGTACCGGTGACAATTAACGGCACAAACACGATTATTGTCGACCACGTTCATTTATGGATTCGCGCAGCACTTGGACCAGCAATGCCTTATGTGGCATTACTATTAATTCTTGCCGGAGCAGGCTTGCCTGTGATTCGACAAGATTTTAAAAAGTCAGTAACTGACTTTATCATTGTACTCTTTAAAGTCGTTGGGGCAGTGATTGGTATCATGTATGTCTTTAAGATTGGACCAGGATTATTATTCAATCCGAATTACGGCCCATTCTTATTCGATAAATTATTAACACCATTAAGTATTTTGATTCCAGTTGGTGCAGTCGCATTGTCATTACTAGTAGGTTACGGCTTATTAGAATACATCGGTGTCATTATGCAGCCGATTATGCGACCTGTCTTTAAGACACCAGGCAAATCAGCAGTCGATGCGGTAGCTTCTTTCGTAGGAAGCTATTCACTCGGATTATTGATTACTAACCGTGTTTATAAAGACGGCATGTACAACAAAAAAGAAGCAGTGATTATTGCGACAGGCTTCTCTACTGTTTCAGCAACATTCATGGTAATTGTCGCAAATACATTAGATTTAATGGGACACTGGAACTTATTCTTCTGGAGTACCTTAGTCATTACATTTGTAGTAACAGCAATTTCTGCACACTTGCCACCGATTCGCAATGAGTCAGAAGAGTATTACCAAGGTCAAGAAGGACAAAAAGAAGTTGAAGTTGAGGGGAACCGCATTGTCGCTGCATATGATGAAGCGAAGCGTCAATCTCATGATTCTTTACCATTATTAAAGAATATCTGGGTGAACGTTAAAGATGGATTAGAAATGACGATGGCGATTTTACCATCAATTTTATCTATCGGATTCTTCGGATTGATTTTAGCTAACTTCACACCGATTATTGATTGGTTAAGTTATATTTTCTATCCGTTTATCTATATCTTCCCGATAGCAGATAAACCATTGCTTGCGAAAGCATCAGCAATTTCATTGATTGAAATGTTCTTACCGTCATTATTAGTTGTGAAGTCGACTATGGCAGTGAAGCTGGTAACTGCAATTACTAGTATTTCAGCAATTATTTTCTTCTCAGCATTAGTACCGTGTATTCTTGCTACGGATATCAAGATTCCGATTTGGAAATTGGCATTGATTTGGTTCATCCGTGTGGCATTAACATTATTGATCGCAATTCCATTCGCATTGCTTATCTTCGGGAATTAAAGTTAAGCAATCAATGGACCAAGGGGTAATTCATGTTTTAAATTTCATAATTAAACAAAGGAGAGATTTATTATGACTAAAGATGTAACAGAACAAGGCAGACAAATCCGCGCTAAAAAAGGTTTAGAAATCGAATGTAAAGGATGGGAACAAGAAGCAGTACTTCGAATGTTGTACAACAACTTAGATCCAGAAGTCGCAGAACATCCTGAAAAGTTAGTCGTGTACGGCGGTATTGGTAAAGCAGCACGTAACTGGGAAGCATTTGATGCAATTGTAGATACATTGCGCCGTTTAGAAAGCGACGAAACAATGTTAGTACAATCAGGTAAACCGGTCGCAGTCTTTAAAACACACGAAGAAGCACCGCGTGTATTATTATCTAACTCTGTATTAGTACCTAAATGGGCTAATTGGGAACACTTCCATGAATTAGATAAAAAAGGCTTGATGATGTATGGTCAAATGACTGCTGGAAGCTGGATTTACATCGGCTCTCAAGGGATTGTACAAGGGACTTATGAAACATTTGCGGAACTTGCAAATCAACATTACAACGGTTCATTAAAAGGTACAATCACATTAACAGCAGGCTTAGGCGGCATGGGCGGTGCGCAGCCATTAGCTGTTACTATGAACGAGGGTGTAGTCATCGGGGTAGATGTTGACCCATCTCGTATCGAGAAACGTATCGATACACGCTATTGCGACATTATCACTGACTCTTTAGATGATGCTTTAGAAAAAGCACAAGCAGCTAAAGAAGCAGGCGAAGCACTAGCAATCGGTTTAGTCGGCAATGCGGCTGAAGTACACCATGAAATTTTAAAACGTGATTTCAAAATTGATATTGTAACAGACCAAACATCAGCGCATGACCCGTTAAACGGGTATGTTCCTGAAGGTTATTCTTTAGAAGAAGCTGAAGAATTACGCGAACAAGATCCTGATCGCTACGTGGTACTTTCTAAACAATCTATGAAAAAACATGTTGAAGCGATGTTAGAATTCCAAAAACGCGGTGCAGTTGCATTTGACTATGGTAATAACATCCGCCAAGTGGCATTTGATGAAGGTCTAGACAATGCCTTCGATTTCCCAGGTTTCGTACCTGCTTATATCCGACCATTATTCTGTGAAGGTAAAGGTCCTTTCCGTTTCGCAGCATTAAGCGGCGATCCTAAAGATATCGAAGTCGCAGATAAAGCAATGCGCGAACTGTTCCCTGAAGATGAGAAGTTATTGCGCTGGTTAGATATGGCAAGCGAGAAAATCGCATTCCAAGGTTTACCATCTCGTATCGCATGGTTAGGTTACGGCGACCGTGCAAAAATGGGCTTGAAACTAAACGAATTAGTACGTACTGGTGAAATCTCAGCACCGATTGTTATCGGACGCGACCACTTAGACTCTGGTTCAGTGGCTTCACCTAACCGTGAAACAGAATCAATGAAAGACGGATCAGATGCGGTAGGCGACTGGGCAATCTTAAACGCATTAGTAAATACAGCTGCAGGCGGTTCATGGATTTCAGTGCACCATGGCGGCGGTGTAGGTATGGGTTATTCATTACATGCTGGTATGGTTGTTGTCGCAGATGGTTTAGAACGTGCAGACGCACGCTTAGGACGTGTACTTACATCAGATCCGGGTATGGGTGTAGTAAGACATGCTGATGCAGGTTACGATATTGCGATTGATACTGCGAAAGAAAAAGGTGTCGATATTCCAATGTTAAAGGAGCAAGATTCTAATGAGTAATGATGTTGTTATCCAAAATATTGCACAATTAATTTTACCTAAAAAGACGGATAAACCGTTAAAAGGCAAAGAATTGAATGATTTAAATGTAATTGAAAATGCTACATTAGTTGTAAATGACGGTAAAGTTGTTTATGCAGGTGAACATACTGATGAGTATGAAGGAAAAGAAACGGTTGATGCGACAGGCAAAGTCGTTTCTCCTTCACTTGTAGATGCACATACGCATCTTGTATTCGGCGGTTCAAGAGAACATGAAATGGCATTAAAACAACAAGGTGCATCATACCTTGAAATCTTAGAACAAGGCGGCGGTATCCTTTCTACTGTGAAAGCAACACGCGAAGCAACTGAAGAAGAATTGTTCAAGAAATCAGATAAAGCCTTGCGCGAGATGATGTCATATGGTGTCTTAACAGTTGAAAGCAAGAGCGGTTATGGTTTGGATAAAGAAAACGAATTGAAACAATTAAAAGTTTCACACGAATTAGAAGATAAATACGGTATTACAATGAAACATACTTTCTTAGGACCGCACGCGGTACCAAAAGAAGCAGAATCTAACCAAGCATTCTTGCAAGAAATGATTGATTTATTACCAGAAGTTAAAGAATATGCGGACTTTGCGGATATCTTCTGTGAAACAGGTGTATTTACAGTAGATGAATCTCGCGAGTATATGAAAGCAGCTAAAGAACAAGGTTTTGATGTAAAAATCCACGCAGATGAAATCGATCCGTTAGGCGGTTTAGGTGTCGCAATCGAACAAGGTGCGGTTTCAGCAGACCACCTTGTAGCTTCAAGCGAAGAAGACAAACAAGCCTTAAAAGACAGCGATACAGTTGCGGTGGTACTGCCAGGTACAACATTCTACCTAGGTAAAGATCAATATGCGGATGCACGCGGTATGTTGGAAAACAACGGTGCAGTAGCGATTGCGTCCGACTTCAACCCAGGCAGCAACGTTACGAACAACTTGCAAATGGTGATGGCCATTGCTGCATTGAAATTAAAATTAACACCGAATGAAATTTGGAATGCAGTAACTGTCAATGCCGCAAAAGCTATTGATGCAGATGCAGGTACACTTGAAAAAGATGATCGTGCAAACTTCGTCATCTGGAATGTACCGAACTATGAATATGTACCGTATCATTATGGTATCAATCATGCAGAATACGTTTATAAAGATGGTAAATTATTCATCGATAATCGTATCAACGTACAACAATAAGCCAAAGCATTACTAGTATAGGTTAAATTATTTTTTCAGCTATATACTTGTCATCAGACAGGTATATAGCTGTTTTTTTATTTTTTAAATTTGGTAGCAAAACAAAAAAGATAGTTTTTAGTCTCAAGAATTATCTGACAACTGTGTTAAGATAAGTGCATAGAGAAAAAGGGGCGGATGAACCATGTTTTGGCAGAACTATATCAATCAATGGAAGGGCGATATCAAAGATAATGTATTAGCAGGTATATTAATCGCATTATCAGCCTTGCCAGGTGCCATTGCTTATTCTTTTATTGTGGGGATGAATCCTTCTGTCGGTTTGTTAAGCATGGGCGTCATGATGATTGTCTTAAGTATAACGGCTGGCCGTCCATTGATGATTACCGGACCCAGCAGCGGCATTGCACTGGTTGCGGCGCCTTTAGTTGCACATCACGGTGTCGGCTATTTGATTTGTGCATCAGTTGTAATGGGATTATTGCAGCTGCTGATGGGTGCTTTGAATATCGGCAAGCTCATTCAGCGTATTCCGACAGCAGTAGTCATCGGTTTTATGAATGCTTTAGCATTGCTGCTGATGTCATCACAAATTAATAATGTTTTCGGTGTCTCTTTTGCTACATATATTTTTGCGATCATTTCATTTTTAATTATTGCATATGCGCCGAAAGTGATTTCATTCTTGCCGGCACCTTTGATTTCCATTGTGATTTTAACGATTGCTGCACATCTTTTTCATCCGAAATTAAAGTATGTGCATGATTTAGCAGATATTTATGTTGTTTTGCCGAAACTGCAAATCAAAGATTTTCATTTATTTGCCCATAGCGAAGCGCTTTTAATTATTTTAGGCTACGGGATAACGATGGCAATTGTCGGTACATTGCAATCATTGCTCACAGCACAAGCTTTAGATGTGATGACACATCAAAGAAGCAGTTTAAACCAAGAATCTGCAGCACAAGGACTTGCCAATCTGGCAGCTGGTTTAGTTGGAGGATTCGGGGGCAGTGCCTTAGTAGGACAATCTAAATTCAATGTCAAAGTCGGCGCAACAGCACGATATGCGACCTTGGTAACAGCTTTGTTTCTGCTGTTGACGATTTATGTCTTAGGGCCGGTGATTGCTTTAATTCCGATGGCAGTTTTAGCAACAGTACTTGTATCCATTGCGATTAATACGTTTGATAGAAGAACGCTTCAAGCCATCCGCCAAGCACCCTTACAAAATACAGCTACCATTGTCATCACGATGGCAGTCACATTAACTACGAACAATTTAGCTTTTGGTGTCGCATCAGGCACACTTATCTATTTCATGATACATTTTGCAGTAAAAGGAAGGATAAAACATGAGTAATACAGAACAATTAAAACAGTGGAGACGTCTGTTTCATCAGTATCCAGAAGTGTCTTATCAAGAATATGAAACTACAAAGCGATTAAAAGAAATTTTAAAAGCACACGATATTAAAATGGTAGATTATCCATTAGAAACCGGAGTTGTCGCAGAAATCGGACAAGGGGATGAAATTGTCGCATTGCGTACAGATATCGATGCTTTGCCGATACTAGAACAAGTCGACAGCGACATTACCTCTCAAAACCAAGGTGCTATGCATGCGTGCGGTCACGATATACATATGGCAAGTATTTTAGGGGCTGCTTTAATATTAAAAGAGAAAGAAGCAGACTTGCCGGGACGTGTACGTATTTTATTCCAAGCTGCTGAAGAATTAGGCAGCGGTGCACAGCAAATGATTGATGCCGGTGTGTTAATGGGTGTCAAAGCTGTGACTGGTTTCCATAATGATCCAACGTTAAAAGTTGGAGAATTCTCGATTAAAGCAGGTGCCATGACTTCAGCTGTAGACCGTTTCTTTATTCGTATCCAAGCTAAAGGCGGCCATGCGGCTAAACCAGAAGAAAGCAACGACCCGATGATTATCTTAGGACAATTATTAACGAGTGTGCAATCTATCGTAAGCCGTAATGTCTCAGCGTTTGATTCTGCAGTTGTGACGATCGGAGAAGTGTCAGCCGGCAATACATGGAATGTGATTCCTGATACTGCTCAAATTCAAGGGACAGTGCGTACATTTGATCCGAAAACACGCGCACATGTTGAACACAGACTTCAAAGTATTTGTGATGGTTTAGCGCAAGCGTTTGATGCCGAGGTTGAATTAGATTATATACATTTGCCGAATGCAGTGATGAATGATGCGGATTTAACAGAAGTTGCGAAAAGTACTGCACAAGAAGCGGGTTATCAAGTGTATGATTTGAAACAGCCGAAAACAATCGGTGAGGATTTCTCAGCAATGAGTGATACGGTACCAGGTGTATTTGCCTTTATCGGTTCTGAATCTGATTATGATCTGCATCATCCGAAATACAATCCGAATGAAGGTATTTTAGAAACAGCACCTGTGTATCTCGCAAATTTAGTTCAAAAATTATTTTAATTTGCTCATGAATGAAATAGGAATCTTGTGGTATAGCATTAATATGACTAATAATGAGGAGTGATAGATAATGGCACCACAAGATCCGCGCAAGAAATTCACTGATGAAGATTTTCCAAAACAAGAACAAGAATGGCCAGGTCTTCAAGCAGACATGGAACCAAAACCTGATTGCGGCGAAACTTCTTATAAAGGACATGGCCGCCTAGAAGGTATCAAAGCACTTGTGACTGGCGGAGATTCAGCAATCGGCCGTGCTGTCGCAATTGCCTATGCACGTGAAGGTGCGTCAGTTGTGATTAACTATCATCCGAAAGAAGAACAAGACGCACAAGAAGTTAAAAAAGTAATTGAAGCTACTGGCGGTACAGTTTATCTGAAACCAGGAGATCTTTCAGATGAGTCTTTCAACTATGAATTAGTCGATTATGCGAATGAACAACTTGGCGGTTTAGATAATGTGACACTTGTAGCTGGACATCAGCAATATCACGAAGGTTTTGAAAACTTCAAAACAGAAGATTTTACACAAACCTTTACAACAAATGTCTACTCGTTATTCTGGACAGTACAAAAAGCATTGGATTACTTGAAACCAGGCGCAACTATTACGACAACAACGTCAATTCAAGGCTATGATCCAAATCCAGTATTGCATGATTATGCAGCTACAAAAGCAGCCATTATTTCATTGACGAAAAGTCTTGCTAAAGAATTAATTGATAAAGGTATCCGTGTAAATTCAGTAGCACCTGGACCATTCTGGTCACCATTGCAAATTTCAGGCGGACAACCGCAAAGCAGAATACCAGAATTCGGCCAAAGTTCATTAATGGGACGCTCAGGCCAACCAGTTGAACTTGCAAGCACCTATGTCTTGCTTGCATCTGATGAATCAAGTTATACAACAGGCCAAGTCTATGGTGTGACTGGCGGTAAACAAATCAACTGATTCAAACATGCGATTTTGCAAGTAACCAATAAATCTGACCCCTCGCTGAATAAAGTGAGGGGTTTCATCATTTGTGATATAAATTTTGGGTAAACACGTAGTGGAAAACATAATATTCGCATTTTGATGAACAGTTGCTTATTATAGAGACACTTCAGATAAAGTATAGAAAGGAGATAACCATGAAACATTTTAATCCAAAAGATTTAACGCAAAGAGAAAACTATAAATTATTAAGCGGCAGTGTCTTGCCGAGACCTATCGCATTTGTGACATCACAAGATAAAGACGGCAATTTAAACGCAGCACCTTTTAGTTTCTTTAATGTGGTGAGCAGCCAGCCGCCGATGATTATGATTTCGACAGGCCGTACTAATGGTGTGCGCAAAGATACAGCACAAAATATTATTGATACCGGAGAATTTGTAGTACATATCTCTGAACTGTCAATGATTGAAGGGATTAACAGTACTGCAGCACCGATTGATCGTACAGAAAACGAATTAGAGCGTACAGACTTTAAAACGATTCCTTCACAAGTAGTAAATGTACCGAGTATCGAAGGTGCAAGTATTACGTTTGAATGCAAGTTAGATCGTGTAATTGAACTGGGCAATGATGAAGTCGGCAACGATTTGATTTTAGGCGAAGTTGTACAATATCATATCGCAGACGAAGTTTATATCGAGCCGCATAAAATTGATGTTAAGGCTTTGCATCCTGTCGGTCGTCTTGCAGGTAATGATTATGTAAGACTTGGCGAAGAGTTTGTATTAGAACGCCCAACAGAATAATTGTAAAATTAAGTTTTTTTGTTTTCACGATTGACTAAAGCGGACAATCATGATAGGTTTAAAAAGATTCGGAAAATAAAAATAAATAGTACTTATCAAGAGAGGTGGAGTGAAGGGCACTTTGAAGCCTCGGCAACATGGATCGCAGAATTTCTGCGACGCGTGTGCCAATTCCCGTAGCAAAATTGATTGCTAAGAGATAAGAAACAAGCATTGTATCCTTTTTCTTAGCAGGAAAAAGGATTTTTTTAATATATGAGCGAGGTGTTTGAATCATGTCCGAAGAAAGACAAAAAGGGAATGCTTTGGCACTTATTCCTTTAGTCATATTCGTAGGTTTATTCTTAGGTGTCGGTATTATTACAGGAGACTTTACGAAGATGCCGTTGAATATTGCGATTACGATTGCGGTGGTTATCGCATTAGTTATGAACCGTAAACAAAAGTTTGCGGATAAAGTTGAAGTCTTCACTAAAGGTGCAGGTCATTCGAATATTATTTTAATGGTCTTGATTTTCGTTTTAGCTGGTGCATTTTCTAAAGTAACTGAGGAAATGGGCGGCGTTAAATCAACAGTTAACCTTGGGTTGACATTAATTCCCAGCAACTTATTAATCGTAGGATTATTTATTATTTGTATGTTCGTCTCTATTTCAATGGGGACATCAGTCGGAACTGTTGCGGCGATTGCGCCGGTTGGTTTCGGTATCAGTGAAGCCACAGATATTTCAGCAGCAATCGCAATGGCGACAGTGGTCGGCGGGGCAATGTTCGGCGATAACTTATCCATGATTTCTGATACAACGATTTCTGCAGTCCGTACACAAAATACACGGATGAGCGATAAGTTTAAAGTGAACTTCAGAATTGTCTTGCCGGGTGCGATTATCACCATGATTATTTTAGGGTTCTTAACGCACAGTGCTACAGTAAGCAGTACAAAAGATTATAGTTTCGAATTTATCAAAGTCATTCCTTACTTATTAGTATTGATATTGGCCTTAATCGGTATTAATGTCATTATCGTACTGATAGGTGGAACTGTCTTGTCAGGCATTATCGGCTTGATTGATGGTTCGTTTAATTGGATTGGATTCTTAAAAGCAGCATCAGAAGGTATGATAGGTATGGAAGATATCGCAATCATCGCTTTAATGATCGGCGGCTTAATCGGCTTGATTCAACACTATGGCGGTATTACTTGGCTTCTGAACTTTGTTCGCAGCAAAGTGAAATCAAGACGCGGGGCAGAATTCGGTATTGCTGGTTTAGTCAGCGCGGCTGATATTTCAACTGCGAATAATACGATTTCTATCTTAATGGCAGGGCCATTAGCGAAGAACATTGCGGATGAATATGATATTGACCCAAGAAAATCAGCAAGTATCTTAGATATCTTCGGCAGTTGTTTCCAAGGGTTGCTGCCGTATAGTCCGCAAGTGATAGCAGCAGCAGGTGTCGCAGGTATTTCACCATTTATGCTGGTTCCTTATTCGATTTATCCGATTATCTTAGGTATCAGCGGTCTGATTGCGATTGCCTTTAACTTGCCGAGACTTAACAAAAGCAAGCAAAAAGCGAAATAACTTTTACTTTCACGCTTGAAAAATGTTAAAGTAATCTTGTTGTGAATTACTATGTTTGTAAGCGCGATTGCTTTGGCTTATATTCTTAAATGCGTTAAAATAATAGAGAGTGTGAAAGTAGGTGACGACAGAGTGGCAAGATATAACATTGAAAACGACGTAGTAGTCATATCATTGGAACGTTTAATGCGTATTCAACCTGAGTTGATTTATCAAGCTTGGACGGATGCTGATATTATGAAACGCTGGTTTATGACTTCCAACCGTTCAAATCAATCAATTGATTTGATTCCTGAAGAAGGCAGACGTTATGAAATTGTGGATGAACGTAACGGCAAAAAGAACAGAGTGACAGGTGTCTTCCAAGAATTAGAAGCACCAAGCCGTATTGTCATGACAATCGGTATGCCTGAATTGAGCGATAAAGAAGATACAATTGAAGTAGAAATCTTCGAACGCGAACCAGGTTCGGATATGACACAAATGAATTTCCGATATACTGCTGTTGTTCCGAAAGAAAGAAGATGGACAACTTTGGAATATAAACAGCAAAAGAAAGAATATCATGATGCGACTGCACATGGTTTTGAAAACATGTTCATTAAACTACAAGAAATTTTAAAAGAGATACAAGAAAATCAAGAAGAATTCTAAAAGAATAGCAGCGGCACTGAAACATAATTCGGTGCCGCTGCTTTTATACATAAATGAAAATATTTGAGGAATTATACAGTTTCTTGACCGCGTTTATTCCACGTTAAGATGAAGCTGAGCATTGCCAGCAAACTAATACCTGTTAATAATATGAAGCCGACATTCCATCCGAAGTGATCTACTA
Source organism: Staphylococcus simulans (assembly GCF_002994445.1). Taxonomy (GTDB): domain Bacteria; phylum Bacillota; class Bacilli; order Staphylococcales; family Staphylococcaceae; genus Staphylococcus; species Staphylococcus simulans_B. The sequence goes on from NZ_MRZJ01000002.1 coordinate 189,388, forward strand.
CAAAACCGAGTACAATGTTGGCCATCACTGCTCCGAATAAATAACCGAATAAACCAGTTAAACCAGCTGCAGTACCGGCTGCTTTTTTCGGAACATAGTCTAATGCTTGCAGACCGATCAACATCACAGGACCATAGATTAAGAAACCTATTGCTACGAGTGATAAATTATCTACCCATGGATTGCCTGCTGGGTTAAGCCAATAAATCAGAACAAAAATTGTTACACCTAACATGAAGAAGAAGCCTGCAGGACCGCGGCGACCTTTAAAGACTTTGTCGGAAATCCATCCGCAAAGCAATGTACCTGGGATACCTGCCCATTCATATAAGAAGTAAGCCCAACCAGATGCTTTCAAATCAAAGTGTTTCTCTTCGCTTAAATAGACAGGTGCCCAGTCTAATACACCGTATCTCACGAAGTAAACAAAGATATTTGCAAATGCAATGGCCCAAATCCATTTGTTGTTGAGGACATAGTTGAAGAGGATTTCTTTTGTAGTTAATTCTGTCTCGAGGGTTGTTCTTGATGCTGTTGGATAGTCATTGCGGTACGCTTCAATTGAAGGCAGACCTTCAGATTGCGGTGTATCGCGAATCAATACATAAGAAATAATCGCAATGATAATCGCTAAAAGTGCGGGATAAATGAAGACGCCTTCGAATCCTTTGAGGTAACCGAAATTATATAAAGCCGTCATTGAAATACCCCAAGTCGCAATCGGAGCCATCAAACCGCCGCCGACGTTATGGGCAACGTTCCAAATAGCAGTTTTGCTTCCCCGTTCGCTGACACTGAACCAATGGACTAATATTCGACCAGATGGCGGCCAACCCATGCCTTGGAACCAGCCGTTTAAGAACAGCATGATGAACATGATCAAAATACTGGAAGTAAAGAATGGTACGAAACCAAGCAATAAGTTGACGATAGCTGTTAAAATCAGTCCCAAAGTTAAAAACATGCGCGCATTACTGCGGTCGCTGACAGTTCCCATGACAAACTTACTGAAACCGTAAGCTATTGAAACTGCTGATAACGCAATCCCTAATTGTCCTTTGCTGAAGCCTTGTTCAATCAAATCCGGCATCGCAAGCGAGAAGTTCTTACGCAAAAGATAATACCCCGCATAACCGATAAAGATTCCTAAAAATACTTTAAGACGAAGTTCCTTGTATGTAGGATCGACTTGGTCTTTTGGAAGCGGAGCAATCGGTTTCGGCGGTTTTAAAAAGTTAAACATGAAAGCGCCTCCTTAACAAATTGTTAACATAATGTTAATACTAAATTTACAAAATAGCAATATGAGTTTTAAAATATAACAAAATAAAAAGACATTCCACATCAGAATGTCTTGGGCGCTTACCTTAATTTAAGAAATCGTACTATGTTTATGCTGCGCAACTCTTGGTTTGTAGTTTGCACCGAGTACATCAATATTCTGCGTAGCAAGTGCGTGAATTAATTTCGCAATGACATGCGGCGTACATGAAATATCGATATGGTGCGGTGTTAAAACATAATTGACACCTTCTTGGTGTTTAAAATATTGCATGATATCGATGATTTTATCTTTGATAAACATGTCAGACAAACCGTCGACCTTCAGTTTAAAGTGCATTGTCGCTTGGATATTCGGTGCGAATTGATAAATGAAATCTTTCTCTGCATAAGGCAAAATTTGGTATATAGGATAATTGTGATAACTTAAGAAGCTGATGAAATAGGGTAAGTTGCATTTAGGGATTCGAACTTTCAATACAGGGTGCTGTTTGATTTTAGTGAATTCAGCTTGAACCGCGTGGCTGCTTTGAAGCTGCCGGCATGCTTTCATTAATTGTCTTCGTTTAAGCCATGTTGATAGATGCCCTATATTAATAATAAATGTGTCATATTTATCTATGAACATAGACAATTCCTCCAGAAGTTTAGTGTAGATTTGAGTGGCAAAAGATAGATGGATGACGTGCTGTTTCAAATTCATTGTAAATTGTATCACGCTTTAAACAATTTTTCACTAGGACTTTTGGACGAAATAATGTATTTGTAATTTCATTTAATTATCAAATATAATGAAATCATTGTTGATTAATTATGGAAGGGAGCATACACATGAAGTACAGAGCAGTTGTTTTTGATTTTGACGGTACCATTATCGATACAGAACAACATCTATATGATGTGATTAATGAACATTTAAGTGCGCATCAAAAAGCACCGATTTCTTTAGATTTTTATCGGCAATCAATCGGTGGTGCAGCATTAGACCTGCATCGTTATTTAGAAGAGGAAATAGGGGAAGATGCGACTTTAAAATTGTATGAGGATCACCATCAAAAGAGCAAGGCATTGCCGATGATAGAAAATATCCGTAAGTTGATGGATAAATTAGAAAAAGCGCAGATTCCAATGGCCATAGCAACCAGCAGCAGTATCAATAATATCCGACCTGCTTTAGAACACTTGAATTTAGTTGAACGTGTGCAGGTAATTGTCGGCAGAGAAGATGTTGAAGAAGTCAAACCTGCACCTGACTTGTATTTAACAGCTGTACAACAGTTGAACTTGAATCCTGTCAGCTGTTTAGCGATTGAAGACTCAGTGAATGGCGCGACTGCAGCTCAACTTGCAGGCTTAGGTGTCATTGTGAATACAAATGTGATGACAGAAGCAATGGACTTTAGTACGTTAGATTTAGAAGCTATGAATGTTTCGGCTGATACTATTATAGAACGTTATTTTAAGTCTTAAGCAGGTGAACACATGTTACTATTATTCTTTTTAGCAGGACCGATTATTATCGCAATCGGCAACTTGGTCTTAGGACCGATTTTTAATAAAACTATTCCTATGCATGTAAGGTTTCGTGCTTTCATGATAGGTTCAATGATTTATTTGATTTCTGCTTATTTGGTCTATCATTTTATATTAAAAGGGCAAATATAAAAGCTGAGCTTTTGATGAAAATACATCAAGTGCTCAGCTTCTTTTCGTTCTATTGAATTTAAAAATACTTACTTCATCATAAAGACAAGCCCAACAACAATGATAACTAATAAAATTGCGTCTACTCCGATCATTAAAGCACGACGGTTAGCTTGTTCGCCTTGTGCTTTCAAACGACGATACATAATGTAGTTCGGTATTAAATTAATGATAAGGAGGACGATAACAATAATGACTAAGGTTAACTTCACTCTGATTCTCCTTTGCTATCTTTAGATAGAAAATCCCATAAAAAGGCAATTGCTAATCCTGCTATCAGACCAGCGCCTATTCCGATTTTCATATGATTTGTAATTTGTCCGATAATAATACCTAGAATCAATGTAATAGGTAAGATGATACCGACTTTCATCTTTCTCGCAGGAGAAGTCAAAGCACTAAACAAGGCGATATAACACACACCGAATACAACTGCCGCAGTGACAGAGAGTATCAGAGTATGCGAAATTGTTTCGTGACTTGCCATTCTGTTCAAGAAAAAGAACAACGCACCAAAGATAAATGTATAAAGGATGGCACGTGAGACTAATTGTTTAGACAATGTTGACGTCTCCTTTCAATTAAGGTCATCCAAATTATAACATAGTATCTTGGTGCGTCGTATGCACAACGTTAGAGTTCGTCTTTGAATTGCTTATGATCATTCAGGTAAGCGTAGAATAAACCGATAATCAATCCGCCGCCGATATAGTTGCCGATAAAGGCTGCGACAATATTGATAACTGCAGGCCAGAAATGCAATACATCTGATTGATAGATTGCACCGCCGATGAATAGGCAAGCATTATAAACAACGTGTTCGTAGCCCATGAATGCGAAGATGGCAACACCGAACATCATAACAAACATTTTAGCTAAGATATCTTCAATCTGCATCGCAATAACTAATGAGATATTAATGAAGAAGTTCGCGAAGATAGCTTTAGCAAGTAATTCAGTCGGACTTGCTGTCAATGTTTTATGATGCAAGATGACTTCAAGCTGTTTCATCATTTCCGGTGTGACGACGTCACTGAAACGTAAGATGACAAAGAATACTAAGGCACCTAACATATTACCGATAAAGCACAGCATGAAGATTTGGAATGCACGCCAAGGACTGATTACTTTGTAATAGAGTCCAACTGTGAAATACATAAAGTTACTTGTCAAAAGCTCTGAGTTGGTAAAGAGGATCAGGACTAAGGCAAAACTGAAGGCAACCGATCCGACAATATTGATAATGCCTGTATTGATTTCTCCCGTATGTACTTCTTGTACAAACCCTGCTTTAATTGCTAACACAAATACTGAGATAATACTGATGATAAAACCGGCCATCATGGCACGTAATAAATACCGTTTAAAATATGTAGCTTGTAAGACGTCTTTAGTTTGGATTGTTTTAACAACTTCTTTAACCCACTTGCGTCCGTAAAATACATTATCCCAACGGATATACTTTTCACTGTTCATTTCTAAAAAACTCCTCGCTCTAGGCTTTAATGATTAACTGAGTTCAAGGTGAGAGGGTGGTCTCAACTTCTACAATGAATATAGTATAATCGCTTTCCTTATATTTGTGAATAGTTTCACAATAAAAGTTTTGGTAAAGTTTCATTTTTTGAACGAAAAGTGAAAATTATATAAAAGGTAGCGCTTACATTTGAAAGTATAATTAAATTCATGTCATTTTCGAAAAGGTTATAACAAAACATTATGCAGAAAATTCAAAAATGAAGATTGCGCTTAAATTAAGCTCCATGCTATAATGTTCAAATAATATGTATTTCTTAAATGGACAGCGTTCATTGTGAATTGAATGTATCCCATGAAACGTAAAAGTTCTAATAAAAAATACAATATTTATTTTGAGCGCGAAATGCATTAAAATGCGTGATGATTGCTTTCTTACGTCGTTTAGAAAAAAATAAATGAAAGCGCATACATAAAAGTGTAATTTTTATGTTTTCATCTTAGAATTTTATAGTATAATAGCCTCAATGGGCTTAGCAGAATAGAAATCGATAGGAAAAAGAAAAAAGTGTTTAATTTTTCGCAATCTTCTTAATCTTAGTAAATTGGGATGCTGAGATTTGGATGACATCATTATGGGGCTGATTATCGATACCAAAACAAACTAAGCCTGGAAATTATGAAAGAGAAGGGGTATTTTCTAATGGAAGAAACTCAATTACACAGGGGATTAAGCTCTAGACAGATTCAAATGATTGCACTCGGAGGTACAATCGGTGTTGGTCTATTTATGGGAGCAACAAGTACAATTAAATGGACTGGGCCATCAGTTATCTTCGCTTATCTGATCGTCGGCTTATTCTTATTCTTAGTCATGCGTGCAATGGGAGAAATGGTTTACTTGCATCCTACTACAGGATCATTTGCGAACTTCGCAAGCGACTACATTCATCCGGTAGCAGGGTATTTAACAGCTTGGAGCAACATTTTCCAATGGGTTGTTGTTGGTATGAGTGAGGTTATCGCAGTAGGCGAATACATGCGCTATTGGTTCCCGGAATTACCAGACTGGATTCCTGGCGTTATCGTTATTGTTTTATTAGCTTCAGCGAACTTAGTATCAGTTAAAGCATTCGGGGAATTTGAATTCTGGTTTGCGATGATTAAAATTGTCACTATCGTCTTAATGATTATTGCTGGTTTTGGTTTAATCTTCTTCGGATTAGGCAACGGCGGCAATGCAATTGGTTTATCTAACCTTTGGGAGCACGGCGGATTCTTCCCTAATGGTTGGGTTGGATTCTTCTTCGCATTATCAATCGTAGTAGGATCTTACCAAGGTGTAGAATTAATCGGTATTACAGCAGGGGAAACTAAAAATCCTCAAAAGAACATTAAAAAAGCAGTTAACGGTGTTATCTGGCGTATTTTAATCTTCTACATCGGTGCTATCTTTGTTATCGTAACAGTTTATCCTTGGGATGAATTAGGCAACATCGGAAGCCCGTTCGTAGCAACATTTGCAAAAGTCGGTATTACAATTGCAGCTGGTTTAATCAACTTCGTAGTATTAACAGCAGCAATGTCTGGATGTAACTCAGGTATCTTCAGTGCCAGCCGTATGATCTATACATTAGCACAGCACAAACAATTACCTAAGTTCTTCTTGAAAGTTATGAAAAACGGTGTACCTTTATACACTGTACTTGCGATTTCACTTGGTATCTTTATCGGTGTTATCTTAAACGTAGTTTTACCTTTATTCATTAAAGGTGCAGACAGCATTTTCGTATATGTATATAGTGCATCGATCTTACCAGGTATGATTCCATGGTTCATGATTTTAATCAGTCACATCCGCTTCAGAAAGCTTCACCCTGAACAAGTGCAAGGCCATCCTTTCACTATGCCGGGCGGCGCACCTGCAAGCTATGTAACTATCGCATTCTTAATCATGGTATTAATCGGTATGTTATTCAATAAAGAAACAGTTATCTCTGTTGTTATCGGATTTATCTTCTTAGGCTTTATGACAGCATTCTACTTCATCAGAGGCTATCATAAATTACCATATAAAGATCAACATTTAGAATAATGGCAAAATAAAAAGAGTTGGGCGCAAGCTCAACTCTTTTTTAATGCTCAAATTTAATTTTGGATAAATGCTTCTTGTAGTTATTTAAAGCCATTTTAGATTGGGTAATCGTATCAAGCGAATTAGAAAAGTCCATAGATAAATAACGATAATACAAGACATTAATCGTAAAGAGCTGTGCAACGAGAGAAGTCGTCGCAGCCATACGAAATTCACTTTCCTCTGACTCGCTGTAGAGCAGATTAATATCGCTGTAGCGTGCTATCGGATTATCTGCATTGCCCATCAATGTAATGAGGAATAGATGATAATCAGATGCTACACGAACAATGGCTTCTAATTCATTGTGTTCACCGCTGTTGGATATTACAAATAAAGTATCTCTGGCATCATGTGTTGCGATCAAACTGATTAAAGTATGTACACTCTCGATACACTGTGCATTTAATCCGACTTTAGACAGCTTTTGAGTCAAATCCAAAGCAGAAATATAAGATGCACCGAACCCGAATAAAAAGATAGTGCGCGAATTTTTCAGTCTTTCGCAAACATGTTCGATTTGCTGTTCATCAACATCATTAGACACATTGCATAGTGTTTGCGTAGTACGCGAAAGCATTTTGCGTTTAATCGAGTCGATGGATTCATTCGGCTGCAGTTCTAAAGGTTTTGGCTGCGTACGTTGAGACAAGTACTTCGCAACTTCAGTTTTTAAAGCTTGAAATCCGCCTTCTGTAATTTTATAGCCGAAGCGGACAACGGAAGAAGGGCTGGTATTGGTGCTGTCAGCTAAATCTGAAGTGGTCATATTGATGACCTGGTGCGGCCGTTGTAAAATAAAATCCGCTATTTTCTTCTCGCTTTTAGTGAGTGTGCTGTATTTTGTTTCAAGTGTAAATAATATATTTGTCATCATAACCACCTGCTTCTTGATCTATTTTAAGATGATAGATAGCGGTAAACAATTTCCCTTAATTGTTTCAGCAAACTGAATTGAAAGTCAGATAGCCTCCCAGATATCTGCTAACCGTAACAATGGTTTTAAGTTTACTATATGACACGCACTAAAACAATTGCGGATTTTATTAACTATTACTACAATACCAATATTATTAATGTTTAAACAGTTTACTAATAAAAATAAACAATCTATCAAAATATTAGCGTTCTTGAAGATGAAACAAGTGCAGAACTTCATGGATTTGAGCTTCAAATGTATCGATTAAAGTATAAAAGTTGCCGGTAGTGAGCGGCAGCAGCGGTTGATGTATGAGTTTTGAAAGCAAGTCGCAATAACGTACCACAAGAAACGTGGGATGTGTCTCTATTAAAGCAACAGCTTCATGATGTGCCTGTGTTACCCATGTTTGAATGGACGCACGATGCTTTTCAACTTGTTTGGGTCGGTTGAGCAATAAAGCGTGGCGATAGTTTCTGCTTAAGGATAAACCGTATACGAGTTGTTCATACAGCTGTGCTTCTATTGAAGGTGTTGTCATAAGAATAGGCTCCTTTAAAGAAAATGATTTGTGATTTTAAACCGAATAACATAAGATAAATGCATGAGAAAATAATTTTGTGTTAAGAGGAGAGCATTATGGAGTTAAGAAATCATAAACCGGCATGGCGTGACTTAACGTTAATCCCGATAGGTATTGTTCTGATTTTAATTTTTACATTTATACAGACATTGATCGCAGCTAATTTTAATGTACCGTTGACAGAATCAACATTGATACCCATTTCAGCAATCGGACAAATCAATACATATATAACGTTATTAATCATTTACTACTACTTCCATTACAGTGAAATGCCGCTGAAGTTCTCTTTAGGATGGCAATATGTGAAGCGGCATTGGCTGTTTCTATTGATTATGCTGGTTATCGCGATGGGTGCAGAAACACTCTACAATCATTTGATGACTTTATTGCCGGAAGGCTTCGGCTATACTGAGACACAAAATGAAAAAGAGTTAGATGCATTGTTTCATAACCCTGCTTTCTTGCCATTCACTTTTATCTTTGTAGTGATACTCGGTCCTGTCGTTGAAGAATTGTTCTTTAGAACGATTTTAATCGGAGAGTTAGGCAAGAAATTCAATTACATTGTCATGGGTATTATCTCAGTGATTGGTTTTACATTGATGCATGTGACAGGGGCCAATTCACCGTTAGAATTCGGTTCCTACTTAATTATTGCATTGGTCATTGTGTATGTATATTTCAAATCCGGTAAAAATACTGCATCAACAATAGCGATTCATATGGCTAACAATTTAGTATCCTTTATAATGTCGCTATTTTTTGTATAAGCCGCAAAAATAAACTCCAACTGATGGTTTGTGCCATTAGTTGGAGTTTAAAAATTGCTGATAATTATAAATGGTAATGTCATGTGTTTTGACAGTTTTATGGAATGAATAAGAAATATCATGAATCGCATCAATTGCGATTTCTTTTGTATGTCCGTGTCCGATATCAAATGTTACAACTCGCCACTCGGCATGGCGGCAGACCAATCCTATAAAGATGACATTTTCAGTGAAGGTTTGCTGGTTCATTTCATATTCAACCAGCATGACATTGCGTTCGGCACAGTAAATTAATAAGTCCGAGAATGTTTGAGGAAGTGTCGGATTCGGATTAGATTCGAATTTAATATAGCGATCCATGCGTTTTAGAATACGTCGTATATGTGTGGCAGGCTGGTTTAAACATTTCTTGATAAGCTGTTCGATTTCCTTTTTATATGGCAGTTGGGAATAAGATTGGCTTTCATTCAATGTCATGAACAGTGCCAGCATTTGATCTTCGGTCAATTCAAGGGTAATAGGGGCATGACTTTGCTGGATACGATAGCCGCCGAGCATGCCTTGTTTTGCGATAATCTGCACCCCTTGCTGTTCTAAATCTTGAATATCGCGCAAGATAGTACGCTTAGAAACTTTAAGTGTTTTCGCGAGCTGAGATGCAGTAAGCTGATCATTCGTTTCAATTGCTTGTACGAGTTTATTTTGACGTTCTATTTTGTTCAATCATGCCACCTCCGAAACATTACATATTACAATCATTATAGCATATGTATTTAATTTTGATATTTATAAACGGTGCTTTTGAAAAAAAGATAAAAATTTCTCGAATTTTTTCAAGTAAACGCTTACATTTTTAAAAGTTATGTGCTACACTATCATTAGTAACTAGGAGATAGCACTTAGTGAACAAAGGGGTAATGATAAATCATAGTCGTGTGATTTATTAGAACGTGCAAATCACTAGTTAATTAACATCTTCAATATTATTACTTACTTTCCTTTCTATGCCGACTAGTTAAGCTAGTCGGTTTTTTTATTTTTTTCAAGGTTATTAACAGTCTAAGGGTGTAACGTGCTAGAATGTAAACATACATAAGATATTAAGGATATGAGGTGTGTATTTTGAATCAACAGCAACTATTAGAATTAGATCAAGCAATCAGACATTGGTTAAAAGGTTTAGATGACATTATTCCGAATTTAATTGCAGATATGCATAAAGAAACTAAATTAAATAAATTCGATTTAGTGACGAATGTCGATCGAATGATACAAGATCAGTTTGAAGCATTTATCAATGAACATTATCCTGACCATCAGTTATTCGGCGAAGAAAAGAATAATGATTTGGTCGATGCGAAACATGGTGATGTATGGGTCATGGATCCTATTGACGGTACAGCGAATCTTGTTAAACAAAAGACAGATTACTGCATTATTTTAAGCTACTTCTCTGAAGGAGAACCGCTGCTTGCTTATATTTATGATTATCCGCATCACACATTATATAAAGCAATCAAAGGCGAAGGGGCTTTTGAAAATGAAGTCAGAATGCCTAAAGTAGCGCCGCTCCATATTAATGATGCGATATTGTCTTATAATTTATATGTCATTAATGAACAGACACAAGCAGATTTGAAAAATGCGGCATTCAGTTATCGTTTAATCGGTTCTTGCGGATTAGATTCTTTACGTGTAATGAAAGGTCAATTCGGAGCGCATATCAATACCAATGCAAAACCATGGGACATTTCAGCACAGTTTTTATTTTCTGAAGAGTTAGGATTGAAGATGACGAATTTGAAAAATGAAACCATTGATTTTGCGCTCGGCGGACCGTTTATCATCAGTAATCCCGGCTGCCACGAAGCTGTCCTTGAGATATTAAATCGCGACGGCGGTTATGAAGTCAATAAAAATTCATAAGACTTAAGGACCATTTAAAATAATTTGAGCTATAATATAATTGATTTAAATGATGACAGAGGAGTGATTGGGTGAAAAGAGCAGATAAATCTGGTCGCAAAATGGGGCTAGTACCTAAAATTTTATTATGGGCTTTTGGTATTCTAGTATTGCTTGCATTAATTGCTGCAATTTATTTAGCGGTTAAAATTTTTGCGGTAGGCGGCAAGATTCATAATCCGTTAGACAGAGACAAATCCGAATTAAGAAAAGAGAAAGTTGATCTAAATAGAGGCGACCCGTTCACGATTGCCTTATTCGGTGTGGACAGCAATGCTCAACGTAAGAGCGAAGGAGACGGTCAGCGTTCAGACTCTATTATGGTGTTATCGATCAACCCTGATAAAAAGACAACTGAAATTGTCAGTATCCCGCGTGATACACAAGCTGAAATTGTAGGACACGGTTCAACAGAAAAAATCAACCATGCTTATGCTTACGGCGGACCGAACATGGCAGTCAAATCATTAGAGAAATTGTTAGATGTACCAATTGATCATTATGCGACAGTTGATATGGACGGCATTAAAGGAATGGTAGATGCTATCGGAGGCGTAGATGTTGTCAGCAACGCAACATTCAGCTTTGACGGCAATCATTTTGTTAAAGGCGAGAAAACACACTTGAATGGCGACCAAGCACTGGCATTTATCCGTTCACGTAAAGAAGAAGGCGCTGGAGGCGACTTCGGCCGTCAAGAGCGTCAGCAATTAGTCTTACGCGGTATTGCGGATGAGTTGACAAGTGTTAAATCACTGACAAACTTTAATGGTGTGACAGATCAAATTGAAAAGAATGTAAAAACAGACTTATCTTTAGGCGAGTTGAATACGATTCGTTCCAAATATAAAAAGGCGAATGATAACGTCAACCGTCTTCAATTAGAAGGCAGCGGCGGCATTCAAAATGATGGACTCTATTATTACGTTCCAGATGAATCATCATTAAATAATGTATCGAATGCATTAAGAGAAAATCTGGATTTATAATGACAAATTGCCAAGTTGGACTAAAAGTTCAGCTTGGTATTTTTTTACTCTAACATTTTAGTTTCTACGCAAATAAAATAATAAAATTCGGGTAATATCAAGAAGAGGGGGGAATATCTTATGACAAACAATCGTGAAGAAAACCAAGTAGATAATCAAGAAGTACAAGACGTTTCTGAAATGGTAGATGAAGGCGGCTTAGGTGCAGATAACTATTATGGTATTACTGAATACCAAGCTAACGGCAATGCTGTAGAAGTTGGTATTGATCAATTCAAATTAAAAGCCAGCGAATACAATGATGCTGATTTAGTGAACGCACTTGTATTGCATGCAGATGCGAACCACAATGAATCTAAATTTGATGAAGCTATCAATATTCTTAAAGAGGAATTATTAGGTAGATTACATGATAAGTAAGGACTAATGCCGGCATGTCATGTGTCGGCATTTTTCTCTCTTTTAATTGTTTTTTTTGGCAACACCTAGATTTATATGACGAAGCTATCTAAACATTTACGGAAAAAAGATGTGGAAAATAAAAAATAATGAATAAAAGGTTTAATATGTCAACTTTAGAGTGTATATATAAGTATGGGTCTTAACATTTATGACAATAAGTATTAGAATTAACAGTAAGACTATTTTTTTATTGCGTGGGGCAAAAAAGACTAGTCTTCAATATTTACGGTTTATATAAAAACAGAGGTTATGGAAATGAGTTGAATCTTTAGAGACTTTTTTGTTTCTAAAGGGAGTGAGATGCAACCGCAATATTGTTGCATTGTTCATCTAAAGATTGCTTAATTTCAAAGACTATTATGTTTTCTACATACTTTCGTATAACAGAGAGCATAGCAGCGTGACATCGTGAGTGCGTGCGACCTTTGCATGACCGCCAACCCTCATCAATTGGCCAGGTATGCATTAGTCGGTATGTCATCAGCTTAAACACATTTGCTAGACCTCAGAATATAGGGGTGATTATATGCAAGACCATCTTGTCCTTACTTTAGACGGGAAAGACTATCTTGTGGAACCAGGTACGAATCTTCTCCAGTTCATCAAATCTAGAGATACATTTGTGCCGTCAATTTGTTATAACGAATCGTTAGGGCCGATTGAAACTTGTGATACATGTGCGGTAGAAATCGATGGTAAAATCGAGCGCGCATGCGGAACAACAATTGATCGACCAATGGTCGTTAACACGACAAACAGCGATGTGAAAGCATCTCAAAAGGAAGCTTTAGATCGCATTTTAGAAAAACACATACTTTATTGTACAGTGTGCGACTACAACAACGGTGACTGCGAAATCCATAATACTATGGATGAATTCGGTGTTCAGGAACAATCATATGAATATAAAGACAAAGGTTATGAGAAAGACTTCGGTCCTTTCTACCGTTATGACCCAAGTCAATGTATTCTATGCGGCCGTTGTGTAGAAGTTTGTCAAGATGTGCAAGTCAACGAAACGCTATCTATTGACTGGGAACGCGAACAACCGCGTGTTATCTGGGATAACGACGTATCTATCAACGAATCATCATGTGTATCTTGCGGACAATGTGCGACAGTATGTCCATGTAACGCAATGATGGAAAACCACATGGTGGGTGAAGCTGGTTATATGTCAGATACTGAACCAGGTACTTTAGCAGACATGATTGACTTGACTAAAAAAGCAGAACCAGGTTACGGTCCGTTATTTGCTATTTCTGACTCAGAAGCAGCAATGCGCGAAGAACGTATTGAGAAAACGAAAACAGTATGTACATACTGTGGTGTGGGATGCTCATTCGACGTTTGGACAAAAGACCGTGAAATCCTTAAAGTTCAACCGCAGCACGATTCACCAGCAAACCGCATTTCTAGCTGTGTGAAAGGTAAATTCGGTTGGGATTACGTCAACTCTGAAGAGCGTTTGACAAAACCGTTAGTACGTAAAGGCGACGAGTTCGTTGAAGTTGAATGGGAAGAAGCATTGAATGTAATCAGTGAAAACTTCTTGCGTATCAAAGAAGAACAAGGTGCTGATGCATTATCATTCATCGCTTCATCTAAAGGTACTATTGAAGAATCTTACCTTATGCAGAAATTATCAAGACAACTTGGTACAAATAACGTCGACAACTGTTCACGTTATTGCCAAGCACCTGCGACAAAAGGTTTATTCCGTACAGTAGGTCACGGCGGCGACTCAGGTTCAGCGGATGATTTAATGATTGCGAAAATGGTTGTTTTAGTAGGTACAAATACAGCTGAAGCACACCCTGTTATCGCATCTAAAATCAAACGCGGACACAAACTTTACGGCAACAAATTACATGTCTTCGACATTCGTAAGCATGAAATGGCAGAACGTGCCGACAAATTCTATCAACCTAAACCAGGTACTGACTTAGTTTGGATGGCAGCTGTCACAAAATACATCATTGATAATGACCTTCAAGATCAAGCATTCATCGATGAATGGGTAGACAATTTCGATGAATACTACAAATCATTAGCACCATTCACAATGGAATTTGCGGAAGAAGCAACAGGTATTCCTAAAGAAGACTTGATTCATTTCGCACATGAAATGGTAGATTCTGAAAGTGTAAGTATTGCGTGGGCTATGGGTGTTACACAACAAGACATCGGTAGTGATACAAGTACTGCAATTTCAAACTTATTGCTTGCGACAGGCAACTACAGAAGACCAGGTACAGGTGCATATCCGTTACGCGGACACAACAACGTACAAGGCTGCAGTGACGCAGGCAGTATGCCGGATAAATTCCCTGGCTATCAAGATGTAACAGATGATAAAATCCGTGCGAAATTCGAAAAAGCATGGGGCGTTGAAATTCCATCACATGTCGGACGCGACAACCATCAAATGATGGAAGGTATTCACAATAATGAAATCGATGCAATGTATATTTATGGTGAAGATACAGGTATCGTGGATGCGAATATTAACTTTGTACAAGCAGCACTTGAAAAAGTCGGCTTCTTAGTTGTTCAAGATGCTTTCTTAACACAAACTGCACGCTTTGCGAACGTAGTATTGCCGGCAGCGCCATCACTCGAAAAAGATGGTACTTTCGCTAATACAGAACGTCGTATCCAACGCTTATACAAAGCGATTGAACCGCTTGGCGATTCTAAACCTGACTGGGAAATCATTCAATTGATCGCAAACAAAGTCGGCTTAGATTGGAACTACACGCATCCAAGCGAAATTATGGATGAAATGGCAAGCTTGACACCATTATTCGCAGGTGTAAACTATGAGCGTTTAGAAGGTTACAAGTCATTACAATGGCCAGTACATGAAGACGGTACAGATGAACCGACATTGTATTTAGAAGGCTTCAATTTCCCTAATAAACGTGCAAAATTCTATCCATTAACATTTGATAACTTCTTCAAACAAGATGAAGAATATGATATCCATGTGAACAATGGACGTCTCTTAGAGCACTTCCACGAAGGCAACATGACTTATCAAGTGCCTGGTATTAAATACAAAGTGCCGAATGTCTATGTAGAAATTTCTCCTGAATTAGCAGAAGACCGCGGTATTCATGAAGGTGCTGAAGTGAAATTGATTTCTTCAACGGGTGAAGTTGAATTAGTGGTTCACGTTACAGACCGCGTAAAAGGCAAAGAAATTTACATTCCTATGAATAATAATGCGGATGAAGATGGTACTGCAGGTGCAGTGAACATGTTAACAAACAGTGATGTGGATAAAGACACAGATACACCATCTTACAAACGTACATCTGCACGTATGGAAGTTATTACAAGAAGAGGTAAATCACCATTGAACCCTGCTAACTTCCGTGTAGATACAAAACGCAACCCGCAATATAGTGTTCAAGTTCAGAAAAAATGGGCACGTCCTGACTACGTGTTCCCAGGAAATCAGGTGAGACACGATGGCTGAAAATATTAGAAAAATTAGACGTATGGAAGTTTCGCACGAAGAGCAAAAAGCAAAAGACATCAATGAAGTGACGGATGCAATTGCGGAAAATAAAGATGTTATTTTAAAAGCAATTCGTTTAGTTAAAGTCTTAGATGACGCAAAAATCTTAGACGCTGGTATTGGCGCAGTCGAAAAACGCGGTGTCATCACTAAGAAAATCACAAATGAATTGAATAAAGAACACTATACAGGTCTTTTAAACAACTTAGCACCGCTTGTATTTATGCTTGGCAAAGTTGACGTTGCAGGTACAGAAGAAATGTTGGAGAAATTAAATAAAGGACTTAAAAATGCGAATCAAGCAAGTCCGAACCAACGTACTTCAATCGGCAGCTTAGTCGGTTTATTGAAAGATGATGAAGCAAACAGAAGTATTACTTACTTCTTAAATATTTTAAAAGGAATGTCTCGTTAAGTTGAGAGATTGCTTTATAAGGGCTGTTCTGCATGAGAACAGCTCTTTTTTACATATTAGAATCCTTTCACCTAAAGGGTGTTGATTTATGATAAACTTTAATAGCATTGATGCGTATTGAAATAGAAAGCAGGTGTTTTTGATGATTAACCCTAAAATACTTAAAGGGTTAGCCATTATATCGAATGTGTTTGTGGTATTAGGTTTCATCTTTTTGATTATGATGAAAGTAGTACTTGCGATTACGATGTTCGTTATAGGCTTAACGATAAGTTTAATGATGTTTAATGTTTTATTCCGCGACAGAACAGGAATGAAGTTAATTATAAATCTTTCTTTCATAATCGTAATGATTGTCATTATCGCGGCATACTTTATGTTGAAATAGAAATAATACATGAGGAGTACACTATATGAATCGAGCAGTTCGAAACCGTATTTTCAAGCTATTCGTCGGTTTGATTTTAGTCATATTTATTATTTTATTAATTATTAATGAAACCGGCTTATTCCATAAAGATCGTAATTATACGTTTGATGAAGCGGCACAACTTCAAACACAAAAAGGTGTATTGAATACTAAAGAAGACAAAGGACGTTTTGTGAATGCTTCTGATGAAGATGTTGCACAAGCTATGAAGATCAAAAATCAGCACCAAAATATCAGTTATATGGATATCTCTGAAGAGGTGCCGATGGATGAAGCAGAAGTCAATCAGATGTTAAAAGGCAAAGGTGTACTTGAAAATAAAGGCGATGCCTTCTTAAAAGCACAAGAAAAATATGATGTGAATGTGATTTACCTTGTGAGTCATGCTTTGATAGAAACTGGACATGGCCGTTCAGAACTTGCAAAAGGTATCGACTATAAAGGCAAGACGTATTATAACTTTTACGGTATCGGTGCTTTTGATGAAGATGCGATGAAGCATGGACACAGCTATGCGAAAAAGCAAAAGTGGACTTCACCTGAAAATGCCATTTTGGGCGGTGCACGTTTTGTACGCAAAGAATTCTTCGACCGCTATCAAATTTCTTTATATCAAATGCGCTGGAATCCTGCACATCCTGGTCAGCATCAATATGCCAGCGATATCGGATGGGATCAAAATATTGCAGGGATGATGGAGCATTATTATCAAAAATACGGCATCAAGAAAGATGATGTACGCAAAAATTTCTATAAATAACAGCAAGAGGGCAGCAGCCCTCTTTTTTGTAAGGTAAAAGCATAGTAAACAGGGAATATGATATGATAAATAAGAAGTGTTAAAAAGAGGTGGATTTTGAGATGAAAATAGCTATTGTCGGCGGCGGCATTGGCGGATTAACCGCAGCTGCCTTGTTGCATGAACAAGATCATGAAGTTCATGTATTCGAACAACAAGAGAAAATCAAAGAAGTGGGTGCCGGAATCGGTATCGGCGGCAATGTTTTAGAAAAATTAGGCAATCATGATATGGCAAAAGGGATTAAAAATGCAGGACAAGTTATCAAAGAGATGGAAATCTTAGATGATAAAGGACATACATTAAATAAAGCTGTGATGAAAAAAGGTACAGTCAATTTAACTTTGGCGAGACAAACATTAATTGATGTTATCGCTTCTTATGTACCGGAATCTGCGATTCATACAGGCACTAAAATTATCAACTTAGTACAAAACAGTTCGAAAGTAACATTGACGACTGAGCAAGGTGAAGCACATCATTTTGATTTATGTATTGCGGCAGATGGTCTGCATTCTATCATTCGCCAGCAAGTGAATCCAAAAGCAAAAGTGAATTATCAAGGTTACACATGCTTTAGAGGATTAGTAGAAGATGTAAGTCTATCACAACAACACACCGCAAAAGAATATTGGGGTGCTAAAGGAAGAGTAGGCATTGTCCCATTATTGAACAATAAAGCGTATTGGTTTATCGCAGTGAATGCTAAACAAGGTGATCCTAAATTCAAAGATTTCACTAAGCCTTATATCCAAGCTTATTATAATCATTATCCGAATGAAGTACGCCGCATCTTAGACCAGCAAAGCGAAACAGGTATTATCCGTCATGATATTTATGATTTAACACCGATGCAGTCATTTGTGTACGGCCGTACATTACTTTTAGGCGATGCTGCACATGCGACAACACCGAATATGGGTCAAGGTGCAGGACAAGCTATGGAAGATGCCATTGTGTTAACGAACTGCTTAAGCAAATACGACTTCAGAGAAGCATTGTCGCGCTATGATGCATTGCGTGTCAAACACACTGGAAAAGTGATTAAACGTTCACGCAGTATCGGTAAAAAAGCACAGTACCAAAACGGCTTGATGATCGGTTTACGCAATTTTGTATTAAAACGTATCCCGTCTAAGCTTATTTCTAACAAAGCAAAATTCTTATACAAAACCAAAGCTGAATAATATAGCAATCTCAATAGAGTTGAGGATAATTTATAACAGAAAATAGAAAACAGAAAGATAGATATCAGGAAAAGCAAAAGAGGTTGGGGCCGTTTGGCCTCAACCTCTTTTAACATTCATCGTTAATGCATCGAATTATTTTTTTATGATGGTTTATTCTACATCATTAACAACGAATTTAGGTGCTTTGTTTTCTTTTAAGACGTCAACTGTGTTATTCGCAACAATTTTTGCCATGCCGTCACGTGCTTCGAAAGTTGCGTTACCGATATGCGGTGTGATAACCACATTATCTAGTGATTTCAAGTCTTCTGTGATTTTTGGTTCGAATTCGTAAACGTCTAATGCTGCACCTTCAATGACTTTATCTTTCAATGCATCTGCAAGTGCCTGTTCGTTAACGATAGGACCGCGTGAAGCATTGACTAAATAAGCAGTCGGTTTCATTTGTTTGAATTGTTCTGTGTCGAACATATGATGCAAGTTATCGTTATATGCTGCGTTGATTGTTACAAAATCAGAGTTTTCTAAGAGTGTATCAAAGTCAGCATATTTCACACCTAATTCACGTTCTTTATCTTCTTTGCGGTGCGGGCCAGTGTAAAGAACATCCATATCGAAAGCTTTGGCACGTTTTGCGACTGCTGAACCGATTGCACCTAAACCTACGATACCGATTGTTTTGCCTGAAACTTCTCTACCTCTGAAGAATAGAGGTGCCCAACCGTCAAAGCCTTTTGTACGTGAAAGTTGATCGCCTTCAGGAATGCGGCGTGCTACTGCAAGGACTAATGCGAAAGTAAGTTCTGCAGTAGAACGTGTTGAAACTTCTGGTGTATTTGTTACATAGATACCTTTTGATTTCGCAAAATCGATATCTACGTTGTTGAAGCCAGCGCCGTAGTTTGCGATGACTTTCAGATTTTCTCCTGCTTCAATCACATCTTTGTCTACGTTTGTAGATAAGATACTGATTAATGCATCTGCATCTTTTACACCGTTTTTCAATGTTTCTTGGTCCACAACACCTGGACCGTCATACATATCTACCTCAATGTTGTTTTCTTTTAGGATATCTAACCCTACTTGAGGGATGGGTCCTGCAATATAGACCTTAACCATACAAAACACTCCCTTTCTTTACTTATATATTAAGTATATTAGAAGGAAGAACGATAAACAATTAATACACTGTGATTAACTTTTGCATTATGAAATTAATTTTAATCCGACAGAAGAGACAACAATCAAACCGATACAAAGAATGCGCCAGAAGTTTTTAGATTCATTGTAGAAAATCATACTGATAATCGCACCGCCACCGGTACCGATACCTGTCCATATAGCATAAGCAGTACCCATCGGTATAGATTTCATCGCAAGAGATAAGATACTGAAGCTGAAGATAAATGCGATACCTAATAAGACGATATAGAATTTTTTACCGGTACGATTTAATTCGTTTAATAAGATAACGCCTGCTATTTCGAAACAACCGGCGATAAATAAGAAAACCCAAGCCATTATTGTGAACCCTCGCTTTCTGTTTCATCTGTGGAGAGTTTCAGTCCGATAATACCAATCAGCAGTAGTACTATAAAGAAGAGTTTGGTAAAACTGAAAGGATCTCCGTAAAAGACCATATCGATAATAATCGTACCGACAGTTCCGATACCGACGAAGATGGCATAAGCCGTTCCGACAGGTAAAGATTTGCAGGCATTGATGACGAGTGCGAAACTGATAGCAATCATAATGAATGTGACGCCCCAGCTTAAGACAGAATCCGCATTTTTTATACAATTGACCCAAATGATTTCAACAAGACCTGCCAAGATAACTTTGAACCAGCGCATATCGATTCCTCCCTCTTTTTTTAATCAATACTGTCTATTCTCTCAAATTAGGCATAACCTTACAATCAACATGTTTTAAATTATTGATATTTGAACAAAAGAAAAAACAGCACAATGTGCTGTTTAAATTTATTTGATGAAGCGGATAGTCAATGGAATAACATAATCTTCTCCATTATATGCTTTCACGGCTGCGATAATTGAGAAAATAAAACTTAATAGTGCGATAATCGGCGCAATGACAAATCCAATCAAAACGAACATCAATAATAGAGAAACAAAAGACCATATTATATAAGAAATAAAATAATTGAAGTAATTTTTAGCCGTTTGATTAATGAAATCAGATTCTTGACCTTTTAACAACCAAATAATAAGCGGTCCGACAACGGTTGTAAAGAAACTGAGGACATAAATCAAGCATGCGAATGTACGTGCATCGGGTGTGGGAAACTGTTGATACTTTTCTGTAGTGTCATGGTGCAGCTCTGTTGTTTCGTCTTTCATCAAAGTATGCCTCCTAAGTATATGGTAGATTAAGTATAAGAAAATTCATTTAGCAATTCACTCTATTCATTATTATACCAGTACAAGAGTAATGCGTATATCCATCACTATAAATATGAGAAATTTAAAGAAAATGGTCGGGAAACAAATTTATATTTTATTATTTGCTTAATCATGTTACGATACTTATAATACACCGTTTAACCGTCACAGAAAACTGTTGTTGTGCATGTTCAGACAGACACAAGTTCCTATGTTTTCTGTTTTATTTTTGTTAAAGACGGTTAGATAGTTAAGGCAATATTTTTTACTTCGAGAGC
The DNA here is from genome assembly GCF_002994445.1 of Staphylococcus simulans. Taxonomy (GTDB): domain Bacteria; phylum Bacillota; class Bacilli; order Staphylococcales; family Staphylococcaceae; genus Staphylococcus; species Staphylococcus simulans_B. The sequence goes on from NZ_MRZJ01000002.1 coordinate 210,714, forward strand.
CGTACTTCACTTTATTTTTTGCAATAAAGCGCTTGTGCGGTTTTTCATAATCACGATAAAACAGAGAAAGAAGGTATACAGTTATGAAAATTGCAATTGTAGGATCAGGTAACGGGGCTGTTACTGCAGCGGTAGATATGACAAGTCAAGGGCACGACGTTAAGTTGTATTGCCGCAACGCATCCATTGAAAAGTTCGATAAAGCTATTGAGCAAGGCGGCTTTCATTTTAATAATGAAGGGGAAGAAAGCTTTGTCAACTTTACGCAAGTCAGTGATGACATCGAAGAGGTAATCGAAGGGGCAGAAATTATTCAAATGATTATTCCTTCAACGTTCATCGAATATTATGCGCGTATTATGGCACCGTTTGTGAAAGATGAACAGATTATCTTTTTCAATATGGCCGCAGCCATGGGTTCAGCACGTTTTATTAATGTATTGGAAGATGAATACATTGATGTGCGCCCGCACTTCGCAGAAGCGAATACTTTAACTTATGGTACACGTGTTGATTTTGAAGAAGGTATTGTCGACTTATCATTAAATGTACGAAAAGTCTACTTCACATCTTATTATCAAGAATACTTAAGTGATGACTTTGAAAAAGTAGAAAAAGTTTATCCGCAAATCATCAAAGAAGAAAACTTATGGAAAACTAATTTAGAAAACGGCAACCCAGAAGTACATCCCGGCCCTACACTCTTAAATGTGGGACGTATTGATTATTCTGGCGACTTCTCTTTATATAAAGAAGGGATTACAAAACATACCGTACGTTTATTGCATGCGGTTGAATTAGAACGTTTATCTTTAGGCAGACGTTTAGGGTTTGAATTACAGACGGCTAAAGAAGCACGTATTCAACGCGGTTATTTAGAAAGAAAACACGAAGATGAGCCGTTGAATCGTCTGTTTAATGAAAGTCCTGTCTTTTCTCAAATTCCAGGACCGAATCACGTAAAAAACCGTTATTTAACTGAAGATATTGCTTTCGGATTGGTATTATGGTCAAGTTTAGGTCGTGAACTAGGGGTAGAAACACCTAATATTGACGCGATTATTGTAATTGCTTCAACAATCTTAGAACGTGATTTCTTTGATGAAGGTTTAACGATCGATGAGTTAGGCAGAGATAAAGTTGGATTAGATTAACAATTAAACAAGGGGGATAATGTATGAAAAGAATGCCGACATTACTTGAATCAATTTCTACAATTGTCGTTATGATGATTTTGGTAATTGTAGGATTTGTAGTATTTGGAATTCCGGTACAGCCGTTATTAATTATTTCAGCTGCTTATGCTGCGGTGATTGCGTGGCGTGTAGGATTGCGCTGGAAAGATTTAGAAGAGGGGATAACAGAACGGTTAAGTACTGCCATGCCGACAATTTACATTATTCTATGTGTCGGCATTGTGGTTGGGACTTGGATGTATTCAGGCACTGTACCTGCACTGATTTATTATGGTTTAAAGTTATTGAATCCTAGTTATTTCTTAGTATCTGCTTTCTTGATTTCAGCCATTACATCTATGGCGACAGGAACAGCCTGGGGATCAGCTTCAACTGCAGGGATTGCATTAATTGCGATTGCCCATCAGTTACATATTGATCCAGGCATGGCAGCAGGTGCTATTATTGCAGGCGCAGTATTCGGAGATAAAATGTCTCCATTATCTGATACAACAAACTTAGCCGCAATGGTCACAAACGTTAACATTTTCTCACATATCAAAGCGATGATGTGGACGACTATTCCTGCATCGATTATAGGGATGATTGTATGGTTCTTTGCGGGACTGAATCATAAATCAGGCGCAGATAAAAGCCAAATCAATGCTTTATTGCGTCAGTTAGAAAATGTGTATCATCTAAACTTTTCGGTATGGATTCCCGCGATTGTGATTATTGTTTGTCTTTTAATGCGTTTTTCAACAGTACCTGGCATGCTCGTGTCATGTGTTTCGGCGATTTTTGTCGGCGCATTGAATCATGGGTTTAAATTCGCGGATGGTTTCAAAGCTGCATTCGACGGCTTTAAACCAGATATGATTGTACAACAGGTCCATTTAAACGATAAAGCCTCAACATTGCTTGAGCAAGGCGGTATGATGAGCATGACGCAAGTCATTGTGACAATCTTTTGCGGTTATGCATTTGCGGGCATTGTTGAAAAATCCGGTTGTTTAACAGTAATGTTAAATACGATTAAAGACAAAGTAACTTCTCCAGGTACATTGATTTTAGTTACAGTAGTATCTGGTTTGATTATGGTCTTAGCCGCAGGCGTTGCATCAGTAGTTATTATCGTAGTAGGTATGCTGCTGTATGATATGTATGATGAAATGAAATTATCGAGAACCAATTTATCACGTACATTAGAAGATGCAGGTACGATGATCATCCCATTAATACCTTGGGGTACTTCAGGTATTTACTATACACAACAACTTGGTGTAGATGTTTATTCTTACTTCATTTGGACAGTGCCTTGTTATTTATGTGTGGTATTCGCATTGTTCTATGGCTTTACTGGATGGAGTATCAAGAAAGAAAAATCACCAAATGCAACACATTATACACAGCACGGTTAAGCTTATAAAGCTGTCTCACATGGCGTGGGGCAGCTTTTTTATTTGGATTTCTTGCATTTTCTAGTATTTTTAACATTAGAAAGGAACATATCCGGGTATAACTAATTAATGAGAGTAGTACAATTATAGTTATGCAAGAAGGATTAATTGCATTTACAATCATTGATTTTGAAAATTTAATATTAATAATGTTTAGTTGCGTACTAAAACGGTTATTAATACTATATGAATGAGGTGATTCCATGCTATATGTAGTAATACTTGTAGCGATATTACTATTGTGTCTAGGAATTCATCGATACTTCAATTTAGATAATTTAACTGTAAAATATCCTTCTATTATCTATGTAGTAATCAGCTTTATATTGTATTTTGTAGCGATTTTGCAATATAGAGTTGATTCTTCTATGTCGGAATTTTTAGCACATGAAATATTGATGACTTCAATATTCGGGTTGTTAATCTTTTGGACCTTATCTCAAAGCAACAAAACAAAAGATACAGTTGTTTATACGATTATGATTTTAATCCTATCGTTTGGTGCAGTCGCAACGACTGGACCGCAACTAGGTATTAATGCAACAGTTGAGATGTTTGTAGTACGTATTGTACTTACAGCAGGTATGGCCATAGGACTAGGCGGTTATGTCTTTTACAGACAACTTAAACGTCCAGTCTCAGAAAGCTTTCCTTTACTTTATATTTTAGCTTTCGCATTTTGGATCATGGTCGCATATTGGTTATAACTAAAATTCAGAGATAAGATAAATGAATGCCGCTAGTTTAGGTGTATAAAACCTGAACCAGCGGCATATTTTTATGTTTTGTTTCATGAATTTATGATAAAAAGGGCATAAAAAAATACCAACTGATGTAGCGAAATCAGTTGGTATCATATGCATTCAATAATTAGTGAATGTAGTTGTAGCTGCCAGCTTGTCCAGCTGAGATAGTACGTGAAGTTACAACGCCAGGACCTTGACCGTAGTTCATTTCTGAAACGTTGATTGAACCGTCACTGTTAACACTTTCAACGTAAGCAACGTGACCGAATGCACCTTGGCTAGTTTGTAAGATAGCGCCTGCTGCTGGGCTGTTGTTTACTGTGTAACCAGCACCTGCTGCTGCGTTAGCCCAGTTGTTAGCGTTGCCCCATGTTGAACCGATTTTACCGCCTACTTTGTCAAATACGTAGTAAGTACATTGACCTGAAGTGTAAAGGTTAGCTCCTGATGAAGAACGGTTTGACATAGTGCTAGTGCTTGATTTTGGTGCTGATGTTGTAGTTACTTGAACGTTGTTGTCTGATGTTGAGTATGAAGCACCTAAGCCGCCAGTACGTGGAGCTGTTGCTTGTGTATTGTAGCTAGTGTAGTTGCTGTAGTTATTGTTAGCTGTGTTGTTATTGTTGTATTGTGCATATGTTGAGTAGTCATTGTTGAATTGGTTTGCTTGGTTCCAGTTACCTTGCCAAGTGTAGTGGTAGTTACCTTGTTGGTCGATTGTGTATGAGTAGCTGTAAGAATATGGATCGTTAGGGTTGTATCCATTATTTTGTGCTGCATCTGCATCGTTGTGAGATAAAGTTAAAGCAGCGATTCCTAAGCCTGCTGTAGCGATTGTAGTTGTAGCGATTTTATTCATAATTAAATATCCTCCTAAAGATAATAAGCTAATTTTAATTTTATTAATAAATCTCGTGACTAGATTTACATTTCTTCATAAGTTTCGTTTATTTGTTTCGTGCTCTTAACGACAAGACTTACTTTACCAAAAAAAATCTGGTTTGTGTGGGTTGTTATCGTTTTGTAATTTAGTTCTAATAATTATGTATTTGCATGTAATAAGCATTAAAACGACGATGAATGCTTAGGAAGTTGATGTCATCGCTTTTTTAACAATGTTAATCTAATGTAAATGACATGAATATTACAGCTTTGTAATATTACAGAAAACTTTAAAACATAATTTAAGGTGAAAATATGTTGATTTGTATTTACTTCACAGACGAATTTAAGTGGTGATTAAGTGTAAATTGTCCTTCTTTTAATTGTACTTAATCTAACGCAGAACATCTGATTTATTAGGGGTTTTAAAGAAATAGATTGTGTTTCTTCTTATATAAGAGAGAAAAAATTTTTCCAAATCAGAGGGTGTAAGCACAAAGTATTGACTTCATTCTGAAAGGAGTGTATTATTTAAGTATAAAAATTATACCTAGAGAGGTGAACTAAAGTGAAAATAGAAATTGGAATGACATCCTTTGCAGACAACACTGAAATTCATACAGTAAATGGCGTTCAAGAAAAAATATCAGCCGCACAACGTATCCGTAATATAGTAGAAGAAATTCAACTTGCGGATGAAGTCGGACTTGATTTTTACGGATTAGGCGAACATCATCGTTCAGATTATGCCGTATCTGATCCGGTATCTGTACTTGCCGCAGCCGCACCTTTGACAAAACATATTAAATTAAGTACTGCCGTGACAGTTTTATCTTCAGATGATCCTGTTCGTGTATATGAACGCTTCGCAACATTGGATGCGTTGTCTAATGGACGTGCTGAAATCATGGCTGGCCGAGGCTCTTTCATAGAATCCTTCCCGCTATTCGGCTATAATTTAGATGATTATGATCAATTGTTCGTTGAAAAGCTTGAACTATTGAAACGTATCAATCAACATGAGATTGTTAAATGGGAAGGCGGTTTACGTCCAGCAATCGACAACTTAGGTGTATATCCTAGAGCAGTGCAAAAGGAAATTCCAATTTGGCTGGCAACAGGAGGCACACCAGAGTCTTCAATGAGAGCTGCAGAATTCGGTTTGCCGATTATGTACGCAATTATCGGAGGCAATCCAAGACGCTTCAAACGCAACATTGCTATCTATCGTGCAGTTGCTGAAAACAGAGGCTACAGCAGAGAACAAATGCCGGTAGCAACAAATTCATGGGGTTATATTGCAGATACTGATGAAGAAGCTCAAAAAGAGTTTTATGTTTCTACAAAAGTAGCACATGATATTATTGCGAAAGAACGCAACTGGCCGAAATACGACGAAGCACATTTCCAACGTGAAATCAGCGATGACGGTGCGATGTTTGTCGGCAGCCCTGAAACAGTAGCTAAAAAGATGATTGCTGTGATAGAAGAATTGGATATTGATCGCTTTACGCTTCACATCCCTCTAGGTTCAATGCCTCACGACCGTGTAATGAACGCAATTAGATTATACGGAGAAAGGGTAAAACCAATTGTAGAGGAATATTTCAATAATAAATAAAGGAGATTGTATTATGTTATTACGTTATTTAAACAATATTAAAATTGCTAAGGAATTATTGCAGGCTTCAGAACCTAAATTAAAAGGCGACCCAGGTATGAAAGATACATTCGAAAATGTATTCGGTCTTGATTCTAAATGGGTAACTGTAGCAGGTGCACTTGAAGCAGCAAGTGGTTTAATCTACTTATTAAGCTTCGGAAACAAAAAAATGACAAACGTTGCTTCAGTATTAGCAGTAGGAGTATTAGGTGTTGCTATCTATAAACACTACGAAGCTGGTCACGGTAAAGAAGGCGCTAAACACGCTACAGACTTAGTGAAATTAGCAGCATTATCTTCTGCTGACACAATTTCATTCTGCAAAAAATAATAGTATTTAAATAACTGAAATAAAAAGCTCAACCCTCTAAATCAAAGCGGGTTGAGCTTTTTTTTATGCCTATTTATTTAGAAATGTAGCGTTTCAAATGCTTCGCTGTTAAAGTATCGGTTTCAAGCAAGTCTTCAGGACGGCCGCAAAACAGCACTTGACCACCATCTAATCCAGGTCCTGGACCGACATCAATCATCCAATCTGCTTCGCACATCATAGATAAGTTATGTTCGATTAAAATGACTGTGTTACCTTCTTCTATTAATTCATTAAAACGATTCAATAATAGCGGAATATCTTCTTCATGCAGACCTGTAGTAGGTTCATCGAAAATATAGACTTTGTCTGAAGTCGGTTCAATCAAATACTGGCTCAACTTAACACGTTGTATTTCACCGCCGGATAATGTATCTAACGGCTGACCTAAAGCCATATAATTCAAACCGGTTTTGCTGAGGGAGCGCAATGCATCTTCAATGGCTTTATGTCCTTTAAAGAAAGCAATGCCTTCATCTACAGTCAATTCTAATACGTCTGCAATATTATAACCATCAACAGTTGCATCTAATACTTCTGGTTTATAACGTTTGCCGTGGCACACTTCGCATGTTTGAGAGAAGTCTGCCATAAAAGCAAGTTCAGTTTTGATATAGCCTTTACCGCCGCAATTTGGACAAGCGCCTTTGGAATTATAACTGAACATTGCTTTGCTTAAACCAGTATGCTTGCTGAAGAATTTGCGCACATCATCAAAGACACCAAGGTACGTCAATAAGTTAGAACGACTCGAGCCTTGTACGGCTTTTTGATCGACGAACACAGTGTTGTCATCATCTTCAAACCCTGCTTTTACAAGTGTACTTTTTCCTGAACCAGCAACACCTGTCATGACAGTCAGCACGTTTTTTGGAATATCTGCTGTCACTTGTTTAAGGTTATTGCGCGTCATTGGTCCTAAATGGTAGTAATCATTAATCGGTCTTGGACTGGATTTGAACTGATGTGATTTGCGCAAAGCATCACCTGTCGCAGTGTCCGATTGTAGTAATGCTTGGTAATTACCTTCAAATGTAATCTCACCGCCGTTTTTACCAGAGCTAGGTCCCATATCAATGACGTGGTCGGCTTCTTTTATGACATCCGGATCATGTTCTACTATTAATACTGTATTGCCTTTAGCTTTAAGCGACTGCAAGATTTGATTGATTTTTTGAATGTCTTCTGGATGCAAGCCGACGCTTGGTTCATCAATAATGTAGACTAAATCAGACAATGGGCTGTTTAAGTGGCGGATAAATTTTAAGCGTTGCGCTTCACCGCCGGATAATGTAGTAGTCACACGGTCAAGCGTCAGATAGCTTAAGCCGATAAAATCTAAAGCTTTGAGTTGTTTTCGAAGCGGTGCGATAATAAATTCTGCAGTCGGTTGATTCAGTTGATCTAAAAATTCAAGGTTCTCTTTAATTGTCATTTTAGTAAAATCAGAAATGTTATAACCGTTGATTTTACAACTTAATACCTTTTGATTGAGTCGCTGTCCGTGACAAGTCGGACATACTTTAGTTGTTACGACATTTTTTAAATGTTTCGCATAACGCTTTTTCGCAAACTCTTTATCTCCTAAAAAGATACGGCTGAATCTAGGAATCAATCCGACATATTTTGCGGACTTGCGCCAAGCTTTCGGCGGATTTTTCAACTTCATAGGCTCTTGATATAAGAACAAATCTAATTCTTTTTGTGTATAATCTTTCAGTTTCTTATCATTATCAAAGAGACCGCTGTCGCGATAAGCCTTTCCGCGTTCTTTATCCGGACCGAAAGAAGGGAAGTCGATCGCACCTTCATTGAGTGATTTATCCCAATCCAACAATTCATCTAAATTGATATCTTCAATATAACCTAAACCTTCGCAAGTTTTGCACATGCCTGAAGGACTGTTGAATGAGAAAACATCAGAATAACCGACAAAAGGTGTCCCGATACGCGACCAAAGTAATCGTACAGAAGCGTAGATATCAGAAATCGTACCGACTGTAGAACGAGAATTACCGTTAAAGCGCTTTTGACTGATAGTCATTGCGACAGGTAAATGTTCAATACTGCCGACTTTTGGTCGGGGCTGCTGATTCAAGTGAAACTGTATGTAACTGGAGTAAGTTTCATTTAATAAGTGTTCAGACTCTGCCGCAAGTGTATTAAACACAAGAGAAGATTTACCAGAACCTGAACGTCCTGTAAACACGGTTATCAAGTGTTTAGGAATATCGATAGAGATAGATTTTAAATTATTTTGTGCTGCATCTTTTACACTGATATGATCTTGTTTCAATTCATTTGCCTCCTTGTGTCTGACAAACATGTCATCAATTATTTGTATTCCCGAAATTTCAATTCTTATTTCTATTCTCATCGGCGACTAATTGACATAATGGGACATCCAAGTTCCCAAAATAACCCGTTTGCCAACTTTACGCACTTTAAGAGTGAATTTACTAACAGTCCTTTCACTAAATTGATTTTTTTAGTCAACAAAAATAAATGGCGCATTATTGATAGATGTAATAAAATTAATGGTATAAAGGCATCTCATTTGGAAATATCAGAATAATTCACTAAACATCTTAGCTCTACATCATGAAGGAGTGAATTGAGTATGAACAACAAAAATGTTATTAATGATTTATCAAAATTTGTGACAGTAGCACAAAAGGTCAGAGAGGTTAGTGCCATTATCAAAAGTGAATATCAAATCTCTTTTGAAGAACTCTTCATTTTAAACTACATTCACAATAGCGAAAAAGAACGCACTGAATTTAATGTTAAAGAGATTATACAACTGTCCAACTTGAAACCATACTTTATTTCTAAAGCGATTCAAAAACTTAAAGAACGTAAACTTTTAAGTAAAAAACGAAATAAAAATGATGAAAGAACAGTCATCTTAGTGGTCGATGCAGAACAAAGAAGCGAAATCGAATCACTGTGCGACGCCGTCAGCAAAGTATTTTAATCAGATAAGAAGTTGGGGGATTTAAGTTATTTCCAATGAGATGAAATTATAGCGCATCCTAAAGAAACAATCTTTATTCGGATGTATTAAGATAAGAAGCCGGATAAGTGTATCTGACTTCTTATTTTATTTGAAAAAAATCAAAGCTTACTCCATTTTTATAATTGAATGTTCCAGGGTAGAGTAAAATGTATCAATCGTAATAGAAATGAGGCTATATATGAAGCGACCCATCAAGCTTATTCATAATCTTGTACATCTCGCAACCCAGGCAGCAGGTGGCTTGTTAGTAGCGAAACATGCGACAAGCAACGCACAAGGCATCTATCATGAAGAGGAAAATACGTCATTTGCGCCGCCTGGCAAAGTATATCCGATAGTATGGACGGGTTTGTATATAGCGTTGGGCAGCTGGCTTTTAAATACTACAAAGGAGTGATGAGCATATGACAACCAATGCTGTTATTTTAGGTGCTGGAGGACAATTCGGCATGGCATGGGAAATCGGTTATTTAAGAGGCTTGTTTGATCAAGGTGTGGATTTACGTACGGCACATGAATTTGTCGGCACTTCAGCCGGTGCACAAGTCGGTACAGTTATAGCATCAGATGCAGACTGGGAAACAATTTGGGATGAACAGCTGCAGTATGAAAGAGAGGAAAGTAATCCATTAACGGATGAAGATTTAGAAATTATCTTCAGCAAGTTTGAATCATTAGCCAGTGATTCGCGCACAGTAGAAGAATGGGTTGCTGGTATGAGCGACATGGCGATGCATCCTAGAGTAGATTTGCCTGAAACAGAACGTCTGAATATGATTCGAAATAGTCTCGGCAACGCTGTATCCGGTTGGACAAAAGGACTGAAAATTGTGGTGACAGAAGTAGAAACCAATCAGCGTCGCGTCTTAGATCAATCATCAGACGTTTCATTAGTTAAAGCTATTGCGGCCAGCGGTGCCTTTCAAGGTGCGTATCCGACAATTCAAATCGACGGCAAACATTATTATGACGGCGGATCATATTCAATGGAAAATCCGGATGTGAGCGAAGCGGATAAAGTGGTGGTATTAGCTGCTGATTTGCCTGTCAAAACACCTTTCGCACTTTCAGATGTGATAGATAAGATGAAAGAACGCCGACAAAAGGTACATTTAGTAAAACCAGATAAAACCGTTATGGACATTTTAGCACGCTATGACTACAACACGATGAATGGTGCGATGCGTAAAGAAGTTGCACAAGCAGCACGCAAACAAGGCCAACAAGACGCAAATACTATTGCAGAATTTTGGAATTAAGCGTATGTATCTTCTATATAATGAAGAATTATAGTAATGAAGAGAAAGTAATAAAGAGAAGAATAAGAAAGTAATAAAGAGAGAAAAAAGAAATACAAAGAGAGAGTATAAAGAAAAAACAGAAAAAAGCATAAAGAAAAGAAGGGCGATTTTCGTTTTTGAAAATCGTCCTTCTTCATTAATAACTGTTACATAAAAGCTGTTTAGAATTTTAAGGACAGTCTTAGTATTTTCTTAGGAAGTTGACTTCTCTGTTGTAGTGTTTTTGAACAACGTCTTTTTGAACGTCGTTTAAAATGTCTTCGATTAAATCCGTTTCATGTGCCAAGATACGAATACTGATACCATGTGTTGCTAATTGTGTGATACCGATTCTGCAATCTGCTTCTTTAGTATAAGGTGCCATCACATCATAGAGTGCTTCAACAGTAGTACTGTCGACATCTGGATGGATGAAGTAGCAAGAACCTAAGTGTGAATAGCCTTCCATATAGCCTAGAGCGTCTACACGGTTTTTCTTCGGATCTAATAATAAATTATCGAATACGACCAATTCGCCATCCACAAATATTTCATTCAATAAGTGCAGATATGTGTAGGTGAAGTGGGATTCATCCGGAGAATAACCCGGTGTTAAGATGTCAGTATAAAACATCGCACCTGTTTTAGCGATATGGTATTGGTTGTGTTGATAGAATTTCGCATCTTTAAAAGCGATAATCGGATCTCCGACATATTCCATATAAGCATTATCTTCAATAGTAAATGTTTGATATTGCTCAACGTGATCTTTTAAAGTTTTGTAGATTTTAGTTGCACCTTGTGATGTGAGTGTTGTGGCCGCATTTTCTTTGACTTTGACATTTAAGCGATAACGATCGCCGTCTAAATAACCGCCGCCTACATTAACGATATAGAATGTAGGGATATTTGAACCATTCAAATAAATAGGGCGGATAACTTTTAATGCTTTTTCAAAGAAAATGTCACGTGCTGCAGAACGCTCGCCATCATTGAAGACAGTGATATCAAGTTGTCCTGTCCATTCTGTGACATTGTGCATTATTCTAGTCCTTTAAGCAATACGTCGCGTTCAATCCAGTTAATCACATTATCTAAACCTTCTTCTGTTTTTAGGTTTGTGAATGTGAACGGACGGTCTCCGCGGAATGTGCGTGTATCTTCAGCCATTTGGTCTAAAGATGCGCCGACATAAGGTGCTAAATCTGTTTTGTTGATAATGAAGAAATCAGATTTAATCATACCTTGTCCGCCTTTACGCGGGATTTTTTCACCTTGTGCAACGTCGATGATATAAATTGAGAAATCTACAAGTTCAGGACTGAATGTAGCTGCTAAATTATCGCCGCCTGATTCGACAAAGATTAATTCGATATCTTCATGACGTTCGATTAATTCATCAATCGCCGCGAAGTTCATAGATGCATCTTCACGAATTGCAGTATGCGGGCAGCCGCCGGTTTCAACACCGATAATACGGTCAGCAGGCAGGACGCCTGAATTTACAAGAATTTTTTCGTCTTCTTTTGTATAAATATCATTCGTAATAACACCAATGCTTAATTCTTCTTTTAAATGTTTGACTACTTTTTCTACAAGCTCGGTTTTACCTGCGCCTACAGGTCCGCCGATTCCGATTTTAATAGGTTGAGTCATAAATCTATAGCCTCCTAGGAAATAAAGATTCGTACATTCACTTTTTCATGTTCCATTTGATTGATTTCAAGTCCTGGTGCAGTGATGCCGAATTCAGATGCTTCAAGTTCAAAAATATGGTCGCGTGTTGATTTCATAAATGGAATCATTTCAGTCACAATACGTTGCCCAGCTGTTTGGCCTAACGGTATTGCGCGTACCGCATTTTGAGTTAATGATGAAACGTTTTGATATAAATAATAATCAATGATCATTTCAATATCGACACCAAGAAAATGGCCGAGCATAGTAAAACAAATGGCTGGATGCAGCTTGGCTTGTTTCTTTTGATATTGCTCATGATACCAATGTATCCATTCGCTGTCATAAAGTTCATCTGCAAGCTTAACCATACGTGTACCCATTTGTTTTGTGCCGACACGTGTTTCTCTTGGCATATTTTGTACAAAGAGCAAGCGATCAATCTCTAATACTCTTTTTGAATCATTCTGATTCAATGCGTCATAGACAAAACGCATTGCTAAACCATCCGCGTATGTGAGCTGTTCACTTAAAAAGAGTTTCAGCCACTCTTTAAAGGACTGTTCATCATGAACCGTACCGCGTTGGATGTAAGTTTCTAATCCGAAAGAATGGCTGAATGCTCCTGTTGGAAATTGTGAATCGCAAAACTGAAACAATCTCAGCGATGCATGATCAATCATGTGAATGTCCTATATGACGGAATGCTTGATTGACTTTGCGATCTTCACGTGAGTGGGGGATACCTAAAGATTTTAATAAATCTTCAACCAAGTAATCGTATTGTACCAGCATTTCAGTTTCAGTGAATTGTGCCGGTAAATGACGGTTGCCGAGTTGGTGTGCAATATCTCCCATTTCTTTAAGTGAACGCGGACGAATCACTAAGATATCTTCGGAATTGACGTCAACGACAATACGGTTGTTGTCATCTTCGTATAAGATATCGCCATATTGCAAGTCCACCGGATTTTTTAAACGGATGCCGATTTCATGACCGTGATTCGTTTTGACACGCTGGATGCGTTTAACTAAATCAGAATTTTCAAGATACACTTTTTCAGTGTGTTTTTGTTTTTCTTCTGGTGATAAGTTGGCAATGTTGCCAAGAATTTCTTCTACTATCATGTAAGCTTGCCTCCTAGAATAAGAAGTAACGTTGTGATAATGGCAACTCTGTAGCAGGTTCGCTTGTGATTTTTTCGCCATCTACAAACACTTCATAAGTTTGCGGATCTACGTCTAATTTAGGTGTTGCTGTATTGTTTTTCATATCCGATTTGCGTAGTTTGCGGATATTTTTAACTGGACGAATTAAACGATGCAAGTTCAATTGACGTTGAATATCGTTCATATAAGCAATATTAGAAACGAACGTCATATTTGTACCGGTTAAGTTGCCGCCGAATTGACCATACATTTTACGATATTTTAAAGGTTCTGAAGTTGGAATAGAACCGTTCGCATCACCGTTAATCGCTGTATTAATCATACCGCCTTTGATTACCATCTCTGGTTTAACACCGAAGAATGCAGGGTCCCAAATGACAATATCAGCTAATTTGTCTTTTTCGATTGAACCTACATATTCAGAAATACCGTGTGTAATCGCAGGGTTGATTGTGTATTTCGCGATATAACGTTTGATACGGTTGTTATCATCATACTCTTTATCTCCCTCTAAAGGTCCGCGTTGTTCTTTCATGCGGTGTGCAACTTGCCATGTACGTGTAATGACTTCACCTACACGTCCCATTGCTTGAGAGTCAGAGCTGACCATACTGAAGACACCCATGTCTTGCAGCACATCTTCAGCCGCAATGGTTTCTTTACGGATACGTGAATCCGCAAATGCTACGTCTTCAGGAATAGAAGCATTTAAGTGGTGTGTAATCATAACCATATCTAAATGCTCATCGATTGTATTTTTAGTATAAGGAAGTGTCGGGTTCGTTGATGAAGGAAGAACGTTAGGATAGCTTGCTGATTTGATTAAGTCAGGCGCATGTCCGCCGCCGGCACCTTCAGTGTGATACATATGAATAACACGATCTTTAATCGCTTTCATAGTATCTTCCATGAAGCCTGCTTCGTTAAGTGTATCTGCGTGTAATGCGACTTGAACATCATAATCATCCGCAACTTGTAATGAGTGGTCTAATGCAGAAGGTGTTGCACCCCAGTCTTCATGGACTTTTAATCCAATTGCCCCAGCGTGAACTTGTTCAATTAAAGCTGTATTATTATGTGCTTGTCCTTTGCCTGTAAAGCCGACGTTAATCGGTAAAGCCTCCGCTGCTTCTAACATGCGGTGCATATGCCAAGGACCAGGTGTTACAGTTGTAGCTTTCGCACCTTCAGATGCGCCTGTACCGCCGCCGATATGTGTTGTCACACCGCTTTCAAGTGCTACCCATGATTGTTCTGGGTTGATAAAGTGAACGTGTGTGTCGATACCGCCTGCAGTTACAATTCTGCCTTCACCTGAGATAATATCTGTATTCGCGCCGATAACGATATTAACGTTATCCATGATATCTGGGTTGCCGGCTTTGCCGTATCCCATAATATAGCCGTTCTTAATACCTAAGTCAGCTTTATAAACTTTATCGTAGTCGATAATTACTGCGTTTGTGATAACTGTATCTGCAACATTGCGGTCATCGCGTGTTACGTTAGGGTTTTGTGCCATACCATCACGAATAGATTTGCCGCCGCCGAATGTTGCTTCGTCGCCATAAGTCGCAAAATCTTTTTCTACACGTGCAAACAAGTTTGTATCAGCCAAGCGGATCGCATCTCCGACAGTAGGGCCGTACAAGCTTGTATATTGAGATTGTGTCATTTTAAAGCTCATCGATCATACCCACTTTCTTTGTTCGCATTTTTTTGACCTTCATCGTCTTTAACACCCGCATTAGGATGGTCGTTATCTACACGGAAGACGCGGTCTTCATCGATTTCTCCGTTAACCATTCCTCGGAAACCAAAAATACGGCGATTACCATGATATTCAACAAGTTGTACTTTCTTTTCGTCCCCAGGTTCAAAACGAACCGCGGCACCTGCTGGAATATCAAGATGTTTGCCGTATGCTTTCTCTCTATCGAATTTTAAGCCGTCATTGACTTCAAAGAAGTGATAATGAGAGCCTACTTGAATCGGACGATCTCCGATATTTTTAACTTTTATTACTGTTTCAGCGTTATCTGTATTTCTGTTAATCTCTATTTCAGTACGCTTTACTATAATTTCACCAGGTTTCATTATTTAAATCCCCCTTAAACAATCGGATGATGAACTGTAATTAGTTTTGTACCGTCTGGGAAAGTAGCTTCAATTTCAAGGTCAGTAATAATATCTGACACACCTTCCATAACATCATCCTTATTTAAAATTTGTCTGCCGTAACTCATAAGTTCAGCAACACTCTTACCGTCTCTTGCACCTTCTAACAATTCATAACTAATGATAGCTACTGCTTCAGGATAGTTAAGTTTTAATCCGCGTTTTTGACGTCTGCGTGCTAAATCATTCGCTATCACTAACATTAGTTTGTCTTGTTCACGTTGAGTAAAATGCAAAATAATCCCTTCTTTCATGTATGTTAAGTAAATACTAATCTATTGTAAGACGCTTAATGTCGATACACAAGAATTATATATTTATTCCCTAAAATTAAAATGAAAATTAACAAGTTAATCCTGTAATCTACACTTTAATTTACCTAAGGGAGTTTTACCATTTTTTGTACAATTTCAAACAAAAGAGCCATTTTGTATTTGATAACAATAAAAATGAATAACAGTAGGTTTCATTCCCTATAGTATTTTGTTAAAATCATTATTGCTTAATTCATTAGAAATCAGGTGAACGACCATGCGTCATTTTATCGACGTTGTATTAAAGAATATCTCTCAAGTGCTGTTACTGGAAAATGCATGGACAGGGTTATTCATTCTAGCAGGATTATTTGCAGGGGATTGGAAAGTAGGGCTGGCTGCTTTGCTTTCAAGTATTGTTGCTTACATAACGGCACCCTATACAAATTATTCTCAAGAGGAGATCCGTCATGGACTGGCCGGCTTTAACCCAGTCTTAACAGGAGTTGCGCTGACGATTTTCTTAGTTCAAGACTTAAAAGGGATCGGGATGACTTTGCTTGCGGTCATTTTAACCATGCCTCTCGGCGCAGCGTTTCGTGCATTGTTAGCACGTTTTGAATTGCCGATGCTGACAATGCCTTATGTATTTATCAGCTGGATGTTCTTATTTATGTCCTTCCAATTCGAACATGTGAATGCAGGTGTCAATATTTTACCGTCTACTGTCAGAGAAATCACATTCTCGCATCACACAATCAATGTAATGATGACTTTCTTAGACGGCTTCAGTGAAATTTTCTTGGTCAAAAGTGTACTCGGGGGCTTATTGATACTGATAGGTATTTTTATTGCTTCAAAAAAAGCAGGGATTTACTCAATTGCAGCCAATATCATCGGCGTAGTTGTGGTTATGATGTTTGGTGCCAACCATGATGAAATCAATGCAGGTCTTTATGGTTATAATGTCGTACTTGTGATTTTAGCTTTAGGTGTGACATTTAAAGAGGCATCTGTCTTTAACAAATACTTAAGTATGTTGTTTGGAATCATTATTACCGTAGTCATGCATGCAGGCTTAGTCACATGGCTGAAACCTTTCGGTCTGCCGGTATTTACCTTGCCGTTTATTGTCGCAACATGGATTATGCTGCTGGCGGGCAAATCTGCGTATGCAAAGTCTAAAAAGGAAACGCAAGTATAAGATAAAAATCAATAGCATAAGAAAAGCGGAATTCTGCCCTGATTTGTAGGGAACATTCCGCTTTTTCATTTGAATTATTTTATTACTTCATGAATTTCTCTTTAAGATCTTTACGCATAAACTCTAATGTATACGGGTCATTGTACCAATAAGTTTTAGCATCAACTTTGATCACGTGATTATTTTTAACTGCCGGCAAGTTTTTCCATAGATTTGTTTCTGTATATGAAGGAGCTGCTTTGCCTGCACGTGTTGATACGATGTAATCGCCTGCATATTCAGGGATTTTTTCTTGTTTGATTTCTGCCCAGCCTTCTTTTTCAACAAGTTCTTTTTGTTTTTCAGGCATTTTCAAACCGAATGCTTGATAAATTACTTCGCCGCCGCGACCCCAGTTAGGACCGTACGTATAAAGTTTTTTATCAAATTCGTCTAATAAAGAAACAGTCGCATCTTCACCGATTTTGTTTTTAATAGCTTTGCCGTCTTTAGAAGTTTGCTTTTTCCATTCTTCTGTCCATTTTTTCGCTTGGTCTTCTTTGCCTAATAATTTACCTAATTCAATTTGCTGATCAAGGTATTTATGTTTAGCATAGTCAAAGACTACAGTAGGTGCTGCTTTTTGATATTTCTTGATGTTTTTGTCAGTTGAGTAAACGATAATTAAATCTGGTTTTTGTTTGATAACTTTTTCTACATCTTCACTGCCAGTTGCGCCGATTTTTTCAACACCTTTGAATTTTTCTTTTAAAATAGGGCTGTTATCGACTTGGCTGTTGACTGCGACAATGTTGCCGCCTAATTTTTTAATACCGCCCGCATATGTAGGTGCAACTACTGCAATACGTTTAGGGTCTTTCGGTATTTTTACTTTCTTTCCATTATCCATTGTATATGAACGCATTTCTTGCTTTGAATCTTTTTGATCATTTGATTGTTTACCGCAAGCGGCAAGAACGAATACTAAAATAATCATAGGAATCAATAATTTCTTCATCTGTATTTTCCTCCTAATTGAAAACGATTATCATTACTTTAGAATTATAATCGTATTTTGCGAAAAGCACAATATAATTTTGCAAAAAAATTAGAAATGAGTTATTTGAAGAAAGAAAAAGTACCATGCTCTTTGAAAAAGAACACAGTACTGTCGTTTTAAAATAGGCCGAGTTCAGATTTTGCAATGTTCGTATAAGCAGCATCTTGCATCGGAGGGTTATGCAGACCAGCACGCATATCACGATAATAGCGTTGAAGCGGACGTTCCATTTCTAAACTTTTAGCACCGACGATACGCATAGCAATATCAATCACTTGCAGACCTTGGTTCATAACCAAGACTTTGCTTGCTGACGTTTCGTTCCATACAGGTGCATTCGGAGATTCATGATACATACGTGCAGTTGACCATAAGAATGCGCGTGATGACAGCAATAATGATTCCATCTCTCCGACAGATTGCTGAACGGTAGGAAGATGGGCAATGGATTGATCGATGCTGTTCGGTTGATGTGTTTTCGCAAAGTCCTTTGCATAATCCGCTGCTGCTTGCGCAATACCTAAATAAACACTTGGAATGTGCAAGATCCATCCATTCGGACTTTTAGGACCTCCTGCGATTTCTACGAAATTTTCAGTCGGGATTTTAACATTTTCCAGCACTAAATCATGGCTTTCAGTAGCACGCATGCCTAGGACATTCCATGTTTGTGCAATCGATAAGCCTGGCGTACCTTCTTCAACTAAGAAGAAGCCGTATTGATCTGTTGCTTCGTTGTAGCCGCTCACTAAGAAATGTGTCAGTGCAGGGCTCATTGAAGTAAATGTTTTAACACCGTTTAAGATGTAGCTGTCACCTTCTTTAACCGCATGTGTCGAAGGTTTTCCTCCGCGTGTCGGACTGCCGGTATCTGCTTCGCTGACTGCACGATTAATCAATGCGCCTTCTTTAACCGCATTTGCAAATTGATCAAGGAGTGCATCATCCCATTTCTTTTCTTCATAGAGCTGTCCGACAACGCTTAAATGCCATCCGATTGATAGTGCAGTTGCGCCGTCTATCGCGCCTAAATAGGTCTGCAAGATCACCATATCTTCTACTGTTGCACCTTCGCCGCCATAGGCTTTAGGCAAAGTTAATAAGGTATAGCCTTCTTGTTTCAGCCATTCAATATTTTCATAAGGGAAGCGGCTGTTGAGGTCGTTATGTTCTGCATGTGCCTGAAAGTCTGCTTTGACAGCTTGTAATTTCTTTAACCATTTTCGTTGTATGTCTGAGTGTATTAATCCTGATTCTAACAAGACGTTTCCTCCTTACGTTGATAAGTGTATTAAGTTTAGTGTATCACTCGGAATAAAGAGTTGGAAGTTTTTCGTGATAAGAATCGAAATTCATATCGGCAGAAAAACATTCAGTGCACCTCTTAATACAGACATGCACAGATGCTTTACATTATTTAGGAAATACAATTAAATAGAGAGTGATAGAACAAGTTGGAGGTAGAAAATGAAAAAGATATATTTTAATCATGATGGCGGCGTGGATGACTTAGTGTCGTTATTCTTATTGCTTCAAATGGAAGACACAGAATTAATCGGGGTCAGTGCAATCGGCGCAGACAGTTATGTAGAACCTGCAGTGAGTGCTTCTGTTAAGATTATCAACCGCTTCTCAAACCGCGACTTAAACGTTGCACCATCTTATGAAAGAGGGAAGAATCCATTCCCTAAAGATTGGCGCATGCATGCTTTCTTCGTAGATGCTTTACCTGTCTTGAACGAAAGCAGAACGACAAAGCGTTCAGAAGTATCGCACTTAGAAGCTTATGAAGATATCATTGAAAAATTAACAAAAAGCGATGTACCGGTGACGCTCTTGTTTACAGGTCCGTTAACTGACCTTGCAAAAGCATTAGAAATAAAACCGGAAATTACAGAGAAGATTGAACGTTTAGTCTGGATGGGCGGCACTTTTTTAACAAAAGGAAATGTGGAAGAACCTGAACATGACGGTACAGCAGAATGGAATGCGTTTTGGGATCCTGAAGCGGTCGCAAAAGTATTCGAGACAGATATTGAAATAGATATGGTCGCACTCGAAAGTACTAATAAAGTACCGTTAACGTTGGGTGTACGACAAATGTGGGCAGACCAAAGAGATAACTTAGGTGTCGATTTCTTAGGTGTTTGTTATGCAGGTGTACCGCCGTTAACGCATTTCGTTACGAACTCAACGTATTTCTTATGGGATGTATTAACAACCGCTTCAGTCGGCAAACCTGATTTAGTGCATGTTCAAGACGTCATGACTGAAGTTATCACACATGGTCCAAGTCAAGGCCGTACGAAACGCGTACATGAAGGCGGAAGACTGGTACATGTGGTGGATGATGTGAATCGCGAAGCATTCTTTGAATACATGACACAATTAGCTGCCAAAGTTCAGCAGTAAGCAAGTGTAAAAGTTACACAAATAAATGTAAACTACCCGTAAATTTTAGTTAACATATGTGCTATAATTTTCCTTGGAATCATACCAAGGAGGTCAGACTATGACAACAAAACATATTACATTCACAGCGATTATGACCGCAATCATTGCTTTATTAGGGTTGGTACCGCCGATACCTTTACCGTTTATGCCTGTTCCTATCGTGTTGCAAAACGTAGGAATCTTCCTCGCAGGTATTCTTTTAGGTAAGAAATATGGTACATTAAGCGTAATTGTATTTTTAATTTTAGCAGCGTGCGGTGTGCCTGTATTATCGGGAGGCCGCGGCGGAATAGGTGTATTTGCCGGCCCTTCAGCTGGTTTCTTATTCTTATATCCGGTAGTGGCGTTCTTAATTGGGCTTGCACGCGATAAATTTATCGAACGTATCAACTTTGTACGTCTCTTTATTCCTGTATTGATCGCAGGGGTATTGCTTTTAGATATCGTAGGTACTTTAGTGATGGGTGTTATTACAAACATGCCGTTATCTAAAGCATTCTTCTTATCTTTTGTCTTTATGCCTGGAGATGTGGTTAAAGCTGTTATTGCTTGTTTAATCGGCGCAGCTTTATTGAATCATACAAGATTCAAACAATTGATGCGCTTCTGATTAAAGAAAGAGGGAGAAATATGCGGCCACTATCCATGCGACTGATTGATCAGTCAGGCACTATAGCTTATCAAGATGATGAAAAAACAATCTATTTAACACCATCAGAGCCTTTGACCTATTACACTAATAAATGGGTATATCATCAAATGCCGGAGTTTGAGAATTGGTTAGAAGATGCACAAGCACAATTGAAGCAGCATCATCAACAAGGCAGTCATCATCTTGCATTTTCATTTCCTGAAGATACGCCTTTGCCAAAAGTCTTCACAGATTACTTTGATAAAGAAGGTTTTGAAGTCGGGTTATTAGAAATGTATGCGATTGAAGCAGAAGCGCTGCAAGCTGAATTGCCGGAGCATTTGGATATTCGCTGGGTTGATATTTATCATTTAGAGGATTATTTAAAGATTTGCCGCTATTTTTCATTGGACTATGGCCGAGACTATGCGGATGAAATGGTGAAAACATTGCGTGAGCAATTCGAAGGGTCAACACATGTAAAGCATGTTATTGCTTATCATGAAGGCAAACCCATCGGCACATTGGATATCATTGAATCAGACACAGCGATTGAAATCGATAGTTTCGGGGTCATTAAAGAGATGAGAAGACAAGGTGTCGGCCGTGCGATGCAAGCCTTTGTCGCAAACTATGCAAAAACGAAACCGATTATTTTACTAGCAGACGGCGAGGATACTGCTAAAGATATGTATATCAAGCAAGGGTATACATATATCAGCTATAGTTATAACGTTGTGAAAGAGAATATATAAAATAAAAAGCTGTGTTCACACAAGTCAGTCTTGTGAGGACACAGCTTTTATACGTTCTGGATGACTATAAATATTAAAGTTGCCGTCTCTGATAAATCCGATGGCTGTAATATTCAAGTCATTTGCGAGTGTGACCGCAAGGGTAGTCGGTGCGGATTTAGACAAGATGACACCAACACCGATTTTAGCAGCTTTGATTAAGATTTCAGATGAAATACGGCCGCTGAAAATCAATACCTTATCTCGTACTGGAATATGACGCTCTATACAAAATCCATACAATTTATCTAAGGCATTATGACGCCCGATATCTTGACGATGTTCAAAGAAAGCTTCGCCGTCGCTGATGGCGCGAGGATGCAGGCCGCCGGTACGTTTGAATAATGTACTGGCTGTCTGCAGTCTTGTCATCATATTAATGACTTGTTTTGGTGTCAATGTAATATGCGACATAGATGTTTTCGCAATCGCAGCATCATTTTGGAAATAGAACTCGCGGCTTTTACCGCAGCAAGAGGCAATCATACGTTTTGTTGAATATTCAAAACGATCGCCTAAGTCTTTTGTCAGTTCTACATGAGCAAAGCCTTTACTGTCATCGATTTGAATGGATTTTAATTCATCGCGTTTTAAAATCGCGCCATCAGACGCTAAAAAGCCCAGTACCAATTCTTCCATATGGTCTGGACTGCAGATAACGGTCGCAAATTCCTCGCCATTGACCATAATTGTTAAGGGAAATTCGGTAACGTAATTATCTGTAGTTTCAAACAATTCTCCGCCTTCGTACCGGACGATTGTCTGATTGGTTAATACATCTATATCTTTTTTATTCATAGGCATAACTCCTTAATTCAACAGTATACTATATTTGGTTTATTTTCAAAAAAAGAATGCCTGTTTCAAAACAATGATGAAAGTAAAGTTGTTTCATCAAAAAATTAATAGTAAACTTAAGGTAAACAAAAAGAGAGGTGTTAGGGATGGCAAGTATTAGAGATATAGCAAAAGCAGCAGGTGTCAGTCCGGGAACAGTTTCAAGAGTCTTGAATGAAGATCCTACATTATCTGTAGCTGAATCCACAAGAACACGGATTTTAGAAACAGCAAAGTCAATGGCGTACCATAAAGCAGAACGTGTCAATCGGCAAGTTCAAATTATTACGTATGCTTCACGCAGACGCGAGATGGCAGACCCGTTTCACCGTGAACTGCGATTAGCCATCGAAGCAGAAATCAAACGATTGAATTTAACACTGAAAAAGACATTGAGAATTGAAACAGGCTTTAAAAAGCAAGATTGGCAAGATGTGAAAAAAGCAGGTGCGGTACTGGTTATCGGCAACTTTTCATATCATGTATTAGAGACATTGTATGAATATAATCAAAATATCGTTGTCATTAATAATAAACATGTGCCTGAATATATGGACGCAGTGTATTCAGATTTAGGACAGTCAATGCATCGTTTGTTGGATAAAATCTCAAATGATAATAAGACAGCAGATATTGCTTATTTCGGAGGGATGAGAGAAGAACGTGATTTGCGTGAAACTGAGAGTGCTGAAAAAGATGCACGCTACCAAGCTTACGCAGATTGGTACGAGCAGCATCATAAAATACCGAATGCACATTTAATCGGCTGGGATCGAGAAGCAGGACAACAAGCGGTTAAAGATTTAGAAACGATACCAGATGTATTGATTGCCGGCAATGATATGGTAGCAATCGGTTTGATTCAAGGTCTGCAAGAGATGGGAAAAGCAATTCCTAAAGATGCGGCAGTTATCGGTTTTAACGACTTGGATGTGAATCAATATGTCACACCTTCTTTAACGAGTGTGCGTATAGATATTGAACAATTCGGGAAGAGTGCAGTATTGATGGCAAAAGAACGTATTCAGCGTACACGAGCAGCAGCATTGCATATTGTCGTGCAGACACGCTTGATTGAGCGGCAATCATTTTCTTTGAAAAAGCAGCAATAAATACATTGACAAAACATTTAGTAAACAAATAAACTTTAATTGTGTTTACTAATAAAATTTACCTTGAGAGAGGAGTTATACTATGTTGACAGCGATGAAAAAGCAATTTGAAAAGCAGTTTGATGCACAACCAGAGGTCGCAGCTTTTGCGCCTGGACGCATCAATTTAATCGGAGAGCATACGGACTATAACGGCGGTTATGTATTCCCGGCCGCAATTGAATTAGGGACGTACGGTTTAGCGCGTAAACGAGATGACCGTACAATCCGCTTTTATTCATTAAACTTTGAAGAAGCTGGCGTCATTTCATTTTCACTAGATGACTTAGACTATGACAAAGCAGACAGCTGGGCTAACTATCCAAAAGGGATGGTCAAGTTTTTAATTGAAGCAGGCTATAACATTGAAAACGGATTTGATGTAATTGTAGAAGGCAACATTCCGAATGGCGCAAGTCTTTCATCTTCAGCATCTATAGAAATGCTGACGGGATGGTTAATGAAATCATTGTTCAATCTAGACGTAGAACGTTTGGAATTGATTCAATTAGGACGCAAAGTTGAAAATCACTTTATCGGTGTAAACTCTGGTATTATGGACCAATTTATTGTCGGCATGGGTCAAAAAGACCAAGCAATTTTATTAGATACTTCAAGTTTAGAGTATCACTATGTACCGACAGAGTTCGGCGATTATACTATTTCAATTATGAATACTAATAAACGCCGCGAATTAGCAGAATCTAAATATAATGAACGTTTAGAAGAATGCCAAAAAGCTTTAGCACTTTTACAACAAGAATTAGATGTTGAAGCATTAGGCCATATTGATGAAGCAACTTTCGAAGCACATGAACATTTGATTGATGATCCGGTGCTATTAAAACGTGCACGTCATGCAGTAACAGAAAATGCACGTGTCAAGGCAGCATACGATGCATTAGAACATTCTGATTTTAAACGCTTCGGTCAATTGCTGAATGAAAGCCATGCATCATTAAAAGATGATTATGAAGTAACAGGTGTTGAATTGGATACTTTAGCAGAATCTGCACAGCAAGTTGATGGTGTATTAGGTGCCCGTATGACAGGTGCAGGTTTTGCAGGATGTGCGATTGCATTAGTACATCAATCAAAAATCAAAGCATTAGAAGAAGAAGTCACACGCAACTACACAGAAAAGATTGGTTATGCCCCTTCGTTTTATCATGTCAATATTGGTGACGGTGTTAAATCAATCGAACTTTAAGGAGGACTTTTTATGTCAGTTTTAGTATTAGGCGGCGCAGGTTATATCGGCAGTCATGCTGTACATCAATTATTAGATGAAGGTTATGATGTCGCAGTGGTAGATAATTTAGGTACAGGACACAGAGATGCAGTGCCAGAAGCAGTACGTTTTTATGAAGGTGATATTCGAGACAAAGCATTCTTGAATCAAGTCTTTGAAAAAGAAGCGGTAGAAGGTGTATTCCATTTCTGCGCTTACTCTTTAGTCGGAGAATCGGTTCAAAAACCACTCGAATATTTCAACAATAATGTTTATGGTATGCAAGTGCTCTTAGAAGTAATGAAAGCACATGATGTGAATGAAATTGTCTTTTCATCAACAGCAGCGGTATACGGCGAACCAGAAGTTGTACCGATTCAAGAAGATGTGCAAAAAGCACCGACAAACCCATATGGCGAAAGTAAATTAATGATGGAAAAAATGATGCATTGGTGCCATAACGCTTATGGTGTGAACTATACTGCATTACGCTATTTCAACGTAGCGGGTGCACGAGAAGACGGCACAATCGGAGAAGATCATAACCCTGAGACACATTTGATTCCTATCGTGCTTGAAGCAGCATTAGGCCAAAGAGATGCGATTACAATCTTTGGTGTCGATTATGATACAGAAGATGGTTCTTGTGTCAGAGACTATCTGCATGTCACAGACTTGATTGATGCGCATATCTTAGCTTATCAATACCTTAAAAACGGCGGCGAAAGCGGCGCATTCAACTTAGGCAGCAGCCAAGGCTACTCAGTAATTGAAATTGTAGAAGCTGCACGTAAAGCAACAGGCGAAACGATTAAATCTGAAATCGGAGAACGCCGTGCAGGCGATCCTAGCAAATTGATTGCATCCAGCGATAAAGCACGTAAAGTTTTAGGCTGGGAACCTAAACATGACGACATAGAAGAAATCATAGCAACAGCTTGGAATTGGCACCGTGCACATCCAAACGGCTACGACGATAAATAAACGAGGAGGCTATTGAGATGAAGTTGAATCAACAACTGGTACAACGCTTCATTCAGTATGCGATAGAATATGGAGATTTTGAAACAGAGGACAATTTTTACGTTCAAAATCTTATTTTAGAAATTACTAAAGCAGAAGATTTAGAGACACAAACAGAAGCTGATTTATCAGAACTTGATACACCGAACCAAATTGCGCAATATTGGATCAATCAAATGATTGAACATGGATTGATTGAAGATGCGGTGTATCAAAAAGAAATCATAGAAACAAAATTGCTTGATTTAATTACACCGAAACCTTCTACGATCAATCGAAACTTTAAAGCACTGTATCAAGAAGACCCGCAAAAAGCGACACAATATTTTTATGATATCTGTGCGCGCAATCACTATATAAAAGCAGATGCCATTGCACAAAATATTCATTACTATACACCGACACATTATGGTGATTTAGAAATTACAATTAATATGTCAAAACCGGAAAAAGACGCAAAAGAGATTGCGGCTGCTAAACAAGCGAAACAAACAAGTTATCCGTTATGTGCTTTATGTATGGAAAACGAAGGTTATGAAGGTTCAGTGACACAAGCTGCTCGTCGTAATCACCGTATTATCCGTATTACATTAGACGGTGCGAACTGGGGATTCCAATTTTCACCATATGCTTATTTCCCTGAGCACAGTATTGTCTTATCAGAACATCATGTACCAATGAAAATTGAACGCCAAACATTTATCAATTTACTTTCATTCGTGCAGCAGTTCCCGCATTACTTTGCAGGCTCTAATGCGGACTTGCCGATAGTCGGCGGTTCTATTTTATCGCATAACCATTATCAAACAGGACGTCATACGTTCCCGATGGATAATGCGGAAGAAATTGATACGTTTACGTTAGATAATTATCCGAATGTAGACGCAGCACTGTTAGATTGGCCGATGAGTGTGATTCGTTTGAAAGGTAAAGACCAAGCACAGTTAGTCGATGCGGCAGAACATATCTTTAATAAATGGAATGCATACAGTGATGAATCAGTCAGTGTGAAAGCTTACAGTGAAGACGGTGAACGTCATCATACGGTGACACCGATTGCGAGATTCCGACAAGCAACAGGGCAGTATGAATTAGATTTAGTATTGAGAGACAATCAAACATCTGAACAATATCCGGATGGTATCTTCCACCCGCATCAAGATGTTCAGCATATTAAGAAAGAAAATATCGGTTTGATTGAAGTGATGGGAACAGCGATTTTACCGGCACGTCTTAAACAAGAATTACAAGACGTTGCACGCTATGTATTAGGAGATACATCCATAGATTTAGGTGTGCATCAGCAATGGGCTGAGGACTTAAAAGCAGAACATACATTTACCAAAGAAAATGCGGAAAGTATTATTCATGATGCGATGGGTCAGAAGTTCAAACGTGTGTTAGAAGATGCTGGTGTCTTTAAACGTACAGAAGAAGGCTTCAAAGCCTTTCAACATTTTGTCTCAACATTATAAAGTGCTTAAGACCAACATTTGCGTTGGTCTTTTTTTATAGACAAATGTTGAAATAATGAATTGTATTAAGAACAAATTCAAGCTGGAATTTATGAGGTTTAAGCGTATAATCGAAGATGAATCTATCTTTTAGGAGGACCTGACAATGAAATTGAAATCTATCGTAACCATGCTGTGCATTATCGGCTTGGTGCTAGCGGGATGCGCGAATCAAAAGCAATCCGCCAGCAAATCAAAAGAACAGACACTGCATGTGGCTGCGGCTGCAAGTTTAACAGATGTAACGAAAGATTTAGAGCAAGCATTTAAGAAGCAGCATCCAGATGCAAAAGTTACATTTAATTACGGCGGTTCAGGTGCGTTGAGACAGCAAATTGAAAAAGGGGCACCAGTAGATGTTTTGATGTCCGCAAATAAAAAAGATGTGCAAGCATTAAAAAATAAAAAACAAGCTGATCATGTTTACGATTATGCTAAAAATAATTTAGTGTTGATTGGTGAAAAAGGCACCAAAGCAAAGTCAGTCAATGACTTAAAGCCTGGTGATAAATTAGCTATCGGTGAAGTGAAATCAGTACCTGCAGGCAAGTACGCAGAAAGCTATTTAAAAGCAAACGGCTTATATAAAGGGGTACAAGATCAACTGGTTTTTGCGAAAGATGTGCGCCAAGTCTTGAATTATGTAGAAAAAGGCAATGCACAGCTCGGCTTTGTGTATCAAACGGATTTATATCAAAATAAAACTAAAGATGATAAAGTGAAAGCAATTCAGCAAGTACAATTAAAAGAACCGATTGTATACGAAGCAGGGACAACATCTGATAATCAACTCGGCAAAGCATGGATTGAGTTTCTGAAATCAGATGAAGCCAAAAAGATTTTGAGAGCATATCATTTTGAAGCGTAGGAGGAGTACATATGCCTGATTTAACGCCATTTTGGATATCGATTGAAGTGGCGGTGATCAGCACGATCATTGTGACGCTGCTTGGCATTTTGGCAGCCAGACTGTTATATCATCGTCGCGGCCGCATCGTAACGCTTCTTGAAAGTATTATTATTCTGCCGATTGTTTTACCGCCGACTGTGATGGGGTTCTTACTCTTGATTATCTTCTCTCCGAGAAGCCCGGTTGGGGCTTTTATGACCAATGTCTTGCATCTGCCGGTTGTCTTTTCAATCACAGGTGCAATCATAGCATCAGTTGTCGTCAGTTTTCCGCTTATGTATCAGCATACCATCCAAGGCTTCAGGGGCATCAATCATAAAATGCTCAACACAGCGAGAACCATGGGCGCAAGTGAAAATAAAATCTTCTATAGATTGATTTTGCCGCTGTCAAAACGTGCCATACTTTCAGGTGTGATGATGGCCTTTGCCCGTGCAATCGGAGAATTCGGCGCGACATTGATGGTTGCTGGTTATATTCCGAATAAAACCAACACCTTGCCGCTTGAAATATACTTCTTAGTCGAACAAGGCAAAGAGAACCAAGCTTGGTTATGGGTACTTGTCTTGGTAGCCTTTGCGGTAACGGTCATAGGTACTATCAATATGATTAATCGAGATCGCTATTTGGAGGTGGATTAAGATGCTTGCCATCCAAATTGAACATGAGTTGAAAGGCGAAAAGCTGAAATTAGATATTCAAGATGAAGTACCTAAAATTTATGCAATACGCGGTCCTTCCGGCATCGGCAAAACGACCATCTTAAATATGATTGCGGGTTTGCGCGAAGCTGACACAGCTTACATTAAAGTCAACGATCATGTTTTAACCGATACGAAACAAGGGATTCAAGTTAAAATCCAAGAGCGTCAATTAGGATATTTATTTCAAGATTATCAGCTCTTTCCGAATATGACGGTGTATCAAAATATTACGTTTATGGCACAACCGTCAGAACATATAAAGACGCTGATGCATCAACTGAATATCAGCCATCTGACCAAACAATATCCAGCGAGATTATCAGGCGGGGAAGCACAACGGGTTGCTTTAGCAAGAGCATTAAGTACACGTCCGGATTTATTGATGCTGGATGAACCATTCTCGAGTTTAGATGATGCGACGAAAGATGAAAGCATGCGTCTAGTGCATCAATTGTTTAAACAATGGCAGATTCCGATTGTTTTTGTGACACATTCTCATTATGAAGCGCAGCAATTGGCTGATGAAATCATTACTATCGGCCACTTGAAAACAACATAATTGCATGACAGCCCGGTTTTGCATGAAGTATGCGAAACCGGGTTGTATTTTTGATAAATAATTGGAACAATTGTATCGTACAGCATTTCATCTTATAATAAAGATAATGCACTTTTAGGAAGGGATAGAAAGATGTCAGAACGTTATTCCAGACAAATATTATTTAAGAATATCGGAGCAGAGGGACAAAAGAAAATAACGCAAAAGCATGTCCTGATTATCGGTATGGGTGCATTAGGAACACATATCGCTGACGGATTAGTCAGAGCAGGCATTCGTCAGTTGACGATAGTGGATAGAGATTATATCGAATTCAGTAATCTGCAAAGACAAATGTTGTATACAGAAAAGGATGCGATCGATGCGATGCCAAAAGTCATTGCGGCTAAAGAAAAGCTGCAAGCTATTCGCAGCGATGTAGTGATTGATGCGCATATTGCACAAGTAAATCCTCAGTTTCTCGAGGATTACGGACAGTCTGCAGATTTAATATTAGATGCGACAGACAACTTTGATACACGCTTATTAGTCAATGACTTTGCGTACAAATACGAGATACCTTGGATTTATGGCGGTGTGGTACAAAGTACATACATTGAAGCGGCTTTTATTCCAGGACAGACACCTTGTTTCAATTGTTTGATGCCGCAGCTGCCGGTAATTAATATGACTTGTGATACTGTAGGGGTAATTCAGCCGGCGGTGACGATGACAACAAGTCTTCAAATCCGAGATGCGTTGAAAATTCTAACAGAGACACCTTTTACGCCTAAATTGACTTACGGCGATATTTGGGAAGGTACGCATTATACGTTCGGTTTCAGCCGAATGTTCAATCCAGAATGCCATACGTGCGGCAAAGCGCCGACTTACCCGCATTTAAATCATACAGATTTGCAGTTTGCGACATTATGCGGCAGAGATACTGTGCAGTACAACAATGAAGATATTACCCAGGAAATGCTCAGAGCATATTTAGATACGCATCATATTCAATATCATGCGAATCCTTATATGATCCGTTTTGAATTCAACAATCATCGTATTGTGAGCTTTTCAGGCGGACGGATGCTGATTCACGGCATGACACGACCTGAAGAAGCTATCAAGCTTATGAATCAATTATTAGGATAAATCTTTGAAATTGGAGGCCGATTTGAATGAAGAATGAACATGTTAATGTCAAATTAGATAGAACGATTAATGCGGCGGTATTAACCGTGTCTGATACAAGAACAAAAGAAACAGATAAAGGCGGCAAGCTGGCTAAAGAATTATTATCTGAACTTAATGTGGAAATTACAGATGAACACTACACAATTGTCAAAGATGACAAACAAGCGATTACTGAACAAGTTCAGCTTTGGTTGAATGATGGTGTAGATGTCATTATTACAACAGGCGGTACAGGTATTGCACAACGTGATGTGACAATCGAAGCAGTTACACCATTACTGACAAAAGAAATTGAAGGTTTCGGAGAATTGTTCAGATATTTAAGCTACGCAGAAGATGTCGGAACACGTGCATTATTATCACGTGCTGTCGGCGGTACAGTAGGCGAACAATTGATCTTCTCATTACCAGGTTCTTCAGGTGCCGTGAAACTTGCATTGGAAAAACTGATTAAACCAGAATTGAACCATTTAATTCATGAATTAACAAAATAAAGGCAAGATTAAGCGGTTAGGTTTCTACCAAAGTAAAAACTAACCGCTTCTTAGCATCATTTTTCATCCATTCAGCCTATTTCATATAGGCTTTATGCATTATATAATAGGTTTAACATGAAAAAAGCGAAATGACTTCAAAGCAATCGTAAGCTATACAATTGCTATGCATCATTTCGCGTTATTGTGCTGTTTTATTGTTTTACTCAAAAAACGGGTATTGCATTAAAATAAGCAGGTTACTCAGATGCTCTCTGGTAATCGCCGGATTTGCCTCCGGATTTTGAGATAAGGTAAGTTTCGCCGATGACCATGCCTTTATCGAGTGCTTTGGTCATATCGTAAACGGTTAAAGCTGTTGCTGAAGCAGCTGTGAGAGCTTCCATTTCTACGCCGGTCTTGCCAGAAGTAGAGACGGTTGCTTCAATGTTAAGTGTATAAGACGATGTTGTATCCCACTCGAATGCAATATCGATACCTGTCAGTGAGAGCGGATGACACATAGGAATAATCGTAGAGGTATTTTTAGCTGCCATGATTCCCGCGATTTGGGCAGTATTCAGCACATTACCTTTCTTATTTGTATGTTCGATAATTTGTTTGTAAATTGCTTCGTTAACTGTAATGCTGGAATGTGCAATTGCAGTACGTTTCGTAATCGATTTATCGGAAACGTCGACCATTTTCGCATTCCCTTGTGCATTAATATGAGTAAATTCAGACATGTTATTCCTCCTCGCTTAGACATTATAGCATGAAATAAATTGAATGATAGGAGTAGATAGTATATGCCAGTTGAAAAGAGAAATCCGATTGCGGTGAAAGAAGCCATTAAACGTGTGGTAGAACAAGATATTCGTATGCGAGGTCAAAACGTACCTTTAAATGACAGTTTAGGTTATATTCTTTCAGAAGATATTGTAGCAACATATGAAATTCCGCGCTTTGATAAATCGCCTTTCGATGGTTTTGCGCTGCGCAGTGAAGATACACAAGGGGCAAGCGGCGACAACCGTATCGAATTCGAAGTGATTGATCACATTGGCGCAGGCAGTGTTTCTGATAAAACAGTTGGTCCGAATCAAGCAGTGCGCATCATGACAGGTGCAGAAATGCCTGCAGGTGCAGATGCTGTAGTCATGCTTGAACAAACGCGTGAAGGCGAGCATTCATTTACTATCCGCAAGCCATTCGAACCGAATGAAAACGTATCGTTAAAAGGTGAAGAAACAGAAGTCGGAGATGTTGTATTGAAACAAGGTCAGCGTATCAATGCCGGTGCGATTGCGGTACTTGCGACATTCGGCTATACAGAAGTACCGGTGAAAAGATTGCCTTCTGCTGCGATAATCGCAACAGGCAGTGAACTCTTAGATGTCGATGATGAATTAGAACCAGGTAAAATCCGTAATTCCAACGGACCGATGATTCAAGGATTATTGAAACAGTTCGGTTTAACTGGAGAAGTCTATAAAATTCAAGAAGATGACTTCGAAAGCAGCTTAGCTGTTGTAAAAGAAGCTTTATCAACACATGATATGGTTATTACTACAGGCGGCGTTTCTGTCGGAGATTTTGATTATCTGCCATCTATCTATAAATCGTTAGGTGCTGAAGTATTATTCAATAAAGTTCAAATGCGCCCAGGAAGTGTAACAACTGTTGCGGTCGCAGACGGCCATTATTTATTCGGCTTATCAGGCAATCCATCTGCATGTTATACAGGTTTTGAGTTATTTGTGAAACCGGCAGTATTGAATATGATGGGCGCAAAAGAAAGATTCCCGCAAGTTGTTAAAGCAACTTTAATGGAAGACTTCAAGAAAGCTAATCCATTTACACGTTTCATTCGTGCTAAAGCAACATTAAACGGTATGCAAGCAACGGTAGTACCTTCTGGCTTTAACAAATCAGGTGCTGTTGTAGCAATTGCTCACAGTAATGCGATGATTATGCTGCCGAGCGGTACACGCGGCTTTGAAAAAGGCCATACTGTAGATGTTATCTTAACTGAAACAGATACATTTGAAGAGGAACTGTCATTATGATTTTACAGATTGTGGGGTATAAAGATTCCGGCAAAACAACAGTGTTGCAAGCACTGGTTGGATTTTTGAAAGCACAAGGCTATCGTGTGGTCACGGTTAAGCATCATGGGCATGGTGCTGAAGATATTGCATTGCCTGATGCTGAAGTCGATCATATGAAACATTTTAATGCAGGTGCTGATCAAAGTATTGTGCAAGGACATCAATTGCGCGAAACGTTAACACGTACTGCTGAATCTGATTTATCCCGCATCATTGCCAAAGCTGTAACGATTGATTATGATATTGTGCTGGTTGAAGGATTCAAACAAGCAGACTACGATAAAATCATTATTTATAAAAACTCTGAGGAATACTCTTCTTTATCAGCGCTGAGTCATGTACAATATAAGTTACCGTTTCAAAATACTTCAGATTTAAGCCATTTAAAAGAATGGCTGATATCTTTTATCGATAGAAAAAAGGATGAGTCAAAATGAAACAATTCGAAGTTGTCACTGATCCGATTCAAACAGAACAATACCGCGACTTCACCTTGACACCGCATCAAGGGGCAGTTGTAGTATTTACAGGACATGTGCGCGAATGGACAAAAGGAATTCGTACAGAACACCTTGAATATGAAGCTTATATCCCGATGGCAGAGAAAAAATTAGCTCAAATCGGCGATGAAATCAATGAACAATGGCCGGGTACGATTGTTAGTATCGTACACCGTATCGGACCGCTTCATATTTCTGATATTGCAGTCTTGATTGCAGTATCTTCACCGCATCGAAAAGATGCTTATGCGGCCAATGAATATGCGATTGACCGCATAAAAGAGGTCGTACCGATTTGGAAAAAAGAAATTTGGGAAGATGGCGCAGAATGGATCGGCCATCAACGCGGTTATCATGATGATGCAATTGAAAGGGGGCAAACAGAATGAAAGTCCTTTATTTTGCGGAAATCAAAGAAATTTTGCAAAAAGATAATGATCAATTTCAAATCAACGATGAAATGACAGTGGAAGCATTCAAAGACTATTTATTTGATAAGTATCCTGAAATCAATGGGAAACAATTTCAAGTTGCACTGAATGAAGAATTTGTGCCGAATCACGAAATGATTCAGCCTTCAGATGTGGTTGCTTTGATTCCACCGGTAAGCGGAGGTTAACAGAAAGTGAAAGCAATTATATTAGCAGGCGGGCGTTCAGAACGCTTCGGCGCCCCAAAGGCATTTGCACAAATTAATAACAAAATGTTCTATCAGCACATCATAGATGCGGTAGAAGCAACAAATATGTTCAGTGAAATTATTATCAGTTCCAATGCGGAGCTGGCAGATCGTTTTGAAAATGTGAAAGTGATTGTAGATGATGCTCAGCATAAAGATAAAGGGCCGCTTTCAGGGATCTATTCAGTGATGAAACAAGATTATGAAGCGGAACTCTTCTTTGTGATTTCAGTCGACACACCACTTGTCACTGAAAAAGCGATTAGTGCATTATATCGGTTCTTAGTCGAACATCTGATTGAGGATCAATTAGATATTGCTGGGTATAAGGAAGACGGATTCCCGATTCCTACTATCGCATTTTACAGTCCGACATGTCTGCCGGTAATTGCACGTGCTTTAGAATCAGATGATTACAGTATGAAGCATGTGTATAACCAAGTAGCTTCAGATTGGTTAGATGTGCATGAGGCAGAAACACAACCGAATTGGTATAAAAATATCAACTATCCCCAAGATTTAGCAAGTGTTGAAAATCATTCGCTTTGATGTAAAGTATCAAGCGTAATCAGAGAAAGAGAAGGGGGTCAAAAGATGGTAAAACAAATAACAGATAAACTCGGTCGTCCGATTCGCGACTTAAGATTATCCGTGACAGATCGCTGTAATTTCAGGTGTGATTACTGTATGCCTAAAGAAATATTCGGCGATGACTTTGTCTTTTTACCCAAAGATGAATTATTGACTTTCAGTGAAATGGAAAGAATTGCTCGCGTATATACACGTCTAGGTGTGAAGAAAATCCGTATCACAGGCGGAGAACCTTTAATGCGCAGAGATTTATATAAATTAATAGCAGCCTTAAACAAAATAGAAGGCGTAGAAGATATTGGTTTAACAACGAACGGCTTATTGCTGAAAAAGCATGGTCAGAATTTATATGATGCCGGCTTGCGCCGTATTAATGTCAGTTTGGATGCGATAGATGATAAACTCTTCCAATCCATTAATAACCGTAATATCAAGGCACAAACGATCCTTGAACAAATTGATTATGCTGTATCCATCGGCTTTAAAGTGAAAATCAATGTGGTGGTGCAAAAAGGTGTTAATGATGACCAGATTATTCCGATGATTCAATACTTCAAAGATAAAGATATTGAAGTACGTTTTATTGAATTTATGGATGTCGGCAATGATAACGGCTGGGATTTCAGCAAAGTCGTAACTAAAGATGAGATGTTGACGATGATTGAAGATGAGTTCGATATTGAAGCAGTCGAACCGAAATATTATGGGGAAGTCGCAAAATATTATCGTCATAAAGATAACGGTGCACAGTTCGGATTGATTACTAGTGTTTCTCAATCATTCTGTTCTACATGTACCAGAGCACGTTTGTCTTCAGACGGCAAGTTCTACGGCTGTTTATTCAGTACAGTCGACGGCTTTAATGTCAAAGAATTTATGCGTTCAGGCAAAACAGACGAACAGCTCCAAGCGAAATTTGAAGAACTTTGGAATATTCGAGATGATCGTTATTCTGATGAGCGTACAGAACAAACTGTCGCAAACCGCAGACGCAAGAAAATCAACATGAATTATATCGGCGGTTAAATTAAAAAAGCGTGTATTTTCAATTTCATTTTGAAAATACACGCTTTTTCATGTTTTATTACTTCGCATTTACTTTGAATTCTTTAATCACTTGTGCCACAAACAGACGTTGTGCATCATTAAGTAAATAAAAAACTTGACGCTCATCAGTTTCAGAGCGTTCTTTAGCAATGAGCTCTCTTTTGTAGAGCTTGCGAATTAATACATCAATCTTACTCGTATTCCATTTCATGTCATAATGTAATGAATCTCTTAACACTTTACCGGTAATTTTGTCTGTACCAAAGAAGCGATATAAAATAATGAATTCTTCCATGGACAGATGATACTCGGACTTCAGCCAGTATTTAATTTGGCTGAGCTTGCATTCGGTATCGATAAATTGGTCAATTGTTTGAGTCATAGATATTCCTCCTTCTGTTCTTCGTTGTTGTACTCCCCTGGGAATATTAATAGAATAACTTATTATATTATATAACGTTTTTCAAGTTAAATCTATTATGTTTCGTTTACTATAATAGTAAAATTAGTGAGATATCATGGACATTATGACGAAAGATTGAATAATTTGAGTGATAGGTTCACAAATCATGCAATCTTCAGATATGAAATAAATATGACAAATGTCATAAATAAGATGTGACAGACGTTACTAGAGCCGAATTATTTCAAGATATACAATTAATATAAATTGAAATGAGGTGGGCTTATGATAAAGATAAATCAGTTAACAAAAAGTTTTAAACGCACAAAAGCAGTAGATCATGTGACTTTAGACATCGCACAAAGCAATTGTACGGCACTCATCGGTGTGAACGGTGCTGGGAAATCTACATTGATTGATTTGATTTTAGGCAATCTGCACCCTGACAGCGGAACCATCGATATGGATGGTTTCAAATCCAGCCAAATCGGTGTACTTTTCCAAAAGACTGTATTTAATGATTTTGTAAAAGTAAAAGAGCTTTATCGGTTATATGCTTCATTTTATAAAGACCCGTTAACGTTTGATGCATTCCAAAAGATGACACAATTCAGCAAGCAGCAGATGAATCAATATGCGAATAAACTATCCGGCGGTCAGCAGCGTTTATTAGATTTTGCGCTTGTAATGGTCGGCAAACCGCAGCTGA
This sequence comes from Staphylococcus simulans, assembly GCF_002994445.1. Lineage (GTDB taxonomy): Bacteria > Bacillota > Bacilli > Staphylococcales > Staphylococcaceae > Staphylococcus > Staphylococcus simulans_B. The sequence goes on from NZ_MRZJ01000002.1 coordinate 248,328, forward strand.
TTATCTTAGATGAGCCGACTTCTGCGATGGATGCTAAGACGAGACGTTATTTTTGGTCTTTAATAGAAACGTTAAAAACAGAAGGCAAAACAATTCTTTATACAACACATTACTTAGAGGAAGTAGAACGTGTGGCAGATAGAGTGGTTGTGTTGAGAAAAGGACAAGTCATTAATGATACGACGCCTTCGAAACTCAGACATGAAAACAGAGCTTCAACGATTTGCATGCCTGAAATCTATGAACCGCAAATCAAGCAGCATACAACGTTAGCTTATCAGAAACATCAAGGAGAACTGCGAATTGTTGCGGATAATGTACAAGCTGTACTTGTAATCTTGATGGGGTTAAAGCTTGATTTAAATGAAATTGAAATCAAAAAAGGTTCGATTGAAGATTATGTATTTGAAGGAGAACGGGAGGTTTCAGCATGATATTAAGCTACTTAAAACTAGATTGGTCCGTTACTTTGCGTCAAAAGGTTTATTTATTACTATCAATCGGCTTGCCGCTCGCATTTTTCTTACTCTTTACTGCAATTAATGATGTCCCAAAAGCGCAGCAAAACCAAGTCTATAAAGAAATATTATTTAATATGACAACTTTCAGTCTGACAAGTTTCTCGCTTATGACATTCCCGACTGAATTATTGCTGGATAAACAAAACGGGTGGCAAAAGAAATTGTTTGCGACACCGATGACACCTGCACATTATTATTTGGCAAAAGTGCTGAAAATGATGAGTTTATTTGTCATGACGATTGTGCTGATCTTTATTGTAGGTGCAACAGTCAGAGATATTGAAATGCCGGCGTCTGAGTGGCTGATTTCTGGATTGTTATTGTGGATCGGATCCAGTTTGTTTTTATCTATCGGCTTATTGATTGCGCAAAGTGCTGATATTAAACAAGCAGGCGGTATCGGCAACTTATTATATATTGGTTTAGCAATCACTGGCGGTTTATGGTTCCCGACAGAACTGTTTCCGAAATGGTTGGAAAAACTTTCTTATTATACACCGACATATCAGCTTAAGCATTTAGGTTTAGAGTTTGTGCAAGATCAAACGATTAATTTTACTGCACTTGGTTTTCTTTCTGGTTATTGTATACTATTTATAATTCTTGCTTTAGCCATTCAGAAGAAAACGGATGTGGTGTGATTGGATTATTTATTACACAAAGTTAAAGAGAATCCATTTGGAGTCGGCAGTTTTATCTATCTTGTATTTCCAATTATCAATTTGTTTTACATTGACATTAACGGACCATTAGCCCTTGCGATTGTGTGGATTGTCGTGTTTTCACTCAACTATATTATCATTATCTTATCAGATATTTATCTTTTTAAAATGCGGCGTTTAGCTGCATGGCTGATTTATTTAGCAGGTGTGATTTATTTTTGCTGGGCAATGGGCAGTATGTTCATTATGTTCTTTTTTTTCGGTTCATTTGTACTGCCTTATGTCTATCAGTGTTCTGTTAAATCAATCGAGACCATTCTTTATTTTATAGCACTATTAGTAGCAACAGGCGTTTCATTGTACCTGTTGTCGGCAGCTTCACCCATCATCTTTGTTTTAGACTTGGTAGTATTAATCGCGTTATTCAGCAATTTCAGAATCAATGATTCGAGTAAAGCAAAAGCACAGTTAGAGCAAAAGAACCGTTATATTAATTTATTGATTGCGGAACAAGAGCGCCAAAGAATCGGTCAAGATCTGCATGATACATTAGGGCACGTCTTTGCGAGTTTAAGTATTAAGTCAGAACTTGCAGTTAAGCTTGTGGATCAACATCCTGAACAAGCTAAAAAAGAAATGATGATGGTTAATGAGTTGTCAAAAGAAGCATTAAATAAAGTCAGAGGGATAGTAGAAACATTAAAGTTTCAAGACTTTAAAGAAGAAGTGATATCTGTACGCAATTTGCTGGATCAAGCTGATATTGCGTTTGAGTTTAAAGGGGAAGATCAAACCAGAACAATGAATAGGGGCCAGCAATCCATACTGTCGATGATATTGAGAGAAGCGGTCAACAATATTATCAAGCATGCGCATGCGACGAAAGTAAATGGATGGCTCAAAGAAGAAAAGCAGATGATTGTTTTAATGATCAGCGACAATGGTTTAGGGATGAAAGATAACGAAACACAGACATTGCACAGCATTGAAGAACGTGTCTCATTATTAAACGGTACACTTAACATCGCGTCTCATCATGGTGTGACATTAACGATTGAAATTCCAAGGGGTGAAAGCTTATGATTTCTGTAGTATTAGCTGAAGATCAAGAAATGTTGAGACAAGCGATGGTACAGCTGATTGAGATGGATGCATCGATTCAAATTACAGGAGATACAGCGAGCGGTTCAACAGCGTGGGAAATGATACAAGAACAAGCACCTGATATCGCAGTGCTGGATATTGAAATGCCTGGATTAACAGGCCTTGAAGTACTAAGTAAAATACGCGAAGCTGAACTTGAGACTAAGGTCATTATTGTGACGACATTCAAACGTCCTGGTTATTTTGAAAGAGCTGTCGCAAATGATGTGGATGCTTATGTCTTAAAAGAACGCTCTGTAGATGAACTGATTAAGACTATGCATAACGTAATGCAGGGGCAAAAAGAATACAGCGAATCTTTAATGACTACATTCTTTAAAGAGAAAAATCCGTTAACACCTTCAGAACAGTTGATCCTAAAAGAAATCGGCAATGGCTACTCAAGCAAAGAAATCGCACAAAAACTTTTTCTTTCAAACGGAACCGTACGCAACTACATCTCCAATGTAATTGATAAATTGGAAACGGAAAACCGCTTTGATGCATGGAAGAAAGCCATGGAAAAAGGATGGATTATTTAAATACAGTAGTAATTTTTTCTGTGTCATCAAACAAAAATTAAAAACAGGAAGATTTTCATTGTTTATTATGAAAATCTTCCTGTTTTCTAGGTTTTGAGAAATCTATTTGTTCAAGCTTCTCAGAGTGGTAGATATTAATTTGTTTCTAAGTATTTTACTTTACGGCCGTGCAAGAAGTAGTAGACGATTGCGGTAATGATTGTAAGGACAGCCATGTAACCATAAAGCTGTGCATAGGTAATCATAGAAGTAAAGGCGCCTAATACAGAAGGGCCGAATCCGATACCGAAATCAATACCGATAAAGAATGTAGATGTTGCGAGTCCGTATTTTTCAGGTGTAGTGACTTTGATGGCTATGGCTTGCATGAGTGATGACAAGTTGCCGTAGCCGACACCTAATGCTGCACCGGCAAGCAGCAACATCCAGCCTGAATGTGAGAAGTATAACAGCACGAAGCTGAGTAATAAGAATAAGTAAGATGGATAAACGACAACGTTTTCGTTTTTGTTATCCATTAAGCGTCCAGTTACAGGACGTGTAACTAGTGAAGTTAACGCATAGAAAATAAAGAAGTAACTGGATACAGCAACTAAGTTGCGTTCTTCCGCAAAGAACTTCAAGAATGTCAGTACAGATGAATAAGTGACACCTGTAATTAATATTACAATCGCAATCGGTACGGCATCTTTAGCGATAAACTGACTCAAGCTGAAGCCTTTAGATTTTGTATGAGTCGGCTCTGATGTTGTTTCGAAATTGATTTGAATCAAGAATGAAAGCAAGAGTCCGATGATACCCAATGCGAGACATAAACCGAATAAGACATCGATTGAGAAGTGATTTGAAAGTAATAAACCAAAGAAAGGTCCTACAGCTGTACCTAAAACAAGACTGAGCGAGAACATACTGATGCCTTCGCTTTTACGTTCTGGCGGTGTGATATAAGCTGCAATCGTACCTGTTGCGGTGGTTGCTACAGCTGTCGCAATACCGTTGATAAGTCTTGTGAACATTAAAAAACCAAGCGAACCTTCGATAAAGTAAAGGGCTTGTGTAATAATTAAAAAGATAAGTCCGATGAGCAATGTACGCTTCGGACCGATAGCGTTCACATATTTCCCCGTAATAAAACGTCCGATTAAAGATCCGACGATGAATAAACCGGTTACCAGACCGGATAAACTATCTGAAACACCGTATTCGCTTTTACTGTATCCTGCAATCACGACGATTAAGAGATACATACAAAGATATACGAAAAAGTTAACCATGAAGTTCATGTTGAAACTTTTAGTCCAAATCGGTGCGTGTTGTGCGTGGCTATGGTTCAAGCTGATACCTCCCTATAAAATATTTTTTAATGCTTGAAGTGTTTTGATTGTACATTCCATGTCTTCTTGTGAAATACCTGCTGCTTTAATGCTGTTTTGCTGAAAGGCTGTTACTTGTTCCATCACTTCGTGATAGATGGTATTGCCTTTGTCTGTAAGTCCTAATAATTTCTGTCTCTTATCTTCCCCTGGAGTGACAGTTAATAGATCAAATTCGTGCAAGACTTTTAATAATTTGCGTGTTGAAGGTTTCTCAATAGAACGGCGTTTTGAGATTTCAACTAACGTTGTAGGTGCATGCAGATAAATATCTTTCAACACTAAAAATTGTGCAGTATGCAAATGATACTTATCGAGCAAAGGTTGCACTTGTTTAATATAAGGTCTGTAAAGTTCTGTAAAACTATTGAATAATTGATTGGTTTCCATAAGATGCGGCTCCTTAAATTAATATAGAGGCTGTAAACCTTTCGATAAAGGCACAACCTCCTAACGCACGAAGTAACATTTTATTTTGCAGGGTAGTTTGAAAAGACTTCGTACAATCTATAAAAGGTTAGCTTAGCTAACTAATTTACTTTTCCATTGTAGAGAATCTGAAAGTAAAAATCAAGTTCTTTTTTGAATTTGTTCCTAAAAAAAGCATTCGTGTACATTATTTGATAAGATGGAGAAAAATAAGAGAGGATGGTTGTAATGCCGCACTTAAAATTTGATCATATCATCCATTACATTAAACACATTGATGAGTTCCAATATCCTGGTGAAGTGATGAAACTCTCACCAGGCGGATTGCATAATCGTTACGGTACACATAACAAGCTTGCATATACAGACCTTGCTTATATTGAATTAATCGGTGTAAATGATGAAGAAAAATTAAAACGTGTGATTAAAACAAATGAAGGCCGTGTTTCATTCGTCGCAAAAATAGTACAGGATAATTTTATTCAAGGCTTTAAAGCCATTGCTTTACGTACAGATGATATCGACCAATTGAAAAATGATTTCGAAGCAAAAGGATTAGATGTTGTCGGACCGATTGAAATGGGTCGCGAGAATAAAAAGGGTGAACAAACTTCTTGGCGTTTATTATATTTGAATCAGCCCGATGCGGAATTAAAACCGCCTTTCTTTATTGAATGGAAAAAGTCCGAATCACAAAGAGAAGAGATGCTGGCAAACAAATTTCAGCCGCAGTTCAAAATAAAAGCCATTGAAATTCAAACAACGAAACAAGCACTCGTTGTGAATCAATGGCGAGATTGGTTTGATATGGAAGTGGTCTCAGAAGAAGAAGGGGCGACTGTTTTAGCATTGCCTGGCGAAGAGATTGAATACTGTATTAAAGAAGGCCGCAAAAATAAGTATTCAGTCGTGATTCAAGACAGCGAAACAGACACACCTTATAATATTGTGACACGCGGCGGAGAATACCACTTTATCCCATAAGTATTAATAAATATAATGATACACAGCATTCGCAATCATAATCGCATGTGTTAAAGCAACGACCAATAATATTATGGCTAATGTTAAGTCGAGCTTTGATCGATGCAAGAGGACAAGATAAACTGCGATGACTGCAGAGAATGCAGTAAAGAATACGCGCAAGCTTAAATTATCTATTTGAACATGGTTAGCTAATGTTATACTAATAACAATGAAGTTCAATACAATCATGATACCTAAAAAGATATTTCTCACCTTTCTCACCTCGATGTCTTTAATGTTTAAAAGGATCCTGTGTGAGGATACAACATGAAAGTCGTTTGGTTTCATTGTATAATAACTAGATAGCGTAAGGAAAATAAAGGAGATTTTTATTTTATGGAAAAGATGAATATCACGAACCAAGAACATGATGCATTTGTTAAATCTCATCCGAATGGTGATTTGCTTCAACTCACACAATGGGCAGAAACGAAGAAATTGACAGGGTGGTACTCAAGACGTGTAGCTGTCGGAGAAAACGGTGAAATCAAAGGGGTAGCACAACTCCTTTTCAAAAAAGTACCGAAATTACCGTTCACACTTTGTTATGTATCTCGAGGGTTCGTCGCAGATTATGATGATAAAGCAGTCATCGAAGCCCTCCTTGAACATACAAAAGCTGCAGCACAAAGCGAAAAAGCATATACGATAAAAATCGATCCGGATGTTGAAGTAGATAAAGCAGGACAAGCTTTAACACACTTGAAACAATTAGGATTCAAACATAAAGGGTTTAAAGAAGGTTTATCTAAAGATTACATCCAACCGCGTATGACAATGATTACGCCGATTGATAAATCAGATGAGGAACTGATTCAAAGTTTTGAACGCAGAAACCGTTCAAAAGTTCGTTTAGCATTGAAACGCGGCACAAAAGTAGAACGCAAAAGCCGCGAAGATTTGAAAATCTTTGCTGATTTAATGCGTATTACAGGTGAACGCGATGGTTTCTTAACACGTGATATCAGCTACTTCGAAAATATCTATGATGCGTTGCATCCAGATGGGGACGCTGAATTATTCTTAGTGAAATTAGAACCTGCACCTGTATTAAAAGAATTAAACGGAGAAAATGCAGAAGTCGAACAAGATATCGAACGTTTGAAACAGAAAAAACAAGATAAAAAGACGTTGAATAAAATCAAAGATGCTGAAGCGAAAATTGCACGCAACCAAAAATTGATTGACCAAATGAAAGAACTAGAAAGCACACATCCTGAAGGTGTCTATTTATCAGGCGCATTGTTAATGTTCTGCGGTCAAAAATCATACTATTTATATGGTGCATCTTCAAATGATTATCGTGACTTCTTGCCGAACCATCACATGCAATTTGAAATGATGCGTTATGCACGTGAAAAAGGCGCAACAACTTATGATTTCGGCGGCACAGACAATGATCCGGATAAAGATTCAGAACACTATGGCTTATGGGCCTTCAAGAAAACATGGGGTACGTATTTAAGCGAGAAAATCGGTGAGTTCGATTATCCGCTCAACCAACCATTATTCTATGTTATCGAACATTTAAAACCAGCGTTGACCAAAGCTAAAATCAAAGCGTCACGCAAACTTAAAGGCAAAAAATAATAAAAGAAGACAACATGAAGCGATATACAAGAGGTTGAGGTCTTTTCAGATCTCAATCTTTTTTTAGTGTAAAAACCTTGGAGATTTAGTGAAAAAAGGGACGCTTTTTAACTGGTTGTGTTACATTTAAAGTAAGTAGAAAATAGGGGGATATACGCATGATTAATCGTTTGCTGAAGTTCTCTTTAGGCAATAAATTCGCAGTCTTATTAATGGTAATTTTAGTCATCCTCGGCGGTGTCTATTCCAGTGTGAAAATGAGGCTTGAATTACTGCCTGATGTAGAAGAACCGATGATATCAGTCAATACTGTATTACCAGGTGCAACACCTGAAACAGTACAAGAAGATATCAGTGATAAAATAGATAACCAAGTCAGAGGGATGGCACATGTCAAAACCGTTAAGACACAATCTTTAGAGAATGTGTCGATGGTACAAGTCAGTTATGATGACGGGACAGACATGGATAAAGCAGAAGAAGCATTAAAGAAAGAAATAGATAAGCTTAAACTAACTGAGAATGCACAAGAACCAGAATTAACACGTAATAGTATGAATGCATTCCCAGTCGTTGTCTTTTCATTCTCTGAGAAACATGATGATTTAGAAAAAGCAACCAAAGCTATTGAATCTCAGCTGATACCGAAATTAGAAACGGTAGAGGGTGTGCAAAATGTTCAGTTGAATGGTCAAACAGCAAGACAAGCAACGATTAAATTTAAGCAACGAGAACTTCAAGAACGCGGTATGAGTGCAAGCGGAGTAGAAGACTACATTAAAAATGCATCCGGCAAAACACCGTTAGGTCTATTCCAATTCGGTAAAACTGAAAAATCGATTGTAGTTAATGGCGAGTTTAAATCAGCGGATGCCTTGAAGAACTTTGTGATTCCGGTCAGCGCTGCACAAGGCAGCCAAGGACAAGCAGGCGATGAAGGTTCAGACAGCAATGCGATGTCAGGCAGTATGCCAAGCAGCAGCCAAGGTCCGCAAAGCAATGAGATGGTGAAACTATCAGATATTGCAGATATTAAGATCGGACAAGAACGTGAATCGATTTCAAGAACCAACGGTGAAGATGCAGTCGATGTTCAAATTGTAAAAGCACAAGATGCGAACACCGTACAAGTTAAAAAAGATACTATTGATAAAATCAAAGCGTTCGCAAAAGATAATAAAGATATTTCGTATACGAAAGTCATGGATACAGCAAAACCGATTGAAGATTCTATCTATACAATGTTAGAAAAAGCAATTCTCGGTACAATTGTGGCTATTATTATCATTTTATTATTCTTGCGCAATATTAGAACAACTGCTATTTCTATCGTTTCAATTCCAATGTCATTATTAATTGCGATGGTTGCGTTGAAACTTTCTGATGTTTCGTTAAACATTTTGACACTTGGTGCGTTAACCGTTGCTATCGGACGTGTGATTGATGACTCCATTGTTGTTATTGAAAATATATACAGACGGATGTCAGATCCGAATGAACGTGAAAAAGGCAATGGTTTAGTTATCAGTGCAACGGCAGAAGTCTTCAAGCCGATTATGTCGTCTACTTTAGTTACGATTGTCGTCTTCTTGCCATTGGTATTTGTAGCAGGTTCAGTAGGCGAGATGTTCAGACCGTTCGCACTTGCGATTACCTTTAGTTTATTAGCATCCTTGCTGGTATCAATTACTATTGTGCCGGCATTAGCATCTACATTCTTCAAAAAAGGTATTAAATCGAAACAAAAACGTTCGTTAGGTGCAGTAGGCAGGGGTTATAAGCATGTCTTAAAATGGTCGTTAAATCATAAGTGGATTGTCTTATTATTAACGACTTTAATACTAGTCGGCAGTATCTTTTTAGGTGCCGCAAAAATAGGCACAAGCTTTATTTCGACTGGGGAAGACAAGTTCATGGCTTTAACTTATACGCCGCAACCGGGCGAAACGAAAGCACAAGTTCTTAAAAATGCGGAACAAGTACAAAAATACCTCAATAGTAAAGATAAAGTGAAAATCGTACAATACTCGCTCGGCGGTCCTTCACCGATTGACCCGACAGGCAGTACAAATAATATGGCAGTGATGATTGAATACGATAAAGATACGCAAAACTTCGATCAAGAACCAGATAAAGTATTAAAACATATCGCAGGCTTTAAACAAGAGGGCGAATGGAAATATTTAGATATGGGTACTGGCGGCGGAAACAACTCAATGGAAGTCAAAGTCTCCGGCCCTTCATCAAAAGCTATGGAAAAAACGGTCAAAGCGATTGAAAAAGAAATGAAAGCGACATCTGGTTTAGTCAACGTTAAATCAGATTTAACAGAAGTTTATCAGCAATACACTGTAGATGTAGATAAAAATAAAGCAACAAAAAAAGGCTTATCTGCAGGACAGCTTGCGATGGGCTTAAATCAAAATATTCCAGAGAAAACAATCACTACGATTAATGAAAAAGGACATAAAGTCGACGTGAAAGTAGAAAAAGAAAAACAAACCAACTGGACCAAAGAAAAACTGAACAACTTAGAAATTCCGACACCAACAGGCGAAAAAGTTAAACTAAATGAAATCGCAACATTGAAAGCAACACAAACACCAAGCAAGTTGATTAAAGAAGATGGCGATTATACAACAACAGTAACAGGAACAATCAGCGGTAAAGACGTCGGCGGTATTTCGCAAAAAGTGATGGATAAAGTGGATAAAATCGATAAACCTGCAAATGTAAAAATCAATTCCGGCGGTGCATCTGATGATATTGATAAAGCCATTACGCAATTAAGTTTAGCGATGCTTGCGGCGGTCATCATTGTGTACTTAGTCCTAGTATTGACATTCAAAGGCGGTTTAGCACCGTTTACGATTCTCTTCTCATTACCATACATTGTAATCGGAGTAGTCATCGCACTGGTATTAACCGGCGAGACATTATCTGTACCTAGTATGATCGGGGTACTGATGCTGATAGGTATTGTTGTGACGAATGCGATTGTATTGATTGATCGTGTAATCAATAATGAGCATAGCGGTATGTCGATGAAAGAGGCATTGCTTGAAGCGGGCGGAACGAGAATTCGTCCAATCTTGATGACAGCACTTGCGACAATCGGAGCCTTAGCACCAATGCTGTTTGGTCAAGATAGTTCTATCTTGATTTCAAAAGGTTTAGCCGCAACGGTAATCGGCGGATTGGTTTCATCAACATTACTCACTTTGATTGTAGTACCTGTGATTTATGAAATTTTATTTACAATGAAAGCTAAATTAGCAGGCATGTTTCAATCAAAAGATAAAAATAAACATTAAATAAACTGCTGACGAAAGTCTCAGAATAATAGCAGCGCACATTCTGTTTGAAGCTAACAGGGTGTGCGTTTTCTTATGAATTCGAGTAGATGTACATGAAAAGGATTAATTAACTCAAAAAATTCTGAAAAATTTGAATGTTATCTTCACATATATCTATAAAGGTTCTATAATTGATTAAATATAAATAGAAAGGAAACGGAGGTAACATATGGAGTTATTGATCGCATTTTTAGTAGTAATGGTATTTATCTTTATCGGGGAGTGGGGGTCTAATTTTTCAAAGGCATACATACCTTCTGTATTTATCACTGCCGCTTTATTTACCATCGGCTTTTGGACATTTTTGCCTAAGGATATGGTGAGTCACGCATCGTTTGGGACAGAGTTTGTGACAATTGCAATTCCTTTATTATTGGTGCATTTAGGAACAATGATGGATTTAAAACAATTATTAGCACAGTGGAAAGCTGTCGTTATTGCACTGTCAGGTACTCTTGGAACAATGGTGTTGACATTAACTATAGGGACATTGATATTTGATTGGCATACTGTTGTGGCTGCAGTTCCGCCATTAACCGGCGGTGTGATTTCAGTCGCATTGATGTCAGATGGTTTGAAAGCAGAAGGGCTAACGGCTTTAGTAGCTATTCCGGTTGCTATGTATATTACACACAGTATTATCGGTTATCCTTTAACATCAGTGGTGTTAAAGCGAGAAGGGAAACGGTTATTAAAAGAAGCAGATATGCATTCAGTGTCAGCTGTACAACAAGGGGCGCAATCTGACACATTTGCGCGTGAAGAAAAGCAACCGTCATTATTTAAGAGCGAGAAATTGCAGACGCCTGCATTTTTGCTCGCAAAAGTGGCTGTAGTAGCAGTCTTAGCTGTGTTACTTGAGAAACTTACTAATAAGGCAGTGAATGGTAATGTGATTGCATTAGTACTTGGCGTAATCTTTCATCAGCTCGGCTTCTTAGAAAAACAAATTCTCAACAAAGCAAAAGTATTTAATTGGCTGATGTATGGCTTGCTGGCATTTGTATTTTCACAGTTAAGCATGACCACACCTAAAGTATTAAGCGGCATTATGATTCAAATTTTAGTTTTGATTGTGTTAGGTATTATCGGTATGTATTTGGCTTCATTCTTATTAGCAAAACCTTTAAAGCTCAGCAAAGATATGGCGTTTGCGACTTCGCTGACTGCACTTTTCGGTTTTCCTGCTGACTACATCTTAACGAAAGAAGTGGTCAATAACTTAACCCATGATCAAAAGCAGCGTGCTTATTTATTTGATTATATGATGCCTAAGATGCTTGTAGGCGGTTTTGCGACAGTATCAGTCGCATCAATTATTATTGCATCGATATTCTTAAAATTATTATAGAGAAAGGGTAGATTTAAAGTGACTAAAGTACTTTTTAAACATGCACATGTATTCAATGGAGAAACGATGGAACAAGATGCACAAATTGCGCTGGATACAAACAGCGGCAGATTTATCAGCCCATCAGAAGCAGTGGATGAAACAATAGACTTAAAAGGAAAATACGTTGTACCTGGACTTATCAATGCGCATACACATATCGTTGCTGATCCTGAAGGAAAAGTTTCTCAATTAGGTTCACCAGAAAATGATGCAGTTACAGCAACATATTCAGCGTTAAAGAATTTAAAAGCACTCTTAAACGACGGGGTAACGTATATCAGAGATGTGGGTTCTATTTATGATGTAGATTTGAAATTATCTGCACTTGAAAAGCAAGGCGAGTTCACTGCACCAGGCATTGTTGCTTCAGGGAGTCCATTAACAATGACAGGCGGCCACTTCAGCGAAGGCAGTTATGAAGTAGATGGTGTCGATGAAGTTCGTAAATATGCGAGAAAATTATTGAAAAAGGGTGCAGATAATCTGAAATTGATGGCGACCGGAGGAGTTTCCTTCAACGGGGAAACACCGCATGATGTTCAAATGTCAAAAGAAGAAATGGAAGCTGCAGTAGTTGAAGCACATCATAAAGGCAGAACTGCTTGTGCACATGCACAAGGCACAGAAGGTATTAAAAATGCTGTATTAGCAGGTGTGGATTCGATTGAACACGCAGTATATTTAGATGATGAAGCGATTCAATTATGCTTGGATCATCATACATTTATTGTTCCGACATTGATTGCACCGTATGCAATTAATCAGCATCAAGAGATTCTGCCAGATTTCATGGTTAAGAAATCATTGGAAATTGAAGCGGCACATTTTGAAAGTATCGGCAAAGCAGCTAAAGCAGGTGTGAAACTTGCCTTAGGTACAGATTCAGGTACTGCAATGAATAACTTTGATACACACTCTACTTTCGAAATGGAATTGATGACACGTACTGGCGCTACGAACTTGCAGACATTGCAAGCCGCAACGATCAATGCAGCGGAGTTGTTGAATATTAGTAAGGATGCAGGTTCAATAGAAGAAGGCAAATTAGCAGACTTCATTGTACTAGACCATAATCCATTAGAAGATATCAAAGTACTGCAAGGCGAGAAGACTGTGTATAAAAAAGGACATAAAGTTGCACGTTAATCATATATATAGAAAATCCCCTCAACGCTGTAAAAAGAGCGTCAAGGGGATTTCCTTTATTAATAAACGATAAATGTTAGAATAACACTGATTACAAAAATGAAAAGGGTCATCATGTTTAAGAGGAATACACCTTTTTTATCACCTTTTGTATACTTGAAGGCTGTAATTTCCACGTTGCCGACAAGCATTACAATGACCGCAAATTCCCACCATGCTGCAGGAGGGACAGTTAAACTTGTCATCGCTGCGACAAGTATCAGCAAAACACCCATTACCATACGCAAGATACTGCTGAAAACAGAACGCATCTTATATATACTGATGAAACTTACGAATAAGTAAAGAATGGGTAATAATAACATATACAGTTGCATCATGTGAACTTCCTTTCTGGGCACACATTGATGGATGCCTCAGCATATCAAAGGTGCAAAGCACTATTGTTGATTTATTTGCGAACGTACGTGTGCGATTTCTTGTTCAATTTGTTCAAGCTGTTTAATCAGCGGGTCGACTTCTTGACCAGTAGATTCGCGCTTTTCCAAATCATCTTGCAAGCGTACGTAATCTTGTTTTAATTCTGCTAATTGACTTTCCAAATTCAATAGAAACACCACCTTATTGATTTTTATTATCAATAGTAATAGTATAGCATGGAAACTTTATAGATGTAATTGAAGAAAAATGACATTTGTCAGTCTACGTTTGAAATTTAAATATAAAGAGAAAGAAGGATGACTTATGACAGGCAAATTCGTAATCATAGTCTTGTTGATTATACTCGGCTATGTATTAAAAAGAATTAATATATTAAAAGAAGAAGACAGTCAAGTCTTAGCCAAACTAGTCCTAAATGTTACATTACCTGCGTTAGTCATCGTCAATCTGAATAAAGCTGATTTAGATATCTCGTTATCGGTATTGCTGTTAATGATGATTATTTATGGTGTAATCGCAAAAATCATCGCAATCAGCTTCTTCTTAAAATATGATAATGAAATGCGCGGTACCATCGGTATGATGATGGCATCGTTAAACATAGGATTATTTGCTTATCCTTTAGTACAAGCCATCTGGCCAAAAGTCGGTATGATTTATTTTGGTATGGCAGATATCGGCGGTGCCATCATTATGTTTGGTGTGACTTACTTTGTAGGCAACTATTTCAGTAATGCAGAAGGCAATACTTTCAATGTGAAATTCTTATTACTGAATTTAGTACGTTCTATTCCGCTCATGACGTATTTGATTATGTTCGGTCTAAATATGAGCAAGCTTCATTTGCCTGATGCCATGATTCGATTCTTTGATGTGGTATCTCAAGCCAACATGCCGCTATCCATGATTTTACTTGGTCTAATGCTCAACTTCAGAGTAGAACGCAAATTCTTGCCTGTCGCATTGAAGTATTTAGCTATACACTATGGTTTTGGTTTGGTTGCAGGTTTGTTAGTTTATTTCTTCCTGCCTGTATCAGATCAAATGATTAAAACAACTTTAATGGTTATTTGGCTTTTGCCGATTGGTGTAGCAGTCATTCCATATTCGATTCAATTGAGATATCGAACATTGCCTCTGATAGGAATGACGACCAATATGACCATTATTATCAGTATTTTTATTCTTTATTTTTATCAAATGTTCTTTGTATAAGAGAAAGGGATAGTATAACAACTGGTGCAGCTGTTATACTATCCCTTCTTTAATACATACATTAAAGCTTGATACTGGCTTACATTACTTTAAATGCTTTCACATCGAAACTTATTAAGCTTTTAATCCTCCAAGTACAAAGGCAGCCGCAACAATTAAGATGATGCCTAATCCGATTCCGATTAATTGGCGTTTGTCTTTACGTTCTTTCAATAAGAAGATACCGCCAAGTGTAGAGACGATGACTAATAATTGCGAGAAGGAGAAACTTGTCGCAACACCGACTTTCGGTTGTGAGAAGAATAAGAACAAGTTGCCGATAGCCCATACTACACCAGGTATAATATTTCGGATAGTATAGCGTTTTGAAGTTTGGTGATTGACAGATAATAAAAATCCGCCGATAGCCATACCGATTGATTGGAAGAACAATGCGTCTAAGCCATTGACGCCAAAGATTTGTGCGATGACTACATAAACGACATAGCCTACCGTAGAAATCAGCAAGATTGGAATGGCTCTGCCTAGAGATTTAGAACCTTCTGATGTTTCATGTTTCGCTTTCAGCGATGTTAATGCAATACCGGCTACTAAGAGAATCATAGCGAAAATACCTAACATGACTTGAGTACTTGTACTCCATTCACCTAAGAAGACAGCACTGAAGAGTGTAGTTCCGACTAACTGCATACCTGTTGAAATCGGCATTGTTTTAGAAACGCCGATCAATTGAACAGAACGTAATTGATAACCTTGGCCGAGTGCCCAAAACGCACCGGAAATCAAGCCGACAATGATGACTTTTGGTTCAAAGCTCGCATGTCCTGTGAGCAGTAATATAATACCTACAATCAAAGCACCGAGTGTTGTGCCTCGGATTTGATTATAAGGACCGCCTCCAACAAGTACGTTAATCAGGACAACGCTGCCCCAAAAGAGTGCAGGAAGCAATGCAATAAGTAAATCCATTTAGTTTTCTTTCCTTTCTAGATTAAACTTCCCCTTTGTTAGAAATAGAATAAAGCATCAGCAAATAAAATGAAAATAAAAAGTTTGCTGAAAGGGGGTACCTCTCAGCAAACTTGTATTACTCTTTAATGTATTTGAATTTTTTGCGTTCTGAACGGATGTCAAAACCGAGTTCACTGAAACGATCTACTAAGCGATCGTTTTTACTGCGGATTTTGAAATAAACTTTTTGGATAGTATCTCGTTTAAAAGCATAGTTGATTGCATAACTTAACAAATTGAAAGCAATACCTTCGTTGCGGTAATCCGTATGCGACGAGAAGTATTTGATTTCTGCTGATTGTTTATCAGGTTTGATTTGCAAATAAAGGTAACCTTTTAAGATGCCTTCAGAAACGAAGAAGAACAATTGATTATTCTCATCAATAGTATTAACGATTTCAGAAGCTGTCATCGCTTCACGTCTGAAAATTTTATGGTGCAACGGTTCAAAATGTGTGAAAAAGGCTTTGTGATAAGGAATAATATGCCGTTGTGCTTCATTACTTGTTTCAATCGTATGATCAGTTGAAAGGTAGTAATCCGTAAACGTGTAATGTGCATCAATTGCTTTCATCAATGAACTTTTATAGTCGCTTGTTACATCGAATGAAAAGTTGAAATGTGCACCTTTTGGTTGTGCGTCGGCCAATGTTTCGAATAACTGTTTGAATGCTTGTGCATCAAGTTGATAATTTGGAGCTAGAAAAGGTCCGACCATTTTAAAGTGTTGTGTATCATAAGAAAAACCGCCCATCAGCATTTGTATCTCATCGGTATCATTAACTAAGGCATACACACCTGTATCATGTTTTAATGCGTCAATACTTTGCGACAAAGCAACATTCTTTTGATGCAGCTTGTATATATACGAACACATGGACGTATCGGCTTGGTGGATAAAGCTTTGGATGTCTTGAGCAGAATCTATCTGAATTGCTTTCATAAGAACCTCCTTGGTTGTCTGATAAACAGCAGCTTTGTTTTTATTATACTGTGTTTTGAAGTGAGATAAAAGGAAAGGTGGGGAAACAAGTACAATAAATCGTGTTACAATAGATATACGATTTTTTGGAAAGGACAGTAAATATGAAATCATTAATTCTAGCAGAGAAACCTTCTGTTGCACGTGATATTGCCGGTGCGTTGAATGTAAATCAAAAGCGCAATGGTTATTTCGAGAGCCAAGATTATATCGTGACTTGGGCACTCGGTCATTTGGTGACGAATGCGACACCAGAACAATACGATGCGAAATATAAAACGTGGAATTTGCAGGAATTGCCGATTATTCCTAAACACATGAAGACCATCGTAATACCTAAAACGAAAAAGCAGTTTAATACTGTAAAAGCGTTAATGTTAAAAGAGAATGTCAAAGATATAATTATTGCGACAGATGCCGGACGAGAAGGGGAATTAGTCGCACGTTTGATTTTAGATAAAGTGCATAATAAGAAACCGATAAAAAGACTTTGGATCAGTTCGATTACAGCTAAAGCAATCCGCAACGGCTTTAAACAATTAAAAGACGGAAGAACATACTTGCCGTTGTATCGTGCAGCTTTAGCACGCAGTGAAGCGGATTGGATTGTAGGGATTAATGCGACGCGTGCATTAACGACCAAATATGATGCGCAGCTTTCTTTAGGGCGTGTACAAACACCGACGATTCAGCTTGTACAAATGAGACAAGATGAAATCAAGCATTTCAGACCTTCTGAATATTACACATTAGAAGCAACTATCGACGGCCAAGTATTCAAATTGGAAAGCCAGCGCCGTATTCATAACAAGCAGCAATTGGAACAACTTGTCGACAAGCTGAAAGGACAAACTGCAGAGATTGTATCGGTCTCTTCTAAACATAAGAAACAATATCCGGCAAAATTGTTCAGTTTGACTGACTTGCAGCAAGAAGCCTATCAGCGTTACCGCATGGGTGCGAAAGAAACATTAAACACATTGCAGAATTTGTATGAACGTCATAAATTAGTGACGTATCCAAGAACGGATTCTAATTATTTAACAGATGATATGGTAGAGACTTTCAAAGAGCGCCTTCAAGCTTTGCTTGCGACAGAATATAAAGATGCAGTACGTCCATTGGTCAATAAGTCATTCAGTCCTAAAATGGGCATCGTCAATAACCAAAAAGTATCTGACCACCATGCGATTATACCGACAGAGATCAGACCGAATATGAATGATTTAAGTCAGCGTGAACAAAAACTGTATTTAATGATTGCAGAACGCTTTGTAGAGAATTTGTTGCCGCCATATGAATTTGAAGCGGTAAAAGTAGTTGCCAAGGTCGGCAATAAAACGTTTGAACTGCAAGAGAAAGTCGCAAAACAACTTGGCTTCAAACAGCTGCGCAATGAACAGAGTGCACAATCTGAACGTATTGCATTTGAAAAAGGCCAACGTGCTTCAGTTTCGCGCTTTCATATTCAAACACATGAAACACAACCGCCCGCTTACTTTAATGAAGGTACATTGTTAAAAGCGATGGAGAACCCTCAAAAATTCTTTGATCTAAAAGATAAGAAACATTCCAATACGTTAAAACAAACAGGCGGTATCGGAACGGTAGCAACACGTGCAGATATTATTGATAAACTCTTTAATATGAATGTAATTGAAGCAAGAGACGGCCACATCAGAGTGACTTCAAAAGGACGCCAGATTTTAGAGTTGGCACCAAAAGCACTGACATCGCCGCTATTAACTGCAGAATGGGAAGAGAAACTAACCCAAATTGAAAAGGGTAAATACGACTCAAGACAATTTATTAAAGAGATGAAACAATTCACGCAATCTATTGTAGATGAAATTAAGCAAAGCGAACAAAAATACAAGCATGATAATTTAACAACTACAGAATGTCCGACATGCGGTAAATTCATGATTAAAGTGAAAACGAAAAACGGACAAATGCTGGTATGTCAGGACCCATCATGTAAAACTAAGAAAAATGTACAGCGCAAAACAAATGCCCGCTGTCCAAACTGTCATAAGAAAATGACGTTGTTCGGCAAAGGCAAAAAAGCAACGTATCGCTGTGTATGCGGTCATTCGGAAACACAAGAACAAATGGATCAAAGACATAAAAACAAAGGCAAAGGAAAAGTTTCAAAACGTGAAATGAAGAAATATATGGGTAAAGAAGAAATAGATAATAATCCATTCCAAGATGCATTGAAGAATTTGAAACTGTAATTAAATCACACACTTATGAAACTATGAATTTTAACGAGCCATATTTTAAAAATAGTACGTTAGAAGGCCAACATAAGTGTGTGTTTTAATTTTCTCTGTAAAATGTATGCATTTTAGTTAAAACCGCATTGTCTTTTTTTAATATAGGGATTAGAATATTAAGGTATTTCATTTAAGGAGAATGCAAAGTGAAAAAATATTTCCAATTTGATAAGTATCAAACGAATTATCGCAGAGAGATTTTAGGTGGATTAACAACTTTCTTATCTATGGCTTACATATTAGCTGTTAACCCGCAGATTTTAAGTTTAGCAGGTGTTAAGGGCATTCCTGACGATATGAAAATGGACCAAGGTGCAGTCTTTGTGGCTACAGCATTAGCTGCTTTTGTCGGTTCTTTGTTCATGGGATTGATTGCCAGATATCCGATTGCATTAGCACCGGGTATGGGGCTTAATGCCTTCTTCGCCTTCACAGTAGTATTAACAATGGGGATTCCATGGCAAATCGGTTTATCCGGCGTACTTTGTTCAGGTATCTTCTTTGCAATACTGACAGTAACCGGGCTCCGGGAAACCATTATAAATGCGATTCCTTATGAGATGAAGATGGCAGTGACAGCCGGTATCGGTTTATTTATTACTTTTGTCGGACTGCAAGGTGCAGGTATTATTATCAATAATGATTCTACACTAGTGACACTTGGACATATTACAGACGGCAAAGTGCTGTTAGCTGTCTTTGGTATTATAGTTACGGTGGTATTGTACGCTAAGAAAATACCGGGTGCGATCTTTATCGGGATGATTTTAACATCTGTCGGCGGTTTGATTACAGGATTGATTCAAATGCCGCATGCGGTTGTAGGTAAAGTTCCGAGCATTGCGCCGACCTTCGGTGCAGCTTTTGAAGCATTTAAAGATCCGAGTCAGTTATTTACAGTTCAATTTTTAATTGTAATTTTGACATTCTTATTCATCGACTTCTTTGATACAGCTGGTACATTAGTTGCTGTAGCATCGCAAGCAGGCATTATGAAAGATAATAAATTACCGCGTGCAGGACGTGCGTTATTCTCAGATTCGATTGCGACAATTGTAGGTTCTATTTTCGGTACAACAACAACGACTTCTTATATCGAATCGACTTCAGGTGTAGCAGTAGGTGCAAGAACTGGATTTGCTAGTATTGTAACAGGAATATGTTTCTTACTCGCATTGTTCTTTAGTCCATTGATGGCAGTTGTGACAAGTGCTGTGACAGCACCGGCATTGATTGTGGTAGGTGTGCTGATGGCCGGCAACCTATCTGAAATCGATTGGAAGAAATTCGAACTTGCAGTACCGGCATTTATCACAATTATAATGATGCCTTTATCTTATTCTATTGCGACAGGGATAGCATGCGGCTTCATTTTCTATCCTATTACCATGTTAATGACGAAACGTCATAAAGAAGTACATCCTATTATGTACATTTTAATGGTCTTATTCATTTTATACTTTGTCTTTGTACATGGATAAAACCTATTGCAGCGAGCTCATTTGATGGGCTTGCTTTTTTTATGCATGCAAAAAGCACTTGCCTGAAACAGACAAGTGCCAAAAAAGTTGATGTGCTACTAACCTTTACCGCCCATGAAGGCAGGGTAGTTAGTCATACCGCCGTCAACATATATTGTTGTACCATGAACATAACTTGAAACATCTGAAGCTAAGAAGAGGGCAACGTTTGCGACTTGATCAGTGTTGCCGATTTCTTTTGCTGGAATCATTGCTAATGTTTCTTCGCGTGTTTGAGGATCTGAGAATTTCTCTTTCGTGTGTTCTGTTACGATGGCGCCAGGCGAGATATTGTTAATACGGATGCCGTATTGTGCATATTCCATAGACATCGTTTCCATCATTTTCTTAAGGCCGCCTTTACTTGCTGCATAGTTCACGTAATATGGCCATGGAATGGTATCATGAACACTTGAAGTATTTAAAATAACACCTTTTTTATCTTCTTTAAGGAAATACTTCACGGCTTCTCTTGAACCGATGAAAGCACCAGTTAAGTTTATGTCGATGACTTTTTTGAACTCATCTACTGACATTTCATGTGAAGGAATTGGTTTTTCAAAACCAGCGTTATTAATCATAATATCTAAAGTGCCGAATTGTTCGACTGCTTGATTGACTAAGTTAATTACATCTTCTTCTACTGCTACATCACCTTGTACAGCTATTGCTTTTCCGCCGTTGTTTTCGATTTCTTTTATCATCTCTTTAAGTTCTTGTTCATGTTTTGATGAACGATAGTTTAAAACAACTTTAGCTTTGGCTTTGCCGAATGCTTCAGCGTATGCTTTGCCGATACCGCTGCCGCTGCCTGTGATAATTACTACTTTATTTTCTAAATCTTGATACATATTAAAGCGCTCCTTTATATCTATATTTTGATTGTGCTTTAAGTTGACCTAGAATAATTGATGAGATAATGGTCAAAGCTATACTAGACCATCTATCGATAATTAAGGTGACCATCTTCTTGGAAATTAAGATGAAATGCTTAAAGGTAGCCTGTATTAAATTCAGATAAAGGGATGGCTATTAAAGTATAACCAGCACACTGTTACTTAAAACAACTGAAAGCAATGACTTAAATTGATGATATGGTTTTTATTTTTTGAACTGATCTACCCAAGTATCAAAAGCCTTTAAGAAGGAAGGGATACGTTTTAACGTACGTTCATCTTCTAAACGCATTGTATCTGTGTTCACTTTTTCATGTACTTTTCCGACAATAAATTTAGGACCCGTCATAACATGTGCATTCATAGCAAGCAATGATTGTCTTATTTGCATTTGTCCGAGTGCAGTACCGATTGCACCTGGTGAACCTCCAGCTACTGCGAAAGGTTTCCATATTAATGGAGGCTTTTCGTCAGGTGTTCTAGAACGTGATGCCCAATCAATCGCATTTTTCAAACCGCCGGGAATACCGGAATTGTATTCAGGACTTACGATAATGACGCCGTCGCTTTCTCTAATTTTCTCTCTGAACGCTGTGACTGCTTCAGGTTCATTTTCACCTTCAATATCAAAGTTATAAACAGGCAAGTCTTTAAAATCAATAATGTAAGTATTCCAATCCTCTGGTGCAGCTTCCAACATAGAATTTATAATTGCCTTATTATATGATGCTTCTCGCAAACTTCCAGAAATAAAACCAATGTTTTTCATATCAATCACTCCAAATTGTGGTCATATACTATTTATATCTCATTAGAAAAATAATAAACGATAGTAAGGATAAAGTATAGAATATAGCTAGGTATGAAAAAACCGGCGATAAGCCGGTAAAATTTCATCTATTTGATTCTTTTGCCATGTTCATCATATACAGCTCTGGCACTTCGGTTTGCGACATAAATAGGAGTACTCATTACTACTAATAGGAAGAAAAGCATTAAGAAGAATAAAATCCAATGCACAATCATACCGACAAACGGAATAATCGCAATAAATGACCCGGCGATACCGAGTAATGGAATAATCACCATTGGACGTATTGAATTCTGACTATCTACAAGCAGCGTAATGACGATTAATAAATAAAAGAAAGCATTAATAATCAATGGCTGCCAGCCGAACGATAATATAATGGATCCGCCTAAGAACGGAATACCGTATACTAACTCGGAAAGCAAGAGTATAATACTTAAAATGATTAATGAAAGTCTGATACTGTGTTTCATTTTTCTTCACCACCTATCGTTTACTATTATATAGGATAAGAGGCATTAGAAAAAATTTGAGGACTTAGTGAAAAATTTCTATATACGGGTTGAAGTAAGAAGACATTTGAAGTAAAATATACTGGTATGTGTTAGAGAAAAAAGTCTTTCATAAAAAAGTTACAGTAAATGGTTGCAACTGAGCGACGATTCGTGTAACATATCTAATGTTGGACTTTGAATACGCGATGAAGCGAAAGGTTACTGACACACCCGGCCGCTTTGCCATGGCGTTGTGTGAGATAGTTTTCGTGGAGAAGTCTATCACTAAATGTAGACGAAATAAGGAGGGAAAATTATGGCAAAACAAAAAATCAGAATCAGATTAAAAGCTTATGATCACAGAGTAATTGATCAATCAGCTGAGAAAATTGTTGAAACAGCAAAACGTTCTGGTGCAGAAGTTTCTGGACCAATTCCATTACCAACTGAAAAATCTATTTACACTATCATCCGTGCGGTGCATAAGTACAAAGATTCTCGTGAACAATTCGAACAACGTACTCACAAGCGTTTAATCGACATTGTAAACCCTACACCAAAAACTGTTGACGCTCTTATGGGCTTAAACTTACCATCAGGTGTAGACATCGAAATTAAATTATAATAGAAAATCATAGGAGGTGGACTTTCGATGACCAAAGGAATCTTAGGAAGAAAAATCGGGATGACACAAGTATTCGGTGAAAACGGAGACTTAATCCCAGTAACTGTAGTAGAAGCAGGACAAAACGTAGTATTACAAAAGAAAACTGAAGAGGTAGACGGTTACAACGCTATCCAAGTAGGTTTTGAAGACAAACAAGCATACAAAAAAGACAGCAAGTCTAATAAATATGCGAACAAACCAGCTGAAGGTCACGCTAAAAAAGCTGACACAGCACCTAAGCGCTTCATTCGTGAATTCAGAAACATCAATGTTGATGAATACGAAGTAGGTCAAGAAGTCTCAGTAGATACATTTGAAGCTGGCGACATCATTGACGCAACTGGAGTATCTAAAGGTAAAGGTTTCCAAGGTAACATTAAACGTCATGGACATGGTCGCGGACCAATGGCTCACGGTTCTCATTTCCACAGAGCACCTGGTTCAGTAGGTATGGCGTCTGACGCATCTAAAGTATTTAAAGGTCACAAAATGCCTGGTCGTATGGGCGGAAACACAGTGACTGTACAAAACTTAGAAGTTGTACAAATCGACGCTGAAAACAACGTTATCTTAGTTAAAGGTAATGTGCCTGGTCCTAAAAAAGGATTAGTAGAAATCAAAACTTCAATTAAAAAAGGTAATAAATAATTAATTAACGAAAGGAGGAAAATGCATAATGGCAAATTATGATGTATTAAAAGTAGACGGATCAAAAGCAGGTTCAGTTGAATTAAGCGATGCTGTATTCGCTATTGAACCAAACAAAGATGTTCTTTTCGAAGCAATTAACTTACAACGTGCTTCATTACGCCAAGGTACTCATTCTGTTAAGAATCGTTCAGCAGTACGCGGCGGTGGACGCAAACCATGGAGACAAAAAGGTACAGGACGTGCGCGTCAAGGTACTATCCGTGCTCCGCAATGGCGTGGCGGCGGTATCGTATTCGGACCGACTCCAAGAAGCTATGCATACAAAATGCCTAAGAAAATGCGTCGTTTAGCATTACGTTCTGCATTATCTTTCAAAGTACAAGAAAATGAATTCAAAATTGTTGACGCTTTCGGTTTAGAAGCTCCAAAAACAAAAGAATTCACTAAAGTTTTATCAAACTTAGAATTACCTAAGAAAGTTTTAGTTGTAACTGAATCAGAAGATGTAAATGTTGAATTATCAGCACGTAACATCCCTGGTGTTCAAATCACAACTGTAACTGGATTAAACGTATTAGACATCACTAGCGCTGACAGTGTATTAATTACAGAAGCAGCTGCTAAAAAAGTTGAGGAGGTGCTCGGATAATGGAAGCAAGAGACGTTCTTAAGCGCCCCGTAATCACAGAAAAATCTTCAGAAGCAATGGCTGAAGACAAATACACTTTTGATGTAGATACTCGTGCGAACAAAACACAAGTCAAAATTGCAGTTGAAGAAATCTTCGATGTTAAAGTAGCTAACGTTAACATCATCAACTATAAACCTAAGAAAAAACGTATGGGCCGTTACCAAGGCTATACAAACAAACGACGCAAAGCGATCGTAACTTTAAAAGAAGGATCAATCGATCTATTCAACTAATAAAAAATAAAATTACCAATAAGGAGGTAAACGACAATGGCTCTTAAACATTATAAGCCAATTACAAATGGTCGTCGTAATATGACTTCATTGGATTTCGCTGAAATCACTAAAACGACTCCAGAAAAGTCATTATTACAACCGCTACCGAAAAGAGCGGGACGCAACAACCAAGGTAAATTGACAGTACGCCATCATGGCGGCGGACACAAACGTCAATACCGTGTTATTGATTTCAAACGTAACAAAGATGGAATCCCAGCAAAAGTTGATTCTATCCAATATGATCCAAACCGTTCAGCTAACATTGCATTGTTAGTATATGCAGATGGTGAAAAACGCTACATCATCGCTCCAAAAGGTTTGGTTGTAGGACAAACAATCGAAAATGGTGAAGAAGCTGACATTAAAGTAGGTAACGCTTTACCATTAGCAAATATCCCAGTGGGTACAACTATCCACAACATCGAATTAAAACCTGGCCGCGGTGGACAAATCGCTCGTTCAGCAGGTGCAAGTGCACAAGTACTTGGTAAAGAAGGTAAATACGTATTAGTAAGACTTCGCTCAGGTGAAGTTCGTATGATTCTTTCAACTTGCCGTGCTACAGTAGGTCAAGTTGGTAACATTCAACATGAACTTGTTAACGTTGGTAAAGCCGGACGTTCACGTTGGAAAGGTATCCGTCCAACAGTTCGTGGTTCTGTAATGAACCCTAACGATCACCCTCACGGCGGTGGTGAAGGTCGTGCTCCAATCGGTATGCCATCACCAATGTCACCATGGGGTAAACCTACGCTTGGTAAGAAAACTCGTCGCGGTAAAAAATCATCAGATAAACTTATCGTACGTAAACGTAAAAGAAAATAATAACAACTTATTTGGGTGTGCGGCCTAGTGCTGCACGCACATAATAAGAAGGGAGGCGCCAAAATGGCTCGTAGTATTAAAAAAGGACCTTTCGTCGACGATCACTTGATGAAAAAAGTGGAAGCTCAGGAAGGTAATCAGAAAAAAACAGTGATTAAAACTTGGTCACGTCGTTCAACTATTTTCCCTAACTTCATCGGTATTACATTTGCAGTATACGATGGACGTAAACATGTACCTGTTTATGTAACTGAAGATATGGTTGGCCACAAATTAGGTGAATTTGCTCCAACACGTACTTTTAAAGGACATGCTGTAGACGACAAGAAAACAAGAAGATAATAACTTTCTATAAGTAGAGGAGGAAGACCAAATGGAAGCAAAAGCGGTTGCTAGAACTATCAGAATCGCACCTCGTAAAGTCAGATTAGTATTAGACTTAATCAGAGGCAAAAACGTTGGTGAAGCTGTTGCCATTTTAAAATTAACTAACAAAGCATCATCACCAGTTGTTGAAAAATTATTAATGTCCGCTTTAGCTAATGCAGAGCACAACTATGACATGAATACAGATGAATTAGTTGTTAAAGAAGCATATGCTAACGAAGGACCAACTTTAAAACGTTTCCGTCCACGTGCTCAAGGACGTGCAAGTGCAATTAACAAACGTACAAGCCACATTACAATTGTCGTAAGTGACGGCAAAGAAGAAGCTAAAGAAGCTTAATAAACTATCTTAAGGAGGGAATACTGTGGGTCAAAAAATTAATCCAATCGGACTTCGTGTTGGTGTCATCCGTGATTGGGATGCAAAATGGTATGCTGAGAAAGATTTCTCAACTTTACTACACGAAGATTTAAGAATCCGTAAGTTCATCGATAACGAATTAAAAGAAGCGTCAGTTTCTCACGTAGAAATCGAACGTGCTGCTAACCGCATCAACATCGCAATCCACACTGGTAAACCAGGTATGGTAATTGGTAAAGGCGGTTCAGAAATTGAAAAACTTCGTAACAAATTAAACAATTTAACAAACAAACGTGTACACATTAACGTGATTGAAATCAAAAAAGTTGATTTAGATGCTCGCTTAGTTGCTGAGAACATCGCACGTCAATTAGAAAACCGTGCTTCATTCCGTCGTGTACAAAAACAAGCTATTACAAGAGCTATGAAACTAGGAGCTTTAGGTGTTAAAACTCAAGTTTCAGGTCGTTTAGGCGGAGCTGATATCGCTCGTGCTGAACAATATTCAGAAGGAACTGTTCCACTTCACACATTACGTGCTGACATTGATTACGCACATGCTGAAGCTGATACAACATACGGTAAACTTGGTGTTAAAGTATGGATCTATCGTGGAGAAGTTCTTCCTACTAAGAACAATAGTGAAGGAGGAAAATAATAATGTTGCTACCAAAACGCGTTAAATATCGTCGTCAACATCGTCCAAAAACTACAGGACGTTCTAAAGGCGGTAACTTTGTAACATTTGGTGAGTATGGTTTACAAGCAATCACAACGTCTTGGATCACATCTCGTCAAATCGAATCTGCTCGTATTGCGATGACTCGTTATATGAAACGTGGCGGGAAAGTTTGGATTAAAATCTTCCCTCATACACCTTATACTAAAAAACCTTTAGAAGTACGTATGGGTGCTGGTAAAGGTGCAGTTGAAGGCTGGATCGCAGTAGTTAAACCAGGTAGAATCTTATTTGAAGTTGCAGGCGTGTCAGAAGAAGTTGCACGTGAAGCATTACGTTTAGCAAGTCACAAACTTCCAGTTAAAACTAAGTTTGTAAAACGTGAAGAATTGGGTGGTGAATCAAATGAAAGCTAAGGAAATTAGAGACTTAACCACTTCAGAAATCGAAGAGCAAATCAAATCTTCAAAAGAAGAACTTTTTAACCTACGCTTTCAGTTAGCTACAGGACAATTAGAGGAAACTGCACGTATTCGTACAGTGAGAAAAACAATCGCACGTCTAAAAACTGTTGCTCGTGAAAGAGAAATTGAACAAAGTAAGGCTAATCAATAATAATTGAAAGAGGAGGTTACAAAAGTGAGCGAAAGAAATGATCGTAAAGTTTATGTAGGTAGAGTCGTATCAGACAAAATGGACAAAACTGTAACTGTACTTGTAGAGACTTACAAAACTCATAAATTATATGGTAAACGAGTAAAATATTCTAAAAAATATAAAACTCATGATGAAAACAATTCAGCTAAATTAGGAGACATCGTTAAGATTCAAGAAACTCGTCCTTTATCAGCAACAAAACGTTTTCGTTTAGTAGAAATTGTTGAAGAATCAGTAATTATTTAATCATTAATAGATAAGGGAGGTTTAATTCATGATCCAACAAGAGACACGCTTAAAAGTAGCTGACAACTCAGGTGCTCGTGAAGTTCTTACAATTAAAGTATTAGGCGGATCTGGTCGCAAAACAGCGAACATCGGCGACGTAATTGTGTGTACTGTTAAAAATGCTACACCAGGAGGCGTTGTTAAAAAAGGTGAAGTTGTTAAAGCTGTTGTTGTACGTACTAAATCAGGAGTACGTCGTAAAGACGGTTCTTACATCAAATTTGATGAAAATGCATGTGTAGTTATTCGTGACGACAAGAGTCCACGCGGAACTCGTATCTTCGGACCAGTTGCACGTGAATTACGTGATAGCAACTACATGAAAATTATTTCATTAGCACCAGAAGTACTATAATTTTAAATAATAAAATCTAAGGAGGTGCCCACATGCATATCAAGAAAGGTGACAACGTAATCGTTATCTCAGGTAAAGATAAAGGTAAAACAGGTGTTGTACAAGCAACAGAACCTAAAAAAGACCGTGTCGTTGTGGAAGGTGTCAACATCATTAAAAAGCACCAAAAACCGACTCAATTTAACCCAGAAGGTGGAATCTTAGAAACTGAAGCAGCAATTCATGTTTCTAACGTACAATTATTGGACCCTAAAACAAATGAACCAACTCGTGTAGGTTACAAATTTGTTGATGGTAAAAAAGTTCGTATCGCTAAAAAATCAGGCGAAGAAATCAAATCTAATAATTAATAACTAGTTGAAAGGAGGATCCACTTTGAGCCGTTTAAAAGAAAAATTCAATACTGAAGTTACTGAGAACTTAATGAAAGAATTCAATTACAGTTCAGTAATGGAAGTACCTAAAATCGATAAAATCGTTGTGAACATGGGTGTAGGTGACGCAGTTCAAAACTCTAAAGTATTAGATAATGCTGTTGAAGAGTTAACATTAATCACTGGTCAAAAACCATTAATCACAAAAGCTAAAAAATCAGTAGCAACATTCCGTTTACGTGAAGGTATGCCAATCGGAGCAAAAGTTACACTTCGCGGTGAAAGAATGTATGAATTCCTAGATAAATTGATCTCAGTATCATTACCACGTGTACGTGACTTCCACGGTGTTTCTAAGAAAGCATTTGATGGACGCGGCAACTACACATTAGGTGTTAAAGAACAATTAATTTTCCCAGAAATCGATTATGATAAAGTAAGTAAAGTAAGAGGAATGGATATCGTTATTGTTACAACTGCTAACACAGACGAAGAAGCTCGTGAATTGTTAACTCAATTCGGTATGCCATTTCAAAAGTAAGCTCTAATATAAAGGAGGCTAATTAAGTGGCTAAAAAATCAATGGTTGCAAAACAAGCTAAAAAGCAAAAATTCCCAGTTCGCGAATATACTCGCTGTGAACGCTGTGGCCGTCCACATTCTGTATACCGCAAATTTAAATTATGCCGTATCTGTTTCCGTGAATTAGCTTACAAAGGCCAAATCCCTGGCGTTCGTAAAGCTAGCTGGTAATTAAAGAGAGTCTTGAAAGGAGGCAACAATCTATGACAATGTCAGATCCAATCGCAGATATGCTAACTCGTGTAAGAAACGCAAACATGGTGCGTCATGAAAAAATCGAGTTGCCTGCGTCAAATATTAAAAAACAAATCGCTGAAATCCTTAAAAATGAAGGTTTCATCAAAAACGTTGAGTTCGTAGAAGACGATAAACAAGGTGTTTTACGTTTATTCCTTAAATATGGTCAAAACAACGAACGCGTTATCACAGGCTTAAAACGTATTTCTAAACCAGGTTTACGTGTTTATGCTAAAGCTGAAGAAGTACCTAAAGTATTAAACGGTTTAGGTATTGCATTAGTATCAACTTCTGAAGGTATTTTAACTGACAGAGAAGCAAGAAAACGTAATGTAGGCGGAGAAGTACTAGCATACGTTTGGTAATAAATAATTAAGGAGGTGCCCGTAAATGAGCCGTGTAGGTAAGAAAATCATTGAAATTCCTAGTGATGTAACAGTAGACATCAAAGGTAATGTTATTACAGTTAAAGGTCCTAAAGGTGAATTAACTAGAACTTTTGACGATAGCATGACTTATAAACAAGAAGACAACACATTAGAAGTTGTTCGTCCATCTGATTCTCAAAAAGATAGAACAGTTCACGGAACAACTCGTGCGTTAATTAACAATATGGTACAAGGTGTTTCTAAAGGCTACGAAAAAACTTTAGAAATGATCGGTGTAGGTTACCGTGCACAATTGCAAGGTAAAAACTTAGTTCTTAACGTTGGTTACTCTCACCCAGTTGAATTCATTCCAGAAGAAGGAATCACATTCACAGTTGAGAAAAACACAACAGTTAAAGTAGAAGGTATTTCTAAAGAACAAGTTGGTGCTACAGCTTCTAAAATCCGTGCCGTAAGACCACCAGAACCTTATAAAGGTAAAGGTATCCGTTACCAAGGCGAATATGTTCGTCGTAAAGAAGGTAAAACTGGTAAATAATAAATAACTCTCTAAAGAAAGGAGAATAAAGCATGATCAGCAAAATTGATAAAAATAAAGTACGCTTAAAAAGACATGCACGTGTACGTACGAACTTATCAGGTACATCTGAAAAACCTCGTTTAAACGTATATCGTTCAAACAAACACATCTATGCACAAATCATTGATGATTCAAAAGGCGTAACTTTAGCTCAAGCATCAACTCAAGATAAAGATTTCGAAAACGAAACTGGTTCAAAAGTTGAATTATCTGCCAAAGTGGGCGAAGCAATCGCTAAAAAAGCAGTTGATAAAGGTATCACTGCAATCGTCTTCGACCGTGGAGGTTACTTATACCATGGACGTGTTAAAGCATTAGCAGATGCAGCACGTGAAAATGGCTTAGAATTTTAATCATAAAAGGAGGGACAATTAATGGCTCGCAGAGATGAAGAAAACAAAGAATTTGAAGAACGCGTTGTTACGATTAACCGTGTTGCGAAAGTTGTAAAAGGTGGACGTCGTTTCCGTTTCACAGCATTAGTAGTTGTTGGAGACAAAAATGGTCGTGTTGGATTCGGTACAGGTAAAGCACAAGAGGTGCCTGAAGCGATCAAAAAAGCAGTAGAAGCTGCTAAAAAAGAATTAGTATCTGTTAACCGTGTAGAAGGTACTACTCCACACACTATTACTGGTCAGTTCGGATCAGGAAGTGTATTATTGAAACCAGCAGCACCTGGTACTGGTGTTATCGCCGGTGGACCAGTTCGTGCCGTATTAGAATTAGCAGGTATCACTGATATCTTAAGTAAGTCATTAGGTTCAAACACACCAATTAACATGGTTCGTGCGACAATTAATGGTTTAGAAAATCTAAAAAGTGCTGAAGAAGTTGCGAAATTACGCGGCAAATCAGTAGAAGAATTATACAATTAAGGAGGGAAAATAAATAATGGCTAAATTACAAATTACCCTCACTCGCAGTGTTATCGGTCGTCCAGAAACACAACGTAAAACTGTTCAAGCGTTAGGTTTGAAAAAAACTAACTCTTCAGTAGTAGTTGAAGACAACGATGCAATCCGTGGCCAAATCAACAAAGTAAGCCACTTAGTAAAAGTTGAAGAAGTAAACGCATAATCAGATAAAATTATAAGGAGGTGCCGTAATGAAATTACATGATTTACATCCAGCAGAAGGATCACGTAAAGTCCGCAACCGTGTAGGCCGTGGTGCTGCTACAGGTAATGGTAAAACAAGTGGACGTGGTCAAAAAGGTCAAAAAGCACGTTCAGGTGGTAAAGTAAGACCAGGTTTCGAAGGTGGTCAATTACCATTATTCCGTCGTTTACCTAAACGCGGTTTCACTAACATCAACCGTAAAGAATATGCTGTAGTGAACTTAGACCAATTAAACCGTTTTGATGAAGGTACAGAAGTAACTCCTGAACTATTAATCGAAACTGGCGTAGTAAAAAATGCTAAAGCGGGTATCAAAGTATTAGGTAATGGTTCTTTAGAGAAAAAGTTAACAGTTAAAGCACAAAAATTCTCTGCATCTGCAGCTGAAGCAATTGATGCTAAAGGTGGAGCACACGAGGTGATCTAATGTTTGACACATTCGTAGACTTCTTCAAAACTAAAGAAGTTCGAAACAAGATCTTTTTTACGCTCGCAATGCTTGTAATATTTAAAATAGGTACTTATATACCGGCGCCTGGAGTTAATCCAGCAGCGTTTGAAAGTCAACAAGGTTCTCAAGGTGTCACTGATCTGTTGAATACATTCGGTGGGGGAGCCTTGAAGAACTTTTCCATTTTTGCAATGGGGATTATGCCCTACATCACTGCTTCCATCGTAATGCAGTTATTGCAAATGGATATAGTTCCTAAGTTTACAGAATGGGCCAAACAAGGTGACGTTGGTCGTAAGAAATTGAATAACGTCACACGTTACTTTGCAATCATCTTGGCATTCATCCAATCAATTGGGATGGCATTCCAATTCAATAACTATCTAAAAGGTGCATTGATCGTAGATCCGTCACCTATGAGTTATTTGTTAATTGCAATTGTATTAACAGCAGGAACAGCTTTCTTACTTTGGTTAGGTGAACAGATAACCCAATACGGTGTAGGTAATGGTATTTCAATTATTATCTTCGCTGGTATTCTGTCAACGTTGCCGTCATCACTGATTCAGTTCTACCAACAAGCTTTTGTAGGACAAAGTGATACGACTATGGCATGGTTGCAAGTTGCAGCATTAATCATTGGTTTGATTTTACTGACAATGGGTGCTGTGTACGTACTTCAAGCTGTTCGTAAAATACCTATTCAATATGCGAAGAAGCAAACAGCTCAGCGTTTAGGTCGAAATGCAACTTACTTGCCGTTGAAAGTTAACTCAGCAGGGGTTATCCCGGTTATCTTTGCTATGGCATTCTTCTTGTTACCAAGAACATTAACAATGTTCTTCCCTAAAGCAGACTGGGCTCAGCAAATTGCCAATACAGCCAATCCATCAAATAATATCGGAATGGTAATTTACATTATCTTGATCATTGCATTCACTTATTTCTATGCATTCGTTCAAGTTAATCCTGAGAAAATGGCTGACAATCTTAAGAAGCAAGGCAGCTACGTACCGGGTATCAGACCTGGTGAACAAACTAAAAAGTATATTACTAAAGTTTTATATCGTTTAACTTTTGTAGGTTCTATTTTCTTAGCAGCAATTGCAATCTTACCGATTCTTGCTACTAAATTTATGAACTTGCCGCAATCGATTCAAGTCGGCGGTACAAGCTTGTTGATTGTTATCGGTGTTGCTATCGAGACAATGAAAAGCTTGGAAGCACAAGTTAATCAAAAAGAATATAAAGGCTTTGGTGGTAGATAATTTGTAGGAGGGCAATATGAATATCATCTTAATGGGTTTACCTGGCGCAGGTAAAGGAACTCAAGCGAGTGAAATTGTTAAGAAATTCCCTATTCCGCATATATCTACAGGTGATATGTTTAGAAAAGCTATCAAAGATCAAACTGAATTAGGTAAAGAAGCTAAGTCTTATATGGACCGCGGCGAACTTGTACCTGATGAAGTAACTGTGGGTATCGTTAAAGAAAGACTTTCTGAAGACGATGCGAAAAAAGGATTTTTATTAGATGGTTTCCCACGTACACTTGAACAAGCAGAAGCATTAAGTAAAATCATGACAGAACTTGGCAGAAAGATTGATGCAGTTATTAACATTGAAGTTCCGGAAGAAGAACTTATGAACCGTCTTACAGGACGTCGCGTATGTGAAATTTGCGGAACAACTTATCATCTTGTGTTCAATCCTCCAAAAGTGGATGGTGTTTGCGATCTTGACGGCGGTAAATTATACCAACGTGAAGACGACAACCCAGAAACAGTTGCAAAACGTTTAGAAGTTAACGTTAAACAATCAAAACCTATCTTAGAATACTATGATAATAAAGGTGTTGTTAAAAACGTTGACGGATCTAGAGATATTCAAGAAGTTACTGATTCAGTAATTGATATCTTGAACAATCTTAAGTAATTCAACATTGCTGCTTGTATGTTGAATGAAGGCAGTCTAACATTGTTTGTCTCTCAGCCTAACGAATTTTGAGTGACATATTAACGATAATGATTCCCAAATTTTGTTCAACGATTTGATACAAGTGCAGTATGTCTAACATTTTCCAATAGACATTAACTAATAATGCAAAAGGGGGAATTGTTCTAATGGCAAAACAAGATGTAATTGAATTAGAAGGTACAGTATTAGATACTTTACCAAATGCAATGTTTAAAGTAGAATTAGAAAATGGTCATGAAATTTTAGCACACGTTAGTGGTAAAATCAGAATGAATTATATTCGTATTCTACCTGGCGACAAAGTAACAGTAGAAATGTCTCCGTATGATTTAACACGCGGAAGAATCACTTATCGTTATAAATAATTCGTCACTCCATTATTACAGGGAGGTATAAAAATGAAAGTAAGACCATCAGTTAAACCTATTTGCGAAAAATGTAAAGTCATTAAACGTAAAGGTAAAGTAATGATCATTTGTGAAAATCCAAAACACAAACAAAGACAAGGTTAATAAAAGAGAGGTGTAAAATAATATGGCACGTATTGCAGGAGTCGATATTCCACGCGAAAAACGCGTTGTAATTTCATTAACTTATATTTACGGTATTGGTAAATCAACTGCTGAAAAAATCATTGAAGAAGCAGGAGTTTCACCACAAACTCGTACTAACGAATTAACAGACGATGAATTAGCACGTATCCGTGAAGTTGTAGATGGCTACAAAGTAGAAGGTGACTTACGTCGTGAGCAAAACTTAAACATCAAACGTTTAATGGAAATCTCTTCTTACCGTGGTATCCGTCACCGTCGTGGCTTACCAGTTCGCGGTCAAAAGACTAAAAACAATGCTCGTACTCGTAAAGGCCCAGTTAAAACTGTAGCTAACAAGAAAAAATAATAGGTAAAGGAGGAAAATTTTAATGGCACGTAAACAAGTATCTCGTAAACGCAGAGTGAAAAAGAATGTTGAAAACGGTGTAGCTCACATTCGTTCAACTTTCAACAATACAATCGTAACAATTACTGATGAATTCGGTAATGCATTATCATGGTCATCAGCAGGTGCACTTGGTTTCAAAGGTTCTAAAAAATCTACACCATTCGCAGCTCAAATGGCTTCTGAAACAGCATCAAAAACAGCTATGGAACATGGCTTGAAAACTGTAGAAGTAACAGTTAAAGGACCTGGCCCAGGCCGTGAATCAGCTATCCGTGCATTGCAATCAGCAGGTTTAGAAGTAACAGCTATCAGAGACGTTACTCCAGTACCTCATAACGGTTGCCGTCCGCCAAAACGTCGTCGCGTATAATATTATTGTTAAGAAATGTTATTTTCCGAAGATCACTAAGATAAGAAGTATCTTATAAGTCGACGTAACCAAGGAGGATATGTAAATAATGATAGAAATTGAAAAACCTAGAATTGAGACAATTGAAATTAGTGAAGATGCTAAATTCGGTAAGTTTGTTGTTGAACCACTAGAACGTGGCTATGGCACTACGCTAGGAAACTCCTTACGTCGTATCCTACTATCTTCATTGCCAGGTGCAGCCGTTAAATACATCGAGATTGAAGGAGTTTTACACGAATTCTCTGCAATTGATAACGTAGTAGAAGATGTATCTACAATCATTATGAATATTAAGAAACTTGCTCTTAAAATTTATTCTGAAGAAGATAAAACTTTAGAAATCGATGTTAAAGATGAAGGCGAAGTAACAGCAGCTGACATTACTCACGACAGTGATGTTGAAATTTTAAACCCAGAGCTTAAAATTGCTACAGTTGCTAAAGGTGGACACTTAAAAATCCGTCTTGTTGCGAATAAGGGTAGAGGTTACGCATTAGCTGAACAAAATAATACTAGTGATTTACCAATTGGTGTTATCCCGGTTGACTCTTTATACTCACCAGTTGAAAGAGTAAACTATACAGTTGAAAACACTCGTGTAGGTCAAAGCAGTGACTTTGATAAATTAACTTTAGATGTATGGACTGATGGATCAATCACTCCGCAAGAGTCAGTTTCATTAGCAGCAAAAATTATGACTGAACACTTGAACATCTTTGTTGGACTCACTGATGAAGCTAAAAACGCTGAAATCATGATTGAAAAAGAAGAAGATCAAAAAGAAAAAGTACTTGAAATGTCTATTGAAGAATTAGACTTATCAGTACGTTCTTATAACTGTCTAAAACGTGCAGGCATCAACAGTGTTCAAGAATTGGCTGACAAATCTGAAGCAGATATGATGAAAGTACGTAATTTAGGTCGTAAATCTTTAGAAGAAGTAAAATATAAACTCGAAGACTTAGGTTTAGGTCTTAGAAAAGAAGATTGATAAAGGAGGTTAACTCATGGGTTACAGAAAATTAGGTCGTACATCTGATCAACGTAAAGCAATGTTACGCGACTTAGCGACATCATTAATCGTTAACGAGCGCATTGAAACTACTGAAGCTCGCGGTAAAGAATTACGCGGTGTAGTTGATAAATTAATCACTTTAGGTAAAAAAGGCGATTTAGCTTCTCGTCGTCAAGCAGCTAAAATCGTTCGTGATGTTCAAATCCAAAACGAAGATGGTACTACACAAACAGCTTTACAAAAATTATTCGGTGAAATTGCTCCACGTTACACAGAACGTCAAGGCGGTTACACTCGTGTACTTAAAGCAGGTCCACGTCGCGGTGACGGTGCTGAATCAGCAATTGTCGAATTAGTTTAATCAAAGCATAACTTGAAACCAAGTAACGATGGTAAGTAGAAGCACACGATGAGAACATTGTGCGCTTATCATTGTACAAATAAACACACTGACTATATGAATATATAAAGCAAATGAGTGCAACGATAATGTTTGCCACATACAAATATTGTCTAGCTCAGAGTGCCCCATTCAAAGAACTTAATAGATTTTAAAGCGTGAACTCAATTAATGAATGGGGTGCGCGCTTTTTTATTTTGAAACCCCTGTTGCGGTAAAGACGTGAAGGGGTTTTTCTCATACACTTGCATATACACACTAGTTATATTCATGTACAATGATAGAGTGAAATCAATCAGAAGGGACAGAGGCATGTTGAATACTGAACAAATACTTGAATTTGATGATGTATCATTTCAATATCAGGGTGACGAGTGGTTTACATTAAAACATATCTCTTTTTCTATCCCTAAAGGTAAGTGGACATCGATCGTCGGA
Source organism: Staphylococcus simulans (assembly GCF_002994445.1). GTDB lineage: Bacteria > Bacillota > Bacilli > Staphylococcales > Staphylococcaceae > Staphylococcus > Staphylococcus simulans_B. Next base: position 285,913 of record NZ_MRZJ01000002.1, read on the forward strand.
CATAATGGATCAGGAAAGTCGACCATCGCTAAATTAATGATGGGTATGATGGACTACCAAGAGGGTGAAATACGTTATAATGGACAGTTGATGACATCTGAGAATCTGTATGACATCCGAAAAAATATTGGTATCGTATTTCAGAATCCTGAAAACCAATTTGTAGGTTCGACTGTTCAGTATGATGTGGCATTTGGTCTTGAAAACTTAGCAGTGTCATATGAGCAAATGCACGAGGATGTAGCACAAGTTTTAAAAGAGGTACAAATGTATGCACAACGTAATCATGAGCCGCAAGCACTCTCTGGCGGCCAGAAACAGCGTGTTGCGATTGCAGGTGTACTTGTTTTAAGTCCTGAACTGATTATCTTAGACGAGGCAACATCTATGCTTGATCCTGAAGGTAAACAATCGTTGATGCAGCTGGTGAGACATTTGAACGAAGCACGCAATGTAACGATTGTATCAATTACGCATGATTTAACAGAGACTTTGGATTCAGATTATATGATTGTAATGAATCGCGGTGAAGTGCACGAAAAAGGCACACCAGAAGCAATCTTTAAGAAAGGAGCATCATTAGCTGAAATAGGCTTGGACTTGCCGTTTTCAATGCGGATTAATTCGTTATTAGGCAATCCATCTGAGTTTCTGACTTATGATGAGTTGGTAGCACGTTTATGAGTATACAATTTAATGACGTTACTTACATTTACCAGCAAGGTACACCTTTTGAATATGAAGCATTGCATCATATTAATACTGAATTTGAAGCAGGTCAGTATTATGCGGTTATAGGCCAAACAGGATCTGGTAAATCAACGTTAATACAACATTTCAACGGCTTATTAAAACCTACTTACGGTCATGTTGCACTTGATGATTTAGTCATCAAGAAAAAAACAAAAGATAAAGCAATTCGTCCAATGAGACAACGTGTGGGACTGGTATTTCAGTTTCCGGAAGCACAATTATTCGAAGACAGTGTAGAACGAGAAGTCTTATTCGGACCTAAAAACTTTCATATGGATTTAGAAAAGGTAAAAGACTATGCATATCGTTTGTTAAAGCGTTTGGGCTTTGACCGTAACATTATGGCGAAATCACCGTTTCAAATGTCTGGAGGTCAAATGCGTAAAATAGCGATTGTATCTATTTTAGCGATGAATCCGGATATTATCGTATTGGATGAACCGACCGCAGGACTAGATCCGCATAGCCGAGAACAAGTCATGGACCTGTTAAAACAATTACAGCAAGAGGGCAAAACAATTGTGCTTGTGACACATGATATGAATGATGTGGCACGTTATGCAGACCAAGTTAAAGTGTTGCAGCAAGGGGCAATTGTATATGAAGGGACACCTAGAGTACTCTTTGGCAATCAAGATAATGTCAATCAATTTCATTTAGATTTGCCTGATATCGTGCAGCTGCAGCGCGATTTTGAACAAAAGTACAATATACGTTTACCAGAAACAGCATTAACAGACCAAGAATTTATCAAGCTCTATAAGGAGTGGCAGCACCATGAAGAATAAATTTATCATAGGCCGCTATTTACCTTTAGATTCCATCATTCATAAAATGGATCCTAGAGCTAAATTAGCTTTTGTATTCTTTTATATTATATTAGTATTCTTTTGTCACAGCTTTACGATGTATGCCTGGATGTTATTGGTTCTGTTGGTATTTATGTATAGTGCAAAAATCAAATTGTTGTATTTATTAAAAGGCCTGACACCGATTTTGTTCTTTTTAATTTTCACCTTTTTAATGCATCTCTTTTTAACTAAGGGAGGCACCACGTTATTTACATGGAAATTCATTTCCATAGATTCAGGCGGTATTATAGAAGGGATATTTATCTCAATGCGTTTAATGTTTATTATGATGGCTTCAACGATTATGACATTGACAACAAATCCTATCGCATTGACCGATGCTTTTGATAAAATATTGTCCCCTTTAAAAGTTATTAAAGTCCCTGTACAGCAATTAAGCATGATGATGTCGATTGCTTTACGATTTATACCGACGCTTATGGAAGAGTTGGATAAAATTATTCTGGCTCAAAAATCCAGAGGTTCTGAAATTAGTTCCGGATCAATCGGACAGCGTATTAAAGCGTTTATTCCTTTGTTGATTCCATTGTTTATTTCTGCCTTTCAAAGAGCTGAAGATTTAGCAGTCGCAATGGAAGTCAGAGGGTATGATATGAATGCAAAACGTACAAGTTTTCGTAAACTTGAATGGCAATCAAAGGATACAATGCTCGTAGGTGCATTAATCCCGATTGCAGCAGTACTATTTGTATTGAAATATTTAGGAGTGTAGCCGTGTGCGTATATTAGTAAATATTACTTATCAAGGAAGCAACTTTTATGGCTTTCAGATACAGCAGCACGAAAGAACCGTGCAGCAGCAATTCGAAAAGATTTTAAAACGCATGCATAAACGTCATGTACGTATTCATCCTTCAAGCAGAACGGATCGAGGTGTGCATGCGCTAGAACAATATTTCCATTTTGATACAGAACTTGATATTGCGCCGAAGCAATGGCAATATGCGATGAACAGCGCTTTGCCTGACGACATCTATGTTAAAGAGGTATCTATTGTCGATGATGACTTTCATTGCCGCTACGACTGCGTAGGGAAGCGTTATCGCTATAAAGTGTATCAAGCAGCACACCGTGATGTATTTATGAGCGGTTTGAAGACGTTCAATAATTATGAATTAGATTTAGATAAAATGAACGAAGCAGCACAACAGTTTATAGGTACGCATGATTTTACCGGCTTTTGTTCTCAAAAGACAGAAGTTGAAAGCAAAGAACGTACCCTGTATCAAAGTGAAATTATTCAAACAGAAAACGGCTTCGACTATATTGTGACTGGCTCAGGTTTCTTATATAATATGGTACGTGTGTTAGTCGCATTTTTAATCGAAGTCGGTAAAGGCAAACGTGCACCAGAGGATGTATTGCCTCTGTTAGAAGCGAAAGATCGCAACCAAGTTCCGTTTACTGCACCGGCAGAAGGGCTTTATTTGGAGAAGATCTATTTATCGCCGGAAGCACTGACACAAGACTTCGGAACAGATATCAAAATTCATTGCAAAAAATCACTTGAAAATGATTGATTCGTATTGACAAATACATCAATAAATTATACGATTATAAACGGTATTGTTTTATATCACCCCACGATAAGCCCCGGAAACTTATTGTGTTACTAGATATAGAAGCAAAGTCGAACGAACTCAACAAATGAACTTATCTGAGCTTTGAATCGTAACATTGTTTTTTAAAAAAGCAACTCAACACGCAGTTATTATTAGGAGGACAATTATTATGCGTCAAACATTTATGGCTAATGAATCAAACATTGAGCGCAAATGGTATGTTATTGATGCGGCTGGCCAAACTTTAGGTCGTTTATCATCAGAAGTAGCATCTATTTTACGCGGAAAACATAAAGTAACTTTCACACCACACGTAGACAGCGGTGACTATGTAATCATCATCAACGCTGGACAAATCGAAATGACAGGTAACAAAGAATCTGACAAAGTTTATTACCGTCACTCAAACTACCCAGGTGGTATTAAATCAATCACAGCTGGTGAATTAAAAGAGAAAAACCCAGCACGTTTACTTGAAATTTCAATTAAAGGTATGTTACCAAGCAACCGATTAGGCGAAAAACAAGGTAAAAAATTATTTGTATATGGTGGCGCTGAACATCCACACGCTGCACAACAACCAGAAAACTACGAGTTACGTGGTTAATTAGAAGGAGGAAATTACATTGGCACAAGTTGAATATAGAGGCACAGGCCGTCGTAAACACTCAGTAGCACGTGTACGTTTAGTACCAGGCGAAGGTAACATCACTGTAAATGGTGAAGACGTACGTGAATATTTACCATTTGAATCATTAATCTTAGACTTAAACCAACCATTCGACGTTACAGAAACTCAAGGTAACTATGATGTTTTAGTTAACGTACACGGTGGCGGTTTCACAGGTCAAGCACAAGCTATCCGTCATGGTATCGCTCGTGCATTATTAGAAGCTGATCCTGAATACAGAAGTTCTTTAAAACGCGCTGGATTACTTACTCGTGACCCACGTATGAAAGAACGTAAAAAACCAGGTCTTAAAAAAGCACGTCGTTCACCACAATTCTCAAAACGTTAATTGTCGGAATATACGATGTTTCTATACAACACTTCCCAGATTTGTCGGGAAGTGTTTTTTTTATGAGAAAAAGTTATAATTAAGAAAATAGAGTTAGCAATACTTGAAAGAAGGGAACATCATGAAGAAAATCATCAGAAATATTGCGAGATGCAAAATGTGTGGAGACATTATTGAATCAAAACATAGACATGATTTTGTTGGTTGTAAATGCGGTTGTATCTATTTAGATGGCGGAACAGATTATCAAAGATTTTTGTGGCATACCCAAGAAGGAAAAGGGAAAGAAAGTTCGAACTACATTGATTTGAGCCTAACTGTTTATGAAGAAGAGGATGAAAATAAAACAGAATGAGAATATACTTTGTCAGACATTCATTAAGAGATAATAGTGTGAAAGAAAAATAGGACGCTGGGTAGAAAATTTTAATGAATTTGCGGAAAGTCAGTGGCAAGATTTTGACTATAAGTTGGAGAATGGTGAGTCATTAAATGAAGTTCAAGATCGTATTATGAAAACCTATCATCAAATTATAGAGAACAATGAAGCAGAAACATTATTAATTTGTGGTCATGGTACCGCATTGTCACTTTTATTTAATCACTTAACAAATGGTCGTTTTGGTTATAAAGACTTTCTACAAATGAAAATGCCATCTATCTATTTATTTGAAACAAAGTCACAAGCATTAACACGGATCCAGTGATATTTCGTATTAAAATCAGTGAATACGCTAATATCATCTTATGACGAATGTGTTTATACTTGAAGAGAGGAAATTTAAGAATTGCAGGTGTTTGTGATGTTTAATATTAGTTCAGTATCAAATGAGGTTAAAGAAGAAGTTAAAGCACTCATTGATCAACATATACATCAAGAAGATATTAATGGCATGTTAATAGAGCTCTCTCAAACTGTCTCAAGCAGTAAAATTACAGAAGCACTTAGACAGCTTTACTTTATAGAAAAATTTACGTCTATGTATGGAATAGAACGATTTGTTTTAACATATGAAAAAGTGACAAATCAATCACTGACAGAAATCACACTTTCACACGATAGCATTCATCCATTGAATATCTTTTTACAAGAAATTCGCGCACTTCAGTCATTGATTCAAGAAACAGGCAAGTTAATGTACAAAGTTGAAAGCAATGATACAGAAGCGGTGACATCATTTAAAGAGAACGTACAAGCACTTTCAGGCGTGATTCCGCATTTTAACCGTAAAGAAAAGATTATCTTTCCTGTTATTGAGCGAAGAGGCCAGTATATTATGCCTCGTAAAATGTGGGCAGATGATGACGCTATTCGTTTTGCGTTAAACAAATTGCAAAAACGTGCAGTTAAACTTGAAGAAGTAGAATGGCGACATATAGAAAGTGCCTATATTGAATTAGAAAGCAGTTTAATGGACATGTTGCGCCAAGAAGAGATCCTATTCATCCCCTTAATGCAAGAAGATATCAGTGCAGTTGAGTGGCAGCAAATTGCACAAGAAAGCAGCGCTTTTGGGTATGCGATAGAAGTTACTGAGACATGGCAAGATTCTGATATAGAATTAACACCTATTGATGCACAATTTGATGCAAAACAAGGACAACAGAATTTACGCTTTGGCGGAGGGTTCTTAACGACAAAAGAAGCAGATCTTATTTTAAATAACTTGCCAGTTGAGATTACATTCGTTGATAAAAATGGTACTTTTAAATACTTTAATGATTTAGTCGAAGCGTCAGAAATGATGTTTATTCGTACACCAATCTCGATTGGAAGAAATGTGGCAAACTGTCACCCGCCTAAAAGTTTAAGTAAAGTTATGCAGATTATCCGTGATTTAAAAACGAAACAGAAAGCTTCAGAATCTATGTGGTTTAAAAAAGGTGACAAGTTTATTCATGTCACATATAAAGCTTTGTTTGATGAGAACGATGAATATATGGGAATACTAGAATATGTACAAGATATACAACCATTCTTTGAATTGCCGCAGAAATTCAAAAGAAATGCGGAAAAATAATTTATGTGAAATAGAAAATCCTCGAGTCAATCTGATTCGAGGATTTTCTTATTATTTAAACCAATAAGTGATGAGATACAAAGGGAAATTCATACAAACGTGAATGAGTATCAATAAATAGATATTTCGATACTTTGCCCAGAAGAAACCAAGGAATATTCCTGCAAGTGCATGTGTAACTAGCGCTTGGGCTGATAATTCTAGCAGATTGCCTTGTCCTTGTATGCCAGCATGCCATAATGACCAAAGAATTGTACTGATACAAACAGAAGCAAGGACACCTAAATGTTCTAAACGAGTTTGAAGCCATACTCGATAAAAGACTTCTTCCAACACAGCGTTCATTAATATCGAAATCACTGTAAAGATAAGTACAAATAGATATGGCTCATCATAAGAGATATGAGATAAGTTATTCAAAGGACTAAAATACAATACTAACCAAATGACAAAGATAATAGGTGCTAACGACCAATTAATGAAGGGCTGAGTTATAGAAAGTATAGAGCGTTTTTCACGCTTGATTACCCATAAAGGAATTATTAACAACAACACCAGCTTATAAATATAAAACAACTCAAAATAAGGTTGAGGTGTAAGGAAAACCAAAACGATATAGACTATGCTTGATATAAGTAAAATACGTGTTGATTTTAAAGGTTTCTGAATGAGCGGCTGAAATTTAAAGTGCCAAGGCAATATAAATAAAGCAGCAAGCGGAATTAAATAGATCAGCCAAATGTTGATAAAATGGGTTTTATCTTGAGCATCTGCACTTGTTTGAATCAGACCGTGTTGTGCAGTCTGTACGTATAAAGCTGAAATCAAAACTAATAATAATGTAATAGCAGGGATAAGCAAACGTAATCTGTTTTTCTGCATGGCGTATCTCCTTAGTATTGAATTATAAAAGTATTTAACTAATAATACCCTACTTTATTCAACTTTGTCTTTTTAAATGAAAAATCCTCAAACCAATTTGATTTGAGGATTAAAGCCATATATTCATGCCATAAGCAGAACTTTGGTATTAAAATTTTGCTTGAAGATACTCATAAATCGCATCTGCATCTGTAAGTTTAAAGAATTTTTCCATCTCTTTTTTATCTTCTTTTTGGAAGAAAAGAATAAGATCAGATAATAAGTGCACTTGACTTGATTTGTTTGCGTTTAAAATCAAGAATACGAAATCAACTGGTAAATCTTTATGAGGTGAACTCATATTTTGGAAAACTACAGGATTTGTTAATTTAACAGGTACAATTTTAGTTGTGTTCACAAATTCTGGTTCTGTATGCGGTACAGCGATATTAGGGAATGTTTCACTGATATTAGATAGAATGAGACCTGTTGGATAATTTTTCTCACGCTCTAAAACATGTTCTAAATAATTGTCTTTAACATAACCTGCTTTTAATAAAGCCTCTGTTACTTCTGCAAGTACCGCTTCTTTACTATCCGCACTCGACACGAATACACTATCTTTTGAAAATAAATAACTCATAAGCTGCTCCTTCTCTGCTGCATAGATTTTTCGTTTTCTCTTTTCATTTAAAGTATAGAAAAGTAATTAGATGTCTGTCAATCTATTATGTGTGAAATATAACAGGTGAGCAGCAAGCCATTTAACATAAAAGACAAAAATAAAACTCTGCTGCTGAGCAACAGAGTCTTATTGATTATCTATGCGCTTCCAACGCTAATTTGATATGTTCTAAATGATGATTACCATGCCATGCCATTTTCGCGACAATATCTGCTAATCTGCCTTCTCCTTCTTCAGGGTGAGAGAAGGTACGCTCAAATGCTGCTTCAGGTAATTTGCGAAGCAGGATTGCCCAACGTTTGTGCATGCCGTCAATTAATTCAAGCGAATATTCTAAAGGTGCTTTGTTATCTAAAGTATTGACCCAATCATCTTGAGAGAATGTTGAGACGTGGGGATGATCTTCAGTTAATACTAACTTAGTTCGGATGAAACCATGCATATGGCTGTCCGCTATATGATGGATTAATGTTTCTACATCCCAACTGCCTTCACGGTATGTCGCATGGCGTTCAGGTTCAGAAGCGTTAGATGTCAGTGTCGTAAGTTTATCTGGAAGTGTTTCAATCGCTTCAATCCAAGTATTTAAATCTTCTTTACTATAACTGTCAGGTTTTTGAAACTTTCCAATCGGAAATTGATTTTGTAACATGGATACTCTGCCTTTCATCATATATTTAATTAAGTGTCAGTATATCACAGACGAAATTAAATAGATAATTTATGGGGTTACGACCATGTCATTTTACAAAATTTTAAAAAAGTTAAGCCGTTTTCAATACTTGATAGCCTAGTTGTTCAATTTTATGACTGATTTCCTCTGTACTAAGTTTCGATTCATCAAAGCCGACTTTAACTTTACTGCTGTTAAAGAGCACTTTAGCATTTTCAACGCCGTCAGTTTGGTTTAAGGCACCTTCAATTTTCTTAATGCACGTAGGGCATGTCAGTGTTTCTAATTGTAGTTTGATTTGTTTCATTAATATCTTCTCCTTTAATTTTAAATCGAATTAAGCGCATCGCATTTAAGATAACGATGAGCACGCTTGCTTCATGAATAAACATTCCAATGGCTAAATTCACACCGCCGAGCAGTACACCAATGAGTAAACTAAATACTGTAATCATGGCGATTGCTATATTTTGCTTGATATTTCTGCTGGTTGCTTGTGCTAATAAGAAGGCATGTGCATACTGTTTTAAACGATCGGCCATTAAGACTATATCTGCTGTTTCCATTGAGACATCTGTACCGCCGTCTCCCATCGCAATACCGATATCCGCTGTCGCAATGGCAGGGGCATCATTAATACCATCTCCAGCCATCGCTGTGTGATAACCTTCTTGTTTTAGTTTCTCAATATAAGCCGTCTTATCTTCAGGCAGCAATTCAGCTTTGATGACATCAATATTTAATGCTTCGCCGATTGCCTTGGCTGTCTGCGGATTATCTCCGGTCAACATAACGGTTTGTTTAACACCGTGTGCCTTCATTAATTCAATCGCAGCTTTTGCGTCTTCTCGTATTTCATCTTTGATAGATAGGATATAAGCTAATTGCTGGTTGACTGCGACATAGACTAAAGTATGTGCAGTTTGTTCTTCGGCTTTTGCGTGCTGCATTGCTTGTGGACTTATCTGTACATGTTCAGCTTCCATTAATGCACGGTTGCCCGCACTGATGTGATAGCCGTCAATAGTACCTTGCAAGCCTTTGCCTTTATGGTGATCAGTCGTTTGCACATTATAATCATTCAGGTTGTAATGCTTGCTTGCATAGTCGACAATCGCTTTGCCGAGATGGTGTTCTGATGTTTGTTCTAAACTGCCGAGCATCCCTAAAAGTTCAGGAGGTGCTGTGTTAAAGCTTTCAATGTGAACGACTTCAGGTGTACCTTTGGTTAATGTGCCGGTTTTATCAAAGACCATGACATCGATTTTTGAGAGTGTTTCCATAATATCGCTGCCTTTGATCAAAGCACCATGTTTCGCACCATTACCAATTCCTGCAACACTTGACACTGGCGCACCGATAATTAATGCACCTGGACAAGCAATCACTAAGAAAGTAATCGCAAGGTGCAGATTCCATGTGATGAGTCCGACAAGTACAGCTAAGATGATAACACCAGGTGTATACCATTTAGCGAAGCGGTCTAAGAAACGTTCAGTATCAGATTTGGTTTCTTGTGCTTCTTCAATTAAATCTATAATTTTCGCAAAGGCTGTATCTTCTCCGACTTTATCCGCAATCATTTCAACGTATCCTGAATCTAAAATCGTACTGCTGAAAAGTGTGTCGTTCTGTGTTTTAGTTTTGGGTACAGATTCTCCTGTTATTGAGGCTTCATTCAATGTGCCTTCTCCTTTGACAATATGTCCATCGACAGGGACACGGCTGCCGGGAGTTAAAACAAGTCGGTCGCCTTTAACGACTTCATCAACACTGATTACAGAACGTGTTTTGTCTTCATTAAGTAATACTGCTTCTGTCGGTGCGAGCTCTGTCAATGATTGGATAGAGCGGCGTGTACGTTCTAATGTTTTCTTTTCAAGGTAGGTTCCAAATAAAAATAAGAACGTCACGACGGCAGATTCAATATACTCTCCGATAAACAGCGCCCCAATCACCGCTATACTGATTAACAACTCGATACTAAACATTTTAAATCTTAAAGCTTGTATGGCTTTTAAACCGATGACCAACATTGCAAGAACAGTGGCTATGATTAATAAAGCATTGCTGTAGAGGTGCAGGTCTTTTGGCACAAAACGTAAAATAATACCGATAACCAATCCTATGAATGACAGCAATGTCAGTTTCTGTTCATTACGGTAAATCCATTTAGTAAACATAAAAATCCTCCTCTCGTTTTTATTTGATGTGTGCTGCTTTCATCTTTAATGATACGAGAGAAGGGGAGAAATAAAATTGACCTAGATCAATTTTTCAGTACTTTATAGGTATTGTGGTTGATTTTGTCTAAAATACCTTCTTGTTCCAGCTGTTTGAAGGTACGATTCAGAGTTTCCGGCTGCATGCTTAAATAAGTCGCTAAATGTTTTTTAGTCATCGGTAATTTTAATATATTATCTTTAGTTTCAAGTTCAATATAAGCCATGAGGCGTTCTTTACTGCTCATCAGTGCGATTTGCGTTGTCATAGATTCTGTCTGATTCAAACGTTTGGCTAAACCTTCAATCATCTTTATACCGATATCTGGATAATCTTGTATCAGCGCATGGATTGCGGATTGGTCGATGGTACAAACTTGACTGTCTTCTATTGCTTCTGCGTAGGTTTGTGCACTGGACACAGCATCGAATAATGTCAGTTCGCCAGTAAAATCGCTATGATCCAATATGCGTATTAATTGTTCTTCGCCCTCATCAGTAAGTCTGAAAATCCTCACTTTGCCTGAATGTATGACAAATAATGTATGCACATCATCGCCGGCCATAAAGAGATATTCACCTTTCTTTATGGTATTAGAATGTACTTTTGAAAAGACATGTTCTAGTGCTGTACGATCCAAATTTTGAAAAATCGGTACTTTACTTACACATAACTGATAGCCTTTCATAATTATTCGCTCCTTTTTCATCCTTATATTAAGCATATGCTAATTTTTAAAAAGGGTAAATAACCTTGCTTTTAAGGTAAATGTAACGAATTAGTGAAAAGATCAACAAATTAATTTGAGAAATAGTATGTTTTTTATTGTCAAAACGCTTTCAGTGTGACATACTTTAAAATAATTAGTATGACACATTATGAAAAATATACGAGGTGATCTACAAATGACAAAATTAATCTATGCATTTGAAGAAGGCAGTCAATCAATGAAGGACCTACTTGGCGGTAAAGGTGCCAACTTAGCTGAAATGATGCGCTTAGGCTTACCTGTACCTGATGGATTTACTATCACTACAGAAGCTTGTATAGAATATTTAAAACAAGGTGCTACATTATCAGATGAATTAATAGAGGAATTACATACACAATTAGCAGCTTTCTCAGAACGTACTGGGAAATCTTTTTCATCTGACGACAATTTATTGTTAGTTTCCGTACGAAGCGGCGCAAAAATTTCAATGCCAGGTATGATGGATACAATTTTAAACTTAGGTTTAAATGATGAAAACGTTGAAAAGCTTGCGAAGAAAACAGACGATGCACGATTTGCATATGACTGTTACCGCCGTTTATTACAAATGTTCGGTCAAGTGGTTTATGGAATTTCAATGACAGCGTTCGACCGCTATTTCGATCAATACAAAGCAGAACATGGTTATGAAACAGATGCAGAGATTCCTGCAGAAGGTTTAAAAACTATCAGTGAACGTTTCAAAGAAATTTATGTAGAAGAAGTCTACAAACCATTCCCTCAAGAACCGTTAGAACAATTAACAGAAGCAGTTGAAGCGGTATTCAAATCTTGGGATAACGACCGTGCGCGTGTATACCGTGATTTAAACGATATTCCGCATGATATCGGTACAGGTGTCAACGTTCAAGAAATGGTCTTCGGCAACAGCGGTGAAAAAAGCGGTACAGGTGTTGCATTTACTAGAAACCCTGTAACTGGTGAAAACCACGTCTTCGGCGAGTATTTATTAAATGCACAAGGTGAAGATGTTGTGGCAGGTATTCGTACACCTAAAGAAATTGATACATTAGCACAACAAATGCCTGATGTTTATCAAGAATTTGTAGATGTCACTGAAAAATTAGAATTACATTATAAAGATATGCAAGATATCGAGTTTACGATTGAAAACGGTAAACTTTATATTTTACAAACACGTAATGGTAAACGTACAGCAAGAGCAGCAATGCAAATTGCGGTGGATCTTGTAGACGAAGGGGTTATTACAAAAGACGAGGCGCTGACAAAGGTAGATGTGAAATCAATCGATACATTATTGCACCCCGCATTCAAAGCAGAAGCTATTGAAGCAGCAGAAGCAATTTCAGATGCAGGCTTGCCAGCAAGTCCAGGTGCGTCTACAGGTAAAGTCGTATTCTCAGCTGAAGATGCGAAAGTACAAGCAGAACAAGGCGAAAAAGTAATTTTAATGCGTCCTGAAACATCACCAGAAGATATCGAAGGTATGGTCGCAAGTGAAGCAATTGTTACAACACACGGCGGCATGACATCGCACGCAGCTGTAGTTGCTCGCGGTATGGGTAAATGCTGTGTGACAGGATGTTCAAACTTGAATATTGATACTGAAGGCAAAACAGTAACTTATCATGGTCAAACATTGCATGAAGGCGATGTGATTTCTGTAGATGGTTCTACAGGTAATATTTATCTTGGCGAAATTGAAAAGACAGATGCTGAGCATAGTGAAGCGTTCGATCGTTTCATGCAATGGGCACAAGATGCTGCGCGCATGAATGTACGTATGAATGCAGAAACACCTCAAGATATTACATCTGGCTATAAATTCGACGCTGCAGGTATCGGTCTTGTAAGAACTGAGCATATGTTCTTTGGTGCAGAGCGTTTAGTACAAATGCGCCGCTTTATCTTAGCTGCATCTCAAGAAGAGCGCATTGAAGCATTGAATGAAATCCGTAAATATCAAATTGAAGATTTCGAACAGATCTTCAGATTATCAAACGGCAGACCAACGATTGTACGTTTGCTGGATCCGCCATTGCATGAATTCCTTCCTAAATCAGAAGATGAAATTCAAATGGTGTCACAACAATTAAACGTCGAAAAAGATGTTTTAAGAAAACGTATTACAGACTTGCATGAAACTAACCCGATGCTCGGTCACCGCGGCTGTCGTTTAGCTGTCACTTATCCGGAACTTGCGGAAATGCAGACGGAAGCTATAATCGGAAGTGTACTGAAATTAAAAGAAGAGGGTATCGAAAGCGAACCGGAAATCATGGTACCGCTTGTTTCAACAGCAGAAGAATTTAAAACATTGAAATCAACAATTCAAATGACTGCAGAAAGCATGTTGGAAGCAGCAGGTGTCTCTATCGATTACTTAATCGGTACAATGATTGAAACACCGCGTGCATGTCTGATTGCAGGAGAACTTGCAAAAGAATCAGAGTTCTTCAGTTTCGGTACAAATGATTTAACACAATTAACGTTTGGATTCTCTCGTGATGACGCGGGTAAATTCATCGGTGAATATATTAATAGAGGCTTGCTTGCAGTTGATCCGTTCCAAACATTAGATGTTGACGGTGTAGGACAACTCATTAAAACAGCAGTAGAACAAGCAAAAGCAACAAATCCAGAGATTAAAATCGGGGTTTGCGGCGAATTAGGCGGTGATCCTAAATCGATTCATTACTTCAATGACTTAGCGATTGATTACGTTTCATGCTCTCCATTCAGAGTTCCAGGTGCTATGTTAGCTGCTGCACAAAGCCATGTAGAAAGCGAGAGAGTGGTCGGTGCAAAACAATAAAGAACATTTAGCTTTATATGTCGTATCAGATTCTATCGGAGAAACTGCACAACGTATGATTCATGCGACTTTGACGCAGTTTCCCGGTTTAGAAGAAAGTGCGGAAATAAAAAAGTTTCCATTCATTAAAAATGAAGAAGAATTTTTAACCATTTTAAAATTGGCGAAACAACGTGATGCAATCGTTGTCACAACACTTGTGAGTCCGAAGTTTAATAAAATCGGACGCACATATGCTGAAGAGGAAGGTATTCCTTATATAGATTACATGACAGATTTATTGCGTTTGATTGAAGAAAAGACACAAACGCATGCAGTGAGAGAAAGCGGTGCATTACGCAAAATGGACCAGCATTATTTCCAACGTATCGAAGCGATGGAATTCTCAGTGAAATATGATGACGGCAAAGTGTTTGACGGCATCGAAGATGCAGATGCGGTGATTTTAGGAGTATCCCGAACATCTAAAACACCACTCAGTATGTATCTAGCCAATAAAGGTTATAAAATTGCTAACATTCCATTAGTACCTGAAGCACCTATCCCAGAAGAGGTGTTCAGCAAGAAAATGCTGGTATTTGGTTTAACCGCAAGTCCCGATTATATTATGAATATCCGTACACAACGCATCCGTGTACTGGGTATGAAAGGTTCAGCCAATTACAACAGCTTACAAAGAATCAAACAAGAATTAAGTTATGCAGAAGAAGTATTCGATAAATTTAATGCCACAGTCATTAATACAGAATACAAGTCCATTGAAGAATCTGCATTTTACATTGAAAAATATTTAAACAAATAGTCATTCATCCATCCATAACTATAATAGAAAATTCCATAATAACTTCTCACAAATATAAACTTGAAGCCGCAGCTGTCTCCATTTAGTTGCGGCTTTTAAAATTGAAATCATTTATAAGCGTGCTTTTTCAAGAAAATTGAATTTTTCTATTCATATTTTTATTGCGGGAAATTCCAGAAACCACTATACTTAAGTGAAAATATACAACCACCAAGAAGACACAAAGTTAGGGGATAGAGAGATGGAGAAACAAAATCAACCTGATGCCAAGACAATAAGGTTAATTGCGATTATCGCAGTGGCTTTGGGCGTACTTGGAATTATTAAATATATCTGGACTGAACATAGTCAGAATAATCCGATAGATCAAGGTAATAAAATCGCAACACCGACTTTATTTATGCATGGTTATGGCGGCAGTGTAAATTCCGAACGCTACTTTGCACAGCAAGCCAAGAAAGAAGGTTACGCAAAAGACGCTGTGGTTGCGACAGTAGGTTCGAACGGTCACGTTACTTTAAAAGGGAAGATTGAAGCTGATGACAAACATCCGATTGTCTTAGTGAACTTAAAAGACAATAAGAACAGTGATATGAAGCTGAATGCTTTATGGATTAAAAATGTCTTAGAAGCTTTGAAACAAGACTATCAATTCAAGCAATACAATATTGTCACTCATTCAATGAGTAATCTGTCGTTTGCGAATTACATGCTCAAATACGGGAACAATGCAGATTTGCCTGAGTTAAACAAACAAGTCAATATCGCTGGTACATTCAATGGTATTATCGGTATCAATGATGAACCGGGAAAAGTGACAGTAGATGACAACGGCAAGCCTGATCAAATGACAGATGGTTATCTAGATTTATTGAATTTGAAAAAGGTTGCGGCTTATGAAAAAGTATCGATTTTAAACATTTACGGTGATATCGGTGATGGTTCAAATAGCGATGGCCGTGTGACGAATGCTTCTTCAAAATCATTAAAATATATAATGAATCATCATGCGAAAAGCTATCAGGAACACTTGATTAAAGGCAAACAAGGACAGCATAGCCAATTGCATGAAAGCAAAGAAGTAGCAGATCATATATTCAAATTCTTATGGAAATAAGTGCAAAGGTTAGAAAAAATACAAATAGGCAATATAATAAATAGAAGTATTAGAATAAATGAGGTGTAAAACATGAAAGCAATAGGTGCAGATAAAGCCTTTGAATTATCAGAAGGCAACTTATTTTATGAATTCGACAAAGAAAAACCTGTTCCTAAAGACAGAGAGTTATTAGTTAATATTAAGGCTATCAGTGTCAACCCGATAGATACGAAACAACGCAAGCGACCTATCGAAAATCCGCCGAGAATTTTAGGCTATGACGCAGTAGGTGTGGTAGAAGCAACAGGTCCTAATTGCGAACTGTTTAAGACGGGCGATGAAGTGTTTTATTCCGGCTCGTTATTATTTGATGGGTCAAATGCGGAGTATCAAGTGATGGATGAACGCTATGCGGCAGCAAAACCTAGCAATGTGTCATACAATGAAGCAGCAAGCTTCCCATTAACTTCTATTACAGCATATGAAGTGCTCTTTGATATTTTCAATATTTCTTCAAACCCTGATAACAACAAAGGCAAAACATTATTGATTATTAATGGTGCAGGCGGTGTCGGCAGTATTGCGACACAAATTGCTAAAGCATATGGTCTTAAAGTGATTACTACCGCAGGCAGAGAAGAAACAACAGAATGGTCAAAACAAATGGGTGCAGACTTAGTCATTAATTACAAAGAAGATTTAAAAGCACAGTTGGATGCTAATGGTGTCAAAGAGATTGATTTTATCTTCTGTACTTTTAATACAGATATGTATTATAAAACAATGATTGATTTAGTCAAACCAAGAGGCATTTTAGCAACAATCGTCGCATTTAATGAAAATCAAGACTTGAACTTGCTTAAAGGCAAAAGCTTAACATTTGCGCATGAAAATATGTTTGCACGTTCTATCAATGATACAGATATTATTCAATATCACCGTTATTTGACAGATGTGTCTAAAAAGGTAGAAGCGGGTGTCTACCAGCCGACAGTCACAAAAGTTGTTGATCAGCTGACACCAGAGACGCTTTATGAAGCACATCAATCTTTAGAACAACATAAGATTAATGGTAAATTAGTATTCAATTTAGAAAATAAATAATGAATAGAGACATCAGAAACAGTTGGAAATACTGTTTTCTGGTGTTTTTTTAAAATTGTATCAAAGCTAAACAATTGCTTAATCTTCAACTAAGTTCTATGATGAGGCAACAATCACAAATAAAGGAAGTGTTCATATGAAAGCGATTGGTGCAGATCGCAGTTTTGAATTATCAGAAGGTAATTTGTTTTATGAATTTGATAAAGAAGTACCGACGCCTAAAGGTAATGAAATTTTAGTGAAAGTCAAAGCTATTAGTGTGAATCCTGTCGATACAAAAATCAGAAAATCACCAGTAGAAAAAGCACCAAGAATTTTAGGTTATGATGCTGCAGGTGTGGTAGAGGCAGTCGGACCTAAAAGCGAATTGTTTAATGTCGGTGATGAAGTATTTTATTCCGGTTCAAGTTTCTATGACGGTTCAAATGAACAATATCAAGTGATGGACGAGCGTGTGGTTGGAAAGAAACCAAATAATGTTTCATACAGCGAAGCAGCGAGTCTGCCTTTAACAGCATTAACAGCTTATGAAGTGTTGTTTGATGTCTTCGGCATTTCTTCAAACCCTGATAATAATAAAGGCAAATCTATTTTGATTATAAATGGTGCTGGCGGTGTCGGCAGTATTGCGACACAAATCGCAAAAGTCTATGGTCTTCATGTTGTAACAACAGCAGGCAGACAAGAAACAAAAGAATGGTCTGAATCTATGGGCGCTGATATTGTCTTAAATTATAAAGAAGATTTAAAAGATCAATTAGCTGACCATCAAATCCAATACTTTGACTACATCTTCTGTACGCATGATACAGACGAGTATTATGACCTCATGATTGACTTAATCAAACCAAGAGGACATATTACAACGATTGTAGCTTTCAAAGAGAAACAAGATTTGAATTTATTAAAAGGCAAAAGCCTGACATTCACACATGACTATATGTTCGGAAGATTAGACTATGGTGTGGATGAAATTCAGTACCACCGCTATTTAACGGACTTATCCCAAAAAGTAGAGGCAGGCAGTTATCAACCAACGATGACAAAAGAAGTGAAGGGTTTAACATCAGAAACATTGTTTGAAGCACATCAATTATTAGAAAGCCAATCTATGATTGGAAAATTAGTTATTAATATGGAAAATGAATAAGATTAGGTTATGCACTGAGGTAAACACTTCAGTGCTTTTTTCTTAAAAAAAGTAATGCACAACCCAGTATAATACCGCAAAAAATAATAAAGGTTAAAAAGCGCCATATCGGGTAATGACATCATATCAACGTTTAGAAGGGATTTAGGTTTATGAAAGTCAATAAGATGACCAAAGTGTTTTGGTTTGCGCTTACGATATGCACGCTATTTGTGATTTTCGGCGCAATTTTCCCAAAACACCTTGAGACAGGGACACAACAAATTACAACTTTCATCGCAAAATATTTCACTTGGTATTATCTGATTTTATTATTAGTGATTTTGATTGTTTGTATTTATTTGTTGTTCTCACGTTATTCTAGTATCACTTTAGGTGAGGAAGGAGAAGATCCTGAGTTTTCACTGCAATCTTGGTTTGCGATGCTGTTTAGTGCAGGTATGGGAATTGGTTTAGTATTCTGGACAACAGCAGAACCTATCAGCCATGCTTATACACAAACTCCGTTACATAAAGCAGGGACGCAAGCAGCCATTGATGATGCGATGCAGTTCGCATTCTTCCACTGGGGTGTGCATGCTTGGGCAGTATACGGTATTGTCGCATTAGTCTTTGCCTATTTCAGTTTCCATAGGGGCTATGCAGGATTAGTCAGTGCAACATTAGTGCCGTTATTCGGCGAAAAGCGCATGCGCGGTCCTATCGGCGGAATGATTGACGTACTTGCGATTATTGCGACGGTAACCGGTGTAGCTGCAACTTTAGGATTCGGTGCATTGCAGATTAATGAAGGGCTGCACTATTTATTCAAACTGCCGTCTAACTTTGGAATGCAAGTTGTCATTGTAGTAATTTCGACAATCTTATTCACATGGAGTGCTTGGTCAGGGATTGATAAAGGGATTAAAACACTCAGCAATATCAATATGGTATTAGCATTTATCGTATTGATTGTCTTGTTTGCGGTCGGACCAACATTATTCACATTGAATAACTTTACGAACTCATTAGGGAATTATATTTTCAATTTCTTCGGTATGAGTTTGCGTATTCCGCAAAATGGCGGCGACAAATTCCAATGGATGCAGAACTGGACAGTATTCTATTGGGCATGGTGGATTTCATGGGCACCATTCGTCGGTATTTTTATTGCCCGTGTTTCACGCGGCCGTACAATTAAAGAATTTATTTTAGGTGTATTATTTGTGCCGGCATTAGTATGTTTCTTCTTCTTTGCGGTATTCGGTTCAGCTGCGATTTATTTACAGAAAAATGGTATTGCAGATATTGCAAAAGAGGCAACTGAAACAGCTACATTTGCGACACTGCAGCATTATCCTTTAGGTTTCATTTTAAGTTTAGTGTCGTTAGCAGTCATTATGATTTTCTTCGTCACATCAGCTGACTCAGCGACTTATGTATTAGGTATGCTGAGTTCAAAAGGCAGCATCAGTCCTTCATCTTCAGTCAAAGTTTCATGGGGTGTGATTTTAGCCTTGTTCGCATTGATCATGATTTATACAGGAGGAACACAAGCGATTCAAAACTTATTGATTATCGCTGCATTGCCTTTCTCCGTTGTCATTATTTTCATGATGTGGTCGCTGTTTATAGCGTTAGGCGAAGAAAAACCGAGGTATCACACGGCAAATCATAAACAGCGTAAAGTGCTGTCTAAAAAGCATAACCGCAATATTTCAGAGTCAGATTCTTAACTATAAAGCATAAGCTGCTATATACAATACGTCTTGTATATAGAGCTTATGCTTTTTAATTTTTAATTGGTTAAATTCAATGTGTTTTCCAATTGTTTAGCAGGGGTATTTAAATATTAAAGTAATTAACATTAGGATTGAGGAGGTGCAGCACCGTGAGAAGATTGAAAAATTTTATATTAGGTATTTTGATTGTGGCAGTTGTCGGTATGCTTGTCTTTATGCTTGTGAAAGTACCTCAAGTACCGCAAGTTGATACTTATCAGCAACAGCTTCTGACTTTCGCATGGTTCTTGCCAGTACTGTTTACCTTAGCAGGTTTACTGATTTTACTCGGCATCATACTGATTTTCAGTCTGTTTGCGCCCACACATCGAAAACCAGGGTTGTATAAACTCTATTCGGATGGTCATATCTATATATCAAGAAAATCAATTGATAAAGTTGCACTTGATACTATGGCACAATATGATCAGCTCATGCAGCCGAATGTGGTGACAAAATGCTATAGCAAGAAGAAAAAGTCTTACATAGACTTAAAGGCTGATTTCTTTTTACCAGATCAATCACATGCACAAACGATAACTGAAAATGTCAGAACAGATATTAAGAAAAACGTAGAGTATTTTGCGGAAGTACCTATTAGAAAATTAGAAGTAAATGTCAAGGATCAAAAAAGTCCATCAAGTCCAAGAGTGTTATAAAGGAGGGGGAACAGGATGTCTAACGAAAACAAACAAAAACCGAATGATTCTACACAACACGTTGTTGATTTTATAAAGAGTTACATTGGAAGAATTGTTGGCTTTTTAGTCTTTTTAATCATTGCGATTTTATTTTTAACCATCGGCTTTTGGAAAACCGTCCTGATTATCGTGTTGTGTTTAATCGGAATAGGAATCGGGTACATTAAAGACCGTAGACAACAATTTCTAAACTTTTTAAATCGGTGGAGCTAACTTATAATTTTAGTAAATATTTGAGACGCATATGGAAATTTCTAAATAAAAAGGAGAATGCACTATGGCAGTTGATAATACTAAAGCAAAACAAGCATATGACCAAGAAACAGGGGTAAACCAAGTGGAGCAGCAAGAAAACCAAGCGAACCAACAACCTAAATTCCAAAACAAATTAACATTCGCAGATGAAGTTATTGAAAAAATTGCCGGTATTGCGGCACGCGAAGTAGATGGGATTCTGTCATTGAAAGGCAACTTCGTAGACAGCATCAGCAACCAATTCTCTAGTACTGAAAATGTCACACAAGGTGTATCGGTTGAAGTAGGAGAAAAACAAACAGCAGTAGACTTAAAAGTCATTTTAGAATACGGTGAAGCAGCACCTAAAATCTTCCGTAAAGTGACAGACTTGATTAAAGAACAAGTAAAACACATGACTGGCTTGCAAGTTGTTGAAGTGAATATGCGTGTTGAAGATGTGATGACACGTAAAGAATTCGAACAAAAACAAAAAGATAATAAAGAGCAGCAAAAACAAGAAAAAGGATTACAATAAGTAATCTGAAGCATAAAGTAATGGCAGAGGACGGAAATAGGTTTCCGCCCTCTTTTTTTGGAAGAAATACAAAAAAGACAGGAAGTCTATGCTTCCTGCCAGAATATAAGAGTATTTGATTTAGTGAGATGCTAAAGGATTGTCGACTTTCACGTAAGTATATTCATGTGCCTCATCTTCTAAACGCATGGTTGTCACGCACTTATAGTCAATAGTCTGATCAAAGAAGACTTGTTCGATACGTGATAAACGTTCATTATCAATCTCTTTATCCTCATGCATTTGTTGGAACTTGGCTTGTGTTATACGTTTAACTTCGTTCCACAGGTTGTTTTCAAATGCGGCGCTATCTTCTGCGTGTTGTGCAATAGTAAGAATCATTTCGCCTAAATGATTTTGAATCGTTGAATAGAAGGCTTTGTTGAAAACAGAAACGGATTTATCAGTTAATATACGTGATTTCTCATGGAAATGAGCAGTTGGATAACCAAGTTGATTCAACTGTGATTCATCAATTCTCAGGCCTTCAAAATCTCTGATAAAGATATGGTTGAAGCTGCCGTCTAGGTTAAATGAAGCAACCGCATTTTGAAGGTGTGCTTCTAATGCAATGCCGTATTTAACCATCAGCGGAACAACTAAATCTACTAGGGCTTGTGCATAATCTGAAAGCCATGATAATGCGGCAGATTCGAATGCATCAAACTTTTGTGCTGCTTTGAAACGTGTAATCAATGCATTGACCACCGCAGTGCCTTCATTAGGGTTCACTGACACAAAGCTTGATGGAATGATATTAATCGTATTGTCTTCTGTAAGATGATAAACGTTTTCGCGCAATAATGAACCTAATTGTTCGCTGCGTTCAGTTTGATATTCGCCTTGATCATTCGCATTATAAAAATGAATACCTGCTGTTTCAGGAATCGTTGAAGCTTGGATGTCTTTAAATAATGCATCTTGTGCTAAGATGCGATTGACGATATGTGTCACTAACGGTCCATTGAAAGTAGTTTGTTCAGATAGGGTACGAATTTCACCTGTAATATGCACATTGGTAGATAACTTCACATGCGGTGTAGTTTGCGGCAGTTTCGGTATCAATGTTCTAAAGGATAGACCGGCATAATACGTTGTATCATAATCAATGTCTAAGATAAGCCCTTGATTGATTTCATCTTGGTAATCGCGATGTAAAATTTCATCATATTGCCACGGATGCAAAATAATAATACTGTAAGCTTCTTTGGCATCATTTGGTACAGCTTGCTCAAAAGCTGTTTTCAAACCATCAAAAGCATTAAAGAGCGTGTCATTATATGTATGCTCAAGTGTTTGTGTTCGAACTAAGTCATTATGCACAGCAATCCATTTTAAGGCTTGTTTATGCTGAAACTCTGAAGAATAGCGGATATTCATTTCAGGCGTTAAGCCTTTACGCAGTTTGGCACCCGGGTGAAGCGGATGACCTTCGATGACTGCTTGTTCAGAACGTAAATAACTGTCTGAAGCCTGTTCGATAATTTCAAGCATTGAATGTGTATCGTCTTTTAAAGCAGTTGCTTGATAGCTTAATGCAAGTGCCATATTGGCTGCACTGTTCATCATATCATCACTGAATTGCTGGCTTGCAGGACCCGTATATTGCGGCGCCTCTTTCAAGATGACATTCAATACTTCTTCTGGATGCATAATACGCTGTACATGATCAGAATCAGAAAGGGATACAAAATAAAAAGGTCCCTGCATATCAATGCGGTCAAAAGCATGGAATCCTGAGATAGGGGCATAAAGTGATTGATCAGAAGCCGGCCAATCCATTTTCATAACCTTTTGTGTTGGGGACACAAGCGCAAACGGAACTTCTTCAGCATTAAGAATTTGTGAAGTATGCGCTTGGTTCACCATATTTTCTCTATAAATTGAAACCACGAGACGTTTTGTAATTAAATCTCTGGCTGTAAGTAAAACTTTAGTAAATTGTTCAGCCCACAATGGGTGGTTGGCACTAAGAAAATCATATGCTGATTGTTCCTCTTGTGTCAGGTTGATTGGTTGCTGATGAGTATCTTGTAAATTATTTTTCATAATACACCTCTTAATTAATCATTTTACAAAACTACTAAAGATTTGTATAATCCATCATATCGGTAATGATAATCATTATCAATTAAAAAGACAGGTGGAATTTTGAAATGGCCAAATATTTTTTTCCAAGTTCATTCCTACTGTTTTTGGGGAATTGGATCGGACAAATTGCATTAAACTGGTATGTTTATGACTCTTACCATAATGCGTTTTATCTTGGTCTTGTCAATTTCGTACGGCTCATTCCTATTTTATTTTTAAGCATTTGGGCTGGTGCGATTGCAGATAAGTATGATAGAGGCGTATTAATTCGTATTACGATTACATCTTCTGCCGTTTTAACTGCAATCTTATGTTTTTTAAGTTTTGAAATCGGGGAATTGCCAATATACATTATTTTGATTTATGCCTGCGGGAGAGGCATACTTAATGCTGTAGAGACGCCGATCAGACAAGCAATTTTACCAGATTTATCTGAAAAGCTCAGTACAGTCAAGGCAGTTTCATATCATTCATTTATTATCAATATCTGCAGATCAATCGGTCCTGCAGTTGCAGGTGCTATTATAGCAGTGCTGAATGTAAAATTTGCCTTTTTAGCACAAGCTGTTGTTTATGTCGGTGCTGCACTTTTATGTGTACCGCTGCACTTTAAAACAGCTTCAGCTTCTACCGAAGAAGCAGATGCCCGCTTTTCAGTGTCGGTCGTCAAAGATTATTTTAACACTCATGTACAAGGACTCAATATTTTTATCACATCATTGCTTATCATGGCAACTGGCTTTTCATATACCACGCTTTTACCGGTATTAACCAGTTTGAACTTTCCAGGTCAAGCCTCTGTCTTTGGTATTGCAATGACATTTAGTGCACTCGGCGGTATTACTGCTACATTGCTTTTACCGCAATTATTGAAATTATTTTATTCAATCAATGTGTATTATTTGAGTTCGATTTTATTTGGTATCACATTATTGATGGTGATCATGCCGAACTCGATTTTACTTTTTGGATGTATCTTCTTAATAGGATTATTCAGTCAATGCGCACGTACGACCAATCGTGTTTATTTCCAAACACATATCGAACCAGAGAAGCGCGGTCGTATATTAAGTATAGTCATGATGGACCGCGGTATGATTCCGTTAGGTGCTGTCATTATGAGTGCTTTAACAGAGATGATTGGTATCGTGCCTACATTTATTACGATGGGAATCAGTACGATTATCATCGCGACCTTGTTTTACGGGGTTAAAGAACTGAAGAATAGAGGAAGTGTAATATAAATGGAAACAACAATTCAACAAGCAGATATGAATATGCAGCACCGTGTATTCAATGCATGGGTCAAAGAGCATATCTATCCAGAAGGTACGCATATCCGTCATTTAGAAGACAGATTAGAAGTACAATATAAAGGACAGCTGCTGTTTGTAAAAATTACTGACCGCGGTGCCTTTGAACGTTATAAAATGGTGGGTCAAATTCAATATCAAGTCGGTAACCAAACAACACCGATTGCTTCCTTAGAAGCTTTAGTAGAAATATTAGAAACACATTTCGATACACCTTTTCCTGAACGCTTGAAACAAGAATTGATTCACAGCAGAAGAGGTTTTGATTTAACCTATGCGCAAATGGAGCAGCGTAGAAACTTGATTCAAGACAGCATGAAATTCTCAAGGATGCCTGTAAGTTTGAATTACTTTGCGTGGATGTCGCATATGACTGCGTTGGGTGAAATGGATGATTTGCTTTACTCTGAAAGTTTAGTCGCAGAAGGGCATCCGACACATCCATTATCGAAAACAAAATTGCCCTTAACAAATGAAGAAGTGCAGCGCTATGCGCCTGAATTCGAACAAATCATTCCATTAAAAGTTATGCTGTTGAAGAAGGCAGATGCAGTGACAACTAGTGCATCGCACGATCAAGACTTTATGTTGAATGAAGTTTTGAAACATCACAAACAGCAACTGAAAGATTATGCGAAAGCACTCGGCTATAATATTGATGATTTTGAAGTGGTGATTGTACATCCTTGGCAATATGAACATGTCATAGTGGAGCAATTTAAGTCATGGATGATTGAACAGCGATTAATTCCGACACCCGTTACGTTGAAGTCTAAAGCGACTTTATCATTTAGAACGATGGCGCTGTTAGATGATTCGTTTCATATTAAATTGCCGGTACAAGTACAAGCAACAAGTGCTGTTCGTACTGTGTCTTCTGTAACAACAGTAGACGGACCTAAACTCAGCTATGAACTGCAAGATATGTTAGATGTTTACCCGCAGCTGAAAGTCGCAAAAGAACCGTTTGGTCTGCATGCTAAAACAGAACCGGATCAAGCGCGTCAATTAGCATATATAGTGCGGGAAAAACCTGAGCTAGATGGAGAAGGCGTCACTGTCGTCACAGCAAGTTTAGTCAATTTTAATCCTGTAGATAATAAGAAAATTGCGGAAAGCTATTTAGAATGGGTGGATAATGCAGTGACACCTGAATCCATCAAACAATTCATTACTGTCTATGCACATACATTAATACCGCCTTTGATTGCTTATATTCAAGAATACGGTATAGCATTAGAAGCACATATGCAAAATACCATTGTGAAATTAGGCAAGGATTATAAAATGACTTTCATGGTCAGAGATTTAGGCGGTTCGCGTATTGATTTAGAAACACTCAGAAAGAAAATACCGAATGTACGCGTTGAAAACGAAAGTTTAATTGCAAAAGACATGGAAGCAGTGATTGCGAAATTTCAACATGCAGTGATTCAAAATCAATTAGGAGAATTGATTTATCATTTGAGCCAATATGAAGGTGTGACGGAAGCGGAATTGTTTGAAATTGTGCAGCATATTACGAAACAAGCGATAGATCCTAACCAACCGCATGCAGAAGTACTGCATCGTGTGCTGTTCGGACCGACAATCAAAGTGAAGTCGCTGCTTCGAATGCGTATGGAAGGCAAAGTGAAACGCTATGTCAATACAGTTCTAGAGAATCCGTTGCGAAAAGGAGAGTGAGTCATGTGGCTTATGTAGAAATAGATTTAGCTAAAATCAAATTTAATGCGCTGATGCTGAAACAAAAGCTGGACCAAAGAAATTTGGAAATGATGCCGGTTATAAAATGTGTTGCCGGAGATAAGCTGATTGTAGAAGCTTTAAAAAGTTTAGGATTTGATCAAATGGGTGATGCACGTATGGTCAATATCGATCAACTTAATGATGAAGCACTCTCCTATATGCTGATACGGACACCGAACCGCAGTGAATTAGAAGATTGCGTCAATAAGACAGCCATCAGTATTCAAACAGATATTGAAACCATTCGTTTATTAAATGAAACAGCTAAAGCACAAGGGCGCAAACATAAAATACTTTTAATGGTAGATTGGAAAGACAGCCGCGAAGGTGTATTAACCTATGATGTCGTGCGTTATATCAATGAAATCATGTATATGCCTAATATCTGTCTAGCAGGACTGGCTTTCAACTTTATGTGTTTTATGGACTTTCCGCCGACGGAAGAAGATATCTTACGTATTAATCAATTCATACAAAATGTAGAAAAAGACACAGGCTATCCGTTGAATATGATTTCCGGAGGTAATTCTAGTGCTTTGCCGCTGCTGGATTATTGTACGTTCGGCAGAATCAATCATCTGCGCATTGGAGAATCATTATTCAGAGGTGTCAGCACAGTAGATCAGCAGCCGATTCATTATTTATATCAAAATGCGATTACGTTGAAAGCTGAAATTATAGAGATTAAACCAAGAATTGATGTGAAGCGGGATACATCTTACTTGCAAGCTATTTTAGATATTGGACATATCGATACAGTTGTAGAAGATATCATGCCGCTTAATAATCAAATCAAAGTGATGGGTGCAACCAGCGACCATTTAATGATTGATTTGCAGAATGCTGATTATTATCAAACTGGAGATGTGATTGAATTTACATTAGGCTATAATGCATTGGCACAAAGTATGTATCAAAAAACATTGAAGCATGTCTACATTAAAGATGCAGGTGTGCAAGTGTTAGTAGACCACTTTAAAACACATCCTGACCATGTACAAATCAGGCCTTAACGCTTGAAAATAAGAAAGTATTGTGAAAACCGGACTAATTTGTTCGGTTTTTTCTTAAAAAATTTATATCTATATTGACATTGAGAATCGTTATCAATAAAATAAAAAGTAAGATGATTGAATGAGCGCTAAATGGGATATATCATAATGAATGAAAGCGATTGTAATCCTTTCTGGCATACATAACTTGGGCGATTTTATGATAGCTTCAAAGTTAACAAAAGCGTCATTTCATTTGTGTCTCATAAAGCATCTAACCATATTAAGGAGTGAAAGCATGAACAGATTAAAGTTTCTTGGTATTCTTATGTTAGTACTCGCTTTGACAGTAGTTGCTGCATGCGGAAATAACAGCAAAGACAGTTCAAAGGAATCTGACAGCAAATCTTCAGAAGATACAATTGCAGTAAAAAATGAAGCAGGCACTACAAAAGTTAAGAAAGATGCTAAACGTGTTGTTGCTTTAGAATATTCATTCGTTGATGCCTTAGCGGCATTAGATGTGAAACCTGTCGGTGTGGCAGATGACAACAAGAAAGATCGTATTATTAAACCGATTCGCGAAAAAATCGGTGATTATGAGTCAGTAGGTACACGTAAACAACCTAACTTAGAAGTCATCAGTAAAGAAAAACCTGATTTGATTATTGCGGATGCGCAACGTCATAAAGGTATTTATAAAGAATTGAACAAAATAGCTCCAACAATCTTATTACCAAGTTTCGATGGAGACTATAAAGAAAATCTTGAATCATTCAAAACTATCGCAAAAGCCTTGAATAAAGAAAAAGAAGGCCAAAAACGCTTAGATGAACATAAAAAGAAAATGGATGAGTATTCAAAAGATATTACTTTAAACAAAGATTTAGCTGCTTTACCAGCTGTTTTAACTAAAACAGATATCATGGCACACTCAGATAAATCTTATGTAGGTCAAGTATTCAATGAATTAGGATTTAAAGAAGCGTTAAACAAAGATGTTTCAAAAGACTTGCCTAAATATTTAGAAGGTCCGTACTTGAAAATGACAACTGAACAAGTTGCTAAAGTAAATCCTAAACAAATGTTCATTATGATTGATGAAAAAGACAAACCGTTATTGAAAAAACAAGAAAATGACAAAGTATGGCAAACAATCGATGCAGTTAAAAACAAACGTGTTTACACTGTAGACCGCAGTACTTGGTCAAGATCTCGCGGCTTGATTTCATCAGAGGAAATTGCGAAAGAATTAGTAAAACTATCTAAAGAACAAGACAACAAATAAGCGATTAAGAATAATAGAAGGGTGAACGGCTATGACGAACCAATCTAGCCACAGCCTGGTTGAAAAGAAACAAAGAAGACGCACAACGCTCCTGTTTATCGGGAGTGTGTGCTTTCTTTTTCTTATTATCTATTTCAATTTGACTGTAGGCTCAACACATATGAAGTTTAAAGACGTTGCAGATTATTTACTTTGGCATCATGACACGAAAAACACATTTATTATACATAATATCCGTATGCCTAGAATGGTAGGCGGTTTATTGATTGGTGCGGCTTTAGCAGTAGCCGGTTTGTTTATGCAGGCTATGACACGCAACCCGCTTGCGTCGCCGCAAATATTCGGTGTGAACGCAGGTGCCTCATTTGTAATTGTTGTGATTACAGTAATTTTTCCGGCATTAACTGCGATTTCAACATTATTAGCATTTATCGGCGCTTTGATCGGCGGCAGTATTGTTTATATGTTGTCGGATTCTACGCGAGGTATGACACCAGTTAAGTTAGCATTAGCTGGTATGACTGTGCATCTTTTCTTCACAAGTTTGACGCAAGGGATTATTTTATTGAATGAAGATTCTACAACAACTGTTTACTTTTGGCTTGTAGGTACATTATCTACATTGAAATGGGCGGATGTCCTTTCCATTATGCCTTGGATTATCGGCGCATTTATCGGCGCGTTGTTTATGGCACGCCAAATCTCTGTATTGGAACTTGGAGATGAATTAGCACGCGGACTAGGACAAAATATTAAACTCACACGTATGCTGCTGGGGGTACTGGTTGTGATTCTAGCTGGTGCTTCAGTATCAATTGCAGGGCCAATCGGCTTTATCGGATTGATTGTACCGCATATTGTTAAATATTATACCTCTCATAACTATTTCGTGATTATTCCGTTGACGATGATCTTCGGTGCAGCATTGCTGCTGTTATCAGATGTATTAAGCCGTTTGATTTCATTTCCGTTTGAGACACCTGTCGGTATTGTGACATCATTCGTCGGAGCAATTTACTTCTTAGCATTAACATTGAGAGGGGTGAAACGGACATGACAAAGCATTTAGGACGCAAATATTCTATTGTCATCGCCATTTTGATTATTGTTTCTATCTTCTCATTATGTGTCGGTGCAGTGTTTGTCAATCCGCTGCAAGCAGTTAAAGGTTTAATTCTGCAAGATGACTTCATTGTGAATCAATATCGTGAGCCGAGATTATTTGTCGGCTTGCTGGTCGGCAGCAGTTTAGCGATTTCCGGTGCAGTCATTCAAGGTGTAGTCCGCAACCCGTTAGCTTCACCTGACGTCATCGGTATTACAAAAGGTGCAAGTTTAGCGGCAGTTACAGTCTTGATTCTGTTTCCGAAAGCACCTATTTATGTCTTGCCTGTCGCATCGTTTGCCGGTGCATTAGTCATCAGCTTACTATTGTCTTACTTAATTGCACGAAAAGAAGTGCAAGGTTCGAATTTAGCATTAATCGGTTTAGCAATCGGTGCGATTTGTATGGCGGTTGTACAATACTTATTAATCCGTTTCCCAATTGAAGCGAACTTAGCATTAGTCTGGTTGACGGGTAGTTTATTCGGACGTTCTATGGAACATGTGATTTCCATTTTACCGTGGTTCATTGTGACCGTACCGCTTATTCTCTTTTTAGCACAGCGCTTGGACATCTTGCATTTAGGCGATCAAGTGGCGACAGCACTAGGTACGCGAGTGCGTCCTGTTAAAATGGTATTGCTGATATTAGCAGTAATGCTTGCAGGTTCATCTATCGCTGTTGTAGGGGGATTAAGTTTCTTAGGCTTGATTGCACCGCATATTGCGCGTTCTATCGTAGGACACAAACATCTTCATATTATTATGATGTCTGGGTTGGTTGGCGCTATTTTAATTGTGGTCAGCGATACACTGGCAAGAGGAATTCATCCGCCGCTCGATATACCGGTCGGTGTGATCATTGCGATTGTCGGTGCACCTTACTTTATTTATGTTTTACGCAAAATGTAATAGGGAATGTTTAAACTGTCTCATTAAAACGTGAGACAGTTTTTTAACGGACTAAATTATTAGAATATTATAACAATTAATTTTATACATATTTATGTATTAATATTAAAATTCTTATTGCTTAGTCTTCTCAATATGATTATAATGTATTGTAATGAGAGGGAGATTCTATGAAAAAATATACAAAATCAGAAATCTTAAAGGGACGTATTAAATTTATTGTGATGTCAGCAATCGGTATCTTACTCTTCTTAGTGCCGATTCCAGTTACACAAGATGGGAAGAAACAAACAACATTAACGGTAGCCTTTTTAGCCAATTGGTTAAAAGAAACATTAGGGCCGTCAATGCCGTATCTCATCTTAATTGTTATAACTTTATCAGGAGTTTTAAGTTTATTTTGTTCTACTTTTTTAAAGAAGCACTTAAAACCTGACGGTTTAATGAATAAAGTCTTTAATGTAACTCCGATATGGCTGATCGTGAGATTGCTTGCAGTAGTATTTGCGTGGATGACATTTTTACATATTGGAACAAAGATGGTTTATTCAGATGATACCGGAAATTTAGTCTTTTCAAGCTTATTACCTACATTATTTACAGTGTTCTTCTTTGCGGCGCTTTTCTTACCGCTATTAATGGAGTTTGGTCTGTTAGAAATGTTAGGACCTATTTTCAGACCGATTATGCGACCATTGTTTACATTGCCGGGACGTTCAACGGTCGATAACTTAGCTTCATTTATCGGCGACGGCACTGTCGGTGTTATTATTACAAGCCGTCAATATGAAGAAGGCTTTTATTCAAGACGTGAGGCCACTGTTATTTCAACAACTTTCAGTGTAGTATCACTGACCTTTGCGATTGTTGTCGCAGAAACAGTGGGTATGCAGAATCATTTCTTCTATTTCTACCTAACAGTCATTGTTTCTTGTTTAGTAGCAGCAATGATTATGCCGAGAATCTGGCCGTTGCGCAGTGTACCTGAAGAATATGCAGTTGATAACAGCGACTATGTTAAAGATGAATCGAAGCCTGAAGGTGTTTCTGCAGTCAGACATGGTTTCAACTTAGCAACTGAAAAAGGTGTCAAATCGCCTGGTTTCGTACAATTCTTCAAATCAGGATTGGGTACAGTGATTGACATGTGGTTTGCGATTTTACCAGTAGTTATGGCAATTGGTACATTAGCTACAATTATCGCAACTTATACGCCGGTCTTTGAAATTATCGGTAAACCATTTGTGCCGATTTTAGAGCTGTTGCAAATTCCTGAAGCAGGACGTGCTTCTGAAACTATGCTGATCGGCTTTGCGGACATGTTCTTGCCATCGATTTTAATTGAAGGTGTGAAGAGTCAGATTACATTATTTGTTGTAGGAGCATTAAGTATTTCTCAATTGATTTACTTATCTGAAGTAGGGGGCGTCATCTTAGGTTCTAAGATTCCAGTCAGCATCGGTAAATTATTTGTGATTTTCTTACTCAGAACAATTATTGTGCTGCCGATTATTGCTATAATGGCACACTTATATTTCTAAATTAATGAAAGACTTAGAATAAAAATATAAATACGCAACACGTCGTGCACATATTGCATAAACGTGTTGCGTATTTTTGTTTCTCTTAAAGAAAAATCACGAAATATCTCCTAATGAAGATAGTACAGTAGATTTAATACGTCTGCTTTTGATAACAGGAGATTTGCTTTGTTCTTTATCTGAATCGGATTTAGGACGTTGATGGGCTTTTTTGAAAGCATCGCTGTTCACCCAGTTTTCATAGTCTTCTAGGCTATCCCACCAAGTTGTTACATTTATTGTTTCTGTATCTTCTATGTCATCTTCAAGCAAGCTGACTTCAACGCGATTGAAACCAGGTACCTTTTTTAGATCTTGGTTAGAAGTAAAACGAGGTGCCATTTTTTCGGCATAACCTTTTTTAATTTCTATTTGATTCGTTACAATATACATAACCATCAGTCCTTTCAAAATATGTCTCAATGTTCTTTACCCGATTTTTACATTTTGAATAAGAAGTAATTTTAGTTATTTTAAAAGCAAGTTGTGTGGTACAATATTTAAACAGAAAAAGAAGAGTCTATCAGTAGAGGGGAAAAGTGATGAAGAAAAAAGAAGTAAGTATGGCGGAATTGTTTTTTGACTTGGTCTTTGTTTACGTCCTTTCGACAATCAATATTACGGTTGAACAAATTTCCAGTTCGCTTGTGAATGTTGAAAGTCTGGGCAAAAATTTTATGTTGTTTTTAGTGTTTTTCTCAATATGGATTTATCATACGTTGTTTATTAATCGGTTTTTCGAGCAAAAATGGTATCAATACGTGTTCTTATTTATAGACATGTTCCTTATTTTATATTTGTCAAAAGCGATTAACGGACACTTTCAAGAGACCTTTATACCATTTGCGGCGACTACAACTGTCATATTTATCAGTATTATGATTCAATATGCACTAAGCTACAAGTTGATTGATCATTCGATTGATTCGCGTTTTTTAAAAGTTTATATTTCAGGATTAGCATTAACAGTTGCTTTTTCTATTGTAGGTATACTATTGCCTAAAGGCATTAACTTTTGGGTGTACTTCGTAGGTATCGTTATCTCAGCGATTTATCCGGCATTATTTGCGAGAGCATCAAAAGAGAATCCGGTTATTTTCCAGCATTTAACAGAACGATTGAGTTTATTTATGATTTTACTGTTTGGGGAAGGTATTGTACAAATTGTCAGCAATATGCATCTATCGCACTTTAAAATTTTAGATATTGTATATTTCTTGATGATCATTAGTTTATTTGTAATTTACTCTTTCCATTACAAAGGCAGCTTGGATCAAGAAAAAGATGAAGCTACCGGTTTTTTAACAATTTATCTGCATTTGTTCATCATTTATAATGCAAACTTTATTTTCCTGATTATGAATAAAGGATTATCTGAACATCCATTAAGTTTTGGAGAGGGCATCGGCTATACTGTTGCGTTTTGTGTCTTTTTATTTGGTGTATTCTTTGACACAATTTTGCATCGCAATATCACAAAGAAAAAAGGTGTATATATTGCAATTATATTAGTGACGACCTTGATAGGTTTTATTATTCCGAATATACATCTCATTACAGTTGTACAAATTATCGGTATTATTGTGTTATGCGGTATGTATTATCATGAAAACAAAGATATTTTAAAGAATTTTGAGTAATTGCATAACGAAAAAACTTCCGTTTCAATCAATACGAAACGGAAGTTTTTGTGCTTATTTTAAAGATTTATTTTGTGAGTTCATTATAGACTTTCTTATCATTGAAAGTGAAGATGATGTATTCGTGATCTTCAGTATCAATAATAACACGGTTAGTTTTACCGAATGTTGAACCGATACGAGAAACTTCTTTGTCTCCTGCATCTACAAGTGCGTGGATATCTTGATCTTCTGTTACGCTTTTAATACTTTCTGTAGGGATTTTGATATCTGCTACTCTCCATTGGATACGAACTTCGTTATTATCTTTCTTTACTGTCATTGCCATTATGGAACACATCCTTTATTTATTTTGTAAAGCTATCATACACTATTTAGAAACCGTTTTCAACAAATGTGAGATACTTTTTTGATTAATATGACATACTAATTAAAAAGCGAACATACAGTCCGAAAATATGTTCGTGTTTATGTGGAAAATGTGCTAAAATAATAAAATCAGAAAGGAGTATAGAGATGACAGGGAAAACACACTTATCATGCGGGTTTCTAATAGGAACGCTTGCGATAAATTATTACCATCCGGATTTATTCACTTCCGTGACTGCTGTAGTATTGGCAGGGGCTGGAAGCTTATTGCCAGACATTTGCCATGCACAAAGCAAAATCGGACGGCGTTTTAAATTTTTAAGCATTATCGTTCGGCTTTTGTTCGGTCATCGCACATTCACACATTCTATTTTATTTACGCTTATTATTGCGCTGCTGTTATCTACTATACATACACCGCCTGTATATATGGCAGCCATTATAGGCGGCATGGCTTCGCATATCATTCTTGATATGCTGACACCAAGAGGTGTTAAGTTATTATATCCATTTCCACTGTCAGTTAAACTGCCTGTGCAATTTAAAACAGGGGGAATGGTAGATCTCTCATTGGCTACTGCATTTACTTTCGGCGGGACATATGTTATATTTCGCGAAGTTATCAATCAATGGTTAACCCATTGGCTGCATTTAAACTTTTAATGATTTCAAGTTTGTGTTATGTATAGATTAATAGAATCGTTTTAAAAGGAACCTCTGCTTATGAATTAAGCGGAGGTTTGCGCTTGATGTATCTATTTATGATATAATTTGAGAATGTTGAAAGGTTCGAACATACCAATGTATACTGCATGAGGGAAAGAACGCTTTTTAATCGCGGAAAACTTAAGGAGAGGTATCATGTTTGATAAGAGTAAATTAGAGAAATTTAATCAACAGCATTTTTTAGAATTGGAAAAGTTGATGAGTGCCAATGAAAAAGAAAATATTGCTAATAAATTAGAATCATTAGATTTATCTTCTATTATGGATATGTATCAATCGTTATATGTTGAACAATCACAAAATAAATCAGAAGCGGCATTGGAAGCGTCAGAAGTAAAATACAGAGTACGCGAAGATTTCTCTGCTGAAGAGTTGAACGCATATTATGATAAAGGTATTGCTGCGATTAAGAATGGCGAATTTGCAGTTGTATTAATGGCTGGCGGTCAAGGTACGCGTCTTGGCTATGATGGTCCGAAAGGTTCTTTTGAAATTGAAGGAGTCAGCTTATTTGAATTACAAGCAAGACAGCTTTTAAAACTTAAAGAACAGACAGGTCATACTGTGGACTGGTATATCATGACAAGCGACATTAATGATGAAGCAACACAAAAATTCTTTAAAGATCAAAATTACTTTGGTTACGATCCTGAAGCCATTCACTTCTTCAAACAAGAAAATATTGTCGCATTGAATGAAGACGGCGGTATTATTTTAACTGAAAAAGCTGAAGTGATGGAAACGCCGAACGGAAACGGCGGTGTATTTAAAGCCTTAGATGAATATGGTTATTTAGATAAGATGGAAGAAGACGGTGTTAAATTTATCTTTATGAACAATATTGATAATGTATTAGCACGTGTGCTGGATCCGGTATTTGCAGGTTTTACTGCAGAAGCTAACCGCGACATCAGTACGAAATCCATCAGACCTAAAGAAAATGAAAGTGTCGGTCGTCTTGTAAATATCGACAGCAAAGATGCAGTGCTTGAGTATTCTGAGTTGGGCGATTCTGATGTACATCAATTCCAAAATGCGAACATCGGCATCCATGCATTTAAACTTGCGTTTATTCAATCAGCTGTCAATCGCGAAATGCCATATCATTTAGCAGTGAAACAGCTGAAACAATTAGATGAAGATTATAATGTAGTGAAAGATACGGCATTGAAATTCGAATTGTTCTATTTTGATATCTTTAAATACGCAACAAGTTTTATTACTTTGCAAGTTCCGAGAGAAGAAGAGTTTTCACCGCTTAAAAACCGTGAAGGCAAAGATAGTGTAGAAACTGCAACAGAAGATTTAAAACGAAGAAATCTTATTTAATGAAAAAAGGTGGAGTCATTATTGAAACAGACTTCAAATTCACACACAGGCCATGGGCTCAATCGCTTTAAAGATATTATTCCACTGTCATTCGGAGAAGAGATAGGCAATGCTGTATCTCATGGTGCAGCTGCCTTTATCGCATTGCTTGTTTTGCCGTATGCCTCTGTACATAGTTACATACATGGCGGCTTATTAGCGTCAGTCAGTGTCTCGATTTATATTATCAGCATCTTTTTGATGCTGCTGTCATCAACGATTTATCATGTGATGGAGAATAACTCTCCCCATAAGTATATATTGCGTATTATTGATCATAGTATGATTTATATCGCAATATCCGGTACATATACACCTGTTTCGCTGGTTGTTGTCGGCGGCTGGTTCGGTTGGATTATTATGCTGCTGTTGTGGGGGATTACCATTTGGGGTATCCTTTATAAAGCAATCGGAGAGAATGTGAATCCGAAACTGAGTTTGTTTATGTACTTGATTATGGGATGGGTCGGAATTTTATATCTTCCGATTATTTGGAGAGAAGCATCTTGGCAATTTATGCTGTTTATTTTATTAGGCGGCATTGCTTATACCATCGGTGCATGGTTTTATGCACAAAAAAATCGTCCTTATTTTCATATGATATGGCATATTTTTATTGTGATCGCATCCATATGCCATTTTATCGGTATTTTATACTTTATGTAGTGCTAAGAGGATGAGGCTTTTGATAATCAGAAGTCTCAACCTCTTTCTTCATTAAGAGAGATTAATCAGAAAGAAAGAGGTGTACGTATGAATATAAAATCAATTGGTGTCGTAACTGCATTGATTTTAATTATGTTTATGGCTGCTATCGAAACGTCGATTATTTCTTTGGCACTGCCGACGATTAAAACTGATTTGAATGTAACGAGTGCAATTTCGCTGGTATTTTCTATTTATTTTATTGCATTAGTCATTGTAAATCCGTTAGTCGGAGAGCTTTTATCACGCTTCAAATTAATTCATGTAACGATTGCAGGTTTATTATTATTCAGCATCGGTAGTT
Organism: Staphylococcus simulans; assembly: GCF_002994445.1. Classification (GTDB taxonomy): domain Bacteria; phylum Bacillota; class Bacilli; order Staphylococcales; family Staphylococcaceae; genus Staphylococcus; species Staphylococcus simulans_B. Next base: position 323,698 of record NZ_MRZJ01000002.1, read on the forward strand.
TAATGTCTGGTTTAAGCAGCACATTTGCGTTGCTGATTGTTTCGCGTTTTATTCAAGGTATGGGTTCAGGTATTATGATGGTACTGAGCCAAATTGTTCCTAAACTGGCATTTGAGATTCCGCTGCGTTATAAAATAATGGGAATAGTCGGCAGTGTTTGGGGTATATCCAGTATTATTGGACCTTTGCTCGGCGGTGCAATTTTAGAATTTGCGACTTGGCATTGGTTATTCTTTATTAATATTCCGATAGCTGCGATTGCAGCGGTACTTGCATTTGCCACTTTCCATTTTGATGAGGATAAAGTTTTAAACGAAGAACCTTTTGATACAAAAGGACTGTTATTTTTCTATTTAGCATTAATCTTTATTATGGGTGCAATTACGACGCCATTTTCAATGGCAGTTAAAATTGTTTTAATTGCAATCGGTTTAGTATTTGCGTACTACCTTACAACAATTGAAAAGAAAGTACGTGCACCATTCTTGCCCATTCAGGAATTCAACCGACGCATTACGATTATCTTTATTACAGATTTCGTCTATGCCATGATATTGATGGGTTATAACTTGTATATGCCGATTTATCTGCAGGAAGAAATCGGATTATCGCCGCTGCAAAGCGGGTTTGTTGTCTTTCCAATTTCAGCAGCTTGGTTATTGATTAACTTCAACTTACATAGAATAGAAGCAAGATTAACTAGAAAGGCATTATATCTTGTTGCATTTACATCATTATTGCTATGTAGTTTGATTGTGTTTGTCACACATGCTGCACCCTTGTTGTTAGCTGTTACATTGCTGTTGGCAGGTGCAAGTTTTGGTATTGTTTATACAAAGGACAGTGTGATTGTGCAAGAAGAAACTTCGCCGCATGAGATGAAGCGGATGATGTCGTTTTATTCATTATCTAAAAACCTAGGGAATTCCATCGGTTCAACAATCATGGGAGGCATGTATGCTTTACCATTTATTGTCGGCGGGGCACGTATTTTAAATAACGTATCGTTGATATTAGTCTTCATTGCTGCGTTATATGTATTATGGATCATTGCTTATAAAAATGAATCTAAGACTTGATAGGATGTCCCGCCGATGAGCGGGATATTTTATTTATAGAGGAAATGAGTTTGTGTTATTATACGGGTGTATAAAAAATGAAATGAGGTGAGGAAAACGTGAAATTTTTCAAATTTAATATTTTTAATTTGATATCTACATTGATTGTTCTATTAGTGTTTGTGATTTCGGGTGCGATTTTCCTCACACTCTTAGGATTTGTATTATATGGTTTAAGTCGTCTGCTTATCTTTTGGCATCTAGGGTATTTTGGATATAACAAAGGTTTTTATCAAAACTTATTTTATTACGGCAGCTATATTGTGCTCGGTTACTTCACGATGTTCTTAGTGGAATACTTGATGGATTACTTCAAAAAGAAATTACCGCAAAGTCCATATTTTCATGGAGAAATATTCCATTTGATTTCTTATTCGGTAACTACACTGATGTTCTATTTCGTGATCCATATTCATTACACTTCAATCAATATTGATTTTTGGGTGATTATGCTGATTATGGCATTCTTTTATGTATGCAAAGAAGTCTTTTATCCGGAAAGTGAGAACCTCAATAGAAATAAATAATCCGAATGAGCAATTAGTTTGCTTTGCTAACCATTTTTGTTGCATTATATTATGGTAAGTTTATAAAGGAGTGTTTATATCTATGCCAGAGCAGGCTACTATTTCACATCAAAAAAGAAACATTATCGTTACGGTAATGATTACAAGTGCATTCATTGCAATATTAAACCAAACGCTTCTTAATACAGCTTTGCCTGCTATCATGCGCAGTTTCAACATTGGTGAAAATACATCACAATGGTTGGTAACTGGCTTTATGCTTGTGAACGGGGTCATGATTCCATTAACAGCATTCTTAATGGATAAAGTAAAAACCAGACCTTTATACTTAGCTTCCATGGGTATATTTTTAGCAGGATCTATTTTAGCAGCCATAGCACCTAACTTCGGTGTATTGATGACTGCTCGTGTGATACAAGCAATGGGCGCAGGTATTATTATGCCGCTGATGCAGTTTACATTATTTACGCTCTTCCCTAAAGAAGAAAGAGGATTTGCGATGGGGCTTGCAGGATTAGTAATATCCTTCGCACCCGCAATCGGACCGACAGTTTCCGGTTTGATTATTGATGTCAGCAGTTGGCGTACACCGTTTATTGCGGTTGCGGTCATTGCATTAGCTGGATTTATCTTCGGTGCAATCAGTATTGCAAACTTTAATGAACCAAAAGACATTACACTGGATAAACGATCTGTTGTGTATTCAACATTAGGATTCGGTGTTATGTTATATGCATTCAGTAGTGCAGGTTCATTAGGCTTCCATAATTGGATGTTCTATGTACCGTTTGTGGCAAGTTTATTTGTAATTTATGCATTTGTGAAACGCCAATTAACGATTGAAAATCCGATTTTGAATTTACGTGTCTTTAAGAACAAGACATTTACTCTAACTTCTATTTGTTCCATGATTGTCATGACTTCTATGATTGGTCCCGCATTATTAATTCCGATTTATGTTCAAAACGCAATGGGGCTTTCAGCATTCTTATCAGGACTTGTTATTTTGCCAGGTGCAATCGTCAACGGTGTAATGTCTATCTACACTGGTAAGTTCTATGATAAATATGGTGTGAGACCTTTAGTGATTACAGGTTTCATTATGCTGACAGTACTCACAGCAGTATTAGCATTCTTAAAAGTAGATACACCTTATTGGTACCTCGTAGTGATTTATGCACTAAGAATGTTCTCGGTTTCTTTACTCGCAATGCCGCTGAACACAGCAGGTGTCAACGCACTGCCGAATAAAGATATCTCTCATGGTACAGCAATCATGAACTTCGCCAGAATGATGGCTTCGTCTATCGGAACAGCATTAATGGTGGCATTAATGACTTTAGGTTCAAGAACATTTGCTCCAGACCCTCATGAAGCAGCGACAAAAGAACTATTGCACAGAGAAGCAATTGCACGCGGAGTGGATTTATCATTCGGCGTTGTAACGGTAATTGTATTTATCGGCTTTATTATCGGTTTGTTTATCAGAGACCGTGTGAAAGGCCAATCAAAACAGCAAGTGAATGTACGTAAAATATAAAATTAAGACTATGAAATATAAACCAGTAAAAACATGAATCGCGTGTTTTTACTGGTTTTTTGTAATATATTGAGCGAAATTATTCATTTGGTCGGATTATTCGTTACCACTCCTACATTAAATTTGTTAAAATAAAAAGAGTAATCAATTATAAATATTTGGGGTGACTTACTTTGTTAACAGTTGAACAGGTCGACAAATTAGTGGGAGAATTAAAAGATCCTATTTTAGATGTCCCGCTTAAAGATACAGGTGGTATTGTCAATATCACAATTAAAGAAGAAATTGAACACGTTAGTGTTAAAATTGCAATGGCTAAGTTAGGTGGCAAACCTCAGTTAGACTTGCAAATGGCGATTGTCGAAACACTAAAAGAAAACGGTGCGAATACAGTCGGTATCCGATTTGAAGAATTAGACCCTGAGAAAGTTGCTGAATTTACAGGAGATGATCCGACTGATGAACCGCAAACAATCGAAGGCTTATTATCAAAAGATAACCCGGTCGAGTTTATTGCGATTGCATCAGGTAAAGGCGGCGTTGGTAAATCTACAGTAGCAGTCAACTTGGCAGTAGCGCTTGCTCGTGAAGGTAAAAGAGTAGGTTTGATTGATGCTGACATTTACGGATTCAGTGTACCGGATATGATGGGTATCGATGGACGCCCTGGTATCGAAGGAAAATCAGTTAAACCTGTAGAACGTCATGGCGTTAAAGTTATGTCTATGGCATTCTTCGTAGAGGAAAACGCACCTGTAATCTGGCGCGGACCTATGCTTGGGAAAATGCTGACTAACTTCTTTACAGATGTTAAATGGGGCGAACTCGATTACTTACTATTAGACTTGCCTCCAGGAACAGGCGATGTGGCATTAGATGTACACACAATGCTGCCGTCAAGTAAAGAAATTATCGTTACAACACCGCATCCTACTGCAGCATTTGTAGCAGCACGTGCAGGTGCAATGGCTAAACATACAGAACACTCAATTTTAGGTGTTATTGAAAATATGTCTTATTTCGAAAGTAAAGAAACAGGTAATAAAGAATATATCTTTGGTAAAGATGGCGGTAAGAAACTTGCAGATGAATTAAATTCTGACTTGTTAGGACAACTTCCTTTAGCGCAACCAACTTGGGATCCTAAAGACTTTGCGCCTTCAATTTACCAACCTGAAGACCAATTAGGTGAAATTTATCAACAAATTGCACAAAAAATTATTACTAAAACTATGAAAAAATAAGATTTTCTCATGAAGCGCAAGTTTTTTAAAAAAACTTGCGTTTTTCTCTTGCAATTTCTCAGAATCCTGTTAGAATATATTTTTGTGAGCAAGAGAACGAAACAACAGTTCAAACCACTTAAAAAACTTTGAAAAAAGTTATTGAATTAACGAAATCAAAGTGATATGATAATTAAGTCGCTGAAAAAAACGCGACAAATTATTTCGAGAGTGTAAAACTTACTCTTGCAAAGATGAAACAAACATTTTAAAATTGTAAAAGTAATGTTAATTAAATGTTGACTTCGCAAAAGAGAAGTGATATAATAAATAACGTTACTG
>NZ_MRZJ01000003.1 GCF_002994445.1 Staphylococcus simulans
CCATCAGGTAAAATCATCGAGTTGCCGATCACATCTTCATTCCGTGAAGGTTTAACAGTGTTAGAGTACTTCATCTCTACTCACGGTGCGCGTAAAGGTCTTGCCGATACAGCACTTAAAACTGCCGATTCAGGTTACCTTACTCGTCGTCTGGTTGACGTGGCACAAGATGTTATTGTTCGTGAAGAAGATTGCGGAACTGACCGCGGCTTGCTTGTATCTGACATTAAAGAAGGTACAGAAATGATCGAACCATTCATCGAGCGTATTGAAGGCCGTTACTCTAAAGAAACGGTACGTCATCCAGAAACAGATGAAGTGTTAGTAGAACCAGATCAATTAATCACACCAGAAATCGCAAAACGCATTACAGATGCTGGTATTGAGCAAATGTATATCCGTTCAGCATTTACATGTAACACACGTCATGGTGTATGTGAAAAATGTTACGGTAAAAACCTTGCGACTGGTGAAAAAGTTGAAGTTGGTGAAGCGGTTGGTACAATCGCAGCACAATCTATCGGTGAACCAGGTACACAGCTTACAATGCGTACCTTCCATACAGGCGGGGTAGCCGGAAGCGATATCACACAAGGTCTTCCACGTATCCAAGAGATCTTCGAAGCACGTAACCCTAAAGGTCAAGCAGTTATCACTGACATTGAAGGTACTGTTGAAGACATCAAACTTGCGAAAGACCGTCAACAAGAAATCGTGATTAAAGGTGCAAATGAAACAAGATCTTATCTTGCTTCAGGTACTTCACGTCTTAAAGTTGAAAAAGGCCAACACGTTGAACGCGGTGAAGTTTTAACTGAAGGTTCTATCGAACCTAAGCACTACTTATCAGTAGCAGGTTTAAATGCGACTGAAAGTTACTTGCTTAAAGAAGTTCAAAAAGTTTACCGTATGCAAGGTGTAGAAATCGACGATAAACACGTTGAGGTTATGGTACGTCAAATGTTACGTAAAGTACGTATCATCGAAGCTGGCGATACTAAATTATTACCAGGTTCATTAGTAGACATCCATAACTTCACAGATGCAAACAGAGAAGCATTCAAAGAACGCAAACGTCCGGCAACTGCTAAACCAGTATTGCTTGGTATTACTAAAGCGTCTCTTGAAACAGAAAGCTTCTTATCAGCCGCATCATTCCAAGAAACAACACGTGTCCTTACTGATGCAGCTATCAAAGGTAAACGTGATGACTTGCTTGGACTTAAAGAGAACGTTATTATCGGTAAATTGATTCCTGCAGGTACAGGTATGAGACGTTACAGCGATGCTAAATACGAAAAACATATCGATCCTCAAGTTAAAGAGGCAGTAGAAGTACTTGCGGAAGATACACCGCAACAATAATAAATGTTAATTTTGAAGCCAATACTGCTTTCGCAAGAAAGCGGGTATTGGCTTTCTTTTATTGGATAATTTGAAATAAAAGTTGTAAGAAATCAGTGAAGATGTTTGAAATTCTTTCTGAATTTGTTATGATTAAAAAAGTCGACAGTATATTGAAAAATAATGTTGACGCAATCTATGGAAAGTGTTACTATTATAAAGGTTGATGCAAGCAAAACTTTGGAGGATAGTCAATGTCTAATGAAAAAGTTGCACGCTTTAACAAACACCATAGTGTTGTTGGTTTGAAAGAGACGCTCAAAGCGCTCAAAAAGAACCGAGTTACATCATTGATTATTGCTCAAGACGTTGAAGTTTATTTGCTGTCAGACGTGTTAAGTAAGATCAATCATAGCGATATATCTGTTTCATTTTTCGAAAGCAAGAAAGCTTTAGGAGAATTTGCAGGTATCAACGTAGATGCAGCAATTGTTGCTCTATTGAAATGAGAATTAGTAAGTAATTATGCTTACTAAATTTTATTTAACCTAAAAATGAACCACCTGGATGTGTGGGATTATAAAACAGGAGAGGAGGACATCTTAAATGCCTACTATTAACCAATTAGTACGTAAACCAAGAAAAAGCAAAGCTAAGAAATCAGATTCACCAGCTTTGAACAAAGGTTTTAACAGTATGAGAAAACAATTTACTGACTTGAACTCACCACAAAAACGTGGCGTTTGTACTCGTGTTGGTACAATGACACCTAAAAAACCTAACTCAGCGTTACGTAAATATGCGCGTGTTCGTTTATCAAACAACATCGAAGTAAACGCATATATCCCTGGTATCGGCCATAACTTGCAAGAACACAGTGTTGTACTTGTACGTGGAGGTCGTGTAAAAGACTTACCTGGTGTGCGTTACCATATCGTTCGTGGTGCACTTGATACTTCAGGTGTAGAAGGTCGTATGCAAAGCCGTTCATTATACGGTACTAAACGTCCTAAAAAATAAGTTTAAGATTACGTAAATTTTCGAGATAGATTATGAGATTATACTATAATATGAAGGGAGGACTCTGATTATGCCTCGTAAAGGATCAGTACCAAAAAGAGACGTTTTACCAGATCCAATTCACAACTCTAAGTTAGTGACAAAATTGATTAACAAAATCATGTTAGATGGTAAGCGCGGAACAGCTCAAAGAATTCTTTATTCAGCATTCGACCTTGTACAAGAACGCAGTGGTCGCGACGCAATGGAAGTATTCGATGAAGCAATCAACAACATCATGCCAGTATTAGAAGTTAAAGCTCGCCGTGTAGGTGGCTCTAACTACCAAGTACCTGTTGAAGTACGTCCAGAACGTCGTACTACTTTAGGTTTACGTTGGTTAGTGAACTATTCACGTCTTCGTGGTGAAAAAACTATGGAAGAACGTTTAGCTAACGAAATCTTAGATGCAGCTAACAACACAGGCGGCGCAGTTAAGAAACGTGAAGATGTACACAAAATGGCTGAAGCGAACAAAGCATTCGCTCACTACCGCTGGTAAGATTCAAGGTTTAACCCTGAGTATGTTCGCATGGTACTACCATAGGCATGCTTAGGGCATCGCCATATACAAAGTATTTACTCAGTAATTACTGGAAGGAGAAACAATACAATGGCTAGAGACTTTTCTTTGGAAAAAACTCGTAACATTGGTATCATGGCTCACATTGACGCAGGTAAAACAACGACTACTGAACGTATCCTGTTTTACACTGGACGTATCCACAAAATTGGTGAAACTCACGATGGTGGGGCACAAATGGACTGGATGGAACAAGAACAAGACCGTGGTATCACAATCACATCAGCAGCAACAACTGCACAATGGCATGATCATCGTGTCAACATTATCGATACTCCAGGACACGTAGACTTCACAGTTGAAGTTGAACGTTCATTACGTGTACTTGACGGTGCGGTTACAGTACTTGATGCACAATCAGGTGTTGAACCACAAACTGAAACAGTTTGGCGTCAGGCTACTACTTACGGAGTTCCTCGTATCGTATTCGTAAACAAAATGGACAAATTAGGTGCTAACTTCGAATATGCAGTAAGTACTTTACACGATCGTTTAGACGCTAACGCTCAAGCGATTCAATTACCAATTGGTGCCGAAGACGAATTTGAAGCTATCATTGACTTAGTTCAAATGAAATGTTTCCAATACAATGGTGACTTTGGTGAAGAAGTAGTAGAAATCGAAATTCCAGACGACTACAAAGACAAAGCAGCTGAAGCGCGTGAAACATTAATCGAATCAGTAGCTGAAGTTAACGAAGAGTTAATGGAAAAATATTTAGAAGGCGAAGAAATTTCAGTTGATGAATTGAAAAAAGCTATTCGTCAAGCAACTCTAGATATCGAATTCTACCCAGTACTTTGCGGTACTGCTTTCAAAAACAAAGGTGTTCAATTAATGCTTGACGCAGTAATTGACTACTTACCATCACCATTAGATGTTAAACCAATCGTTGGTCACCGTGCTAGCAACCCTGATGAAGAAATCATTGCTAGAGCAGATGACGATGCAGAATTCGCTGCATTAGCATTCAAAGTTATGACTGACCCTTACGTTGGTAAATTAACATTCTTCCGTGTGTACTCAGGTACAATGAACTCTGGTTCATACGTGAAAAACTCTACTAAAGATAAACGTGAACGTGTAGGTCGTTTATTACAAATGCACGCAAACACTCGTAAAGAAATCAGCACAGTTTACTCAGGCGATATCGCTGCTGCGGTAGGTCTTAAAGAAACTGGTACTGGTGATACTTTATGCGGTGAGAAAAATGACATTATCTTGGAATCAATGGAATTCCCAGAACCTGTTATTCACTTATCAGTAGAACCAAAATCTAAAGCTGACCAAGATAAAATGACTCAAGCTTTAGTTAAATTACAAGAAGAAGACCCAACATTCCATGCACACACTGATGAAGAAACTGGACAAGTTATCATCGGCGGTATGGGTGAACTTCACTTAGACATTCTTGTAGACCGTATGAAAAAAGAATTTAACGTTGAAGCTAACGTTGGTGCGCCAATGGTTTCATACCGTGAAACATTCAAAACACCAGCTAAAGTTCAAGGTAAATTCTCTCGTCAATCTGGTGGTCGTGGTCAATATGGTGATGTTCATATTGAATTCACTCCAAACGAAGTTGGCGCAGGTTTCGAATTCGAAAACGCTATCGTTGGTGGTGTAGTTCCACGTGAATATATTCCATCAGTTGAAGCTGGTCTTAAAGATGCTATGGAAAACGGTGTATTAGCTGGTTATCCATTAATCGACGTAAAAGCTAAACTTTACGATGGTTCTTACCATGATGTCGATTCATCTGAAATGGCCTTCAAAATCGCTGCTTCATTAGCACTTAAAGAAGCTGCTAAAGTTGCAGATCCAGTAATCTTAGAACCAATGATGAAAGTTGAAATCTTAATGCCTGAAGAATACATGGGCGACATCATGGGTGACGTAACAGCTCGCCGTGGACGCGTAGATGGTATGGAACCACGTGGTAATGCTCAAATGGTTCGTGCATACGTACCGCTTTCAGAAATGTTCGGTTACGCAACTTCATTACGTTCTAACACTCAAGGTCGCGGTACTTACACTATGTACTTCGATCACTATGAGGAAGTTCCAAAATCAATTTCTGAAGAAATCATCAAGAAAAATAAAGGTGAATAATTGATTCATCTTTAGTTCTGAGCCAAGTTTCTGCTTGGCAGGGTTCCTTAATTGATTTTTTGAACCAAATGCTTTATAAAGGAATTAGCCCTTTACAACTTAACAATCAGCTCTCATGGTGGTGAGAAACTATCATGAGAGATAATTTAAATAACTTTTTAACAAGAAGAGGAGAGATTTCATAATGGCTAAAGAAAAATTCGATCGCTCAAAAGAACATGCCAATATTGGTACTATCGGTCACGTTGACCATGGTAAAACAACTTTAACAGCTGCTATCGCAACTGTATTAGCAAAAAATGGTGACACTGTAGCACAATCATACGACATGATTGACAACGCTCCAGAAGAAAAAGAACGTGGTATTACAATCAATACTTCACACATCGAGTATCAAACTGACAAACGTCACTATGCTCACGTTGACTGCCCAGGACACGCTGACTATGTTAAAAACATGATCACTGGTGCTGCTCAAATGGACGGCGGTATCTTAGTAGTATCTGCTGCAGATGGTCCAATGCCACAAACTCGTGAACACATTCTTTTATCACGTAACGTTGGTGTACCAGCTTTAGTTGTATTCTTAAACAAAGCTGACATGGTTGATGACGAAGAATTATTAGAATTAGTTGAAATGGAAGTTCGTGACTTATTATCTGAATACGACTTCCCTGGTGACGATGTACCAGTTATCGTTGGTTCTGCATTAAAAGCTTTAGAAGGCGACCCAGAATACGAACAAAAAATCTTAGACTTAATGCAAGCTGTAGATGACTACATTCCAACTCCAGAACGTGACTCTGATAAACCATTCATGATGCCAGTTGAGGACGTATTCTCAATCACTGGTCGTGGTACTGTAGCTACAGGCCGTGTTGAACGTGGTCAAATCAAAGTCGGTGAAGAAGTTGAAATCATCGGTATCACAGAAGAAAGCAAAAAAACAACAGTTACAGGTGTAGAAATGTTCCGTAAATTATTAGACTACGCTGAAGCTGGTGACAACATTGGTGCTTTATTACGTGGTGTTGCACGTGAAGACGTACAACGTGGACAAGTATTAGCAGCTCCTGGCTCTATTACTCCACACACTAAATTCAAAGCTGATGTTTATGTTTTATCTAAAGATGAAGGTGGACGTCACACTCCTTTCTTCACTAACTACCGCCCACAATTCTACTTCCGTACTACTGACGTAACAGGCGTTGTTAACTTACCAGAAGGTACTGAAATGGTAATGCCTGGGGATAACGTAGAAATGACTGTTGAATTAATCGCTCCAATCGCGATTGAAGACGGTACTCGTTTCTCTATCCGTGAAGGTGGACGTACTGTAGGATCAGGCGTTGTTACTGAAATCCAAGCATAATTTCGACTAGCTTAGTTGAATTTATAATAAAGGGTCTCTCTTATGAGGGACTCTTTTTTTTACATAACAAAGCAGCAATGCGGCCTTTTACGGTGTGCATTGCTGCTTTGTGTTTATATATATATATATTATTAATCCAGTTTGCTTTGATTATAGCCTCTCAGGAGATAACACAGTCTCAAGTTCAAGTATTTTCAAGAATTCTGCTGCCGCATATTTAAGTGCAGCTTCATCAATATCGAAATAAGGACTATGGTGCGGGTAGTCAGTACCTTTTTGAGCGTTGCCGCAGCCTGTTAAGAAGAATGCGCCTGGTCTGACACGTTGATAGGCAGAGAAGTCTTCTCCGACCATCATCATTTCTGCTTCTGTAAATCTTAAATTAGAGTCATGTGCTGCTTGTTTTACTGTTTCATACGCTTGTTCATTATTATGAACAGGGACATAACCGCGTTCGTAATCTAGTGTATATTCGATATCGTTTGCGACTGCTAAACCTTGCAAGAGTTTATCGAGTTTATTCATAATGTGGGTCTGCAGTTCTGAATCGAACGTTCTTACGGTACCGCGGCAGATAGCTGAGTCAGGGATAACACTATCTGATGCACCTGCTTGAATCATACCGAATGTCACCACAGCTTGTTTAATCGGGTCTACAGTACGAGAAACAATCTTTTGCGCACTTAAGATAAATTCAGCTAAGATGACAATCGGATCAATTGTTTCGTGCGGTTTTGCGCCATGTCCGCCTTTACCTTGAATACTGACAGTAAATTCATCAGGTGATGCCATCATAGCACCAGGGCGTGAATAGATGATGCCTGTGGGATAGCCGCTCCATAAGTGGTTGCCGTAAACACGATCTACACCGTCTAAAGCACCATCATCAATCATTTGCTGGGCACCGCCCGGGACAATTTCTTCGCCGTATTGGAAGATTAAAACGACGTTGCCTTTTAAATAGGCTAAGTTTTCATTAATAATTTGTGCCACACCTAGTAAGATAGCAGTATGTCCATCATGTCCGCATGCGTGCATGCAGCCTTCGTTTTTAGAACGGTAGGGCTTATCGTTTAATTCAGTGATAGGCAATGCATCAAAGTCAGCACGCAGCGCAACAGTCGGCCCTTCTTCTTGTCCTTTAAACGTTGCGACAATCCCGTTTTTACCGACAGGACGGCGGATATCGCAAGCAAGCTGTTCGAGCTGATTGACGATATAATCATGTGTGTTGTGTTCTTCGAAAGAGAGTTCTGGATATTGATGCAGATGTCTTCTGATTTGAATCATAGACTTCTCTTTCTCTTGTGCAAGTTGATACCAATTAATCATGGTATTCACCTCTTCTGTAATTAGTATAGATGTACTTATTATAGCACGGACCCTTTGATTTAAACCCGAAAGGAGAAAGACGATATTTTCAAACTTTGAAAATGCTAAAAAATGCGAATTTAAAGTTATTTAAAAGTACTCAGCTTTTCTAAAAGAATAAAATGCGTTATGATATATGTAATCAAATACAAGGGGGATTTACTACCAATGGTTCAATCATTACACAATTTTTTAAGTGAAAATATCCAGCATTTAAAAGATAACGGACTTTACAACGAAATTGACACAATTGAGGGTGCAAACGGACCGGAAATTACAATTAACGGTAAAAACTATATCAACTTATCTTCAAACAACTACTTAGGATTAGCAACAAACGAAGATCTTAAAGAAGTAGCAAAAAAAGCAATTGATAAATACGGTGTAGGTGCAGGTGCTGTTCGTTCAATCAATGGTACTTTAGATGTGCATGATGAATTAGAAAAAACATTAGCAGAGTTCAAAGGTACTGAAGCAGCAATCGCATACCAATCTGGTTTCAACTGTAACATGGCTGCGATTTCAGCAGTTATGAACAAAAACGATGCAATCCTTTCTGATGAATTAAACCATGCCTCTATCATTGACGGCTGCCGTTTATCAAAAGCTAAAATCATTCGTGTGAACCACTCAGATATGGATGATTTACGCCAAAAAGCAAAAGAAGCGGTTGAATCAGGTCAATACAATAAAGTTATGTACATTACTGATGGTGTCTTCAGTATGGACGGCGACGTTGCGAAATTACCTGAAATCGTTGAAATTGCGGAAGAGTACGGTTTAATCACTTACGTTGATGACGCACATGGTTCAGGTGTGATGGGCAAAGGTGCCGGTACAGTTAAACATTTCGGCTTGCAAGATAAAATCGATTTCCAAATCGGTACACTTTCTAAAGCAATCGGTGTTGTTGGCGGTTATGTAGCTGGATCTCAAGAATTAATCGACTGGTTAAAAGTACAATCTCGTCCATTCTTATTCTCAACTTCATTAACTCCAGAATCTTCAGCAGCAATTATCGCAGCAGTACGCAAATTAATGGATTCTACAGAGTTGCATGACAAACTTTGGGAAAATGGCGACTACCTTAAAGAAGGCTTGAAAAAATTAGGCTATGATATCGGAAACTCAGATACTCCGATTACACCAGTAATCATTGGTGATGAAAAGAAAACACAAGAATTCAGTTCACGCTTAAAAGATGAAGGCGTTTATGTAAAATCAATTGTCTTCCCAACTGTTCCAAGAGGTACAGGCCGTGTACGCAATATGCCTACAGCTGCACACACTAAAGAAATGTTAGATGATGCTTTAGCAGCGTATGAAAAAGTAGGTAAAGAATTAGGTATTATTTAATAACAAGTATGAAAAGAAGCGGAAAAGTTCAAGGATGAGCTTTTCCGCTTTATTTTTTGTATTTTATGAGTTTTATGTGTTCTGGTTTGTTCATAAAATATTAAGCATCAGGTGCTGCTTCTGTTAAATCAGTAAAGTTCAACTCAGGTTTGACGACATACGATTTTTCTTCGCCAGACGACAACAAGTCTTCGGTAAGTTTGATTTTATAAATATTGTTGCTGCTGTAGTCTTTGAAATAATAAGTTAAATGATGTGTATCTGCTATGGCTTGGTATTGCGTGTAATAAATTGTGCCTTCGTCTAAGACAATACCGCGCGGAATACTGACAGTATCCAACAGTTTGAAAAGGTTGTTCAAACGTTTGCGATCATCTTTTGTATCTTCGATAAATTGTCTGAAGTGTGCCATCTTCACAAAACGAGATGGTGAAGTATAACCGCCTGGCAATGTTTCAGTGCCTGCTTCTACACCTAAGGGACGTATAGTTTCAATCCCAAGCAAAGAAGGTGAAGGTGCTTCGACATTGAAGTTGGTATATTGTCTTAAGTTTTGGTAGTGCCATTCGAGATTTGGGTTATTCGTTAAGACACGGACAGGATTTTCTTTAATGATGAGCTGCCCATCTGCAGGAATCACTACAACACTTTGTCCTGTTTGATCTGTGACCATAAAGTGAAGCGGCGGTACACTATCTAAAGCGGGATTGACTTGTTTTAACAAGCGTACACTATCCACTTGTTCTTTGAGTTCTTTAATAGAATCATTCATGCCTAATGCCCACATAATAAATTCTTCCGGTTCTAAATTAATGTTGTCGCTAGAAGTGGATGTGGCATAAGATGCTTCTTCTTGATAATAAAGCACTGAAATAGCCAAGCCTTGTTCATTTACGCCATCCGCAAAAACAACACCATTCACAGTCATTGCAGTACCGACAAAGCCGTAATCTAATGTAAAGTCTCGGCCATTCATTGTTGTCCAATCATGATGTCTTGGAATGACTTTAGGAAATGAGTTTAACGCAAAAGAAAAATCCATAGTGCGTGCTAAATAATTGCTGTCGTGTTGCGATGTATAAGTTAAGCTTGTACACATAATGAGCGCCTCCTTAGTTTGAGCAATATTTACGTGAAATTGTTAGAATAAGCATAACATGAAGGAAGAACGATTATCGAATTAAAGGAAGAAGCGAAAGAGGGGAAGAGATATGAAAATATCAACATGCGAAGATGCAGCGTTATTAGCACGCCTGAATAAAAATGTACACACTTTGCATCATCAAGCCTATCCAGATATCTTCAAACCCTATCATTATTTAGATACATTAGATTTATTTCAAAAGCTGATTGAGCGTCCAGAACATTATTTGCTAGTCGCAACAGAGAAAGAAGAAGCAGTAGGTTACGTGTGGTGTCAGGTGCTTACTTTGGATGAAACACCTTTTCGATATGCGCAAAAGACTTTATATGTACATCAAATCGGTATAGAACCTGATTATCAAAATAACGGGTATGGACATGCGCTTATAGATTATATTGAAAAGATTGCGGTTCAAGAAGCATGCGATACAGTAGAATTGGATTACTGGGTACAAAATGATCATGCGGCTTTATTTTATGAAAAAGAAGGCTATGAAACTTTACGGCACTGTTGTCGCAAAAACCTTTAAGATGTATGTGCTTATTAAAGTTATAAGTAAAAATGATAAAATGGTGAAAAATTGCAATATGCAAATGTAAGCGCTTTACTTATCTTTGTACATATGATATATACAATAGTAAGGAGATATAGTAAAATATATTCAAATAGAAACAGAATGTACATCTCAGAAATACACCTTGTCTTTATAAAAACACACTCAAATTCAAGGGGATGAAATTCATGAAAAGAATTATGATTACTGGTGCACTTGGCCAAATCGGTACGGAACTTGTATTGAAATGTCGTGAAATTTACGGAACAGATAATGTATTGGCGACAGATATCAGAGAGCCAGAAGCAGACTCTCCAATCAAGGAAGGACCATTCGAAATTCTTGATGTGACAGATATAGAGCGTATGAAGGAAATCGTTTCTGAGTTTAAACCGGATGCGATGATGCACATGGCTGCATTACTTTCAGCAACTGCTGAAAAGAACCCGCAACTTGCTTGGAATATCAACATGGGCGGTTTAGTCAATGCGTTAGAAACAGCACGTGAATATGACTTGCAATTCTTTACACCAAGTTCAATCGGTGCATTCGGACCGACAACACCTAAGAAAGATACACCTGCACTTACAATCCAACGTCCAACTTCAATGTACGGGGTAAATAAAGTATCGGGAGAATTGTTATGTGAGTATTACCATACTAAATTCGGTGTAGATACACGCAGTGTACGTTTCCCAGGTTTAATCTCATATGTTAAAGAACCAGGCGGCGGAACTACAGACTATGCTGTTGAAATTTACTTTGAAGCAGTACGTAAGGGAGAATACACTAGCTTCATCGATAAAGGCACTTACATGGACATGATGTTTATGGATGATGCGATTGATGCAATTATTAAATTAATGGAAGCTCCTGAAGGTGAATTAAAACATCGCTGTGCTTTCAACTTAAGCGGTATGAGCTTTGAGCCAGAAGAAATTGCAGCATCTATTCGCAAGCATATTCCAGATTTCAAATTAAGTTATGATGTAGATCCTGTACGTCAAGGTATAGCGGACAGCTGGCCGGATGCGATCGACACAAGCTGTTCAAGAGATGAATGGGGCTTCGCACCAAAATATGACTTAGATAAAATGACTGAAGCTATGTTAAACGGTGTCAGAGAAAAAGAAGCAGCAGCACAAAAATAAATCATAATAGGTAAAGCGCAAAAGCAGGGCTGAATGTAATCAAAAGGACTTTTGTATCCAGCTTTACTTAATAGACAGGCAATAAAGAAGCAGGTGAAGCGGGTGACCTTGGGTTGAGGTGATTCGCATCACCTGTTTTTTATTTTTTTATACAGTTTTAGGAAGAAGTTGGAGGAGAACTGAATGAAACAGTTAATAGTACCAGAACACTTAAAAAGAGGAGATACGGTTGCGCTGATTTCACCTTCTTCGGGAGTAGCAGGCGAAGCCTTTGTGCAATATCGTATACAAATAGCAATTGACCGTTTAAAGACAGTTTTCGGTTTGAAAGTAAAAGTGATGCCGAATGCATTGAAAGGTCTGGATTTCGTATATCGTCATCCAGAAAAAAGAGCAGATGATATTCATCAAGCACTCTTAGATGAAGAAGTTAAAGCACTGATTACATTCATCGGCGGTGAAGAATCTATGAGAATTGTACCTTTTCTTGATGAGAAGCTGATACAGCAGCATCCTAAAATTTTCATGGGCTATTCAGATGCGACATCAATTCATTTGAAGTTTTTCAAAGCAGGAGTACGCAGTTATTACGGGCCTGCTGTTTTAACGGATTTCGCAGAACATATAGAGATGGATGAATATACAACAGATCATATATTCAAAACGCTGTTTGCTAACCAGATTATCGGAAATATTGACACTGCTCCTTATTACCGTCAATTCGGTTTGAAGTGGGGAAAACAAAGCCGCTTTGTATCACGGCCGAAAATTGAAAACACAGGCTATGAAGTGATTAATGGTAATGGTATTGCTGAAGGAAAATTAATAGGCGGTTGTTTTGAAGTTCTTAATAACTTGAGAGGTACATCTGTATTTCCTGAAATTGAAGCATTTGAAAATAGTATATTATTTGTGGAAAACTCTGAATCGCAATTACCGCCATACTTTTTAAAACAAGCGCTGCGTTCTTTTGTTTACATGGGTATATTCGATAAAATCAGTGGTGTAATTATAGGGAAGCCTCAGCAAATTGAGCAAGCGCAAATGATTAAAACAACATGGCAAGATGTCTTAAAAGAAAACGGCTATGATCATTTGATTGTTATGTTTAATGCAAGTTTTGGCCATAATGAACCTAAATGTATTTTGCCCTACGGTGCGCAAGCAGTATTAGATACCGAGACGCCTTCATTTTCGATTTCAGAGCAAGGATGCAAATAGAGCTATTATATGCAAGAAAGCAAGCTTCTTAGTAAGTGCTACCCCTCACAGTTGCATTCATCTATCTACTGTACAATAATGGAGGTGTAAACAATTTTAGTGACATGCATCTTAAATCAATGAAACAGATACATAGGGGGAAAATGACAGGGAATACTGTTGATGTATCATTTTGATTAGGGGTATATTTTTGAAATTTTCTAAAAACTCATTGAATACAAGGTGTTTGATTGCTATACTTTTAGTATTATCTTATTTATAAGCAAATTTTTAGGAGGCAAAAATCATGTCAGAAAATGTTAAATTCGAGAAACGTGAAGAACTTAAACAAAAACCAGATCCAAGCAACTTAGGATTCGGTCAACACTTCACAGACTATATGTTAAGTTACGACTACGATGAAGATAAAGGTGGTTGGCATGATTTGAAGATTACACCTTATGCACCGATCGAATTAGATCCAGCTGCACAAGGACTTCATTATGGCCAAGCTGTCTTTGAAGGTCTAAAAGCATATAAACATAATGGAGAAGTTGATTTATTCAGACCAGACCAAAACTTCAAACGTATTAACCAATCATTAGCACGTTTAGAAATGCCTCAAATCGATGAAGAATTATTATTAGAAGGCTTAAAAGAACTTGTTAATGTTGAACGTGATTGGGTACCTGAAGGCGAAGGACAATCATTATACATTCGTCCATTCGTATTTGCGACTGAAGCAGGCTTAGGTGTACACCCAGCAACACACTACAAATTATTAATCATCTTATCACCATCAGGTTCATATTATGGCGGAGATGCATTAAAACCTACACGTATCTATGTTGAAGACAAATACGTTCGTGCCGTACGCGGCGGTGTTGGTTTCGCTAAAGTTGCTGGTAACTACGCAGCAAGTTTATTAGCACAATCTAACGCAAATAAAGAAGGCTACGACCAAGTATTATGGTTAGACGGTGTAGAACAAAAATACATCGAAGAAGTCGGAAGCATGAACATCTTCTTCGTTGAAAACGGCGTACTTGTTACACCGAAATTAAACGGCAGTATCTTACCTGGTATTACACGTAAAACAGTAATCGAACTTGCAAAAGAATTAGGTTACAAAGTTGAAGAACGCCGTGTTTCTGTAGATGAATTATTCGAAGCATACGACAGAGGCGAATTAGATGAAGTCTTCGGTACAGGTACAGCTGCAGTTATCTCACCTGTAGGTACTTTAAAATATGAAGACCGTGAAATCACTATCAACAACAACGAAACAGGTAAAATTACGCAACACTTATATGACCAATACACTGGCATTCAAAGCGGTAAATTAGAAGATAAACACGGCTGGAGAGTTGTGGTCCCTAAACACTAATATGAAACAGATGATTAAGTCGGAAATCGCAATACAGTGCGGTTTTCGGCTTATTCTTTTTTTGTTTTGGTTCGATAGAAGAAGGTTTCTGATTGTATTTTTATTTACAAGTTCCCGTCCTGTTGTATAATTGGAAATGATTATCGACAGAGGTGCTTTTATGAGATATATTTTGATTGCGATTGGACTCATCGCTGCAATTGTCGGGTTTATCGGAATTGTGGTTCCTTTATTGCCGACTACACCTTTTTTACTTTTAGCAGCTGTCTGTTTCTCTAGAAGCTCAGAGAGATTTAATCGATGGTTAGTCAATACAAAAATTTACGACGAATATGTCGAGAGCTTTAAAAGAGATAGAGGCTTCACTTTAAAGAAGAAATTTAAGATATTGATGAGTTTGTATATAGTGATTGCTTTTTCGATTATTATGATAGAACACAGTTTAGTGAGAATCGGCTTATTGATTATGGTAACGATTCAAACAGTTGTTTTGTTTACCTTGGTAAAAACTTTGCCGGAAGATTCTAAAGAAGATAAACAGCGTTAAGCTGAAGCAGTTTGAAATAGGATGATTCCAAGTCTTGTATCCAGTTTTCGGAGACAAGGCTTTTTTAAATTTCCTTCATTTCAGCCGAACTGATAAAATGGGATAAAAGGTTATAGAAAGAAGTGAAATCATTGGCAATTAAGTGGATCTTATTTGATAAAGATGGAACATTAATCGATTTTGATATGAGCTGGATGAAAATTGGTATTCAAATGGTAGACCAATTTGTAGAACGCTTTATTTCGGATGAAGATCAAGCACACGCGTATCAAACATTAGGTGTAAATAAAGAAACAAACCAAATTGAACCAGGGACACCGATGGCATGTGGTTCACTTGATGAAATTATTCAAAATTTCAATGCGCTGGCAGGTGAAGATGTAGGTGAATGGACACGTCAAACCAGTCAATATTTGATTGATCACAGAGAACCTGAAATCAAATGGATTGAGGGTATGGTAGAAGCATTAGAAACTTTAAAAGCACAAGGCTATCGCATCGGTATTATTACCAGCGACACTAAAAAAGGAACAGATCAATTTATAGAGGCGACAGATACAGAAGCTTTCTTTGATTTAGTTATTTCTACAGAAGCCAATGCGGCTGAGAAACCTGACCCTGCTGTATTAAACCCGCTCTTTGACCAAGAGAAGGGGCTTAAAGCAGAAGAAATCGCAATTGTGGGCGATAACCCTAATGATATCCAAACGGCTGTTAATGCTCATCTAGGCCTTTCTGTAGCGGTGTTGACTGGTGTAGGACAAGCACATGAATTTAAACAAGCCGATTATGTCGTTGAAACGGCCCCTGAAGTGGTGAATATCTTAAAAGGACAATCATCAGATAAAGAATAACAGCGCAGATGCATAAAAAGAGGTGATTAACATGAGCAATCCAGGCACAGTAGCAGATGGACGCTACGCAGAATATCAAGGAGAAGTGTTTCGTGTCTTAAATGATTACGGCAAAACATTGCATTTAGTGACTGAAGATGCCGGTGCACGTGCGTTAGGCTTTGAAGCTAAGACCACTAAGCATTCAAGCCATACGCTTTATTATAAAGATGTAGCACGCCATGAAGTGGAAGCACTATATGATCTTAAACATGAAGCACGCTACGGCGGTACCTTATTTGATTTGTATTTTGATATGCAAGGTCAAAGTTATATCGGGACCAGCGATGTAAACAAAGCAGAAGCTTTCGGTTTAACAGAAAAGGATGAGGGCTATTTCAGTAAAGCTGTCAATGATGATGAATATGAACCTGTTATTTATCGCGAGGAATTAGAAATATAATTAATGTTGGAGGGATGATATGATGCGTCAATTAATTCTATTTGATTTTGACGAAACGTATTATAAACATCAAACCACGAAAGAAGATATTCCGAAACTGCGCGAACTTGAATCGACATTGCGACTGGCTGAAGACAAGTATCAAGTGATTACTGCAGTGTTATCCGGCAGTATCTTTGAAAGCATCATGGAGAAAATGAAACATGCTGAAATGGAGTATAAACCGCACTTTATCTTTTCTGATTTATGTTCAAAACTATTTGAGCGAGATGATAAAGGTGTGTATCATCGTTCTAAAGACTATGATCAAGCTGTTTCAGAAACAACATTTACTAAAGAAAAAGTCGATGAAATTATCAGTGACTTTGAGTCTGAACACCACGTTGAACTTCATCCGCAGAGAGCTTTCAGAGATGAAGAAACATTGTATGAATACTACTATTATGCACAAGGTGATGAAGCACAAGATGCGCAGTATTTAAAAGATTTACAAGATAAAGCCGCAGCTTATGATTATGCCGTGCATTATAATAAAACGAATCCTAAAGCAGGCGACCCTGAAGATGCCTATGATGTACACTTCACACCGAAAAATGCTGGAAAGTTATTCGCTGTGCATTATCTGTTAGATATGTATGACCTTGATTCAGAAGGAGTGTTAGGTTTCGGTGACAGTGGTAATGATGAGGTTTATTTAAGTCATATCGGTCATCCGTTTGTGATGCATAACAGTACAGATGATGAAATGAAAGAGAAATTCCCAGTTACACATTATGATTATTATAAAGGATTAAATGATGAAATTAAGCGGTTCATTAGTAAACAACTTAATGCAGATTGATTCAAAGTAAAAGAAAATCATGTATCTCACTCAGCTAAGAGAAGAGATACATGATTTTTTGGCTGCTTATTATTTTCTCGGATCTACATTACGGTGGATATCAATGATATGCGCAATTTTATCCAGCACCGGATCTAAGGTATCTGGGCTTTCATGCAAATCGTATTCGTTGATGTTCACGCGTACGACCGGGCAGGCATTGAAACTTGAAATCCATGTTTCATAACGACGGAAGAGTTTCTTCCAGTATTCTGGATCTGTATCGATTTCCATTTGGCGTCCGCGTTGTCGAATACGTTCAATGACTTCGTCATAATCGCATTCAAGATAAATCAAAATGTCAGGTTTTGGGAAGTAAGGTGTCATGACCATCGCTTCAAACAACTCTGAATAGGTATTGAAGTCTTCTGGTGACATTGTGCCTTGTTCTTCATGCATTTTTGCGAAGATATCAACGTCTTCATAGATAGAACGGTCTTGAATGAAGCCGCCGCCGTATTCAAACATACGTTTTTGTTCTTTGAAACGTTCTGCCAAGAAATAGATTTGAAGATGGAAACTCCAACGTTCAAAATTATCGTAGAACTTATCAAGGTATGGATTATGATCCACATTCTCAAAAGAAGTGCGGAAATTTAATTTTTCAGCTAGAGCACGTGTTAAGCTGGATTTACCAACGCCCACAGTACCTGCGATAGTAATCACTGCATCTTGAGGGATACCGTAATTATTCATGCGTGTTGCCTCCTATCATTGATTGGACAATGTTTAATATATTGTTGTAATCGTCTGGGCGATTAACGAAATCGATATTTGTTGTATTGATGCGGATGACTTGTTTGCCTTGTTGTTTTAAATCTTGATAAAAACGGTAATAAGCATCTTTTAAGTTCAACAGATAATCGTCTTCGATTTGTGCTTCAAAACTGCGATTACGCTTTGCGATACGCTGTTTTAACACGTCTAAATCAGCATCGAGAAAAACAACAATATCCGGCATCATCAAATCTTCAGTTAAAATATCAAAGATACGATCAAATTTATGGTACTCTGTATCTGTCAAAGTTTGACGTGCAAAAATTTTATTCTTATAAACATGATAATCGCCGACAATACCTTTGTTATACTGTTTGAGGTCTTGAACTTGTTTATAGCGATTGCACAAGAAGAACATTTCTGTTTGGAAACTCCATTTTGAAATGTCATCGTAGAAATCGGACAAGAAGGGATTCTCATCCACAATTTCTTGTGCTTCATGGTAGTTAAGAGATTGACTTAATAAGTGTGCTAATGAGGATTTGCCTACTCCTATAGGTCCTTCAATAGCGATATAAGGTTGATTCATAAACAACACTCCAAGTGTTAAAATAGACAATAGATATTGTATCACATGGTAAGGGATTGAACCTATGACATTAGATGAAAAATATATGAAAATCGCATTAGACGAAGCAAAAAAAGCACAAGCCATCGGGGAAGTGCCGATTGGTGCTGTGATGGTTAAAGACGATG
This sequence comes from Staphylococcus simulans, assembly GCF_002994445.1. GTDB lineage: Bacteria > Bacillota > Bacilli > Staphylococcales > Staphylococcaceae > Staphylococcus > Staphylococcus simulans_B. The sequence goes on from NZ_MRZJ01000003.1 coordinate 18,829, forward strand.
AAATTATAGCACGTGCACATAACTTAAGAGAAACCATTCAACTTCCGACTGCACATGCAGAGCATATAGTAATAGAGAAAGCAGCAGAAGCGGTAGGCAGCTGGCGTTTAGAAGGGTGTACGCTTTATGTTACTTTAGAACCTTGTGTGATGTGTTCAGGCGCTATTGTTATGAGTCGGATACCTAGAGTGGTATATGGAGCAACAGACAAAAAAGGCGGATGCAGCGGCAGCTTAATGGACTTGCTTCAAGAAGAACGTTTTAACCACCGTGCTGAAGTAGTAAGCGGTGTATTAGAAGCAGAATGCGGACAAATTTTAAAAGACTTCTTTAAACAATTAAGAGATAAGAAAAAAGCAGCAAAGCAACAAAGAACAGAAGAATAATCAAACATCTTTCAGGATATAATTAAAATAAGCCAATAAGACAGACGAACTCTTGTGAGGAAGTTTGTCTTTGTTTTTTGTAAAGAGTGTAAAAAATATGTGAGTTTAAGGCGGTTTTAAGGCGATTTTAATACTTGATCGGGTTTATCTGAGAAATAGGCCGAACAGACGATAGAAGTATCCGGATGAAATTTGATAGAATGGGGTTAGACTACGTTGTAATATATTAAGTTTACGACACTGCGGTAAAGACAATAGAAACGAGGTTAATTCATGATTAAATTAATTGCGACAGATATGGACGGAACATTATTAAATGCAGCACATGAAATTTCAGAGGAAAATATTAAAGCGATTAAAGCAGCGCAAGAACAAGGGATTACGGTAGTAATAGCGACAGGACGTGCTTTCTATGAAGCCAATGCGCCTGTGGAACCTACAGGATTAAAAGTCCCTTATATTTGTTTGAATGGTGCAGAAGTACGTGATGAATCATTTGATATTATGCATACTTCAAGTTTGAATCATGAAATGATTGAACAGATTACACACGTACTGAATCGTGAAAATATTTATTACCAAGTGTATACGAACTTTGGTATTTATACAGAAGACCCGCAAAGGGATTTAGATATTTATATTGATATTGCTGAGCATGCCGGTCAAAAAGCAGATGTTGATAAGATTAAAAAACATATTCAGCATCGTATTGACCAAGGGACGCTTAAAGTTGTCAGCAATTATGACCAAATTGCGGAAACACCAGGTGAAATTGTGATGAAACTTTTAGCATTCGACGGCGATGTCGAAAAAGTAGACCGTGTCAGCAAAGAATTAGCAGAACATCCTAACTTGGCAATTTCATCTTCTGCACGCGGCAATATCGAGATTACGAATGCATATGCGCAAAAAGGGATTGCGTTAGAAGAAATCGCCAGCCAATTAGGCATTAAAATGGAAAATGTCATGGCTATCGGCGATAACATGAATGATGTATCTATGCTTTCACGCGCAGGTTATCCGGTCGCAATGGAAAATGCGATTCCAGAAGTGAAGGAATACGCAAAATATGTGACAGACACAAACCAAAACAGCGGTGTCGGTAAAGCAATCAATAAAATGTTAGAAGAACAATCAAAATAATCTAGTTGAGGTGACGAATTTCATGAAGGGTGTCATTATTGTCGGGAGTGCACGTGTGGAATCACACACTAAAGCACTGGCACGATTCTTAAAGGGACAGTTTAATGAAAAAGAAGTAGAGGTTGAGATTTTCGACTTAGCAGATCGTCCGATTCATACATTGGACGTTTCAGGAACAAGTAATCCGCCAAGTGACTATCAAGAGAATGTAAAAGATTTACAAACATTGGCAAGAGAAGCGGACTTTATTATTTTAGGTACACCAAACTATCATGGTTCTTATTCAGGTGTACTGAAAAATGCTTTAGATCATCTGACTATGGATGATTTCAAAATGAAACCGGTCGGTCTAGTAGGCAACAGCGGCGGTATTGTAAGTGCGGAACCATTATCCCACTTGCGTTTGATTGTACGTACATTATTAGGTATCGCAGTACCTACGCAAATTGCGACACATGACTCTGATTATGGGAAGCTGGATGACGGAACATTCTTCTTACAAGACGAAGAGTTCCAATTACGTTCACGCTTATTTGTAGAACAAATAGTGTCATTTGCGGAAAGCCGTCCTTATGAACATTTAAAATAAACTAACGATTATACACAAAAGTACAATCGTTTATTGTATAAATAACGCCCTGTATCAAGCGGAAGTACCGCGCGATACAGGGCGTTGTTATTTATATTCAACTATTCTAAATTAGCATGATTTTGCTGCATAGCAGTTTCATCAATGTTGAATGTTTCCATTAAGTTTAAGACAACTGCATCTAAAAATAATTGTGCAGATTGCTCGAAAAGACTGCCTAATGGTTGTGCTGAACCTTCAGCATCGTATTTAGTGCCGGCTGGCAACTCGATTGTTGTATCTGCAAGTTCACCGATTTTTGAATCAGGTTTTGTTGTTACTAATGCAACGCGTGCACCTTCGCCTTTGGCTTTTTCAGCTAATAAGCGTAAGTGTTCTGTGCTGCCTGAACCTGAAATAACGATAAATAAGTCACCTTCATGAATTGAAGGTGTTGTAATACCGCCGATGATGAAAGCAGGTTGCTCAAGTTGATTTAAACGCATTGTGAAGCCATTAGCAACGAATCCAGAGCGGCCTTTGCCTGCGACAAAGATGTTTTTTGCGTCTTTGATTGCTTTTTCAAAGTTTTCAACATCTTCTTCTTTTACGTTAGCTAATGTTGTTTTCAGCTCGTCTAAAATAAGTTGGTATTTTAATTCTGCCATAACTTATTACCCTTCAACTGCGTCGCGGCAAGCTTTAGCAGCTTCGACTGGATCGTCAGCATTTGCGATGCCGCCGCCGACAATGACTAAGTCCGGTCCTTCAGCTACGATGTCTTTGATTGTATCTGGTTTGATACCGCCAGCAACTGCAACTTTAGAATTTTTGATAACTGATTTAACAGTGTGTAAATCATCTAATGGTGATTTACCTTGTGCTTGCAAGTCATAGCCGATGTGTACTGCAATATAGTCCGCACCCATTTCGTCTAATTCTTTTGCACGTTTTTCAATGTCTTGTACAGCAATCATGTCTACTAATAATTGCTTGTCATTTTTGTGTGCTTCTTCGATTGCTGCTTTGATAGAAGCATCTTCTGCAACACCTAAGATTGTTACAACGTCAGCGCCGAATTTCACTGCTTGGCTGACTTCGTAGTCTGCCGCATCCATGATCTTCATATCTGCAAGGACTTTAACACCGTCGATATTATCGTCCATGTATTGAACAGCTGGTAAACCTTCGTTATAAATGATAGGTGTACCGATTTCTACGATATCAACATAATCTTTCACTTTGTTAGCTAACTCTGCAGCGTCTTCTTTATTTAATAAATCAATTGCTAATTGTAGTTCCAAAATGATTCATCCTTTCATAATGTGAGTGTTGTAACTTTTGCTTTACCTAAATTGTATACCCTGTTTGATAATGTACAAACAATAGGCAAGTTTACTTATCAGGTGCTGCCGCATCATCTACATAAACTTCTACATTCGGGTGATCGTACAATACAGTTGCTGGTACATCTGGATCTTGAATACCACTCGCAAGTTTGGTAATTGCATCTTTCTTTTTCTCTCCGAATGCTAATAAGATGATACGTTTTGCAGACAAGATTGTAGAAAGTCCCATTGAAATCGCTTGTTTCGGCACATCTTCTTCGTTGTCGAAGTAGCGGCTGTTAGCTTGAATTGTACTTTCTGTTAAGTCTACGACACGTGTCACACTGTCTTTTGCTGTTCCTGGTTCATTAAAACCGATATGTCCGTTTTCCCCGATACCCAAGATTTGAATATCTACAGGACCTTGTTCTTTAATGAGTTGTTCGTAGCGTGATGTTTCAGCTTCTAAATCTTTTGCATCCCCAATCGGTAAATGTACATTTTCTTCTTTGAAATGCGGATAGCGATCGAATAAAACTTCAAGCATATAATGATGGTAACTTTCAGGGTGATCTGCTGATAAACCAATATACTCATCTAAGTTGAATGTTTCTACATTTGAAACATCTAATTGGTTGCGTTCCAGCAGGTTGACGAAGTTGGAATAAACATCAACCATTGTACCGCCTGTTGCCATACCCAGCTTACTGTCAGGATGACGGCTGATTTGATTGAATAATTCACATGCTGTATAAAATGAAGCATCGTCTCTATTGCCTAAATTAATAATTTTCATTATGAATGACCTCCTTATTATTTATCTGTTATGAAGACATACATGTCCATTATAACGGGGTGTTATACAAACAGATAGTAAATCCCCCTCATTTTATAGAAATGTTTCAATAACCTCTTTAGAAAGTGTTAGAACAGTTATATAATGTAAATATTGTTTCTAAATATTGAATAATAACCGATAATTCCTATGGTTTTTTATGGAATGAGCAAGTGGTTATATTTATTGACGCTGATTTAGTACAATTAAGTGATACAGAATAATAGATAAATTAAACACGGCACAGTATAGATGGGGTTAACAATTGAATTTGTTTTGTGTAAGGGAGTGAGCGACTTGGAGCCGATAGAATATGAGAAAGTGCAATCTTTATTATCATCTTATGTAGACCAGCCGGTATACTTGCATGTTGAGACAACCAATGGCGCGTATGCGAACCATTTTGATCAACGTGTATTCAATGCTGGGACCTTCTTAAGAAACATTAAAGTTGTCTTTGAACATGCAAAGCTTAAGGGCGGCGGTAAAGACCCGTTCAGAGTAGGTTTGAAACTGCAAGATAACGGATGGGTTTATGTACAAGGTTTAACGCATTATGAAGTGAATGAGAATAATGAATTCTTGCTCGCTGGATTTAATTATGAAGGACAGTTAGCGGCAGCGCTGGAAATCAGTACTGTACCGTTTCAAATATAAGGAGGACGTATCATGTCAGAGGAACAACAAGTATTAGTTATCTTTCCGCATCCTGACGATGAGACGTTCTCATCAGCAGGAACATTAGCCAGATATATAGACAACGGTGTACCTGTCACTTATGCTTGCCTGACTTTAGGTCAAATGGCGCGCAACTTAGGGAATCCGCCGTTTGCGACACGCGAATCTTTGCCGGATGTCAGAGAGCGCGAGTTGGAAGAAGCAGCGAGAGTAATAGGTATCAAAGATTTAAGAAAGATGGGGTACCGTGACAAGACGGTAGAATTTGAACCTTATGATAAGATTGATGGGATGGTAGAAAGCTTAATCGATGAACTGCATCCATCAGTAATCATTTCATTCTATCCAGGTTATGCTGTACATCCTGATCATGAAGCGACAGCGGAAGCGGTTGTAAGAACAGTGAGACGTATGCCGAAGGCACAGCGCCCGCGTTTACAATTAGTGGCTTTTAGTAATGATGCAATTGATGAATTAGGGGAACCTGATATTGTGAACGATATCAGTGATTATAGAGAAGTAAAATTAGATGCATTCAAAGCACATGCATCACAATCTGGACCTTTCTTGCAGCAACTTGCTGAACCGCAAGTTCCAGATACAGCCAAAAGTTTCTTAGAACAAGAAGCTTATTGGACTTATAATATTGAATCATGAGTGGAGGCGCACACAGATGACTGAATTTGATTTATCAACACGTGAAGGTCGTTGGAAACACTTTGGTTCTGTTGATCCGATTAAAGGTACAAAACCAACAGTAAAAGAAGAAATGACAGACTTGCAAAGCACGCACAAAGATTTCCTATTTGAAATTGAAGAAGTCGGGATTAAAAACTTAGTCTATCCCGTAATTATAGATGAATATCAAACTGCAGGCACATTCGCATTCTCAACAAGTTTAACAAGAGAAGAAAAAGGCATTAATATGAGCCGTATTTTAGAGAGTGTTGAAAGACACTATGACAATGGTGTGAGATTAACATTCGATAACTTGCACACTGTATTAGACTCGCTTCAAAAACACATGAAGCAAAGTTCTGCGGGTGTAGATGTATCAGGTAAATGGTTCTTTAACCGTTACAGCCCAGTAACAAACTTAAAAGCTGTCGGCAACGCTGATGTAACTTACGGCATGGCAGTTGAAGGGGATAAAGTGACACGCCAAGAATTAACAGTTCAAGCAACAGTCACAACACTATGTCCTTGTTCAAAAGAAATCAGTGAATACTCTGCACACAATCAACGCGGTGTAATCACTGTAAAAACGTATATTAATCCAGAGGCGACATTACCATCAGATTATAAAGAAGTTATCTTAGATGCAATGGAAGCCAATGCAAGCTCAATATTATATCCTATCCTTAAACGTCCAGACGAAAAACGTGTCACAGAACGCGCTTATGAAAACCCGCGTTTTGTGGAAGATTTAATTCGTTTGATTGCAGCGGACTTAGTAGAATTAGATTGGTTAGAAGGCTTCGATATTGAATGCCGCAATGAAGAATCTATTCACCAACACGATGCATTTGCGAAATTAAAACACAGAAAATAATAAATAGACAATCAACAAAAAGCCGCCTTGCGTGATTCGGTACTTTACTGAATCATGCTGGCGGCTTTTTATGTCTTTCAATAAAAAAAGAGCACTGCATATAACCTGTTGGGACGGCAGGCAACAAGAGAGAAGGGACGGTCTCACTTGTTTAGCAGTGCTCTTATTTTTAGGGTGAGCCGATAAGCAGTGTCAGGGGAAGGGTGTTGCTTATCGGCTTTTTTAATTCAATGATTAGATTAACTGTTAATGCTATCGCAATTTTATTGTTAGGATATGATTACCTTTTATTTAGGAGGTTAAATGCGATTTTTGCATTGTCTATGTCGGTGTAGAGGAAGCACTCAGCCTTTTAGGTGGGTAGAAAGGTGTAACGATTATTTATAGAATTTACATTTAGGATTGATTTAGGATTCACACATTACATTTTGCTTCCTCTACATTGATTATTGTATTAAATTTTTTGGAATGATACATGGGGCTTCGGTATCAACTTTTTCTAGGACTAATTGATGAGAGCGTGAACGTTGATTTTTTTTGAATTGCGGTGCTTTTCCTTTTATGTATAAAAAGAGACAAGCTCAAAGAAAGAGCTTGTCTGCATCATGAATTACTATAGGTTTGTTTATACTTCAGCAACGGTTACATCGATTTTTTCGATACGGTTATAGGCACCGTGGTCAACCGGACCTACAAAGTCGTTCATTTTCCAACCGTTTTTAATCGCTGAAGCTACGAATGCTTTAGCGTTGATAACAGCATCTTTAGGTGATTGGCCGTTTGCCAAGTTAGCTGTTGTCGCAGCTGCGAAGGTACAGCCTGCACCATGGTTATAACTTTGTTGGAACATGTCTGTTGTAAGTTGATAGTATTTATCGCCATCGTAGTATAAGTCATATGATTTATCTTGATCTAAAGCTTTTCCGCCTTTGATTACAACGTTTTGTGCACCTTGTTCATGAATGATTTTAGCGGCTTTTTTCATATCTTCGATAGATTTAAGTGTACCTAAACCTGATAATTGACCTGCTTCAAAGAGGTTAGGTGTTGTGACTGTTGCTTTTGGCAATAAATATTTAATCATTGCATCTGTGTTGCCAGGGTTTAAGACTTCGTCTTCGCCTTTACATACCATCACAGGGTCAACAACGAAGTAGTCTGCACCTGATTCTTCAAATGCTTCGCCTGCACGTTTAATGACTTCCTCAGTACCTAACATCCCTGTTTTAACAGCATCTGGACCGATAGAAATTGCTGTTTCTAATTGTTTGTTGAAGACATCAAATGGAATAGGTGTTACATCATGCGACCATGTTTCTTTGTCCATAGTCACAATCGCTGCTAAAGCGACCATTCCGTAAGTGTCTAATTCTTGGAATGTTTTTAAATCTGCTTGCATTCCCGCACCGGCACTTGTATCTGAGCCGGCAATTGTTAATACTTTTTTCAATGCCATAATACTACACTCCCTAACGTTTTCGTTTCTTTAATCATAACACGATTCCAAGGGAGGATTGAACTTTTTGATATATCCTGTGTTATCATATGTTTGAGGTGATACCATGGAGTGGTCTGAAGTATTTCATGACATAACAAGCCGTCATGATTTCAAAGCGATGCATGATTTTTTAGAGAAAGAATATACGACACAAACTGTCTATCCAGACAGAGAAAATATCTATCAAGCCTTTGATTTAACACCATTTGAAAAGGTGAAAGTCGTGATATTGGGACAAGATCCTTATCATGGTCCGAAACAAGCGCATGGTTTGGCGTTCTCGATACAGCCTGGGGCTAAATTTCCGCCTTCATTGCGCAATATGTACCAAGAATTGGCTGATGATATCGGTTGTCAGCGTACAGTATCTCATTTACAGGACTGGGCACGTGAAGGTGTGCTGTTGTTAAATACTGTTTTAACTGTGCGTCAAGGCGAGGCGCATTCTCATCGCGGTATAGGCTGGGAAATCTTTACAGACGAGATTATCAAAGCTGTTTCTGACCATAGAGACCATGTGGTGTTTATTTTATGGGGCAAACCCGCACAACAAAAGGAAAAGCTGATTGATACAACAAAACATGATGTGATCAAGTCTGTGCATCCGAGTCCATTATCAGCGTACCGCGGTTTCTTTGGTTCTAAACCGTATTCACGGGCGAATGCTTATTTAGAAGCACATGATCAAACACCAGTGAATTGGTGCGGAGAGGGGGAAATGCGATGAACAAAGAGAAATTAATCGCATTGATTGAACGTGAATTAGTGCAGGCAGATGAAGCGCACAGCGAAGCGGAATTTAATAAGCATATGTATGCGATTCATACACTGACTTCGCTTTACACAGATGCAGAACCGTCTGAGACAAGCAAAGTGTATGCGAAACAATCAGCACCGTATCAGCAGCCTGCTGCGCATACTTCAGTGCAAAAACAATCTCCTTCAACATCCGGTGTGTCTGTTGAAGAAATCAAAGCGATGGGCGGCAAGGTTGCTTCTTATTCAGAAACACCGAATTCATCGACACCGCCAGGTGCTTCTAATAAAATGGTAACTGATGACCAACTCGGCAATGGCGATTCTATATTTGACTTTTAACTATAAAGGAGCGATTAAGCAATGAATCTTAAATCAATGAAAACATTTGTAGCACTCGGTGCAGGGTGTGCTGCATTATCAGTTGCGACAGGAGCATTCGGTGCACATGCGTTAGCTGATAAATTATCACCGCATTATTTAGATGTGTGGAATAAAGCAACAACATATGAAATGTATCACAGCTTAGGGTTAGTCGGTATCGGGATTTTAAGCGGTACAACTAAATTAAACTTAAAAGCTGCAGGATGGATGATGTTTGGCGGTATTGTCATCTTCAGCGGCTCATTATACGTATTATCATTAACACAAATCAAACCTTTAGGCGCAATTACACCAATCGGAGGCGTGTTATTTATCGCTTCTTGGGTAACTTTACTCGTACAATCACTTAAATTAAAAAAATAAACCAATAAACGGTTCAAAAATTCATCTCACAGGGTATAATGTATCGAATGAGGTGAATTTTTTATTATGGGAGAAAGAGATAGAAAACACCATAAAAAAGTAGACCGAGGAGATTTACAACAGAACCTGTCAGAAAAGTTCGTCTGGGCAATTGCCTATGGTTCATGTATAGGTTGGGGTTCTTTTATATTGCCTGGAGACTGGATTAAACAATCAGGTCCGATTTCAGCAGCAATCGGTATTACAATTGGTGCATTATTAATGATTATTATTGGTGTAAGTTACGGGGCACTTGTGAAACACTTCCCAGTATCCGGAGGCGCATTCGCCTTCAGTTATTTAAGCTTTGGGAGGTATGTGAGTTTCTTCTCATCATGGTTTTTAACTTTTGGTTATATTTGTGTTGTCGCATTGAATGCGACCGCCTTTAGTTTACTCTTGAAGTTTATGATGCCGAGCGTACTCGAGCATGGTAAACTTTACACCATCGCCGGATGGGATGTTTACATCACTGAAATTATTATCGCAACTGTTTTATTATTACTCTTTACGTTTATTACGATACGTGGTGCACACGTGTCAGGGAGCTTGCAGTATTATTTCTGTGTTGCGATGGTAATAGTTGTATTACTGATGTTCTTCGGATCATTTTTCGGAAGCGAATTTTCATTCAGTAATTTACAACCTTTAACAAATGAGTCCAAAGGCTGGTTTACTTCAATTATCTTGATAGTGGCTGTAGCGCCATGGGCATATGTCGGGTTTGATAATATTCCGCAAACCGCAGAAGAATTCGACTTTGCGCCGAATAAAACATTCAAACTGATTGTTTATAGTTTGCTTGCGGCAGCAGGGACGTATGTCTTGATGATTCTTTATACAGCATGGTTGAGCAAAAGCAGTGAAAGCTTAAACGGCAACTTGTGGTTAACAGGTGCTGTAACACAACAAGCTTTCGGCTATATTGGCTTATTCATACTTGCTATCGCAATCATCATGGGTATCTTTACAGGACTTAACGGTTTCTTGATGAGCTCAAGCCGTTTATTATTCTCAATGGGCCGTTCAGGAATTATGCCGGGAGTATTCAGTAAACTGCATTCAAGATACAAAACACCGTATGTCGCTATTTTATTCTTAGGTGCTTTAACACTGATTGCGCCGTGGTTAGGACGTACTGCATTAACTTGGATTGTAGACATGTCTTCAACGGGTGTATCAGTCGCATACTTAGTCACATGTTTATCAGCTGCGAAATTATTCAGCTATAACAAAGCAAGCAATACTTACGCTCCGGTTTATAAAACATTTGCGATTGTTGGTTCGGTATTTGCGTTTATTTTCTTAGGATTATTATTAATCCCAGGATCACCAGCTGCTTTATCATTGCCATCTTATATTGCTTTAATCGCATGGCTAGTGTTAGGTTTGATTTTCTTCATCGTACGTTATCCTAAGCTTAAACGTATCGATAAAGATGAACTCAGCCGCTTGATTCTTGATACAAGTCAAGAAAGAGTAGATGAGATTATTGAAGAACCGGGAGATAACGACACACCAGAAACAGATAGACCTTTAAATACAAGAGATTCAAATTATAAAAATCAATAGATACTTTTAAATAAGGTGAGGCCATCATAAAAGGTGCCTCACCTTTAATCGTTTATAGAGTTTGTTAAGCAACCCTATTTTACTTGCAAAATGCTTGGAATTTTTATAAGTTATAGCGAGTAAGAAAAAAGCAGATTGAGAGAAATCTGTTGTTTTTCTAAATAATAAATAGGAGGAACCTTATGGAACAGATGGTCGAAAATTTTATCGATCAGTTTGGTTACCTGGGAGTATTCTTATTAATCGCTCTAGAGAATATCTTCCCTCCAATCCCTTCTGAATTGATTTTAACTTTCAGCGGATTTTTAACGTTGCATTCAGATATGAACGTTGTTGGTGTAATTATTGCGTCTACACTCGGTTCAGTAGCAGGCGCTATTGTACTTTATTATGTAGGACGACTGCTCTCTGTAGAAAGATTGCAGAAACTGGTAAACGGTAAAGTAGGAAAAATATTGCGTTTTAAAGCAAGCGACTTAGAAAAAGCAGATGACTGGTTTGATACACACGGCAATAAAGTCGTTTTCTTCGCAAGATTTATTCCAGTGATTCGCAGCCTGATTTCAATTCCAGCCGGAACAACAGGCATGCGACTCATACCATTCTTAATCTTTACTACACTTGGTACATTAATTTGGAACACCGTTCTTGTAATATTAGGTCAGCAAGCAGGATCAGCTTGGCCGAAAATTTCAGCTGCATTCGATTCATTCTCAAGTATAGTACTTATCGTCTTAGTTATTTTATTTATTATTTTAGTTCTATTATTTGTGAAGAAACGTTTCAGCAAGTCAAATAAGTAAACATAAATACCGCACTTTCCGATGAAGAGGGAAGTGCGGTTTAATTATATTGCTTTATGCATATAAACGTATTAAAAGTGTCCGCGAATAGGAAATAAATCCAATGCTGAATATACAAAGATTTGTTCTGGTTTCATGTCCAATCTTGTACAAATAGAGTGGATGATGGAGTCTTTTGGTTGTTTGCTGTGTAAGTTGTAGTAATACTTACCGTTCTTTTCCAGCACGTAACGCCATGCCCCTAAATGTTTGAGTTTATTTAAGTCAGGCGGTCCATCAGTTGTTCGAATGGAAACGGAATAACTGAGATAGAACTGATCGACGTAAGTTGGACAGCTTGTTCTGATTCGGTGTTTAATCATCAAATAAAATAGTACTATCGCAATAAATACACCGCTCATGATTTTCATAGGTAATGGTGCCATTACATTTGTATAGCCGATTGAAGTGAAATAAGCCCATAAAGCAATACAGATAAATAACGCTAAAATAGCAAGAGTTAAGATGGTATTTTGAAAGTGTTTAAGGTATTGATATTCTTCTGCTTTAGTATCTGTGTTGCTATAGATAGGGTTTTCAGTGTCTTTTAAATAGCTGTACACCAATGTATGTTTTGAGTAGTTGAGTTGTTTGGTTGTCATTGCGAAATAAGGACTGTTGTTATCGAGCGCAGGTTGTGTTTCTATATCCTTTGTTTTAATAAAGTTGACCTGTAGTTTCATATTCTTAACTGCAGGATTATGTTTGAAAGTATAAACGCCGTTGATAACACGTGTTAAATAATAACCTTCTTGTTTTTTCTGTTCGAGAAACTTTTGTTCAGCAAGTGATCCTTTAAGGGTCAATTTAAGCTTTTTCATGATGTCTTCCTTCTTCCTGAATCTTATGTAAACGCTTTAATTATATTTTAGATATTCGGAAAATAAAAAGCAAGACTGATAGAGAAATATATGGATAAGTACTAAAGAACGCCTCGCTTTCGATAGAAAGGAGACGTTTCGTATTCTGAAATTCATTTTACTTTTTGTTTTACTGCACTCTTCCAAGTAATCAAAAGACGTGAAAGCTGATCGGCAAAAAGAAGACCTGCCGCAATTGCACCGGCAATTAAAGTAACCTCAAGCATGGTAGGTACTGCTTTGTTAAATTGAAGTATCACCAGGCTTTTTGTGGTGTCGAATGCGAGCCCTCCGGGTACCAAAGGGATAATACCAGGTACCATAAAGATAATGACGGGTTCTTTTTTCAGACGAGCCATGATATGGCTCAGCAAACCAAGTGCTAAACTGCCGAAGAAAGAAGCATAGATTGTATGAATATGCAGACCGGAATATAAAAAGATATACACCATCCAACCGCATGATCCTACTAATCCTGCCCATACATACATGCGCTTCGGCGCATCGAAAATGACACAAAAGAAGAGGGAGGCAATATAACTAAAGAAAAAGTGAGAAATCCAATATAACATGTTGTGTCAGCCTCCTCTTTTAAAATATCAGCAGCATCGTACCTACGCCTGCACCTATGCCGAACGAAGTAACGAGTGCTTCTAATGATTTAGTCGTGAACATCATCATGTGTCCCCCGAATAAGTCTTGGATTGCATTGGTAATTAACACTCCTGGGACAATCGGCATGACTGCGGCGATAATAATCGCAGAGAGCGAACCGTCGGGGACCATATTATTTCCGAGTATTGCAATCCCTCCGATTACAACAGAACCTAGAAATTCTGGTATAAATAAAGTTTTTAAATTAGCGCGGTAGAGCATTTCTACAACCAGATAACCAAGGGAGCCAGCAAAAACGGTCGCAACAATATCTACGAAATTACCCGTCTGCAAGTATAAAAAGCTGATAGAAATGATAGCGGCAGCTATTCCTTTATAAATTAAATCATGTGTTTGTTTAGTTCTATAGACCTGTTTCAAACGTGTGTAAGCTTCTTCTAAACTAATATCACCAGATGCTAATTTACGAGAAACAGAATTGGTTTGGGAAATTTTAATTAAATTAGTATCACGTGATTCGATTCTATACATTCTTGGCGTGGTTTGATTATCAAGCAAGAAGTTAATCACTGTATTAGTCACAAAGCTGTTGCTTTGGTTAAAGCCTAATGTTTCCGCAATACGTGTCATCGTACCTTCGACACGAGTACCTTCGGCACCAGACTCTAATAATATACGACCTGCAAGCATAATCGTATCTTTCGCTAGGCGTTCTTTAGGCGTATCTTCTATATAACTTACTCTGTTATCTAATTCCATATCATCACTCATTTTCTTCTGTCGTTAAGCTGTCCTTATATTTTTGTGAATATTCAAATCAATACATCAATTATGTAGGAAAACAAGGAGAGAAACAACCGAAGAATTCGTTTCGATTGTGTAAATTTTGAAAAATGAGGTATTCATATACCAACCCGTTATCGATAGTGACCTTTACATAGTCAATGTGTTTTTTATCCTATCAATAATTTCATAATTGCATTTTTATAATTAAAAGAAGACAATCAAATAATCCAATATTCTATCCAATGTTTCAAATATTTCAAAACGGTTAAAGTTATAGTGGTTGACTGTTGAAGCGTGTTAACTGGGTAGCGACGGTAACCGCTTCACAGTTAACCTGCTAAACAAGTAGTGGCAAAGTTCTCCAAGGACACTACAGGAGGGATGAGCAACACTGCATTCAAGCCGTGCAGTTGTATGCTTATACTATACGGCAGAAGCTGCCAACATTGGGAGTGATAGATGCCGAAGAACGTGCCCGCTAGCATGCAGGCTCAGATAGCCAGCATACGTGTGGTACATAGGTGTCATTTATTTCTCGGTGCTGGCTAGCATTCTGCTTTAATTAATGAATCACACCTTTATATAAATCCATCAAAAGAGAGCTTTCAACAACATGAGTTTGTTGGGAAGTTCTCTTTTGTCTTTACACCATTTGATTACATCCTGTTTTGTGCCCTGGAGACACGAACTTTTGATGTTGTGGTAAATGATAGAAAGATAGCAAATAAAATAAATATGCATAAGAAAAGGGACACAAAAATCATGAAATCTCCATGACTTGTGTCCCTTGCTTTATCTAATTTATCTCTTATCTTAAATACTGAAGAATTTTTCTAAACTGTCTTCAGGTAATTTATGGCCGACAAAGAAACTGCCGAATTCGCCATAACGCGCAGTTGTTTCATCAAAGCGCATTTCATAAACGATTTTCTTGAATTGAAGTACGTCATCTGCAAATAATGTAACGCCCCATTCGTAATCGTCAAATCCAACTGAGCCAGTGATGAATTGTTTGATTTTACCGGCATATTTACGACCAATCATACCGTGGTCATACATTAATTTTTTACGTTCATCCATTGAAAGCATATACCAGTTATATGTTTCATTGCGGCGTTTGTTCATTGGATAGAAGCAGATATAATCTGAATGCGGCAATTCAGGATAAAGACGTGCTTTAACATGCGGGTTCTCATATGGATCTTCGTCTGATTTGCCTGCAAGATAGTTGCTTAATTCGATAACAGATACGTATGAGTACGTTGGGATAAAGTAATCTGCGATACGTAATTTGTTTAATGCAAGTTCAATAGCATTAAGCTCTTGCATTTCTGGACATAATACCCAAAGTAAAACATCTGCTTTTTGGCCTGTAATATTATACAGTGCGTGATCACCGTTTTGATCTTTACGTACTGAACCTAATTTGTCTAAGAAGTCTTGGAATTCTTTGACAATTTCTTGACGGTCTTCACTAGGTACAAGACGTAATGTCGGCCAGTCGATTGCATAAAATAAATGGAGGCTGTACCAACCATCTAATGTTTCTGCTGCTTGACTCATTATTATCGCTCCTTTGAAATATCTATTGATTCACATCAAAGTTTATCATAAAGGTTGATGCAAAGCATACAAATTGATTGAAAGTAAGAGCGTGGTAATTACTTGTAAAATAGCGTATAATAATGGATGAAAAAATTTATAAAACCGTGATTTCCAAGGAGGATATTATGCCTAGTTTATTAGATGTATTGAAAGACAAACTTTCAGGAAAGAATGTAAGAATCGTATTACCTGAGGGTGAAGATGAACGCGTATTAACTGCAGCAACAAAATTACAAGCTTCAGATTTTGTGGAACCTGTTGTTTTAGGTGATGAAGACAAAATCAAATCACTCGCAGAAGACAAAGGTTTAGATATTTCAGGCATCGAAATTATTACACCAGAAACAAGTGAATTGAAACCTGAATTGGTGGAAGCATTTGTAGAACGTCGTAAAGGCAAAGCGACAAAAGAACAAGCAGAAGATATGCTGAACAATGTAAACTACTTCGGTACAATGCTTGTTTATACAGGTAAAGCAGAAGGGCTTGTCAGCGGTGCTGCACACTCTACAGGCGATACTGTACGTCCTGCATTGCAAATTATCAAAACAAAACCAGGCGTTGCGAAAACTTCAGGTGTGTTCTTCATGATTAAAGATGATGCACAATATGTATTCGGCGACTGTGCAATCAACCCGACACTAGAAGCAACAGACTTAGCTGAAATTGCTGTAGAAAGTGCAAAAACAGCGAAAAGCTTCGGTATGGACCCTAAAGTTGCATTATTAAGCTTCTCAACAAAAGGTTCTGCAAAATCAGACGACGTTGAAAAAGTAGCACAAGCAACAAAAGCAGCACAAGAAAAAGCTGAATCAGAAGGTTTAAACGATGTTGTTATTGACGGAGAATTCCAATTCGACGCAGCAATCGTACCAGAAGTTGCAGCGAAAAAAGCACCAGACGCTAAAATCAACGGTGACGCTAATGTCTTTGTTTTCCCTAGCTTAGAAGCAGGCAACATCGGCTATAAAATTGCACAGCGTTTAGGCGGTTATGAAGCAATCGGACCTGTATTGCAAGGCTTGAATTCTCCAGTAAACGACTTAAGCCGCGGCTGCTCAACTGAAGATGTCTTCAACTTATCAATCATCACTGCAGCACAAACATTACAATAATGGATTTGGCAGAGCGCTATTTTAAAGATCAAGAATGGCGTTATATTGACCATTCTACAGGCTTTGCGCCGATGCAGTCTTTTGCATTTGATGATACATTTTCAGAAAGTGCGGGCAAGGATTTATCATGCAGTGTCGTCCGCACTTGGATTCATCAGCATACCGTAATACTAGGAACACATGATGCACGCTTGCCGCATTTAAATGACGGCATACGCTATTTGGTCGATGAACGCGGTTATAATGTAATTGTCCGCAATTCAGGCGGCTTAGGTGTGGTGCTCGATCAAGGTATTTTGAATTTCTCCCTTATCTTTAAGGGCAAGACCGAAGTTTCAATAGACGAAGCATTTAACCTAATGTATTTGGTAGTCGATAAAATGTTCGAAGATGAGCATGTTACTATCGAAACGAAAGAAATTGAACGCTCTTATTGCCCGGGAAAATTCGACTTGAGTATCAATGACAAAAAGTTTGCTGGTATTTCTCAACGCAGAGTGAGAGGCGGTATTGCGGTACAGGTTTATCTTTGTGTAGAAGGTTCAGGCGAAGAACGTGCTGAAATGATGAAAGCTTTCTACGATAGAGCGCTGCAAGGCGAAGAAACAAAGTTTAAGTACCCTGATATTGAGCCATCTTGTATGGCTTCGCTTGAAACTTTGTTTGGACATTCCATGACGGTTCAAGATGTGATGTTTAAATTGCTTTATGCGATTAAAGATTTAGGCGCAACATTAAATATGGAACCGATCAGTGATGAAGAATGGGAAAGATTTGAAAAATATTTTGAGCGTATGATAGAACGCAATGCAAAAATTAATGCAAAAATGAACGATTAAGCACAAAGGGATGTAAATAGCTGCATAAGCTGTCTGCATCCCTTTTCTATTGCCTGTTTGCAAGTTGCGTCCTTTGGTTTATGCGGATTTTTATGACGAAGATATGAACAAATCGTTTAAATAAAGTGAAATTTTCGGTAGAATGAGGAAGTAGTTTATTATCAGGTATTAATTTTACAACTTAGGTATGATAAAACAAAGAGATAAATAGGGTATAATAAAACGGTGTTTGAAGAAAAGTGAACAGTAAAGTGCAACATATTTTATAAATGACAAAAATATATAGGTTGAAAAATAAATGAGTATATTAAGTCCCATGCATAAGCTTCCTGTCATTTTCATAAGGGCAACAAAGAAAATGGCTGGAGGTCTTTGCATGTATACAACAGGAATTCAATATACTTTGAGAAACTAGGAAAGTATTAAAGGTGATGCAGATATGACACAAAAAGGCTACGGGGAATCTAATGGGAAAATCATATTAGTAGGTGAACATGCGGTGACGTTCGGCCAGCCTGCGATTGCAATTCCGTTTTCCTCTGGGAAAGTAACAGTTGAAATTGAAGAAATGCCGGAATTGGCAGTGTCTACGATGATCAGTGATGTCTATGAAGGCGAAGTTGCGGATGCACCGGAGCATTTACATGCATTAATCAGCAGATTCGAAGAAGAAAATCATATTGATTCACCTGTGATGATTAAAATCGATGCACAATTACCGCCTTCAAGAGGTTTAGGTTCTAGTGCTGCTGTAGCCGTAGCCTTCACTAGAGCTGCTTTTGATTATATGGGCAAACCTTTATCTGATGAAGCATTGATTGAACATGTCAACTGGGCAGAAATGATTGCGCATGGGAAACCTAGCGGTATTGATGCACAAACGATTGTGTCGAATAAACCGACCTGGTTCCAAGAAGGTGTCTTTACACCTTTGAAAACTTTGAATGTTGCGGGATATATGGTCGTTTTAGATACCGGCATCAGAGGGAATACCAAAGAGGCAGTGAGCGATGTGCATGAACTTGTGCAGCACAATCATGAGAATATGCAGTTTATCGAACGTATCGGCCGACTGGTACATGCAGCGAATCAAGCCATCAACACGCATAATTTTGAAGCGTTAGCTGACATTTTCAATGAATGCCAAACTTATTTAGCGACATTGACAGTCAGTCATCCGAAAATTGATCGGTTGCTGCAAGTGGCAAAACAAGCAGGTGCTGTGGCAGGCAAGCTGACAGGCAGCGGCCGCGGCGGCAGTGTCATTACGTTAGTGAAAGATTATGCGACAGCGAAAAAGGTAGCACAAGCGGTAAAAGAAGCAGGTGCTAAGCATACGTGGATAGAGAATTTAGGAGGTTAATTCAATTGGCTAAGACGGGCAAAGCGAGAGCGCATACGAATATTGCGTTGATTAAATATTGGGGGAAAGCAGACGATGCACTGATTATTCCAATGAATAATAGTTTGTCGCTGACTTTGGATAAATTTTATACGGAAACACGTGCAACATTTGATGCGCAATTTGAAAAGGACCGTTTCTTCTTAAACGGGGAAGAAGCGGATGACAAAGAAACGCAAAAAATTTCAGCATACTTAGACATTGTCAGAGCACGCGCAGGTACTGACATGAAAGCACATATCGATAGCACTAATTTTGTGCCGACGGCAGCTGGATTAGCTTCTTCTGCCAGTGCGTTTGCGGCACTTGCGGCTGCATGCAATGAAGCATTGGACATGCAGTTGTCTGATAAAGATTTATCCCGCCTCGCTAGACGCGGTTCAGGTTCTGCAAGCCGCAGTATTTACGGAGGATTTGCGGAATGGGAAAAAGGCCATGATGATGAAACGTCTTATGCACATGCCATCGATGCAGATCATTGGGAAGATGATTTAGCAATGATATTCGTAGTGATTAATCAACAATCTAAAAAAGTAAAAAGCCGTGCTGGGATGTCCTTAACGCGCAATACTTCTCGCTTTTACCAATATTGGTTAGACCATATTGATGCGGATATCAAAGAAGCAAAAGCAGCGATTGCAGCTAAAGATTTCAAACGTTTAGGCGAAGTATTTGAAGAGAATGGACTGCGTATGCATGCGACAAACTTAGGGGCACAACCGCCATTTACATATTTGGTGCCGGAAAGTTATGAAGCCATGGCTTTAGTACATGAATGCCGCGAAGCAGGATTGCCAGCATACTTCACAATGGATGCAGGCCCTAATGTAAAAGTATTAGTACAAAAACAGCATCAGCAAGCAGTCATTGATAAATTAACAACTTACTTTGATCAAGACCAAATTATCGCAAGTGATATCGGTACCGGGATTGAAATTATAAATGAGGAAGATGAATCATGATTACAGTCAAAGCGCCAGGCAAACTCTATATCGCAGGTGAATATGCAGTAACGGAACCAGGTTATAAGTCTGTATTGATAGCAGTGGACCGTTTTGTGACGGCTACGATTGATACAGCAGCCGCAAATAACGGCGGTTCAATTCATTCTAAAACGCTGCATCATGAGCCGATTACATTCCAAAGAGAAGGCGATAAGATTGCAGTCTCAGACGCGAATGCGGCTAAACAATTAGAATATGTGATTACTGCAGTTGAAGTCTTTGAGCAATATGCTAAAAGCTGCGGTAAAGCGCTGAAACACTTTGATTTAGTGATCGACAGCAATTTAGATGATGCCTCTGGCCATAAATACGGTTTAGGTTCGAGTGCTGCTGTTTTAGTTTCTGTCGTTAAAGCACTGAATGAATTTTATGAGCTGGATTTAGCGAATTTAAATATTTATAAGCTTGCGGTGATTGCGAATATGAAACTGCAAAGTTTAAGCTCATGCGGCGACATTGCAGTCAGTGTCTTTACAGGCTGGTTAGCTTACAGTACTTTCGACCATGATTGGGTCATGCAGCAGATTGAAACGTCTTCTGTTGCTGAAGTGGTAAAGAAAAACTGGCCGGGATTATATACTGAACCCTTGCAAGCCCCTGAGAATATGGAAGTGCTTATCGGCTGGACAGGTTCTCCAGCGTCATCTCCTTACTTAGTCAGTGAAGTGAAACGATTAAAATCAGATCCAGAGTTTTACACCCGTTTCTTAGAACAATCTCAATCTTGTGTTGAACGTTTGATTTATGCTTTTAAAACGAACAATTTAAAAGGTGTACAAGCTATGATTCGACGCAACCGTTCTATCATCCAAATGATGGATGCAGAAGCAATTGTCGACATTGAAACACCTCAGCTTAGACAATTATGCGATATCGCAGAGACTTATAATGCTGCTGCTAAAACATCAGGTGCAGGCGGAGGAGACTGCGGTATAGCGATTATCGGCAACCAAAAACACCGCAAAATGATTTATAACAGCTGGAAAGCAGCAAACATCAAACCGCTGCCATTCCACGTTTATCAAGGTCAATAATATAGTGTGCTGTCTCACTGTGAACCATTGCAGTGCGGCAGTTTTTTTATAGCAGATTTCAGTGTACTGCTGAGGTGTTAAAGACTGAGTATCATACGGTTCAAAGAATTGGGACTTGAAATTTTACGGAAAAAGCGTAGAATAGATAAGGTTAAATAATAGAAGTCGTTAGAGAAAATAGATGATTATAGAGATAAAGTGAGGTGGACATAGCAGTGCAAAACAAATTTTTGATTTGTGATGATTGCCAAGCCGTTAATTGCAAATCCCTAGAAAGAAAATTAAAGAAATTAGATCCAGAAGCTGAAATAGAAATAGGCTGCCAATCATACTGTGGTCCAGGTCGCAGAAAGACATTTGCGTTCGTCAACAACCGCCCTTTAGCAGCATTAACAGAAGATGAGTTAATGGAGAAAGTTGAAAAGCAGCTTCAAAAACCGCGTGATCCAGAAGAAGAAGAGCGCTTGCGTCAACGTAATGAAGAACGTAAACGCAGAAAAGAAGAACAAGACCGAAAACTTAAAGAAAAATTAGCGAAACGTAAACAAGCTAAATAAATAGAATTTCAATTACAAAAAGACAGACCCTTAACTGTTTGCATATAGGCAAAACAGAGGGTCTGTCTTTTTATCGTTTGAACTATCGCGAGATTCATCGAATATTGACTGCGGATAATGCCGTTGTTGTCTCGTGGTAGTGGATTCTCAATAAACTTTTACATATGACCTGCAAGCATTTAAAACATCTTTAGTATAGAAATGACGCAAATTGTCCTTTGTATACGATGGGATAAGTTCTTTTCTTTTCACCCATTTATCTATAAGAGATGGCGGGATGCCATCAACTGCCATTTCAGATTCATCAGTTACTAAAGTGTCCCAATCTAACGTTACAGGCTGCGAGTCAATATAAATGTTACTAAAGCTCGTATCATCCATATTTTAATCACCTTTTATTGAGTTATTAAGTCCCTTTTGCTTGATTGAATAGGGTACCTTTTATCCTTCTTACTCAGTTCATATACCCAGTCTATCTTGAAGGTATTCGCATTTTTTACAAAAAATTTACGTTAGATTCATTAAGTTGGTATATTTACATAATGTAACCTATAATTAGGCTTATTAAACAAGAGATAACAATGTTCATAAAAAGTTCACTTATATTCCAGAAAGGAACCTGCACATGATAACTGTTATATTCGGAGGAAGCAGACCAGAAGGCAATTCTGCTTCACTCGCAAAATTGGTTGTAGAGGGTTTAGATTATCAATGGATTGATTTAACGCAATACCGCTTCGCACCTGTCAGGGATGTCAGACATAATGGGGGACAAATTGACGGCTACCTAGATGATTATCCTGATATTATTGATCGTGTGTTAGAAAGCGATAGTGTGATATTGGTGTCGCCGGTATATTGGTATAGTGTTTCAGCCTCAATGAAAGCATTCATCGACCACTGGTCAGAAACATTGCGCGATAAAAATTATCGTGATTTTAAAGAAAAGATGGCACAAATCGAATTTCGTTTAATTTTAGTAGGCGGTGATTGTCCTAAAATCAAAGCACGTCCATGTATGCATCAAATAGAATACAGCTTGGAATTTTTAGGTGCCCGCTTAGAAGATTATCTGATTGGTACAGCGAATGTACCGGGTGATATTTTAAAAGATACATACGCGATGCATCACGCCAAGCAGTGGCATGAGCAATTAAAAGAAAAAGCAAGCACACGTAAGTTATAGATAATGTGTTGTATTAGATTTGAAGCGCTTAGGGTTATATCTGAATGCTTTTTATATTTATAAACACAACAACTGATTCAGGCTATATATTTATCATGTATATTGCGCTGTGTTTAGTAACACCCTGCAAGCGGGGTAGAACAATAAATAAGTCGTCATACGCGTGTTTGTTTAAACACAATTTTATATCTCGTATGATATAATTAATTTATTCATTTTGAAAGTTGAACTATGTAAGGAGACGTGATTAACGATGCATAAAGTGAGAGAAGCAACACCAGCGGATGTTGTCGGCATCAGAGATGTGGCAACAAAAGCATGGTATAACACGTATTTGAATATCTATGCTGCGACGACTGTCAATGAGTTATTGACAGCTTCATACAATGAGCAGCATTTGCTCAAAAGATTAAAAGAACAATTATTCCTAGTGGCAGAAGAAGATAATGAAATTGTAGGGTTCGCTAATTTTATTAACGGCAGCGAACTTTTCTTATCTGCGCACTATATTCATCCTAAAGCACAACGTAAAGGCTATGGTACTGCCTTATTAAATAAAGGATTGGACCATTTCAAAGGACAATATGATGCGGTTTATTTAGAAGTAGATAACCAAAACGAAGAAGGTGTCGAATACTACCGCCAACAAGGCTTTGAAATGGTACGCGCTTATAACCGAGAAGTATACGGGGAAGTCATGGACCTTGCGCTAATGAAAAAGGTATTTTAAATATATTGAATAGAATGAGATGGAGGGATCCTCATGGCGGAGACAGATTACGGCACTAAAAAATTATTTGAAGAGAAAGTATTCAAAGATCCGATTCACCGCTATATTCATGTTAAAGATCAAGTCATTTGGGATTTAGTAAAAACAAAAGAATTCCAGCGTTTGCGCCGTATCAAACAGCTAGGTACGCTGTATTTGTCTTTCCACACTGCAGAACACAGCCGTTTTGGCCATTCGCTGGGTGTGTATGAGATTGTCCGCAGAATTATTGACGAGTCGTTTCGCGGACGCGAAGCATGGCATGATGATGACCGTTTGCTCGCATTATGTGCTGCTTTGCTGCATGATTTAGGTCATGGTCCTTTCTCTCACAGTTTCGAAAAGATTTTCAATACAGATCACGAAGCATTTACACAAGCCATTATTACCGGAAATACTGAAGTGAATGCCGTGCTGAGCAGAGTTTCAAAAGACTTTCCGAAACAAGTTGCAGACGTGATTAATAAAACACATCCTAATAAGCTGGTCATTTCTATGATTTCATCTCAAATCGATGCAGATAGAATGGATTACCTGCAAAGGGATGCTTATTTTACAGGTGTGCAATACGGCAAATTCGATATGGAACGTATCTTAAGATTAATGCGTCCAACTAAAGAGGAAGTCTTGATTAAAGACAGCGGTATGCATGCGGTAGAAAACTTTATTATGAGCCGCTATCAAATGTATTGGCAGATTTATTTCCACCCGGTCAGCCGAGGCGGAGAAGTCTTGCTGAATAACTGTTTGAAACGTGCAAAAGCGCTCTATCAAGAAGGTTATGAGTTTAATTTGTTTCCTAAAGATTTCATTCCGTTCTTTGAAGGAACGATGACAATCGAACAATATGTAGAGCTGGATGAAGCGGTAGTCTTATATTACTTGAAAGAATGGATTAAAGAAGAAGACGATATCTTAAGTGATTTAGCACGCCGTTTTATTAATCGGGATTTATTCAAATATCTGCCGTTTGACGGTTCGATTATTACAATGAATGAGCTGAGAGAGTTGTTTGAAGCCGGCGGTATTAATCCGGATTACTATTTCGTGAGCGAATCGTTCTCTGATCTGCCTTATGATTATGACCGTCCGGGGTCTAACCGCCAACCGATTCATCTCCTTCAGCATAACGGCAAAATCCGAGAAATCAGCAGTCAGTCTATGGTGATTCAAAGTATCACAGGAATTAATCGCCAAGATTATAAATTATATTATCCTAAAGAACTGGTTCATAATATCAAAGATGATGCAGTACGCGAACGTATTTTGAGTATCTTAAATGAACTGAATTAAACGATGTGCATTGTATTCGAAAAGATACAGATGATACAGTAAAATAGAATAACATGAGCATATAATGGAGGTGTGGCTTGTGGCAGAGAATAAAGGGTTTAAATTCAATATTATTAAAAATGACCCGCTAGACGGCCATAAAGGAACAAATATCGGGGCAATCAGTTTAGATAACGTTGCACCTGTATTTATAGACATGCAATCTAAAGAAGCATTTATTGATATCGGTGCGATGCACGCACGTGCAGATGTTGAAAAAGGTGTAAAATGGATTACAGATAAAGAAACAGTCGAAGGACCTGAAGCGAAAGAATATTGGTTATGCTGGGTAACGACTGAACGCGGTGAACAAGGTGCATATTATGCAGGGTTAACCGCATGTTACCTCATGGTAAATAAAAAAATCCGCAGAGGCTACAAAAGCATGCCTGAACATGTGAATATGATGGATAAATCTATGAAACATAAAGTAGTCATCGATCATATCGGAGATGAATACATCGCGATTATCAGAGACTTCCTTAAAAATCATGATATTGAAATGTGGAATCATTCAAGCGATGAATTAAAAGAAGCATTGCACGATAAGTAAATGTTAAGCAGAAATCACACAAAGTGGTTTCTGCTTTTTTTGCCCGTTCATCATTCTAAGTATGTTACAGTAAGTATATAAATTTTAGAATAATCTAAATTGCAAGATTATTGAAAAGGGGAGATAGTATGAGTTCAGAATTAATTCAGCGATTAAAAGAGAAAGAGGACCGTATGGTTGAAATCAGACGTTATCTGCATGCACATCCGGAACTATCTTTCAAAGAAGTTGAAACACCGAAGTATATTGCAGAATTCTATAAAGATAAGGATTGTGAAGTAGAAACTAATGTCGGAGAAAATGGTTTGAAGGTCACTATCGACAGCGGGAAACCGGGTAAAACGATTGCGATTCGTGCCGATTTTGATGCATTGCCGATAGAAGAAGCAACAGGTTTGCCGTTCGCGTCAGAAAATCCTGGTGTTATGCATGCTTGCGGTCACGATGCACATACAGCTTATATGCTGATATTGGCTGAGACATTAATCGAGATGAAAGATCAATTCTCAGGAAAAGTAGTTGTGATACATCAACCAGCTGAAGAAATGCCTCCAGGCGGTGCAATCGGAATGATTAAAGATGGCGTTTTAGATGGTGTAGATCATGTATTAGGGGTACATGTGATGAGTAATGGTGAGCGCGGTACAATTTATTATCGAGAAGGCAATGTACAAACAGGGCGCGGGTTCTTTAAATTAACGATTCACGGTAAGGGCGGCCATGGTTCATCACCGCATGACGCGAATGATGCGATTGTCGCAGGCGCAAACTTTGTGACGACTGTACAATCTATCGTTTCAAGACGTTTGAGTCCATTTGAAACGGGTGTCGTTTCTATCGGTTCATTCGATGCCAAAGGCCAATTCAATGTAATTAAAGATAAAGTTGTCCTTGATGGAGATGTACGCGGACTGCAAGATGAAACAAAAGATAAAATCGCACAAGAATTGCAGCATGTCGTAGATGGTTTAGAAACAACATTCGGTGTGACTTGCGATTATGAATATACAGACGATTATCCGGCTGTCTATAATGATCCAAAATTTACGAAATATGTATCAGAGACATTAAACAACGCAGAAAAATCTGCAATACAAAAAGTCGAACGCTGCGAACCTTGGCCGCCTTCAGAAGACTTTGCATATTATTTACAAGAAGTCCCAGGCGCATTTATCTTTGCAGGTGCAGAACCAGAAGAAGGGGAGGTTTATCCGCACCATCATCCGAAATTCAATATCAGCGAATCTTCTATGATGAGTGCAGCTGAAGCAGTGGGTACGATTGTGTTAGATTATTTGAAAGACTAAGTGAAGTGAGACACAATTTAATTTTGATTTTTAGGGTTATCAGCGCATACAGTGTGAATTTAGTCACTGTGTGCGCTGTATATTTATGTTATAATTCAGAGTATTAATGAATAAATAAGAATAGGGTGAGCGCGTCTTTGAATGAAAACATTCGTATACAAACATTTCAGATGATTGAACGCGATGGAGAAATAGATGAGTTTGAATTTGAAACCAACGGCACTTGGCAAGAGAAGCGGCAAGCTGAATATATACGTTATGATGAAGTCGTAGAAAACTTGGAAGTGCATGTTACATTGAAGATTCAAAATGGCGAAGTGAGGTTGCTGCGCAGCGGGAATATTAAACAGAATCTGCATTTTATAGAAGGTAATGATACGATGTCATTATACGAAATACCTACTGGCAAGATTCCTTTAACGATTCGTACGCTCAGCATTAATCATTATGTACAACCAGAACAGTCAAAACTCAAAGTTCGTTATGAACTCTATCAAAATGAAGAGAAGATGGGCACATACCTTTACCAAATTACCTACAAGGAGCTGAAGTAAGTGAATATTATTGATCAAGTCAAACAAACATTAATTGAAGAAATAACAGCAAGTGTTAAAGCCGCTGGACTTGCAGAAGAAGTTCCTGAAGTCAAAGTGGAAATTCCAAAAGATCCTAAAAATGGGGACTACTCTACAAATATCGCAATGGTGCTGACAAAAATTGCGAAACGCAATCCGCGTGAAATCGCACAAGAGATTGTTGATAACTTGGATAAATCAAAAGCGAATGTGCAAAAAATCGAAATTGCAGGTCCTGGATTTATCAATTTCTATTTAAACAATGAATACTTAACTGAAATTATTCCGCAAGCCTTGAAAAAAGATAAAGACTTCGGACGTGCAGAAGTACCTAAAAATCAAAAAATCTTAGTTGAATATGTATCTGCGAACCCAACTGGCGATTTGCATATCGGACATGCGCGTAATGCGGCAGTCGGTGATACATTAAGCAATATTTTAGATGCAGCAGGCTATGATGTGACACGTGAATACTACATCAACGATGCCGGCAACCAAATTACTAACTTAGCACGCTCTATTGAAGCGCGTTATTATCAAGCGTTAGGCAAAGAAGCGGAATTACCAGCTGATGGTTATCATGGTAAAGATATCGTGAATATTGGTAAAGATTTAGCAGAAAAACGTCCTGACCTTCAAGAGCTGCCCGATGACGAACGCTTAAAAGTGTTCAGACAATTAGGTGTCGATTATGAAATGGAAAAATTGAAAAAAGACTTAGCAGACTTCAATACACACTTTGACGGATGGTTCAGTGAAACAACTTTATATGATTCAGGCGAAATCAAACGTGTATTAGAGCTGATGAAAGAAAATGGTCATACGTATGAAGCGGATGGTGCGACATGGCTGCGTACGACAGAATTCAACGATGACAAAGACCGTGTGTTAATCAAAAAAGACGGCACATACACTTACTTCTTGCCTGACGTTGCTTATCACTATGACAAATTCCATCGCGATGGCGGTCAAGATATCTTAATCAACTTATTCGGAGCGGATCATCACGGTTATATCAACCGTTTGAAAGCTTCAGTTGAAACATATGGTATCGATGCAGATCGTTTAGAAATTCAAATCATGCAAATGGTACGTTTAATGCAAGACGGCGAAGAAGTTAAAATGAGTAAACGTACAGGCAATGCGATTACATTGCGTGAAATCATGGATGAAGTCGGCATTGACGCAGCACGTTACTTCTTAACGATGCGCAGCCCGGATACGCACTTTGATTTTGATATGGAACTTGCGAAAGAAAATTCAGCAGAAAACCCTGTGTATTATGCACAATATGCACATGCGCGTATTTCTTCAATCTTAAAACAAGCGGCAGAACGCGGCATTGTGCCGACGCAAAATGCGGACTTCAGTGTTATCAAAAATGATAAAGCAATCGACCTATTGAAAAAAATAGCTGAATTTGAACCGATGATTGAAAGTGCTGCAGAACAACGTGCACCGCATCGTGTAACAAATTACATTCAAGAACTTGCAGCAGCATTCCATAAATTCTACAATGCGGACAAAGTATTAACAGACGATGAAACTAAGACACAAGCTTATGTTTCAATGATTGCGGCAGCGCAAATTACATTACGCAATGCCTTAGCATTAGTGGGTGTTACTGCACCGCATACAATGTAATTCACTTATTCGAAGTACTCTTTTCAGAGTGCTTCTTTTTTTATGCAAAATGTGTATAATTTTTTTGTAAAATTGACCTTTTCAGCAAGAGTAAATGTGCTAAAATGAGATTTACAATACAATATGAGGAGAAGTTGATGAAACAAAAATTATGGGTTTTTCTAATCTTAGTTATTTTGGTTGCGGCAGGGTGTGCTTCACCTGCAGAAAAGGATAAGAAAGACGATAAAAAACAATCTGAGCACAAAACTGAGCAGTCTATCAAATACCACCGCATCATCTCATTGATGCCGAGCAACACGGAGATATTGTATGAATTAGGTTTAGGTAAAGAAGTGATTGGGGTTTCTACTGTAGATGACTATCCTAAAGACGTTAAAAACAAGCAGAAATTCGACGCGATGAAGTTGAATAAAGAGCAATTGCTTAAAGCCAAACCGGATTTGATTTTAGCGCATGAATCTCAAAAAGGCATGGATAACAAAGTATTAAGCGACATAGAAAAGAAAGGCATCAAGGTGGTTTACATACCTGAAGCCAAAAACTTTGAAGAAATCTATGGAACGTTTGAACAAATCGGCGATATTACAGGACGCAAATCACAAGCAGATACATTAGTGTATGATACTAAGCACCGTGTTGAAGCAGTGTTGAAAGATGTGCCGAAACATCAAAAAGCACCTAGTGTCTTCTTAGAAGTTTCGCATGAACCTGAAATTTATACAGCAGGCAAATCTACGTTCTTTAATTATATGTTAGAAGAGCTGCAAGCACAGAATACGTTTGATGATTTGACAGGTTGGAAGAAAGTCAGCAAAGAAAGTATCATTAAGCATAATCCAGATGTATTAATTACAACTGAAGGGATTACGCGTTCAGATTACTTGAAGATCATACGTAAGCGCGGCGGCTTTGAAAATATAGATGCTGTGAAGAAGAAAAGAATTGAAGCGGTGAATGGCGATACGATTTCAAGACCTGGTCCGCGTATCGACCAAGGACTTAAAGCGTTAAGAGATGCCATTTATCGAGATGAACAATAAAATGAAACAAATTACAATGATTATAGGATGGTGTCTTGCACTGACAGCAAGCATCGGCATCAGCTTGTTTTGGAATTTAGGCAGCTGGTCGGACCCTTTAAATCAAAGTATCCTGTTTGAAGTGCGTTTGCCAAGAGTATTGGAAGCACTGCTCGCAGGTATCGGCTTGTCGATTGCAGGCCAAATGTTTCAAACCGTACTGAATAATCCGCTTGCAGACAGCCTGACATTAGGCTTAGCGAGCGGTTCTGTTTTAGGCGGCGGTTGTGCAGTCTTCTTAGGTCTCAGCAGTCTATGGATTCCTATGGCCTCAATGACAGCAAGTTTCATCACATTAGGTGTTGTGCTGGGTGTGACGGCTGTTATTTCGCAAGGTTATCCGATGCGCGCTTTGATATTATCAGGTATTATGATAGGTGCTTTGTTTAATGCGTTGTTATATCTGTTGATATTGTTAGATGAACGCAGAATGAAAAGTATTGTGATGTATATGTTCGGCGGTTTTTCCAATGCGGAAATGTATGAAATCTACTTCATTGTACCTGTGATGCTTTTGTGTGTCTTGCTTCTAGGTGTATTGCTGCCGAAGATTAAACTGCTTCAAGTCGGTACACTGAAAGCTCGTTCGTTAAGTTTAAATGTGCAGCAGATGATGTTTATGGTATTAACACTTGCCTCTATTATGACAGCGATTATTGTTTCATATACTGGTATTATAGGGTTTATCGGAATGATAGTTCCTCAGTTGATAAGACGTACTGTTAAATCGACATTGGGTGTACAGATGCTGATGAATGGTATTGTCGGCGGTGCGGTCATGGTCTTTGCGGATACTTTAGGTGCACAACTTTGGCATCCGATTGAAATTCCAGCCAGTATTATCTTGGCATTATTAGGAATACCTGTACTTGGGTATTTAATAGCAACACAGAAACGCTCGTATGAATGATCTTATTAATAAAGAAATGATAACAGAGATGCTTGATATGCATTTATAGGAGAGAAGAATAATGAATTTAGAGGGTATTAAGGCGGTCGTATTTGATTTAGAAGGAACACTGTTAGATCGTAATAAATCGAGAGAGAAATTTATTGAAGAACAGTATGAACGGTTCCATGACTACTTAGTTCATGTACAAGCTCAAGATTTCAAAAAGCAGTTTATTGAATTGGATGATGACGAGGATCATGATAAGCCGGAACTTTATAAAGCGATTATCAAACGTTTCCATGTCGATCGTTTAACGTGGAAAGATCTATTTCATGATTTTGAGAATCACTTCTATCGTTATGTCTTTCCGTATCATGATACACAGTATACGTTGGAACGTTTAGTAAACAGAGGATATTTGACAGGTGTGATTGCGAATGGTAAATCTAAAATAAAGCAATATCGTTTAGATAGCTTGGGTATATTGTCTTATATTCATTTTTTGTCTACGTCAGAGATGGTAGGCTACAGAAAACCGCATCCAAAAATCTTTGAAGATATTATGGAACAGCTCGGTGTAGAACCAGAAGAAGTGCTGTATGTAGGCGACGATGCTTTAAATGATGTTGCGCCGGCACGAGCGATGGGAATGGTCAGTGTTTGGTTTAATCATGAAGATGATGAAGTTGAACTTGAGCCGGAACCGGAAGAGATGGATTTTGAAATTGCGACGTTAGAAGAACTTTTAGAGATTCTACCGCAAGAAGCCCCAGATTCTAAGGAGAGTGAGCAAGCGAATGGAACTATTTACGACTAAAGATCATACAACATTGCATTATGCGGCGATGGGAAGCGGACAGCCGATTGTATTGATACATTCCGCATTTGAAAATTTTTCAATCTTTAGCGATATCGCTACAAAACTGTCTTACAGTTATGAAGTGATTTGTATAGATTTACGCGGTCATGGCTATTCAGACAAACCGCTGCAAATTGATTTTGCGGACTATGCTTCAGATATTAAAGAATTACTGGATTACTTATACATCCGACATGCATTCTTTATCGGACAAGAACTAGGCGCAACCATTGCGGCAGACTTTGCGTCTAAATTTGATGCATATGTGGATGGGCTTGTACTGGTTAACCCGGCAACACTGCAAGCAGAACTGCCAGAAGCACGTCTGTTTAGAAAATATGCTGATACAATCAGAACATGGGAAGACAACAAGCAGCAGAAATTCTTAGATAAGCACACATATGGTTCAAAGAAAAAAGCGGGGAAAATGCTGAAGAATTATTCAGATATGACACCGATTATGACAGGACTCGAAAAGCGTTCTGTTACAGCTTCATTTGAACATACCGAAATTCAACCTGCTTTAAATCATATTCAAGCACCTGTATTAATTATTCAAGGCAAACATGATGAACGATTAACATCAGAAGAGTTAGCAGCATATACTGATCATATTCAGCATGCAGAAGTCGAAACATTTGAACGTTCCGGTCTGTATCCGATGGGTGAAGAGAAGAAAAGATTCTTAGAAACGGTGACAGCTTTCATAAATGTCAATGAAGTATTAGAAGACGAGCAGCAACGTATTAAAGCCTAAAAGCAAAGTTATTCATTATTATTTGCAATTAAACTCCTGATTATTATACAATATTACAAAATATTACATCCGAAGACCGATTACATAAAGGGTATTTAAGGGTATAGTATAATAAGCGCAGAAAAAATTACAAGAACATTACAAAAAGAGAGCGAAGGAGTTATTGCTTATGAAAAAATTACTTTCAGCGGCTATCGTTTCTGCAACCGTGGTAACCGGACTTGGCATCCATCAAGCAGATGCAGCGTCTGGCAATACAATTCAAACCGTGCAGCAAATCCAACATGGCGACACATCATTAGAGGGTGTGAAGTTGGGCCAAAATATTAAAGATGTTTTGAAAACGCACAAACTCACAGGCTATTCTTATAAACCTGATAAAACTAAACACTATTATGAATTTAATTCTGACAAAGGATTAATGATTGTGACAGCGAATGGCCAAAAAGATCGCGGCCAAGTCACGCACATCACAATGAAGTACAACAAAATAGATGGACCAAGTTTCAAAACAGTACGCAACCAACTCGGTAACACTGTAACTTGGAGATATAACTATAATGAACAAACAGGTAATTTCGGCTATATCAAAGATAAAGATACTTCTTATCAATTTGCAAGCCAATCACCTAAAGATAAAAACCTGAAACTTTATCGTATTGATATCGGTAAATAAGAACAGGTTTGTGCAGGAAGACGGGAGAGCAAACTCCTGTCTTCTTTTTTCATTGAGTGGATAAATTAAGTGTGAAATGATAAATTGATAAGGATAGAATATTTAAAGGAGACACATCATGCGTCCTAATGACAAAATATTATTAGAAAATATCACCGATTATTTTAACTATAAAGGGATTTCTCCTAAGATGATTGATGATATTAAAGAAAAAATACGTAATGACCTGCCAAAATCAGAAGCAAAAGATGAAGATTATATAGAATACCGCAAGAAAGCACCAGCTGAAATTATTTTAACGATTCAACGTAATTTGTTTGGGATTCAATTGAATCCGATACTGTTCTTTATCGTCAATTTCTTGTTGATATCGTACTTATATGATAAACAGTTTGTGCCGTTTCAGGCTGCGACAGGCTTATCGATTGTCTACTGCCTCATTATTTTCCCGATAACAGTTTTTGTTTATACCAGAATTGTTAAAAAGAACTATTTATACAGCAATCGAACTGAAGTCATGATAGGTATAGGGATTATCATCATTGCGGCCATTTTAGTGATGCTGCATGCATTTAATATAGATTTCGGTGTTGTGGTAGTAACGAAATATGCGCATATTTTTGTGTTCTTCTTCGGTATTATCATGGCGATATTCGGTGTTTATTACAAACGCTTTGAATTTACAGGTGTCGGATTGCTGCTGAGTCAAAAAACAATTGATGCAGTGGTATTAGATCCGAATCTGGCACAAATCGGCACAGTCATTATTTGGATTTTAATCTTAGTAGTAATTATTTATTATTCCATTAAATTATCAACACGTGAGAAGTAGGCTGATACAAGCTTCATAATCAAAATAAAAAGGTTCTCCGCCATAAAAGGTGAAGAACCCATAAAAAAGCGTGATGCTAAAATGAATCATCATTTTTGCATCACGCTTTTTGTATATACATACCTTAAACAAATCAGATTTTAATTTCTTTGTTTGCAGTTAAGATACGTTCATTAATACGGTTTAATAACTCGTTAATTTTTTCGCGTTGTGTTGCATTCACTAAAATTAATACTGTTCTTTCATCTTGTTCGTTACGTTTTTTATCGAAGTAATCTTCTTGAGATAAATTTTTAACCGCTTTAACAACTTGTGGTTGTTTGTAGTTCAAGTGGTTAATGATATCTTTTAAGTAGTATTCCTCGTCATTTGATTGACTAAGGAAAGTTAATACTGCAAATTCCTCGAAGCTGATTGTGAATTCTTTCTTGATAATACTTTTCATTTTATCAGCATATGTCACCATTGCTAATAAATCTGATGAATTTTTAATTTTTGATACTGCCATGTGTATTTCCTCCCTTAACATTCCCATTATCATTATACTATAGGTAAACAGACAGATTTTTAAACATTAATTTTCATAATTGGGACGAGATACTTTTCAAACAAAATATTCGTGTCCCTATTATTTATTTAATTATAACTAGATAAAAATGAATTGTAAACAAAAAAACATTATAAAACAATGGTTTTTTCAAACTAATGATTCTTTCAAAAAATTACCGAATGAAGCAAGACAATTTATTGAACATCATTTGAATAACACATTATTAATTAAGATAATGTCTATTTTCCTATTTACCGATATGATATGGGTTAATTATATAAGAACTCTAGTTTGATGTGAAGTTTTTGGGTTGAGCAACAACTTTTTCTCCCGGTAAAAGTCCTTCACTAATAATAACCATACCCGAATTTTCGCTATATTTAATAATTCTTTTAACCATTTGTTGATTTTTTTTAATTATTACTGCGTTTTTTCCGTATAAAACATCCTTAGGAAGTGCAATGAAATGCGTAGAAATTGAAATGTTAAAGCGGCTTCCTATAGGAAGACGTGCATTTGTGGAGATTTGTACTTCGTATTGCGAAGATTTACTATCTTCAGACTGTGTGATAGGGAATGCGTCGATTTTTTTAATTTTACCTTTAAACAAAGCAGCGCTCTGTCCTTTGATCTCTGCTTCTTGATTAAGCTTCAGCTGACTTAAGACAGATTCAGAAACGTAGGCTTTAATGATACGTTTAGGGCTGTATACTTCAGCGAACAATTGCTGCGGTTTGCTTGGGTGCTTGTCTATAATATGGACTACACCTTCCAAGGCAGTGAATTGTTTTACGCGCAGTCCGGCTTGGACAGCGTAAAATTGCTTTTCAAGGTCTGTATGCAAATTTAAGAAATTCGAACGTTTAGAATGCTGATCTAAATAATTCAGTTGTTTACGAAGTAAAGTCAGGTGCTGCTCGTTTTCCTTATTGTAGTATTCGAATAAGGGCTGATCTTTCTTAACTGTTTTACCTGAATCAACATACCAATCATGAATCATTCCCATCTTAGGGTCGTAGTAAAAAGAATGTTTTGTTTCGGCTGCTTGATGACCTGTAAATCGAATCGGGTGATTGTAAGCAGCAGTGTAGGTTTTAATATTTTGCTTTGCCTGGGGTGTGTGATGTCGGAGAGCGGCGTATAATCCGACGGCAGCTGCACTTAATAAGAGGATAGTTATTAAGGCGGACAACCAGTGGGTTTTTAACAAATAAAGCCACCTCTTCTTATATAATTTTATAGTTATTATACAATGAAGATAATGGTTGGGGCAACGCTGAAAATAATTATTTTGTTCCTTTTATTGAATTGTTATAATAAAAGAAAAAATAAAGGTATATCATGCTGAAAAAAGTGTTTTTTTTTCAGTTTTTCGATTATTTCGTAAAGAATTAGGGAATAATAAGTACTTTTTATTTGTTAATTGTAAAAGTTGTAGATTTTTTCAATGTATCAATATATAATTTGGTAAACTGGCAATAAACAGAAGCGTTGCAAAATGAGAAAATAGGGGGAACAGCCATGACACAGGTGTCTATTATTCGTTTGTTAGATGAAGAAATGTTTTTTATTGATGCAGGCCAAGATTCAGACATTCAGAAAAAGCAATTTGTTGAAGTATTAAATCCCAAACATGCTTATAAAAACTTAGCACAAGTCGTGGATGTTTTTGAAAGCTATGCGTTATGCAAAAAGCTTGGTAAAGATCGCATCTTTTTCGGTGATATTGTAAAGCCGAGACCGCTTGATGCAGAGCAATAAAAAATCGAGCATACTCATTTGAGTATACTCGACATGCAATGATTTAGAAAATGATGTGTGTTTCTTTTTCTATAATTTGTGCGCCTTTAATCGCAGCAATCTTGCCAGATGCGGGGTTTAAGACATTCAAGTCCAATAATGTACTCATCGCATTTCTGACCGTTTCTTCTTGCACTTGTCCTGATACGTCCGGAATTTGGAATTTAACAGGCTTGTGTGCTTCATTGAGATAGATAAGTTCTAATGTTTTAGTCATAAAGTGACAGCTCCTTCTTATAAAGTTTCTACAGTAGTGATTTCGACGTTGTCGAAAGTTTCGCCAGTTAATTTTTCAATAACTGATTTAAAACCGTTTAATTGTGTTTCAGTGCTTTGAGGGTTTAAACGAGCGAAACGACGGCGTTTTGCGACAGGTTTTCCATCTTTTGTTTCTTCTAAACGAATTAGAGTCACAGCAAGTTCTTTGATTGTTTTCATGTTTCTCACCTCCTTGCTCACTCTATATATCGAAATCCGCAGAAAAAAAGCACACCCTTTTTGTAAATTATTTTAATTTTTTTCGTCTTAAGCATAAGCAAACGGGTAAACGTAGTGTGTATCGCTATTTCTATAGCTTTAGTTATAAAGATGTTGTGTGTAGAATTTAAGAGAATGAAAGATTATGGCTAAAGTTATATAAATAGATTTCACGCAATTGAATATAGTACTATAAATAAAGACACTTAATAGATGTATGTGAAAAGACATCATTATTTTCAATTGGGTTATAAACACAAGAGAGTGCACACAACATAGAAAGAGGTGACGCTGTGGAAATAGTTGAAGGATTACTCATATTTATTGCGGCTATTATCCTAAGTTCATTAATACATTCACTATTTCTCCCTAAAGTCCCTTTGGCATTCATCCAAATTATTTTAGGGGCATTAATATTTGTAACACCTATTCCTGTGGCATTTGATTTTGACACAGAGGTGTTTATGGTCGCATTGATTGCGCCGCTATTATTTATTGAAGGGGTTCATGTTTCTCGTGTCGGCTTAAAACGCTACATAAAGCCAGTAATGATGATGGCTTTAGGATTAGTCTTCACTACCGTGATTGGTGTAGGCTTCTTTATTCATTGGGTTTGGCCGAGCTTGCCTATGCCTGCAGGCTTTGCGTTAGCAGCGGTATTATGTCCGACAGATGCGGTGGCAGTTTCAGCGATTACTAAAGGTAAAGTGCTGCCGAAAGGTTCTATGACGATTTTAGAAGGGGAATCGTTATTAAACGATGCCGCAGGTATCATTTCCTTCAAGATTGCGGTGGCTGCGCTGATTACCGGCGCATTTTCTATTACTGACGCAGTAGGGCAGTTCTTAGTATCTTCCATCGGCGGTTTAGTCGTTGGTTTGATTGTAGGTATTGTCTTAGTCAGATTGCGTATTATACTTGCGCGCCGCGGTGTTGAAAGTAATAACATGTTTATCTTTATTCAATTATTGACACCGTTTATTACTTATCTAGTCGCTGAAGTCTTCCATGCTTCTGGTATTATTGCGGCTGTTGTATCCGGGTTGGTGCACGGCTTTGAACGTGATCGTATTACCCAAATCAGTACGCAGCTTCAATTAAGTTATACGCAGACATGGAATTTATTAAGTTATGTATTAAACGGCTTTGTCTTTGTAATTTTAGGTTATATTGTGCCTGAAACAGTGAAGAATATTATACGCACAGAGCCGCAGAACCTAGTATTCTTATTAGGTACTACTGGACTTATTGCATTAGCAGTATACGTCTTTCGTTTCTTATGGGTATATGTATTATATCCTTACTTCTACTTGCCGGTCAGTCCATTCCAACGTGCAATGAACGAAGGGGATGAACAAGGTCCGGGTGAAGTTAAACCTAAGCGCAGCAAATATGCATTGGTGATGACACTTTGCGGTGTGCATGGGACAATTTCACTTGCTATCGCGTTGACATTCCCGTATATGCTGGCAGAAGATAGAACATTTATTTATCGTAATGATCTGCTCTTTATTTCTTCAGGTATGGTGATACTCAGTCTTGTAATCGCACAAGTATTGCTGCCGATTGTGACACCAATGATGAAACAAGTCAAAGTGGAAGGTATGAGTTTCAAAGAAGCGCGTATCTACATTTTAGAACAAGCAATCGAGTATTTAAGAAGCCATGCAACACCTGAAACATCATTTAAATACGGCAGTGTGATTAAAATTTATCACGACCGTATCGCATTTATGAAAGTCTTAGATGATGATGACGAAAACTCAAAAGAGCTCGAACGCCTGCAAGGGATTGCGATTGATACAGAAACGAAGACTTTAAATGAATTAGTTAAAGAAGGCAAAATTACGCAAAGTGATTTTGATAACTATATGCGTTATGCAGAACGTACACAAGTATATCGTCAAGCTTCTTTAATCCGAAGAATGATTATGCGTATTAAAGTAGCTATCTTAAGACGCCGTGTCCGCGTTCAAACTAACGCTGCATCTTCATTAGATGTACAACAAAACTTAAAAGAAATCTCTAAAATTATGCGTATTGTGCATTATAACGTCGTTAAACGCTTAACCAAAGAAGCCAATGCTGACAACAAATTAGAAATCAGTACCATTTGCGACAGTTACTTAATGCGTACGGATAATTTAACATCATCGAATCTCTTCAATTACAAGAAGTTCAATCCGAACAATATTACAAAAATCAAACTAAATGCGTTGCGTGAACAACGCCATATCCTCAATGAATTAGTAGAAGACGGAGAAGTAAGTGAAAAAACTGCACTAAAAATCCGACAAGCCATCAACTATGATGAAATGGTGTTAGTAGATCGATTGACGTAATTTAAAACAGCAGCAGTGTGCCGTAAACCAACGAGTACACTGCTGCTCTTTTTATGCAAAAAATAAAAAAAGCGACAGCACTTCTGCACTGTCGCTTCGAAAATCGATGTCATCGCAAAGCACCGATTTTCTTAAGGAATTGTGGTCCAGTGGGAGGAAAGACCACAGCTATTTATGTTTAGGATAGATTATTTATGGACCATCAGAAATGGTATGGACATACTAGGAGGTCTTTTCTGATGGTTGAAAGGATAAATTAGTTTACTTCATACTTTTATGGACAGTTTCAATATTAGATTCCATCATTTTGTAATAAGAATCGCCTTTACTGCCTTTTTTTCCAATAGAGTCTGTATAGACTTCTCCTGAAATAGGAATGCCTGTTTCTTCGCTCAAGCTTTTCATGCTTTTATGATCGACGCTTGTTTCGACTAATAGATTTTTCAATTTGTGATCTTTAACGAATTGAATAGCTTGTTTCATTTGTTCAGGTGTACCTTGTTTTTCAGTGTTGATTTCCCAAATATAGCCGGGAGTAATGCCGTATTGTTTTGAGAAATATTTAAATGCGCCTTCGCTTGTAATCATCGCACGCTGTTCTTTAGGAATGTCATTAAATTTATTGTTGCTTTCTTTATTTAATTGTTTAAGTTTCGAGATATAGGCATCACCTCGTTTGTCGTAATCTGCTTTGTGTGCTTTATCGTGCTGACTTACAGCTTGTTGAATATTTTCGACGTATTTGATGCCGTTGTTAAGACTTAACCAAGCATGCGGATCTTGTTTAGATGCATCACCTTTTGCACCGTTCAGATAAATCGGTTGAACGCCTTTAGAAACGCGTACGACACTGTCATCTTTTGTTGTTTTGCCAGCTTGTTCTAAA
This sequence comes from Staphylococcus simulans, assembly GCF_002994445.1. Classification (GTDB taxonomy): domain Bacteria; phylum Bacillota; class Bacilli; order Staphylococcales; family Staphylococcaceae; genus Staphylococcus; species Staphylococcus simulans_B. The sequence goes on from NZ_MRZJ01000003.1 coordinate 59,109, forward strand.
GCTTTGTTGAACCAGCCGTTGCCTGTTTCAAGATTAAGTCCGTTGTAGAGGATAATATCGGCATCTGTTAAGGCTTTGATATCTTTAGGTTTGACCTCATATTCATGGGGGTCTTGGCCGATAGGAACAATGCTATGTATCTCTGCATGGTCCCCAACTACATTGTCTGCCATGTCATATAGTATTGAATTGGTTGTGACGATTTTTAATTTATGATCAGAATCTGCTGATTTTGAATCTTTGCCTGTGCCGCAAGCTGCTAAGAGTAAGAGCATTATTGCTAACAAGGGTACTAATTTTTTCATGATGTAACTCCTTTTTTGATTTTGAGAGCGCATTTAGAATAGATAAATGTACCGATATAAATCGCAAATGCACACAAAACAATAGTTGCACCGCTTGGAATGTTATAAATATAGCTGAAATACATTCCGACGATTGCACTGATGACACTGAAAAGGCTGGCGACAATCATCATAGACCATAATTTCTTGGTAACGAGAAAGGCGCTGGATGCCGGTGTAATCAAGAGTGCAACGACTAAAATGATTCCTACTGTTTGAATACTTGCGACTGTCACAAGTGACAAGAGCAACATGACAAAATAGTGGATGAAAGTTGTGTTTAAACCGCTCATTCTACTAAACGTCGGATCAAAAGTAGAAATCATCAATGGGCGGTAGAAAATGATGATAAGCAAGAGGACAATAACGCTGACAATAATGGTTGACCAGTATGCTGTTTTGGTAATCGCTAGCAAATTACCGAAAAGAATATGGTACAAGTTCGTTGTACTATTGATCAGACTGATAATAATGACCCCGACCGCTAAAAATGCTGTAAAGCTGATACCAATCGCTGCATCTTGTTTTGTCTTGCTTCTATCAGAGATAAATCCGATAAAAAGACTGGCTAACATTCCTGTGACTAAAGCTCCGACAAACATTGGAATGTTGAAAAGGAATGAAAGTGCAACGCCAGGCAATACAGCATGGCTCATCGCATCACCCATGAGCGACAATCCTCTTAATACAATCAGACTGCCGACTGTTCCGCACACAATGCCGACACATATGGAGATGATTAAAGCACGGTTTAAGAATTGATATTGTGTGAGTTGTTGTATAAATTCGAACATTGATCTAGCTCTCTTTCTGTTTCTATAGTGTCTTAGGTGCCTGATTCATGAATGTCTCATTTAAACGTTCTGTGGTCATTGCATCTTTACTTGGTCCGAAGTAGCGCAATGTTTGGTTTAATAAAATAATGCGGTCAAAGTAGGTTGTCGCCTTTGATAAGTCATGATGTACGATTAAGATTAATTTGCCTTTTGCTTTTAATGCTTCAATCTTCTCCATAATCAATTGTTCGCTAGTGAAGTCGATGCCGACAAAAGGTTCATCTAATAAGTATAGGCTGCTTGTTGTCATTAAAGCACGAGCGACTAAGACACGCTGCAATTGACCGCCGCTGAGTTGGGAAATCTGACGTTTTCTTAAATGCGTCAGCTGCATGTCTTCTAAAAGTGCTGTTAAACGTTGTTTGATGGTTGAAGAAGGGCGTTTAAACCATCCGATATCCTTATAGGCACCAGATAAGACAACACCTTCAACATCGATAGGAAAATCTAAATCTAAGTAAGCTTTTTGCGGTATGTATGTAATATTCTTCAGTTGTGTCTCGATGGGTCGGTTATCCAGCAAACGCTGACCTTGTGATTTGAATTCTCCGATTAACGCTTTAATAAGTGATGATTTACCTGCACCGTTCGGACCGATAATGCCGATAATCTCACCATGAGTCGGAATAGATAAGCTGATGTTGTGAAGTACATGCTTATTTCCTAAGTGTAAATCTAAATTTTTAATTTCTAACAATACCACACCTCCTAAAATAATTTTTAGGCTAACCTAATTTATTTCATAATAAGTCATGAATTTTCGCTTGTCAAGTCTTTTCGTGATACAATAAAGTGAATCTGGATGGAAGGAACGGTGACAAGATGTTAACGGAAGAAAAGGAAGATTACCTAAAAGCGATTTTGAATAATGGCGGCGCAACTTCATTCGTTACAAACAAACAACTCTCTCGGTATTTAAATATTAAACCCCCATCCGTGAGTGAGATGGTCAATCGTTTGGAAAAAGCGGGCTATGTGACTACGAAACCTTATAAAGGTGTTAAATTATCTGAAGAAGGTTTTAATCATACATTAGAGATTATTAAACGCCATCGCTTATTGGAACTTTTCTTAATCGAAATATTGAAGTACAACTGGGAAGAAGTGCATCAAGAAGCAGAGGTATTAGAACATCGTGTATCGGATTTATTTGTAGAACGTTTAGATGCACTGTTGAATTATCCGACAACCTGTCCGCATGGCGGTGTGATTCCGCGCGACGGCAATTTCGAGGAGATTTATAATCTTTCATTGAAGGAATTTGAAGCTGGAGATCGTGTAACTATCAGACGTGTCCGAGACCGTACTAAATTATTGATTTATCTCTCAAGCAAATCTATTTCTATCGGTGATGAAGTCACAGTAGCATCACGTGATGACACTAACCAAGTCATTGCGATTCAAAAAGGTGAAGATCCGTTGATTATCTTAAGTTATGAAAATGCTGATCACATTTTTGGTGAGAAAATAGATTAAATGACTACAGAGGCGTAATCTTAGATTGCGTCTTTTTTATGCGCAAATTGAATCAGACTTAAAGCGGATTTAAATGGTTGTATGATGCGTTATAATCTATGAAAAGAGAAATGGAGCAATAGATTATGGATATAAAAAGAAAGCGCTCATTAGAAACATGGGCAATGATTATAAGTTTCATTGTGTTGGTGTTTACGATGCTTGGTGTATGTCTGCATATTGGATTTGCACATAAAATAGATTTAGCCGCATTTAATTGGTTTGATCGTATGTTTGAGGAGCCTGCAATGAATTATAACGGCGGTTGGTTTAATGATATCATGACAATAGTAGCCTCTTACGGGGATGTTTTAACTTTTGTTTTGCTGTCAATTGCAGGTGCGATTATATTAATTGTAAAACGGTATTATTTACTGAGCTTATGGATACTTGCGACAGTAGGATTCGGTGGGATTTTAGGGGTTATCTTAAAAGCGGTTTTTCATCGCAGTCGTCCCTACGATCACTTATTAGTAGATACCGGCTTTTCATTCCCTAGCGGCCACTCTCTATCAAGCACTTTGATTGCGATGATTTTATTAAGTGTGGTGATGCCTAAATTCAGTAATAAAGCGCTGCGTTATACAGCCTATGTGATGATAGCAGTGTTATGGGGCAGTATCTTATTTTCAAGATTATATTTCCATGCACATTTTTTAACCGATGTCCTTGGAGGTACAGCATTGGGTATATTATGGGTGTTAGGAATGAAACGCATAGGTCATCTCATCACACCTTTCTTACAAAAGCTGCCTATACTAAAGAAAAGCAAAATTTATACGCTTTGTACAAAATAAATATGTGAAGTACAAGCTCAAAGATACAAAAAAGCAACTGCCGGATGATTATCAGTCTGGCAGTTGCTTTATGTTGCACAGTTATTTAATTTGTTTGCCCCAAATATTCAAATCTAAGCGCTTGTTATCAATGTGTGCAATTTGCGGTAATTCTCCCCATAGTGCATAACCCAGTTTTTTAAATAAATGGTTGCACGGTTGATTTTGCGCAAAGACATATCCGGTTAAGAAGCGGATACCTAATGCTTTTGCTTCTTGTTCTAAACGTTCCATCACTTTGGTGCCGACCCCTTTGCCGCGCAAGTCTTCATCTAAATAGATGCTGAGCTCTGCTGTTTCATCATAAGCAGGGCGGCCGTAAAAGTGATTCAGACTCGCATAACCGATAGGGCGGTCTTCTTCATCGATGACAGTGAATAACGGACGTGCGGCATCATGTTGATCAAAAATCTTAGCCATTTCCTCTTCAGTCACTTGATTGATATCAGCTGTAATATTTCTTTCTGCTATTGCTTGGTTGTATACCTTGGTAAATAAGGGTAATTCGATTTCTGTTGCTGGACGTAGCTTTACCATTTTCATCACCTTAATTTTGGAATATTAAAATGTTTACAATAGAATACACGATATAGATGTTAAAGGCAATCCATAACAAACTGAACACAAATACAGGGATGCCTGTTAACCTGCGCAATGCCAAACCGTCCCAATCTATGTGACGGGCGAACGTTAATATTGCAATAGTCCAAGTCGATTGCAGTACTTCTCCGAATAGGACACCTAATATAAAGTGATACACAATCGACAATACAATGACGATAAATTCTGGCTGTCCATTTTGAATTAAACCATAAATCATGAGTGCTAACAATAATGTTAATAAAATCGGAATCCCTTTACGTGAAGTGATGATGACGAAATATATGAATAAAGCTGTATAACTTAAGACAAAGAGCGATGGGTAATGATAGTAGCCTGCAAATAATCCGACAGCCAGCATAATCGGTGGCATCATATAACCGCCGAGTGTGGTAATAATCATTGTACTTTTGTGTCTGGCTCTGGTTATTGCGAACCCTTGTCGCGATGTTTCGATTCTTTCTCTTCTTGAGGTTACAATCACTAAATCTTCTGTGTGTCCGCCGCTGATTTTATTAAATAAGATATGTCCGAATTCATGTGTCAAAACAGGAATATAATTTAAAATAATATCCAACATCGCAAAACTTGAGCTGTGACGTTTTTGATGGGTAACGATATAAGCTATCGCTATTAACACAACCCAATATAAATGGAGTGTCATGGATGTACTGAGAATATCTTTGATAAGCTGCATAATCTAACCTCTTAAATGTAATAGAAAAAAGTTGAGATAGCGTGACCTCAACTTTAAATTCATGTCTATTGTATTAAAAATCTCATAAGATTGTCTTGCGTCTTCGGACCTATTTTAGTCTAACGGTACATCTTTGATATAACGTGCAGGATTGCCGGCATAAACTTTATTTGCAGGTACATCTTTAGTCACAACACTGCCGGCACCGATAATCGCATTGTCGCCGATAGTAATACCTGACAAGATAATGGCACCTGCGCCGATCCAAACGTGATTGCCGATTGTAATAGGATAACCTAATTCTAAGCCTGTTGCACGTTCTCTTGGATTCAGGGGGTGTGTAGCAGTGATTAATTGGACGTTCGGACCTAGCAAGACATGGTCTCTGATTTTGATTTTAGCAACATCTAACATTATCGGGTTGCAGTTAGCATAAAAGTGATCTCCGATTTCAATGTTATAACCGTAATCAAAATGAATATCTGGTTCAATGAAAGGATTTTCTCCGCATTTGCCTATACTTTGTTTGAATTGCTGCATACGTTCTTTAATAGAGAACGCATTATTGATTGCTTTGTTCGCATGACGTGCTTTATGCCGTTCTTTTACAAGTTCAGGGTCTCTTGAATCATACAGTTCGCCATTTAACATTTTTTGTTTTTCAGTCATCATTTGTATCTTACCTCATAAATTCTATAGTGCATTAAGAATAGCACTTTTTGTTGTGAATGCAATCAATTCATCTGAAGTGTATAATGATAGAAATAAAGAAATTCAACCAGAGGCGTAAGATAGGAGTTTGAAGCGATGAGAAATCATATACATAAACATAATAAAGTAGATATTTTATCCGTGCCATTTGATGATGTGACAATGCAGGAAATGAGAGAAGCGGTACATGATTTTATAGAAAATGATACGACAGATAATATGTTTGTAGTGACTGCGAATCCGGAAATCGTTGATTATGCATTAGAAGATCATAACTACCATGCACTCATCAGCGAAGCAGATTATATCATTCCAGACGGAACAGGTATTATTCAAGCCGGCCGTATTTTAGGTACACCATTAAAAGAACGTGTGCCTGGAATTGAATTTATGGCTGCTTGTTTAGAGATTGCAGAACGTTATCATCAACGTGTCTTCTTGTTAGGTGCAGCTGAAAATGTAGTACATGCGGCGGTGCGTGAATTGCAGAATAAATATCCGAATATTACTTTTGATGCACATCACGGCTATATCGATTTAGATGATGAAGCGGTGATACGCCAAGTCAGCCGTTTTAATCCAGATTATGTCTTTGTAGGAATGGGTTACCCTAAACAAGAACAATGGATTAAACAACATCGCCATCGTTTGCAGCACACATTGCTTATGGGTGTGGGCGGTTCGATCGAAATTTACAGCGGTACTAAAAAACGTGCACCGTATCTCTTCCGCAAAACCAATCTTGAATGGTTCTATCGTTTGATAACGGATTGGAAACGTATGGCTAGAATGCGACGTTTGCCTAGTTTTGTGACCAAAGTCTTTCGCAAACGATTGAAAAAGTAAATAGAAACTGTGCATGTTTAAGTTGTTCATTTTAGACATTGCAGTGACAGGGAGTGTGACCTATCATCACACTCCCTGTTTTAATATGTAAGATGCGTCTTGCTTATCAAGACAAAGTGCAGACTTGCTTTGTTAAATATTTGCACATAACATTAAACAAACCGCTATAATGTAAACAACAATAATAGAAGGAGTGACATGCGTGGCTAGAAGAACAATCAATGAGATGAAAGTTTCAAGTGTATATCCGCACTATGTAACTAAAGTAGAGAAAAAAGGGCGTACAAAGGCCGAGTTGGATGAAGTGATCACTTGGTTAACCGGTTATGATCAAACGGGTATCGAAAAAGTTTTGGAAAACGGGACTACGTTTGAGATTTTCTTTGAACAAGCACCGCAGTTGAATCCGAATCGTAAAATGATAACAGGTGTGATTTGCGGCGTACGTGTGGAAGAAATCGAAGAACCTTTAATGCAGGAAGTCCGCTATTTGGATAAATTAGTGGATGAATTGGCAAGAGGCAAAAAGATGGAGAATATATTGAGGAAGCCTTGATGTGAAGCGGTTTCAATTTTTACAGAATCATGAACATGTTCGTATGTCGATTGTCAAATCGAAATTGTTACGATATAATGAACATAATTTAAAAAACAATTTCTATGAGAAAGATACAAGATACAAAATTTAAGTCAGAGAGAGAAAGTCATAGGCTGGAAACTTTCTTATTACTTAAACTGTGTCTTACTACTTTCGAGATGTATATGAAAATATACCGATTTATGACATGTTACGTCATACCAATGAGGAAACAAGCAAACAAACACGTATGCTGTTATACGGCAGGTTGTATCCAGCTTGTTTCGAATGTGGGTGGTACCACGAGCATAAACTGCACTCGTCCCTTTTATCTAGGGGATAAGTGCAGTTTTTTTATTTCAAAAATATGGATTATAAGAATTTAAGGAGGCAATTATTATGTCAGAACAAGTCATCGTTACTTTACCAGATCAACGCAAATTGGAGGTGGAACAAGGCACAACACTTTACCAAGCAGCTCAGCAAATCGGTAGTTCATTTGCGAAAAAAGCCGCAGTTGCGAATGTAGATGGTACATTATATGGTTTAAATGAATACATCAACGAAGATTGCCAAGTTGAATTCTTCACATACGAAGATGAACAAGGCTTAGAAGCCATTCGTTACACATTAGGTTATTTAGCAGGAGAAGTTTTAGCAAAACAAGGCGCAAAAGTAGCTGGTTTCGGTGCGAATAAAGAACAATTCTTTGTGGATTTCAAACCAGAAACTAATTTAAAAGCAGCTGACTTAGAAGATGTCGCAAAAGCAGTGAAAAAAGCAATCAGTGCCAATCATCCGATTGAAATCCGTGAATTATCTAAACTCGAAGCATTAGATCAATTCAGTGATAATGCATTTATGCAGCACCATATTGAACAAGCACAAGAGCCTGTTAAAGTGGCAGTACACGGCGATTATAAAGCAGTGATTGATCAACCATTAGTCAGCAACTTATCAAAAGTGAAACACTTCAGCTTGCAATCTATCTCAGCAACTAACTGGTTGCGCGATGTTAATAATGAATCGTTGCAACGTGCGGCAGGTTTTGCATTCGCAGATGCTAAAGCTTTAGAAGAACACTTAGCATTCATTGATAAATATGAACAAATCAACCACCGTCGTTTAGGTAAAGAATTAGATATCTTCTCATTCTCTGAATATGCACCAGGTATGCCATTCTATGCACATAACGGACAAGTGATTCGTTTAGAGTTGCAAAATATGTTGAGACAATTGCAGTTTGAATCAGATTACGAAGAAGTTTATACTCCATTCATTATGGATGAAACTTTATGGAAAAACAGCGGACACTGGGATCACTATCAAGACAATATGTACTTCACTGAAGTAGACGAACAAACATATGCCTTAAAACCAATGAACTGCCCAGGCCATATGTTGATTTATAAAAATCATCTTCATTCTTATCGCGATTTACCGATTCGTATGGCAGAATTCGGCCAAGTACATCGTCATGAATTAAGCGGTTCTTTAAATGGTTTATTCCGTGTAAGAACATTTAACCAAGATGATGCACATATCTTTGTACGCCGTGATCAAATCGAATCAGAAATTTTAGAAGTACTTGGATTAATCCATAAAGTATACAGCGTGTTCGGCTTTGATTACAGTATTGAATTATCAACACGTCCAGATGATTATATGGGTGAAATCGAATTATGGGATTTCGCAGAACAATCACTTGAAAATGTATTAAACCAACATAACTTTGAATATACAGTCAATGAAAAAGACGGTGCTTTCTATGGCCCTAAAATCGATATTCACATCAAAGACGCATTAGGCAGAAGCCACCAATGCGGTACTGTACAACTTGATTTCCAAATGCCGGAAAAATTCGATTTAACATTTGTAAATCAAGATGGTGAAAAAGAACGTCCAGTTGTTATCCACCGTGCTATTTACGGTTCAAGCGATCGCTTTATCGGTATTTTACTTGAACACTTCGGCGGCAACTTACCATTATGGTTAGCTCCTGTTCAATTAGAAGTGATTCCGGTTAATGCAGACTTGCATTTAGATGCTGTGAAAGATTTAAAACGTCAATTAAAAGCAGAAGGTTTCAGAGTAGACTTAGATCTTTCAGATGAAAAAATGGGATACAAAATCCGTCAAGCACATTTGAAAAAAGTACCTTATACACTTGTAGTCGGTGACAATGAAGTTGAAAATGGTACTGTCGCAGTAAGAAAACGCGGCGATTCTGAAGAAACTAGCATCGATGTCAAAGCTTTCATCGAACAATTGAAAGCTGAAAGAGATGTATTAAATTCAGTGGAATAAATAAAATGTTTTATAAATAAAATGGTAACCGTTATTTGAGCGGTTACTTTTTTATTTATCATGATATTTTACTAGAAAAGAGATAAAATAAAAAAATAACTCACGGTATTATCTGAATATTTTAAATAATCTGTTTACAGTCGGCGTTTTTAGTAGTATATTACATATATTCAATTCTCTGAATCTAAATAAAATTGTGCAAAATGAAGGAGATGTTTATGATGGCAAATGCTCAAGAAATATTCGAACGGGACGATAAGTATTTTGCCCATGCAGGGAGAATTCCTTATTATCCGCTTATTATCGATCACGCACACGGGGCTACTTTAACAGATATCAGCGGTAAGGAATATATTGACTTGTTATCAAGTGCAAGTTCTCAAAATGTTGGTCATACACCTGAAAAAGTGGTGAAAGCAATTCAAGAACAGACCAATAAAATGATTCATTATACACCAGCGTATATGTATCATGAACCGCTAGCGAATTTAGCAGAGAAAATATGCGGACTGTCGCCAGGAAATTATAGAAAAAGAGTTATCTTCGGTTTAACGGGATCTGATGCTTGTGACGGTATTATTAAATTTGCACGAGCTTATACAGGACGACCTCACATTATTAGCTTCACAAATGCTTATCATGGCTCAACTTTTGGATCTATTTCATTATCAGCAATCAGCTTAAACATGCGCAGGAAAATCGGACCATTATTACCAGATGTGCACCATATTCCATATCCAGATAGCTATAGAGGAATGTATGGTTCGACAAAACCTAATACTGTAGAAGAATATCTTGCGCCATTAAATGAGATGTTTGAGAAGTATTTACCGCCTGAAGAGGTAGCATGTATTGTTGTTGAAACACTTCAAGGCGACGGTGGTTTGCTTGAACCGGTAGAGGGCTATTTTGAAGCACTCGAAAAGTTATGCAAGAAACACGGCATTCTAATTGCTGTAGATGATATCCAACAAGGTATGGGGCGTACAGGCAAATGGAGTTCAATCGAGCACTTTAATTTTGAACCTGATTTAGTGGCATATGGAAAATCTTTAGCAGGAGGTATGCCGATGTCAGCAATTGTTGGTCGGGAAGAAATCTTAGAAAGTTTATCTTCTCCAGCTCATCTATTTACTATGGGAGCGAATCCGGTCAGCTGTGCCGCTGCATTAGCAACACTTGAAATGTTAGAAGAAGAAAACTTAGTTGAAAAATCAGCAACTAAAGGAAAATACGCCAAAGTCTATATGAAAAAATGGGAAGAAAAATATGATTTTGTCGGTAATGTAAGAGGTCTAGGACTCTCGATAGGCATTGATATTGTTAAAGATAAAAAGACAAAAGAAAGAGACAATCAAGCAGCATTAAAAATTTGCAACCGCTGCTATGAAAGAGGTTTAGTCATTATTGCTGTCGCTGGGAATGTATTGAGATTCCAACCACCGCTTGTCATAACAGATGAACAGTTAGATTATGCTTTAAAGGTACTTACAGAGACAATGCAGGAATTAGAAGATGGAAAACTAGATGATTACCAAGTTGAAGGACAAGGTTGGTAATAGGGGTGAATATATGGGACAAACTATCGATTGGAAAAATGTTATTAAATTAAGCGGCGCCTACATGGCTTACTTAATTGGATCAGGTTTTGCAACAGGACAAGAAGTTATGCAGTTTTTTGCTTCTTATGGAAAAGCGGGTATTGCAGGAATCGTTTTAAGTGCGATTTTATTCTGCTCGTTAGGTGTAACTTTAATGACGAGAGGCTTCGAGCTGCAATTGAAACAACCGGGAGATATTTTTAAACTGTATTGCGGAAAAATTATAGGTCGGTTGATTGAATATTTTACGTTATTATTCTTGTTTAGTATCGTTGTAATCATGATTTCTGGTACTGGTGCAATCGCACACGAACACTTTGGCATTCCAACATATATCGGTCTGATAGGAATGGGTGTCATAACAATGCTTACGGTTATTTTCGGATTGAAGAAACTGGTAGATATTATTGGGGCGGTCGGACCCGTTATTGTAGTTCTAACAATTGCTATTTGTTTAGTAGTTTTCTTCAAAAATATTAATGGATTACCTTCTTTAGATACTTTACCGCAAGCAGCAAAAGATTTACAGCCAGCAGGACACTGGTGGCAAGCGAGTATATTATTTTTCTGTTACAACATTTTAGCAGGAACTATCTTTTTCACTCAATTAGGTCAACAAGCTGGTAGTCGAAAAGAAGCTGCGGCTGCAGGTATATGCGGCGGTGCTGGATTAATGCTGGCAGTATTAGCTATGGTAGTCGCTATGTTTGCACATTATCCAAATGTATTAAAACTTGAAGTACCGGTATTGTATTTAGGTGACACAATCAGTCCGATAGTTGCAATGATATTTTCAATTTGTATTTTGTTAGGTATTTATTCAACAACAGCACCAATGTATTGGTTAGTAAAAAATGAATTTATGAGATTTATACCAGCAAAATTCGGCTTGATTGTGACAGTAGTATTAGGTGTTGTCTTCATGCTTGGCGGAACATTGCCATTTGGTAAATTAGTAGCAATGATTTATCCATTTGTTGGATACATTGGATTGGCAATGGTAATTGTCATTTTTGCTAGAACTATATGGTCGAAAGTAAAGCCGCAAAGTAATAATATTTAAACTATAAAAATAACGCATTGCAGTTGAAAAAGGGCAGCTGCAATGCGTTTGTTTTGTTAAGGGTTATTTTTATAGATTTCAGTGTTTCAATTAAGAAGTTGAGGGAGCTTAATTGAACACGTTTTAACATTTTTTTGTTAAGGGTTATCAGAATGCAGGGCTATTCACATTCTGAAATGTCGTGTGATTTAAGTGGTCGTTTGATTAACGGCCAGGTTTACATATACAATCTTATGCTTTGAATCGATGGTTGTATTTCAGAGCGACTTTAGAACTCTGTTTGATTTAAGTTAGGGTTGTGGTCAAGTATGAAATAGTACGGTATAGCTTTAATAGGGTTGAGGGATCTGCTGGTCGTACCTTATTTCATAACTTGATAGCGTTTAAGTGTTTTAACGCGAATTGTTGAAACCATCAATAAATGATAGCATCTGGCTATTTAGCATGAACGCTGACTTATCGTTAGGGTTGTAAATAGTTGTTAGGGTAATGTGTGTCCGTTCGCCACGGCTCGCTAAGGGCTGCTTTTTTCAATCACTGTTACTATAGGGGATTCGCAAAGCAATGGTTAAAGCAGACACACTTTTAAATTTCGTACGCATCAGCAAGGGCTGTCAGCTTAATGCGCTGTTCAAGGGTTCATACAGTGCCTTACTATAGTGGTGAGCGTAAAGCGTTGTATATTATTTTAGAAATGAATGGTTGTTTATCAGATAAGTTCAACGTCATTGTATATGGAAAATAAAAAACTCGATCCTGTTTACATGCATCACCTCCTTGAAATGTCGTTTCGAGTTTCAAAGCGGGTTAGTAAACAGCACCGAGTACCTTACACCAATCCTGGAAATATTTGGTTTTATTCTATATTACGGTCAAATACAAATATTGAAATGACCTCGTCATCTTCTAAATTTACGTCTGTAAATAGTTTTACAAATTTAGCGCCTACTAAATCTTCCATTTGTGTTGGAGGATGCTGCTTATAAAGCTGTTTGATTTCTTCTGTACGTCCGAATTTAAGCATTCTTTCAAATTCTTTGCTTTCGGTATTACGCAAATAGAAATTTTCAACTTTGCTTAGGCTGCCTGTCATATGAGCGATTGCCCAATTATCTTTGAAAAACACTTTGATTTGTTCTGGTCCTTTGCCTATGTGTGATTTACGATAAGCACGGACAAGATTCGCAAAGGCTTGTGTTTTGTTTTGGTTAGCTATATCAATCACCTGCTTACTAGAGAAATGATATGACATATTGAGTTCAGGCTGTATTGCATCGATACACCTTCACTAAAATTTAATGAAGTATGCAGCAACGCTGAATGTTATGCTCTGATCAAAATGCCAAGTTACAAGTGAGTAAGACATTATTTAAAGAGCAGCTTTAATGTGCCTGTTATTTTTACACTTGTATTTAATAATAATACTTTTTGCGCTTGATTTAAAGGGGTTTGTTTCAAAATTTGCTGATTCATTCTGAGTTGTCTTGCAGATTCCTTTACTTCATCACAAATCGTGTTTCGTCTAATTGTTTGCGGAATGCTTTTTGGTCTGCTTTTGATTTCTTTTTAAAGTCCTTTAAGAATTGTTCGTATTTCGGCAGAACCTCTTTCACATCTCCGAAATCTTTGAGACGGCCGCCTTCAATCCAAGCAATTTTAGTACAGAATTGACGGACTTGGCCGATATTGTGGCTCACGAAGAAGATAGTTTTTCCAGCTTCTTTGAACTCGTGGATTTTGTCTAATGATTTCTGCGTGAATGTTTGGTCGCCTACAGATAACGCTTCGTCAATTACTAAGATATCGGGATCGATAGTTACGTTGATAGAGAAGCCGAGTTTTGCGCGCATACCGCTTGAGTACTTTTTAACGGGTTGATAAATAAACTCGCCAAGTTCGCTGAATTCTACAATTTTAGGTGTTAATGCTTTGATTTGTTTGCGGTTGAACCCCATACAAAGCATTTTGAATTCGATATTTTCCAAGCCAGTCAATTGCGCGTTGAGTCCTGCGTTAATCGCAATAACACTCACTTCGCCGTTCTTTGTGATTTTGCCTTCTGTATTTGAAAGCGACCCTCCGATAATGTTGCTGAGGGTAGATTTTCCGGAACCGTTGATGCCGACTAAGCCGATGACATCTCCTTTATAAGCTGTCATCGAAACATCTTTCAAAGCGTAAAATGTTTTATTTTTATGATTAGGAATGAGCGCATCTTTGATTCGTTCTTTATTATTACGATAGATACGATATTCTTTTGTAATATTATCCATCTTTACAGATACATCTTTCATTGTATAACCTCTTCCTTAACCTCTATTTACTCTATTATAGTACAAATTGCGATGTCGAGAGGACAAAACGCATGTGTTTTCTTCAACGCTATAAATTTTACCATTTCTTGAAGAATAGGTCATTATTTTAGTGAGTGCAGTCATTTCTCCGTAAATAATAATGAAAATTATTCCAATCTATATTATAATTACGTATAATGTTGAGATGGATATATTTCAAGCATAGAGAAATTGTTACATAAGTGTATGTAATGAAAAAATGCGCAAAACGTTTGAAAGCGTGGTTTGAACATGGGAGCATTAATAACTGTTCTGAAAGAACATATTAAAGGATTTTACTTAATCCATAGGTTAGCACAATTCCAATTAAAAATTGCTAACCATAATAACTATTTAGGAACAGCGTGGGAAATTATCAACCCGCTGATCCAAATCTTGGTTTACTGGTTCGTGTTCGGTTTTGGAATTCGTACGAACGCACCAGTTGACGGTATACCATTCATCTACTGGATGCTTGTAGGTATCAGTATGTGGTTCTTTATCAACCAAGGTATTTTAGATGGGACACGTTCGATTGTATCGAAATTCAATCAAGTTGCTAAAATGAACTTCCCATTATCTATTATTCCGACTTATACCGTTACTTCAAAATTATACGGACATTTAGCATTACTTGGGATTATTATCATTTTCTGTATCGGTTCAGGAATTTACCCGACGATACACATTATTCAATTATTCTTATACGTCCCATTTGCTTATATCTTCACAAGTGCTGT
Organism: Staphylococcus simulans; assembly: GCF_002994445.1. GTDB lineage: Bacteria > Bacillota > Bacilli > Staphylococcales > Staphylococcaceae > Staphylococcus > Staphylococcus simulans_B. Next base: position 74,115 of record NZ_MRZJ01000003.1, read on the forward strand.
AGCGTTGTTGACTTCAACACTAGGTGTATTGATTCGAGATACTCAAATGATGATGCAAGCGTTAATGCGTGTATTATTCTATGCGTCTCCGATTTTATGGGTCGCAAAACCTGGTACGATTGTCCAAAAGATTTTGATGCTGAATCCGATGTATTTCATCGCAGAATCTTACCGTGCAGCAGTGCTGTATCATAACTGGTACTTTATTGAACACTGGGAACTCGCGGTGTATAACATATTTATCGTATTATTCTTATACTTTGTAGGTTCTATTCTGCACATGCGCTACAGAGATCAATTTGCAGACTTTATGTAAGAAGATGAGCGATTCAACTCCAAGCATGTTTAGCGTGTTTGGAGTTTTTTTAAAAGAAAACAGAGGTGAAATCCATGAGACAAGTCATTAAAAAGGTTTATTTGATGACCATCAAAGTGTTGAACACGCTGCTGTACAAAAAGAAAATCAAAGCGAATCATATTGTTTTATTTATGAGTTTTAAAGAAGATGTCTTGCCTTTAATAGAAAGATTCAATAAAGAAGGGTATGACTTAACAGTTATCGGCAATGTGATGGATAAAAAAAGTATCTCAGACTTTGAACGTGTTAAGTTTTTAGCCAACGGCAATAAAAATGTCGTTGCACAACTCAATGCACTCGCAACAGCTAAAGTAATTTTTATTGATAATTATTACTTGCTGATGGGTGGGTATCGTAAGAAAGCGGGGCAGACGGTTATTCAAACATGGCATGCAGCAGGCGCTTTAAAGTACTTCGGATTAAAAGACCATTCCGTTGACTTGGCAAATAGACAAATGGTGAATCAATATATGCGTGTCTATAATGCGACTGATCGTTATTTAGTCGGCGGAGCACCGATGGAAATTTGTTTTACTAATGCCTTCAGCGCTAAACCGCACCAAATGCTTCGTTTTGGTTTGCCTAGAATGCAGCGTTACTTTACAGTGAATATAGAACAGCAAAAAGAAGAACTGAAACAACGTTATGGTATCAAAGGCAAACTTGCAGTATATGTACCGACATACAGAGAAAATCATCAAGCAAACAGAACGATAGATAAGAAACGTTTTGAAGAGGCACTGCCAGGTTTTACAGTTATTAATAAATTGCATCCTTCAGCAGTCAAGTTAGGTGAAGTGTGTACGATAGCGACACAGCATTTATTCTTGATGGCAGATGTAGTCATCACAGACTACAGCTCTCTGGCAATTGAAGCTGGACTGATTAATAAACCGGTGCTCTTTTACGTTTATGATCAAGCAGAATACGAGAGCGAACGCGGCTTGAATCATTTCTATTGGCAAATACCTGAAGAATATAAAGCCTATAATGAAAATGAGTTGCTGAGCAAGTTGCAAGAAGGGCGCGAACACTATCCGCCGCTCTTTAAAGATTGGCATAGTTACAATAGTAAAGAAACACTGAATCAAATTTCAAATTATATAAAAGAATTGGTGAAACGATGAAAATATCTATTATTATTCCTGTTTATAATTCAGAAGATGTCATTAAAAAAGCAGTGAGCTCTATCGATACGAAGTATGATCATGAAATTATTTGTATCAATGACGGCTCAACAGACAATACTTTAGAAGCACTTGAAACACTGCAAAAAGAAAATAAACATGTCAAAATCATCAGTCAAACGAATAAAGGCGCAGCCGCAAGCCGTAATGTCGGTTTAGGACATATTACCGGAGATGTCTTTATGTTTTTAGATGCAGATGATGAATTCTTGCCGAGTCGGATTGATGTGATGGCACGCCGTTATGAACAAAATGAAGATGTTGAAATTGTCATCGGTCAAACAGGACGCGACTATCACGGCGAGTGGCGTACGTTCCCGACACACGAGGAAATCAAAAAAGATGAAATCGTTAATTTGTCGCAATGTCCAGCCATGCTGCAATCTATCGGACCGAGAGATAAAATGTTCAGTGCGCGATTTAAGAACTTGCGCTTTGATGAAGATATTGTCTTTTGCGAAGAACATACTTTTATGGCGCATGCCTTTAATCAAGCGCATGACATTCAATTACTGCCAGATATTATCGCAGGTTATAATGTCCGAGAGAATTCGATTACAGCACGCAGTGTCGAGCGCTTCTTTGACTATATGCATGATGCTTATATTGTTCGTCAGCGTGTTATGGACTATTTAAGAATGCCGAATGTGCAACAATATTATAGTTATCGTATGGATGAACTGATTGTCAGCTATATGCTGCAGGCTTATGTGACTGAAAAGCCTAAAATGACACAAGCTTTATTAGACACAGTCATTCAATACATTGAAGGGATGCAGGGCACACATTATGACGGTGATGCACTCTTTAGAATCGTTAAAGTTGTAGAAGGCGGATGCAGCGGATGGACGTTGCATTTCTATAAACAGTGGCGTGAAGCTTTAAATAAAGTGGGCATAGGACGTCCGAATTATTTAGCATTTAAAGCACAGCTTGTACCTAAAAAGACAGCATTCAGAGGTCGTGCAGCATTAAAAAGTGCACTAAAACGTTGATGTATTAAGTTTGTAAGTGAAATAATGTTGAAAGTGTGTTATTTTTTACAGTAGCTTAACATTGTAAAGGAGGGTTTAAATTTGAAGAGAGTTATCACTTACGGTACATATGATTTACTGCATTATGGTCATATTGAACTATTAAGAAGAGCGAGAGAAATGGGAGACTACTTGATTGTAGCACTCTCTACAGACGAATTTAACCGCATTAAAAACAAAAAATCATATTACAATTACGAACAAAGAAAAATGATGCTGGAATCCATTCGTTATGTTGACTTAGTCATCCCTGAAGATGACTGGGGTCAAAAAGAACGTGACGTAGAACGTTACGATGTGGATACATTTGTAATGGGTCATGACTGGGAAGGCGAATTCGATTTCCTAAAAGATAAGTGCGAAGTCATTTATTTAAAACGTACAGAAGGCATTTCTACAACTCAAATCAAAAAAGAGTTATATGGCAAAGATGCTAAATAATATAACAACAGAGGCGTTACTACCGAATGAGTTTCGGAGGTAACGCCTCTGTTTTATGTTGTACTGTTGTTTTAAGATACCGTATCTTATTTTTTGCGGCGGAACAGTTCCATAATCATGTAAATAACAATAGCAAGTGCTGCGACAACGAATGCGCTGCCGATAATTGTAAGCACCGGATGTTCGCTCCAAGATGATTTCGCAAATGTTGTTGCTTTATGTGTCAACGGACGATTGACATCTACTGCAGGCGGACCGTAATCTTTTGAGATAAATGTACGATCATAATCGATATGCAGCTTGCTGTCTTCAATGACATATTTATAATCATCTTTTGTAAAGTCTTGAGGAAGGATATCGTATAAATCTTTTTCTACAAAGTAAGTTTTACCATTGATTTTGTGTTCGCCTTTAGACATGACTTTTACATATTTATATTGTTCGAATGATTGATTCATTAAGCTGTTGCCGATTTTGTTGCGTTCTTTGTCTCCGCCGAGATTTTTGAAATCACCGGCACCCATAATCGCTTGATCGATACGGAAACCGTCACTTTTAGTAGTTAAGGTATGGTTGTAATCCGCTACATCGCTTGACCCGGTTTTCAAACCATCTGTACCTGGAAGACTTAATTCAGAACCTTCTAAAGACCAGTTGAACGTATAATATGTCACACCGTGTTGTGTCGGTGCGATGGCTTTAGTGAAATCTAATACCTTCGGTGTATCTTGAACGACTCTTTGAGAAAGGATCGCAAAGTCTCTTGCTGTTGCTGTACTGCGTGTTTCATCTTTGTAGCGTTCTGGCGCAAAACTTTCCAATAATCTGTTTTCAGCACCTGTCGGATTTACAAAGTGTGTATGGTTCATGCCGATATCTTTAGCAGTTTCATTCATTTTATCAGTGAAATCTGAAGTAGAATCAGAAACTTGATTCGCAAGAATCAACGCAGCTGCGTTGCTGGAAGCTGAAACTGTAATTTGAAGCAGCTCTCTGATCGTATACGTTTCGCCAGGATATAACTTCGTGTTGCTGAGCTCTGGAAGTGTCGACATTCTATAGTTATCCTCTGAAATTTTGACGGTATCATCTAATGATAATTTACCGTCTTTTACAGCTTTTAATGTGAGGTACATAGTCATAAGTTTAGACATTGAAGCGGGATACCATTTCTTATCCATGTTATAGTCGTATAAGACTTGACCTGTTTGGCTGATGTTGACTGCACCTTCAGGTTCAAATCCTTCAGAAATATTTTGTCCGCGTTCATTTGCAATTTGAACGGGGGATTTGGTTTGTGTGTCTGCATTTGAAAATGGTGTTATAATTGTACTTACGAAGAATATTAACATTGTCAGTATTACTATCTTTTTCATTATGTATTTTTCAGTCCTTCAACAAAAATAATTTCACAAGTAAAACTATTTTATCATAAAAGTAGTTTGAAACAAGTGAGTAAAATGCATGGGCGCAAGGATTACAAATGGTGTCAGTCTGAGGGATGTCTGACCGAAGTGTGCTCGGAGGTCTAAAAACAGGACGAATGAAGAAACGTACATAAAGTGTAAATGTTTTGTGAAGATAATTTAAAAATATAATTGAGGTAAGCGTGAAAAATGAAACATTCTACTAAAACATCTAATCCACTCTTATTTTTACTTAAGAAACTGACATGGCCAATCGGCTTAATTGCGATTGCAGTATCCATTTCCTCATTAGGCAGTATCAGTGGTTTAATCGTACCTTTATTCACAGGAAAAATGGTTGATAAATTTACTGGCAGTCAATTCAACATGCAGTTTATTTTGATATTCATTATTGTTTTTGCGCTCAATGCAGTACTGAGCGGGATTGGTCTTTATTTGCTGAGTAAAATCGGTGAAAAGATTATTTATGCGATTCGAACAGTCGTGTGGGAACATATTATACGTCTTAGAATGCGCTTCTTTGATGTGAACGAAAGCGGACAGCTGATGAGTCGGCTGACTGATGATACAAAAGTGATTAATGAGTTTGTATCGCAAAAACTGCCGAATGTACTGCCGTCTATTATTACGCTGATCGGTTCGTTGATTATGCTGTTTATTATGGATTGGCAAATGACATTGCTGACGTTTATTACGATACCGCTCTTTGTGGTCATTATGATCCCACTAGGTAAAGTGATGCAGAAAATTTCTACGAAAACACAAGCTGAAATTGCGAATTTCAGCGGCTTGCTCGGTCGTGTATTGACTGAGATGCGCTTAGTCAAAGTTGCGAACACAGAACAAGTGGAGCTGGATAAAGCACATGTGAATCTAAAGGAAATTTATAAACTAGGTTTAAAACAAGCGAAGATTGCGGCGGTTATTCAGCCTATTTCAGGTTTGATTATGTTATTAACTATCGGAATTATTTTAGGGTTCGGCGGTATTCGTATTTCTTCAGGCGCAATTACAGCCGGAACATTGGTCGCAATGATTTTCTATGTGATTCAAATGTCTATGCCGCTGGTGAACCTTTCGACATTAATGACAGATTATAAGAAAGCTGTCGGTGCCAGCAGCCGTATTTATGAAATTATGCAAGAACCATTGGAAGAAGTGTATTTGCCGACGGGTCAAACTTTAGAAAACGGCAATATCGACTTCGAACATGTTCATTTTGCGTACGATACGAAAGAAGTTTTGCATGATTTGGAATTTGAAATTCCAAAAGGGAAAGTGACTGCCTTTGTAGGACCTTCTGGTTCTGGTAAAAGTACTATCTTCAATTTGATTGAACGTATGTATGATGTGACACAAGGAGATATCCGTTATAACGGTGTCTCGATTTACAATTTGCCTTTATCCGATTGGCGAAACAAAATCGGTTATGTCATGCAGTCGAATGCGATGATGAGCGGTACAATTCGAGATAATATCTTATATGGTATTAACCGTGAAGTCACAGATGCAGAACTAATGAAATATACGCAACTAGCAAATTGTCATGACTTTATCATGGATTTTGATGAAGGCTACGATACTTTAGTCGGTGAACGCGGATTGAAATTATCCGGCGGACAGCGCCAAAGAATTGATATTGCACGCAGTTTTGTAAAGAATCCGGATATTCTGCTTTTAGATGAAGCGACGGCTAATTTAGACAGTGAAAGCGAGAAAAAGATACAAGAATCATTAGAGACATTAATGGAAGACCGTACAACAGTTGTCATTGCACATCGTCTCTCTACTATCATGAAAGCAGATCAGATTATTTTCTTAGACGGCGGGCGTGTCACAGGTATCGGCAAGCATAAAGAATTGATGGCTTCTCATCAAAAATACAAAGAGTTTGTGATGACACAAAAATTAACAGATTAAATGCATAGTATGATTAAAAGGTTGGAATTTAAAAGCGTTCCAACCTTATTTTTATTGCGATTTTAAATTGTTGAATAAAAGTGACAAATCGAAAATCATTGAAAATTTTTGTTTCGTTTCTTGAAAAATCTAATTCAAAGGCATGAGACAACATGATATACTAAAAAAGCACTTTAATTTTTTACAATTTGTAAATACGAACAATCTCTGGTATTAGAAGGATATTGTATAGAACATAGGGAATAAAACAGTAAATTATGATTCTAACAGTACTGACTCGTACGTAATAAAGTTATAGAAATGGTGGGTGTAAAATGTATTTACTGATCAATATTGTTGGTTTGATTGTATTTTTAGGTATTGCGGTGCTTTTCTCTAGAAACAGAAAAGCGATTCAGTGGAAGTCCGTAGGTATCCTAGTAGTAGTTAACTTGATTTTAGCTTGGTTCTTCGTGTTCTTCCCGTGGGGCAACTTAGCAGTTTCTAAAATGGCAGATGGTATTTCGTGGATTATTGAATCTGCAAATGCCGGAACAGGATTTGCGTTCCATAGTTTTGTAGATACAAAACAAATGGATATGGCGATTGCGGCATTGTTTCCTATCTTATTAGTCGTGCCGTTATTCGACATTCTAATGTACTTTAATATTTTACCTAAAGTTATCGGCGGTATCGGCTGGGTTTTAGCAAAAATCACTCGTCAGCCTAAATTCGAATCATTCTTTGGTATCGAAATGATGTTCTTAGGCAACACTGAAGCTTTAGCAGTTTCAAGTGAACAACTAAAACGTATGAATGAAATGCGTGTTTTAACAATTGCGATGATGTCAATGAGTTCTGTTTCTGGTGCGATTGTAGGGGCTTATGTCACTATGATTCCTGGTGAATTAGTACTTACAGCAATTCCATTGAATATTATTAACGCAATTATCGTTACTTCAATCTTAAACCCTGTCAGCGTTGAAGAACGTGAAGATATTATTTATCACATTCAACAAGAAGGCGTTGAACGTCAACCGTTCTTCTCATTCTTAGGAGACTCTGTTATTAATGCGGGTAAATTAGTATTAATTATTATCGCTTTCGTTATCAGTTTCGTAGCATTAGCTGATTTGATTGATCGTCTCATCCACATTATTTCAGGTACTGTTATTGGCTGGTTTAATGTTAAATTCAGCTTTGGTTTAGACCAGATTTTAGGTGTCATTATGGTGCCGTTCTCATTATTGCTTGGTTTACCTTGGAGTGAGGCATGGCCTGTAGCACAACAAATGGCAAAGAAAATTGTCACAAACGAATTCGTTGTAATGGGACAAATCTCAGATGCGGTTAAAACATATGATCCGCACAGAAGAGCAGTTATTTCAACATTCTTAGTATCATTTGCGAACTTCTCAACAATCGGTATGATTATCGGTACATTAAAAGGAATTGTCGACAAGAAGACGTCGGACTTTGTATCTAAATATGTACCTATGATGTTATTATCAGGTATTTTAGTATCATTATTAACAGCAGCATTCGTAGGATTGTTTGCTTGGTAAGCAATGAACAAAAAAGCATGATATTCGGAGGCTTCATCCGAGTATCGTGCTTTTTCATTTCTAAAACACAGAAAACAGGTTAATGTATGTGGGGAGACACAAACATTACCTGTTTTCAACGGGAAATGAATTTGATACACGAAGTCAGTAAGGACTAGGTACTGATCGTGCATTCGAGCGAAAATTTTGCTTGTTTATTGTAAACAACACAAAGGAGATAACTTCCTTAATCTCTTGATTAAGGAAGTTGAAATTTATTATAGCAAAGCTTGCGCACAAAGTAAACAAAATTTTCAGAATAATTAATTTAATATTTCATCCGTCGTGATTCTGCGGTCCAACATTGTAGGTATAAAGGGGACTGTGCTAGTATTTAAATTGTCTATACAATTTTATAAGGGGGCGGTTGGTATGAATAAAAAGACATGGCGTGATATAGCACTGGTTGTATTCGGAAGCTTTATGTTTTCTTTTGGTGTTAACACGTTCATCATTTCCGCACAATTAGGTGAAGGCGGCGTAACAGGACTTTCTATCGTATTGTACTACGCATTCCATCTTTCACCTGCCGTTACAAACTTTGTGTTGAATGCGATTTTAATTGTAATCGGTTATAAGTTCTTAAGTAAACGCAATATGTATTTAACTATTCTTGCGACTGTCTTGATTTCAGTTTTCCTAAGTTTAACGGAATCATGGCATGTTGAAACAGGGAATATGATTGTAAATGCAATTTTCGGGGGTTCTTCTGTAGGACTAGGCATCGGGGTGATTGTTCTAGCAGGAGGTACAACAGCAGGTACAACCATTTTGGCACGATTAGCTAATAAATATTTAGATGTCAGTACATCTTATGCATTGTTATTCTTTGATTTGATTGTAGTTGCGATTTCAATTACTGTTATTCCGATGAGCAAAATTTTAGTGACAATTATTTCATTATATATCGGAACAAAAGTAATGGAATTTGTAATTGAAGGTTTAAATACGAAGAAAGCGATGACGATTATTTCGAGCCGACCAGATGAAGTGGCTAAAGTCATTGATGAAAAGGTCGGACGCGGGGTTACGATTATGGATGGCCGCGGCTATTTCTCTAAAGAAGAGAAAGAGATTTTATATGTCGTTATCAGTAAGACACAAGTCTCTAAAGCGAAACGACTTATCAGAAAAATTGATGAGCAAGCCTTCTTAGTCATTCACGATGTGCGTGATGTATACGGCAACGGCTTTTTAGTAGAGGAATAACTGTAAAGGAATCGAGGCATTTGCCTCGATTTTTTGCGTTCTGTGCAATAATATTTGTTAGGAAATGAGCAGAAAAGATGTTATAATGTATCCTATGATAATGATTATCAATTACAGTTTGGTAATTGAGATAAAGTGATAAACACAACTATAAGGTATTTGAGATATACACAATTATTTTGTAAAAAGATGTATAGATTATGCGAAATTGAAGATAGCGGCAAACCTTGAAAAGAGTCGGTTATTACGGTAACTGTATTCAAGGAATCAATGTCGTATCCAACGGAGGATGAAGTATATTGACTAATCGTTTAAATGGTCAGCAAGTGACAATTGGATATGGGGATCATGTAATTGTCAATGATTTAGATGTAGAGATTCCTGATGGTAAAGTAACGTCAATTATTGGGCCTAACGGTTGCGGTAAATCGACATTGTTGAAAGCATTATCTAGATTATTAGCGGTCAAAGGCGGACAAATTACGCTTGACGGCAAAAATATTCATACACAATCAACAAAAGAAATCGCAAAGAAAATTGCGATTCTGCCTCAATCACCTGATGTCGCAGATGGTTTAACTACAGGTGAATTGGTATCTTATGGTCGCTTCCCGTACCAAAAAGGTTTCGGACGTTTAAGTGCAGAAGACAAAGCAGAAATTGATTGGGCACTTAGAGTTACAGGTACTTACGACTTTAAACACAGACCGATTAATGACCTAAGCGGTGGGCAAAGACAACGTGTCTGGATTGCGATGGCATTAGCTCAAAAAACAGATATTATTTTCTTAGATGAGCCTACTACTTATTTAGATATCAGCCACCAATTAGAAATTTTAGAGCTGGTTCAAGAATTGAACCGTGAACAAGGCTGTACTATTGTTATGGTCTTGCATGATATCAACCAAGCGATACGTTTCTCAGATCATTTAATTGCGATGAAAGCAGGAGAAATTGTATCCAGCGGTGAAACACAAGAAGTGTTGACGAAAGATATTCTAGAGAGATGTTTCAATATTGATGCGGAACTCAGTACTGATCCGAGAACAGGCAAACCTATGCTTGTGACGTATGATTTATTGTGCAAACATTACTCGAAAGTGTGAGGCAGTCATAAATGGGTGAGAGAGAGAAAAAGCAAAGATACACCAAATTCACAGCAACACTATGTATATCGCTGATATTACTTTTAGTCATGCTGGTGTTGTCCATTTTATATGGAGATGCGCACATTCATTTAGCAACAATTTATGATGCGATTTTCCATTATAATGCCTCAAATGAACAGCATAATATTATCAGTGAAATCAGAATACCGAGAGACTTAGGCGCTATTTTAGTCGGCATGGCTTTAGCTGTTGCCGGTGCAGTCGTACAAGGTGTGACGAAAAATGGTTTAGCTGACCCGAGTTTAATCGGTTTAAACGCAGGTGCCAGCTTCATGCTGGCTTTAACCTATGCGTTCATGCCGCAAGCTGCATTCGGTATATTGATGCTTGCTGGTTTTATCGGGGCAATCATGGGCGGTACGATTGTATTAATGATGGGCCGCTCTCGTACAGATGGTTTCAATCCGATTCGTATTATATTAGCGGGTGCTGCAGTCAGTGCTTTCCTTACGGCATTAAGCCAAGGTATCGCACTGGCTTTTAAATTAAACCAAGATATTAACTTTTGGAGTATGGGCGGTGTTTCCGGTACCACATGGTCGCAGCTGAAGTGGAGTGCGCCTGTCATCTTGATTACGATTGTATTGATTGTTTTATTAAGCAGACAATTAACTATCTTAAATCTTGGTGAAAGTCTTGCGAAAGGCTTAGGACAAAATGTCGGCTTTATCCGAGCATTCAGTCTGGTTTTAACGATGCTGCTGGCTGGTATTGCTGTTGCGATGGTAGGTCAAATTGCCTTTGTCGGTTTGATTGTCCCACATATTGTACGCTTTTTGATCGGTACAGATTATGCGAAAGTTATACCTGTCACAGCAATTTTGGGTGCACTGTTAGTACTGTTGGCTGATACTGTAGCACGTATGCTTGGCGATGCACCTGTCGGTGCTATTGTGTCATTTATCGGTGTGCCTTACTTTATCTATTTGATTAGAAAAGGAGGGCGCACGATATGATAGAGAAAAGTTTAAGAATCAAACAAATCATCGCATTGACGATTTTGATTATACTGCTTTTGTGTGCATGTGCTTGGAGTATGACTTCAGGCGAATATCAAATGTCTATCGGTACATTTTTTAAAACACTGTTCGGCTTTGGTGAATACACAGACAGTTTAATTTTATTAGAGTTCAGAATGCCGCGAATGCTGATTACTATTCTTGCAGGTGCTGCCTTAAGTTTAAGCGGTGCAATGATGCAGAGTGTGACGAATAACCCGCTTGCAGAGCCGGGGATTCTTGGTATTAATGCGGGCAGCGGTTTCTTTATCGCATTGTTTATTGTTATCGGACAAGTCAATGCGGACAGTTTTATTTACGTATTGCCTATTTTAAGTATGATCGGCGGTATTTTAACAGCGCTGGTTATTTTTTATTTCAGCTATTCTAAAGAGCGCGGTATGACACCTGCGAGTATGGTGCTCGTCGGTGTAGGCTTATCGGCAGCTTTATCTGGCGGTTCCCTGACTTTAATGTCAAAATTTGATAAAGACCAAGCTGAATTTATGGCGACATGGCTTGCCGGAAATATTTGGGGTGACGAATGGACATTTGTCATCGCATTGCTTCCGTGGCTGATAGTTATTGTACCGTTCTTATTTATGAAAGCTAATACGCTGAACATCTTAAATACAAATGAACAATTAGCACAAGGTTTAGGTGTGAATGTCAGACGTGATCGTATGGTTATTTTACTGCTGGCCGTAGCGTTGTCATCGGCTGCGGTCGCAGTCAGCGGCGCCATCAGCTTTATCGGTTTAATGGGTCCGCACATAGCGAAGACGATTGTAGGACCGAGACACCAATTATTTATGCCGCTGGCGGTTGTAATCGGTGCGTTCTTACTGGTCTTTTCAGATACTGTAGGTCAAGTGGTTTTACAACCTTCTGGTATTCCTGCAGGTATAGTCGTTGCTTTAATCGGCGCACCGTATTTCTTATATCTGATGTATCGTACTAAGTCCTTCTAATTGATTGTATTTGAAATTATATGTATAAGGTTGAAAGATATTGATGTGAAATCAACAAAATATATGATAGAATTATGTTAATTGTAGATAAAATCTGTTCAACTATAGGAGGACATTGGCATGAAAGATTTAATAAAGCGACATGTCTTAAACGGTGAATTTGAATCAGTAAAACGATTAATGTCCGAATCAGATTTTATGGAATTTGAAGAACATTACATTTCAAGTGCGCATGAAGTAGAAAGTATCATGTTTTACACGTGTATCTTAGATATGATCAAAGATGGAGAAACTGCCGAAATGCACGATTTAGCATTCTTGCTGCTGGTTTATCCATTAAGCGAATTAGAAGGTGCGCTTGACTCTGCTTATTATCATGCTGAAGCTTCCATAAAACTCACTGAGGGCAAAGAAGTGAAGAGTTTACTACAAATGTTGTTACTCCATGCAATTCCTGAACCTGTTATTTCTGATAAAAAAGCTTTCGATATTTCTAAACAGATTTTGAAGCTGGATCCGAACAATAACGTAGCCCGTAATATTCTTAAACAGACAGCGAAACGAATGGATAACGTTGTGGTCAGCATTGACGAACTTAATCAAAATCGTGATGCAAAATAATAATCAACCCATAACAGAGAGTGCCGTAAAAGGTGCTCTCTTTAATTTTTCTGCAAGGAAAAATGATACTTAAGTATTTCTAATGACATCGTTCACAAATTTTAATGAGTAATTCTATTGAGTTGAGGGTAATTTATTGTTGTGTTTGTTCAATTACACAGAACGCCTATTGCGCTTTGTGGTTATTTATTGTTACTATAAACTTTTCATGGAAAAAGTAATGGCCTTTTCAGACAGAAACGCTATGGATAGTAAGTAAAACGTTGGCAAGCATTGGTTTAATTACACGAGGAGGTATTTAACGTTATTATGACGTTTAATAAAGAAACTGTAAAAATTGGCTTTGCCTATGTCGGTGTAGTCGTCGGCGCAGGTTTTTCAACAGGTCAAGAAGTTATGCAATTCTTCACCGAGTTCGGCTTATGGGCGTATATCGGTGTATTACTTTCAGGAATTATCTTAGGATTCATCGGAAGACAAGTAGCGAAAATCGGAACGGCTTTCGATGCTGAAAACCACGAATCGACTTTGTCATATTTATTTGGGAAAGGCTTAGGACGGGTCATCGACTATATTTTAGTCTTCTTTTTATTCGGAATTTCTGTCACAATGATCGCAGGGGCAGGTTCTGCATTCCATGAAAGTTACGGCATACCTACATGGTTAGGTGCCTTAATTATGGTTATCGCAATTTACATTACATTATTGATGGACTTCAACAAAATTGTTCGCGCATTAGGTGTAGTTACACCATTCTTAATCATTTTAGTGATTATTATTGCAGGAACATATTTAATTAAAGGTGAAGTCCCAATCAGCGAAATCAACGCAACAATGCCAAAAGCAAATCCACTATTAGGTATCTTCTGGGGTACTGTATACGGCGGTTTAGCTTTTGCGGTTGGATTTAGTACTATCGTTGCAATCGGCGGTGATGCAAGTAAAAGAAAAGTATCTGGTGCCGGCGCATTATTCGGCGGTATCGTTTATACGATTCTATTAGCTCTAATCACATTTGCATTGCAAACGGAATATCCAACGATTAAAGAAGCGGCTATTCCTACATTGAAATTAGCACATGGTATTCACCCAGCTGTGACAATTGTGTTATCAGTTGTAATGTTAGCCGTAATGTACAATACAATTTTGGGTCTGCTGTATTCATTCGCAGCAAGATTTACAACACCATACAGTAAGAAATACCATATTTTAGTCGTGATTATGATGTTAGTAGGTTACGGATTAAGTTTCGTAGGCTTCTCAAGTCTGATTAACTTCTTATACCCTATGATGGGTGTTATCGGACTCTTAATCGTAGTCGGCGTATTAATTAAGTATTTCAAACGTAAGAAAGAAAATGAACAACATATCGCATAAAAGCCCAATTTGTTAATTTACTTGATATAGCAAAACAATAATAAAGGTCAACTTATTGTAAAAACAATAAGGATGAAAATAGTAGAACATGGCGCAGCAGATGATGCTGCGCTTTTTTAATGAGTATTGCTTCGTCTTTGAGATACATTGTGATTTCAAGTACAATAAAAGCGAAATAAAATTATCTCGCCCAAAGAACGACAGAGAGAGGACATGATAATGAAATGAGCAGTCGCAAAAAGCGTTGGCTGATAGGAGGGGCCGTTGTCGGTGTCTTAGTATGTATTGCCATAGCTATCGGAGTGAAATTATATATGGATGAGCATCATAGACAAAATATGAAACAGAAAGTCGCAATCAATAATAACAATGTTAAAGTCTTTAATAATATTACATACGGCAAGACTTACCCGAAAAGCCAATTAGACATTATTACACCCGCAGAACTAGATAAAGATGTGAAGCTGCCTGTAATATTTTGGATGCATGGGGGCGGTTTTATTGCAGGAGATAAGCAATATAAAAATCCGCTGCTTTCAAGGATTGCTGAACAAGGTTATATTGTCGTGAATGTGAATTATGCTTTAGCGCCGCAATATAAATATCCGACACCTTTAATCCAAATGGATCAAGCTGTAAAGTTTATTAAAGAAAACCCGCATGAATTGCCGATTGATTTCAATCAAGTAGTCTTTGGCGGAGATTCTGCCGGGGCACAGTTATCCAGTCAATATACAGCGATTCAAACGGATGAAAAATTAAGAAAAGAAATGGACTTTAAACAACGCTTCAAACCTGAAAACATTAGGGCCGCTATCTTTTTCGGCGGGTTCTATAATATGAATACAGTAAAGAAAACAGAATTCCCGCGTATTCAATTGTTTATGAGGAGTTATACAGGTACAGAAAACTGGGAAACTGAGTTTAGAGATTTATCGGAAATGTCGACAATTGAGCATGTTACTAAAAATTATCCGCCGACATTCTTATCTGTAGGAGATGCCGATCCGTTTGCAAGTCAAAACGAAGAATTTGCACAAGTGTTAGATGAAAAAGGTACTTCTGTAGATACTTTATTCTATGATGGTTCCCATCAACTCCGACATCAGTACCAATTCCATTTGAATCTGCCGGAATCTAAAGAGAACCTGACACAAGTACAACGCTTCTTAAGCCGCAACATAAGCTCTACAACTATGAAAGAGCAAGATGAACAGACGGATTCTGTTCAACTCAATCCTTATTAATAAAATTGAATAAAAATAGATGAAAAGAGGTATCAGATACATGTGCTTTATCTGATATCTCTTTATGCTATAGAATAATAAATAGTGAGATGAATGAAAAAAGGCAAAACAAAAACCTAATATGCAAAGATACATATTAGGAAAAAGTATTAGTGTAATAATTTAGCCATTACATATTCACTGTAGAATTTATTATCTATCTTTAATTTATCGCGCATTTCGCCTTCAATTTGATAACCGGCAGATTTAAATAAATCCACGGCTGTTTCATTTTCAGGAACAACTAATGCTTCTAAACGGCGAATACTGTGGTTATATGCCCATGCATCCACCGCGTTTAATAACGATTGCCCAACACCTTTACTGCGGTATTGTTCGCGTATACCGATACGTACGCGTGTTTCATGACGTGTGCGCTCGTATTTGCGGGAAGTTACAATCGCAAATCCAATCAGCATACCGTCGATTTCAGCGAGGTAAATGGTATTTGATGGAGAAGTGATGAAATGTTCAAGCTGCTTGAGTGCACTTGAAAGCGAAGGGACATATTCACCAGGACTATACAGCATGTAATTAGACTCATCATAGATATCTTTCAACAATACAATATAATCATCCGCATCATTTATACTTATTTCTCTAATCGTATGTTCCATAGACACCCTCCATTTTATAAGGTAGTATTACACTGAGTATATACTAATTCGTACCGGACTGCATTGATTTAGTTCAATGCTTATCTAAAATGTATAAAACAATACATTTTAGAGTAGTACGTATTCAATAGTGTAAAAGAAAAACAGTGAAATGTAAATGAAATGTTTTTGCAATAATTTTGAAATAAATACAGGCTGGTGAAAGCATGAAAATTTTATTGGTAGAAGATGATAAATCTTTATTTGAACAATTAAAGAAAGAATTGGAACACTGGGACTTGCATGTATATGGTATAGAAGACTTTAACCATGTTTTAGAAGAATATACAGAAATCCAACCAGAGATTATCATTATGGATGTTGAATTGCCGAAATATGATGGTTTCTATTGGTGCCGTGCCATTCGTAATCAATCGAATGTTCCGATACTTTTCCTATCCGCTAGAGATAATCCGATGGATCAAGTGATGAGTATGGAATTAGGAGCAGATGATTTTATGCAGAAGCCGTTCTATACCAATGTGCTGATTGCAAAGTTAAAGGCGATTTACCGCCGCGTTTATCAATTTAATATAGAAGAAAAACGTATGATGACATGGGGAGATGTACAAGTGGACCTGGCAAAAGGAGTCTTAGAACGAGACGGTGAAAGTGCACACTTGTCGAAAACGGAGATGCTGATACTGGAAATTTTATTACAGCACCGCAATCAAATTGTCAGCCGTGATGCGATTATCACTGCATTGTGGGATGATGAAGCCTTTGTCAGCGATAATACTTTAACGGTCAATATCAATCGTTTAAGAAAGAAACTGGCAGAATTCGGTTTAACGCATGCGATTGAAACAAGAGTCGGCAAAGGATATATGGCACATGACTTCGATTAAAAGAATTTATCATTATTTAGTGTCGCGGTTGAATTGGCTGGCGCTTATTTTAGGCTTTCAAGTCTTTTTGGTTGTATTAGCTTATTTGGATCCTGATTTATCACTTGGTTCGGTAGGCTATGTGATTTTATGCAATCTGATATTTACACTGGTGTTCTTAATTTTTGCTTACTTTTATGAAACAGCATTTAATAAGAAGCTGTCAGAAATGCGAGAGATTGAAGAGTTAAAACATAAAGAAGCAGCAAATACACCGATGGAAGGTGAAGTACTGGATTATTTGTATACGATGATTCAGCGTCAAAAGCACATTGTATCGGAACAAGCTATTCAATTGAATGCACACGAACAAAGCTTAACGGAGTTTGTGCATGAAATTAAAACACCGCTGACTGCTCTGCAGTTATTAATTGACCAAGAAACAGATGAAACACGTCGCAATGAAATGCTGTATGAATGGTCTCGTATGAATCAAATGCTGGATAACCAGCTGTACTTAACAAGACTGAATTCGAAGCAGCAAGACCTCTATTTTGATAAAGTCTCTCTGAAACGAATAGTGATAGGAGAAATTCAGCTCACGCGCAATATCTGCAGGCAGCGCGGTATCGGCTTTGATATGGATTTTGAAGCGGATTTCCAAGTGTTTACAGATATGAAGTGGTGCAAAATGATGCTGCGGCAAGTGATTTCAAATGCGGTGAAATACAGTCATCCCAGTACCGAAATCGCAATCAACGCTTATAAAGCACAAGAACAAGTGTGCTTAAGCATCAAAGATACTGGACGCGGGATTGCTACGAATGATTTGCCTCGGATTTTTGAACGCGGTTTTACTTCTACGCAATATCGTCATGAAACGACTTCTTCAGGTATCGGTTTATATTTAGTGGATCAAATTAAAGATGCGCTTCAGATTCAAGTAGAGGTAGATTCAACGGTCAATAAAGGGACTACAGTGACTTTTGTTTTCCCAAAACAAAATGAAATATTGTCACGTATGTCTGAAGTGACAAAGTTGTCACTTTAACCCTTTGTTTTGTAACATCAATCCAACGACCTAAAAGCAGAAGTTGCGTACACTGAAAGTACAATAAGTTAAGAAAAGGAGCGCTATCAAAATGGCAATTCTAACAGTATCCAATTTAACGAAAGTATTTGGAAACAAACAAGTGGCGCAAGAGGTGCTTAAGGGTTTGTCGTTTAAAGTTGAAAAAGGTGAATTTATTTCAATTATGGGACCTTCAGGTTCTGGTAAAACGACATTATTGAATATGTTAAGTTCAATTGATTATATTACACAAGGATCAGTTGAGTTGAATGGACATCAACTTCAGAAGTTGAGCAATAAAGCTTTATCTGAAGTACGCAAGAAAGAAATCGGATTTATTTTCCAAGATTACAATCTGCTTGATACTTTAACGGTTAAAGAAAATATTATGCTGCCGTTATCGATACAAAAGCTGTCTAAAAAAGATGCGGAAGTACGTTTTAATGAGGTTGTCGAAGCATTAGGTATTACAGATATCGCACATAAATATCCTTCAGAGATTTCAGGCGGTCAAAAACAGCGTGTTTCAGCAGCACGTGCATTCATAACAAGACCTGCAATTATCTTTGCGGATGAGCCGACAGGGGCATTAGATTCTAAAAGTGCGCAAGATTTATTGCGCCGTTTAAAATCAATGAATGAACGTTTTAATACAACGATTTTAATGGTGACACATGATCCTGCCGCAGCAAGTTATTCTAACCGTGTTATTATGCTGAAAGATGGACAAATTCATTCTGAATTATATCAAGGCGAACGTACAAAACAGGCGTTCTATAAAGAAATCATTCAAGCACAAAGTGTCTTGGGCGGTGTTCAATATGAGTTTTAAGCATATTGTATTCAAGAACCTAAGACAAAATATCAGACATTACGGCTTATACTTATTCTCATTAATTATGAGTATTGCCTTATATTTCAGCTTTGTGACTTTAAAGTATACAGATACCATCAACAACAAAGAAGCAACCGTGTTTATTCAAAAAGGTGCGAGCATCGGAAGTACCTTTCTCTTCATTATCATTATAGTATTCTTGCTCTATGTGAATCAGCTGTTTATAAAACAGCGTGATAAGGAGCTTGGGCTATACCAATTAATCGGTTTGACCAAAGGTAATATTATCCGCATGTCGATGTTGGAACAAATTGCGATATTCCTTATTACAGGTGCCGTAGGTATGATTGCAGGTTTAATCGGTTCAAGACTACTGCTTTTGATATGTATGAAGCTGATGGGTGTGGATATCAGTATCCATCTGCACTTTAGTATGCAAGCATTCACTGCTACATCACTGATGTTGTTATTAGCTTACATCTTGATAATTTTGCAGAATACTATTTTTATTCAACGCCGTTCGATTTTAAAATTAATGCAGACACGTCAAACTACAGATGCTAAAACGAATAAAATTAAAGTACTAGAATTTATCAGCGGTGTTTTAGGACTAGGTATGATTGTTTCAGGATATCTTATGGCACTCAATACGAAGTTATTAGTCAGTCTTATAACACCATATCTTATCCTATTATTAACTATCGTTGGTGCATACTTATTCTTTAGAAGTACAGTGTCGCTGTTATTCAAAACACTTAAGAAAAGAAAGAAAGGCAATGTGACTATTAACGATGTCATCTTTACAGCGTCGATTATGCATCGCATGAAGAAAAATGCGTTATCGCTGACGATTATTGCAGTGATTTCAGCGATAACGGTAACTATTCTGTGCTTTGCGGCCGTTACCGTCAAATTAGAACAAGAACAAGTGAATTTGCGTGCACCTTATGATATTACAATGCAAAGCAAAAAGGATGCTGATCGCTATCAAGAGGCATTAAAATCACATGACATTCCTTTCAATTTGAATTATAAAGAGCTTACTATGTTCAAAGGTGAAAGCAGCAACTTGTATGAAAGCCGTATCGGCAGTATGATGGGCATGCGTGTTACGAGTGATAAATATGTCAAAGATGCAAGCCTGTCTGATCATTCGTCTAAATTAGCACATCCGTTTGGTACGGGCCAATTTTTAAAGCCGATTACAGACAAATCTTATGTTGAATTTAAAGATAAGCAGCAAAACAAATTGCTGCGATTGAATGTACAGCGTTCAGATACAGATATTCGCTTTAGTTTAGTGACATTGCGCGGCGGTCCATTATTAATTATAAATGATGCAGATTATCAGCTGTTAAAAGAGAAAGGGCAATTTGAAAAGGATAGTGTTGCTCAACAATATGGTTTCACAATAACAGATGATTCCAAAATGGACGAAGCAACAAAATTACTGCATAAAACATTGCCGCATTATGAAACGAGAGAAGAAGCGGCTAAAGACTTCAGAAACTTCAGCGGTATTTTCTTATTCGTCACATCATTTTTAGGCATTGCCTTTTTAATGGCTGCAGGTTGTATCATCTATATTAAACAAATGGATGAAACGACAGACGAAATCGATCATTTCAGAGTACTGCGCAAACTTGGGTTTACACAATATGATATGCGCAAAGGCTTGAAACTGAAAGTATTGTTTAATTTCGGCTTGCCGCTGGTTGTTGGATTGTTGCATGCGTATTTTGCGTCATGGTCCTTCTTAAAATTAATGGGGTCAACTGATCACTCTCCAGTCTTTGCAGTGATGGCAATTTACACAATGATTTATGCTGGTTTTGCGGTGATTGCATACGTGCATATGAAACGTACAATAAAACAATCGATTTAACACTATGAATGTAAATGTACTCTGAAAACTAAAATTATTTGGTTTTCGGAGTATTTTTTGTACTGAAAATGTGTGAAAATAAGAAAGTTAGGTAAAAACTTTAGTGGGATGCTTAACAATCAAGGTGAAATTTTATATAGGATACTGATTTTATTACAGTAATCGTACATTACAATTATGTTCAATTGTTAAGATTTTGTAAATATAATTGTAGTGGTGTAAATTTTATGCTATTTTCTTTTTAGGAAGGTAAATTTTATTTGAAGCTAGTGTGAAGATGACATACATATTAGTTTCGAAAGTATCAAACGATTACTTTTTACAGCTATATACTTTTGAGTTTCAAATTTACGAAATGTGATTGAAAAGCAATCGCTGAAAATGGAGGATTTTCAAAATGTTTAATAAGAAAAAGGATAAGTTCATGGTTAAATTGGAGGAAATGGTGTTCAATTTAGATCGCGCAGCCATTGAGTTTGGGAAAATGGACTTTAACACACATCTAGATTTGAAAGCTTATTCTGATAATATCAAAACATATGAGTCACACGGTGATGACTTAATGCATCAAGTTATTTCTGACTTGAACCAAACTTTCATTACCCCAATCGAACGTGAAGATATTTTATCTTTATGTAATGCAATTGACGATGTATTAGATGCAATGGAAGAAACATCTGCGATGTTTGAAATGTATTCAATTGAATATTCAGATGAGTACATGGCAGAATTCGTTGATAACATTCAAAAAGCAGTAGCAGAAATGAAACTTGCTATTGGTTTATTAGTTGAGAAAAAACTTTCTCATATGCGTATTCATTCAATTAATATTAAAGAATTCGAAACAAACTGTGATGGAGTGTTAAGACAATCTATTAAGCACATCTTCAACAGCGAAACAGATCCAATCACATTGATTAAAATCAAAGATATCTATGAAAGCTTGGAAAACGTTGCGGATAAATGCCAAGCAGTAGCAAATAATTTCGAAACAATTATCATGAAAAATAGCTAAGGAGTAATTTAAATGGATTATATTATAATTATCACTGTAGCTATCGTTATTTTTTCATTGGTGTTCGACTTTATTAACGGCTTCCACGATACAGCGAATGCGGTAGCTACTGCAGTGTCGACAAGAGCATTAACGCCAAGACGTGCAATCTTTTTAGCAGCGATTATGAACTTTATCGGTGCTTTGACATTTACAGGTGTAGCAGGAACAATTACGAAAGATATCGTCGATCCATTTAAATTGACGAATGGCTTAGTTGTTGTATTAGCAGCGATTTTTGCGGCGATTTTCTGGAACTTGTTAACATGGTACTTCGGTATCCCAAGTTCTTCATCACACGCATTAATCGGATCTATTGCTGGTGCAGCTGTAGCATCGCAAGGTTCATTTACAGTCTTGCATTTCCAAGGTTTCACAAAAATCATTATTGTATTAATCGTGTCACCGTTAATTGCGTTTTGTGTAGGTTTCTTGATTTATTCATTTATCAAAGTAGTTTTCAAAAACGCAAACTTAACGAAAAGCAACCGCAACTTTAGAATATTCCAAATCTTTACTGCGGCATTGCAATCATTCTCACACGGTACAAACGATGCCCAAAAATCAATGGGTATCATTACATTAGCGTTAATTGTTGCTAACTTGCAAAATGGTAATAACGTAGAACCGCAATTATGGGTTAAAGTTGCCTGTGCTGCCGCAATGGGTCTTGGTACTGCAGTAGGTGGTTGGAAAATCATCAAAACTGTCGGCGGCAACATTATGAAGATTCGCCCGGCTAACGGTGCTGCTGCGGATTTATCTTCAGCATTAACAATCTTTGTGGCATCTTCATTGCATTTCCCATTATCTACAACACACGTTGTATCTTCATCTATCCTTGGTGTAGGGGCTTCTAACCGTGCAAAAGGAGTTAAATGGAATACAGCACAACGTATGATTGTGACTTGGGTAATCACATTACCGATTTCTGCAATTGTTGCAGCAATCATTTACTGGATTATGAATATTTTCTTATAGTGCAACGCACACATACTTAATTACAACATAAATCTGTTTAGCTTAAGGCAAACAGTGCGAAATAAAGAACGGACAATCTTCGACTTGTGAAAGATTGTCCGTTTTTAAATACGTGTATATGAAAAAGGCGATGGGGTTTCCATCGCCTTTCATGTATGTGTTAAAGATTAATGAATGTAATTGTAGCTTGAAGCCATTGAAGCTGGAATTGTACGGTAATCTACCACACCTGGAGGTGTATTGAAGTTCATTTCTGAAATTAAGATACTTCCATCACCGTTCACTTGTTCTACATAAGCTACGTGTCCAATCGGACCTTCATAGTTTTGCATGATTGAACCAGCTTGAGGTGTGTTGTTGACTGTATAACCATCCGCTTGTGCATTGGCTGCCCAATGATCTGCGTTCCACCAATAAGTACTGATTGGTTGACCTGTTTCAGCACGACGATTGAATACATGCCAAGTACATTGACCCCAGTCATATAAGTTAGCATGATTGAATGTCGGTGATTGATTTGTTGTTGGTGCTGCTGTTGGTGTACCGCCGCCGCCAGTTCCGCCGGAACTTGGAATAGTCAGTTGCTGACCAGGATGGATAAGGTAACCATTTAAGTTGTTAGCTGACATAATTGCTTCAGCAGAAGTACCGTATTGACTTGCAATAATACCTAATGATTCACCTGCTTGTACATTATGTACGCCACCTTGGCCTGTTGAAACATTAACGCTAGCGCCGCTGTTTGAACCTTGGCTGCTGCCGTTGACTGTAATGACTTGTCCAGGGAATACCATATTGTTCGATAAGTTATTGTCTTGCTTGATACTATCAATTGAAACACCGTATTGATCTGAGATAGACCAAAGTGATTCACCAGCTTGAACTGTGTGTTGTGTCGAAGCATCAGCATCTTGATGCGTAAGTGCTAAGGCAGCGCCTGTCGCAACTGAGAATGTAACTGCTAACTTTTTCAAAAGAGATTCCTCCTCTATCATTGGTTCTTTATTGACTTATGCATTTGATTTCCTATGTAACTTTGATATTAATCAACATTTCTATACTTCCACATCTTATCAGAAATATTCTCGGATTTGTGTATTGTTACGTTCTTGTAATATTTTTTAATAAAAGTTGAAAAGAATTATAAATATCAAAAGTCGTAATACAATCAGGGTTGAACAGTGAAATACATAAGTTTGTGAAAGGGGTAACGTAATGTTTGTAATAAAATTATGAACATCTATCGAAACATAGGAAATCGTTTATGTTTAAATTGGAATTTTGATATACTTATATGACAGAATATTTATTAAGTCGTACCAATGAGGGAGTTGAACAATATGGTTCATTCTGCACACACTGTTTCAAAATCAAGTGCTTATGCAAAAGTATGGCTTTATTTTATGTACTTTTGGATTGTTTTCGGAATCGGTACTTATTTTGGCCAGTTTTTACCTGATACTTGGAGAAGACCGCTTTCGATAGGTTTAACTGTGTTGATATTGATTTCGCTCTTTATTAATCGTTCGCGTAAATTCGGTTTTATTATTTCAAATATATATGCAGTGATGATCGGTTTGCTGGCTTATGCAGCATTTGCAACGTACATGCATAATTTAGGCCCAGCACTGTTTTATAAGAACGTCGCGCTTGCAGTAGGTGCTTTCGCAGCATTTGGCATTGTAGGGTATTTCTTTGTTCAAAATGCTTCGAGTCTCGGCAAGTATTTATTTGTTGTCTTAGTGGCACTGCTTGTCGCTACATTAATCGGATTCTTTATTCACAATCCGATCTTCTATACGATTATTAATGTTGTCGCAGTGGGCCTCTTCTTATTGTATACCTTATATGATTTTAACCGGCTGAAACGAGGACAGTTTACGCCGAGTGAAATGGGCTTTAACTTATTCGTTAATTTATTAAACATTATTATTAATATTCTAAGTTTAGCCAATCGGTTTAGAGAATAACAACGCAGAGGACTGGAACAGTATTGTTATATGTTCCGGTCCTTAAATATATCTGATTGATTTTTTAACAAATTATTATAGTTAATGAGATACAGTTATGCGTTACGTAATTTGAAACAACATAAAAATAGTATTAAAAATTAACATTTGTGTCTAATTCCATTATGTGCTAAATTTGTATAGTATAGTCCTGGAGAAATTACATGGAAGGAAATAAAATAAAGAGAATATGTATCATTGTGATTATGAACAAGTTTATTTTATTAAAGGTTATTTGAATGAGAAGTAGTATTATTGATCTGTATACAGCCCAAAATTTACCTGTCAATCGTTGTTATGATGGACTTTTATTACTTTGGCCTATAAATAGCACAGCAGAAATCCAACACTCAACCCATACTGATACAGTGGAAGACTGTATTTGTATTATTAATCATAACGAAGTCTTTCAGATTAAGAACAATGATAAAATGATGATACTTTACATTGCGAGTGATTGGTTTTTAGAAAAAGGGTTTGCCTTTTTTAATTATGCCTTCAATGCGCAATTGATTCAGTCAAATAAACATGTTGAAAAAGCAATGCTTATTTTATTGAAGAAGTACTTAGAAGGTACGCTTTCTGAAGACAACATCAATCAATATGTGGGCGAAATTTGCGATATATTAATTAATGAAGCCAGTGTTGAATTACAACATGTGTCGCATCATTTATCTGCTTCTTTGAATAATCGCGACAAAAAAATTGTCGAATATATTCATACGCATATTGATGAAAAAATCACTCTAGAGACAGTTGCTAAAGAGATTTATACCTCACCTACATCGCTCTCATCACACTTCCATAAAATCTTTAACATGGGATTCAGAAATTACATTGAAACACTGCGTATCGGTCTTTCTATGGAATTACTTGTCTCAACAAAAATGAAAATAAGTGAAATTTCGCAAAAAGTAGGTTTCAGCAGTTTCAGTGTATTTTCAAGGAAGTTTAAGCAGCATTTAGAAACAACACCTAATGATTACAGGCATAAGTCTAAAGTAAGCAAAAACATGTGTTACATAGTGAAAGACCATGAATCTGAGTTAAGTAATCAAGGAAAGCAGTTCTATATAGAGAAAGTCGATGAATTACTCTCGAATTGGAAAGAAGATAAGCAAAACATTATTTATATCGACGATTCGGATGCTTTCTATAAACCGACACATCCATTTGTGATGACGATTCAAATTCATACGCTTGAAGAATTGAAACAAGCCATGGTTAAAAAGAGAAATAAGCAGATTATGGAATTTGACAAGGAAGTTATGTTCTTAATCAATATCAGTATTCCAAAGATTCATCAAGCATTCAGTGATGAGGAACTTACAGCACTATTAGATACGATGCATAACAATCAAATTCGTGTAGCATTCACCATTAATTCTAAAGATGACATTGATTATATGAAACGAGCGCTGCTGCAATCAGATGTCTTTACAGGGCACCCAGCCTATGAAGCATTAAAATCTGAAGGGTCGAACATTTCATTTACGTTTAGTTTGCACAATGAATCATTAAAGGACATTTATATTCAGAAAATGCGTCTTAAAGAAATAGGATTCAATGTTAAATTCAACTTGGAAATCAGCAAACTCTTCAATGATCTGGAGAAGTTTAAATCATTAGAACTGCCTATGAAGCGTGTTAACTTTGACTATTACATTATTGATAATGAAAAGTTGAAGTATCCTTATTTAGAAAAGTCTTATCAAAATATACCGATGAAACAAATTGCAAATTTAGCACCGCTTAAAGCTGTCATGGATCAAGTTCATTTGGAAGAACGCAAATATATTCTTGTTAATATACCGAATCGAGAGCTGTTTAATGAGAATATGAGCCTTTTAGACAGTACACCATTGATGATGTATATGTATATGCAGTTTTATGAAGTATTTTCAGGCATCGGTGTAGATTTATATAAGCAAACACATAACAATGCGGCATATCTATTTGATAGAAACGGTTTTAAATCAACACTGTATTTCTTATATCAGCAATTGTCTACTTTTGAAACGTATTATTTCTATGAAAATGAGGCGTGTTTAGTGAGTAAGGACGATGAACGTCTCAGTATCATTGTCTATGACTGGAGAATCATTGAAAATGAAGTCCATGAAACAGAACAAAGCAGCCATCGTTTTGATTTAGGTTTCAAAGATACTGCTTTAAGAAAGAACTATCTTGTTACGCGTGAAATTACGGATTATCAGTATGGTAATATTAATCAGATTATTTCACCGTCTCTGCTTAATACGTATCAATGGTCAGAACATCTGAAAGAAAAAAATGAAAGCGTCAATGTTCCGAATTTTGATGTTTTCGAGCATGATTTTAACCAGGACTTTCTTAGCGTTGAAGTTAACTATAATTCACTGCAGGTGATTTCTCTGTATAAAATGAAAGATTGAGCAGAACATTTTGAAAGGCATGTATATTTTGCGCAATTTAATTTGCCGTACTTGGAAAAACTGCAAAGACAAAGTGGGGAAACACTAAAGACTTTTATATTTTAA
This sequence comes from Staphylococcus simulans, assembly GCF_002994445.1. Lineage (GTDB taxonomy): Bacteria > Bacillota > Bacilli > Staphylococcales > Staphylococcaceae > Staphylococcus > Staphylococcus simulans_B. Next base: position 101,534 of record NZ_MRZJ01000003.1, read on the forward strand.
ATATTCATAATGAATGTATTATATCGATATAAGTTCTGGAGGCGTGTACTTTGAAAAAAAGTAAGTTAGAAAAATTGCTCAAAGAATACAAAAAGTATATGGATTTAACGAGTTACATCGAAAAAACATACAAAATCAACATGAACGATTTTGTTATACTTAACTGTATTCATGAGAATTGCACCGAAGAAAAGATGTTAATGCAACCTTTTTTAAAGATTGCTACAGATTCATTTGAAATCAGCCGTACGAAAGTTTTGGCTTCTATCCGTAAGCTTGTAAACCAAGATCGCGTCAGCAAAGTCAGATCTGATTCTGATGAGCGTAAAGTTTACATCTTCATGGATGACAAAGACATAGATAAACTTAATGCAATGCTTGATGACATTGATAAGTTTTTAGGTTGATTTTACATCACATCATCGCACACTAGAGAAAGATATAATATTGTGGATTTGGCAGCCTGTTGTTTAACAGTGCTGTCTTTTTTTATCCGATTTTAAAAGTAATTCTGCACAAATTGGGAATTAGGTTTGCAAAAACTATATATTAAAGGAAAAATCATGTATAATAGTTGATGTTAAAAATTGAGAGCGAAAGCGAGATGGAAGTATGGGACGTAAATGGAATAACATCAAAGAGAAAAAAGCCCAAAAAGACAAAAATACGAGTCGAATTTATGCGAAATTCGGTAAAGAAATATATGTAGCCGCAAAATCTGGTGAACCTGATCCGGATTCTAACCAAACACTGCGTTTAGTGTTAGAACGTGCAAAAACATATAATGTACCGAGAAACATCATTGACCGTGCAATCGATAAAGCAAAGGGCTCAGATGATGAAAACTATGACGAACTGCGTTATGAAGGATTCGGTCCTAGCGGCTCAATGTTAATCGTCGATGCTTTAACAAACAATGTGAACCGTACTGCATCAGACGTACGTGCAGCTTTCGGTAAAAACGGCGGAAACATGGGTGTTTCCGGTTCAGTATCTTATATGTTCACACATACAGGTACATTCGCATTTGAAGGCAAATCAGCAGATGACATCTTGGAACTGTTAATGGAAAAGGACTTAGATGTGCGTGATGTCGTAGAAGACGGCGACTTAACAATCGTTTATGCTGAACCTGACCAATTTGCACAAGTACAAGATGCGTTGAAAGAAAGCGGTATTGAAGAATTCCAAGTAGCTGAATTTGAAATGCTGCCGCAAAATGATATTCAATTATCAGATGAAGATAAAGCAACGTTCGAAGGCTTAATTGATGCGTTAGAAGATTTAGAAGATGTTCAAAACGTTTATCACAATGTGGATTTGGACTAAATGATGCAGCGAACAGTGGCAGATTGGGTGAGGGAATTAGATTTAATTCCTCATCCGGAAGGTGGCTATTATAAAGAGATAATTCAAGCCGAACGACATATAGCGCAAACAACGCGCCCAGCTTATACGAGCATTTATTTTTTACTGACTGATGATAATATTTCGCATTTTCATCGTATCGATACAGATGAAATCTGGTATTATCATTACGGTCAAACATTGACTGTTCATATGATTCATAAGAATGGAGAATATGAAGCGGTACACATCGGCCCTAATATTGCACAAGGAGAAGTCCTTCAATATGTTGTACCAGCCGGAACAATCTTTGCATCTTCAATCAAAGAGGAATCTGGTTATGCATTAGTCGGCTGTATGTGCCAGCCCGGTTTCATGTTTGAGCATTTTGAAATGTTTGATCAAGCAACTTTAAAAGCAGACTATCCGCATTTAAGCCAAGTAATTGAATCTTATGCGGTAGCATCATTAAATGAATAGTTTACTTAAAAGCAGAGCCCTGCAGATGTTAAGGGTTCTGCTTTTTTAGTGCGCTCGGCGTGATTAGCAACTTGATGGTGAAAGTCCATTACAGGCTTGGCAGTAGGAACTGTTAGCGAATGACAAGGGGTCCCATCGCGAGGTGAAATCTGAAGGCAGTCGGACGGAATGACTCATATTGACGAATAGAAACTATATAGAATGGCTTCAAAAAGCAGATGAGCTGGCTATACAAAGTAAAGTTTAATACTCTACGGACTTCAAGGTGGTAAATGAAATCATACATGCGTCGAATGTACCGAAGTGCTTAACAATATTCAATTCAAAGTAAATAATGACAATCAAGATTTACGTCAATTGCAGAAAATAAATTTTGGAAGTTAGCAATCTTTGGAGGACATTCGGCAGTACCGAAAAGATTTACAGATGTGCAAAGTAAATCTTTGGTGAAATGAAACAACTGTATGGTGATGATCTATCGCTGGTGGAGCTTGTTGTATGTAGGAATAATATGAAGAAAAAGCAGCTGAGAAAGTTAAAAGCAAAGCATGAAACAAAAATGAGGGTAGAAGGTTATTTTAATATTCTCAAATCATAAATAAAACAAAGCAGGATGATTATATGAGCAGTCATTTTGCTAAGTATGATGTATTAGAGCCCTTTGTACAATGTGAAAGTCAAGAAAGATGTCAGTGTCTATCATTTAATGAGTGAGAAAGACGATGCCCTTCATTGATAAAATTATTGGGCGAGGAAACTTGAGCGCAGACGACAGCATCTTATTAGGGAAAAAGTGAAATAAGTTTGCACTAAGACTTTAAATGGGCAGTCTTGTGTTTTTGTATTGAGAGTAAAGCAAATGGAAGGCACTATCGCTTATTAATGTGTAAAAGGTGTGTTTCTTATTGCATTAATGTAAAGAATATCAAACATTGAGTGACATGTATGTGACAGTTTTATATAATAATGTCAAGGAGTTGGTGACTGTGAAAGTAAAATACATCGATAAACGTCACTGGCGTCGTCTGATTGAAAGAGATTATACTGAAGTTAAGGTGAATAATAATAAATTCAAAGGAATCATTGGTCTAATCACAATGAAGAAAGTAAAGGAACCTTTAAAGGTTTCAGTCGTGGGACAGACGATTGTTGTCGCAGATAACAACTATCAGTGGCTTCAGATCGTTCCCGATAAGAAACGCTACAGTATAACAGTGATGCTAGATGAAAAAGGCAACCCGCTTGAATATTATTTTGATATCAACATCAAGAATATTACACAAAAGGGCAAAGCACGTACAGTGGACTTATGTCTAGACGTCATTGTGCTGCCTAACGGAGAATATGAGCTGGTTGATGAAGATGACTTATTACGTGCATTAGAGACAAAGCAGATTTCGAAGAAGCAATATCATGAAGCATACATTATCGCGCATCAATTGATGATGAAAATCGATCATGACTTTGCGAGTATGCAAGAAAATATTATGTATTGCTATAATAAGATTAAACATAAATATTTAAACGATAAACATACGACGCATCATCACCGCGACAAATCATGAGCTGGTTATCACGCTGCATGTCATGTACAAAAGATGTTTGTATGAAAGGTGCCATGCTGTCAGATTGACTGCCGCATGGTTTTATTTATTAGAAATGGATTGAAGTATCTAGGAGGATAAAGTGTGAAGATTGAGGATTACCGATTGTTAATCACGTTAGACGAAACGCGTACATTGCGTAAAGCAGCAGAGATTTTATATATTTCTCAACCTGCTGTAACACAGCGATTAAAAGCGATAGAGAATGCATTTGGAGTGGATATCTTTATACGTACCAAAAAGCAGCTGATTACTACGACTGAGGGCGCAATGGTCATAGAACATGCCAGAGATATGCTGAAACGCGAGCGTTTGTTCTTTGATAAGATGCAAGCCCATATGGGAGAAGTCAACGGCACAATCTCTATAGGGTGCTCTTCTTTGATAGGTCAAACATTGCTGCCTGAAGTGCTGAGTCATTATAACGATAAGTATCCGAATGTAGAAATTCAAGTACGCGTGGGTTCCAGTGATCACATAAAAGCACATCATCGAGACTATCACATTATGATTATCCGCGGCAGTAAAATTTTAAATTTGAATAACCAATACTTATTCAATGACAAACATTTCTTTATTTACCCCAAAGGCAAGAGAGACCAAGCACCCGAATTACCATTTATCGAGTTCCAAGCAGACCCGATTTATATTAATCAAATCAAAGAATGGTATGGCCGCAACTTAGGCAAAGATTATCATGCGATGATATCTGTAGACCAAGTTGCTACATGCAAAGAAATGCTTGTTGGCGGTGTCGGTGTGACGGTGCTGCCGGAAATTATGATTAAAGATTTAGATCCGAAGCGTTTTGATTTTGAACAAGTTGATATTGAAACACATCCATTAGTGCGTTCAACTTATTTGAGTTATGACTCCAGCATGCTGCAATTGCCGCAAGTAGAATCTTTCGTTGATTTAGTAGTCAATGATATTGCAGAAAAACCAGAAGGATAACGCTGAGGATTGAATGCAAACTATCTCAAAGACATCCGTATCGTGCTGGATGTCTTTTTAATGTGGAAAAGCAATAATATGAGAAATCCATAAAAATTATGTCTATCTATTCCAAATAAGCTTTAAATTGATTAAACTAGTAGTTACTATTAATTGTTGAGTGAGGTTAGAATATGTTTGCAGAGTTACTGCATATTAAAAACTATAAATTATTTGTCATTAACATGATGCTCATCGGTATGGGGATTGCGATCACCATTCCTTATTTAGTACTCTTTGCTACGAATGAGTTAGGCATGACGACATCACAATTCGGTTTATTGTTGGCATTAGCCGCAATCAGTCAATTCAGTGTCAATGCGATTGTTGCACGCTTCTCTGATAGGGGCGGTGTGAATCGTAAATTAATTATTATCTGTGCGCTGTTTATGGGCGCAATGAGTTTTGGTATTTACTTCTATGTGCATAGTATTTGGTTGTATATTGCACTTTATGCCATCTTCCAAGGGTTATTCGCACCTGCAATGCCGCAGCTTTATGCGTCAGCACGTGAGTCGATTAATGCTTCATCTTCACGAGGGCGCGCTAAATTTGCGAATACTGTTCTGCGTTCGATGTTCTCATTTGGTTTCTTATTCGGTCCGTTAATCGGTGCTGTATTAAACGGTACGATGGGCTATGCTGGTTTATTCGGCGGAACAATTGTTGTAATCTTATTAACATTAATTCTTCAAGTCTTCTTCTTCAAAGAAGTGCCGGTCAAGCGTTCTATCGGAGACGGCCCGCATGTTGAAAAGAGAGCACCAAGTATGTTCAAAAATATGAAACTGCTGATTCCGTTTATTGCCTTTATCCTGCTGCATATTGGTCAGTGGATGTATACTTTAAATATGCCGCTGTTTGTAACGAAATATCTGCATGAGAGTGAAGACTATGTAGGGATACTCGCAAGCTTATGTGCAGGCTTAGAAGTACCGTTTATGATTATCTTAGGGGTTTTATCTGCCAAATTAGAAACACGTACGCTGTTGATTTTCGGCGCATGTTTTGGAACACTGTTTTTCTTTAGTATCGGTGTCTTCGATAATGTTTATATGATGATGGCAGGACAAGTCTTCTTAGCTATGTTCTTAGCTGTCTTATTAGGTTTAGGTATTACGTATTTCCAAGACATTGTACCTGAATTCCCAGGCTATTCCTCAACGCTTTTTGCGAACGCGATGGTTATCGGTCAATTATGCGGAAATTTACTTGGCGGTGTGATGAGTCAAATTGTAGGATTAGGGAATGTGTTTTATGTATCAGCTGCTTCTTTAGCTTTAGGTATGATATTAATCTTCTTTACTAAAGAGCAGAAATTTATCGAATCAGAAAGAGGTTAAGCATGGTCGCAACGATTTTATGGCTATTTATTATTGCATGTTTTGTGATTGCATTTATTGGACTGGTTAAGCCCATTATTCCATCAATGCCGGTAATGTGGATTGGTTTCTTGATTTACCAAATCGGTTTCCACAACGGAAAATTATCATGGGTCTTCTATATTTCCATGATTATCTTAACGATCTTTATCTTTTTAGCAGACTTGATGATGAGTCAGTATTTCACAAGACGTTTCGGCGGCTCCAAAGCAGGTGAAATTACAGCGCTTATCGGTGTTATTTTAGGCTGCTTTATCTTCCCGCCATTCGGCATTATTTTAGTTCCGCTTATTGCGGTATTTGTTGTAGAAATGATTTTGCAAAAGGATCCGGCAACTGCTATAAAAGCAAGCTTCGGGTCAGTTGTAGGTTTTCTTGCCAGTACTGCAGCACAAGCCATCGTAATGATTATTATGGTCGTCTGGTTCTTCTTAGCGATATTAATCAATTAAGCAGAATCCTAATAAAAGAACAGCTTCAAAAGCAGGTTGGATAACTTTGCTTTTGAAGCTGTTTTTGCTTATAAATACGTATTGCTGTTTTGTTTAATGAAGTGATGATCAATATAGAACGCGATAGGTGTGATGATAAATGAAATAATGATAAAGGTCCAGTTATTGATTTGGATAGATGGACCAAATGCCAAATACGATTGCGGGATATATAAGACGTAAAAGAGTAATGCAATTAATGCGAAAATCACGACATAGGTTAATATCCATACCCAATTCGACTTGTTAAAGGCTTGGATTTGAACGGTTTTGAAAGTCCACCATACGAATAAGAAAATGATGAACAATCCAGCCAGAACTACAATAGGAAACGTAAAGTAATAAATCGGCTTTGCGCCTATAAAGAAACCGATAAAACCTTTAAAGAAGCAGAATATCCCGAGTAAAAACAAGATATGATGCCATACATACTTAAAGATGTTCTTTAAGGTTTCATTTTTTAATTCTTTAATGGTTCTCACCGCATGTGCTTTAGGATTATGGTCAAAGAAATCCATGGCCAGCATGCCTTGGTTCTCTGATTTAAGCAGCTGTCTTAAAATACGGTTTAGTACTCGTTCAGAATCGTGGGGATTGACACGCAGATCAGCACGAATATAAGTCATGTAGCTTTCAAATATTTCTCGGTCGGTATTATTCAAATGCAGCGACTTAACATTATTTTCACGCATCAACCGTTCCGTGGATTTAGGCATATAGCAAACCTCCTCGATTCTTTTTATCAATCAAGAATATTATGACTAAGTTAAGCGTATAAATCAATTACAGACGCATCGAAAGCAAAAATTTTCTGCGGTTTGATTGTAAACTATGAAGCAACGTACGATACATGGTAAAATATAAGTAGAAAATCAGCGCAATGATGAGCTGGATTGAGGATTAAAGGAGTACAAATCAAATGAAGAAGGTAATCATGCTGCTGCTGGCTTCAACCTTAGTGTTAGGTGCTTGCGGGAAGAGTGATGAAAAGGCAGCGCTAGAGAAAGATATCGATAAGCTTGAAAAGGAAAATAAAAAATTAAAAGCAGCAAAAGATAAGCTTGAAAAAGAAGAAAAAGCGACACAAGAACGTGTCGATAAATTACAAGATGAAGTCAAAGATAAAGTTGCGACTGAAAGTGCTAAGCAACGTTCAAAACAAGAGGAAAAAGATAAAGCAGCAAAAGAAGACAAAGCAAAAGATAAAACAGATTCATCTGCACAGTCTGAGACTTCAACCTCTAAGTCTAAGACAAACTCAAAACAACAAGAGAAGGACACAACGAAGCAGCCTTAGGCGTTTGCACAAAAAGCCTAAAGGGTATGAAAGAGGTAACAGAGTAACGAACTAAAGGAGTCGATTAAACCATGCACGAACAACAATTTTTCGAATTAGAAGGCAAACAAATGACTTTAAGAGAAGTCGGCAAAGCAATTGAAAAAATTACGGGGTATGAACATACATCACCTTCTGCACAAGTTAAACGCAGAGTTGCACAAAAACCAAACTTCGAGTCTGATACAGATACTTTTGAAGCTACATATCAGTTGAGCCACTTAGGCGACTTTGTAGACGTTGTATTTACTGCGCCTAAAAGCGAGAAAGAACGTCTGCAAGAAGTTCCGGTCACAGTGCAGCTGATCAGTTACAACACACGCTCTGAATATCCTCAAGCTTAATTTGAGGGCAATATACTGCAACTTTGCAGTTAACAATCAAATAGATAGTGTGAAGGGCACTCGTAAGTGAAGTGCAGTGATAACAACCATGTATAAGAACGAGAGTACAATCTACTTTGCTACAGTGCTTTTTTGTATATCATTTTTTACGCGATCACAAGAGATTGAATGGGTGTACGAGGTGGAATCAAATGAGCGTATATTTGGAAACACAACGTTTAAAGTTAAGAGATTGGGAGGAAAAAGACTTATTGCCGTTTCAAAGAATGAATGCTAATCGGCAAGTGCGTCGCTTCTTCCCGAGCATTCTGAGTTACAGACGATCTGAATTGGATATACAAGCCATGCAGAACAATCTCCAAAGAGAAGGCATCGGGTTATTTGCGGTAGAACTCAAAGAGAGTGGTGAATGGATAGGCTTTGTCGGGTTGAATTATCTGCCTAAGAACAGTAAGTATCCATTTAAAGAATTGCCGTTTTATGAAATTGGCTGGCGTTTAATCCCAGAAGTTTGGGATAACGGTATAGCCACAGAAGGGGCGAAAGCGGTATTGGAGTATGCTGCTGAAAAAGGTATTAATGAAGTCTATAGTTTAGCAGCAGCAGAAAATACAGCATCACGACGCGTAATGGATAAAATCGGTATGCAGCATTTTGATGATTTCGAGCTGCCTACTGTGTCTAAAATCCATCCTTTAAGACAACAAGTCAGATATTATAAGAAGCTGAACGAATAAAGAGAGCAACGCATTTTGAAGCGCTGCTCTCTTTTCATGTGCTGTTTATTAATCATAGGTACGTGTGCCGACAGAATGGTAATGTTCAAGACTGTTGAATAAGCTGTCTAAATCATTGTAAAGCGGTGCTAATGAACGGTATTTATCATCGATAAAACCAGCTTTGATCATTTCATCGATTAAGTGTTGAAGCGGTTCGAAGAAACCATTGATATTAAAGACTGCCATAGGTTTTGTGTGGATACCGATTTGTGCCCAGCTGTATGTTTCAAAGAATTCTTCTAATGAGCCGGCACCGCCGGGTGCTAAAATAAAAGCATCTGCGCGCTTGCTCATTTCAGCTTTGCGTCCATGTAATGAATCTACGAGTACTAAATCTGTTAAACGCTGGCTGGTAATTTCTTTATCATCTAAACTTTTCGGCATGACACCGATTGCACTGCCGCCATTATCTAATACACCATTAGAAATTGCGCCCATAATACCGACAGAACCTGCACCAAAGACAAGTTCATAACCATGCTCTGCCATATACTTGCCTAAAGCATAACCCTGCTGCATATAAATTTCATCTTTGCCTTTGCTTGCTCCGCAATAGACTGCGATACGTTTTATTTTACTCATGCTTTTCATCTCCTAAGAAGAAATCTGTGCTATGACACGTTGGAAGGATTGTTCGAATTTTGCACGTGCTTCATCTGAGAACTTTTTAGGACCTTTATGTCTTTTGCCTTGATGTCTGGTTTGTGCATTCAAATAACGCTGTTCCAGTAGTTGTGCTATATTCTTATCACTATATAGCATACCATTATGATGAAGAACATACTGGATTTTACCGATTAACAGACTTGCTAAACCGTAATCTTGTGTGACAACAATATCATCAGGCTGTGCAAGCTGGACGATTTTGTAATCGACTTGATCAGGTCCGTCATCTACATATGAAACTTTGACATGTTCAGGATAATCTCGCATTGAGAAGTGAGAATAACTGCGTACTAACACAACAAAAATGCCTGTCCCTTCAGTCAATTGGATAATTGAGTCTGTAACAGGACAAGCATCTCCGTCAATAATCACTTGTGTCATTTAGAGATTCGGCTTTTTCTCGTGTTTTTGAATTTCCGCAATACGTTCTTCTTGGTTAGTACGTCTGTCTTCTTCTTCTGCTTTTAAACGTTGTTCAATACGGTCTTCTAAAATACGATTCATGTCATAAGCTTCATCTTTATTTTCTTGTTCAAGTTCTTCGCCTTTATTTTCAAGCTGTTTATCAGATTGTCCGCCTGGTACGAGACCTACTTTTTTCTCATACTTTTGAGCGTCTTTCATTTCTTTTACAAGGCGTTTACGTGTTGCTTCTGCGTCTTTATCTTCTTGTTTTTGACGCTTCTCGATGTTTTTCTCTAATTTCTTCGCCATCTTTTTAGCTTCTTTTTCGTTTTTCTTCTCTAATTTATCGCCTTTTGCTTTGATACGCTCAGGGTCATTGGCTTTTGCTTCTTTTTTAGCTTGGCGTTTTTCTTCCATTTCTTGTTTCTTCTCGCTGACATATTGTTTAAGGTCAGAAGATTTATTAGAAACCGCCGTTGCCGCTTTAGAAGATTTATCCGATACATTGCTCGCAAATTGCGATGATTTGTCAGAGACATTTTGTCTTAAGTTTGCAGTTTTATCATTCACTTTTTTTACATCAGGATGATCCTTGATGCGTTTACGTTCTACAATTAAAGGCACAAGAATGATAGGCAGTACCGTTAACAATGTTCTAATTAATCTTTTCTTCTCCATTTGAGTGGCCTCCATTTATTAGTATATAACTACTTAATACCCTGAGTCAGACAGGGATAAACGAATACATTTGTATCATACACTACTTTTTTTAAGGGTCAAAGCAATTGTGGAGACAGGTGTTTGAAACAAAAAACCAGCACGCAATTTGTGCTGGTTGTCTATTGTATTAAATTCCTTTGCCGATACCGAATCCGAAGTAAAGAATAGCGATAAAGATAACTAAGATGATACGGTAAATCGCAAAAGGTACTAATTTAATACGATTGATTAAGTTTAAGAATAATCGGATTGACAGCAAGCCGAATAGGAATGCAGCTAAGAAACCGATAATATAGAATGGGATATGATTCAAATGAATGTATCCGATATGTTTGATTAATGATAAACCGCTTGCGGCTAACATAATCGGTACAGCCATAATAAATGTAAAGTCAGATGCGGCTTTATAATTCAATTTCATTAATACCCCTGTTGAAATTGTAGAGCCTGAACGGCTGAAGCCCGGCCACATTGCGACCGCTTGCGATAAACCGATAACGAAAGCTTGCAAGTAAGTAATCTGATCAATTGTTTCACGATGTGCATAACGGCGGCTGAATTTTTGTGCGAAAATCATATAGAAAGCACCTAGTAAAAGGCCAATCATAACCGTCGGCACACTGAATAAGTATTTCTCGATAAAGTCGTCAAACAATAAACCTAAAATACCTGCAGGAATCATCCCGACTAATACATGCCATAAAGTTAAACGTTTTTGTTTTGTTTGTGCAGTTCTGCTTAACGTTTCGCCTTCGGCTGTATCTGGTGCTTGTGCTCCATGTCTATATTTTCCAATGTGCAGCATTTCAAAATAACGTTTTCTGAATACCCATGCTGCGGCGAAAACTGATCCGAGTTGAATGACAATTTTAAATGTAAATGCGGATTGAGACCCTAAGAAATCAGGGGATTTCAACCACATGTCATCGACGAGAATCATATGCCCAGTTGAGGAAACAGGTGCGAACTCTGTTAATCCTTCAACGATTCCCAGAATCAACGCTTTGAGTAATTCTAACAATAACATAGCGTACCATCCTTATTTGTGATTAATAGTTTTAATTGTAGTATGTAAATACTTGTTGAAACAACTTTTATGATAGCACATAAAAAATTCTTTGTGCTACTAATTATTGAAGGAATTTGAAAGATAGGACTTAAGATGTAGCATGAGGCTGCGTGCAATTATGACAGAATCTTGAATGATAAATTCAAAATTAAAAAGAATTCTAAGACGAAAAAATTGAAAAAGCCACATAGATGTTTTAAGTTGAAGATAAGACATTTTTTGACACAAATGACTACTTGAGAAAACAATCAGGTCGTTACATCTTAGAAAAGATGAAACCAAACACAGTGGGTGGGACAAGTATGCTTGATACACATACGTGTTCCACCTTTGTTGTATCACTTTCAGATAAATACATAAGGGTGAAAACAATGAAGAATTTAATGCACTATGCTTTGAAATATATACACTATCCCATAGTAATGGGCATAATATGTGCAGCTTTAGCCGTTATTGTGGTAGTACAAAACGTGACCATCGCTAAAGTCTTAGATGCGATGTTGATTAAACAGAATCATCATATTACTGTCAGTGTACTATTAATTATCTTACTAGGTGCTTTATTATTGCGTGCTGTCTTAAATATGACAAATCAATGGATAGGAACGCAGCTTGCTTATAAAGTGAAACGGAATTTGCGTCTGCGTATGGTAAACAGCACAATCCCTCAACCGATTGGTAAGCAAATGAGTGTGATGACAGAAAGTATCGATGGCATTACACCGTTTTATCAAGACTATCTGCCTCAAGTCTTCAGAGCGATTATGATACCGCTAGTGATTATCATTACGATGTGCTTTATTCATCTGAATACAGCATTGATTATGCTGGTTACTGCACCGTTTATTCCGGTCTTTTATATTATTTTCGGACTTAAAACACGTGATGAATCTAAAGAACAAATGACGTACTTAACACAATTCAGCCAACGCTTCTTAAACCTTGCGCAAGGTTTGGTGACTTTGAAACTATTCAATCGTTCGCACCAAGCGACAAACGCTATCTACAATGAAAGTACACGCTTTAGGGATTTAACAATGAAAATATTGCGCAGTGCATTCTTATCAGGACTGATGCTTGAATTTATCAGTTTATTAGGCATAGGAATTGTCGCATTAGAAGCAGGTTTAGGTTTGGTATTGTTTCATAGTGTCACTTTTGAAACAGCGGCTGTCGCAATTATTTTAGCACCTGAATTTTACAACTCGATTAAAGATTTAGGACAGGCGTTTCATACCGGTAAACAAAGTGAAGGTGCTGCAGATGTGGTCTTTGAAACATTAGATAACAGTAATGATAATAAATCTGAACGCACACATATAATCAATCAGCAGCAAGCACCTTTGATGAGATTGGAACATGTGGATTATCGCTACCCTGGTGCTAAAAGCGATGCGGTGATGGATGCGCACTTTGATATTTATCAAGGTGAACATATTGCTTTAGTAGGACCGAGCGGGGCAGGCAAAACCACGCTTTCTGAATTGATACTACAAGCATTGCCGTCGACTTCAGGCAGTATCTCGATACAATCAGAGCAGCTGCGCATGGGTGTATTAAGCCAACAGCCGTATATCTTTAATGCTTCTATTAAAGATAACGTTGCGATGTTTGAAACAGTGTCAGATGAACAAGTACATCAAGTATTGGATGCAGTAGGTTTAACGGATAAAATCAATCAGCTGCCTCAAGGTATCGACACTTTCATAGGAGAAGGCGGAGAGATGTTGTCCGGAGGTCAAATGCGGCGTATTGAATTATCACGCGTCTTATTAGCCCAACCTGATCTTGTTGTATTTGATGAACCTGCAACGGGGTTGGATGTATGGACAGAGCGTGTGATACAAGAAGCGTTAACAGCTTACTTTCATGACCGTACAGTGATTATGATTGCACATAGAGAAAGTACCATTCGTCGAGCAAAACGTCGTATCTATATGGAAAATGGTCGCATTACAACTGATGATAATGACATCTCGACGCAATGGCATAAAGGACGTGATAGACAATGAAACGGCGCAGTATTCAATTCAAATTAGATAAAGATTTAGGATTGGCCATCTTATTCGGCGTTATCGGCAGTTTAGTTGCTATCGGTATGTTCTTCTTAAGCGGTTTAATGATTACGCAAGCAGCACAAAATGTACCGCTCTATGGTTTGATTGTCTTAGTGGTCTGTGTGAAGTTATTCGGAATGGTACGTGCGGTCATGCGCTATTTTGAACGTATTTTATCACACCGCACAACCTTTACTATGTTGAGAGATGTACGTGCGCAATTTTTCAATGGCTTGATTCAAGTCGTACCTGATATTTACCGCAAGTTTAAATCGAGTGATTTGATTGCGCGAATGGTTTCAAGTGTTGAGGCACTGCAGAATATCTATTTAAGAGTGTATTATCCGCCAGTCGTTATCGGATTAACTGCGACACTGACGATGATTACACTGTTCTTCTTTTCTTGGGCACATACTATGTTATTGGCAATCAGTATGCTGATTGCATTAGGTATATTGCCATGGTTATGTGCAAAGCGTGCACAACTGCAGCAACAACGTGCTGCACGAGAAGAAGCAGACTTCTTAAGTCGTTACTTCGATTATAAGGAAGGATATGAAGAACTTGAACGATTTCATAAGCAAACAGCGTATCGTCAATCTGTCACTAACCATTTAGAACGTTACAGCCGAACACAAAGAAAAGAACAACGCTTTCTGACGTTGTATGAATTTGCATTAGACCTTGTGTCCATGATTGCTTTATTCTTTTGTGTCGCATTAGGTGTAACACAAGTGCAGAACGGACAGTTGGATGTCATCTATCTGACAAGTATTGTTTTAATGCTGCTGACGTTGTTTGAACAAGCGGTTTCAATGAGTAACGTCGCATATTATAAAGCAGATACTGATCAAGCATTATTAGATTTAGAAAGTGTGATGAAAGGGGTACCTGCTAAAAAAGATAAAGTGGTTTTAGATAGTACTTCTAATGCATCGTTGACAGTAGAACACATGACATTTAAATACGAACATCAAGTGAATGCAGTGCTGCAAGGCATTGATTTAAACGTTCAACCTGGTGAACGAATCGCGATTGTCGGTCCTTCTGGTTCAGGCAAGAGTACCTTGCTGCAAGTGATGGCAGGTTTATATCAAACTTCATCAGGCAGTGTGCAGTATGCTGATCAAGCGACGTATGACCTGACTGAACAGCAAAAAGCACAAGTCTTTAATGTGCTGCTCCAGCATCAGCAATTATTCGACGGTACAGTGCGCGATAATTTATTATCTGATGCAGGTGATAAAGAAATGCGTAAGGTGTTAAATGATTTAGGACTAGATTATATAGATTTAGATTACGTCATTACTTTAAGCGGAAAAGGATTATCAGGAGGAGAACTGCAGCGGCTTTGTTTAGCAAGACTCTTCCTCAAAGCAGCACCGGTTTGGTTGATTGATGAACCGACACGTGCACTGGATTGGGAGAACAGTCAAAATGCCATGCATCGTTTAATCTCTGAAAGCGAAACATTGATTGTAGCGACACATGATTTAGAATTGCTACAACAATTTGATCGAATTGCGGTCATGGTGGAAGGACGAATCATTGAAATAGGAACTTATCCTGACTTAATGCAGCAGCAAGGGGCACTGTATGAAATGGTGACATTAAATTAGTGCTAGCAAATATTTCAAAATACAATTTTATAATCATTATTATTAGAAATAAGCGCAAAACAGCTAAAAACTTTCATAGCATGTTTTGCGCTTTTAATAGATAGTGGTTCTATTATGTATGTACTTTGAATGGTAAAGTATCTAATCTTCTCTGTTTTTAAGTTGTTTGATATAGTGCAGTGTAATAGCAATTGGACTGATAAAACAATATATTCAAAAATAAGTTTGCTTTTCGTGCTAATGTGTTGGAAGATAGAGTAAAGAAAAAGGCTGAACCCTCTAATTAATAGAAGATTCAGCCTGAATGCTTTATCTTAAAAGTGAAAAAACTGCAAGTTATCACTCTAATTTTAATGGCGTTATAATTATGAGTTTTCTTTTGTTAAAGAATCGATAAGTTTATCAAGTAAACGGTTCAATTCTTTTTCTTCTTTTTTGTTTAATCCTGAGATGTCGCCTAAGTGGTTGCAAGCACCGCCTAGGTCTGCTTCAATGGCTTCGCTTTTTTCTGTTAAGTGAACAAATACTTCACGTTGATCCACTTCAGAGCGTTCTCTCTTGATTAAATCAACTTGTTCCATTCTTTTTAATAATGGAGATACTGTACCAGTATCAAGTGCCAATTCAGTCACGACTTTTTTGACATTGACTGGTGATTCTTCCCATAAAATTGTTAATACTAAAAACTGCGGGTACGTTAATTTGTACTTCTTAAAAACGTTATTTGAGTAGTAGCGATTGACTTGTCTTTGAGCATTGTACAAACTAAAGCATAAACGCCCGCCTAAATTAAGTTTTTCAGTCATAAGTTCTCCTCCAGACATTCTATCCGATATATTTTTCTGTGTTCCGGAAATCGTTCCGTCTCGTTGTAAAAGTTTGAGATGTGACAATTAAGAAAATATCCAAGGTCTTTTGTCGACAACTCACAAGCCATGTTAAAATTAAAGCATGTATTGATTTTAGAAGATATCTTGCATTAAATCAAGTTGAAACATAATATAATATGTCCATTAATGGTTGTACCATTAAGTCCTTTAGAAATGAGTGTTAAAATTGGAACGAAATAATAAATCTAAATTATCTATTTGTATTGTAACAGGTTTTCTAGGAAGCGGTAAAACGTCTTTCCTTAAATATTATACTGAGCAATTATTAAAAAGAGATGAGAAAATTACGGTTATAATGAATGAATTTGGTGACTTTGATGTTGATAGTAAAATCTTAGGGGATGAAATTCAAACAATTTCTCTGCAAAACGGTTGTGTTTGCTGTGATTTACAGCAAGATTTGATTAATCAATTATCAGTATTAATCAATCAAAAACAATCACAATTTGTCATCATCGAAGCAACAGGTATCGCACATCCGCTCCAACTCATTGAAGCGTGTTTTGATCCGTCTCTTGCACAATACGTCCATCCGCCGCTTGTAGTAGGTTTAGTCGACGCGCCGAGATTTTTAAATCGCGAGCACTACACAGCATCTACTCAAGCTTTAATGGAAGAACAAATCGCTGTCAGCCAAGCTTTAATTGTTAATAAGACTGACCTGGTCGGACAAGAAGAGCAGCATAAAATTGAAACTGCATTAAAACAAATCAATCCTAACGATACGATTTACTTCACGTCGTACGGTCATGTGAATATAGATGAGTTAGAAGCACTTGATACTGCAAGACAAGACGTACGTCATCGTCATTTGCATCATCATGGTATAAGTTCCATCGCATATACCTTCACAGCACCGATAGACAGACAGATATTCTATCAATTCATTTTGCGCTTGCCAGATAATATTTACCGTTTGAAAGGTTACGTCAGATTCAGAGATGATCCTGAGACAACTTATCTGTTCCAATTCGCCAATGGGCTGCCCGATTACGAGCCTATTCAAGGTGAAGTACAAAATACAATTGTGCTGATCGGCGAAAATTTGGATAAAGAACGTTTGCGCAATCAGCTGGATGCACTGCAATTCACCTGAAAATTGACGTACAGATAAAGGTGCCACTATAATGGATACAACGTTTAATAGTACAAGGATTTTGAGGGGAATACAATAGTAAAATTTTTACATCTAACTATAACCCCCACTACTTAATAGTGAACCTCATTATCAAATTAAGCAAGGGTTAGTATACGGTTGTAATGAAATTGAAAAATCAGGAGGAGAGACATCAATGGAACGTGTTCAAATTAACCGTAATGTGGAATATTCCAAAATTATTCAAGGCTTTTGGCGATTAAATGAATGGCAAATGACACCGCAAGAACTTAACAGCCACTTGCATCAACTCGTGGAGATGGGTGTAACAACGATGGATCATGCGGACATCTATGGAGATTATACGTGTGAAAAGTTATTCGGCGAAGCACTGAAGTTATCTCCAGAGCTGCGTAATCAAATCGAGCTGGTTTCAAAATGCGGAATTGTTTTGCCGACAGACCGTTATGAACAATTCGATGGGCATCGTTACGATTTAAGCCGCCAACATATTGTTGCATCTGTCAACCGTTCGCTTGAAGCGCTTCAGACAGATTACTTGGACACATTGCTGATTCATAGACCTTCACCGCTGATGAATCCGGATGAGGTCAGAGATGCCCTTGATATTTTAGTAAAAGAAGGTAAAATCAAATCATTCGGGGTTTCAAATTTCAATAACGACCAATATGATTTATTAAATAGAGGGATTAAATCACATAAGCTGCATATAGCGGTTAACCAACTTGAAGTTTCTCCTTATCATGCGGCACCGATTTATGACGGTACCATTGATCACATGTATCGTGATGACGTTAAAATCACAGCGTGGAGTCCGCTTGCCGGCGGTAAATTGCTGGATGTTGAGGATGAAAAGTCAAAACGTGTCATGGCGATTATCGGGCCTTTAGCACAAAAATATCAGGCAGCACCAGCTTCTATTGCGACAGCATGGCTGATGAAACATCCGGCAACCATTATGCCGATTATGGGCACAAGCCGAATCGATCGTATCAATGATGCAGTTAAAGGTTTAGATATTAGTTTAACCGATCAAGAATGGTTTGATATTTATACGGCAGTTTTAGGTCATGATATCCCTTAACTGATTAACTTTAAAGGAGTAAGAAGAATGAAACGAGACGAACAATCACGTTCACGTATTCAGTTTGAACGTAATTTTATTGTATTTCCTTATATTATATTTGCGATTATTATCTTTTTCTTTACGACAATCATCTCTATGCCGACAGTGGTGTTGACGTTATTTGGTATATTCTTTATTTATAACGCTGTTTTGCTTTTCACTGCGTTTATCAAGCACTATATGCGTACCATGATTTTATTGTTGATTTTAACAATTTTGGTCGGTGTTATGTTTACAATTTCAGCTACTGCACATTTTGCTGGTAGATATTAAATGTTAAGTCCCAGGTAAAGTTGGCCTGGGCTTTTTTGTGTTTGGATTCGTATGGCGCAATCGATTCAAATTAAAAATTAAGCGTTTTCTTTATTATTATATTCGGCTTTGCTATGATAAAAGTGAACCAAAAATGCAATCATTCATATCAAGGGGGAAATAGAATGGGTAAGAGAAAAATTGCAATTATCGGTGCAGGACATACAGGTGCAACATTAGCTTTTATAGTGGCTGAAAGAGCTTTGGCAGATGTAGTATTGCTGGATCAGCCGCATAATGAAAAACCTGCTAAAGGCAAAGCATTAGATATTTCAGAAAGCGGTCCGATTTTAAACTTTAACAGTAAAATCAAAGGTACTTCTGATTATCAAGATATTACTGGTGCAGATATTGTTGTTATTACAGCAGGGGCTGCCCGTAAACCTGGCATGAGCCGTGACGATTTGATTCAAATTAACGAAGGGGTTATGGCGCAAGTAACAGACGGCATTAAAACTTATGCACCAGATAGTACGATTATTGTACTCACAAATCCAGTGGATGCGATGACGTATGCTGTGTATAAATTGTCAGGCTTCCCTAAAAATCGTGTATTAGGACAATCAGGTGTATTAGATACAGCACGTTACCGTACATTTGTCTCTGAAGCATTAAATGTTGCACAAACGGATGTTACAGGATTAGTATTAGGCGGACATGGCGACACAATGGTGCCGTTATTAAGCACGACGACAGTCGGCGGTGTTCCGTTAACTGAATTGCTGGAACAAGAGAAAATTGATGCGATTATTGATCGTACAAGAAAAGGCGGCGCTGAAATCGTGGGCTTATTGGGTAACGGCTCAGCATATTATGCACCGGCTGCCGCGATTTATGAAATGGCCGCTGCCATCTTAAAAGACGAAAAACGATTATTGCCTTCTATTACGTATTTAGAAGGGGAATACGGCTTTAATGATATTTGTCTGGGTGTGCCGACTATTTTAGGCGAGAATGGTGTAGAACAAGTCGTTGAAACGACATTGAATGATGATGAAAAAGCACAACTTCAAGCTTCTGCCGATGCAGTAGAAGAAGTTAAAAAGGCATTGAAAAATAAATAATAATTTTAATTGAAAAGAAGAGTACTGGTACTGATTTAAATCTAATAGGAGGCTGATTTTATAAGTGAGCCTCCTTTTACATTTTGTGAATTTATTGTGAAAATTTCTACAAATTTTCAGATACGACCATTTTGTAAGCGCATTCTTGTTATAATAAAATTGAAATAGATTAAATATTAAGAAAAGCATCGGAAGTCAAAGCGTGATGTAATCAATTATGGGTCCTATATCATAGCATACTGCTTTCTTACTATTTAATAGTATTTTAAGTGTTGCTCTGCGACAGATGAGCAGGGTCAACTTTAAAGGGAGGAAAATGTTATGTCAGGAGCAAAAGCACAAGATAAAACGGCTAATAAGAAGAACAAGAAAGTTAAACCGCTGTGGATCATCATTAGTTTTGTAGTGTTAATCGCTATTATGCTGATTCCGACAGGCGGCAGTATCCCTGTGATGGCTAAAGCTTCACTCGCAATCTTAGCATTTGCGGTAATTATGTGGGTAACTGAAGCAGTCTCATATCCTGTATCATCAACGATGATTGTAGCTTTGATGATATTAATGCTTGGATTCAGTCCGGTGCAGGATTTAGCAGAAAAATTAGGAAATCCGAAAGCAAATGGTGCTGCATTGCACGGAGCTGATTTATTTGGAACAGGGAATGCGTTGAAACTTGCATTCAGCGGGTTCTCTACTTCAGCAGTAGCCCTAGTTGCGGCAGCGTTATTCTTAGCAGCAGCGATGCAAGTTACTAACTTGCATAAGCGTTTAGCATTGCTGGTTTTATCGATTGTAGGAAATAAAACCAAACGTATTGTCATTGGTGCTATTTTAGTATCGATTATTCTCGCTTTCTTCGTTCCTTCAGCAACTGCACGTGCGGGTGCAGTCGTACCGATTTTACTTGGTATGATTGCGGCGTTTAAAGCATCGAAGGAAAGTAAGCTGGCTGGATTATTGATTATCACAGCCGTACAAGCTGTTTCGATCTGGAATATCGGTATTAAAACAGCAGCTGCCCAAAACATTGTTGCGGTAAACTTTATCAACCAAAGTTTCGGTCACGATATTTCATGGGGACAATGGTTCTTATATGCGGCACCTTGGTCTATCTTAATGTCGATTGCATTGTACTTCATTATGTTGAAAGTAATGCCGCCGGAACAAGATGAAGTCAAAGGCGGTAAGGAATTGATTCGTCAAGAATTGGATAAACTAGGTCCAGTGTCACCTAGAGAATGGCGATTAATCGTTATTTCAGTATTATTGCTGCTCTTTTGGTCAACAGAGAAAATCATTCATCCGATTGACTCAGCATCTATTACATTAGTAGCAATGGCTGTGATGCTGACACCTAAAATCGGTGTAATGACATGGAAAGAGGCAGAAGGCCGTATTCCATGGGGTACAATTATCGTCTTTGGTATTGGTATCTCACTTGGTAATGTGCTGTTGAATACAGGCGGTGCGCAATGGTTAAGTGATAAAACATTCGGTTTAATGGGCTTGCAGCATTTGCCGTTGATTGCAACAATCGCATTAATTACGTTATTTAACATCTTGATTCATTTAGGCTTTGCGAGTGCGACAAGTCTATCATCCGCTTTGATTCCAGTCTTTATCTCACTGACAGCAACTTTGAATTTAGGAGATCAAAACATCGGCTTTGTGCTGATTCAACAATTCGTAATTAGCTTTGGTTTCTTATTACCTGTAAGTGCGCCGCAAAATATGCTGGCATATGGTTCTGGTACATTTACAGTAAAAGATTTCTTAAAATCTGGTATCCCATTGACAGTTATCGGATACATTTTAATTTTGGTATTCAGTATGACTTACTGGAAATGGTTAGGCTTAATTTGATAAGTAGGTAAATTTTATAATAAATAAGCAAAGGCGCATGCTGTAGGTTCACTGTAATTAAGTGACACCGTACAGCATGCGCTTTTGCTTTATATCATAAAGAAACATACATAAAGTGCAATATATTCTGCAAATGTAATGAGATACATATATTTGAGTCGTAATTTCGTACGCAAGTCTACTTCCCAATTCGGATATTTCTGTTCAAAATAAATGATTTGAAGCAAGAATAAACCAAGACCTAACGGCAAACACATTAATCCAATACTGACAGTGAGCGAGAAGCCGATTTCATGTATAAAGTGTCCGATTATCAGCTGAAAAATAATGATAATAGCTATAAAGAGCAGTAAGTGCATCATCATTTGGCCATTCGCACTCCTTTCACTAAAATCAATACAAATCCTTGCAAGAGTGTCATGATAACCACAAAGAAGATACCCTTAATATCGAAAAAGTGTATCACATCTCTTAGAATCGAGAACGGCTGATTGATCAAATATACACTGTGAAATCTTAAAAATCGACCCATCGCAATACCGACACTATTCGCAACCATCAATGTAATGACAAGGATGTAGTTGAATAGAGATTTGTCAGTAAGGTGGAAGAGTTCGATATTGATTAAAATATAACAATACAGCGCAAATAAAACGCCGCCGACTAAATAAGTGAAGTAGAGCCATTCTGTTGCGATCACACCATTCATAATACTAAAACCGAATTGATTTAAATGGATTAAATCCGTCACCATATAAAAGGTGTTAGGGAAGATTAAAATAAAAATCGCTGAGAAAATAATAAATAACGGCCATTCAAACCGGCGCTTAGGTATAAAGAGTTTTATTAACCATACCAATTCAAAAGGGATATATGCTAAAAATAAGTTCAATGCCATGAATTGGTAGAAATTGTCCAATGGCAGTGTCATCAGCATCAGTATAACGAAAAATATGCGTGCAATATATCGTGATTGCATCTTAAAAGCCCTCTCTCTTCATTCATCCATCATAGGGATGTATTGTCTTGCTTCTAAAACAGACAGCAAACGTGCTTTTCTGTCAGACTTAAGTGAATATAATACATCTTTTTGACGGAGATATCAATTAAAAGCGTAGGTGAGGCATACCTTCAAATGAAGCATAAATTTTAAATAATCAGGGAATAATGCTACTAAATTAAGATAAAATTATTTGATTGAGCTATAGAATAACTTTGGTGTATAATAGGTAGTCATTACAAAAATCGACGTAATTAAAATACGCAATAAAGGAGGCTATCATGAGTAAGCAATTAATCACACTCTACTTTAATATATTTCTTGTTTTCTTAGGAATTGGATTAGTTGTACCTGTATTACCTGTCTATTTAAAGGATTTAGGTTTAAATGGAAGTGATTTAGGTATTCTTGTTGCGGCCTTTGCATTAGCGCAAATGGTGATTTCTCCATTCGGAGGCAACCTTGCTGATAAATTAGGCAAGAAGCTTATTATCTGTATCGGATTGATATTATTCTCTGTTTCTGAATTTATCTTTGCGATGAGCAGTAATTATACATTATTAATTATTTCAAGAATTATCGGAGGCTTTAGTGCTGGTATGGTCATGCCGGGTGTAACAGGCATGATTGCGGATATTTCGCCGCCGCAAGATAAAGCTAAGAACTTCGGCTATATGTCTGCCATTATCAACTCAGGGTTTATTTTAGGACCAGGGTTCGGCGGTTTTATGGCTGAATTCTCCCATCGTTTACCGTTCTATTTTGCAGGAAGTTTAGGTATTATAGCTTTTGTTTGTTCGGTATTCTTTATTCATGGCGCAAAACGCGAAACAACAGATGGTTTCCACCAATTTGTAGAGCCGCAAGAATTAGCTAAAGTTAATATCAAAGCTTTTATTACACCGATTATTATTACGTTCGTACTCGCATTCGGCTTAGCAGCTTTTGAAACACTGTATCCTTTATATACTGCAGATAAAGCACACTATGCTCCAAAAGATATTTCTATTGCGATAATGGGCGGCGGTTTAGCAGGTGCTATCTTCCAAATCTTCTTATTTGATAAGTTTATGAAGTATTTCAAAGAATTGACCTTTATTCAAATTTCGCTCTTTTATTCAGCAGTAGTCTTATTCTTATTAGTAGTTGCACACCACTATTGGTCCATCATGATTATCAGCTTTATTGTATTTATCGGTTTTGACATGATCCGACCTGCGATTACCAACTACTTTTCAAATATTGCAGGTAATCGCCAAGGACTTGCCGGCGGATTAAACTCGACATTTACTAGTATGGGCAACTTTGCAGGACCGCTTGTCGCGGGTTCATTATATGACATGAACTTTGAATTCCCGCTGTACATGTCTATTACTGTTATGCTGCTTGGAATTGTGATTATTATGATAGAGAAGACGATTAGAAAGAATAAAGGAATGAAAGTGTAATTTTAAAGGAAAAGATATATGTGCCAGCAGTTTATTGTTGGCACTTTTATTATTACAGTGTTTTTTTCAGAAAAATATGAAAATAAGATTGACGAATTATATAACTGGTGGTAACCTTAATACAATTCAATTTAATAAGACTCTTATCAAGAGCGGCGGAGGGATGTGCCCTATGAAGCCCAGCAACCATCGTATATACGAAGTGGTGCTAATTCACAAAAAAGCAATTGCTTATGAAGATGAGAGAAAGAACGAAAAGCTTTCTCTTAATATAAGGGGGAGCTTTTTCTATTGAAAAGAGTCTTGTTATTTGTAAATTACATAGGGACGGTGTCAGAGAAAGATGAAAAAGATAAGCAGTTTTATCGGGTTATGTATTTTGTTAGTCGTATTAGCAGCTTGCGGTCAAGGTAAAGGCGGAGAAAACAAAAAAATTACAGTTGCGGCCTCACCTGCACCCCATGGTGAAGTATTAGAACATGCCAAGAAAGAAATGAAGAAGAAGGGTTACGACTTAGAAGTTAAAGTCGTTAACGATTATAAAATACCGAATAAATTATTAGACAAAGGTGATGTGGATGCGAACTTATTCCAACATGTTCCTTATCTAAACACTGAAAAGAAAACACATGGTTATAAAATCGAAGAAGTCGGCAAAGTTTTCACAACACCTATGGGTGTATATAGTAAAAAATACAAAAACATTAAAGATATTCCGAAAGGATCAACAATCTATATGTCGAATAGTATATCAGACGAAGGACGTGTCTTATCATTCTTTGTGAATGAAGGGTTAATTAAAATCAAAGACGGCGTCAAAATCGAAGATGCAAGATTAGAAGACATTGTTGAAAACAAGAAAGATTTGAAATTCAATAATCAGCAAGGCGCAGAATTCTTGCCGAAAACATATAAAAGCGCTGAAGGTGCAGCTGTTGTCATGAACTCTAACTATGCGATTGATAATGGTTTAAAACCTTCTAAAGATGCTATTGCTTTGGAAAACGAATCTTCACCATTTGCGAATATCCTTGCGGTAAAAGAAGGACATAAAAATGATGAAAAATTCCAAACATTGCTTAAAGTATTACAATCAAAAGATATGAAAGCATTCATTAAAAAAGAATACGGTAAAGACGTAATACCGTATGAAGCTAAGTAAGACAAGGGAGAGAATTATAATGACAAAATTAGGGATTATCGGTGTAGGCAGAGTAGGCAGCCAAGTGTTGACTGATGCGCAATATTTAGGATGCTTTTCACAAATCGTTGTAGTGGATTCAGATACTTCGCAAGCTGAAGGAGAAGTCTTAGACCACTTGCATATCCAAGGTTTGAAACGTTCGTATCATGTGGATATTCAAACAGGAGGGTACGAGGATTTAAAAGATGCGGATATCGTAATTATTTCAGCCAGCGCACCTTCTACACCAGATATGAAGGATCGTACCTTATTGACGAAAGCGAACAGTACCATCGTTCATGAAGTTTTCAGCAAGCTTTCTGCTGTAACGACTGAACCTATTGTTATCTTAATTTCTAATCCTGTAGATGCAATGACTTATTTGGGCCATCAGGCAGGTTATCCAGCTGATAAAGTTATTGGAACAGGAACAATTTTAGAGTCTTCTCGTTTTCGTACTTTAATTGCAGATCACTACGATGTCGACCCTAAAGACGTAGAGGCTTTTGTCTTAGGCGAGCATGGCTCTCACTGTGTACCTGTTTGGAGCCGTGTACGCATTCATGGTATTGAATTGCCTGAGTTTGAACAATTAACAGGTGCAGAACCAATCAATCAAGCAGCTGTGTCGCATAGTATTGATGAAGTAGCGTTTGATGTCTTTATCAAGAAAGGCTGGACGAATGCGGCCATTTCAAGAGCAGCTGTACAATTAGCACACGCTGTTGTATTGAATGAACATACGATTGAACCGGTGAGCGGTCTAGTCAATCATGAGTATGGCTTATCTGATGGCGCATTAAGTCTGTTAACATTGATTGATCGACAAGGTATAAAACAACGTTTGCCGATAGCACTTTCTGATACAGAGGTACAACAATTAGAAGCCGCACATCAATTTATTCAACAAGCCATTGAACAAGGCGAACAAGCTATTAAAGAAAATCAATAATAAGTCAGCAGGCCAGTTGCAAGGTGTTTAACACCAGCAGTTGACCTGCTTTTTCTGTGAATAGTCTTATTTGTAGTGTATTTGTAACATGATTTCAATTTTATGGACAAAATTTGAAGGGAAAGATGAGAAAGAAAGCAATCAGATAGACGTTAAACCTTGTTAAATAGGATGTTCACAACCAAAAAGAGGCTTGTGTCACTTTGTGATGTCACCGTTATTTTCGTGTCGGTTCTGTTACATATATTACGTATATTACATTTGGTTTAAATAGCTTACTACTTACCGTTTATGTAAAGTTTTTGTGTTAATATTGTAATCACGAATCAAGGGTGAAGAGGTTATAAGAATGAGAGCGTTAATTTTATGGGTATATGCTGGCATTCTGGCTTGTTGCTTGATTTTTCTGTTAGTATTAGTGACGAATGAAAGCGAACTTGCTAAGTTCCAAAACGGTGTCTCTGCTTTCATGCAAAGCGAGCATGTTTCGTCAAATAACAATGCATCAGAAACTCCTCCACCTACATACAGTGCAGTGGCTGGGGGGCCATCAACACAACATACAGAAGCAGCACATAATACAAAAGCAGAATCCAATTCAGTATTTGTGATTTCACTAACATCTATCGCAAATGATGTAAGTCAGCAATGGCTGCAGCATTTTACAAAACAAGACGTATCGGGCAACTGAACTCAGAAATGAGCAGAAACAGTGTCGGGTCGTCTTGTTTTTTTGGGTTTGAAGCGGTATTGATGTTGTCTGTTTGCTTTGCGTGCTATATTAAATATGAGGTGAACGCAATGAAACAGAAGAAGACAAATGCGATGCGCATTTTAGATCGCGAAGGCATCGATTATGAAATGCGTACATTTAAAATGGGCAAGGAACACATTGAAGGACAAGAGGTCGCAAAGCTGATTGGGGCAGATCCTGAACAAGTGTTTAAAACCTTGCTGTTTATCAACAACAATCATGACCCGTATGTATTTGTAATACCGGTAGATAGCCACTTGGATATGAAACATGCGGCGCAAGCTGTGGGAGAGAAGAAGCTGCATTTACTACCATTAGATGAACTGACTAAAGTGACAGGATATATCCGCGGCGGCTGTTCTCCAATCGGCATGAAGCATGTGTATCCGACTGTCATTGATCAATCTGCTGAGCAACAGGAGAAAATCTTTGTCAGCGGCGGACTGCGCGGTGTACAAATGGGTGTGAATGTTTCAGAACTTATTCAAGCGACCGAAGCAAAAGTTGCGGATGTAGCAACACACGAAGGATGAGCAAAAGCTCATCTTTTTTTATGAATTTATGATTGATTTTGAATGAAAATGAATGTTTTTGGTTGAAATTTGAAAGCGGACACATTATAATAAAGTAGAAACGAGGTGGCGATATGATAACGCAAAAAAGATTTGACCTGATTATACAGTTGTTAAAGGAAAAAGAATTTTTGACGCTGCAAGAGTTAATCCAAATGACAGGATGCAGTGCTTCTACAATCCGTCGGGATTTATCGAAATTGCAGAAAATGGGCAAGCTGCAACGTGTCCATGGCGGCGCAACACTTAAAAATACGGCTTTAAGCGAGCCTGAAATGTCTGAGAAGAAAGAACGCAACATCCAAGAAAAAAGAGAAATAGGCAAACTGGCAGCTGAACAAATTGAAGATCGCGACTGTATTTATATTGATGCGGGTACGACGACCTTTGAAATGATTGATTATATAGAAGCTAAAGAAATTGTGGCGGTTACTAATGGCTTAACCCATGTAGAAGCATTATTGAAACGCGGGATTAAGACACTTATTATCGGCGGAGATGTTAAAGCCAACACACTTGCTTCAGTAGGGCCGCGTGCCATCGAAACATTGAAACATTATCACTTCGACAAAGTCTTTATCGGCATGAACGGTATTGACACTGAAGGCAGATTAACAACGCCAGATGAGCAAGAAGCTTATGTAAAAGAAAATGCGATGAAAGTCGGTCAGCATATCTTTATATTAATAGATAGTTCTAAATTCGGTCATACTTATTTTGCGGGCGTAAGTGTCAATGCTAAAGTACCTTGCGACATATTGACATCAGCCAAAGCGTTAACACGCGGAGATATCAAAACTTATCGCAGCAGTTATTCCATCTTAGGAGGACAATAAATTGATTTATACAGTAACTTTCAATCCATCCATTGATTACATTATGAAAGTAGATAATTTTCAAACAGGCGGACTTAATCGCGCACCAGAAACTTATAAATTTGCCGGAGGCAAAGGGATTAATGTCTCACGTGTATTGCATACATTAAACACACCTTCTACGGCATTAGGATTTGTAGGCGGCTTTCCAGGACAATTTATCAAGGATGCATTAGAGAAGGCAGGCATTGCGAGCGGCTTCGTTGAAGTAGAAGAGGACACACGCATTAATGTGAAGTTGAAATCTGATGCAGAAACTGAAATTAATGCTGGGGGCCCTTCAATCTCAAATACAGCATTCGAAGCTTTATTAACACAGATTAAAACAACTACTTCAAAAGACACAGTTGTTATAGCGGGCAGTGTTCCAAAAAGCATTCCGGATGATGCATATGAACAAATTGCCAAAATCACACAAAGTACCGGAGCTAAATTGGTCGTAGATGCGGAAAAAGATTTAGTAGAAACGATTCTGCCGTATCAACCGTTCTTTATTAAACCAAATAAAGATGAACTTGAAGTGATGTTTGATACAACCATTGCGACAGATGCTGATGTAGTAAAATACGGCCTTGAAATTATTGAAAAAGGTGCACAAGCTGTAATTGTTTCACTTGGCGGCGAAGGTGCGATTTATATTGATAAAGCCAAACAAATTAAAGCTTCAGTACCAAAAGGCAAAGCAATCAACACTGTAGGTGCCGGCGATAGTACTGTTGCAGGTATGCTGGCAGGTTTAGCACAAGGGTTATCGACAGATGAAGCATTTCGAAACGCAGTTGCTTCAGGAACAGCCACTGCATTCAGTCAGGACTTAGCAGATAAAGCAACGATAGATAAGGTACGTGCTCAAATTGAGCTAACGGACTTGAAATAGGAGTGAAATAAATATGAGAATCACTGAATTATTAACGCGTGATACGATCGCGATGGACGTAGAAGCAACGACAAAAGAAGGCGTTATTGATACTTTAGTTGCACAATTAGACCATGCTGGCATATTAAGTGATGTTGATGCATTCAAAGATGCCATTATGGCACGTGAAGGTCAAAGTACGACAGGTATCGGCGAAGGTATTGCGATTCCGCATGCGAAAGTAGATGCGGTAAAACAACCTGCAATTGCTTTCGGGAAATCAAAAGCAGGTGTAGATTATCAAAGTTTAGACGGACAACCTGCACATTTATTCTTTATGATTGCTGCGCCTGAAGGCGGCGCACAAACACACTTAGATGCATTAGCTAAATTATCAGGTGTCTTAATGGATGATAAAGTGCGTGAAGCATTACTGCATGCATCAACACCAGACGAAGTCTTAGCCATTATTGACCGTGCTGATGATGAAGCACCAGATGAAGAAGAGGAAGCTGCTGCAGTTGAAACGAAAGACGACACTGCATCAGATGAACCTTATGTTATTGGTGTGACTGCATGTCCTACAGGTATTGCACATACGTATATGGCAAAAGATGCTTTGTTGAAACAAGCGAAAAAAATGGGCGTCAAAATGAAAGTAGAGACGAATGGTTCAAGCGGTATTAAGAACCGTTTAACATCTGAAGATATCGAAAAAGCACAAGGTGTTATTGTCGCAGCGGATGTTCACGTTGAAACAGATCGCTTTGACGGCAAAAATGTAGTAGAAGTACCTGTAGCAGACGGTATTAAACGTCCTGAAGCTTTAATTGATCTTGCATTAGCGACAGACCGTACTCCATTTAAAGCAAGAGGCGGCCAAGGCAAAGGACAAGCCGGAGGCAAACAAGAGAAGCAAAGCGTGGGCAAAACAATTTATAAACACTTGATGAACGGTGTTTCTAACATGTTGCCGCTCGTTATTGCCGGCGGTATTTTAATGGCGATTGTATTCTTATTCGGCGCTAACTCATTTGATCCTAAATCATCTGAGTACAATGCATTTGCTGAACAGTTGTGGAACATAGGTAAGAATAGTGCATTCTACCTCATCATTCCGATTTTATCAGCATTCATTGCACGCAGTATTGCTGAGAAACCAGGTATGGCTGCTGGTTTAGTCGGCGGTATGTTAGCGATGAGCGGCGACTCTGGATTTATCGGCGGTATTCTTGCAGGTTTCTTAGCAGGTTATTTAACTGAAGGTATTAAATTAGCAACACGTCGTATGCCTCAATCATTAGAAGGCTTGAAACCTACATTGATTTATCCGATTTTCTCTGTAACAATCACTGGATTATTAATGATTTATGTTCTGAATCCGCCAGCAGCATGGGTAAACCATTTATTATTAAATGGTCTGAACAGTTTATCAGGAACTAATATTATGTTATTAGGTTTAGTTATCGGTGCAATGATGGCCATTGATATGGGCGGTCCATTCAACAAGGCAGCGTATGTGTTCGCAACAGCAGCACTTACTGAAGGCAACGCAGCACCGATTACAGCAGCGATGGTCGGCGGTATGGTACCTCCGATTGCATTAGCTTTAGCAATGTTGATCTTTAAACGCAAGTTTACTAAGACACAACGCGGTTCTATCGTACCAAACTTCGTAATGGGTGCATCATTTATTACTGAAGGTGCGATTCCATTTGCAGCGGCAGATCCGTTGCGTGTGATTCCATCTATGATGATTGGTTCAGGTATCGGCGGTGCGATTGCACTTGGTTTAGGTTCATCTATTCAAGCACCGCACGGAGGCATCTTTGTCATCTTTGGTACAGACTTCTCTCATTCATTACAAACCATTTTAGCGATTATTATCGGTGCTTTAGTTTCAGCATGTATCTACGGTTTCCTTAAACGCAAACCGACAGCCGATGAAATTGCTGCTTCAGAAGCAATGGATGAATAATCAGTTGAATTTTTTATGAATTTGGCGCATGATAAGAAAGGCATGCGAACATTAACTGCATGCCTTTGGAATCATATTTACTGTGGTAGGTAAATGTATATTCAGATAAACAGTTAAGAAAGAGGTAAAACCTGTTCCCAGGATATACTCTGATCTTAACTGTTTATTTTTTGTTTAATCACTTAATTTCAAGGATAAAAAAACTCATAATATCCTTTCAAAAAACTTACTATATCAATCATGATTATGATATGATATTCTTGTTAGATTTTACGCTAGTTGGGAGGTGTCGCTGTGAGCATGGGAAGGATGAACTAAGATTTTGTATAGTCGACTGTAACTACGAACTTAACATCATTGCTGTGCATAGCGGCATATAACATGGAGGTGAATCCCTAGTATTAGGGAATTAATTGGATAGTACGACCATAATTAACTTGTTTATTTTTATATTTTTAATCGCACTTACTACAGTCTTTGTAGGATCGGAATTTGCGCTTGTAAAAGTCAGAGCTACAAAAATTGAAGAATTAGTTGCTGAAGGTAATCGCAGCGCAGTTGTAGTTAAGAAAATGATTACCAACTTGGACTATTACTTATCTGCGTGTCAGTTAGGTATCACTGTTACATCTTTAGGATTAGGTTGGTTAGGTGAACCTGTCTTTTCTAAGTTGCTACATCCTGTCTTTGAATTGATACCGCTGCCTGACGCATTAAATACTACGATTGCAATTGTTGTATCATTCTTAGTTGTGACATATCTGCACGTAGTACTTGGCGAGTTAGCGCCAAAATCATTTGCGATTCAGCATACTGAAAAAGTCGCGTTGTTTTATGCACGCCCGTTATATTATTTCGGTTTATTCATGAAACCGCTCATTTGGTTGATGAACGGTTCAGCACGTATGATTATTCGTGTGTTCGGTATTGATCCGGATGAGAATAATGATGCGATGTCAGAAGAAGAAATCAAAATGATTATCAACAACAGTTATAACAGCGGGGAAATCAACCAGACTGAACTTGCTTATATGCAAAACATCTTTTCATTCGATGAAAGACAAGCGAAAGATGTTATGGTGCCAAGAACACAAATGGTAACATTGAACGAACCTTTTACTGTGGATGAGTTATTAGATACGATTAGAGAATACCAATTCACCCGTTACCCAATTACAGAAGATGGCGATAAAGACCATATCAAAGGCTTTATTAACGTAAAAGAATTCTTAACAGAATATGCTTCAGGCAAACCGATTAAAATTGCCAATTATATTCATGAATTGCCGTTGATTTCAGAAACAACACGTATCAGCGATGCGTTAATCAGAATGCAGCGTGAACGTGTACACATCAGTTTAGTCATTGATGAATACGGCGGTACAGCAGGTATCCTTACAATGGAAGATATCTTAGAAGAAATTGTAGGGGAAATCCGTGATGAATTCGATGAAAATGAAGTCAATGATATTATTAAATTGAATGAAGACACATACCAAATCAATGGTCGTGTGTTATTAGATGATTTAACTGATCAATTAGGTATTGGATTTGATGATTCAGATGATATCGATACAATCGGCGGTTGGCTGCAAGCACACAATACGAACTTGCAAAAGAATGATTTCGTCGACACTTATTTTGATCGCTGGATTATCTCAGATATCGAAAATCACCAAATCATTACTGTTATCTTGAAAGTAGAATATAATGCAGAACGTCATGAATTCGAAGAAGACGACGAAGATAACGATGATAATAACAAAAGAAACAAAAGAGATAAAAAAGATAACGATGAATAACAGTAACAACGCAACCCTTTTAAGCTGCACATTAATGTGTAACTTTAAAGGGTTTTTTTATGCCTTATTTATTTTTAGTTATGAATAAAAGTTATAAATGAGTTAATAAATAGTTAATGGCATGGGTTAAAACTCAAATTATAATAAGTGTAATCATTATAAAACACAAATGAAATGAGGGCTTATTATGAAAAAGAAACATTTATTTGCGACAACACTTTTAGCGGCAGGTATCACTTTAGCAGGATGCAATGCACAAGATGAACCTAAGTAAGAAAAAACAATAGAAACTTCTCATCAGCATGACCATCAGAATCATAAAGTATTAACAGGTACTTTTAAATCAGGAGAAGAAGAGGTAAGCGGCGATGTTAAAATCGAAAACAATCAAATCAAACTCACGAATTTTAAATCCGCAAAAGGACCTGATTTATTCGTGTACTTGACGAAAGATGGCGATATTAAAGGCGGTAAGCAGTTAGATGCTGTGGATTACAATAAAGCAACACAAACCTTCGATACTAAGGGTGCAGATTTAGATCAATATAACGAAGTCACAATCTACTGCAAAAAAGCACATGTTATTTTCGGTTCAGCACAGGTTCGCTGATTAATCTGAAGCAGAAAAGAGTTGAGAATTATGAAAGAGAAGTTACGTTTGATTTGGCAGAGTATCATCTTCGTGCTGCGTATCGGTTCAGGCGGCTTTATATTAGCACAAGGATGGGAGAAATTAACCGGAGGTTTTAAAATTGAACCATTGATTCCGGTAGTGATTCAAAATGAGGATTCGCCAGTATGGTTCAAGCTTTTCTTTGAACATATCGTAATGCCTGCAGCACCAGTATTTAACCTTATCGTTCCTTTAGGGGAAATTGCGATAGGTTTAGGGTTATTGTTAGGTATATTGTCACATATTGCAAGTTTCTTCGGCGCTTTTGTTATGCTAAATTATATTTTATCGGATATGATTTTTACTTATCCGCTTCAATTAGCAATTTTTATCATTTTGCTGATGAATAAAAATATAGTAAATCAAACAGCGTTGAAATCTATCATCGCGTATATAAAAGAAAAAGGTGATATAAAACGTGAACACAATCTTAATCGTAGATGATGAACAAGATATTGTAGATATCTGCCAGACTTATTTCGAATATGAAGGCTATAAAGTAGTAACGGCCGAAAACGGCGAAGAAGCATTGAATCAATTGGATGCCTCCATTGATTTGATTGTCTTAGATATTATGATGCCGAATGTCGATGGTTATGAAGTCATCAAACAAATGAAACAAAGAAAGCTGGATATCCCGTTTATTTATATGTCCGCAAAAACCAAAGAACATGATACGATTTATGCATTAACTTTAGGGGCGGATGATTATATTAAGAAGCCTTTCAGTCCAAGAGAATTAGTATTACGTGCCAATAACTTATTGAATCGAGTCAAACGCTGCCAAGTGCAAGAAAATATTTTAGTGTTTGATACATTGGAACTAAATGATCAGCGTAAAAGTGCAGTAATTGAGGACACAGTTGTTAATTTGAGAGTGAAGGAATTTGAACTCTTATGGTATTTGGCAACGCATGAAAACCAAGCTATTTCAAAGTCACAGCTGTTAGAAGAAGTTTGGGGTTATGATTACTACGAAGATGCGAGTACTGTAAATGTACATATTCATCGTATCAGGGATAAATTTGATCAGCTCAAGTTCGATGCTTATACGATTACAACTGTTTGGGGCTTAGGCTATAAATTCGAAAGGAAGGTCTAGCCATGTTTTCAATCAGAACACAAGTAATAATGGGTGTACTGACCAGTGTCTTATTGGCTTCTACGATTTTAGGCATTGCTTATAAACTGATGTTGTTTAATGGGCATACGACATTATTACTGACAATCAGTGCCATCGTCTCCAGCTGTCTGACTTTGTTTATTTGCAGTTTCTTTTTAACTCCGCTTGTCCAAAAGATTAAGCATTTCAATATGCGTACAAAACAATTTGCGGACGGCAATTATGATATAGAACCGACACGTTTTAAATCACCGCGTGAAATAAAAGAGTTAAGTCATTCATTTAATAAAATGGCACATGAAATTACGAATCAAATGGCGCAAATCAAGTCCGAACAACAAGAGAAGTATGAGTTAATTCAAAATTTGGCACATGACTTAAAAACACCTTTATCCTGTATTATTTCTTATTCAGAGGCTTTAAAAGATGGCGTGATTCATCAACAAGATGATTGCCAAAAAGCGTATGAAAGTCTCATGCAACAATCCAACCGTTTGTCTAATATGTTCGATGAATTGACTAATGTGGCTACGGTGGATGCGCCGAATACGCATTTAATTAAAATGATACAAATTGATCAGTTACTGCTGACTATCTTGAATGGTTACGAACAGCGTATGAAGCTAGATGCAAGAGAATTAGAAATAAAACTTTGCGATCAATTGCTGCCGTTCAGACAATATCAGCAACCGCTTGAACGCATCATCACTAATTTAATCGATAATGCATTGAACTTTTCACCGTCAGGCAGTCCTATCTATATTGGTCTGTCAGAAAGCGCACATCAAATCAAGATTGAAATCAAAGATGAAGGTATCGGTATTGCTAAAACAGATATACCGCGTATTTTCGAAAGAACATTCAGAGTAGAAGATTCCCGCAACTATCATACAGGCGGTTCTGGGCTAGGACTTTATATTACACAAGCATTGGTCCATCAAATCGGTGGAACCATTACCGTAGAAAGTGTACCTAATATCGGCACTACAATGACTGTGCAATTTCCTAAACTCTAATAAGTTTTTAAAGTGAATCATACAAAAATAAGGTTGGATAGGGAAAAAGTTCCTATCCAACCTTATTTGAATTAGTGAGATTGCAATTTTTCGCGGCATTTTTCAAATAAAACATGGTTTTCTAAATGCACATGTTGTAATGTCGCTTTTTCTAAAGCAGCTAAACGCGTATATACTAAACGCCATGTACCGCAAGCTTCAACAGGAGGTTGGAAATCATTAGTGATTTCATCCATTCTGTGGAGCAGATTGCCAGTACTATCATGATCTGCAGTTAAATCTTCGATAATTGCTTCTACATTGTCTACAGCTTCGCCATTCGCAAAAGCAATCAATTGAGGAAAGTCTTGCTCGTCTTCTTTTTGTGTATGTTCTAACATATTATTCTTGAATGTTGTATACAGGTCTTTCAATTCTAAGAGATAGTCATGTTGAGGGCCGTGTACTTTTGCTAATTTTGTTACGTAAGGCGTTAAGTTTTTGAATTCCTCTTTCATAGGTGCATGGTATGCATCTTGAATGTATTGAATTAATGAAGGGATACTAAGATATTTAGGGTTTAAACCTTGTCCGCCTGCATCTTGTTTGCTCGCTGCTTCTAATTCGGCTAATAAATCTTCTAATACGACGCGCTTTTTATCTTTTGCAGCTGCTTCAATCGTAACTTGCCCGCCGCAGCAAAAATCTATACCAGAATGTTTAAATACATCCGCAGTTTTAGGATAGTCCGTCACAACATTTGCTACAATATCATTTTTAGTAATCATCAACATTCTCCTTCTTCGACTCATCTTTATTATAAGAAGAAAAGTGATAAATAAAAAACAAAAAGTGTTCTAAATCAGAAGAATTATTATAATCTTCACAAAAACTTCAAGAGCACTTATTGCAAATCAACTTTAAACACTGTAAGCGTAAGAACTTAATAATTTATTTGTGACAAGTTTCTGAATGATTGAAAACGATTTCTTAACTCACTGGATTGATGTAAAACATATAAAAGTAGGAAGCTTACACCGCTTATTAAATCATTTGTAGAACACAAAGTTTGTTTAAAATCAAAAAAATAAAATATAACTAAAACCGAAGAAAGTAATATTTTATTCATAAATACATTTATGACAAAATCAAGAACTAATTGAGAATGATATTTACTATCAATTATAGTAAGCGTATTCTGAAATTGAGAGTCGAAGTTACTGAGGAGAAAATCAGAATGAAAAATCCATACAGTAGATTGTCGAAGGTTTTAGTAACAATTTTAGTTATCGTATTCGGTATTTTGCTAGCTGGTGGTTGGTTGATATTTAAAAATGAAGCGCCTCGTCCGACAAAAGTGGTGAATGAAAGTGGACAGACGGTCATTTCTAAATCCGAACTAATCAGTGGTCAAGCTATTTATGAAAAATATGGTTTGACGGATTATGGTTCATATTTAGGAAACGGATCTTATTTAGGACCTGATTATACTGCAGAAACATTGCATCATTATTTAAAAGGCATGCATCGTTATTATGCTGAAAAGCTTTATGACAAACCTTTTAAACAATTAAGCCAAATGCAGAAAGCGGGGATTGAAGACAAAGTTAAAAAAGAAATACGAGTGAATCGCTATTCAAAAGCTAAAGATGAACTTGTATTAACAGATGCACAAGTTGCAGGATTGAATTATGTCAGAGATTATTACAATAAAGTGTTTGTGAATAATCCTAAACAAGCAGGTTTACCGCAAAATATGATTGATCAAATCAAGACGAATGATTATATGGTCAAAGGAAATAAAATTGAGCATTTGAGCGATTTCTTCTTCTGGGGAGCTTGGTTATCTTCAACAGACCGTCCAGATAGAGATTTCTCATATACAAACAACTGGCCATTTGATGAACAAGCTGGTAATACAATGCCGAGTGAAGCATTAATATGGTCAGCAATTTCTGTTGCGATATTAGTTGCGGGTGTTGCAATTATCATTTATTTCCAAAGACGCTATCAATTCGATATGGAATCGACATATGACAGTGAATACCGTTTGCCTGAAATTAAAATTCAAAATACGATTTCATCAAGCCAAGCAAAAACAGCAAAATACTTTGTGATTGTAATGGTATTATTCTTAATTCAAATCTTATTAGGCGAATTAATGGCCCATTATTATGTAGAAAATGAATTCTTTGGTATTCCGCTTCAAAAATTATTTCCATTCAACATTGCGAAGACTTGGCACTTACAGCTGGTGATTTTCTGGGTCGCAACAACATGGCTTGCGACAGGTATTTATATTGTACCGAGGGTGCTGGGTAAAGAGCCTAAACATCAAGGTAAATTAGTCGATATCTTATTCGTCGCATTATTAATTGTTGCTGGCGGAAGTATGATAGGTGAATGGGGCAATATTCTAGGCTGGATCAACGATAAATGGTGGCTGTTTGGTCACTT
Organism: Staphylococcus simulans; assembly: GCF_002994445.1. GTDB lineage: Bacteria > Bacillota > Bacilli > Staphylococcales > Staphylococcaceae > Staphylococcus > Staphylococcus simulans_B. The sequence continues at coordinate 139,866 of NZ_MRZJ01000003.1, forward strand.
TGGCTGGGAATATATAGAACTTGGTAAATTCTGGCAAATCCTATTTATCGTAGGTATGGTGCTGTGGATGTTTATATTAGCTAGAGGCTTTATCCCAGCGATTAAAGACGGAAGTGAACAGCATCGTAAACGTTTAATCTTACTATTGTTTATTGGCGCAATCGCAATTCCGATGTTCTATTTAGCATCACTTTTTATTATGCCAAACTCACATGTCACTTTTGCTGATTACTGGCGTTGGTGGATAGTTCACTTATGGGTGGAAGGTATTTTTGAAGCATTTGCGGTGATATTAATTGGTTTCTTGATGGTAGATATGAAATTAACCACAATACAATCTACAATCCGTGCATTGTACTTCCAAATCATTTTATTGCTTGGTACAGGTATTGTAGGAATGGGACATCATTATTACTGGCAAGGTGACCATTCAATTTGGTTAGCGTTAGGTTCAAGTTTCTCTGCTTTAGAAGTTGTACCGTTATGTTTATTAATTTGGGAAGCTTACACACATTATCGTGTTTATAAATTCAGCAAAATTGAATTCCCATACAAAGGTACATTTATCTTCTTGGCTTCTACAGGCTTATGGAATGCAATTGGTGCAGGTACATTAGGATTCTTGATTAACGCCCCGGCTATTAACTACTTTGAACATGGGACACAATGGACATCTGCACACGCACATGGTTCAATGGCTGGTGTGTATGGGATGTTTTCAATTGCGATTATGTTATATGTATTAAGAAGTATTACTAAAACTGAATTTTGGACGAAGAAAGTTGAAAAATGGATTTCTATTTCATGTTGGTTATTAAATATCGGCTTGGCAGGAATGGTCTTTGTGACATTACTTCCAGTAGGCTATATTCAATTAGCAGATGCAAAAAAAATGGTTACTGGCATGCAAGACTGACAGAGTTTTATCATAATGACTCAGTATTTTGGTTGTTATGGGGCAGATTGCCTTGGGATTTAATCTTCACAGCTGGTGTCATTATTTTGCTTGTGATTACTATTCGTTCGGTCATGCATCTTAAAAAGGTTAAAAATAATGAGTATCGAAACAAAAATTGATAGACAATAATTGGTCTTCATATAAGTGAAAAAAATAAGGACAGTACAGAGGATTTGAACTCTGCACTGTCCTTTCGTTAGCTATGAACTTAAATAAAGTTATTTTAATGTACCGATACGTACTTCATCAGGGTGTTTGCCTTGTCTTAAATCTTTATTTAAGGCATCGATTTTCTTCACGTCTTTTTTGCGCAATTCGAAAGAAAGGGATTCGAAGTTTTCCGCAATACGTGAAGGTGTTTGTGATTTAGGAATCACGATTCTATTGTGCATCAAATGCCAGTTTAAAATGATTTGTGCAGGTGTTTTCTCATACTTTTTGGCTAGTTTAGCGATAACCGGATCTTCAAATAAACCGCGGCCGCGCATTAAAGGCATCCAAGCTGTGACTTTAATGTCGTGTTTATCGCAGAAATCTTGCAAGTCTTGCTGATTTAAGTAAGGATGGAATTCAACCTGATTAACTGCAGGTACGATTTCAGTGTTTTCCATCAGTTTTTCTAAATGATGTTGTTGGAAGTTGCACACACCGATAGCTTTGACACGGCCTTCTTTGTACAATTCTTCCATCACTTTATAGGTTTCGATAAATAAACCATCTTCTTCGCATGGCCAGTGAATTAAGAACATATCTAAGTAATCTGTGCCAAGGTTTTTTAGCGATTTTTCAAAGTATTCTTTTGTGCTGTCATAACCTTGATAGTCATTCCATAGTTTTGTTGTGATGAATAACTTTTCTCTAGGTACTTTGCCGCTTTTAAGTGCTGCACCTAATTCTTTTTCATTATGATAGAAATAAGCTGTATCAAAGGCACGATAACCAGCTTTTTCAGCTGCTTTTACAGCAGGCTTCATATGTTCTTCATCAATTTTGTAAACGCCTAAACCAAGTCGGGGAATCTTAATTTTGTTGTTTAACTTTGTGTTTTTCTTCAAGGGTAGTTCGCTCTCCTTCTACTTTGTCTTCACTGTTATTGTATCAAACAATAGTTTGGCAATACTATTAAAGAGAATCTAAAGTAGAATTAAATTGAATGACATGTAATATAATCCAATGAAAAAAGCAGTATCACTCAACGAATTGAGTGGTACTGCTTCAGCGTTAATGCTTATTTTCTTTTGTTCTTGTGAATTGCACCAAAGATGAATGATACAATCAAGATTAAAAGAATTGTACCGATTAATGCTGGGAAGATTGCTAGGCCGCCTAATGATGGACCCCAATCACCAAAGATTGCTGAACCTAACCAAGCACCTACGATACCTGCGATAATGTTTCCTAAAATTCCTCCAGGAATATCTTTTCCTAAAATAGCGCCGGCTAACCAACCGATTAGGCCCCCGACGATTAACATTACTATTAATCCCATAATAATAGCCTCCTCATAAAATACTACCAATACTTTCTATTGTGTTTGTTAGTATTTACCACTATTACTGAAGAGATAATCATATTTAATCAAATTTCATACAAAAAGGTTTCGTCCATAATACAAATAATAATAAAATAGAATACACGATTAAGAAAATATACCAGAATGGTGTTAAAAGTGTAATCACTAAGAATGAAAGAATAATGAGTACTGTTCCGATTGTCAGAGACTTTGCGATATTATTCCAAAAATGCTTTGAATTTTGTTGTTGATCAGTATTATGAAAAACAGCTAAGAAAATCAAGGATGCGCCGAATAAAAAGAAGACAGGTGATAGATATGGAATCGACATATAATATGACTTCTCGCTGGTATTAAAGATGATAAGCATCGAAAGACTCATGATTGTAAAGACTACAAAGGCTATGAATTTTTGCGTTTCAAAAATAATCGGCTTTAATTTCCAATCTGTAAGTAAAGCAAGAAGTGTCCAAATTGAAATAAAAGCGACGATAGAATATGTAATGAAATCGTACTTTCCAATGATAATTATATTAATAATACTATTCAATGTAACCGCGATTAAAATAGAACTTAAGCGCACTTGGTGAATAGCATTGAAAAACATATCAATAAAGATTGAAGCTAAAATCATCACTATGTTAATAACTATGTATATGAGCATAAGGTGTGTCTCCTGACTTCTATTATTCACTGGAATATTATATCAATTTCGGTAAATTTAAGCATTTGAAAACACTTTCGAATAAAAAAGCTCGGGCAAGATAGCCCGAGACTTAAACACCTTTCATATTGCTCCAAAGTAAAGTATGCAATTGCGGTAAAACATAGACTTGATTCATGTCACTGCTTTTCATCACTGTTTCAACGAGGTCTTCATAACGTTTAAGCAAACGCTGTGTATGATTTTCTACTTCATCATCTAAATAAGGATTGCCCACTTGTAGATAGAATGGAATATCCGGATAGCGATGATGCATAGCTTTCGCAAAATCATAGTCCTTATCATCAAAGACAACAACTTTTAAATTGAGTGATTCTTTGACACATTGTTCAATGACTTCATCTAAAATCTGCAAGTTCGGCTGCATACCTGAACTTGGCGGTTTCGGACTGATTGTTAAATCGTCGATTTGGCGCATCCATGGTTGGAAGCGGCTGCCTTGTGTTTCGAGTGCGCTTTCTATGCCTTTAGTTTCAAACAGATCTATCAAGTCCTGAATACCTTTGATTAAAGCAGGATTGCCGCCTGAGATAGTGACATGGTTGAAACAATCGCCGCCGATTTCATATAAACGTTCATAAATTTCTTCTGCGGTCATCATTTGAATCTCATCTTTCATACTGCCGTCCCATGTAAAACTAGAATCACACCAGCTGCATCGGTAATCACAGCCTGCTGTGCGCACAAACATAGTTTTACGTCCGATGACACGGCCTTCGCCTTGTATAGTAGGGCCGAAGATTTCTAATACAGGAATTTTAGCCATTGCGAAACGCCTTTGGTCGATAGACGACGTAGCTTGATGGTGTTTCTCTTAAATAGACTTGTGCGCATTTTGGTTGATTAGGCTGTTTTTCTAAAATTTGTTCTGTGATGTCGCAAATCGTTTGTGCTACGACTTCTGTAGATGGCATTTTGTCTTTGAATTGCGGTAAATCATTTAATAAATAATGATCGAATTGTTCATGAATCTCTTTCTTTAGGGCCGCAAAGTTGATTAAGAAACCGCTGTGATCAAGTTCATCTCCGACGATTGTCAGATTTACAAAGTATGTGTGACCATGCGTACGTACACATTTTCCTGCATCGTCGCAAGGAATATAATGTGCAGCTGCAAAATGGAAATCTTTATTAAGTTCGAATGCGTAAGGATGGGCGACAGTTGGATAAATTTGTTGTAACAAATTAATTCACTCCTTTTTCTGCTAAATAAGCATCTAAACCGCGTTTGCGTAATTTACAAGCAGGGCATTCACCGCAGCCGTCTGCGATAATCCCGTTATAACAAGTTAATGTTTCGTTTCTGACATAATCTAAAACGCCAAGTTGATCGCTTAAGGCCCAAGTTTCTTTTTTATCTAACCACATTAAAGGTGTATGGATGACAAAGTTTTTATCCATAGATAGGTTTAATGTGACATTCATTGATTTGACAAAGTCGTCTCGGCAATCCGGATAGCCGGAGAAGTCTGTTTCGCAAACACCTGTAATAATATGGCGTGCTTTGATTTGATAAGCCAATGCACCTGCAAATGATAAGAATAATAGGTTGCGTGCCGGCACAAATGTATTTGGAACACCATCATCTGTATCTTCGATTTTCAGTTCATGTTGTGTAAGTGCATTAGGTGTCAGTTGAGATAATAAAGACATGTCTAAAACATGGTGTTTAAGGCCTTGTTCTTGTGCAATTTTCTTCGCTACTTCGATTTCAGTATCGTGTCTTTGACCATATTGAAATGTGACAAGTTCGACTTCATCAAATTTTTCTTTCGCGTAAAATAAACAAGTTGTACTGTCTTGTCCGCCGCTGAAGACGACTAATGCCTTTTTATCGTCAAGGGTATGGGGTGCCATAAGTCATTCTCTCCTTTAATTTATGGCCTAGCCAAATCAATAAAAAACTCGGACGCTAAAGGGAGCAAGCAAATTGTGAGACAATATTGCTTTAACTCTTTTAGGTCCGAGTTGACGTAGACAATTGATTAATCTATTGACTATCTCTATAAAAGATAGACGATTGGAAGTAAAAGTCTAGTTTTTTATAGAGGGTATCAGCTAGGAACCTCTGTGTTATTTATGTCGATAGATAGAATAATATATTTCTGCACTAAAATCAAGATGTGGTTATTGCTATTACAAAATCTGCTGACATCTTGTAAAATGGATAGTAAAAGAACGTTGAGTAAGGGGACAAGTTAAAAATGATCATAATGATAGATAACAAAGATTCATTTACATACAATTTGGTAGATTATTTGGCGACTGAAAGCAAAGAAGAGATTCAAGTCATTGATGTTGATGCAGTGGATATCGCATCCATGTGTGCCATGAAGCCTACAGCCATTGTTATATCCCCAGGACCTGGGCGCCCAAGCGACTATCCGATTTTGAATCAAGTAGTGGAAACCTTCAGTACAACGACACCGATTTTAGGTGTTTGTTTAGGTTTTCAGCTTTTGATTGAACATTACGGCGGTGCGATTATTCATAATGACCGTCCGGTGCATGGACATACGACAAAGATAACGCACAATGACAAAGGAATATTTCATGGATTGCCGAAACAATTTCATGTTATGCGCTATCATTCATTATGCGCAGATGCTGCGCGTATACCTGAATGTCTGGAGGTTACTGCACAAAATGATGCAGGTATTATTATGGCAGTAGCACATCGAAACTATCCAGTATATGGTGTGCAGTACCATCCGGAATCTATTTTAAGCGAATATGGACATGAACAGATTCGACTATTTCTACAACAGGCAGGTGAGTCTCTTGTTAGCTCAATTTAACTTTCGTTATTACACTAATGAAACAGAGTACAAGCAATATCAATACGCGTTTGATCAGTTGAAAGAGAAGCGGATTGCTTATCGATTAGAAGAGGTTAAGGATGTCATCGACTTTGCGGAACAAGCACAACAAGCAGGCAACTTTGTAGGTGTTTATCTGCCGTATGAAGCAGCACCTGCCTTCAATGCACAAATGGAAGTCCATACACCAGAGCAATCACCGTATGTTTATGCGGCTGCTTATGTATTCGAAGCACCTGTTGATAGAGAACAGACAGTAAAAGCAGAACAGTCAGAACACCTGCAATTTCAATTTTATCTGCCTGAATCGACGATGATTGCACATATTCAACACGTTCAAGCTATGATTGTGGAAGGGAATACGTACCAAGTCAATTACACGACACGTATGTTTGATGATATCCGTATGCCTATAGCGGTTATGTATCGTTATCTAACAAGAAGCAGCCACGGTAATTATACGGTGCTCATTGATACAGATGAATTAGAAGTGGCTTCAATTTCACCGGAGTTGTTCTTTCAACGCGGCAGCTTTAAGTCGATGCAAGATGTTGTCTTAAGCAAACCGATGAAAGGTACGATGCCAAGAGGCAAGGATGAAACAGAAGATCAATATTATTATCAGCAACTGAAACAATCGGAAAAGGATCAAGCTGAGAATGTCATGATTGTCGATTTGTTGCGTAATGATATTGCACGTATCGCTGATCCGGGCAGTGTCAAAGTATATCAGCCGTTTCATATTGAAAAGTACCAAACAGTCTTTCAAATGACGAGTATGGTCACTGGTCAATTGCCAAGCAACACTTCCTTGCATCGTATATTTACAGCACTTTTCCCATGTGGTTCCATTACAGGAGCACCGAAACTGAATACCATGCGTTATATCAAAGCACTAGAAAGTACACCTAGACATGTGTATTGCGGTACTATCGGTTTAATGCTTCCTAAAGGGCCTTCGATCTTCAATGTGCCGATTCGTACAGTGCAGTATATCGGAGGAAAGGCTGTCTATGGTGTCGGTGCCGGTATTACGATTGATTCGGATCCAAAAGCAGAAGTAGCAGAATTCAAAGCGAAAACTAAAATATTGGAGCAGTGATTATGTATTTATTTGAGACGATGCGTTTAGAAGCAGGCAAAATACCAAGATATACTTATCATCAAGCACGTTTATTCAATTCAGCTGGACAATTAGATTATCCATTAACTAAAGAGACGTTCGAACGTTTTATTCAATCCATTCAACAAGCACATCCGACAGGAACACACCGGTTGAAAGTGATGTTAGAACCTTCAGGCACACTGACATATCAATGTGTCGCATTGCCGAATAAATCGCACTTTACAGCGAAAGCACAGCAGATAAACACGGACTATCCGAAGTGGCAATATATTAATAAAACTTCGCATAGAGAGCATGTAGAACATGATCATGAAACAGATGTAGTGTTGTATTATGATAATAAAGGCAAAGTGTTGGAATTTGATATCGGCAATGTATTGATTAAAGAAAATGGACAGTATTATACACCGTCATTTGAAAATGATTTCTTGCGCGGGTGTATGCGCGCGCAATTATTAGATGAAGAAAAGGTAAAAGAAAAAGATTATGACATCTCTGAACTTAAGCGTAAGCTGAAAGCAGGGGAAGCGGAAATTTTTCTTGTAAATAGTTTGCGAGAGGTTGCCGAGATTGAGATAAATCTTTAGAATTAAGAATGATTAGAACATTATAAGTTTCAGAAGGGTATAAATTAAGGTGGCAGCATGATTTGGATAATCATAATATTGATAGTTGCTGTAACGATGATTGCTAAGCGCATGATGAATCATTACATTCAACAGCACCAGCTGATAAAAGCCAAAGTTGTTGTAGGTGTAATGTTATTGATACAAATTGTACTCGTATATTACTTTATGAACATGTTGATAACGTATATTTTGAGGTTGTTAAATATATTCTATAATCAATGAAGACCAGAGGTGCATTATGAAAATATATAGTCAAGGTGACCAAGCCATCGTGGTTTCTGTGGAAAAAGAAGTCACACAACATACAACAGAAGATTTGTTAGCATTGCGTAAATACTTATTAGATCAAAATTATCCGTTTATTACTGAAATTGTGCCGACAGAATCGGATATGATGATTGTTTATAATGCGCGAGATATGATTAAGCATCACCATATCGCGTCTCCGTTTCAATACATGACGGATTTGCTGCACTCTATTAAAATTGAAGTCAAACATGGTGATGCAGTGAATATGCCGACAGAATTACCAGTGTATTACGGCGGAGAATACGGACCGGATTTAGCTGAACTCGCAGCGTATTTCAAAATGACTGAAGAAGAATTTATTCAATTGCATGCGCATAAAACGTATTTCGTTTCAATGATGGGCTATTCACCTGGTTTTCCATATTTAACAGGATTGAATGAACGTATTTATGTCAATCATACGGGCAGCGAACAAAAATTTATTCCTGCAGGCTCAGTTATTTTAGAAGGTAAGAAATGCGGTGTAGTGACAACAGATACATATGGCGACTGGCTTGTGATCGGTTATACACCTGTGCGTTTATTCAACCCTGAGAAAGAAGACTTTACTTTATTGAAATTAGGAGATACGGTGCGTTTTAAACCGGCAGATCCTGAAAATGCAGCAGTAGGAGGCAATGAGCATGTCAATCATAATTGAAAATCCAGGGCTGTTTTCTAGTTTCCAAGATTTTGGACGCCAAGGTTATGAACATGATGGCGTGATTCCCGGCGGTGCCCTTGATTTCCTAGCACATGAAATCGCAAACCGTCTGGTCGCAAATGATAAAAATGAAGCGACATTAGAAATGACGACAAAAATGGCACGTATCCGTTTTACAGAGCCCACATTAATTGCACTTTCCGGCGGCAACTTTAAAGCATGGACACAAAACATGCGTATTTTGCCGAATAAATTATATTTAGTTGAAAAAGGCGATGTCTTACAGTTTTCCGAATCTAACCGTACTTCACGCGTTTACTTAGCAATCGGCGGCGGTGTGGAATTAGAAGAGTGGCTCGGCTCAACTTCTACTGACTTCTTATCTAAAATCGGAGGCTATCAAGGACGTGCATTGCAGACAGGTGATGCAATCAATATGAAACGCAACTACACAAAACGTCATTTGAAGTTATTCGATAACTTGAAAGTCACACACAAGACAGACTGGGGTATTGACGGTTATGCGTTATCATTCAACTACATGTCTGATATGTTCCATGTTGTCTTAAATAAAGGTGCAGAGGACTTTGACGAAGAAACACTTAACCGATTTACTTACGGAGAATACAAAGTAACCAGCAAAGCGAACCGTGCCGGTATGATTTTAGAAGGAGATCCGGTGAAAGCATTCTATGAAGATATGCCGCCGCACCAATCAGTTAAGCGCGGTACGATTCAAGTGAAACGTGACGGTTCACCGATTATCTTATTAAATGATCATTATACACTAGGCAGTTATCCGCAGCTTGGAACGATTGCAAGCTATCATTTAACAAAACTTGCACAAAAGCCGCAAGGTGCACGTTTGAAATTCCAATATATTGATGTGTACACAGCTGAAAGCAACTTAATGAAATACAGCAGCTGGCTGCAACAGTTGTTCCATGGTATTGAGTACCGTATGTTGCAAGAAATGCAGAAATAATAATAGAAATATCTAACTGAAAAAATCCGAGAGAAGTGACATGCTTTTCTCGGATTTTTTGCTGCCTGAAAATAATACCTGCTACTAGGGCTGGGGACTGATTTAAAATTGAAACAGCTGCTGTATAATTTTACGTTATCAACACTTATACATTACGAAATTGATAAGCCTTAACACGCACTATGAACAGTTTTCAAATTACCTTATTAATAAATTAACATAGAAAAAATAAAGTGTAATAAGTCATTTTTGCGTAAGATATTACTTGAAATGTAGTGTGAAATGTTCTATATTTAATTACTGTACTACGTGATTTTTGTTACAAGTATGTTACAAAAAGTAGTGTTTGTAAATTTTTAGTGAATATGAAATTGAAAAAATGAAACGAAAAAAGATGTAACGATTGAAAATATAGACTGATAAAGCAGTTTTAACTGCTTTGCTTTTTATTGATTGGCCATTGAGCAGGAAGCCTTTCTAAGAGATACGATATAAAACGGGGAATGGTGCTGTTTGATGATTGATTGAATACTAAAATAACAAATAACGGGGGAGACACACATGAGTCTGCAGAAAAAGAAAATAAGCATATTTGTCTTCTTCTTGCTTACCGTACTAACCGTAAGTTTGAAGACGTATTTTGCTTATTATGTTGATTTTTCTTTAGGAGTTAAGGGATTAGTCCAAAATTTGATTTTGTTAATGAATCCATACAGCTTACTCGCATTAATTCTTAGCGTATTCTTGTTCTTTAAAGGTAAGAAAGCGTTCTGGTTTATGCTTATCGGCGGATTCTTATTAACTTTCTTGCTTTACGCGAACGTTGTTTATTTTAGATTCTTCTCAGACTTTTTAACATTCAGTACTTTAAATCAAGCAGGCAACGTTGAATCTATGGGCGGTGCAGTATCTGCGTCGTTCAAATGGTATGACTTCGTATACTTCATTGATACGATTGTTTACCTGTTTATCTTAATCTTTAAATCAAGCTGGTTAAATACACGTACTTTCAGCAAGAAGTTCGTACCAGTTGTAATGGCAGTTTCAGTTGCTTTATTCTTCTTGAACTTAGCATTTGCGGAAACTGACCGTCCTGAATTATTAACTCGTACATTCGACCATAAGTATCTAGTTAAATATCTTGGACCTTACAACTTCACAGTTTATGATGGTGTGAAATCTATTCAAAACCATCAAGAAAAAGCAATGGCATCTGAAGATGATTTAACAAAAGTACTTAACTATACAAAACAAAGACAATCAGAAGTAAAACCTAATCCAGAATACTTTGGTGCAGGTAAAAAGAAAAATGTTATTAAAATCCATTTAGAAAGTTTCCAAACTTTCTTGATCAACAAAAAAGTCAATGGTAAAGAAGTAACGCCATTCCTTAACAAATTGTCATCTGGACAAGAAGGTTACAGATATTATCCAAACTTCTTCCACCAAACTGGACAAGGTAAAACATCTGATGCGGAATTTACAATGGATAACAGCTTATACGGTTTACCGCAAGGTTCAGCTTATTCATTGAAAGGTTCTAACACGTATCAATCATTACCTGCCATTCTTGATCAAAAACGCGGTTATACAAGCAATGTAATGCATGGTGACTACAAAACTTTCTGGAACCGTGACCAAGTCTATAAACATTTCGGTATCGACAAATTCTACGATGCAACATACTATGACATGAGTCCGGAAAACATCGAAAACTTAGGGTTGAAAGATAAACCGTTCTTCAAAGAATCAGCGGAATATCAATCTAAGATGAAGAAACCATTCTACTCACACTTGATTACATTGACAAACCATTATCCATTCACTTTATCTCCGGATGAAGCGGGAATTGAAAAACCAAACACTGGTGATTCAACTGTAGATGGTTATGTTCAAACTGCGAACTATATGGATAGTGCATTAGAAGAATATATCAACGAATTGAAGAAAAAAGGTCTTTATGATGACTCAGTGATCATCATTTATGGTGACCACTACGGTATTTCTGAAAACCATAATAAAGCAATGGAAAAACTTTTAGGCGAAGAAATTACACCAGCGAAATTCATGGATTTGAACCGTACTGGTTTATGGATGAAAGTTCCTGGTAAAGAAGGCGGCGTAGACAATACATACGGCGGACAAATCGACGTAATGCCTACATTGCTTAACTTAGAAGGTATCAATACAGATAACTTCTTAATGCTGGGTACAGATTTATTATCTAAAAACCATAAAGAAGTAGTACCATTCAGAAACGGTGATTTCATCACTCCTGAATACAAATATGTAAATGGTAAAGCATACGATAATAAAACGAACCAACCATTGCCTAAAGAACCTGCAGACTTGCAGAAAAATAAACAACAAGTTGAAAAAGACTTGGAAATGAGCGACAGCGTTCTTAATGGTGATTTATTCAGATTCTATAAAAACCCAGATTTCAAAAAAATTGATCCATCTAAATATCAATATAAAGCAGGACCAAAAGGTTCTGAGAAAAAATAATCAATGATAAACAGATTATTGAATTGAACGGGCAAATCCGAAAAGGGTTTGCCCGTTTTTATTTTTGCATTCGAAAATCTTTACAAAACCTTAATATTTAACTCGCTTACAAGAACCTGTAAGAGTATCTTTTGAGCCTCAAAAGATGTATAATATATAGAACTGAAAATTGAGATATGTAGAGGACTACCTCAATTGATATGAACGGATTGAACAAAGCGGAGGCATGACATGGAAGCATATAAAATTGAACATTTACATAAATCATACGCAGATAAGATTGTTTTTGATGACTTGCACTTATCTGTCTCAGAGCATGAACGAATTGGACTTGTAGGTATTAATGGGACAGGGAAGAGTACTTTATTAAAAGTGATTGCAGGACTAGATGATGACTTTGAAGCAGAAGTCAATTGTCCGAATGCTTATCGCATACGCTATTCTTCGCAAAAACAAGACTTGAATCAAGACCATACAGTGCTTGAAGAAGTATTAAGTGCAGATACAGATGCTGTAAAGCTCATTAAAAATTATGAAACAGCGGTACAGCGCTACAGCGAAACGCAAAGTGATAAAGACTTCCAACAAATGATGAACGCACAAGAAGCAATGGATCAAGCTGAAGCATGGGATTACAGTGCTGAAGTGAAAACGATTCTATCTAAGCTCGGCATTCATGATACATCTAAACCAGTAAGTGCGTTATCTGGCGGTCAGCAAAAGCGTGTGGTTTTAGCAAAAACTTTAATTGAACAACCGGACTTATTGCTATTAGACGAACCGACCAACCATTTAGATTTTGATTCGATTAAATGGTTGATTAATTACGTAAAGCAATATCCGCACACTGTCTTGTTTGTGACGCATGATCGTTATTTCTTAAATGAAGTATCGACACGCATTGTGGAATTGGACAGAGGCAAATTAACTACCTATCCCGGCAATTATGAAGACTATATTGCGATGCGTGCTGAAAATGAACAAATCGAACAGCAGCAAAATCAAAAAGCACGTCAATTGTATAAACAAGAACTTGCATGGATGCGTGCGGGTGCTAAAGCCAGAACGACTAAGCAGCAAGCACGTATTAATCGTTTCGGCGACTTAGAAGCACAAGTGAAGAATCAAACAACAAGAGAAAGCGGACAGCTGAATTTGGCACATTCAAGACTAGGCAAGCAAGTCTTTGAATTAGATGATGTATCGAAACGTATCGGAGGTAAGACATTATTTGAGCATGTGACGCAAATTATTCAAAACGGCCAGCAAATCGGTATTGTGGGACCGAATGGTGCAGGTAAAACGACGTTATTGAATATATTAGCTGGAGAAGATACAGACTTTGACGGTGATTTGAAAATCGGATTAACTGTAAAAACAGCTTATTTCAAACAAACTGATGAGCGATTAGACAGAGATATACGTGTCATTGATTTCTTGCGTGAAGAAAGCGAAGTCGCAAAAGAAAAAGACGGCACAACTGTTTCAGTCACACAATTGTTAGAACGTTTCTTATTCCCAAGTGCAACACACGGTAAGAAAGTTTATAAATTATCCGGCGGAGAACAAAAACGTTTGTATTTGCTGAGATTGTTGGTGCATCAACCGAATGTGTTATTGCTTGATGAGCCGACCAATGACTTGGATACTGAAACATTAACAATCCTTGAAGACTATATTGCGACGTTCGGAGGTACAGTCATCACTGTCAGCCACGATCGCTACTTCTTAAATAAAGTGGCACAAGAATATTGGTATGTACATGATGGGAAAATCGAACGTGTTATCGGAAGCTTTGAGGATTATGAAAATTATAAACAAGCACAAGAAAAACAAAAAGAAACTGTGAAAACACAGTCGAAAGCACCGAAAGAAAGACAAAGAAAAGGGTTGTCTTATAAAGAAAAACGTGAATACGAAACTGTTATGGAACGTATTGAACAAGCAGAAACGCGTCTAGAGGAAATTGAACAAGAGATGATAGACGCAAGCGACGACTACGGCAAAATTCAAGAATTAAACACAGAGAAAGAAGCGTTAGAAACACAGTACGAAGCTGACATCACACGATGGAGCGAGCTTGAAGAATTAAAAGAACAATAAGGGGTCAAGATTATGGAAACGACATTATCGCATTATTTTGGATATAAAGATTTCCGTCCAGGGCAGAAGGAAATCATATCTAAAATTTTAGACAAACAAAATGTCCTGGGGGTTTTACCTACAGGCGGCGGTAAATCATTATGTTATCAAGTACCGGGACTCATTATGGGTGGCGTTACGGTAGTCATCAGTCCATTGATTTCATTGATGAAAGACCAAGTGGATCAGTTGAAAGCAATGGGTATTCGCGCTGCTTATCTGAACAGCAGCTTGTCTCAAAAGGAGCAGCGTGCGATTGAAGCAGAATTAAAACGTGGCGACATTCAGTTCTTGTATGTCGCACCAGAGCGTTTTGACAATGGTCAATTTATGAAGCTGATGTTCGGATTAGATATTCATTTAATCGCTTTTGATGAAGCACACTGTATTTCTAAATGGGGGCACGATTTCAGACCGAGTTATCAGCAAGTCATTGATAAAGTTATGAGTCTGCCTCAAGACTTTGCGATTGCGGCATTGACAGCTACAGCAACAGTTGAAGTTCAAAAAGACATTATGGAACGTTTGCATATTGCTTTTAGCAATCGTGTAAAAACAAGCGTTAAACGTCCGAACCTTGTCTTTAAAGTGAATTCAACGTATCAAAGACAGAAGTTCGTCTTAGAGTATGTGAAAGAACATGACCATCAAGCAGGCATTATTTATTGTTCGACTCGCAAACAAGTCGAAGAGCTGCAGCAAGTGTTTGAAGATCAAAAAATCAACAGTACGATTTATCACGCAGGTTTAACGAATAAAGAGCGTGAAGAAGCACAAAACGACTTTGTCTTCGACCGTACGAAAGTAGTCATTGCGACCAACGCATTCGGTATGGGTATCGATAAATCGAATGTCAGATATGTCATCCATTACAATATGCCGGGTGATTTAGAATCTTATTATCAAGAAGCTGGGCGTGCCGGACGTGACGGCTTAACAAGTGAATGTATTCTATTGTACAGCGATCGTGATATCAGCTTGCATCAATTCTTTATTTCATCTTCTAAAGGGGATGATGATTATAAAGAGAAAATGGGTGAAAAGCTGAATAAAATGATTCAATATACCAAGACAAAGAAATGTCTGGAAGCTACTTTAGTCCATTACTTTGAACCAAATGAAAAGCTTGAAGAATGCGGACGCTGCAGCAACTGCAGAAATGAAAATAAAACATACGATATGACGAATGAAGCGAAGAAAATCATCAGTTGTATTGTACGCATGAAGCAGCAAGAAACGTACGGCGTAATCATTCAAGTGCTCAGGGGAGAAACGTCAGACTATGTGAAGTACAACCAGTATGACAAACTTTCAACGTTCGGTATTATGAAAGAATATACTACATCAGAATGCAGTCATTTGATAGATGAATTACGCTTTAAAGGCTTCTTAAATGAAAATGATGAAGTTTTAACTTGTGATAAAAAGGTTAAGAAAGTATTAAATGAGGGGTTAAAAATTTATACTGTACCATTTAAGAAGAAATCACGAGAAAAAGTAAATATTAATACGATTGAAGGCGTTGATCGCGCTTTATACGATGCACTTGTTCAAGTACGTCAACAATTAAGCGAGAAGCTGAATGTGGCACCTATCAGTATTTTTACAGACTTTACTTTGGAAGAGTTTGCGAAACGCAAACCAGAATCTAAACAAGAAATGATTGCGATAGATGGTGTCGGCAGTTATAAATTAAAACATTACTGTCCTCAATTTATTGAAACCATTCATAACTATAAAGCACAGGTATAGAGGAAATATAATAATAACAGCAAGTATCACAATGATTAATGTGTAAGCTTGCTGTTATTTTTTAAAACGAATAGAATGCAGGTGAATAAAGCATGATAGAATTTAAGAACGTTTCAAAGCAGTACGGCAATAAAACAGTAGTCGATAATGTCAGCTTTAATGTTGAAGAAGGAGAATTCTTCGTGTTAATCGGACCATCAGGAAGTGGTAAGACAACAACTTTGAAAATGATTAACCGGTTGATTCCGCTCACAAAAGGATACATTTATTTTAAAGATAAGCCGATCAGCGACTTCCCAGTTTACGAAATGCGATGGGATATCGGCTATGTGCTCCAGCAAATTGCGCTGTTTCCGCATATGACGGTGAAAGAAAATATTGCACAAGTGCCTCAAATGAAAGGCTGGGACAAGACTAAAATCGACCAGCGCATTGATGAATTATTAGAAATGGTTAATTTAGATCCTGATACATATCGCGATCGCAAACCTGATGAGTTATCAGGCGGCCAACGTCAACGTGTCGGTGTTGTACGTGCACTGGCTGCAGATCCTCCAATGATATTAATGGATGAACCTTTCAGTGCATTAGACCCGATCAGCCGCACAAAACTGCAAGAAGATTTGATTGAACTGCAATCAAAAATCAAGAAAACGATTGTATTTGTGACACATGATATTAACGAAGCTATGAAATTAGCAGATCGTATCTGCTTATTAAATGAGGGACGTGTAGAGCAAATCGATACACCGGATGGTTTCTTAGATCATCCTAAAAATGAGTTTGTCCGACACTTCATCAGTCAATATGATCAAGTCAACGCACCAAGACTGACACTTGAAACGATTTTACGTGCAACAAAACTGAAAGCGATTGATACTGCACAGGAATTGCCTGTCGTTTCTGCAGATGCTCCGCTCAATAAAGTGTATGAAGATTTAGCACATGCGGATGGTGTTGCGGTTGAGCAGCAAGGGCAGCTGCATTTATTAACACGAGAAGATGTCTTTAAGTTCTTAGCACAAAATAAGAGAGGTGACGTATCATGAATACATTCTTCCAAACACTCTCTGAACGAAAAGGCGAATTGCTGAGTACTATTTTAGAACATATTCAGATTTCATTTATCGCTTTGCTGATTGCTTGTTTGATCGGGGTACCTTTAGGTATCTTGCTGACAAAGACTAAGCACTTCTCGGAAGTCATTATTAATATTGCTGCGGTGATGCAGACGATACCGTCACTGGCATTATTAGGTCTAATGATTCCGTTATTCGGAATTGGTACAGTTCCTGCTATTATTGCATTAGTTGTTTATGCATTACTTCCAATCCTGCGTAATACATACACTGGAATCAAGGAAGTAGATCCATCATTAGTAGAAGCCGCAAAAGGGATTGGGATGAAACCTGGGCGCCGCTTAACAAAAGTAGAGCTGCCTATTGCTATGCCGATTATTATGGCAGGTATACGTACTGCAATGGTATTAATTATCGGTACTGCAACACTTGCTGCGTTAATCGGAGCAGGTGGTTTAGGTGATTTAATCTTATTAGGTATCGACCGCAATAACAGCTCACTGATTTTATTAGGCGCTATTCCAGCTGCTGTTTTAGCGATTATCTTTGATTTAGCATTGCGTTATATGCAGAGGCTGTCATATAAGAAATTGTTAATTACTTTAGGTGCCATTTTAATTGTTATCGTCTTAGTATTAGTAGTGCCGTTGTTAGGTGCGAAAGGCGACAAAGTAACGATTGCCGGCAAATTAGGTTCAGAACCTTCTATCATCACGAATATGTATAAGATTTTAATTGAAGATGAAACTGATAATACAGTTGAAGTCAAAGACGGTATGGGTAAAACATCGTTCTTATACAATGCATTGAAATCAGATGATATTAACGGTTATCTAGAATTTACAGGTACAGTGTTAGGCGAATTAACGAAAGAACCGTTGAAATCTAAAGAAGAAGCCAAAGTTTACCAGCAAGCGAAACAAAGCTTAGAGAAAAAAGAAGGCATCACGATGTTGAAACCGATGAAATACAATAATACGTATGCATTGGCAGTCAAACGCGACTTTGCGAAAAAACATGGTCTGAAAACGATAGGTGATTTAGAAAAAGTAAAAAATCAAATCAAACCAGGCTTTACATTAGAATTTAATGACCGTCCTGACGGCTTTAAGGCGGTTTCTAAGGCGTATGGTCTGAAGTTTGATAATATCCGTACAATGGAACCTAAATTGCGCTATCAAGCAGTTAAGAAAGGCGACATCAACTTAATCGATGCTTATTCAACAGATGCGGAATTAAGACAATACGATATGGTGGTATTAGAAGATGATAAACATGTCTTCCCGCCTTATCAAGGTGCACCAATCTTTAAAGAATCCTACCTTAAAGATCATCCTGAAATTAAAAAGCCGCTGAATAAATTAGCAGGCAAAATTTCAGATGAAGAAATGCAGGAAATGAACTATAAAGTAACGGTGAAAAACGAAGATCCGTATCAAGTCGCTAAAGAATATTTAGAAAAAGAGCATTTGATTGAAAAATAATAGTTATATTTTAAGTCTGAGCCTTTGTGCTCGGACTTTTTCTATTTTAAACCGTACAATTTCATGAACGTATGAACAACTATTGCCAAGTTGTCTCTATAAGGTATATAATTATCAGTAAATTTCAAATTTTTAAACAAACCAGTTAAAAGGGGACAGATATTTATGAAAGAACAAATCAATCAACTCTCAGCATATCAGCCAGGTCTCTCGCCAAGAGCTTTAAAAGAAGAATTCGGGTTAGATATCGAATTACATAAACTTGCATCTAATGAAAACTTATACGGACCTTCTCCAAAAGCAAAAGAAGCAATTCGTTCACATGTCGATGAAGTGTTGTATTACCCGGAAACAGGTGCACCGACATTACGTAAAGATATCGCCAAAGCTTTAGGTATCAATGAAAATCGTATTTTATTCGGTGCCGGCTTAGATGAAGTCATTCTCATGATTTCACGTGCTGTGTTAACACCTGGAGATAAAATTGTTACAAGCCAAGGCACATTCGGACAATACTATCATAATGCGATTGTAGAAGCGGCAGAGGTTGTCCAAGTACCGCTTAAAGACAATGGACAATTTGATTTAGATGGTATTTTAGCAGAAGTCGATGAAGATACAGCGTTAGTATGGATCTGCAACCCGAATAACCCGACAGGCAATTACGTGACACATGCGGAATTAGAAGCATTCCTTGAACAAGTACCAAGCAACGTACCTGTTTTAGTCGATGAAGCATACTTTGAATTTGTGACAGCAAAAGACTTCCCTGATACATTGAAATTACAAGAAAGCTTCCCCAATGCATTCTTAATGCGTACTTTCTCTAAAGCTTACGGCTTAGCTGGACTTAGAATTGGTTATATCATCGCAACAGAAGAAGCGATTAAAACGTATAATATTATCCGTCCTCCGTTTAACGTTGGCCGTTTATCAGAATATGCGGCAGTTGCGGCTTTTGAGGACCAAGCGTACTTAAAAGAAATCCAGCAAAAAAATGCTGCTGAACGTAAGAAATTCTATGAAATTCCAGAAAGCAAGCATTTCTTTGAGAGTCAAACCAACTTTGTATTCATTAATACCAACCGACCTAAAGATTTATATGAAGCATTCTTGAGCGTAGGCTGTATTACACGTCCATTCCCGAACGGCGTACGTGTAACTATCGGCTTCCCAGAACAAAATGATGCCATGATCGAAGTCTTGAAAAATTTTGACTTTGAAAAATAAGCTGAATATGGACAAGCAGAGCGATGAACAGTCGCTGCTTGTTTTGTATTTACACAATCAGTAACCTTGCTTCACAACTAAATAAAATAAATATGCTATACTCGAAGAGAAGATAAGGAAAGGAAGTTGCTATAAGTATGAAGAGAGAATCAATAGCGATTGATATGGATGAAGTATTAGCGGATACAATCAAAGCTTTGATTGAGGAAGTGAATAAACGTACAGATTTAGGAATCAAAGAGGCATTATTAGATGGAAATAAATTACGCCACTTTATGCCGGAACACGAAGGTGTGCTTGATGAAGTTTTGAAACAACCAGGTTTCTTCAAAAACTTAGAAGTGATTAAAGATTCACAAGAAGTGGTTAAGAAACTAGCAGAGCATTATGATATCTACATTGCGACAGCAGCAATGGATGTACCGACTTCGTTCCATGATAAATATGAATGGTTAAGAGTACATTTCCCATTTTTAGATCCGCAGCAATTCGTCTTTTGCGGCAGAAAGAATATTGTTAAAGCGGATTATTTAATCGATGACAATCCAAGACAGCTGGCACGTTTTACAGGGAAACCAGTGATGTATACGGCTCAGCATAATATTCATAATGAAGACTTCGATCGTGTGAATAACTGGAAAGAAGTCGAAGCTTATTTCTTGGGAAATAAATAAGGTAAGGCTGAGATTTGTAACTAGTATAAAAGAATACGATTCAATAAGAAAAGAGGGGCAAGAACTTGTTAAGTTCTTGCCCCTCTGTTTTAGGTAATAAAATGTTATTTTAGCGTATACCCCGCATACCTTTAACAATCTTAGGCACAAATGCTAATGTAACCAACCCGATAATTACTGCTAAACTTCCTAGGAATAAGAAGTAATTTTGATAGCCTAACGGCTCGATTAATTTAACGAGCGTTCCGTTGATGGCTTGTGCTGTCGCATTTGCTAATAACCATAAACTCATCATTTGCGAGTTGAAGGCTTTAGGTGCCAATTTAACTGCGGCACTGTTGCCGGTAGGTGATAAACATAATTCACCGATAACGCAAAGGATGTAAGATAAAATAACCCAGTTCACGGATACACTGTTGCCGCCTGAAGTCATCATAACGACTGCTACCAGTATGTAAGAAACACCTGCTAACCATGCACCCCAAACGAATTTAGTCGCCAAGCTTGGTTGACGATAACCCAATTTCTTCCAAACATATGAAAGCACAGGTGCTAACAATACGATGAAGAGCGGGTTAATAGATTGGAAATATGTTTTACCGAAATCTGTTTTCCAACCGAATAAGTTCAATTTCATATCGGTACCGCTTAAAGCGTATAAGTTCAAGACGTTTGAACCTTGTTCTTGGATAGACCAGAAGATAACACCGATAATGAAGAGCGGAATGAATGAAATTACGCGTGAGCGTTCATCATCTGTAACTTCCTTACTTCTAATCATGATTGTAAAGTATGCAATCGGCAATGCGATTCCTAAAATTAATACAGTTGTGCTGACTAAGTTGAATGATAATGTACCTGTTAAGCCGGTAATGACTAATACAAGTGCAATCACTAACACAGCAATACCTGCGATTTTCGCATATTTTTTCTTTTCGCTGCTGTTCAATGGATTGGTTGGTTTAGAACCAACATCTCCTAAATTGCGTTTGTTGAAGAGTAAATAAATCACAAGCGCAAGAGACATACCGATTGCGGCGATTAAGAAGCCTTGATGGAACATATGTCCTTTAGAGAAAGCATTCAATACAAGCGGTGCAGCAAGGGCACCCATATTTACTGACATGTAGAAAATAACAAACCCTGAATCGATACGTTTATCATTTTCAGGATATAATCGACCTACGATGTTAGAGATATTCGGTTTCATAAGTCCTGAACCTACAATGATAAAGAACATTGAAATGAATAATCCTGTTTGAGCCAACGGCAGACTTAAAAAGACATGACCGATAATAATTAAAATGGCACCGTACATCGTTGCGCCGCGTGTCCCTGTAATTCTGTCAGCGACCCATCCGCCAAGTACACTTGTCATGAAGATCAGTGAACCATACACTGACATGACAGATTGTGCTGTTGTTTTGTCCATACCTAATCCGCCATCGCTTACGGCGAAGAACATATAGAAGATTAAGAGTGCACGCATTCCGTAATAACTGAATCTCTCCCAAAACTCTACAAAGAATAGAACTCCTAATCCTTTTGGATGTCCGAAGAAACCTTTCTGTGGAATTTCTTGAACATGTTGATTATGCAAATTATTCTGCAAACTAACCCCGACCTTTCTTTCCTATAACGGGTTGATTATATTAGATTTTACTATTTACAAAAGGGAGTTTCAATAATTTTCTAAAAATAAAAATATTATCAAAATTCAGAAAAATATACGATTTAAAGCTGTGTTCATCAAGCATAATTTAATCACACGCATAATACGGGGGCACAGAACAATTCAGAGAACATAAGGATAACCGCTTCCCACTATGTCTAAAAAGTGAACGACACAAAGAAAAAAGCCTGAAACCTAAATAAGATTTCAGACTTGATATAAGGATTAGTGAATCCCTTTCATTGCACGACGTACAAATGGAGAAATTGCGATAAGCAATACGCCGATAACTAAAGTTAATAATCCGGAATACAAGAAGTATTGACCTGAGTCCATCTTCGCATATACGACAACAAGCTGTGCGTTTAAACCTTGCGCTGTTGCGTTGCTCAGCATCCATAAACTCATCATTTGTGCTGTGAAAGCATAAGGTGCAAGTTTTGTTGTTGTTGCTAAGCCGACCGGTGAAATACACAACTCTCCGATTGTGATAAGCAAGAAGCTGAGTACTAACCAGATTGGGTGAATCAATTCACCTTGGCCTAAACCGCCGGCTAATGGTACGACCATGATTAAATATGAGATACCGCCGATAATTGCACCTAAAGCAAATTTAATTACTGTAGGCGGATTGTGTTTGCCCAATTTCACCCATAAAGTTGCAAATAAAGGTGCAAGTGCAACGATAAAGATCGGGTTTAATGATTGGAACCAGGCTGCAGGAATATCAAAATTCAATGCGCCGCCTGTTAATTTAGCTAAACTTAGTTCTGTCTTCTTATCCGCAAAGTTGGCTAAGATTGTTGAACCTTGTTCTTGAATCATCCAGAATGCTACAGAAGTAATGTACAAAGGTACATAACTGCCGACACGAGACTTTTCTTCTGGTGTTACTTTTTTGCTTACAAGCATGTAAACAACGATGTAAATCGGTAATGCAATCCCGATGAATGTAACGAGTAAACTGAAGTTTTCGATTGATAATGCGTTAAATGATTTTAAGATGATCAAGTAAATCGCAAATGCAGCGATGATTGCACCTGCAATAATAGAGAATTTCTTCGTATCTGCTTTTGTCAGCGGATTATGTACAGATAATCCTGCTAAGTTTAAGTACTTTTTGCGTTTTGTCCAATAAACGACTAAACCGAAGAACATCCCGATAGCCGCTGTCGCAAACCCTGCGTGGAAACCAACGCGTGTTTGCAAGAAACCTGTTAATAATGGTGAAATTAATGCACCTAAGTTGATACCCATGTAGAAAATAGTAAATGCAGCGTCGACACGGTTGTCGTTTTTGTTATAAAGCTCTCCGACTGTTGTAGAAATGTTTGGTTTTAATAAACCTGTCCCGATAATCAGCAGCAGCAACGCAATCATAACGGCGGTTAAACTGCCCGGCAAACTTAAAATAATATGACCGAACATAATGAGTATTCCGCCGAAGAATACTGCGTGCTGTGTTCCGGTAATTCGGTCAGCAATCCAGCCTCCGATAACCCCAGACATATAGATTAATGTCCCATATAATGCCACAATCTGCATGGCTACAGATTCATCTAATCCGAATCCGCCTTTAGCTACAGAGTAGTACAGATAGTACACTAAAATGGCTTTCATACCATAGTAACTGAATCTCTCCCAAAACTCAGTAAAGAACAAAGTGCTTAGTCCTTTAGGATGCCCAAAGAAACCTGTTCGTGGTGTACTTTCTATGACTTCTTCGCGTGTGTATTGTTTCTTATTCATAATCTTTCCCCTCGGTGTGACTTAAAAATAAGTTTAATCTATTCAAAGTTCAGATACAAGAAAATTCTGAAAAATAAATCGTAAATTTACTAAATTATTTGAACAAAAAAGAACGAATCCGCTTCCATAAAAATAAAAAACAACCTGAAATTAATCAGGTTGCTGCTATTAAATCACATATGAAATTATCTGTTATCAATTTTCTCAGGGTACAAGTCATGATTCATCATACGATACTCAGCCATTTCCTCATATTTAGTATCAGGACGGCCATAATTCGTATAAGGATCGATAGAAATACCGCCGCGCGGCGTAAATTTGCCCCATACTTCAATATAATGCGGATCCATCAAATCGATTAAGTCATTCATAATGATATTCATACAATCCTCATGAAAGTCTCCATGATTTCTGAAACTGAATAAATAAAGTTTGAGTGACTTAGACTCTACCATTTTGATATTCGGAATATATGAAATATAAATTGTCGCAAAATCCGGCTGACCTGTAATAGGGCATAGCGAAGTAAATTCAGGACAATTGAATTTAACGAAATAGTCGCGGCCTTGATGCTTATTATCGAATGTTTCTAAGACATCAGGTCGGTAGTCGAAATCATATTGGTTATTTTGATTGCCGAGCAGTGTAATGTCTTGCAAATCTTCTTTTTTACGTCCTTGTTGTGACACGGTTATTTTCCTCCTTTATGTTGCGGTTTCGGATGATTTTTACTTTGTCTGCGTGCTTTTTCAAACATATAGTAGCTTGCACTGATAATGATTACATAGCCTAGTGTAGCATATAAGTCCGGCGATTCTCCGAAAATCACGATGCCCATCAATGCTGTGAAGATGATTGAAGCATACGTAAAGATTGAAATGTCTTTTGCTGGTGCAAAACTGTAGGCTAGAGTGATACCGATTTGTCCGACAGCTGCTGATAAACCTGCCCCGACCAAGTAGATAATTTGAAGGCCTGACATGGGTTGATAAGTAAATAGGACAAATGGAATTAAAGCTACAATTGAGAAGAATGAAAAGTAAAAGACAATAGTATATGGTGCTTCTCTTGTGCTTAATGCGCGTACACATGTATAAGCTGAAGCAGCGAAGATACCAGAGAACAATCCGGCAATAGCTGGAATCATTTCAGATGAGAATTGCGGCTGTACGACAAACAACATGCCGACAATCGCAACCAGCATTGCGGTAATTTGATATTTGCGGACTTTCTCATGCAAGAAAATCAAACTGAGCAGAATCGTCCAAAACGGATTCAACTTCATCAATGTATCTGCGTCGCTTAAAAGCATATGGTCAATCGCGTAGATGTTGAGCAGCACACCGATTAAACCGAGTGTAGAACGTGAAATCAATAGGGGCTGACTGCTTAATTTGCCAAACATAGGTTGTTTATATTTATATAAGAAATACAACGGAATCAGCATGGCAACCAAGTTTCTAGCTAAAGACTTTTGGAAGACAGGCAAGTCGCCTGCAAGTCTGAAAAACAGCGACATGAAACTAAAGCCGATCGCTGAAACGAGTATGGCAATAATACCTTTTAATTTAGAATCCATACTTTCTCCTCTACTTTCCTCAAAACTTAACGTATATCATCTTAGCATATATCAAAATAAGTGCCTATATGCACTTGCAAAAGACATCAAGAATCGTTATAATTTAATCGAACATATGTTCTTATTGTAGATTGAGTTATGCATAACCGACTGAATATATGAATTAGTTGATTTTTATTAAAGTATTGCGTTAAGCCTTTCATGGTGGGATTGAGAGAAATCTTATGATGACAAGGAGTACACAAATTTTCTAAAAATCAAGGGCAAAATTACAATTATTTATTTTGAAAGGATTTTTAAGAAAAAATAAGAAGTCTAAGCATAGCGGTGACGCTACTTCTATCAATTTTGACAAATTTAAATAAATTTTGGAGGGGTTATTCTCTTTGAAATTATAATGTGTGTTCGGTATAATGAATCACATAATATAGTATTGAAGAACGAAACCCAACACTATATATTGTGGTTGAACCCAAAATAATGAAAAAAATATTTCACTTCTTTTTGGCAATTTCACACATAACTTGAAAGAACAGAATACAGGTTAGGGGTTTAATCTGATATTCCTGCTCATTTAAGAAAAGGCATACACCCCTGTGATTGCAAGAGGATATGCAGTATACAGGTATAACAAGCAAAAGCTTTTTTTTCATCAATAAAGAGAAAGCCCATTAGTGTGAATAAAATCATCTCAACACAACATGTAGTGTTAAGGATCAATGCATTAACATATCGAAATCAAATTAAAACATGCAGCAGTCACAACATCTCCTTTAAGATACAGCAATACCAGCAAGGCAGCCTGGCATGTTTTTTAATTATGAGAAAGAAAGTGCATGACGCTATGTGACGAGTGAGCGCGTTCTTTATAAGAAAGCGGGTGATTCAATGAAGGTAGTATATTTTTCATTTACTGGTAACGTCAGACGATTTATAGGAAGAACTGAATTTGAGAATACTTTAGAAATTACAAATGACAACTGTGCAGAAGTGCGCGTTGATGAACCTTATATATTGGTCACTAGTACAATTGGTTTTGGAGAAGTGCCAGATGTAGTTAAAACATTTTTGAAAAATAACGGAAATATGATCAGAGGTGTTGTTGGAAGCGGTAATCGCAACTGGGGCCAAAACTTTGCGAAAGCCAGCGAAACCATTTCACGAGAATATTTCGTTCCGCTATTAATGAAGTTTGAAGTACAAGGTACAAAGAAAGATGTAGAAGAGTTTAATGATAAGGTGGGGCAATTATATGAAGACTATGAACGAAAAGCAGTACAATCATATTGAATTAAATAACGAGGTTACAAAGCGTAAAGAAGATGGTTTCTTCAACTTAGAAAAAGACCAAGAAGCTTTAGCGGTTTATTTAGAAGAAATCAAAGATCATACGATTTATTTCGATACAGAAATCGAACGTTTGCACTATCTTGTAGATAATGACTTTTATGTAGATGTATTCAAACAATACAGCGAAGCAGATTTAGAAGAAATTACTGAATATGCACGCAGTATTCCATTCGAATTTGCAAGCTACATGTCAGCAAGCAAATTCTTCAAAGACTATGCTTTGAAAACAAATGATAAAAAGCAATATCTTGAAGACTATTCGCAGCACGTTACAATTGTTGCACTTTACTTAGCGGATGGCGACAAAGCACAAGCCAAACAATTTATCTCATCAATGATTGAACAACGCTACCAACCTGCAACACCTACATTCTTAAACGCAGGACGTGCACGCCGCGGCGAATTAGTTTCATGTTTCTTATTAGAAGTAGATGACAGCTTGAACTCTATCAACTTTATTGATTCAACAGCGAAACAATTAAGTAAAATCGGCGGCGGTGTAGCGATTAACTTATCTAAACTTCGTGCACGCGGCGAAGCAATCAAAGGTATCAAAGGTGTTGCAAAAGGCGTATTGCCAGTTGCGAAATCACTCGAAGGCGGCTTCAGCTATGCAGACCAATTAGGTCAAAGACCAGGTGCAGGTGCGGTTTACCTTAATATCTTCCACTATGATGTTGAAGAATTCTTAGATACAAAAAAAGTAAACGCAGACGAAGACATCCGTTTATCAACAATTTCAACAGGTTTAATTGTACCTGCTAAATTCTTCGAACTTGCTAAAGAAGGCAAAGACTTCTATATGTTTGCGCCGCACACTGTATTTAACGAATACGGCGTAACATTAGATGATATCGATTTAGATAAATATTATGATGAAATGGTTGAGAACCCTAACATCTTAAAACGCAAAAAAGATGCGCGCGAAATGTTGAATACAATTGCGCAAACACAATTGCAATCAGGTTATCCTTATTTAATGTTTAAAGATAACGCAAACAAAGTACATGCCAATTCAAATATCGGCCAAATCAAAATGAGTAACTTATGTACTGAAATCTTCCAATTACAAGAAACTTCAATCATCAACGATTACGGTGTTGAAGATGAAATCAAACGTGATATTTCTTGTAACTTAGGTTCACTTAATATTGTGAACGTAATGGAATCAGGCAAATTCAGAGACTCTGTACACACAGGTATGGATGCATTGACAGTTGTCAGCGATGAAGCGGATATTCAAAACGCGCCAGGTGTACGTAAAGCAAACAGTGAATTGCATTCAGTAGGTTTAGGCGTAATGAACTTGCATGGTTATCTTGCGAAAAATCAAATCGGCTATGAATCAGAAGAAGCAAAAGACTTTGCGAACGTATTCTTCATGATGATGAACTATTACTCAATCGAACGTTCTATGCAAACAGCTAAAGAACGCGGCGAAGCTTATCAAGACTTTGATAAATCAGATTATGCGAGCGGTAAGTACTTTGATAAATATACAAAAGAAGATATCGTTCCTGAATATGAAAAAGTAAAAGCATTGTTTGAAGGTTTGGAAATTCCAACTGCAGAAGATTGGAAAGCATTAGCAGAAGACGTTAAACAATATGGTCTATACCATGCTTACCGTCTAGCGATCGCACCGACACAAAGTATTTCATACGTTCAAAATGCGACAAGTTCAGTTATGCCGATTGTAGATCAAATCGAACGTCGTACGTACGGCAACTCTGAAACATTCTATCCAATGCCGTTCTTATCACCGCAAACAATGTGGTACTACAAATCAGCATTCAACACAGATCAAATGCGTTTGATTGATTTAGTAGCAACGATCCAACAACACGTTGACCAAGGTATCTCAACAATCCTTTACGTCAACTCAGAAATTTCTACACGTGAATTAGCACGTTTATATGTCTATGCACATCATAAAGGTCTAAAATCACTTTATTATACACGTAACAAATTATTAAGCGTAGAAGAATGTACAAGCTGCGCTATCTAATAGAGAAAAAGTGAGGCAACCTGAATAGGTTGTCTCTACATAAGTTATACTGCGAAAATTAAACGGAAATTAAACGAGCTAAATTAAAAATCAAGAATGGGGAAATGCACTTTGATGATCGCTGTCAATTGGAACACGCAAGAAGACATGACGAATATGTTTTGGCGACAAAACATCTCCCAAATGTGGGTAGAAACGGAATTTAAAGTATCTAAAGATATTGCAAGTTGGAAAACATTAACACCAGAAGAACAAGATACTTTCAAAAAGGCATTGGCAGGCTTAACAGGATTAGATACACACCAAGCTGACGATGGTATGCCTTTAGTCATGATGCACACTAAAGATTTACGTAAAAAAGCAGTTTACTCATTTATGGGAATGATGGAGCAAATCCACGCGAAAAGTTATTCTCATATCTTTACAACACTTTTACCATCTAGCGAAACAAACTATTTATTAGATAAATGGGTGTTGGAAGAACCGCACTTGAAATTCAAATCTGATAAAATCGTAGGCAACTATCATAAACTATGGACAAAAGATGCATCTGTTTATGATCAATATATGGCACGTGTGTCCAGTGTATTCTTAGAAACATTCTTATTCTACTCTGGATTCTATTATCCGCTTTTCCTTGCAGGTCAAGGACGCATGACAACATCTGGTGAAATTATCCGTAAAATTCTATTAGATGAATCGATTCACGGGGTATTCACAGGATTAGATGCACAACATATGCGTAATGAACTCTCAGAAAACGAAAAGCAGCGTGCGGACCAAGAAATGTATAAATTATTAGATGAATTATACAAAAACGAAGTGTCTTATACACATTCGCTTTATGATCAAATCGGTTTAACAGATGACGTATTAAACTATGTACGTTACAACGGAAACAAAGCGTTATCTAACTTAGGTTTCGAACCTTACTTTGAAGAACGCGAGTTCAACCCGATTATTGAAAATGCCTTAGATACTTCTACGAAGAACCATGACTTCTTCTCAGTTAAAGGTGACGGCTATACATTAGCATTGAATGTAGAAGCGTTGCGTGACGAAGATTTCATTTTCGATGATGAAGACTAATTGAATGACAAACACTGAATCTGACTGTTTTCACAGTTTGGATTCAGTGTTTTTTTGTTTGCCTAAAATTAGAAATATTCAACTAAGACAAGTGTTATTGGAAATAAACAGAGATATTATACAACTTTTAATAGTATTTAGTCTAAGTTTGAATAATAATTTTTATGAAAATGTAGAAAAAGTATTGATTAAAATCAATAAACTGATACGATAGATTTAAGTGAAAACGATTATCATTTACAATTAGATTAGAGAAAGATAAAAGGAAGGATTGGGTTTTAGAATGGTTCAACAACTTATGCGTTTTCCGGTTTTAGTCGTGCTCTTTTTAATTTTAACCGTCCTTTCATTGTTTATTGGTGTGAGTCAGGTTTCAATTACTCAAATTTTTCATTTAACACAAGAGCAGCAAAATATCCTCGTTTCAAGTCGTATTCCTAGAACAGTCAGCATTGTGATTTCCGGCAGTTCATTAGCACTTGCAGGATTGATTATGCAACAGATGATGCAGAATAAATTTGTCAGTCCAACTACCGCAGGAACAATGGAATGGGCTAAGTTAGGTATTTTAATTGCGCTGATTTTCTTTCCTCAAGCGCACATATTAGTTAAATTGTTATTCGCCATGGTACTTAGTATCGGCGGCACTTTCTTCTTTATGAAATTAATACAGATTATCCGCTTTAAAGATGTAATTTTTGTCCCGCTGCTCGGCATTATGATCGGCGGCATTATCTCAAGTTTAACGACCTTTATTGCCTTGCGCACCAATGCGCTTCAAAGTATCGGCAACTGGTTGAACGGAAACTTTGCGATTATTACAAGCGGCCGTTATGAAGTACTGTATCTCAGTATTCCATTGCTTATTGTTACATATATTTTCGCTAACTATTTCACAATAGCCGGCATGGGCAAAGATTTCAGCCATAACTTAGGTGTGAATTATGAAAGAATTATGATGTTCGGCTTAACAATTACCGCAACGATGACAGCTTTAGTCGTCGTAACAGTTGGAACATTACCGTTTTTAGGTTTGATTGTTCCGAATATTGTTTCCATTTACAGAGGAGACCATTTAAAAAATGCATTACCGCACACTGCTGTATTAGGCGCAATATTCGTTTTGATTTCAGATATTATCGGACGTTTGATTGTCTACCCTTATGAAATCAATATCGGATTAACGATTGGTGTCTTTGGTACATGTATTTTCTTAATCATGTTATTTAAAGGGAGCCGCAACTATGAGTCTTAAACAAACGAAGCTTAAATTATTCATTTTATTTTCGGTAGTTGTGATTACAGGCGCTTTATACCTTGTTTTAGGTATCGATTTTGATATCTTTGCGTATCAGATTCAAAGTCGTATCAGAAAGCTGATTTTAATGGTCTTAGTCGGTGCCGCAATCGGTACATCGGTGATTATCTTCCAAGCGATTACCGTCAACCGGTTATTGACACCTTCGATGATGGGATTAGATGCGGTCTATATGTTTGTGAAAGTCGTCTTAGTCTTTATATTCGGCATTCAATCGATGGCAGTCACAAACTTGTATTTAAACTTTGCATTAACACTTGTCGCAATGATTATATTCGCACTGATTTTATTCCAAGGAGTCTTTAAATACGGCAACTTCTCTGTTTACTTTATTTTGTTGATAGGGGTAATTTTAGGTACCTTCTTCAGAAGTATTACAGGGTTTATCGAATTGGTACTTAATCCAGAAGATTTCTTGGCCGTTCAAAGTTCAATGTTCGCAAACTTTAACGCTTCAAATGAAAAGTTAGTGTTGATCGGCGGCATTGTGCTGATTATTTTAATTGCGATTACGATCAAGATATTGCCTTATTTAGATGTATTGTTGCTTGGGAAAGCACAAGCAATGAACTTAGGTGTGAATTATACACGTGTAACGAGGCTTTTAATGATTATGGTCGCTTTGCTGACGGCTATTGCGACAGCACTGGTAGGACCCATTACATTCTTAGGTCTGTTAACTGTGAATATTGCACATGAAATTATGAAAACGTTTGAACATAAATATCTCTTGCCGGCGACTATCTTTTTAAGCTGGATCAGTTTATTTACAGCTGAATGGGTTGTAGAACATCTCTTTGAAGCTACAACAGAGGTCAGTATATTAATCAACTTGATCGGCGGCAGTTATTTTGTTTACTTACTCATTAAAAGGAGGAACGTGCGATGATACAAGTCCAAGATTTGAACAAGTCTATTCATGATAAACCGATTCTCAGCGATATTAATGTGGAAATTCGTAAAGGCCGTCTGACATCATTAATCGGTCCGAACGGGGCAGGAAAGAGTACTTTATTGTCAGCAATCAGCCGATTAATAGACGTGGACACTGGTAACATTCAGCTTGAAAATGAACAACTAGAAACCTTTACAAGCAATGAAATCGCAAGAAAGTTATCGGTACTGAAACAAACCAATCACACGGAATTGAATATTACTGTCGAACAGCTTGTCGCATTCGGCCGTTTCCCATATTCTAAAGGGCGTTTAACGCCTGAAGATAAAGAAAAAATCAATCAAGCCTTAGATTTATTGCAGCTGCAAGAAATCAAAGGACGCAACCTTAAAACACTTTCTGGCGGACAACGTCAGCGTGCTTACATTGCGATGACAATTGCACAAGATACAGAATGTATTTTACTCGATGAACCGCTGAACAACTTAGATATGAAATACTCAGTAGACATTATGAAGACACTGAGAACATTGACTAGAGATTACGGAAAAACGATTGTGATTGTCTTGCATGATATCAACTTCGCTTCGAGTTATTCCGATGATGTGGTCGCAATGAAAGACGGCCGTATTGTCAAAGCAGATGTCAGAGATGAAGTGATTCAACCAAGCACTTTAAGATATTTATACGATATGGATGTTCAAATTGAATGCATCCGAGGTCAAAGAATCTGTCTTTACTACGATTAATATTAATGCATTGAAAGGGGTGATGCCGATTTTTTACGGCATTATGAGACGGGGGTCTAAAATATTCCAAAAGGAGAAAAACAGATGAAGAAATTAGGCTTATTTATTTTAGTTAGTGTTATGTTTTTATTAGCTGCTTGCGGTAACGGCAGTGATCAAAAAGAAAGTTCAGAAAAAGGAACTTCAGATAAAAAGACAGTAAAAATTGAAAATAGTTATAAATTAAACGGTAAAGATCCAAAAGGCAGCGATGCTAAACAAGTGAAAGATACAGTAGAAGTACCTGTTAATCCTAAAAACGCAGTTGTTTTAGATTACGGTGCATTAGATACGTTAAAAGCATTAGGTGTGGCAGACAAGGTAAAAGCAACACCTAAAGGTGAAGACAACAGCACTTTACCAGATTTCTTAAAAGAATTTAAAGATGAAAAATACTTAAACACAGGTTCATTGAAAGAAGTCAACTTTGATAAAGTTGCACAAGCAAAACCAGAAGTAATCTTCATTTCAAACCGTACAGCGAACCAAAAGAACTTAGATGAATTCAAAAAAGCAGCACCTAAAGCAAAAGTAGTTTATGTCGGTGCAGATGATAAAGACTACATGAATTCAGTTAAGAAAAACGCTGAAAACTTAGGTAAAATCTACGACAAAGAAGATAAAGCAAAAGAATTGAACAAAAAATTAGATAAAAAAGTTGCGGACATGAAAGCTAAAACGAAAGACTTCGATAAATCAGTGATGTACTTATTAGTGAACGAAGGCGAATTATCAACATTCGGTCCTAAAGAACGTTTCGGAAGCTTAGTTTATAACACATTAGGTTTCAAACCAGCAGATGAAAAAATTAAAGCAAGTGCACATGGTCAAAACGTCACAAACGAATATGTTAACGAAAAAAATCCAGGTGTAATCATTGCGATGGACCGCGGTCAAGCTATCGGCGGTAAATCTACTGCGAAACAAGTATTAGGCAATGACGTAATTAAAAACGTTAAAGCTATCAAAGATGACCAAGTATACGAAGTAGATCCTAAACTTTGGTACTTCGCATCAGGTTCTACAACTACAACAATGAAACAAATCGACGAATTAAAAGACATAGTTAAATAATTATCGTTAAACATGGGGGAAGACGATAAAAAAACGGGTGAGTCACGATGATAAGTTATCGTAACTCGCCCGTTTTGATTTTATATTTCAAAGTAATGCGGATAGTGTGCTTCGCAACGCGGATTGAATGGTGCGTTGCAATGAGGACAATGATTGGTTTTGGTATATTCTGCAATGGTAAGTTCATGTCCGCATACACCGCACAAAATCGCATGTGTATCATATTCTTCTTTGGACCATGGAATAGGTGCGTGGTCTTCTGATTCGTTATGGCAATGAATACAAGCATAGTATTTGCCGCAGCATTTGAATTTAATAGCGACTACGTCTAAGAGTGTGTGATAGTGTGTACATCTTGTTTCGCTGTCTAAACCAATGCCGTGTACTTGTTGTGAATGCGACATATCAATTGCCTGCCTTATTGCTGGTCTTCTGGATGGTCGCCGATGATACGCACTTCCGGATGCAATTCAACATCGAACTTTTCTTTTACCACTTGCTGAACATGGTGGATCAAGTCTTCGTAGTCCGTTGCTGTGCCGTTATCGACATTGACCATGAAACCTGCGTGTTTGGTAGAAACTTCGACACCGCCGATACGATG
Organism: Staphylococcus simulans; assembly: GCF_002994445.1. GTDB lineage: Bacteria > Bacillota > Bacilli > Staphylococcales > Staphylococcaceae > Staphylococcus > Staphylococcus simulans_B. The sequence goes on from NZ_MRZJ01000003.1 coordinate 174,567, forward strand.
GCCTTGCAAGTCTGAATCTTGAATCAGTTTACCTGCAAAGTGGCCTGGAGGTCTTTGGAAGACACTGCCGCATGATGGATGTTCAAGCGGTTGTTTTGATTCACGGCGTTCAGTCAAGTCGTCCATGACAGCTTGAATATCCTCTTGATTGCCTGGTGCTAAGTTAAAGGCAGCTTCTAAGACTACTAAGTGCTGCTTTTGCACAATACTGCTGCGGTAGCCAAGTTCTAATTCATCACGTGTCAATTGGACTAAGTCGCCGCGTTCATTGACGCATACAGCGTAATCGATACAATCACGGACTTCTCCGCCATAAGCACCTGCATTCATGAAGACAGCACCGCCGATTGAACCTGGGATGCCGCATGCAAATTCTAATCCAGTTAAAGATTTGTCGCGAGCGGTACGGGAGACATCAATAATCGCTGCACCGCTGCCTGCGATTATGACATTATCTTCAACTTTAATATAATCCATGGATAATAAGCTCAATACAATTCCGCGGATACCGCCTTCGCGGATAATAATGTTAGAGCCGTTGCCTAAGTATGTGACAGGGATGTTGTTGATTCTAGCAAGATGATTGATGGCTTGGACTTCTTTGAAATTTGTCGGACTGAGATAGAAATCAGCCTTTCCTCCTGTTTGCGTATAAGTATAGCGTTTTAATGGTTCATCAACTTTAATTTTTTCTTCTGGCAGAATTTTAGCTAATTCTGTAAGAATGTCATCTTTGTGCAACGATAGAACTCCCTTTCAATTGTTTTCATCTTCTTATTATAGCAATGAAACCTTTAGTTTGTGAAATGCTATAACCTTAATTTAAATGAAATTGACGTGACAATTTTTCAAACAATGCATCTTTAGCTTCTTCATATTCGCGAATGGTTGCGGCTTGTGTATGCAATGTTTGTTTTTCCTTTGAAAACTGCGCGCTGAGTTCAGTATCTTGGCTCAGTGCAGCATCCATTTCTTTATAATGGCAATATTGTTTTGATTCAATCTGCAAGATATGCAGGCGTACAGTTTGTTTTAGTTCAGTCATATCATTGAACTTTACCATCACGGCTTTTTTCTTGTAGCTGTGATGCACACGATAAAAGCCGGCATAATTCAAGCGCTTTTCATCTAATGCAGTAATATCATGCAGGTTGTTCACACCGACCAAAATATCTAAAATAGGTTCAGTCGGATAGTTGAAATGTGCAGTTCCTCCGATGTGCTGCACGGTTTGAACAGGTGTATTCAACAAACCAAGCAAAAGTTTACTTAACCTGTCGAATTGATCTTGATAAGAGGGTAATGCCTTTTTATCTTTTATTAAAGGCTGTGTTTTTGAATACATAATCAACCGTCCTTTGTAAAAGTCTCTAAAATATTATATTATGAATCTTGACTTACTCAAACACTTAACACGCAAATTATAAAGATAAACAGACAGGAGTGGACAAAAGTGAAAAGGTGGCTTCTCATAATAACGATTGCTTGTCTAACGCTGTCTCTTGCGGCATGCAGTAATAAAACGCAGTCAGATTTAAAACATTTTGAAAAAGCAAAGCATGAAGTAGATAAAGAAGAGCGTCAAGTTGAAAAAATTATGGATGACATGCGCTTGAATCGTTTGAATGAACTCAGCAAATCAGATTTAACAGATAGAAATAAAACAGACTTCAAACAATTGGAAAAGGATATGGATAAGAAGCTGATGCCTGCATTTGAATCTTATCAGCACGCCGCAGAACAATTGCCGGCTGAAACTAAAGATGTCAAAGCCTTGCGTAAAACTTACATAAGTGAGGTTAATGAACAAGAAAAAGATTTAAAAGCCATCCGCAGTTTTATACACCTTTGCAACGCCTCGATTAAAGCAAATGAAGATATTTTGAATTATACGAGGCTGTTTGAGAAGAACCGTGCGCAGTTAGAGAAGCAAGTCGAAACAGCACGCCAAGCAGGGGAGTCTGACAGTATCGATAAATTTATTCATAAGTTGAAGCATCATAACAAAGAGCTGCAGCAGATTGCGAAAAAATATTTAGATACAGATGATCCGGCTAATACGAAAACCGTGATTAAAGATAAAGTACAGCCTCTGATTAATCGACAAATCGAAGAGCTGAACCAAGCGAGTGTGTCAGAGCCGAATACTGCAAAAGCACATCAAACGGCTATTGAAATGTATTACAGTCTGCAAAACTATTATGAGACACGACAAAAGACAATAGATGTCAGCAATGGTTTAGAACGATATGATATGAATAAAACGCCTTTAACAGGGAAAGAATTAGATGAAGCGCATAAACCGTTTAAGCGCGAGTTGACGGACTTAAAAAACAAATTGCACAAGAATGATTGAAAAAAGCAAGGAAAATGTTAGTGTTTTGGTTAACATTGAAATATAAAGTGTGTATAATTAGACACATTGAAATAGCAATTAGAATGGGACTATCACGTGTAGTGATAAATATTTTTAGAGGTGAATAGAATGGCTACAAAGCTGACTTCAATTGACCAGTTTGAACAGGTAATTAACGACAACAAATATGTATTTATAATGAAACACAGCGACACTTGTCCAATTTCAGCAAATGCTTATGATCAATTCAATAAGTTTTTGTATGAACGTGATATTGATGGATATTACTTAATTGTACAAGAACAAAGAGACGTATCAGATTATATTGCTGAAAAAACTGGAGTGAAGCACGAATCGCCGCAAGCTTTCTACTTTGTAAATGGAGAAGTGAAGTGGCATGCGAGTCATGATGACATTAATGTGACCTCACTCGCACAAGCTGAAGAATAAGCTTGTTAGGGGAAAACATCAATAATAAAATATGAACGAAAACAGGCTCCAAGCTTTGGAAGGCGGAAATGAAAGAAAATAAAACAGTTCCAACTTCCGATAGGCTTGGAGTTATTTTAATTTTAAGGGCTAGACGTAACAGTGGGCATTTTGAATAATGCCCTGTATAATATTAAAGTGAATGCAACAAACATTGGGAAACTTTATTTGAGGTGACAAAATGAGAGTATTAGTCGCAATGGATGAATTTAATGGAATCGTTTCGAGTTACGAAGCGAATCGCTACGTAGAAGAAGCAGTAGCAAGCCAAATCGAAGGGGCAGATATCGTGCAAGTGCCTTTGTTCAACGGCCGGCATGAACTGATGGATTCGGTCTTTTTATGGCAATCCGGAACAAAATACCGTGTGAATGTACATGATGCAGATATGGAACCAGTTGAAGCGGTTTACGGCAAAACAGAGAGCGGCATGACGATTATTGAAGCGGATTTATTCTTGCAAGGTAACAAGCCGATTGTCGATCGTTCAAGCTATGGTTTAGGTGAAGTGATTGCGGCTGCATTAGAAAATGATGCACAGCATATTGTCATTTCCCTTGGCAACATTGCAAGCTTTGACGGCGGTGCAGGTATGCTGCAAGCTTTAGGCGCAAAATATTATAATGACGAAGGCGAATCAATTGATGCAAGCAAAGGTGTCAATGTTCTAAAATATATTCGCCACGTCGATTTTTCTGGTTTGAATCCACGCTTATCAAAAACACGCTTCCAGCTAGTGTCGGATTTCTCAAGCAAAATGTACGGCAAAGCCAGTGAAATCATGCAAGTCTATCCGTTATTAGGTATTTCACGCGAAGAAGCAGCGGCAGTAGATAATCTTGTATGGTACTTCAGCGAGATTTTGAAAAATGAAACACGTACCGTAACAAGCACAGTCGAACGCGGCGGTGCAGGCGGCGGTGTTGCGGCTGTCTTAGCAGCGCTATACAACGCAGAGGTGCTGACAAGCCATAATCTGGTGGATCAAATCACACATTTAGAAAGCTTGATTGAACAAGCAGATTTAATTATGTTCGGTGAAGGCATCAATGAACAAGACCAGCTTTTAGAAACAACGACATTGCGTATTGCGGAACTTGCGACGAAATATCATAAGCCTTGCATTGCGATTAATGCGACTGCTGATAAATTCGATCGCTATGAAGCTTTAGGTGTTACAGGCATGTTCAATTTATTTATGAAAATGCCGAAAAATTATACGAGTTTTGAAGCGGGTCTGCAAATTCGTTTCTATGCAGTACAAGCACTTAAACTGTTGACAACATCTTTTGATAATGATGAGAAACAAGCATAATTCAAGCAATAAAACGGCTGAATCCTTTTAATAGGGACTCAGCCGTTTTTTCGTAGAGATAACTATTTTTTTATTTTGATGATGCTGCAACTTCTTCAGCAATGCCTAAAATCACTTGTACTGCTTTTTCCATAACATCGATAGATGCATACTCGAATGGACCATGGAAGTTGTCGCAGCCTGTGAAGATATTAGGTGTCGGCAAGCCCATAAATGAAAGTTGAGAGCCGTCTGTTCCGCCGCGAATCGGTTCTGTATTCGGTTCGATACCTAATTGTTTGAAGACACGTTTTGGAATCTCGATAACTTTAGGTACTTCATTGATTTTTTCAGCCATATTATAGTATTGGTCATTAACTTCTAATTCTACCGGATCATTCGCATAGTCTTGATTGATAGTATCTTTAATCTCTTCAAGCAATGCTTTGCGTGCTTCGAATTGGTCGCGGTTATGATCGCGAACGATATATTTTAATTGTGCTTTTTCAGTAGTACCATTGAAGCTCATTAAGTGGAAGAAGCCTTCATAGCCTTCTGTTTGTTCTGGTACTTCATCTTGCGGCAATGCATGATCAAAGCGTTCGCCTAATTTAATTGCGTTGACCATCACATTTTTCGCTGAACCCGGATGTACATTGACACCGTGGCAAGTGATAGTTGCTTCAGCAGCATTGAAGCTTTCAAATTGAAGCTCGCCGTACTGGCTGCCGTCCATTGTATAACCGAAGTCAGCCCCAAAGCGTTCAACATCAAATTTGTGCGGACCGCGTCCGATTTCTTCATCTGGTGTGAATGCGACTCGGATACGTCCATGTTTCACTTCCGGATGTTCCACTAAATAGTTTAACGCGGTCATGATTTCCGCTACACCTGCTTTATCATCTGCGCCAAGCAATGATGTACCATCTGTAATCATTAGCCTATGGCCTTCGACGGATTTCATAGCAGGGAAGACGTCTTGGTTCAATTCGCGATCTGTATCGCCTAATTGAATAGGTTGGCCGTCATATTTTTCAATGATTTGCGGTTTGACATTAGTCGCATTGAAATCTGGCGATGTATCGATATGAGCTAAGAATCCGACAGTAGGTACTTCAGTTGCGATATTGCTTTCTAATGTCGCAAATAAATAACCATAGTCGTCGATATCTGTTTTAAGACCAAGTTCTTCTAATTCTTGTTTGAGTAAATTTAATAAGTCCCATTGTTTCTCAGTAGATGGTGTTGTTTCTGAGTCGGGATTAGATTGAGTATCAATCTCCGCATAACGTTTCAGTCTGTCGATTAATTGTTCTTTCACTTGATATGCACCTCTTATCCTCGATTATTCATATTAAATTGCTTCTTATATGATTTACCTTTCATTTTACCATAGTATATTCTAATTCGATTATAAATATGATAGCTGATTTCTGCACATAAGATACCGAATGCTATGGCACCTGAAATTAAAGTCACCTCTAAGAAGGTATTGACTGCGTGTGTATATTGGTTGGTAACTAAGAAACGTGTTGCTTCATACGCAGCACCCCCAGGTACAAGAGGAATAATACCAGGAACGATAAAGATAATAACCGGTTGGAAATAACGTTTTGCCATTGCGTGACTCATAATAGCCAAGATAAAGCTTCCAAGGAAAGAAGCAGCAACTTTTCCTAAATTCAAATCCATGGACAAGATATAAATCGTCCAGCCCATTGCGCCTACATAACCACAAGCAGGTAACAACTTACGCGGCGCGTTGAAAAGTATCGAAAACAGAGTTGTAGAACTAAAACTGATAATGAAATGGAATAAATAATGTAAGATCAATTCTGTAACACGCCTTTCTTAAAAGAAGAGTAAGATGATTGCGACGCCGGCACCGATTGCAAATGCGGTTAATGCCGCTTCCATTCCGCGCGACATACCAGCAAGCAATTCGCCAGCCATTAAATCTCTGATAGCATTTGTAATTAAGACACCCGGTACTAAGACCATGACACCAGAAATGGTGATAATGTCTTGGTTGACCGATAAGCCAAGCTTGTGGCTGATGGCGGCAACACTGACGACTACGATAGCACTGATGAATTCTGAGAAGAATTTGATTTGGATAAAGCGTTGTACAAAATCAAAGGTTAAATAAGCACCAGCGCCAGCAATAATTGCGAAGATAAAGTCTTGCGCAACACCGCCGAACATGAATAAGAAAAATCCGCAGGCGATAGACACTGCTAAAAACTTTGTTAAATATGAATATTGCAGCGAGGCATGCTCCAAATGAATCAATTCAGATTTTGCTTCGTCAATATTCAATTCGTGTTTTGCAATTTTACGAGAAATGTTATTGGCTAAAGCAATCTTTTCTAAATCCGTAGTTCTATCTCGGACTCGAATTAAACGCGTGTTCGTTCGATCGTTTAATGAGAAGATAATTGCTGTGTTAGATACAAAGCTGTTGGTATTATCTAACCCAAAGCTGTAAGCAATACGTGACATCGTATCTTCGACACGATATGTTTCCGCACCGCTTTCAAGTAAAATTTTTCCTGCCGTGAGCACAACATCGATAACTTTGTTCTCATCTATTATGGTAATTGCTTCTTCAGGCACCTTGTAGCTCTCCTTCTTGTTTGTATTGGTTGATACTTGAAAGTTTACAGGGAAGATTTAAATCTTGCAATAGAACGGCGGTGATTGCAATAGAATTGCAAAAAAAGAGACAAGAACATCGAATTTGTCCTTGTCTCTGAAGTATTCATCTGAAACAAAATATTATTTAACAATCGGGTTAAACATCACTTGGTTACGTCCTTCATTTTTTGCCATATGCAGCATATCATCTGCGTCTTTAAAGACTTTGCGCTGTGATTTATAGTCATCTTCTGTTAAATAGCCGATACCGATAGAAACAGAGAGTTTAATCACTTCTTTGTTCGGCAAGTGGAAAGAAGATTGTTCTACACCTGCACGAATGCTTTCAGCGAGTTTCACACTTTGATCCAGCGAGTAGCCGAGCAAGACGACTGAAAACTCCTCGCCGCCGTTTCTGAATATCTTCATATTCGGCGGAACATAATTTATCAGCAATTGTGAAATCTGCTTTAATACTGCATCCCCAGAACGATGTGTAAAGGCATCATTCACATCTTTAAAGCCGTCAATATCGATTAATAACAGACCTAGGCTTGTGTGTTTGCTGTCAGCTTTGTCAGTCATTTTATTTAAGTGTCGGTCGAATTCTTTTACATTGCCGAGTCCTGTTAAATAGTCAAAACGTTCTTCGCTTTCATACCGTTGAACTAATGTGAAGAAACGCCAAATATCGACAAAGATAATAGATGATGAAATCGTTAATACAAATGATATCGGAATAAGATAAATAATTTCTTGCAATGTATAGAGACGTGTAATCACTGATACAATGCTGAGTATAATCAGACTGATAACGTTTAAAATCTGCAGCGAAACGATATCATTCTGCTTGATAAACGGTCCGATGAAACTCACAGCCAAAGCAATGATGATTAAGGCAATGTTGTAAGATAACGGGTCGCCATATACAAACACGCCTATCACAAAGAGAATTGCGGCTGAGACCATTGTAAAGAATACATTTGTATAACGGCCTAAGAATAATAGCGGAACAAATGTTAAATAAAGTGAATAATTATGAACTGGAATAGGATATGCCGCAAGCAATAGCGCTACAACAGTCATAAGTATTGTGACGTAAGTTTGTGAAAACTTCATTTGTTTCGTTTCTGAATATTGCAACCTATGGAATAGGTAAATTCCTGCAACGGTAACAGAAATATTGTAAATGATAGCTTCAATCATTTCGATCGGCTCCTTTGTTTTACCACTTAGTTATTGTAAGTGAAAATATACATTTTGTCATCTCAAACATTGCTAAGAGTTGCCAGAATTTACTACAATTAATAATAATTCGTGTTAAAATAGATTATTAGTATTGTATACATATGAAAAACTGAAGGGAGGTTCCCTTGTCAAAAGACAGATAGCAGCGTGCTCATCTTATGTATAACATAATTTGAGAAGCATTTTGGCAATGGAAATAAGATGATAACACTTTTATTGATACTTATTTCAATGGTCGTCAGTGTAGTGTTGACACCGATTGTTATTAAAATATCCAAAAAACTGGATATTATGGATAAGCCGAACTATCGAAAAGTGCACACCAAACCTGTTTCTGTACTTGGCGGAACGGTGGTACTCTTTTCATTTGTGTTAGGCATTTGGATCGGCCATCCGATTGAACGCGAAATCATTCCACTGCTAATCGGTATGATTATTATGTACATTGTCGGCTTGATTGATGACGTGCATGAATTAAAACCTTTATATAAGTTATTCGGTCAATGTTTAGCCGCGCTGGTAGTTGTGTATCATGGTGTGACGATTGATTTCATTCAGTTGCCCTTCGGTACGATTCAATTCGGGATTTTAAGCATTCCCTTTACTGTCTTTTGGATTATCGCTATTACGAATGCCATCAACTTAATAGATGGTTTAGACGGTTTAGCAGCAGGGGTGTCTACCATTGCTTTTATGACTATCGGGTTTATTGCGATACTGCAAGCGGATATCTTCATCATGATGATTTGTTCTGTCATGATCGGTTCATTAATCGGATTCTTATTTTATAATTTCCATCCGGCTAAGATTTTCTTAGGGGACAGCGGTTCCTTGCAGCTGGGCTTTATTATCAGCTTTGTTTCACTGCTCGGGTTTAAGAATATTACATTCTTCTCACTATTCTTCCCGATGGTGATTTTAGCAGTACCTTTCATTGATACATTATTTGCGATGATCAGACGTGCAAAGAAGGGACAGCGTATTATGCAGCCGGATAAATCCCACCTGCATCATAAATTGCTGAAACTCGGTTATACACATCGTCAAACGGTTGTACTGATATATTCCATCGCGATTATGTTCAGTATTTCAAGTATTATTTTATACTTATCGCAACCATGGGGTGTTGTGATGATGTTGATCCTAATCTTAATTACGATTGAATTGATTGTTGAGTTTACTGGACTGATTGATGATAATTACAGACCATTGCTCGGACTCTTAGAAAGAAGAGCCAACCGAGGACATAAAAATAAATAACACTGAAATGAAACCGCCTAAGTTCTATGTCGATGATAGAGCTTGGGCGGTCTTTCATTTGAAATCATGTATTATTTTGTTTCGATATCAAAAGGCAAGCGTGTCACTGTGCCTTCATCTAATTCAAATTTGCCGGCAGTAATACGATTTAAAAAGGCGATAAAATCTTCATAGTCATCTTCTAATACATCGATTTTATAGCTGACTTTGTCAGTATAAATCGTATCTCTTAAGATGAAATCAGTAGATTGCAACTCGTATTCGAATTTGCCGGTTTGATCATAGCTGATTGTTACTGTAGTAGGAAGTGCATTGCGCAATTCTACGCGTCCGCCTTCTTTGATAGCATCTCGGACTGCACCGCTGTATGCTCTGATTAATCCGCCGGTGCCAAGTTTAATACCGCCGAAATATCGTGTCACTACAGCAGCTGTATTATGTGTTTCTAATTTTTTTAAGATTTCAAGCATCGGTACACCTGCAGTCCCGCTCGGTTCGCCGTCATCATTTGCTTTTTGTGTCAGCATATTATCGCCGATGGTATAGGCTGAACAGTTATGTGTTGCATCACGGTGTTCTTTTTTGACCGCTTCGATGAATGCTTTCGCTTCTTCTTCGGTTGCTACCGGCTTGATATGAGCAATAAACCGTGATTTGTTAATGACATTTTCAATCACGTATTCTTGCTTGATAGTAATAATATGATTCTCCATTGTATGACATCCTTTTATGCATTTCTTGAACGCAATTTGTTCTCAATCTTAACTCCTATTATACATGGCGAAACAGTTTTTTCTAAACGTAAGAATCGATTTTCTTTTCTAATGAAATAAGGTATGATTAAAAATGAGTATATTTGAGGAGGAAAACTATGAAGATTGCTGTAATGACGGATTCAACAACATCATTAACACAAGCTTTATTAGATAAATATGATATTTCAGTTGTGTCATTAAGTGTGACATTTGAAAACGGAGATAATTATACAGAGAGAGTCGATCTTGCGCCGAGTCAGTTGTATCAGCGTATGAAATCAGAGAAGAAGATTCCTACAACAAGTCAACCGGCAATCGGAGAAGTCGTCGAAGTCTATGAAAGACTAAAAGCAGAAGGCTATACAGATGTAATCGGCTTATACTTGTCTGCAGGTATCAGCGGAACGTATCAATCTGCAACACAAGCAGGCGAAATGGTAGACGGCATTAATGTACATTCATTCGATTCTAAATTGTCGGGTATGATTTTAGGCGGTTATGTCATTCATGCGGCACAACGTGCTAAAGAAGGCCTTTCAGCTGAAGCCATCATGGATGAGTTATATGAAATGAGAGACCATACAGGTGCGATGATTGTAGTAGATGACTTGAAGAACCTGCAAAAGAGCGGACGTATTACAGGTGCGCAAGCCTTTATCGGTACGCTGCTTAAGATGAAACCTGTTTTGAAGTTCGATGATGGTTTAATTGTTCCGGTTGATAAAGTACGTACGAAAAAGCGTGCGATCCAACGTATCGAAGACGGCGTATTAGAACAAGTCAAAGACTATGATGAAGTGACACTATATGTGGTTAATGGAGATTCAAAAGAAGATGGATTAAAGCTTTATGAAAGTCTGAAAAAGCGTTGTCCAGACCATTATGTCATCAACTATTCAGATTTCAGTCCGGTCATTGCTTCGCATTTAGGCGTCGGCAGTGTTGCGTTAGGCTTTACGAATAAAAGTCTTGAAGTCTTAGCAAATCGACCAGAGGATTATGTAGAAGAATAAAATTTAATAAGCAATAACAATATTTCGGGCAAATGAAGTGCGCTATGAAGCGGCTTGATTTGTCCCTTTTTTGTTTGAAGGAGGAATCATAATAATCAAACACTACGGCAAACTCGTCAGAAATACAGCGCATCTGACAGATGAAACAATCCTTTATCAAGGGCCTGGTGTCATAAAAGACAGCAAAGGCAAATGGTATTGCCGACAATGTGCAACACCGAATCAACACGATTATTATACGTATGCATCACCATTTCATCAGCAGACCATCACTTACTGCAGAAGGTGCTTGCAGCTGGGACGGATGGATACACTGCAAATGATTGCTGTGACAGAAACTGCACATTATAAAAGCTCGGGGGACTATCATTTGGATTTTCAACTCTCGCAGCAGCAAGCGTATGCTTCGTCGCATATTATCAGAGCTATTCAAACACAAGAAATGCTGCTGTTATATGCAGTAACAGGAGCAGGGAAGACAGAAATGATGTTTGAAAGTATCCGATATGCCAGGCAAGAAGGGCTGAATGTAGCAATTGTATCGCCAAGAGTCGATGTTGTCGTTGAAATCAGCAAGCGTATTATCGAAGCATTTTCTCATGAATCAATTGATGTGTTATATCAAGGTCAGTCACAAAAGTACTGCGGGCATTTTGTAGTTGCTACGGTCCATCAATTGTATCGGTTCAAACAACATTTCGACGTTATTTTTATTGATGAAGTGGATGCTTTCCCGCTTGCGATGGATCCGCTGTTAATGCAGACGCTGATTCATGCTTCTGCATCTTGCTATAGTCATATTTATATGACTGCTACACCCTCTAAACACTTGTTAAAGCAATTCAAAAAAGAAAATATTATTACTTTGCCGGCACGTTATCATAGAAAGCCGCTGCCTGTACCGAAGTTTCGCTATTTTAAATTCAAACCCAAGCGAATGCAGCCCTATTTACTGAAGCTGTTGCAAAAGCAGATTGAAAACAAACGTATTACTTTAGTGTTCTTTAACCAAATCGAAGCAATGGAACAAGCTTTAGTGCATTATCAAAAGCATTTTGATGATTTAGCTGCGGTGCATAGTGAAGATGTACTGCGTTTTGAAAAAGTTGAAGCATTAAGAGCGGGTAAACACCGAATCATTTTTACGACGACTATTTTAGAACGCGGCTTTACTATGGCACATTTAGATGTCATTGTACTAGAGAGCCAAACCTTCCAAGCTGCAGCACTGGTTCAGATTGCAGGGCGTACGGGACGCAAGTTGCAAGATACATCAGGTAATGTACTATTTCTGCATAATGGTGTAACTTTAGCGATGCTCAGTGCAAAGCACCAAATTCAGCGTATGAATCGACTGGGATTTGAGAAAGGGTGGTTAGATGCCAAGATGTAAACAATGTCTTGTGCCATTTCATGAGCCGTTAACTGCCGCAAATTTTTATAAATCGCCTGAAATATTATGCGAACGCTGCAGACTAGAGTGGGAGGCTTGCCGTTTAACAACAGTACACCGCTGCAAGCGTTGTTTGAAACCGTTAGCTGAAAAAGAAACCGTGTGTTTGGATTGTGCTTTTTTAGAACAAAAGTTTCAATTGATGCATCAGCTATACTGTGATTATCGTTATATCGGCAAAGTACGCGATACGATCCACCAATACAAAATAGCAGGGGATACTGCTTTGTGTGAGGTGATTGCGGATCGAATTCAGCTGCCGAAAGAAAAATACGACCTCATTATACCGATTCCCTCTCCAATCCTTAGAGACCAAAATAGAACCTTCAATCCTGTGCAGCAAGTACTGGATGCAAAAGGTATCCGTTATCAGGATGTGTTGCAGACGGACCTCAGACCGAAACAATCCAGCTTGAATAAGGTGATGCGTGCAAAAGCGGAGAATCCTTTTTATATCAACAATGAAAACGCAATCAAAAATCTTGAGAACAGTTCAATTTTACTCGTAGATGATATTTATACAACAGGTCTTACTGTTCATCATGCGATAGCAACGCTATTTGTCAGAAAAATTGGAAAAATAGATGTCTTTGCTTTCGCTAGGTAGTTGAAACATGTTATTATAATAGTGAGCATTACCAATCAAACATATATAGAGGTTAAAGGAGTCGATCACTATGATTAGATTTGAAATTCATGGAGACAACCTCACTATTACAGACGCAATCCGTAATTACATTGAGGACAAAGTTGGTAAACTAGAACGTTACTTTACAAATGTGCCGAACGTTGATGCACATGTAAAAGTAAAAACTTACGCAAATTCAAGCACTAAAATTGAAGTGACAATTCCGCTTAAAGACGTGACACTTCGTGCAGAAGAAAGAAACGATGATTTATATGCGGGAATTGATTTAATTACTAATAAATTAGAACGTCAAGTGCGTAAGTACAAAACACGCGTAAATCGTAAAAAACGCAAAGAGAATGAGAAAGAACCATTCCCAGCTATTCCAGAAACACCTCCGGAAGCAGCTGATCAAGATAAAGATGATGAAATCGAAATCATCCGTTCTAAACAATTCAGCTTGAAACCAATGGATTCTGAAGAAGCAGTATTACAAATGGACTTATTAGGTCATGACTTCTTCATTTTCACAGACCGTGATACAGATGGTACAAGCATCGTTTACCGCAGAAAAGATGGTAAATACGGTTTAATCGAAACAGTTGAAAATTAAGATTCATATGTAAGAGAAGGGGGCTTGCAGCTGTATCAGCTGCAAGTCTCTTTTTCTATTTCACAAAGATTAAGATTGTATTAATAGAATTGTATTTGATTGATTTAGGCAACTTAAACATGTCAGAATAAGAGAGATATGTGCATTTGGTGCAGAAATAACGCATCGAGCAATAGATACTTATGCATAGGGTAAAAGAAAAAGACTTGAATCGTAATAGTCAAAACAAGGGACAGACGGCTATTATAATGAGTATTTAAGTGTAAATTTGACGATATAAATGGTAAGATGAATTGTTGTAAGCCAAACAGTTTTTATACCAAAGGAGCGAACAGAATGGGTTTTTTATCAAAAATTGTTGACGGCAATAAAAGAGAAATCAAACGCCTAGGTAAGCAAGCTGACAAAGTACTCGCTTTAGAAGAAGAAATGTCAATTCTTACTGACGAAGAAATTAGAAACAAAACAAGAGAATTCCAAGAGAGAGTTCAAGCTGAAGAAGATGTAAGAAAGCAAGATAAAATATTAGATGAAATCCTTCCTGAAGCTTTTGCTTTAGTAAGAGAGGGAGCTAAACGCGTATTCAATATGATTCCTTACCGTGTCCAAGTGATGGGCGGTATTGCGATTCATAATGGCGATATTGCGGAAATGAGAACCGGTGAAGGTAAAACATTAACAGCTACGATGCCGACGTATTTAAACGCATTAGCAGGCCGTGGTGTACACGTTATTACAGTCAACGAATATTTATCAAGTGTACAAAGTGAAGAAATGGCTGAGCTGTATAACTTCTTAGGTTTATCAGTAGGGTTAAACTTAAACAGTTTATCTACTGCTGAAAAGCGCCAAGCTTATAAAGAAGATATTACGTATAGTACGAATAATGAATTAGGGTTCGACTATCTGCGCGACAACATGGTGAATTATGCGGAAGAACGTGTTATGCGTCCGCTGCACTTTGCTATCATTGATGAGGTCGACTCTATCTTAATCGACGAAGCGCGTACACCATTAATCATCTCAGGCGAAGCTGAAAAATCAACATCGCTTTATACGCAAGCAAACGTATTTGCGAAGATGTTGAAAGCGGAAGATGATTACAACTATGATGAGAAAACAAAATCTGTACAATTAACAGATCAAGGTGCAGATAAAGCTGAACGTATGTTTAAATTGGATAACTTATATGATTTAAACAACGTAGATATCATTACACATATCAACACAGCTTTACGTGCCAACTACACATTGCAGCGCGATGTTGACTACATGGTGACTGACGGCGAAGTCTTAATCGTTGACCAATTTACAGGTCGTACAATGCCGGGACGTCGTTTCTCTGAAGGTTTGCACCAAGCGATTGAAGCGAAAGAGGGCGTGCAAATCCAAAACGAATCTAAAACAATGGCATCGATTACGTTCCAAAACTTCTTCCGTATGTACAACAAATTGTCAGGTATGACAGGTACAGCGAAAACAGAGGAAGAAGAGTTCCGTAACATTTACAATATGACGGTGACGCAAATACCGACAAACCGTCCAGTTCAGCGTTTAGATAAACCTGACTTGATTTACATCAGTCAAAAAGGCAAATTCAACGCCGTTGTTGAAGATGTAGTGGAGAAACATAAAAAAGGCCAACCGATTCTATTAGGTACAGTTGCGGTTGAAACCAGTGAATATATTTCTAAACTATTGAAAAAACGCGGTGTACGCCATGATGTACTTAACGCGAAAAACCACGAACGCGAAGCAGAAATCGTATCGACTGCAGGTCAAAAAGGCGCAGTAACGATTGCGACAAACATGGCCGGACGCGGTACCGATATTAAATTAGGCGAAGGTGTAGAAGAATTAGGCGGCTTAGCAGTTATCGGTACAGAACGTCATGAATCACGCCGTATCGATGACCAATTACGTGGTCGTTCCGGACGTCAAGGCGACAAAGGCGAAAGTCGTTTCTACTTATCATTGCAAGACGAATTAATGGTACGTTTCGGTTCTGAACGATTACAAAACATGATGGGCCGTTTAGGTATGGATGATTCAACACCGATTGAATCTAAAATGGTATCGCGTGCAGTTGAATCTGCGCAAAAACGTGTTGAAGGGAACAACTTCGATGCACGTAAACGTATTCTTGAATATGACGAAGTATTGCGTAAACAACGTGAAATCATTTACGGTGAAAGAAATAACATTATTGATAACGAATCAAGTTCAGAACTTGTGCAAACAATGATGCGTTCTACATTAGACCGTGCTATCGGCAACTATGTCAATGAAGATATCGACGAAATAGATTATGAACCGTTCATCAACTATGTTGAGGATGTCTTCTTGCATGAAGGCGAATTGAGCGAGTCAGAAATCAAAGGCAAAGACCGCGAAGATATCTTTGATACAGTTTGGGCTAAAGTTGAACAAGCGTATGAAAATCAAAAAGCGAATATCCCTGAGCAATTCAATGAGTTCGAACGTATGATTTTATTACGTTCTATCGATAGCCGTTGGACAGACCATATCGATACAATGGATCAATTGCGTCAAGGTATTCACTTGCGTTCATATGGTCAGCAAAACCCATTGCGTGATTATCAAAACGAAGGACATCAGCTTTTCGATAACATGATGATGATGATTGAAGAAGATGTCAGCAAATATATCCTTAAGTCTGTAATCACAGTAGAAGATGATGTGGAACGTGATAAAGCAAAGGAGTATCAGGGGCAGCACGTCTCAGCTGAGGACGGCAAAGAAAAAGCTAAACCGAAGCCGATTGTAAAAGGCGACCAAGTAGGCCGAAATGATCCCTGCCCATGCGGAAGCGGCAAAAAATACAAAAACTGCTGCGGTAAATAATCAGCGTTGTTAAGAACCGCTGCGAGATGCTTTGACAAGAAGTGTATGCTTTTTGTCAATGCCTGCTTTTGGTTCTTTTTCTCATTCATGACAAGAGATGAAATATGCTAAAATAATACCAGTATAAAATGAAATGAAAATAAGTGTACAGGAGAGAGATAAGATGGAGCTATCTGAAATTAAGCGCAACATAGTCAATTACGAAGAAAAATTAGAACAACTTAGGGGGTCTCTTTGACTTAGAGGAAAAAGAGACAAACATCCAAGAATATGAAGAAATGATGACAGAACCGAATTTCTGGGATGATCAAAATAAAGCGCAAGAAATTATAGATAAAAACAATGCGTTGAAATCAGTGGTACAAGGTTACCGTGATTTAGAAGCAGAAATCGAAGATATGACAGCGACACATGAGCTGCTGCAAGAAGAATATGACGAAGACTTAAAAGCGGATCTGGAAGAAGAAACCAACAGTTTTAAAGAAAAATTGGACCAATTCGAATTGCAGCTGTTATTAAACGGACCTTATGATGTCAATAATGCAATTCTTGAATTGCATCCTGGTGCCGGCGGTACAGAGTCTCAAGACTGGGCAAGCATGTTATTGCGTATGTATCAGCGCTATGCAGAGAATAAAGGCTTTAAAGTGGAAGTGGCAGATTATCTGCCAGGTGATGAAGCGGGTGTTAAGAGTGTTACATTAGTGATTAAAGGACATAACGCTTATGGTTATTTAAAAGCTGAGAAAGGTGTACATCGTCTAGTACGTATTTCACCATTCGACTCTTCAGGCCGACGTCATACTTCATTCGTTTCATGCGATGTGATTCCTGAATTCAGTAATAATGAAATTGAAATCGATATTAACCCGGATGATATTACAGTAGATACGTTCCGTGCATCAGGTGCCGGCGGTCAGCACATCAACAAAACAGAATCTGCAATCCGTATTACCCACCATCCTACAGGCATTGTAGTAAACAACCAAAACGAACGTTCTCAAATCAAGAACCGTGAAGCAGCAATGAAAATGCTGAAATCGAAATTGTATCAATTGAAATTAGAAGAACAAGAACGTGAAATGGCAGAAATCCGAGGCGAACAAAAAGATATCGGATGGGGCAGCCAAATTCGTTCTTATGTCTTCCATCCATATTCAATGGTTAAAGATCATCGTACAAATGAAGAAACAGGTAATGTGAATGCGGTAATGGATGGAGATATCGGTCCATTCATCGAAGCTTACTTGCGTACACAAATGGATAATCGCGAAGCTTAATCTCTATACTTATGAAGGCCAGGACAGGAAATGTCTTGGCCTT
The DNA here is from genome assembly GCF_002994445.1 of Staphylococcus simulans. GTDB lineage: Bacteria > Bacillota > Bacilli > Staphylococcales > Staphylococcaceae > Staphylococcus > Staphylococcus simulans_B. The sequence continues at coordinate 192,501 of NZ_MRZJ01000003.1, forward strand.
TTCTTTTGCTGCAGCGAAAAAAGCGTTTCGCATAAAAATAATTTTAGATGTTTAATGCATAGATTAATATTACTGTTATGTGACATGAAAAGTTATTAAATAACCTATCGAGCATTGAAATGCCTATGATTTGCTTTAATTGACAGAAAGTTTGTTCAATTTAGAGTTTAAACGATAGTATAACGATTATATTACAAAATTATAACAAAGCCCCCAGGGTAAGAAAGTTGTGCTATATTGAATGCATTACAAATTGACAGCAAAGGATGAAATAATAAATGAAGAAAGCTTTATTACTATCAGCATCATCACTAACTTTACTTACATCATTAAATGGTGTTGCATCTGCAGAACAAACACACGTAGTTAAAGAAGATGCTAAGTTAAGCGAAGTTGCAGCTTTGTTTGCCACTACTACAGACGAGATTAAAAATTTAAACCAATTAAACCAAGACGAAGTTAAAAAAGATACTTCTTTAGTTTTACCTGATACAGACGTTGTAGAAGTCAAAGCTGGAGATACTTTAAAATCAATCGCAAAAGCACATAATATTACATTAGATACATTGTATAAATTAAACCCAGGTGTTTCTCACGTTATCTTACCTGGAGATATCTTAGCAGTTTCAGAAAAAGGCGCAGCGCATTTAGAAGCATTATATACTGGTAAAGCTGTACCAACTGAAGCACAAGCATCACAATCTAAACAAGATACAGCAGCTCCAAAAGCAGCTGCAAACTACGACGCACCGGCAAATACAACAGCAGCACCTGTAAACTATACATCAGATGCAGCTTACAACAGCTACAATACAAACTATACAAGCTATGAAGCACCAACTTACAACGCTACTGAAACATACAGTGCGCCAGCAGCTTCATACAGCGCTCCATCATATCAAACAAGCGCACCATCTTACTATTCAGGTGCTAACTTATACACTGCAGGACAATGTACTTATTACGCATTCAGTCGTGCAGGCGGCAACATCGGATCAACTTGGGGTAATGCAAATAACTGGGCGAACGCAGCAGCAGCGGCAGGACATACAGTTAACAATACACCAGCAGCTGGTTCAATCATGCAATCTTCAGCAGGTGCATACGGTCACGTAGCATACGTTGAAGGTGTTAACAGCGACGGTTCAGTTCGCGTATCTGAAATGAACTACGGTTACGGCCCAGGTGTTGTAACTTCACGTACAATTTCAGCAGGCCAAGCAGGCGGATATAACTACATCCACTAATTAATAATTGATATAGCGCACTGTTCTCTTTTGAGGACGGTGCTTTTTTTGTACCTTGTGCTATGAATAGATGAAGTCGAAAAATTGCTTGAGAAAGGGTAATATTAATTTAAAGTCGCTGTTGAAAATGGTAAAGTTAAATCAACTTTTAGTATTCGGGTTGTTCTTATATGAAATGCGGATGAATAAGAAATTTCTTTGACAAAGCATCAATATATTTTGAATAGAAAATAAAGAATGTTTGAATGAACTTGAATGATATGTTTTCAAAGTGCTTGCGCAATGCGAAGACATGCGCGTATAATATTCGATTAAATAGATAAGGGGTGAGCTCAACGTGGGTGTACATCAATATTTTAAAAGACTGTCTGATTTAGAAAAGCTGATACGCTTGCCTGGTAAGTTTAAGTATTTTGAGCATAATGTAGCAGCACATTCATTTAAAGTGACTAAAATTGCACAATATTTAGGTACAGTAGAAGAACAGCACGGCAATACGATTGATTGGAAGAGTTTATATGAAAAGGCTTTAAATCATGACTTTGCGGAAGTATTTACAGGAGATATCAAAACCCCGGTTAAATATGCGAGCAGTGATTTGAAAAAGTTGTTTTCCCAAGTGGAAGAAGAAATGGTAGATAACTTTATCAGAGAAGAATTCCCAGAGGAATATCAAGATGTGTATAGAGAACGTCTGCAAGAAGGCAAAGATGATTCATTAGAAGGTCAGATTTTGGCTGTCGCAGATAAAATAGATTTGCTTTATGAAACATTCGGAGAAATTCAAAAGCGTAATCCAGATTCGTTATTCTTCGAAATTTATGAAATGTCATTAGAAACAATTATGCAGTTTGATCATTTGGTCTCCGTACAAGACTTTATCGATAATGTGATACCTGAAATGCTGACAGAAAACTTTATTCCGCGTTCAGAATTGCGTGAGTTGACGATGTCAATTTTAAATAAAAGAGATGGGTGACTGACAAATGGTTCTCATTTGGTATCTTTGCGCCTCATTTTTCCCTTGTATCTTAGTGGTACTTTTCAGTGTCGTTACTAAGAACAAATGGGTCGGTGCAATTGTAACGTTGATGTTAATCGGCGGTTCGATTTATAAAGGATTCTTTCACAACGAGTGGATTATATTTATAGATGTCGTTTCATTGTTGGCAGGCTTTGTCATCGTGGATCAATTAAAACTGCATCAACATCATGAAGATGACCGTTAAATTGCAATACAGGTACTTGTCAAAGCAGAGACAAGTGCTTTTTTGTTTGGTAAAAAACTTCTGTTTTACGAACAGATGTTTGTATTTCTTTGACATGATTTGTTATAATACTAAGTGATGTAAATAGTTTGAAAACAAGTAATTGAGAGTATAAATAGAGTAAATAGATAGATTATATGAAAATTGAGAAGTTGCGAATTAACAAGCTTAATTGCAATCTCAACATGAAGTGAACGGTTGGGACAATGGTGGAATGTCTCAGCCTATTTATATTTTAGAGACGCTTCAGTATGCATCGTATAAAAAGGAGGATACCTGATTTATGGAACATCATCCATTTAAAGTGGTTTCAGAGTTTACACCTCAAGGAGACCAGCCTGCCGCAATTGAAAAGATTTCTAAAGGAATTAAGGAAGGCAAACATCATCAAACTTTGCTCGGTGCAACAGGGACAGGTAAAACTTTCACAATGAGCAACGTAATACAACAAGCCGGCAAGCCTACATTAGTACTTGCCCACAACAAGACTTTAGCAGGTCAGTTATACAACGAATTCAAAGCATTTTTCCCAGAAAACAGAGTAGAATATTTTGTCAGTTTCTATGATTATTATCAACCAGAAGCTTATGTACCTTCTACGGATACATTTATCGAAAAAGATGCGACAATTAACGACGAAATCGACCAATTACGCCACTCAGCTACAAGTTCATTATTCGAACGCGATGATGTAATTGTAGTTGCCAGTGTCAGCAGTATCTTCGGTTTAGGGGATCCGTCTGAATACAGCAGTTTGGTTGTCAACGTGCGTCGAGGCATGGAAATGGACCGCAGCCAATTCTTGCGCGGATTAGTAGATATCCAATATACACGTAACGATATCGACTTCAAACGCGGTACATTCAGAGTACGCGGCGATGTGGTAGAAGTCTTCCCGGCGTCTCGCGATGAAATGTGTATTCGTGTCGAATTCTTCGGTGATGAAATTGATCGTATCAGCGAAGTGAACTATTTAACAGGAGAAGTACTGCGTGAAAGAGACCACTTCTCTATTTATCCAGCATCTCACTTCGTAACGCGTGATGAAAAATTAGAGTTAGCCATCCAACGTATTGAAAAAGAACTTGCAGACCGTCTGAAATATTTAAGAGAAAATAACAAATTGTTAGAAGCGCAAAGACTGGAACAACGTACTAACTATGATTTAGAAATGATGAGAGAGATGGGCTTTGTTTCAGGAATCGAGAACTATTCTGTGCATTTAAACTTAAGAGACTATGGTTCTACACCTTATACATTGCTTGATTATTTCGGTGATGATTGGCTGATTATGATTGATGAATCACACGTGACTTTACCGCAAATCAGAGGGATGTATAACGGTGACAGAGCACGTAAACAAGTGCTGATTGATCACGGTTTCAGATTACCGAGTGCTTTAGATAACAGACCGTTAACGTTTGAAGAGTTTGAAAAGAAAGCGCATCAATTAGTATACGTTTCAGCAACACCAGGTCCTTATGAATTAGAACATTCAGATGAAGTGGTTGAGCAGATTATTCGACCGACAGGATTGCTGGACCCTAAAATAGATGTCCGTCCAACGAAAAATCAAATTGATGATTTATTAAGCGAGATTCAAGATAGAATCGATAAAAATGAACGTGTACTCATTACAACATTAACGAAAAAAATGAGTGAAGATTTAACGACTTATATGAAAGAAGCAGGTATCAAAGTCAACTATCTGCATTCTGAAATCAAGACATTAGAACGTATCGAAATTATTCGCGACTTAAGAATGGGCACTTATGATGCGGTTGTCGGTATCAACTTATTAAGAGAAGGTATCGATATTCCGGAAGTATCGCTAGTGGTGATACTTGATGCAGATAAAGAAGGCTTCTTGCGTTCAGAGCGTTCGTTAGTTCAAACTATCGGCCGTGCAGCACGTAACGAGCATGGTCAAGTGATTATGTACGCAGACAAAATTACAGATTCTATGAAATATGCGATGGATGAAACAGAACGCCGTCGCAAGATTCAACAAGCGTATAACGAAGAACATGGTATTACACCGAAAACCATCAAGAAGAAAATTCATGATGTTATCAGTGCTACTGTGGAAACAGAAGAAGAAAACGAACAAGAACAAAAAGTGGTACCTAAGAAATTAACGAAAAAAGAACGTGAAAAAACGATTGAAAATGTAGAAAAAGAAATGAAACAAGCAGCAAAAGCATTAGACTTTGAAAGAGCAACAGAATTACGAGACATGTTGTTTGAACTCAAAGCAGAAAGATGAGGTGACGCGGGTGAGTAAGAAAGATCCATCAATTGTTGTAAAAGGTGCACGTGAGAATAACTTAAAAAATGTGAATGTGGAACTGCCGAAAAATAAATTGATCGTCATGACAGGCTTATCAGGTTCTGGTAAGTCTTCCTTAGCATTCGATACTATCTATGCGGAAGGACAAAGACGTTATGTAGAATCCTTAAGTGCTTATGCACGTCAATTCTTAGGACAAATGGATAAGCCGGATGTAGATACGATTGAAGGTTTATCTCCAGCGATTTCAATCGACCAGAAGACAACAAGCAAAAACCCGAGATCAACTGTAGCGACAGTCACAGAGATTTATGACTATATTCGTTTGTTGTATGCACGTGTCGGTAAAGCATTTTGTCCGCATCACGGCATCGAAATCGAATCGCAAACTGTTCAGCAAATGGCAGACCGCATTTTAGAACTGGAAGAACGTACTAAAATACAACTCATGGCACCGATTGTAAATCACCGCAAAGGTTCGCATGAAAAACTGCTTCAAGACATTAGCAAAAAAGGTTATGTGCGTGTCAGAGTCGATGGCGAAATCAGAGATATTAATGATGTGCCGGAATTAGACAAAAACAAAAATCACACAATTGAAGTGGTAGTGGACCGTCTTGTTGTTAAAGAAGGCATTGAAACACGTTTAGCAGACTCAATTGAGACGGCTTTAGAATTAGCAGAAGGCAATTTAACAGTAGATGTCATTGACGGCGAAGAAATGAAGTTCTCTGAAAATCATGCATGTCCGATTTGCGGGTTCAGTATCGGAGAACTTGAACCGCGTATGTTCAGTTTCAATAGTCCGTTCGGAGCTTGTCCAACATGTGACGGGCTAGGCCAAAAGCTGAAAGTGGATATTGATTTAGTGATTCCAGATCCGGACAAATCATTAAGCGAAGGTGCGATTGTGCCTTGGGAACCGAAGAGCTCTGACTTCTATCCTACATTATTAAAACGTGTAGCTGAAGTGTATAAAATCAATATGGATAAGCCGTTCAAAAAACTGACTGAACGTCAAAAAGATATTATTTTATATGGCTCTAAAGGTAAAGAAATTACATTTACTTTCGGACAGAAAAACGGAACGACACGTACAAGAACGATGGAATTCGAAGGTGTAATTCCAAATATCGAACGCCGTTATCATGAATCGCCATCAGAATATGTACGTGAAATGATGCAGAAATATATGACAGAATTGCCATGTGAAACGTGCCACGGCAAACGTTTAAGCCAAGAAGCATTATCTGTCTACGTATCAGGCTTGAATATCGGAGAAGTGGTTGAATATTCTATTAAAGAAGCACTCCATTTCTTTGAAAATATCGATTTATCCAGCCAAGACCGTAAAATCGCAGACTTGATTTTAAAAGAAATTATTTCGAGACTTTATTTCTTAAATAACGTAGGTTTGGACTATCTGACATTGAATCGTTCATCAGGTACGCTATCCGGCGGTGAAGCACAACGTATCCGTTTAGCTACACAAATCGGTTCAAGATTGTCTGGTGTGTTGTATGTCTTAGATGAACCGTCTATCGGGCTCCATCAACGAGACAATGACCGCTTAATCAATACATTGAAAGAGATGCGTGATTTAGGCAATACTCTGATTGTTGTAGAACATGATGATGATACGATGAGAGAAGCGGATTATCTTGTCGATGTAGGACCGGGTGCAGGCGAACACGGCGGTGAAATTGTCGCAGCGGGCACACCTAAACAAGTGATGCGCAATTCTAAATCACTGACAGGCCAATACCTCAGCGGCAAAAAACGTATTGAAGTACCTGAATACCGCAGACCAGTTACAGACCGCAAATTAAAAGTACACGGGGCGCAAAGCAACAACTTGAAAAATGTAGATGTGGACTTCCCGCTATCTACTATGACTGTTGTGACTGGCGTATCAGGTTCAGGTAAAAGTTCATTAGTAAACGAAGTACTGTATAAAACACTAGCGCAAAAAATTAACCGTGCCAAAGCAAGACCCGGCAAGGTAGATGAGATTGAAGGTATCGATCAATTAGATAAAGTCATTGATATCGACCAATCTCCAATCGGACGTACACCGCGTTCCAACCCTGCGACTTATACAGGTGTCTTTGATGATATCCGTGATGTCTTTGCGTCAACGAACGAAGCGAAAATCAGAGGGTACCAAAAAGGACGTTTCAGCTTCAATGTTAAAGGCGGACGTTGCGAAGCTTGTAAAGGCGACGGTATCATTAAAATCGAAATGCACTTCTTGCCGGATGTTTATGTTCCTTGCGAAGTTTGCGGAGGCAATCGCTACAATCGTGAAACATTAGAAGTCACATACAAAGGTAAAAACATCGCAGAAGTATTGGATATGACTGCAGAAGAAGCGACACACTTCTTTGAAAATATCCCTAAAATCAAACGCAAACTTCAAACACTAGTCGATGTGGGATTAGGTTATGTGCGTTTAGGCCAACCTGCGACAACATTATCCGGCGGTGAAGCACAGCGTGTAAAATTGGCTTCAGAGCTGCATAAACGTTCCACAGGACGCTCGATTTATATTTTAGACGAACCGACAACAGGCTTGCATGTAGATGATATCAATCGTCTCTTGAAAGTGTTGAATCGTATTGTAGATAACGGTGACACTGTTGTGATTATCGAACACAACTTAGATGTCATTAAAACTGCAGATTATCTGATAGATTTAGGACCTGAAGGCGGCGACGGCGGCGGTACGATTGTCGCAACAGGCACACCTGAAGAAATCGCAGCATCAAAAGACTCTTATACCGGAAAATATTTGAAAACAGTATTAGAACGAGACGCTGCTCAAAATGTTTAAGCATGAAGTAAACGGTATTTTGCCTTAAATAAGGTAAAATGCCGTTTTTTTACATATTTGAAGCGAAAAACAGTGTTAAAATTTGATTTTTGAATCATCATGAGAAATGATAAAATAGGTAGGGAATTTAAGTAGTAATACCAATAACGTTTTCGCATTCTTTTTTGATATGATAGTAGTAAGCATAGAAAGAAGAATGACGATTGAGGTGAAAATATGTTAAGTGCTAGAGCTTTAGTAAACAGATTTAAATTGAATTTAGCAGCCGGAGAAGAAGGATTGGATCGTCCAATCCATAATACAGATATTTCAAGACCAGGATTAGAAATGGCAGGATACTTTTCGCATTATGCATCAGATCGTATCCAGTTATTAGGAACAACAGAACTGTCATTTTATAATCTATTGCCTGATAAAGAAAGACATGGCAGATTACGCAAGTTGTGCCGCCCTGATACACCTGCAATTATTGTGACAAGAGGGATTGAGCCTCCAGAAGAGTTAGTCAATGCGGCGAAAGAACTCGGAACACCTTTACTTACATCTAAAGATGCGACAACAAGTTTAATGAGTCGATTAACTACATATTTAGAACATGAACTTGCCAAAACAACATCTTTGCATGGTGTATTAGTGGATGTGTATGGTGTCGGTGTTTTAATTACTGGTGATTCTGGTATCGGTAAAAGCGAAACTGCTTTAGAGTTAGTCAAACGCGGGCACCGCTTAGTCGCAGATGACAACGTAGAAATCCGCGAAATCACTAAAGATGAACTTATCGGCAAACCGCCGAAATTGATTGAGCATTTATTAGAAATCAGAGGGCTTGGTATTATCAACGTGATGACACTATTCGGTGCAGGGTCTATCTTGACTGAAAAGAAAATCGGTTTGAATATCAACTTAGAAAACTGGGACAAAGATAAGTTATATGACCGTGTCGGTTTGAATGAAGAAACCTTGCGTATTTTGGATACAGAAATCACTAAGAAAACCATTCCAGTACGACCAGGAAGAAATGTGGCAGTTATTATTGAAGTCGCAGCGATGAACTATCGTTTGAATATTATGGGCATTAATACTGCTGAAGAGTTTAACGAACGATTAAATGCTGAAATACTAAGAAAAAACGAACATAAAGAGGAGTAAGCAATTATGTTTTTTAACTTTGGTTATATTGATCCGGTGGCTTTTAATCTAGGTCCTATCTCCGTGCGCTGGTATGGGATTATCATTGCACTTGGAATTTTATTAGGATACTTTATTGCACAAGCAACCGCGAAAAGAGTGGGCCTGCATAAAGACGCATTGATTGATATTATCTTTTGGAGTGCGATTTTCGGGTTCATAGCAGCGAGAATCTACTTTGTAATTTTCCAATGGCCGTATTATGCGGCACATCCCGCTGAAATACCGATGATTTGGCATGGAGGTATTGCGATTCACGGCGGCTTGATCGGCGGCTTCATTACAGGGGTTATCGTATGTAAAATGAATAACCATAATCCATGGCAGATCGGCGATATCGTTGCGCCGAGTATTATCTTAGCGCAAGGTATCGGACGCTGGGGGAACTTTATGAACCATGAAGCACATGGCGGTCCAGTGTCGCAATCATTTTTAGAAAATCTGCATATTCCAAGATTCATCATTGATAACATGTACATTGACGGCAAATATTATCAGCCTACATTTTTATATGAATCAATTTGGGATGTGATTGGTTTTGCGTTATTGCTGTTCTTGCGCAAACATTTGCGTATCGGAGAAACATTCTTCTTATACTTGATCTGGTATTCTATCGGAAGATTCTTCGTTGAAGGCATGCGTACAGATAGTTTGATGTTAACGAGCAATATCAGAGTCGCACAAGTTATGTCGATTATTTTGATTATTATCAGCGTAGTGATGATTATTTACCGCAGATATAAAAGCCAACAGCCGAAATTCAAAGATGCCGGCGATCTTTCATGGCCGAAATAAAGAGGGGATTCAATGAGGCGTTATCAAAAAGTTGAAGATAAAGCGACACATATCAATCCATTATGGAGAATGTATCATTTCATTAAATTCACAAAGCTGTTTAAACAAACTTTATTCATTGAATTAGCACGGTTCATGCCATCGTTGAGATTAAAACGATGGATTTACCGTGCTTGTTTAGGCATGCAAGTCGGCAAACATACAGCTTTTGCGTATAAAGTTATGCCGGATGTGATTTATCCGCATTTAATTCGTATTGGAGATAATTGTGTGATAGGGTATAATACAACAATATTGACACACGAATTTTTAGTGACAGAATGGCGTGTAGGAAAAGTGAATATCGGCAACCACACATTAGTAGGTGCCAATGTGACAATTTTGCCTGGCGTAACAATCGGAGATCATGTGCGTATCGGTGCAGGTACAGTCGTAAACAAAGATGTGCCTGATGGTGCACTTGCCTACGGCAATCCGATGCAGATTAGAAAATAATGAGAAAGGAGGGGCAATCCATGGTACAAGAACCGCATAAAAACGTAATACCTATGACGCAAGATGCGTCTTTCTTCAAAAAGCTGGCTGACTCGAAATTAAAACATCGTGATTACCATAAAGCTGCAGAACATTATAGAAAAGTCCTTGAATTGTCACCTTCTGACTTTGAAGCATTGAAAGACTATACAACAGCACTGACTGAAATGGGCCAAGGCAAACAAGTCATTGATCATTATTTTGATTTTATTGCGAAAGATGCACATACTGCGGATGCTTTCTACCAATTAAGCCAGCTGTTTATTCAATTAAACGACCCGAACAAAGCATTTTGTTTCGGTATCAATTACGTTATTATTTCAAATGATGAGGCGTATCGAAAAGAATTAGAAGAAATGTTTGAAGTCGTGTATGATGACTTGGACAAACTTGAACAAGAAAGCAAAGTCTTTGCGGTACAACTTATCTTCCAACACCTCTTTGCGAGAGGCAGATTAGAAGATGCCCGCGATTACATTACGAACCAAGATATGGATGTGCAGACACATCATGGTACGCGTAATTTATTAGCGATGATTTATTTATATCTCGGCAATTACGATTCTGCGAGAGAGATGCTGAAACAATTGCTGAAAGAAAATCAGACAGACGTGCATGCTTTATGCCACTATACATTGCTTTTATATAATACGAAAGATGAGGCTTATCCGACATATTTAGAGTCTTTATCAAAAGTTGTACCCATGAATGATGATGAAAGTTTCAAACTAGGCATTGTGCTGAGCTATTTGAAGAAGTATCAAGCTTCGCAAAAGTTGCTTTATCCGCTGTATCGAAAAGGAAAGTTTATTTCGTTGCAGTTGTTTCATGCGCTCAGCTATAATTTTTATTTCCTGGGAAATCAAGAACGAAGCCATGAGTTTTGGAAGAAACTAGAAGATATTACACAAGGCAATCCAGGATATCCGCCGTGGCTGATGTCTGAAAAGAACGGTTACTTCAAAACGAATATCTTGCCATTGCTGATGAGTGAAGATAACCATGAAAGACTGTATGGTATTTTCTTATTAGATCAAGTGAATGAGAAAGAACTGCTCATTACAGAAGAAATCTGGTCTGTACTAGAAGGTATGGGAGAGTACGAAAAGCTCTATCTTACCTATTTGATTAAAGATTTGAAGTTGATAAAATTAGGCTTTATTCACCGAGGCATGTTAGCCTTATATGAGAATGAAGAATTAAAGTTTTTAAAACCTTTATTTTTAAATTGGATCGATCGCGCTGAAGGGATTATCGAACATGGCTATGATTTAGACCATGTGGAAGGATATACTGCAGCGCTCGTGTATTTATACTTCAAATCTTTAGAGCATCCTTATACCAAAAAGCAAGTTGCAGAATGGTTTGGGGTAACGCTTTATCGTTTGAATAAATCGATTAACATTCTTCTAGAAGTTTAAATAATGTACAAGTGAAATTAGTATATTTTACAATTTGAGCATAAAAGTATATTTCAAGGACACAGTATAATATAATAACTGTTGATTAAAGACTAGGAGGCTATAAGAATGGCGAAACAACAAGCTGAATATGATGTTGTAATTATCGGCGCAGGTCCAGCAGGAATGACTGCAGCTGTATATGCTTCTCGTGCGAACTTAAAAACTGTAATGATTGAACGCGGTGTGCCCGGCGGACAAATGGCGAATACAGAAGATGTAGAAAACTTCCCAGGATTCGAATCGATTTCTGGTCCGGATTTATCAACAAAAATGTTTGATCATGCGCAAAAATTCGGTGCAGTATATCAATATGGTGATATTAAATCCATCGAAGATAAAGGCGATATCAAAGAAGTCTTTTACGGCAATAAATCAGTAACAGCCTACGCAGTAATTATTGCGACAGGTGCAGAATACAAGAAAATCGGTGTGCCTGGCGAAGAAGAACTCGGCGGTCGCGGTGTAAGTTACTGTGCAGTTTGTGACGGCGCGTTCTTTAAAGGCAAAAACTTATTCGTAATCGGCGGCGGAGACTCTGCAGTCGAAGAAGGTACATTCTTGACTAAATTCGCAGACAGCGTAACAGTAGTTCACCGCAGAGACCAATTACGTGCACAAAAAATCTTGCAAGATCGTGCATTCAAAAACGAAAAAATGCACTTCATTTGGGATCACACATTAGCATCTATTAATGAAAAAGACGGCAAAGTCGGTTCAGTAACTTTACAATCTACTAAAGACGGTAAAGAAGAAACATTAGATGCAGATGGTGTATTCGTATATATCGGTATGAAACCTTTAACAGCACCTATCGTTGATTTAGGTATCACAAACGACGCAGGCTACATCGTGACAAACGATGAAATGGAAACTAAAGTGCCGGGTGTCTTTGCGGCAGGCGATGTGCGCGAAAAAGGTTTAAGACAAATCGTTACAGCAACTGGCGATGGAAGTATTGCGGCTCAAAATGCGCAATCTTATATTGAAGGTATTAAAGACAAATTAGAAGCTGAAACAGAAGAAGCATAAGCAAAACACAAACAAGGTTTGAGTAGTGCATGCAGCGTTTAGGTTGCATGCATATATTCAAACCTTTTTTCATAATATACGGTATTAATGTCCAACATAGAAATGAATATGATACTATTGTTATGATAAGGATATTATGAGCGAATTTAAATACAGGATGGTGTCGTCATGCAACATGAAGAAAATGAAGTCGTAAATAAGAGTGAATTATTAGTGGTTACGGGTATGTCAGGAGCGGGTAAGTCTGTAGTACTTCAAAGTTTAGAAGATTTAGGGTATTTTTGTGTAGACAATTTACCTCCGATTTTACTGCCGAAATTTGTTGAATTGATGGAACAAGGAACACCATCATTGCAAAAAGTCGCAATCGCAATTGATTTACGCGGACGCGAATTTTTCAAATCCTTAGTAAAAGAAGTGGATTTACTGCGCAGCAAGAATAAAATTATTGTTGACGTTATGTTTGTAGAAGCCAGCGAATCTAAATTGATTTCAAGATATAAAGAAACACGCCGTGCGCATCCATTAAGCGACAACGGTCAGAATTCATTGATTGATTCTATCAGAGAAGAACGTCAATCATTGTCTGAAATTCGCAGTTTCGCAAACTTTGTCATAGATACTACAGAATTAAAACCAAAAGAATTACGTGCAAAAATAAATAAACTCTTTAACAGAGATGATATCGAAACATTTAGTATCAGTGTTACAAGCTTCGGCTTTAAACATGGTATTCAACAAGATGCGGACTTAGTTTTTGATGTGCGCTTCTTACCGAATCCTTTCTATGTGAAATCACTGCGTCCATTAACAGGAAATGATGATCCAGTGTATCAATATGTGATGAAATGGCAAGAGACTGCTATTTTCTACGATAAATTATTAGACTTATTGAAATTTATGATTCCAGGTTATAAGAAAGAAGGTAAGACGCAGTTAGTTATCGCTATCGGTTGTACCGGAGGACAGCACCGTTCTGTAGCTTTAGCAAAAAGATTGGCTGAAGACTTGAACGACAGTTACGACTATAATGTTTACGTTCATCATAGAGATGCACATATCGAAAGTGGCGAGAAAAATGAAAAAGCTTAAAATCGTATTAATCGGGGGAGGCACAGGTTTATCTGTCCTTGCTCGTGGTTTAAAAGATTTTCCGATAGATATCACTGCAATCGTGACTGTTGCGGATGATGGCGGAAGTACAGGCAAAATCAGAAGTGAAATGGATATCCCGGCACCAGGCGATATCCGAAATGTTATCGCAGCATTAAGCGATACGGAACCGACGTTAAAGGAGCTATTCCAATATCGTTTTAAAGAGAATCAAGTAGAAGGCCATTCTGTCGGCAATCTCCTGATTGCAGCGTTGACGAACATTATGGACGACTTTGGTCATGCAGTGAAAGAACTGAGTAAAATTTTAAATATTAAGGGCCGTGTGATTCCCTCAACCAACTCCAGTATTCGTTTGAATGCAGAAATGGATGATGGCGAAATTGTTTATGGCGAATCTAATATACCAAAACGCGAAAAACCGATTAAAAGGGTCTTTATCGAACCGGCAGATGTGCAGCCTATGGAAGAAGCGGTAGAAGCGTTAGAAGAGGCGGATTTAATAGTCTTAGGACCGGGTTCGCTTTATACTAGTGTGCTTTCAAACTTGTGTGTCCCAGGCATCGGTCAAGCGATTGTAGAAAGCTTGGCACCTAAAGTCTATGTGTCTAATGTGATGACACAGCATGGGGAAACAGATCATTTTGATGTGATGGATCATGTAAATGCCATTCATAGACATATGGATACCAAGTTTATTGATTACGTGATTTGCTGTATCAATCATGACTACAGCAAGGAAATTTTAGAGAACTATCGTAAAGAGCATGCAGAGCCGGTAAAGTATCATAAAGAAGAGATAGAAGCGGCTGGTATTGTACCGTTAACAGCAGATGACCTTGTGCATATCTCAGATAAAAATCGAGTCCGTCATAATACGACACGTTTATCACGTATGATTTATGAACTTGCACTTGATTTAACAAGTACAATCCAATTTAATCCAAAACAAAGAAAAAAATAACGAAAGGAATGGCACGGCATGAGCTTTGCATCAGACATGAAAAATGAATTGACAAGAATAGATGTCGATGATAAAAATGCGCGCGCTGAATTAAGTGCATTGATACGGATGAATGGTGCGCTCAGTTTGTCGAACCAGCAATTTGTCATCAATGTGCAAACTGAAAATGCGACAACAGCCAGACGTATCTACTCTTTGATTAAGAAAGTATTTAATATTGAAGTAGAGATTCTTGTTAGAAAGAAAATGAAATTGAAGAAAAATAATATCTATATTTGCAGAACGAAAGTGAAATCTCGCGAAATTCTGCATGAATTAGGTATTTTAAAAGATGGCGTATTTACGCATGCGATAGATTTGGACATGATACGTGATGATGAAATGAAACGCAGTTATTTAAGAGGTGCCTTTTTAGCAGGCGGCTCTGTCAATAATCCGGAAACGTCATCATATCATTTGGAGATATTTTCGCTGTATGAGAGTCATTCAGAAGGCTTAACAGCGTTGATGAATGAGTATGAATTGAATGCAAAGCATCTTGAACGTAAAAAGGGCAATATCGTTTATTTGAAGGAAGCGGAAAAGATTTCTGATTTCCTAAGTTTAATCGGCGGTTATCAAGCAATGCTGAAGTTTGAAGATGTACGTATTGTCAGAGATATGCGTAATTCAGTGAACCGTTTAGTGAATTGCGAAACAGCTAACCTGAACAAAACTGTCAGTGCTGCAATGAAACAAGTGGAAAGTATTCAATTGATTGATCAAGAAATCGGTATTGAGAATCTGCCTGACCGCTTAAGAGAAATTGCAAAGCTGCGTGTAGAGAATCAAGATGTATCTTTAAAAGAGTTAGGTGAAATGGTGTCGACAGGTACTATTTCAAAATCAGGTGTGAATCATCGTTTGCGTAAATTAAATGAATTAGCAGATAAAATCAGAAGCGGCGAACATATTGAAATGTAAACCATAAAAAGAAGACTGCACTTCCTTGAAAAACAATCAGGAAAGTGCAGTCTTCTTTTAGTATTTTATGGGGCCTTACAACTATTCTGTTACACTTTTATTCGGAATCCACAGTGCAATAAGGAAGCCGATAAAGTTAACCAGCGATAATAAGATAAACATCATTTTAAATGAATGCAAGTGACTCATCAGCTGCATAGAAAGTACCGGTGCAATCGCTGTACCGATAAATAACATAAAGGTATTGATAGATAAGTAGAAACCTTTATCTTTCACTGTAAGCAAGCCGATTTGTGAAATCACAGAAGGGATGACAAATGCGATACCTGCAACAAAGATGACGCTGAAGATAGTGATAATCAAGATATTGTGTGTCAGACCCATGAATATCATAGAGATGCCTGCTGTAAGCAAAGCGATTAAGATAATACGTTTAACACCTAGATGATCACTGAGACGTCCGGCAAATAATGCCAGCAGCATACCGATAAGTCCAAACAGTTTAACAGTAGAAATCGTTGTTAAGTCTGCATTAATCGGATTTGAAGTCAGATATTCATTTAAGAGTGTATACATAGAAACAAATGAAGTTAAGATTGTCAGTGATACGAAGAAGCATAATACAATGCCTTTATAGTCAAAGATGTGACGCATATTTTTAAAGAACACTGAAAACTTCGTATCAGGCATGTGATAAGGACTTTTAGGAATGGATTTATAAATCCATAAGATAAGCAAGAGATAGACGATTGTCAGAATAAAGTAAACCACACGCCAACTTGTATGCGCAGCGATAATATCACTCAAGTTTTGTCCTAAAACTCCTGAAAGCATAAAACTTGTACTGATAAAGCTGATTGCTGTAACACGCTTAGTAATCGGGAATACTTCTGTTACATATGTTAATGAGACCGGAGAGAAACTAGCGGCCGCAATACCTTGAATAACACGTACAATCAATAATAAAGCGAAGCTGTGGATAAAGCCAATCGCTAATGTGGTCAATGTCAGCAAGGCTAAGCCGACGAGTATGACTTTTTTCTTTCCGAATTTATCTGCAATAATGCCGTAAAACATACAGCTGACAGAATAGGAAACTGAAAAGACAACGCCGATTAAAGTTGTTGCACTTTCAGTCAAATGCAATTCTTCGCCCATAATCGGCATGAGCGGAATCGCAGAATACAAACTGCACATCACAGCAATACCAGAGATAAAGAAGACTGTGGTAATCAAGTTGTAATTAAATGATTGTTGTTTCAAGATAAACCTCCCTTTCTTTGAATAGATTAAATAGTTGATAGGGGTTTAATATATAAACAGACAAATAAAAAATGACATCATCATGCCATTAGAAATTTGTAAATCAATGAATCAAAATGTTTAAAACAGTGAAAAAAGGTCTGATTTCATCCGGCCTTTGTTTTCACCTTTAAATTGCATTGTTAATTTTAACACATTTAATCGAGAATTAAATAGAAAGGGTTGATATTGAAATATTGTGACAATAGTAAGGTGCTAAATCATAAAAAAGACCTTTCCCTAATGAAAAGGAAAGGCTTTAGTGTATTACGATGCGGTTGTGCTTGATTGTGTCTGTTTCTTATTACGTATAAAGTCGATGATCATACCAATCATTGTTAAAGCGATAAATGGGAATAACCAAGCAAGACCTAAGTCAGATAAAGGTAATTTTTGGTAAACCGCATTTAAAGGTTTGATAAGTTTAAATGTGTTGAAGATTTCAAGAACTGAAATGACCAATGTTGAAATGGTTGGTAAGATATAAGCCACTTTCAAGTGTGTCGGAATAGCAATTGCGAAGAGTGAAATCAACACTAACACAATTGAAATCGGATAAATAAATGTCAGTAAAGGTACTGCGATTTGTAATATCATATCCAGTCCAAGAATAGATATTAAGAAACCGACTAACGCAAATGAAACGACATATGTTTTATACGAAATTTTAGGGAACTTCTTCATACCGAAAGCGGCACTTGCGTTCACTAAACCAATACATGTTGTTAAACAAGCTAAGATGACAATCATACCGAATAAGATGTTTCCGAACGCACCGAACAAGCGGACTGAATTGTATGTTAAGATGCTTGCGCCGTTTTCAAAGCCTGGCTTGCTCGTGGTAATTCCTAAGTAAGCCAATGAAAAGTAGATTACTGTTAATAATACAGCTGATATTAATCCTGATAGAATCACATTCTTAACAATCTTTTTGCTGTCAGTTAAGCCAGCAAGTTTAAAACTTTGTACAATAACGACTGAGAATGCCAATGCAGCAACTAAGTCCATTGTGTAATAACCTTCTAAAATACCAGAAACGAAAGGTGCTTTTTCATATTTTCCGTGCGGTTGTCCTACTGGACCTTCTGGATTAACAATCGCCCCGATACATAATGCCCCGATAATGATTAAAAGTGCGGGTGTTAAAATTTTACCTAAATTATCGACCATTTTAGTTGGATATAAAGCAATAAGTCCTACAACGATAAAGAAAACCAATGAGAATCCAACTAGTGTCCATGTATTATGGATAGGGATAATAGATTTCGCCCCGATTTCGTAAGCTACGTTTGCGGCACGTGGAATACCGTAAAGTGCTCCGATTGATAAATATATACATACAGCAAATATAAACCCGAATTTTGGATGGACACGGTTCCCGATAAATTCAACGCCTCCATCATAATAGGCAATGACAATCACTGTGATAAAAGGCATTAAAATACCTGTTATCGCAAAGCCTGTCATGCCAGTCCACATATTGCTTTGCGCGGTATAACCGAGCATAGGCGGGAAGATCAAGTTGCCTGCCCCAAAGAATAATGAGAAGAGCATTAAACCTGATACTAGTATTACTTTTTTCATATTAACCTCCTGGTGTTGCAAATCTTTCTCTATTTACAAAAATTTCTGACAATTTATGTAGATAAATTTCTATCAAACATATAAACTTTAACATATTTCCAAATATTAGAAAAGAGAATTTTTTTGAAAATTTAAAAGACATTGGGGTCAGTTAATAGGAAAATCAAAATAAATAAGCGAAAACAAGAAGGAAACAGGTGCTTCAGCTTGGCGTTTAATATTGTATTTTTCCAACAGACAAAAGAAAAGCCCTTAAACAAAGTGTTTAAAGGCTTAAAATTACCCCCTCGAAGGGAATCGAACCCCTATTTCAAGAACCGGAATCTTACGTGTTATCCATTACACTACGAGGGGTAAATATTAGCATGCAATTAATAGTGTACCTTTATCGGATAGAGTGGTCAATATAGTCAATTTAAGAAGTATGAGTTTTATTTTTGACCATTTTTGACTTTTGAGTTAAAATAAGGATAATTCATTAAAAGTACAAGGAGGAAATAGAATGAATTTAATTCCTACAGTAATTGAAACAACAAATCGCGGCGAACGTGCTTATGACATTTACTCAAGATTGTTGAAAGACCGTATTATTATGTTAGGTTCAGCAATTGATGATAACGTAGCAAACTCAATCGTATCACAATTGTTATTCTTACAAGCACAAGATGCTGAAAAAGATATTTATCTTTATATCAATTCACCAGGCGGCAGTGTAACAGCTGGTTTCGCTATTTATGATACAATCCAACACATTAAACCTGATGTACAAACAATCTGCATTGGTATGGCAGCATCAATGGGTTCATTCTTGCTTGCTGCAGGTGCGAAAGGCAAACGCTTTGCTTTACCGAACGCTGAAGTAATGATTCACCAACCACTTGGCGGTGCACAAGGTCAAGCAACTGAAATCGAAATTGCTGCTACACACATCTTAAAAACACGTGCTAAATTAAACAAAATCTTATCTGAACGCACAGGTCAATCTATCGAACAAATCGAAAAAGATACTGATCGCGATAACTTCTTAACAGCAGATGAAGCGAAAGAATACGGCTTAATCGACGAAGTTATGCAACCTGAAAAATAAGATGTTCAAGCATAAAGAAAGTTCCGGCATTATTGCTCCGGAACTTTTTTGTGTCTTTCTTATTTTGCTTTTGATACATAACGAAATTGTAGACTGTCCATCCCAGTAAAATGATGCCGCTAACCAGATAGAGACATGCAATATACAATGAAGGGATGGCGCGTGTCATTGAGAAGCTGCCGATACAGATTAACAGTATCGCAGCAATCATAAGTAATATTCGTGTTACCATACTACTCTTATCCATTGATCCACCTTCATTCAAAAACAATCTTGCTTTTAGTTTGTTTAAGTGAGTGCTGCTTGTTAAATAAACGCTCACAATTCAAATCTATTATATCTCTTTTTACTCATGAACTAAACTATCTAAAGCTGATTTCAAGTTAGGGTAGGCGAATTGGAAACCATATGCGTCTAAACGGTTAGGAATCGCTTTTTGCGTATCTAATATAATGGTTGCTCTTTGGCCTAATACTAGACGCAATAATGCGCTCGGTACCCATGTTTCGTGCGGTTTATGCATTGCGCGTGCAAGGGTATAGCCGAATAAGTTTTGACGTTCTGCGACAGGTGTTGTCATATTAAATACACCAGAAGCTTCGTCTTTATTGATTAAGAATAAAATGGCACGTGTTAAATCTGTGATGTGGATCCATGAATACCATTGGAAACCAGTGCCGAGTTTACCGCCTGCATAAAAACGATAAGGCAATTCCATCATCGGAAGCGCGCCGCCTTCATCTGACAGCACCATTCCGAAACGGCCGATAATAACACGTGTTTGATGTTGTTCGAATTTACGTGCAAAACGTTCCCATTGATAGGTAATATCTGATAGGAAATCATGCGGGTCGCACTTTGATAATTCGGTATAAGTGCGGTGAACATCAGGTCTGTAGTAACCGACTGCACTTGCATTAAATAAAATTTCCGGGAATTTTCCTTTATGCTCAAACAGTTCATAAAGCGCTTGTGTTGCTTGAATACGGCTTAGCATTAAGGTTTGTTTATATTCATCTGTCCATTTTTTATTTAAAGTTGCACCTGCTAAATTGATTACGATATCAATATGATCAGGGACTTTATCTTCCCAACCTTCTTTGTTCCAGTTAATATAGGTGATTTTCTCATCTAAGTTCTGACGATCTTGACGTGTCAAAATCGTAATGTGGGAGTCTGTGTTGTGTATGGCATCAACTAAATGACTGCCTACCAAACCTGTACCGCCTGTAATTAGAAACTGCTTCATTACCTTTCACCTCATTAATAGTAATCATTATCAATTATAACAACGGATGTTCAGATTGTAGAAATTCTAAACATTCAATGATTATTCAATATTTAGTCATTAATATGTCAAGATAATCTAAATAATCTCGTTTAAATCACTTTTAGAAAAGTTATAATAGAAGTACCTTCGGAATTAATTAAACATCTCTTAATTAAAAATAGTATACCCCATAATATACATGCGAAGGTGAAATTTTGACTCCCTTTAGTTTTGGGCCTATGCGAGCAGCGTATAGGTCCATTATTTTTGTCTTCTTCCATTGATTGATGATGTTATTATAACAATCTTACTGTCATTAATCACTTGTATTGGATTTTACTATTTCATTCCTTCAACTTGCGAATATTCTCAATATATATAAAATCAATTGTTTGCTAACTAAAATGATGTATCCCTTGTGTGAAAATGTTATGATAAATAAATGAATACAACGAAGAAATAATAGTGAAGTTATCAAGAAACGGGTAATAGATAATATCGTGAGAAAACACACTTGTACTTATATGAGAAAAAGAAATGAGACTGAAAAGAGGAGAGCGCATGTCTAACAATAAAATGAGTAGACTCGCAAAGATAGTGAGTTCTATCATCGTCATAATATTATTGTTTGGTTTAGCATTTGCTACATTTGCTTTTGTAGATAATAACAAAAAAAGCAGCGAACGCTATAGTCAGCAGCAAAAGAAAGAGAAACAAGAGAAAAAAGAACGTGCTGAGAAGAAAAAGAAAGAAGAAGAAAAGCAAAAGCGCGAACAAGAGTTAGAAGAACAAAGACAGCAAGAAATTGCGAATCAGCAGGCTGCAGAACAGCAGCGTCAAAATGAAATCAATGCACAACGCGAGCAACAGCGTCAACAAGAACAAGCGCGTCAAAATGCTGCGGCACAAAAACAAGCTGATAAACAACAAGATGAAAAGCAGAAAAAAGCACAAGAAGCAGCACAAAAACAAAGAGAACAAGCCAGCAAAGAAGCAGCTGAAAAACAAAAAGCACAGCAAGAAGCACAACAAAAACGACAAGAAGAAGCGCAAAAGCAAGCGCAAGAACAAGCTCAAAAACAAAGAGAAGAAGCTGCACAACAGAGAGAACGTGCACAAGAACAAGCAAAACAAGAACAAAGCCAACGCAGCAGCCAATCCTCTCAACAACCCAGGCCAGGGCAAGAACAGCAGTCAAAACCAGTAAACGAATCTCAAAGCTCACAGCCTAAACCATCTGCACCGCAGCAAAGTTCTCGATCAAATCAATCATCAAGTTCAAGTCAATCGAGCCAAAGCAGCTCTGATGATTAATAAAATTTTAAATAGTTAATGATAAGGCAGGAAGCTGATGTTTCCTGCCTTTTTTATGGCAGAAAATATTTGTAATGATTAATGAAAGACATGAAGCGGGTATGTGATATATATCAGAAAAAGCAACCAAGCTTTGACTTGATTGCCTTAATATTTAAAATAAGTTGATTTAAGACATAAGGCTGATGAGCCAAGTGATAATTAATGCGATGACAGCGACTGCTGGAAGGCATCCGCATCCAAATGGAGTGCAGCCGAAGGAGTAGTATTTTATCTTTCTGTCGTTTTCAAAGCGTGAACGCTGTTGTTCTTCTGGACTGCGGTTAAAATAGGAATCATCTTTGTATCTTGGATCATCAGGATCAATGACTTCTGGTTTATCATCATTATTATGAGTCGATCAGATACCCTCCTTTGTTAACCTCATTATAATAGAGAAGCTTCAGAAAATATATTTAAAAGAAATGAGGTTTTCAGATGATTTTTCTTTGGTGAAAAGGGTATAATATAGGTAAGGTAGTAGTGTTGCTTGCAATAATGTATCGAACAACTCACCTTAGTAAATCTTAAAGCTTGCTTTTTATATCAGATGATAGTATTATGACAATTGTAAGAGATGTTATTTTTTTGTCCCACCTGGGACTAAAAACGTCAAAGTGTGGTTGCATGCTGACCCTTAAAGAAAAAGAGGAGGAAATAGTAGTGGAAGACTTGCTTAAAGTCCAACAGAAATTGATTCCTGAGCTTGTCGAAAAAATGTACCGAAGATTTACTATACTCACTACTATCAAGATGCACCAGCCAGTCGGAAGAAGAAGTTTAAGCGAGTTTATGAATTTGACTGAGCGTGTATTGAGATCAGAAACAAACACTTTGAAAAAGCAAGAACTCATCAAAGTAAAACCGACAGGCATGGAATTGACTGCTGAAGGCGATGCTTTGATTGAAGAGTTGGAATCTTATTTCGATATGTATTCTGATGGGTATCATTTGGCACAGTTGGTAAAAGAACGTTATCAAATTAAGAACGTTTTTGTTGTACCGGGTGATACAGATATGGATAGTGCTGTAAAGAAAGAAATGGGCAGTCAAGCAGGACAATTGTTAGAACGTACATTTTATAATGATGCTATCGTATCTATCACTGGCGGCTCTACAATGGCTGCTGTGAGCGAATCAATGCATATACTGCCGTTTAAAACTTTCTATGTCCCAGCAAGAGGGGGACTAGGAGAAAACGTAGTTTATCAGGCAAATACCATCGCAGCAAGCATGGCACAACAAACAGGCGGCGATTATACAACACTCTATGTTCCTGACAATGTCAGCGAATCCACATATGAGATGTTGCTGCAAGAGCCATCAGTTCGCAACACATTAGATTTAATCAAACAATCCAATATAACGGTTCACGGCATTGGTGATGCGCTGAAAATGGCAAACAGACGCCATTCGTCAAAAAGTGTGATTGAAAAGCTTCATCATCACAATGCAGCAGGAGAAGCGTTTGGATATTATTTCGATAATGAAGGCAATATCGTACACAAAGTGAAAACGATAGGACTTCAAATGGAAGATTTAGTATCAAAAGAATATATTTTTGCTGTAGCGGGCGGAGCTTCAAAAGGAGATGCAATCAGAGCATATCTTTCCATTGCTCCTAAAAACACCATCTTAATTACAGATGAAGGTGCAGCAAGAAATATTGTTCAATCACAATGAATTTAGTTTAAAAAAGTGATTTCACTTTTTAACAATATCTTTTAAAGGAGGCCATAATAATGGCAGTAAAAGTAGCAATTAATGGTTTTGGTAGAATCGGTCGTTTAGCATTCAGAAGAATTCAAGATGTTGAAGGTATCGACGTAGTAGCAGTAAACGACTTAACAGACGATGAAATGTTAGCACACTTATTAAAATATGATACTATGCAAGGACGTTTCACTGAAGAAGTTGAAGTTGTAGATGGCGGATTCCGCGTGAATGGTAAAGAAGTTAAATCATTCGAACAACCAGATGCAAGCAAATTACCTTGGAAAGATTTAGGAATCGACGTAGTATTAGAATGTACTGGATTCTATACTAGCAAAGAAAAAGCACAAGCTCACATCGATGCAGGTGCTAAAAAAGTATTAATCTCTGCACCAGCAACTGGTGATCTTAAAACAATCGTTTACAACGTAAACAACCAAACTTTAGACAGCAACGACACAATCGTTTCAGGTGCTTCATGTACTACAAACTCACTTGCTCCAGTAGCAAAAGTTTTAAATGACAGCTTCGGTTTAGTAGAAGGTTTCATGACTACTATCCACGCTTACACTGGTGACCAAAATACTCAAGACGGTCCACACAGAAAAGGCGACAAACGTCGTGCACGTGCAGCAGCTCAAAACATCGTTCCAAACTCAACTGGTGCTGCTAAAGCAATCGGTAAAGTAATTCCTGAAATCGACGGAAAATTAGACGGTGGCGCTCAACGTGTTCCTGTAGCAACTGGTTCATTAACTGAATTAACTGTTGTATTAGACAAAGACGCTACAGTAGAAGACATCAACGCAGCTATGAAAGCAGCTTCAAACGAATCATTCGGTTACACTGAAGACGAAATCGTATCTTCTGACGTAGTTGGTATGACATTCGGTTCATTATTCGACGCAACTCAAACTCGTGTAATGACTGTATCTGGTCGTCAATTAGTTAAAGTTGCAGCTTGGTACGATAACGAAATGTCTTACACTGCACAATTAGTACGTACTTTAGAATACCTTATCAAAGACGTAAAATAATTGATCAACACTGATATGAAATAAGGTCTGAATTTAACAAGCGGTAATGTGTTGTTGAAATTCAATGACCAGCTTATGAGTAAGCGGGGAGGCACATACGCTTCTCCGCTTATTTTCATTAAGTACATGGTTATTAGAGTTAATATTTTCAGAAAGATGAAATTTTTCATTGGATTCTGTTAATATATCTGCAATATTTGTGCCCATATGCTAACCTCAAATTACAGACATTTTATATATTCGTGCTTTTATCCAAAGGAGGAAGTTTTGATGGCAAAAAAACATGTATCTGATTTAGATTTAAAAGGTAAAGTCGTTTTAGAACGTGCAGATTTTAACGTACCTTTAAAAGATGGAGAAATTACAAACGATAACCGTATCGTTCAAGCATTACCAACTATTGAGTATATTCTTGAACAAGGCGGAAAATTAGTTTTATTCTCTCACTTAGGCAAAGTTAAAGAAGAAAGCGATAAAGAAAAATTAACACTTAAACCTGTAGCAGTTCGTTTAAGCGAAAAATTAGGCAAAGATGTTAAATTTGTTCCGCAAACACGCGGTAAAGAATTAGAAGACGCAATCGCTGCATTAAATGAAGGCGATGTGCTTTTAGTTGAAAATACACGTTTCGAAGATTTAGACGGTAAAAAAGAATCTAAAAACGATCCTGAATTAGGTAAATACTGGGCTTCATTAGGCGATGTATTCGTAAATGACGCATTTGGTACTGCGCACCGTTCACACGCTTCAAACGTAGGTATTGCTTCTAACTTAGAAAGTGCTGCTGGAGATTTGATGGAAAAAGAAATCAAATTTATCGGCGGTGTTGTCAACAACCCTGACAAACCAGTTGTCGCTATCTTAGGCGGAGCTAAAGTTTCAGATAAAATCGGTGTAATTGAAAACTTATTGAATGTTGCTGATAAAGTCTTAATCGGCGGCGGTATGGCATACACATTCCTTAAAGCACAAGGTTACGAAATCGGTAAATCTTTATTAGAAGCAGACAAAGTCGACTTCGCTAAAGACTTATTAGAACGTGCCGGCGGTAAAATTGTATTACCAGTTGACGGTAAAGTAACAAAAGAATTCTCTAACGATTCACCATATACTGTTGTAGGTATCGATGAAATTCCTGAAGATCAAGAAGCTTTAGATATCGGACCTAAAACTGTTGAGTTATTCAAAAAAGAATTAGAAGGTGCGCATACTGTAGTATGGAACGGACCTATGGGTGTATTCGAATTTGAAAACTACGCACAAGGTACAATCGGTGTATGTGAAGCAATTGCAGAACTAAAAGACGCTACAACTATTATCGGCGGCGGCGACTCAGCAGCTGCAGCAATGATGCTTGGATTCGAAAAAGACTTCACGCATATTTCTACTGGCGGCGGTGCATCATTAGAATATCTTGAGGGTAAAGAATTACCAGGTATTGCATCAATTAGCGATAAATAAGCTGTAACATATTAATATAATTTCAAGGAGCGTTTTATAATGAGAAAACCAATTATTGCAGGTAACTGGAAAATGAATAAAACAGTGCAAGAGGCTAAAGATTTCGTAAATGCTTTACCTCAGTTGCCTGATACAAGCAAAGTTGAAGCTGTGATTTGTGCACCTACAATTCAATTAGATGCCTTAACTACAGCTGTTAAAGACGGCAAAGCTGAAGGTTTGAAAATCGGTGCAGAAAACACTTATTTCGAAGACAGCGGTGCTTTCACAGGAGAAACTTCTCCAGTAGCATTAGCTGATTTAGGTGTTGAATATGTGATTATCGGTCACTCAGAACGCCGTGAATTATTCTTTGAAACTGACGAAGATGTAAATAAAAAAGCACACGCAGTATTCAACCATGGTATGACACCTATCATTTGTGTAGGTGAAACACTTGAACAACGTGAAGGCGGTAAAGCTGAATCAGTTGTAGCTGAACAAGTTAAAAAAGCAGTTGAAGGTTTATCAGATGATCAATTGAAACAAGTTGTTATTGCTTATGAACCAATCTGGGCAATCGGTACTGGTAAATCATCTACAGCGAAAGATGCAAACGAAATGAGTGCATTCATCCGCAAAACTGTAGCAGAACTTGCTAGCCAAGACGTAGCAGATGCAGTACGCATCCAATACGGCGGCAGTGTTAAACCTAACAACATTGCAGAATATATGGCTGAATCAGATATCGACGGCGCTTTAGTCGGCGGTGCTTCATTAAAAGTTGAAGACTATGTAAAATTATTAGAAGGTGCTAAATAATATGGCGAAACAACCAACAGCATTAATCATCTTAGATGGTTTTGCAAATAGAGAAGATGTACATGGTAACGCAGTTAAACAAGCGTATAAACCAAACTTCGACCGTTATTATGAAAAATATCCTACAACTCAAATTGAAGCCAGCGGCTTAGAAGTAGGTCTTCCTGCTGGTCAAATGGGTAACTCAGAAGTAGGTCACATGAATATCGGTGCTGGACGTATTGTTTACCAAAGTTTAACACGCATTAACAAATCAATTGAAGACGGCGACTTCTTTGAAAATGAAGTGCTTAACGAAGCAATTGAACATGTTAAAGCGAACAATTCAGCATTGCACGTATTCGGATTGCTTTCTGACGGCGGTGTACACAGTCACTATACACACTTATTTGCAATCTTAGAATTAGCTAAAAAACAAGGACTTGATAAAGTCTATGTACACGGTTTCTTAGACGGACGTGACGTGGATCAAAAATCTGCATTTAAATATGTCAAAGAAACTGAAGAAAAATTCAAAGAAATCGGCATTGGCCAATTCGCTTCAATCTCAGGCCGTTATTATGCAATGGACCGTGATAAACGTTGGGAACGTGAACAAAAAGCATACAATGCAATTCGTGACATCGATACACCTGAATATGCGACAGCAGAAGAAGGTATCGAAGCAAGTTACGAAGAAGGTTTAACTGACGAATTCATTATTCCATTCTCAATCAAAGAACAAAATGAAGGTGTTCAAGACGGAGATTCAGTTGTATTCTTCAACTTCCGTCCTGACAGAGCCGGACAACTTTCAGAAATCTTTACAAACAAAGATTTCAAAGGCTTTGAAGTTAACCAACCTAAAGATTTATTCTTTGCGACATTTACAAAATACAACGACCAAGTTGATGGTAAAGTTGTATTTGAAAAAGTCGATTTAAAACAAACTATCGGTGAAGTTGCAGAAGCAAACAATCTTAAACAATTAAGAATTGCTGAAACTGAAAAATACCCTCATGTTACTTACTTTATGAGCGGCGGACGCAACGAAGAGTTCGAAGGTGAACGTCGTATCCTTATCGATTCGCCTAAAGTTGCAACTTACGATTTAAAACCAGAAATGAGTGCATATGAAGTTAAAGATGCATTATTAGGGGAATTAGATAAAGGCGACTTAGATTTAATCATCTTGAACTTTGCCAACCCTGATATGGTAGGACACAGCGGTATGTTAGAACCTACTGTAAAAGCAATTGAAGCAGTAGACGAATGTTTAGGAGAAGTCGTTGATAAAATCTTGGATATGGGCGGCAATGCAATTATTACTGCTGACCACGGCAACTCTGACCAAGTTTTAACTGACGATGATCAACCAATGACAACACACACAACAAACCCGGTTCCTGTTATCGTAACTAAAGACGGCGTTGAATTACGCGAAACTGGTAAATTAGGCGACTTAGCACCGACATTACTTGATTTATTAGGTGTTAAACAACCTGAAGAAATGACTGGAGAGTCATTAATTAAACATTAATTGTTCACAATCAATATCGGATAATTAATTCATTTTTTAAGCAAGACAAGTTATAATATATATGAAAGCAATTATGAAAAGGAGATTATCAACATGCCAATTATTACAGATGTTTATGCTCGCGAAGTCTTAGATTCTCGCGGAAATCCAACAGTTGAAGTAGAAGTATTAACTGAAAGCGGTGCATTCGGTCGTGCGTTAGTACCATCAGGTGCATCTACAGGTGAATACGAAGCCGTAGAATTACGTGACGGTGACAAAAACCGTTACGGTGGTAAAGGTGTTACTAAAGCAGTTGAGAACGTAAACGAAATCATTGCTCCAGAGATTATTGAAGGCGAATTTTCAACATTAGATCAAGTATCTATCGACAAAATGATGATTCAATTAGACGGAACAGAAAACAAAGGTAAATTAGGTGCCAACGCTATTCTTGGTGTTTCTATCGCTGTTGCACGTGCTGCAGCTGACTTCTTAGGTCAACCACTTTACAAATATTTAGGCGGATTCAATGGTAAACAATTACCAGTTCCTATGATGAACATCGTTAACGGTGGTTCTCACTCAGATGCGCCAATTGCATTCCAAGAATTCATGATTTTACCTGTTGGTGCTGATTCATTCAAAGAAGCATTACGCTGGGGTGCTGAAATCTTCCACAACTTAGCTAAACTTCTTAAAGGTCGCGGCTTAGAAACTGCAGTAGGTGATGAAGGTGGTTTCGCACCTAAATTCCACGGTACTGAAGATGCTGTAGACACTATCTTAGAAGCAATCAAAACTTCTGGTCTTGAACCAGGTAAAGACGTATTCTTAGGATTTGACTGTGCTGCTTCTGAATTCTACGCAGACGGCGTTTACGACTACACTAAATTCGAAGGTGAAGGCGGCGCTAAACGTTCTTCAGCAGAACAAGTTGACTACTTAGAAGAATTAGTTAACAAATACCCAATCATCACTATCGAAGATGGTATGGACGAAGACGACTGGGATGGTTGGAAACAACTTACAGATCGTTTAGGTAAAAAAGTTCAATTAGTAGGTGACGACTTATTCGTTACTAACACTAAAAAATTATCTGAAGGTATCGAAAAAGGTATCGGTAACTCAATCTTAATCAAAGTTAACCAAATCGGTACTTTAACTGAAACATTCGACGCTATCCAAATGGCTCAAAAAGCAAACTACACAGCAGTTATCTCTCACCGTTCTGGTGAAACTGAAGATACTACAATTGCTGACATCGCAGTTGCTACAAATGCTGGTCAAATTAAAACAGGTTCATTATCAAGAACTGACCGTATCGCTAAATACAATCAATTGTTACGTATTGAAGACGAACTTTACGAAACAGCTGAATTTGACGGCATCCATTCTTTCTACAACTTAGACAAATAATTTAAGACTTACTGAAATTGAGTTCACGCAAAATTTAATTCAGTAATTGAAATAGGAAACTGTTAAGGCTTAAGTGCTTTGACAGTTTCTTTTTTTGCGATGCTTGGAATACTCCCACTTCTCTTTCATAACTGATATAATTAAAAACAATGAGAGTATTCTATATTTATTAAGGAGTTTGGTTTTATCGTGGATACTGAAAATACTAAAGCGATGCGCGCAAAAAAATCAGGGAAATTAATCGCATATGCTTCAATCTTTTTAGCGATGATGTATGCGACATATATATTTGTGGTATTGGATAAAAGTGTCATTGTTGATTTATTAAATTCCCACCAAATAGAAGCAACGAAAAATGCGGTCGGCAACTTCTTAAACAGTTACCGCTTGACCGGCATTATGTATTTACTGGCTTACTTATGCGGATTAATCGCAATTTGGAATCAGCACCCGTATTTATGGTGGTTCTTGTTTGCGGTCTATATTTCACAAACTTTCTTTACTGCTGTGAACGCTGGACCGATTATGCAAAGTATTATTCATGTGAAGTCTTTATATATGACATTGCCGCTATGGATTACTTTGGTAGGTTCATTAATCTTAGCACTGTATATGCTGATCATATCTATCAAACGCAGAAGTACATTTAATCGTTGATTTTTTGAATCTGAATTTGATATACGCTGTCTTTTCGTGTTATAATTGTCAGGTATATTATGAATGGAGGACTAACGCATGCATGTTTTGTTAACAGTTTTATTAGTCATTGACTGTATCGCTTTAATTACAGTTGTGTTACTCCAAGAAAGCAAAAGCAATGGACTTTCAGGAGCAATCAGCGGCGGTGCTGAACAGCTCTTTGGTGGAAAACAGAAACAACGCGGTGTAGATTTATTCTTAAACCGTGTCACAATCGTATTATCTATTGTGTTTTTCGTGTTAATGCTCGCAATTACTTATCTTAATATGTAAATGTAAGGTCCGACAATGTAAAAGTCGGGCTTTTTTCATTATAATGGTATGTGAGTATGTATATTTAATGAGATGAAAGGGTTGAAAGACATGCAGATTAAATTGCCTGAACCGTTCTTCTTTGAAGAAGGGAATAGAGCAGTATTATTATTACATGGGTTTACTGGGAATTCATCAGATGTACGTCAGTTAGGACGTTTCTTGCAGAAGAAAGGTTATACATCTTATGCACCTCAGTATGAAGGCCATGCAGCACCACCGGAGGAAATTCTGCAATCCAGTCCGCATGTCTGGTTTAAAGATGCGTTAGACGGATATGATTTCTTAAAATCCAAAGGATATGATGAAATCGCAGTGGCTGGATTATCTTTAGGCGGCGACTTTGCCTTGAAATTAAGCTTAAACAGAGATGTAGAGGGTATTGTAACCATGTGTGCGCCTATGTTTATCAAGACAGAAGGCTCAATGTACGAAGGCGTATTAGAATATGCACGCAACTTTAAGAAATACCAAGGTAAAGATGAAGCGACAATCGATCGCGAAATGGATGCATTCCATCCAACTGACACTTTAAAAGAGCTTCAGCAAACAATTCAAGATGTGAGAGATCATGTTGATGAGGTAATGGACCCGTTATTGGTCATTCAAGCTGAACAAGATGATATGATCAACCCTGAATCTGCAAATGTAATTTATGATGAAGCGTCATCTGATGACAAATCAATTAAATGGTATGCAGAATCAGGTCACGTTATTACGATTGATAAAGAAAAAGAACAAGTTTTCGAAGATATTTATGCCTTCTTAGAAGGACTAGATTGGTCTGAATAAGATCATTAAAAATAAACTATTAAATAAGGAAGAAAGGAGGGGGCATAATGGATTTAAAACAATCTGTAGCAGAAATCATTAAACAACCTGATTATGAACCTATGTCAGTGTCAGATTTCCAAGATCGTTTAGGTTTAGATAATGCCGACTCATTCAGAGACTTAATAAAGGTGTTAGTTGAACTAGAACAATCCGGACTTGTGGAACGCACTAAAACAGACCGCTATAAAAGAAAGAGCAGTCAAAAGAAAATGAAAGACAACTTAGTCAAAGGGACTTTAAGCCAAAACAAAAAAGGTTTTGCCTTCTTAAGACCTGAAGACGAAGACATGGAAGATGTCTTTATTCCTCCGACTAAAATCAACCGCGCCATGGATGGCGACACTGTTATTGTAGAAGTGCAGCCCTCACGCGGAGATTTCAAAGGAAAAGTCGAAGGAGAAGTTAAATCAATTGAAAAACATTCCGTTACACAAGTAGTCGGAACGTATACAGAAGGCCGTCATTTTGGTTTTGTAATCCCAGATGACAAACGTATTATGCAAGATATTTTCATTCCAAAAGGTCAAAGCTTAGGTGCTGTGGAAGGCCATAAAGTGTTAGTGCAGATTTCTAAATACGCACAAGGCAATGATAATCCTGAAGGTCATGTTTCTGCAATCTTAGGGCATAAAAACGACCCGGGTGTAGATATTCTTTCGATTATTTACCAACATGGAATTGAAATCGAATTCCCTGATGAAGTATTGAAAGAAGCAGAAGCCGTACCGGAAACTATCCAGCCGTCAGAATTAGAAGGCCGCAGAGACTTGCGTGATGAATTAACAATCACAATTGATGGCGCAGATGCGAAAGACTTAGATGATGCGATTGCGCTGAAAAAGCTTAAAAACGGCAATACGCAATTAACAGTAAGTATCGCAGATGTCAGCCATTATGTTACTGAAGACTCAGCGTTAGACAAAGAAGCATATGATCGCGGTACAAGTGTTTATTTAGTAGATCGTGTTATTCCGATGATTCCGCATCGATTAAGCAACGGTATCTGTTCATTGAATCCAAATGTAGACCGTTTAACCTTAAGCTGCCGTATGGAAATCAACCAAGACGGCAAAGTGGTAAAACATGAAATCTTCGACAGTGTGATTCAATCTGACCATCGTATGACTTATGATGAAGTAAATCAGATTATTACAGATAAAGATGAAGCGGTACGTTCAAAATATTCAGATGTGACACCGATGCTGGATATGGCGCAAGAATTAAGCAATACACTGATTCAAATGCGTAAACGCCGCGGTGAAATAGACTTTGACATTGATGAAGCACAAGTTATCGTTAATGACGAAGGTATTCCGGTAGAAGTGAGAATGCGTGAACGCGGTGAAGGTGAACGCTTAATCGAATCCTTCATGCTAGCTGCGAACGAAACAGTTGCGGAACACTTCAACAAAATGGAAGTACCGTTTATCTATCGTGTGCACGAACAGCCGAAATCAGATCGCTTAACACAATTCTTCGAATTCATTACGAACTTCGGAATTTTGGTAAGAGGTACAGGCGAAGATGTATCTCCAAGTACGCTTCAAGAAATTCACGAAAAAGTGAAAGGTCTGCCTGAACAAACAGTAGTATCTACTATGATGTTACGCTCTATGCAGCAGGCACGTTATGAAGATACTAACTTAGGCCACTTCGGTTTATCAGCGGATTACTATACACACTTTACGTCACCAATTCGTCGTTATCCTGACTTAGTTGTCCATCGACTAATCCGCAAATACTTGATAGAAGATTCAATGAGCGGTAAAGAACTAAGAAAATGGGAAGATAAACTGCCAGAAATCGCAGAACACACTTCAAATCGCGAACGTCGTGCAATTGATGCTGAACGTGACACGGATGAATTGAAGAAAGCAGAATTTATGCTTCAACACATCGGTGATGAGTTTGAAGGTATCATCAGCTCTGTCGCAAACTTCGGTATGTTTGTAGAATTGCCGAATACTGTAGAAGGTATGGTGCATGTGTCTAATATGACAGATGACTATTACCAATTCGCAGAAGGTCAAATGGCTATGATTGGAGAACGCTCAGGCAATGTCTTCCGCATTGGCGACGCTGTTAAAATCAAAGTCGTTAATGTCGATGTAGAACAACGTATGATTGATTTCCAAATCTTAGGCATGCCGGAACCAAAACGCAAAAAATCAAGCGAACGTCCTGCACGCGGTACGACAATTCAAACAAAAACACGCGGTAAAAACCTTGGCGGAGATAAGAAAAAAGGTAAGAAGAAACAACGTAAAGGTAAAAATCAACGTAACCGCGATAAACAAAACAATACAAATCACAAACCGTTTTACAAAAGTAAAAAGGTAAAACAAAAAGCACGTAAAAAGAAATAATGTATGAGAAAGAGATTTAAGTACTGTGTACTTACTTCTCTTTACTATAATTTCAACAAGAGGTGAACACGATGTCGAAGAAGAAGAAAAAATCTCCTGGTACTTTAGCGGAGAACCGCAAAGCCAGACACGATTATAATATAGAGGATACGCTTGAAGCGGGCATTGTGTTAAGAGGTACAGAAATTAAATCCATTCGTCGCGGCAGTGCCAACTTAAAAGATAGTTTCGCACAAGTGAAAAATGGTGAAATTTACGTTCATAATATGCATATTGCGCCTTATGAAGAAGGCAACCGATTTAATCACGATCCATTGCGCCCAAGAAAACTGCTCTTACACAAAAGAGAGATTCAAAAGTTGGGAACACGTACACGTGAAATCGGCTATTCTATTATTCCATTAAAACTGTATCTCAAGCATGGACAATGCAAAGTCTTGATTGGTGTTGCGCGAGGTAAGAAAAAATACGATAAGCGTCAAGATCTTAAAGATAAAGCAGTAAAACGCGATATCCAACGTGCAATGAAAGACCGTTATTAAGGGCAAGCAGGCACGTCCTGCTTCCCGTATCTTATTTAAGAATACTAAGAGAATGTAAACAATTTCGTTGCTTAGTTAAAGTTTATTTGATATGATAAAGAATGCTTTCGGATTCTTTACAATTAGAATCTGTTTATTAATATTAAGGGGGCGTTTTGGATTCGACAGGGGTCCCCAGAGCTTATTAAGCGTGTCGGAGGGTTGTCTTCGTTATCAACACACTCAGTTTATAATAACTGGCAAATCAAACAATAATTTAGCAGTAGCTGCCTAATCGCACTCTGCATCACCTAACAGCATCGCCTATGTGCTGTTAACGTGATTCAACTTTAGTAGGATACGCTAGGCACTGCTGTTCGAAGTCTGTCTAGAAGAGATTAAGCGAACTAGCATGGTGTTGGTTGTCTATTTCCTACCACCATGTGAAATTTGAATAATAGACTACACACGTAGAAAGATTTGTATCAGGATCCTTGGACGCGGGTTCAAATCCCGCCGCCTCCATACATATGCCTATAACCCGCGTGGTTATGGGCTTTTTTATTTGGGTATTACCACAAAAAGTGCACAAATTTATTAATTTTTCATAAAGGTTTTGAATGACTGTGTTTGTATGAAAACAAAGTAAGAGGGCAGCTTTTGAGCTGCCCAAAATGAGATTATTTTAATTTGATTTTTTCTGTTTTAGTTCCAAAAACACCAGATTGAACTTGAAGTACTAAATTTTGTTTGTTTGCGACTTCTTTTGATACATCGAAAACAACTTTTCCATTTTTAGTGCTGTCTGGATTTATTTTATCTCCGAAGAAACCTAGGTCATCAGGTGAAACAGCTTGGTTGGCAGTCGTTGATGCTGCAGAATCAGCTTCATAAGTTTTGCCGTCCCCAACTAATTTGAAAAATGAGTTTGCAATATCTACTGCTTTATCCCCATTATTTTTAACAGTAACATCTAAAACAATAAATGTTCCTTTTGCTTTGTTAGTCAGTACATTTCCCACTTGATCAGCAACTGCTTTATTTGTCACATTGAATTCTAGTTTATCGAGTTTAACAACTTCATTCATTTTGTGAGGGGCTTTAGTTTCTTTTTTAGTATCTTGTTTCTTTTCTGATTTTGATTCAGAATTTGTATTGCTAGTGTTATCGTTTTGAGGAACGTTGTTATTTGTCATCATATTCACAGCACCCATTACTACTAAAACTGTAATCAGGATTTTAACCCACAACCTCCAGGATTTAAACTTCCACATTAAAAATAGACCTACTGGAAATACAAATAATAGCATTAAAATCGTAAACCAAGTTGATTTATACCATTCTTTCTTTTGTTTCATGTTGTAACCTCCAAGATGTTTTGATTATAATAAAGCGGATATACGCCTATTAATACAAAAAGAATATGCTTGTAAAAACTTTGATAAAAGTATTTTTGTTTTGTAAATATTGTATAGTTATTTTGTAGAAGTGCCAATAGGAAATTCTTCATTTTCTAATTTTTATGGTCAATCAAAATGTAATTTTACATTGCTGGTTGGCGGTTTTTTATTTGTAAGTGTTATTTGAGTCAAAAGGGTGTACAAATCGAAAAAATACGTGTAGTATTGAACTTAAGTAATTTTTGTTCGTGAAATTAATTTGAAGTTTTATTCGTATGAATTTGCTCCCATTGATTTTTATAAACAAGTTACAAATATTCGTGCAAAAGCACATGGAGGATTTTTATATGAATAACGGTACAGTTAAATGGTTTAACGCAGAAAAAGGTTTTGGATTTATCGAAAGAGAAAATGGCGACGACGTATTCGTACACTTCTCAGCAATCCAAGGCGATGGCTACAAAACATTAGAAGAAGGCCAACAAGTTGACTTCGACATCGTTGAAGGCGACCGCGGTGAACAAGCTGCTAACGTTGTAAAAATGTCATAATTTTTACTAAAGCTGAAATAAGCAGCACAACAATCTTTTAAAGGTTGTTGTGCTGCTTTTCTTTTTGGATAATTATTGTTTATATTGATCGTATTTTCCTGCTTCGATATCTGCTTCGCGTCTTTGTATTTCGTCATAGATTTCTTGTTGTTCTTCTTCGCTGCCATCGTAATAACCTTGTTCTATGGCATGCTTGGTTTGAATTTCAGCGGAAGATAAACCGCCATTATATTTTTTACGCAAGGCATCGATATATTCCTCTTCTGTTTGTGCAGCGTTGATTTCAGCGTTGACGTCTTCTTGAGGTGCTTCCTCAGTTTGAGTATTTTGTTGTTGATTGTATACAGACTGTTCAGCACCACTTTCAACATTGAGTGAGCTTTGATAAGCAGCACTTGCTGGTCCTTCAGTTACATTGCCTTGAGGGATGACACCGTTTGCGACTGCAGAGTTATAGGCCTGTATCTTCTCTACTTCACTATAATTGCCATAAATAACACTTTCTAATGTTTTGCGATCAGTAATATTGCCTAAATTAATCTGATTTACTGGTGGTGTTTCATTAGTTTGATTATTGCTTTCTTCTTGGCTATTTTGGTTTTGTTTTTCATCCTGATTATCTGATAATTTCTCTTTTGCTGGTTCATTGTCTTTCTTTTTATCTTTAGTTTTATCTTTGGATTGACTGTCTGAAGATTTCTCCGTCTTTTCTTCTTTGTCTTTGTTTGCTTTCTCTTCTTTTTCGCTATTGTTGCCGCAAGCAGTGACAAGCAATAAGCTAGAAGCTAAAATAACAAGCCATTTTTTCATAATTTGCACCCTTTCATCTAAGTTTAAAAAGCATCTTTTGTGTTTTGTATAACCTTATTTTGCAAAAGAAAACAAGACCCGAAAAAACAGGTCTTGTGTATATAAATTATAAATAGATATTGCCTTTGGCATATTGATAAAAACGTTTTTTGCTAGGGATGAACAGTGCTAATACTGTTACAACACCTAATTTACCGCATATCATGACAATAATGATAATAGCTTTTGTCAGGGTATGATATTCAGTTGTAAAGTTCATGCTTAAACCTACTGTACCAAACGCTGATACGACTTCAAAAATAACTTTAATGAATGGTGTTGTTTCGTTTAAACAGCTGACAATAAAAGTGACAGTCAACACAAATATTAAACTTACAGAAGTGACAGTAATTGCTTTTGCGATTGTTTTAGGTTTAATCGTTCTATTGAAGAGTGTTGTATGATCATCGTCACGCAATGTGCTGTATACAAACATAAGCACAACAATAAATGTAGTGACTTTAATCCCGCCTGCTGCACTAAAAGGTGCACCGCCGATGAACATTAAAATCATCATCATAATTGCGGTAGGGGTATGAATCAAACCTAAATCTACAGATTGAAAACCGGCTGTTCTCGTAGTGACAGATTGAAAGAAAGAAGTGCCGATTTTAGCCCATATATTAAAAGGTCTTAACGTATTGGTATATTCTAATAAGAAATAGCCTGCTGTACCAATGGCAATTAAAGCAAGAGTGGTAGTAACTGCAACTTTTGTATGCAGCTTTAATTTAGATAATCTTCTTGTACGTATCAAATCAGACATCACTAATGGTCCAAGGCCGCCCATAATGATTAGTATAGGAATGATAAGTGTAACAACCGGATCATCATTAAACCCAATCATGTTCTTTGAAAATAATGCAAATCCTGCGTTATTGAACGCTGAAACAGCGGTGAACATACTGATGAAGATACCTTTGCCAAAGCCGTATTTCGGTACAAACGACAATGCCAAAAGCAGCATTCCGATGAATTCTGTTGTGATACTATACAGCGTTAATTGGCGAATTAAACGTACCATACCGCCAGGTTCATCCACATTCCAAGTGACCATAATCAATTTGCGTTCGTGCATGGATATTCTGCGGTTAGCGATAATCAATGTAAGTGTTGTAATGGTCACAATACCTAATCCGCCGATTTGAATTAAAAACATAATAATGATGTCGCCGAGCCAATTAAACTGTGTTGTGATATCTACAGTGGATAGACCGGTAACAGTAAACGCACTAGAAGCTACAAAGAAAGCATCTATAAATGAGGTGTATTGCTTACCTGTTGCAGGCAAATACAGCAATAACGCTCCAAATAGTGTAGTACTAAGAAATAATAGTAAATAAACAGTTAAGGGTTTCTTTAAGAAATCCAAACGAACACCTTCTAAACTTGAATGTATTTTTATGTGTATTTCGAATACAACTGTTATTATACAATTATTTTTGGTAATTGCATCTATAAAATAACGCTATGCAAAAATAAACTTAAGAGGGTATAAAACAAGAAGATTCTGTTGGTGAAATTTAGCCAGATAGATAGGTATCATGTATAATAAAATTGAGAATCTTTAAGTTAAAGGAGCAGATTATGAAGAAAATACTTACACCTCTTATCATCATCGGAATCGTTATAGTCATCATTGGAGTGACTATGATTGCACCTTACAATAAACTTGTAGGAATGGATGAAGATACTGAAAACCAACTGTCTAACATTGATAACCAGCTTCAACGCCGTGTTGATTTAATTCCAAACTTGGTAAATACTGTTAAAGGTTATGCGAAGCATGAAGAAGATGT
Source organism: Staphylococcus simulans (assembly GCF_002994445.1). Taxonomy (GTDB): domain Bacteria; phylum Bacillota; class Bacilli; order Staphylococcales; family Staphylococcaceae; genus Staphylococcus; species Staphylococcus simulans_B. The sequence continues at coordinate 232,044 of NZ_MRZJ01000003.1, forward strand.
ATTTAAACAAGTTTCAGATGCACGCAGTAAACTAGCTGGGGCCTCAACACCGAAAGAAAAAGCTGAAGCAAACGAAGAAGTGAATTCTTCATTAAGCAGACTCTTAGCAATCAGTGAGAATTATCCAGATTTAAAAGCAGACAAACAATTCACTGGATTGCGCGATGAACTAGCTGGAACTGAAAACAGAATTGCGGTTGCCAGAAATGATTACAATACATCAGTCAATAAATATAACCAAGCCATTCGACACTTCCCAACAACCATTGTTGCTAAAATATTCGGATTCGATAAGAAAGAGTACTTTAAAGCTGAGAAAGGTGCCGATAAAGCTCCTAAAGTAGATTTCGGCACTGATAAATCTCAATGATAAAACGCATTGCCAGCTTATTAGCTGTAATGATCGTTGGGATAATGCTCGTTGCACAAAATGCAGGTGCTGCGTCATCAGATAAATTTCCTAAACTAGAACCACCAGTATTTGTTCAAGATCATGCGGATTTAATTTCTGCGCAAGATAAAGATGAAATTGTAAACAAAGGTCAAAAATTGCAAGATGGTACAGACTCGGACATTTTGGTAATGACGATGAAATCTATCGGTCAGACACCAAAAGAAGACTATGCGTATCAAGCTGGCCGCCACTATAAAGTAGGGGACCAAAAGCATAGTCGAGGTGTCGTTATTCTAGTCAATTTAGATAATGGTAATGAATATCAAAACAGAGGCATCCAAGTTGCTGTCGGAAGAGGCCTGGAAGGTGTTTTAAACGATGCTAAAGTAGGTGCTCTGATTGATGACAACTTCATGCCTTATGCGAAAAAAGCAGCACATGCTGACAGTAAGGAACAACAAAAAGCATATTACAGTCAAGGTATTACACAATTGTACAATGCTGTTTGGAAAGAGATAGCTAAAGCTTATGGTTATGATGGTGAAAAGTTCACTGAATCTTCACCAAAAGAACAAGATAACTCAGAAGGAGATGCTTATTTAAGTGTCTTCGGCATCTTTTTCCTTATTGTCGTGATACTTATTATAATCTTCACTAAAAATGGCGGCGGCGGACCTCCTAGAGGCGGCGGTCGCAGAAGACATGATTCAGATACTTGGTGGGTCGGATCCGGGGGCTTTGGCGGAGACTTCGGCGGCTCATCAGGCGGTGGAGGATTCAGCGGCGGCAGTTTCGGCGGAGGTGGCGGCTTCGGCGGCGGAGGTGCCGGACGCGGATTCTAATCTCATCGCTATGCACTAAGCAGGACTATTTACGGTCCTGCTTTTTATTTTGCGCACTTTTAATTAAAAATATTTTACACATGATTCAATTGAGCTATTTAAATATTACAAAAGATTGAATTTAGTGAAAAATAATGCATTAAACTTTATAATGTCTGCATAAAAGCCTTGCGTTTCTGTACCCCCTCCGCTAACGTAAAGAGTAAGAAGAATGATTCCTGAAAAATATATCAAATAAAGAAAAACAAACGTGATTATTAGGTGGATGAAGTCTTCGAAAAATTATGATTATTTGATCGTACAAACTTAGAATGTGAAAAACACAGTGCTGAAATAGGTTGATTGTTTTAATAAGTAATCAATGAATTTTGCTAAAAACTATATTCAATATGAAAATTTATGTTATACTGACAAAAAACCTATTTAACTGATAAGAATAATTTTTCGTAGATAGCGAAGACTTATTGATACTAGTGTTTTCGATTTAGAATATCTTTAAGTGGGGTTGTTATATGAGCTTTTATAAATTTATTATCACATTTATGGAAGATGATACACCTTTTGGGCAATTAGCAGAGTATATTGTTAAAGATAATAATTTTCCAAAAGAAGAGACTGATACAGAGCATATTTTCGAATACGTCCATGAAAATTATTGTGAGCATCATCTGTTAGAATCAGCAAACAGAGCCCTTAGCGTGTATAAAAGCAATTAAAATAAGCAAGTGCAAACTCATCATTTTTGCACTTGCTTTTCTCTTATATAAAATTAAATCGTAAAAATTACGATTTATGGTTTACAAATCTAAAATCATCATGTAATATAAAACGTAACCGTTACGATTTACGGTCACTTAATTACAACTTACTTTACTTAATCAATTCGGTACACGGGAATGTACCGAATTTTTTTATTTATACCTCTGATACAGCTTAATTAAGATGTGCTGCTTTTTGAATTGGATAGATTAACCAATGCTCATCGATATATTTCTCTCCGTATTTGCGTGATGCAGTTTCAAAACCGATTTTAGAAAAACCATACTCGCTGTAAAATGTAAGGGCACTGATATTGTTTGATGCGACTGGTGCTAAAATCTTTTCGATTGCACGTTGTTCGCAAAAATCAGTAACAGTGTTTAATAATTTCTCATCGAGATGATCAATATCTTTAACATACATATTTTCTATGATTGCTTTATGCTGTGTTCCGACAATAATAGGGTGAAACAAAGTTAATGCACCCACAAGTTCTTTGTTGAAGAAGACGCCGAATAAATATTGGACTTTATTGCTTTTATCTACTAGTCGTTTGAAATAGTCCTTTGACAATGTATTTTCATCATAAATCGCCCATGTATAAATATTTTTAAAGTCACGCGTTGCTTCTTTGAATAGTTGGTAGACCTCATCTAAATCTTCTGGGCCTAGCAAGCGGAATTCTTTCATAAATAACACCTCTCTTTTGGTATATCTGGATTTCTTGTTTGTTTGTCTTAATCCCGTTATCACTGATAAGTTTAATTTAATATTATTATACGTATTTAATCAAAGCAATACTAAAATGATGGTTTTAACAAAAAAGTAAAATTATAAAAGGTGTTGCTTGCAATATTAAGCCACATTAATCTTAATGAATGTAATTGTGCATCTAGGTAATTCTTATGCTATTATATAAAATGATTATAATGCGTATACACAAGCGTGAGAAGGGACGGATGACATGGGGTGCATTTCATTTATCGTTATAGCGCTTATTATTTTAGTTATATTATCATTCATAGTCTTACTTTTAATTTTAGACTAGTGTTAAACTATTAATAATATAAATGATTCAAAATAACAAGCAGCAATGTTAAATAAAGGGGTTGTTACAATGACACAGGTTGAAGTCGCGGCTACTATTGCGCCGAAATTTGAAGCAACAGATGAATTACTGTCACAATTGAAGAAAAATGCAGCAGCAATAGATATCATTGAATTAAGAATCGATCAGCGAGAAACGTTTGATCCAGAAACATTAGAAGCATTAACAGCTGCATTGCATGAAGCACATCAAACTGCCAAAATTCTAGTGACCTATCGTACAAGTTCACAAGGCGGAAAAGGGGAAAAATCCGAAACAGCTTATTATGAATTGGTTGAAGCATTAATCGAATTGTCTGGTATCGATATGATTGATATTGAATGGGAAGAACAAAACAAATTACGTATTGAGCAATTAGTAAAGAAAGCACAAGCTTCCGATTTAGAAGTAGTGCTTTCTCAACATGACTTCAATCAAACACCTCCGTTAGAAAACTTGAAATTTACTTATTTTAAAATGAGTAAGACAGGTGCAGATTATATAAAACTTGCAGTAATGCCGAACACTGCAGAGGATGTAACGCATTTATTAGATGCGTTGTATATTTCATCAGAGAGTGTCGGCGCTAAAGTGATTGGTATTTCTATGTCTCAATTAGGACTGGTTTCAAGAACAGCGCAAGGTGTCTTTGGAGGCACAGTGTCATATGGTGCGTTAGGTGAAGCACAAGCACCAGGACAAATTCATGTCAGCAAATTAAAAGAATTGTTAACTTTATATGATATAAACAAATAATTTGAAATAAAATGTAAACCAATCTATACTATAAATGATAATGATTATCAATAGGTAAAGGGGAGTTGGATTGTGGAATTAAGGGAAGCAATTTCTTCAAGACGCAGTGTGAAGATTTTTGACCATGATATGCATATAGATGATAAAGCGTTGTATGAAGCATTAAAACTCTCTACAGATGCACCTAATCATGGAATGAGGGAACCTTGGAGAATCATCCATGTGTCTAAAGACAGACTGCCTGATTTAAGCAGATCGGTTTCTCGTTATGCGTTTCGAAACGAACCAGAGAAACAGCAAAGTCACTACGATGCAGTGACTAAATTAGGCGGCTTACTCGTATTGATCGTAAAACGAGATCCAAGACAAAAAGAAAACCTAGAGAACCATTTAGCATTTGGTGCTTATGCACAAAACTTGATGCTGCTGCTGCATGAAGCGGGCATCGGTACGTGCTGGAAAACACCGCCATACATTTTCCAACCTAAAGTGAGAAAAGTATTAGGTGTAGAAGATGATGAAGATTTATTAGGTTTCTTATATCTTACAGACATGGAAACAAAAATCCCTCCAAAAAAACCGCGTCATACTGAAAACTTTATTTCAGAATATTAATGTATAGAAAAGCCGGGCTGCAAATCAATGCAACCCGGCTTTATTTATACGTTAGACGAAAAAATTATTAATTATTTGTTGAAAGTTTGGCTTAAGAAATCTTCAACTTGTTCTGGAGATTTAGCATTTGCTGAATGCAAGTGTGCAGTTTTTTCGCCATCTTTGAATACAAGCAAGCTAGGAATACCCATGACTTCGTAATCTTGTGCAACATCTTCTAATTCGTCGCGGTTGACTGTATACCATTTATAGTCGTTGTATTTTTCAACAATCGGGTCAATCCACATATCCATAGCACGGCAATCAGGGCACCATCCAGCTTCGAATTTAATGATAACTGGTTCATTGCTTTGAATGATATTATCGAAATCTTGACGTGTTTTAATCGATTCCATTTAAATTTCTCTCCTTTTTTCTGATACTACTAACATTATTATAACCAATTTGTGCGTAAGATTAAAAAAATATACCTATAATTTAAAGCGTTCTTTATGAAAATTTGCTATATTAGAAATAATTAGTTAAAGGAGGTCAAAAGATGATTAGATTCTATCAGTACCACAACTGTACGACTTGTAAAAAAGCTGCAAAATTTTTAGATGAATATGGTGTAAGTTATGAACCGATTGATATTGTAGAACTAAACCCGAATAAAAGAGAGCTGCAAGACATTATTGATAAAACGGGTGTTGAGCTTGATAAGTTATTTAACAAACGCGGAGGCAAATACCGCGAACTTGGTCTGAAAGATAGACTAGACAGTTTGTCTGATGATGAAAAACTAGATTTATTGGCTTCTGACGGTATGTTAGTCAAACGTCCGCTTGCTGTGTCTGGCAATAAAATTACATTAGGTTTTAAAGAGCAAGAATACAAAGATACTTGGGTAAATTAAGTTAAAAGTCCAACTGCAACAGCAGATTGCTAATTATTAAATTAACTCTAAAGATTAAAAAACTACAAGATGTCTATAAATAGTTGAATGAAAAGGTTTCATATGGCATCATTAAAGAGTATTCATTTATAAATAGGAGGGGATTCGTGTGGCAGTGCCAGAGGAATTAAAATATTCAAAAGAACATGAATGGGTAAAAGTTGAGGACGACACAGTAACAATCGGTATTACTGAATACGCTCAAGGAGAACTTGGTGATATCGTATTCGTTGAATTACCAGAAGCTGACGATGATATCGAAGAGGGCGAATCTTTCGGAAGCGTTGAATCAGTTAAAACTGTTTCTGAATTATACGCTCCAGTTTCAGGAACTGTAGTCGAAGTTAACGAAGAATTAGAAGACAGCCCAGAATTTGTTAATGAATCACCATACGAAAAAGCATGGATGGTTAAAGTTAAATTAAATGACGAAAGCCAATTAGATGAATTATTATCAGCAGATCAATATAAAGAAATGATCGGTGAATAATTGACGCTTCGTCGTAACTCCAAGATACTTTGTATTTTGGAGTTATTTTTTTATTTAACGGGCTATAAGTAACTATGAAGGTAAAGTGCAAGTGCTTAACAGCAGAATTATTACATAAATTGAAAGGGCTTGTTTGTACATAAAACAAGTTGCGTGTAATTTAAAAGGCGCTTGCGTTACAATTGAGTTAGCAGCTCACAAAACAATATAATATTGGTAAGAACCTAAGCACTTACGTTTGCAAGTTATTATGCAATGATATCACGAGAGTATTGGAGTGTAGTGAATATGGCATTGTTAGATAAAGTAATCGTTGTTGAAGGTAAGACAGATAAGAAGCGTGTTCAAGAGGTCATTGATGAACCAGTACAGATTATTTGTACACATGGTACGATGGGAATCGATAAATTAGACGATATGATCGAAACATTGTATGAGCGTCCAGTTTATATTCTTGTTGATGCAGATAAGGAAGGCAGACGGATTCGTCAATGGTTTAAACATTATCTTTCTGAGAGCGAGCATATTTTTGTAGATAAAACATATTGCGAGGTGGCTCGCTGTCCACGCCCATATCTTGCCAGAGTGCTTAGAAATTATGGATTTATGGTAAAAGGTGAAGCACCTGTGAAAGGATTAGTATATAGATGAATTCTAAGCAACATATTGCAGATATCACACAAAACTTCGATCAAGATAAACATTTGATATTCGGCTACACCCCGATGTGCGGAACATGCAAAGTGTCTGAACGCATGCTGGATATTGCAAATGAGATTTTAGATTTGCCGATTGTTAAGGCAGATTTAAACTTCCATGCAGATTTCAGCGAACAATATCAAATTCAATCAGTTCCTGTTTTGATGGTGATGTCTAAAGATAAGGAACTAAAACGTATTTATGCATTTCAATCTGTTCCTTACTTATTAGAAAATTTAAAATAGTTATTGACGCCTACCGAGTGAAGTGGTAGGATTAATATCAATTAAATAGTTATCTCTTATCAAGAGAGGTGGAGGGATGTGCCCGTTGAAACCCGGCAACCGTCTTTTAAAGAAATGGTGCCAATTCACAAAAAGTTGAACTGCTTTTGAAGATGAGAGAAAGAATTTTTAAAATGCTTTCTCTTTTTTGCTTACAGCAGCGATAAGAGAAAGCATTTTTAATTTTGCAGGTAAAGTAAGGAAAGGGGAGAAACAAGTGATTCAACTGAAACAAATCGTCAAAAGGTATAAGACGAAACACCAAGATGTGCTGGCAGTTGATCATGTCGATTTAGATGTGGCAGAAGGTGTCATATACGGTGTCATCGGGTTTTCAGGTGCCGGTAAAAGTACACTTGTCAGAATTTTAAATTATTTAGAGGAACCTACATCAGGAGAAGTCATCATAGATGGAGATGAATTAGGACAACTCAGCAAGGCGCAGCTTAGACAGAAACGACAAAAGGTAAGTATGATATTCCAACATTTCAACTTGCTTTGGTCGCGAACTGTTGTAGATAACATTAAGTTTCCGTTGGAAATAGCCGGAGTAGATAAGAAAAAAGCTGAAAGCAGAGCAAAAGAGCTTGTAGAACTTGTAGGACTTAAAGGGCGAGAAAATTCTTATCCTTCTGAACTATCTGGCGGTCAAAAACAAAGAGTGGGTATTGCACGTGCTTTAGCAAACGAACCGAAAGTATTGCTTTGCGATGAGGCAACAAGTGCACTTGACCCGCAAACGACTGATGAAATTTTAGAGTTATTACTGAAAATCAGAAAAGAAGAAGATTTAACAATTGTTATCATTACGCATGAAATGAATGTCATTCGTCAAATCTGCGATGAAGTTGCAGTAATGGAAAATGGTAAAGTGATTGAGCGCGGTAATGTAAAAGAGGTCTTTGAAAATCCTCAGCATCCGGTAACTAAACGCTTCGTTAAAGAAGGCTTGAATGATGAATTCGATGAATCGATTCAAGAACTTATTCCTGAAGCAACAAATGGTTACATTGTCCGTTTGAACTTCTCAGGAGAAGAAACAACTGAACCGGTTGTATCATATATCACTCAAAAATATAATCTCGATGTGAACATCTTAGAAGCGAATATCCGTCATTCGAAAAGCGGACCGATCGGTTTCTTGATTGTACATATTGCAGACTTGAAAACTGAATTTTTTGATGATTTTAAAAACGAGCTTGAAAACCGCAATGTACATGTGGAGGTGATTCGAAATGGATAAGTCATTCAGCGATATTCTGCGCGAAATGGTAACCATGCCGAACGTCCAATGGGATCAAGTTTGGGTGGCTTCATACGAAACACTTTATATGACTGCTATTTCAACGGTTTTCGCATTCTTTATCGGCATTATTTTAGGTGTGCTACTTTTCTTAACAGCTAAAAGCAAATCACCAGCAGCCAAAGTGTTTTACCAAATCGTATCATTCATTGTCAACTTGTTCCGTGCAATTCCGTTCATCATTTTAATCTTGTTATTGATTCCATTTACAAGTTTGATTTTAGGAACAATCAGCGGACCGACAGGGGCATTGCCGGCATTAGTCATTGGTGCGGCACCATTCTATGCACGTTTAGTTGAAATTGCGTTTAAAGAAATAGATAAAGGCGTTATTGAAGCTGCACGTTCAATGGGTGCAAATACTTGGACAATTATTCGAAAAGTATTAATTCCTGAATCACGTCCAGCACTTATCTCAGGTATTACAGTTACAGCTATCGCATTAGTAGGTTCAACTGCAGTAGCCGGAGTAATCGGTGCCGGCGGTTTAGGTAACTTAGCTTATTTAACAGGCTTTACTAGAAACCAAAATGACGTCATCTTGGTTTCAACTATCTTTATTTTGGTATTTGTGTTCATTATCCAATTTGTGGGTGACTGGGCTACAAATAAAATCGATAAACGTTAATTACATTAAGAGAGGATCAATTCAATGAAAAAGATTATTACTATTTTAGCAGTTTTAGTATTAACTGTAGCTTTAGCAGCATGCGGCAATAAAGACAAATCAAGCGGAGGAGAATCTAAGACAATTAAAGTCGGAGCATCACCGGCACCTCACGCTGAACTTTTAGAACAAGCAAAACCAATCTTGAAAAAAGAAGGTTATGACTTAAAAATCAAAACAATCAACGACTATACTACACCAAACAAATTAGTAGACAGCGGTGAATTGGATGCGAACTTCTTCCAACACACACCTTACTTAAACACTGAAAAGAAAAGCAAAGGCTATAAATTAGTATCTGTAGGCAACGTTCACTTAGAACCAATGGCTGTGTATTCTAAAAAATACAAAAGCTTGAAAGAACTTCCTAAAGGCGCAACAGTTTACGTATCAAACAACCCAGCTGAAGAAGGCCGTTTCTTGAAATTCTTCGTTGACGAAGGTTTAATCAAATTGAAAAAAGGCGTTAAAATCCAAGACGCACACTTCAGCGACATTGTAGAAAACAAAAAAGATATCAAATTCAACAACAAACAATCAGCTGAGTACTTACCGAAAATCTATCAAAACCAAGATGTTGACGCAGCAATCATCAACTCTAACTTCGCGATTGAACAAAAATTAAGTCCTAAAAAAGACTCTATCGCACTTGAAAAACCAGAAAACAACCCATACGCAAACTTAGTAGCGGTTAAAGAAGGTCATGAAAAAGATAAAAAAATCCAAGCTTTAATCAAAGCATTACAATCTAAAGAAATTAAAGATTTCATCAATAAAAAATACGATGGTGCAGTGATCCCTGCCGAGTAAACCATTGTCTATCACTCTCAAGCATAATGCTTGGGGGTGTTTTTTTATTGAGTTATTCATAGAATATTATCAAATGAAAACGATTAATAAATCTATATTTGATATTTAGTAAAGACTAATACACTAGTTAAATTGGTTAAACAGTTAAAAAAACGTATCCTATAAGATAGGTGTGATATAATAGAAGCGGGAATTTAAGTGACTGTGACATAAGGAGAAATTATGAAAACAACAATTAAAATGAGTGATATGACATTAGGCAATATTAAAAACGTAAACTACGGTTCCTTTAATACAAACGCTAATTTTTCTAATATAAACAAATCTAACGTTGTGGGGTTTTATGGTCAAAATGGATCAGGAAAAACTACGGTAGTTGATGCATTCAAAATTATCGAAAGTTTAATAGAAAATAGAGAGCTGTCTCAAATCGGAAAAAGGTTAGTAACATATGGTAAAGAGAATTTATGGTTGCAAGCTAAGTTTATTGTCATATTAGAAAATCAAAAAAAGCTGTATCTTGAGTATTATGTCGAAATTTCAGAGAAAGATAGCGGCTATCATGTTGAATCTGAAAAATTAGTATATAAAGAAGATGAAAAAGGCAAGAGGTTCAAAACGCTAGTGCAAGCAGGTTCCGACACAATATATGTCAGAAATCAAAATATTAAAACGATGAGAGACGAAATGAAGATTCAAGGGTTAGTTTCATTTCATTTGTCTAAAAAACAAAGGAAGTCGCTTATTTTTAATAGTGAAATGTTACCAATTTACAATGAAATTTTTTCAAAAGAAGAAATGCAGATTTTTTACGCATTAAGTATTCATTTTGTTCAAGGCTTGCACATTATTGAAAATAGAAATTACGGGCTTTTAATGGCGAATATTTTAATCCCTTTTAATATCTTTCAAGATGAAGTTAAAGGGATAGTGCCATTGAGTCAAAGTGTCGATAATAAATCGGCTACTATCCCTAAAAAGATTTTTGATTTATTGAAAAGAGAGGTTTTCCCAAATATAAATGTGGTCTTACCTTGTATCGTTCCAGGTTTGACGATAGAAATTAATGAAATTGCTGAAATTCATAAAGAAGATGGAACGAAAGGAATACAATTTGAATTGCTCTCTAATAGAAATGGTAATAGACTCCCTCTTAATACAGAATCTGAAGGTATAATCAAAATCATATCTATGCTAAGTGTTTTGTCAGCGTTATTTAAAGAGACTAATGTTTGCGTAGTTGTAGATGAATTAGATGCAGGAGTATTTGAATATTTGTTAGGAGAAGTCTTGAAAATTGTAGATGAGAGTGCAAAGGGACAATTGATTTTCACTTCGCATAATCTTAGAATTGTAGAATTATTACCCACTCATTCAATTTGGTTTACTACAACGAACTCTGAAAATAGGTATGTACAACTTAAACATACAAGTAAAACGTCCAATAACAGAGATGTGTATATAAGATCTTTACAAATTAAAAATCAACAAGAAGAACTGTATGATAAAACAGATAATTTTAAAATTAAAAGAGCATTTAAAAAACTAGTAAGAAAAGGAAGTCATCATGAAAAACAAAATTCTTATAGCTCTGGTGGAAGGTGACACTGACGAGGCTTTAATAAATGTTTTGATAGAAAAGTTCAAATCAAATATTGAATTTCAAGTCCATATAGTCAGGTGTGATTTATTTTCACAATATACTCAAAAGAGTATAAAGCAAAATATAGGAGATTGGATTAAGAAAGAAGTATTAGTTAAATATAAGTTGAAAAAGAAAGATATTATTGCTGTTATTCAAGTGGTAGATATAGATGCTGTTTACTTATCTAATGTAAAAATAAACAATCAAGTCGATAGAATTGCATATTATGACGATAGAATTGAAGTTCCTAATGAGAAGCGTAAATGTGAGATTCTGAGTAGAAATAAAAATAAAAGCAGTAAGATCAATCAAATGATCATCACAAAAATATTTTCCAATATAGAGTTTAGGTTGTTTTTCTTTTCGTGTAATTTAGAGCATGCAATTTTCAATAAACTAAATTTGTCGCAAGAAGATAAAGATGATTTGATGTTTGAGTATATTGACTGTACTGAAATCGAAGAGATTGAGAAACATATTGAAAGTGTTGCTTGTCGAAAAATAACAAATGATTTTGAGGAAGACTTTGATAACAGTTGGCAGATGATGAAAAGTTTTGAGATGAATGTTAGAAATACTAATATCAATTTATTAAATAGTTATGTCAGTTTTATATTGAAAAGGTAATCTATCACTCTCAAGCATAATGCTTGGGGGTGTTTTTTGGTTGTAATAGGAAGTGAAAGTAGTGGGAATTGTTGTTCTAAATATGTGACAAAGATATGGGTAATGATAATAGAAGGAGAGAAAATGAGAATCAATGCCTTTAAAATTCGTGCAGCTTTTCACATTGAATTGCATTTTTAAAAGTGATTACTATTTAAGAATTCTTTTAATTTAGGTGCTTAAAAGGTTTATTCTAGGGTTTAATTGCGTTATAATTTATAAATGTACGAATGTAGTGCTGTTTTGACTACAGATTAAAATTATTATAAACTAGTAATTGAAATACTATTTATGTTTACGGAGGGACTTTTAATGCCATCAACATTGGAGATTAAAGACTTACACGTGTCTATCGAGGATAAAGAAATTTTAAAAGGTGTTAACTTAACAATTAACACAGGAGAAATTCATGCAGTAATGGGACCTAACGGTACTGGTAAATCAACTTTATCAGCAGCAATCATGGGCCACCCAGCTTTTACAGTTACTAAAGGTGAAGTATTACTTGACGGTGAAAACGTTTTAGAATTAGACGTTGACGAACGTGCAAAAGCAGGTTTATTCCTAGCTATGCAATATCCATCAGAAATCACTGGTGTTACAAACGCTGACTTCATGCGTTCAGCAATTAATGCTAAACGTGAAGAAGGTAAAGAAATCAACTTAATGCAATTCATTAAGAAATTAGATAAAGAGATGGAATTCCTAGATATGGATCCTAACATGGCACAACGTTACCTTAACGAAGGGTTCTCAGGCGGCGAGAAAAAACGTAACGAAATTTTACAATTAATGATGTTGCAACCTAAATTCGCTATTCTTGACGAAATCGACTCAGGTTTAGACATTGATGCGTTGAAAGTTGTATCTAAAGGTATCAACGAAATGCGCGGAGATGACTTCGGTTCATTAATCATTACGCACTATCAACGTTTATTAAACTACATCACACCTGATTTCGTACACGTTATGTATAACGGTAAAATCGTTAAAACAGGCGATGCAGAATTAGCAAAACGTCTTGAAAATGAAGGTTATGAATGGGTTAAAGAAGAATTCAGCGAAGCGTAAGCTTATACGCAAAGATGAAACAACCGATTAAATGTTATAAGTATCGTTAGGAGGATATTAAGTTATGACGACTGAAACTTTGAACATTTCTGAAGCAGAACTTGTTGAGTATTCACAAGCCCAAAATGAACCTTCTTGGATGACAGAATTACGTAAAGAAGCGTTGAAACTTACTGAAACTTTGGAAATGCCGAAACCAGATAAAACTAAAATTACTAAATGGGATTTCGACTCATTTAAACAATTCGAAACAAAATCTGAAAAATACACTGGCATCAGTGAAGTTCCAGAATCAATCGAAAAAATCATTGATGTTGATCAATCAGAGAATTTAATCATTCAACATAACAACTCACTTGCATTCTCACGTGTTTCAGAGCAAGCACAAAAAGACGGTGTAGTGATTGAAGGTTTAGCTGATGCATTAGTTAATCACGGCGACCTTGTTCAAAAATATCTTATGAAAGATGCAGTGAACGTTGATGAACATCGTTTAACAGCATTACACACAGCATTAATCAACGGCGGTGTATTTGTTTATGTTCCTAAGAACGTAGTTGTAGAACACCCAATCCAATATGTTGTGCTTCATGATGATGAGAACGCAAGCTTCTTCAATCATGTGATTATTGCGACTGAACAAAGCGCAGAAGTCACTTATGTTGAAAACTACTTGTCTGACGTAAGCGGCGAAGGCAACCAAGTAAACATTATTTCTGAAGTGATTGCGGGTGCTAACTCAAAAATCACTTATGGTGCAGTAGACTATTTAGATAAAGGTTTCACTGGCCATATTATTCGTCGCGGTATTACAGAAGCAGATGCTACAATCAATTGGGCACTTGGTTTAATGAACGAAGGCAACCAAATCATTGATAATACAACAAACTTGATCGGTGACCGTTCGACAAGTGAATTGAAATCAGTAGCAGTAGGTACAGGCGAACAAAAATCTAACGTAACATCTAAGATTGTTCAATACGGTAAAGAAACTGATGGTTACATTCTTAAACACGGTGTTGTTGAAGAACAAGCAACTATCATCTTTAACGGTATCGGATATATTAAACACGGCGGTTCAAAATCAGTTGCGAACCAAGAGTCACGTGTCTTAATGCTTTCTGATAAAGCACGCGGAGATGCAAACCCTATTCTATTAATCGATGAAGACGATGTAGAAGCAGGTCACGCAGCTTCAGTAGGCCGTGTGGATGATGAACAACTTTACTATTTAATGAGCCGCGGAATTTCTAAACATGAAGCGGAACGTTTAATTATTCATGGTTTCTTAGACCCTGTAGTAAGAGAATTACCAATTGAAGATGTTAAACGTCAATTACGTGAAGTTATCGAATTAAAAGTTGCAAAATAAAAAAGTTAAGCTAGGCAGGAGAGGTTGAAAACAGGAGGAAGTCAACGCGGAACCAATCAACACGTTTGCTTTCCTCCTTCTCTTTCGACCACTTGAGCAACCAGATCTCAAATGATTCATTAAACCCTGTCTGCTTTTCGTTATTTTGTACGATAGTGATTATTAATGAAGAAAGGTCTGTGGATATAGTGGCCGAAACAACACTAAATGTTAATGAAGTTATAGAAGATTTTCCAATCTTAAAACAACAAGTCAATGGCAAACGCTTAGCTTATTTAGATACAACAGCGACAAGTCAAACACCGATTCAAGTAATCGAAGCAATTGACGATTATTATAAACGCTATAATTCTAATGTTCACCGCGGTGTGCATACACTCGGTTCATTAGCAACAGATGGTTATGAAGGTGCACGCGAAACAGTAAGACGTTTCATTAATGCACGTTATTTTGAAGAAATTATCTTTACAAGAGGTACGACAGCATCAATCAACTTAGTTGCACGCAGCTATGGGGATGCGAATGTTTCAGAAGGCGATGAAATCGTTGTCACTGAAATGGAACACCACGCAAACATTGTACCTTGGCAAGAACTTGCACATCGTAAAGGCGCAACTTTAAAATTCATCCCAATGACTGAAACTGGAGAATTAAACATCGAAGATGTGAAAGCAACAATCAACGATAATACTAAAATCGTTGCGATTGCACACGTTTCTAACGTATTAGGTACAATCAACGATGTAAAAGAAATTGCCAAAGTTGCACACGAACATGGCGCAATTATCAGTGTTGACGGTGCACAAGCAGCTCCGCACATGAAAATTGATGTTCAAGACTTAGATGTTGATTTTTATAGTTTCAGCGGACACAAAATGCTTGGTCCGACAGGTATTGGTGTCTTATTTGGTAAACGCAGCTTGCTTAAAGACATGGAACCGATTGAATATGGCGGCGACATGATTGACTTCGTAGGAAAATACGAAGCAAGTTGGGCAGACTTGCCGACTAAATTTGAAGCAGGTACACCATTGATTGCACAAGCAATCGGTTTAGCAGAAGCTATTAAGTACCTTGAAAATTTAGGCTTTGATGCGATTCATGCACATGAGAAAGAACTGACTGAATATGCGTATGAACAAATGTCTGCGATTGAAGATTTAGAAATTTACGGACCGCCGAAAGACAGTCGTGCAGGCGTAATCACTTTCAACTTGAAAGGTATTCACCCGCACGATACTGCGACAGCTTTAGATACTGAAGGCGTAGCCGTTCGTGCAGGTCACCACTGTGCGCAGCCGTTAATGAAATGGTTGAATCAATCTTCAACAGCAAGAGCAAGTTTCTATATTTATAATACGAAAGAAGACATTGATCAATTAATTAGCGCTTTAAACCAAACGAAGGAGTTTTTCTCATATGAATTTTAATAATTTAGATCAGCTATACAGATCTGTAATTATGGACCACTACAAAAATCCGAGAAATAAAGGTAAATTAGATAACGGCTCTTTAACTGTTGATATGAATAATCCAACATGCGGAGACCGCATCCACCTTACTTTCGATATTGTTGACGGTATTATTGAGGATGCTAAGTTTGATGGTGAAGGCTGTTCAATTTCAATGTCTAGTGCATCTATGATGACTGAAGCAGTTAAAGGTCATTCACTAAAAGAAGCATTAGAAATGAGCCAAGAGTTCTCTAAAATGATGCTTGGCGAAGATTACGAACTTACTGAAGATATGGGAGATATTGAAGCATTGCAAGGTGTTTCTCAATTCCCAGCACGTATTAAATGTGCAACACTTGCTTGGAAAGCTTTAGAAAAAGGAACTGTGGAACGCGAAGGCAAAGCAGATCCTGAATCTGAAGAAAATGCAAAGTAAGTGTAAATAACGGGTAAACGTATGATAACTGGCAAGGTGGTTTCTTACTTGTCAGTTCCATGATAGACTGATTAATACAAGTATTATCTCAGCGCAGGTAATACACTAGCATTTAATCACCAAGAAGCGCTATCTATTTTTGAAATAATGTCACGGGTCAATAAATCGTGTTGATTATATAAAAGGAGTGATTGAAATGGCTAAAAAAGCACCTGATGTTGGGGATTACAAATATGGTTTCCACGACGAAGATGTTTCCATTTTCAGATCAGAACGCGGATTAACAGAAAATATCGTTACTGAAATATCAAGAATGAAGGAAGAGCCAAAATGGATGTTGGACTTCCGTCTTAAATCATTAAAATTATTCTATAAAATGCCGATGCCGCAATGGGGCGGCGACTTGTCAGAGTTAAACTTTGACGACATCACTTACTATGTTAAACCTTCTGAGCATGCAGAACGTTCTTGGGATGAAGTACCAGAAGAAATCAAACGTACTTTCGACCGTTTAGGTATCCCAGAAGCAGAACAAAAATACCTTGCTGGTGTTTCTGCACAATATGAATCAGAAGTTGTTTACCAAAACATGGAAGCTGAATTAGAAGAGAAAGGTGTTATCTTCAAAGACACTGACTCTGCATTAAGAGAACACGAAGAATTATTCAAAGAATACTTTGCTTCAGTTGTTCCAGCTGCCGATAACAAATTCGCAGCACTTAACTCAGCAGTATGGTCAGGCGGATCATTCATTTATGTTCCTAAGAACATCAAATTAGATACACCGCTTCAAGCATACTTCCGTATCAACTCAGAAAACATGGGTCAATTCGAACGTACTTTAATCATCGCTGATGAAGGTGCTTCAGTAAACTACGTTGAAGGTTGTACAGCTCCAGTTTATACAACTAACTCACTACACTCAGCTGTAGTAGAAATCATCGTACACAAAGATGCACATGTACGTTACACTACAATTCAAAACTGGGCAAACAACGTTTATAACTTAGTTACTAAACGTACTTTAGTTCATGAGAATGGTAACATGGAATGGGTTGACGGCAACTTAGGTTCTAAATTGACTATGAAATACCCTAACTGTGTATTAGCAGGAGAAGGTGCCAAAGGCAGCACACTTTCTATCGCTTTAGCAGGTAAAGGTCAAGTTCAAGATGCGGGTGCGAAAATGATTCACTTAGCACCAAACACATCTTCAACTATCGTTTCAAAATCAATTTCTAAAGATGGCGGTAAAGTTGTTTACCGTGGTATCGTTAAATTCGGACGCAAAGCAAAAGGTGCACGTGCGAACATCGAATGCGATACGTTAATCTTAGATAACAAATCAACTTCAGATACAATTCCTTATAATGAAATCATGAACGATGACATTTCATTAGAACACGAAGCGAAAGTTTCTAAAGTATCAGAAGAACAATTATTCTACTTGATGAGCCGTGGTATTTCAGAAGAAGAAGCAACTGAAATGATCGTAATGGGCTTCATCGAACCATTCACAAAAGAACTTCCAATGGAATATGCCGTTGAAATGAACCGTCTAATCAAATTCGAAATGGAAGGTTCTATCGGTTAATCGATATTCTATGGAATTAAAATACTGCAAACAAAGCACGAGCAATGCATACCAATTAGGTAGAAGCATTGCTCGTGTTTTTTAATTCTTGTTATTCACATACTTATTAATGAAGCGTATAGTTGGCTTAAATAGATGATAATATTTAATGGATGAAAGAGACATAATTCCACTTAAAGAAAGTGGGAGATAAAATGGCTAAAGATTTAGACTATGAAAAACTGGACAAAATTAGGATCGCTTATTTCACAGAATGGGGAAAACGAAATGGTTTGACCGAAGAAGAAAAAAGAAGGATGGATTTAACTATCCTAAAGGTTTTGATGAATTGACAAGTGATGAATATAACTATGTGAAATTTAATGTTAAACCTTTTGACTATGACGAAAATGCACTAAAATTATGGGAGTATGTAGATAAATATTTAGAAATAATTACAATAGATGGCGATAAATTTAGAGGATTGAGCTTTGACTTTTTTCTAGATTAAACAGTGGATCTGACGAAGATGCAATTGCTTTGAAAATTAATTACATCGACAACCTCATTGATATTAATGCTGAGAAATATACTTTATGGACAAATTATGATTGTTGCTGTTTTGTCTTAAGTGAGATTGACAAAATCACAATCAAAGATGACATACCCTATATAGAGTACCTTGCGGAGTTTGTGACGATCCATACATCAAATGGAGTATATACAGGTTTTGTAAGCGATAAAAAAAACATGAAGACGTCTATGAACTCAGTATTAAAATATACTATACTGATGAAAAATATAAATTAGACAGTGGCAAAATTTCAAATATTTGGTGGGATACCTATCAAATTAAGACGAAGGATATCAAAGAAATTGAACTTGAAAAGCATATTTTTATTGAGAACACGCCACCTATTAATTTAAAGCGTTTTGTGAATCATGAAGTAGAAATAACTACTTTAATTGGCAATAAGTACACGGGTTATGTTACAGGTGTAGAAGAGACGAAAAAGGATAATACTGAAATTTTAATAATGGACGTTGCAGATTTCAATGTGAATTATAATG
The DNA here is from genome assembly GCF_002994445.1 of Staphylococcus simulans. GTDB lineage: Bacteria > Bacillota > Bacilli > Staphylococcales > Staphylococcaceae > Staphylococcus > Staphylococcus simulans_B. The sequence goes on from NZ_MRZJ01000003.1 coordinate 250,972, forward strand.
AGGCTACAGATGCTATTGAGTTCGAGGCGATATCAAGAGCAGTAAAATTTTTCAAAAGTGCAATTATGAGTATTGAAATAGTAGATAATCCAAAATTAGATGATTATGTAGGCAAGTACGTTGAACTGACAACGCAATCTTATACGCGTTTTAAAGGGCGTGTCAATGCAATGCAATACGATAAAAATGAAGCGTGTATCTTGTTAGAAGTTAACGATGTTCATGAATGGTTGACTACAGATACGAAAGTAGCATTTGAATCAGAGTGTGCGAGTCAACTTTATTCATTTAAAGAAAGTGAGATTCTTTCTATTCAAGAGGTGGAATAGATGGTTCTGAATGTTTACGCTTTAGTCAAAAGATATAAATTTTTATATTCTATAAACATTTCGTCTGAAAATTCGGTACAATAGGATTAAATACTTTCACTGTGCGAAAAAGTGTCAAGTGCATTCGGTTTACATCGTTAGCTGAAAGGGAAAATATTATAGATATAAACGCATTTTCTTGCAAGTGAAAACAGAGTTCTAAGGGAGCGTTGCCACCATGATTATAGCTATCATTATATTAATATTTGTTTCTTTCTTCTTTTCAGGCAGTGAAACTGCATTAACTGCCGCAAATAAAGTTAAATTACAAACGGAAAGCCGTAAAGGTGATCTTAAATCTAAAAAATTATTAACATTACTCAATAGACCTAGAGATTTCATCACAACGATATTGATTGCGAACAACAGTGCTAATATCGTGTTGCCGACATTAGTAACGATTTTAGCAGTTCAAAACGGATGGAATGTCGGAATTGCGTCGTTAGTCATTACTGTTGTTGTAATCATTGTTTCAGAAGTTATTCCTAAATCTATCGCAGCTACATATCCGGATGTGATATCTAAACTTGTTTATCCAATCATTCAATTCTTTGTGGTAATTTTGACACCTATCACAAAAATATTGAACGGTTTAACAGGTTTAATCAACAAAATGCTTGCGAATGATAAATTTCAAAGTCATAGAATGTCGAAAGAAGAAATTCGTACAATGGTGACGATTGCTGGGGCACAAGGTGCTTTTAATGAAAGTGAGCGAGACAGACTTCAAAGTGTTTTGACTTTCGAACAACTGCGTGTAAAGGATGTAGATACTACACCGCGTGTCAATGTGACCGCATTTTCGCTCGATACACCTTATGATGAGGTATATGATATTATTATGACCCACCCTTATACACGTTATCCGGTGTATGATGAGGAAATTGATAACATTGTAGGTGTATTTCATTCTAAATATTTATTAGTATGGAGTCGACATCATGACAAATCATTAGAAGATTACATCTCAAAACCGCTGTTTGTGAACGAGCATAATAAAGCAGAATGGGTGATGCGCAAAATGATTGCATCACGTAAACATATCGCGATTGTGCTCGATGAGTATGGCGGAACGGATGCGATTATTACCATGGAAGACTTGATTGAACAGTTGCTTGGTATTGATATTGAAGACGAAATGGATCAACACGAACAAAATAAAGTCAATGAACGATTAAGACAAAAACAAAAACAAAAGCCTAAACCAAATCAACCAACTTTATAAGGAGTGTTTACCCTATGTGGTTTGAGACAAAAGCGAGTGCAATGCTTGGCATCAAGTATCCTATTATTCAAGCAGGTATGGCAGGCAATACAACGTCTGAACTTGTCGCAAGTGTGAGTGACAGCGGCGGATTAGGAACTATAGGTGCAGGATATTTCAGTTTAGAACGATTAAGCGAAGAAATAGATAAAGTGAAACTTTTAACTGCCAAACCGTTTGCGGTGAATTTATTTGTGCCGAACAAGCAAAAATTGAAACCGGCACAAGTAGATTTAATGAATGCTTGGTTAAGTCCCTACCGCCGTGCACTGGATTTAGAACATCCTGTTGTCAATTTATCAGAGTCTCAACAGCTTGAACGCCAAATTGATATATTAATCGAAAAGAAAGTAGCTGTCGCAAGCTTTACTTTCGGCGTACCTGAAATCAAATTAATTCGTAAAATGCATGAGCATGACATTATTGTGATGGGGACAGCAACTTCAGTTGAAGAAGCTCTGGCAAATGAAGCAGCTGGTGTTGATATTATCGTGACACAAGGCAGTGAAGCAGGCGGACATCGCGGTTCATTCTTAAAACAAGATGGTGAATATCCGATGATCGGCAGTATCTCGCTGATTCCTCAGGTTGCGGATGCGGTGAGTGTACCGGTTATCGCTGCAGGAGGCATTATGGATGGCAGAGGTGTGCTTGCAAGCTTAATTCTAGGTGCATCTGGTGTACAAATGGGTACAGCGTTCCTTACATCCCAAGAAAGCGGCGCAGACATCGCTTATAAGCAAGCTATCCTAAACAGCACAGAAACCTCTACAGTGCTGACAAATGCTTTCAGCGGTAAAATGGCACGAGGCATCCGTAATAACTTTGTGAACTATTTATCGCAATTTAACGGAGAAGTTCCGGAATACCCTATCCAAAACCAATTGACATCAGCGATTCGAAAAGCTTCTACCGCAAACCACGATGATTCGATGATGTCTTTATGGAGCGGTCAAACACCGCGATTAGCGACAAGCCGCTCTGCACAAGAGATTGTAACGTCTATCGTTAATCAAATTGAAGAGATGCGTTTTCGCTAACTGAATAGCATCAATATTAAAGTACTGTGCAGCACGCACAGTGCTTATTTTAATCATGAGAAAGTTGGTTGAGATAAGGTCGTACGTTAAAATATGATAGAATGAAACTGGTGATTAAGTATGATAGAGATAGGGCTGACAGGTTGGGGAGATCATGATTCCCTGTACACTGATCTAAGTCGAAAAACTGATAAATTAAAGACGTATGCGAGTCATTTTCCGGTGGTAGAATTGGATGCATCGTATTATGCGATTCAACCTGAACGCAATATCCGAAAATGGATTAAAGAAACACCTGACCGCTTCAAATTCGTCGTTAAAATCCATCAAGCACTCACGTTGCACGCAGACTACAAAGATTTTGCGGACACACGTGAAGGCTTATTTGAAGATTTTAAATTAATGATTGCGCCATTAATCGAAGCGGATAAACTAGCGATGGTCTTAGTTCAATTTCCGCCATGGTTTGACTGCAAGACACAAAACATTAATTATATTCGATACGTCAGAGCACAACTAAAAGATGTCCCTGTATGTATCGAATTCAGAAATCAAACTTGGTTTAAAGACGGCATGAAAGAACATACATTAGAATTCTTAACGGAGCAGCAGCTTATTCATGCGATCGTGGATGAACCGCAAGTCGGCGAAGGTTCAGCACCGCTCGTCAATCGTATTACAACAGAAACGGCATTTGTACGTTATCATGGCCGTAATCGTCATGGTTGGACCAAACAAGACATGACAGATGAAGCATGGCGTGATGTGCGTTATTTATACGATTATTCAACAAAGGAACTGGAAGATTTAGTTGAAAAAGTACGTATTATTCAGCACAAAGCCAAAAACATATATGTGGTGTTTAATAATAACTCCGGCGGTCACGCTGCCGGTAACGCAAAAGAATTCCAGCGTATATTAGGGATTGATTACGAAGGATTAGCACCGCAGCAATTGAAATTATTTTAGGAAGTGATGGGATATGGTGAGTATTATACTGCTCATTTTAATTGGGGCGCTATCCGCAATTATCGGTTCTATTGTCGGAATCGGCGGCGGATTGATTATTGTTCCGACTATGGTGTATCTTGGAGTGGAGCATGACATGCTGCATGGGATTACACCGCAAATTGCGATCGGAACTTCTTCTATTATTCTAATCGTAACGGGTTTAACCTCAACATTAGGGTATTTAAAATCTAAGCAAGTCGATGTTAAAAACGGTTATGTCTTCTTATTCGGCTTGTTGCCGGGGTCATTGCTCGGCTCCTTTATCAGCCGTTATTTAACATTAGATTCATTCAACCTTTATTTCGGACTGTTTCTGATTTTAGTTGCTGTGTTGTTGTTAGTACGTCATGCAATTAAACCGATTAAAGTATTTGAAAAGAAAAAATATGAAAAAACGTATGTAGATAAAGATGGCACACTTTATCATTATCATGTACCGCCTGTGTTTGCTTTCTTTGCGACATTCTTTATCGGGATTACAACAGGCTTATTCGGCATCGGCGGAGGTGCTTTAATGACACCGTTAATGCTGATTGTATTCAGATTCCCTCCGCATGTGGCAGTAGGTACAAGTATGATGATGATTTTCTTCTCAAGTGTCATGAGTTCCATCGGACATATTTTCCAAGGCCATGTGGCTTGGCATTATGCAATCGTCTTAGTTATTTCAAGTTATCTGGGTGCGAAATTGGGTGTGAAACTCAATCAATCTATGCAATCGAACACAGTGGTCGCATTGCTGAGAACAGTAATGCTGCTGTTAGGGGTATATCTTATTATCAAATCATTTCTATAGAGGAGGCGTCCGAGTTTGAAGTTAACGATTTATCATACGAATGATATTCATAGTCACCTTCATGACTATGAGCGAATTGCTGCTTATTTAGCAGAACACAGACCGTTATTAGACCATCCTTCGCTTTATATCGATATCGGCGACCATGTTGATTTATCAGCACCCGTGACAGAAGCAACGCTTGGCCATAAGAATGTTGAGCTGCTGAATGCAGCACATTGCGACATTGCGACAATAGGCAATAATGAAGGAATGACCATTTCGCACGAAGCATTAAATGCCTTATATCATGATGCAGACTTTGCGGTGACTTGCAGTAACGTGTTTGATGAAGCGGGCAACTTGCCGAATCATCTGACATCGAGCTATATTACAGAAATTGAAGGCACGCGTATTTTATTTGTCGCAGCAACTGCACCGTTTACACCTTTTTACAGAGCGCTTGATTGGGTAGTAACGGATCCGATGGCTGCGATTAAAGATGAAATCGATAAGCAAGAAGGACAGTATGATGTATTGATGGTTATGAGTCATTGCGGTATCTTCTTTGACCGTAAATTATGCGAAGCATTACCTCAGATCGATGTGATTTTCGGTAGCCATACGCACCATTATTTCGAACAAGGAGAAATGAAGAACGGGGTGTTGATGGCAGCGGCCGGAAAATACGGTCATTTTTTAGGCGAGGTCACTCTGGAAATCGAAAATCATAAAGTTGTACATAAAGAAGCGGTGATTCATCCTGTTGAAACACTGCCGCAAGTAGAGACGCACTTCAAAGAAGAAGGCAAAGCACTAATGAGCGACCCGGTCGTTGATCATCCGGTCAGCTTGCCGAGAAGAACGGATGTGATTACGAAAACCGGTTATCTGCTTGCAGAAAGTGTGTATGAATTTACGCATGCGGATTGTGCGATTATCAATGCCGGTTTAGTCGTTAAAGGTATTGAAGGTCCAAAAGTGACAGAGTTTGATGTTCATCAAATGCTGCCGCATCCGATTAATTTAGTAAGAATCAAAATTACAGGCAGAGATTTGAAACAAGTTATCTTAACAGCCGAAGAGCAGGATTATATGCATGAGCATGCACAAGGACTTGGATTCAGAGGAGATATCTTCGGCGGCTATATTTTGTATAATATGGGCTATATCGAGTCAGAAGCGCGTTTTTATGTACAAGGCAAAGAAATCGATGATGACCATGTCTATACTTTAGGTACAGTAGATATGTATACGTTCGGACGTTATTTTCCTCTGTTTAAAAATCTGCCTACAGAGTATTTGATGCCAGAGTTTTTAAGAGATATTTTCAAAAAGAAACTATTAGAATTATGAATTATAGGTAATAGCGTTTTCATTTTCTGATAAATTCGTTATAATAGTATGAAGATAAGTACACAGGAGGGTATGTGTTGTTATGGCTACTAAAAATGATGAAATTTTACGTAAACCAGATTGGTTGAAGATAAAGCTTAACACGAACGAGAACTATACTGGTCTGAAAAAGATGATGCGTGAAAAGAATTTAAACACTGTTTGCGAAGAAGCAAAGTGTCCGAATATACATGAATGTTGGGGTGAGCGCCGTACAGCTACATTTATGATTTTAGGTGCAGTTTGTACACGTGCTTGCCGCTTCTGTGCAGTTAAAACAGGCTTGCCGAACGAATTAGACTTAGGTGAACCAGAACGTGTTGCAGAATCAGTTGAAATGATGAACTTAAAACATGTTGTTATCACAGCGGTTGCGCGTGATGATTTACGTGATGCAGGTTCAAACGTTTACGCTGAAACTGTAAGAAAAGTAAGAGAACGTAATCCATATACGACAATTGAAATTTTACCGTCAGATATGGGTGGGGACTATGATGCATTAGAAACATTAATGGCATCAAAACCTGATATCTTAAACCACAATATCGAAACAGTACGTCGTTTAACACCAAGAGTACGTGCGCGTGCAACTTATGATCGTACTCTAGAATTCTTAAGACGTTCTAAAGAATTACAACCAGATATTCCGACTAAATCAAGTATCATGGTTGGCTTAGGCGAAACAATCGAAGAATTACATGAAACAATGGATGATTTGCGTGCAGCAGATGTTGATATCTTAACAATCGGTCAATATTTACAACCATCACGCAAACACCTTAAAGTTGAAAAATACTATTCACCATTAGAATTCGGCAAATTACGAAAAGTAGCAATGGACAAAGGATTCAAACATTGCCAAGCTGGCCCATTAGTACGTAGTTCTTACCATGCAGATGAGCAAGTTAACGAAGCTGCAAAAGAAAGACAACGTATCGGTGAAGAAAAATTAAATGAATCTACTTCAGAAGCGTAATAGAAATGAATGAATAACAATAGGGGGGAAGCGGACTGCATCAGTCCGCTTCTTTCGTTGTTTCACGCCCATTTTGTTGTATAATGTGAGGTAAGCCCTACGTGTGCATAGGCAAAAAGTATGCATCACGTTAAAACTGTGTACTACACTGAGTAAAAAGAAGAAACAATCAAAATAGAATTGTTAGGTGACATAGATGATTAAAGCAGGAGATAAATATTTTGAAATGATAGAAGAGTATCGTGATTGTTTTGATGAAGAACAATTTGCGGACCGCTATTCAGAGATATTAGATAAATATGACTACGTAGTCGGCGATTTCGGTTATGATCAGCTGCGCTTAAAAGGATTTTATAAGGACTCTAACAAAAAAGTAGAAATCAGCAAACGCTTTGCGACAATACAAGACTACTTATTAGAGTTCTGTAATTTCGGATGTGCCTATTTTATTTTAAGACGTATACCTGAAAGAGAATTAAAAAAGTTACATGCACAACATAAAGATGACACTTTAAAAAGCGATAAGCTGCATGATGTAAAAATAGCACCGAGTCTTCCGAATGACCATAAGAAAAAGGACAGCTGATGAAGTACCAGCTGTCCTTTAGTATGTTTAAAACAATTATTTTAATATTCCCCGCTGTCGAAAGTACCGCTCGGGATAACATCTTTCAAGTATTCAGTCAGTTCTTCGCCTTCTGCTTCGCTGACACCTAAGATATAAGAGATGTAGCCGTCTTCTGCTAAATCGTCCGGACCAATGATGCCGAATTTATTCGTCTGCATATTTAAGACTAATACTTTCCCGTAATGACGGTTGGTTTGAAAGAGCATTAAATCATAACGGCTTTCTTCACCGACCATACCTACATATTGTACATCAGCTTCTTCGTTATCATCGTATAAAAACATATCTATCATGATTTCTTTGACTCCTTTGTACATGTTGTTTTCTCAAGTATATACAGAAATGATTTGTACTGCAAAGATGTGATATGATTGAGGGGATGAGGAGATGAAGAATATGTATTTTGTTGATAAAGATAAATTGACGTATAAACTGAATTACTTACAAAAATTAACAGAAGATTATTCAGAAAATAAAGAGAACCATTATGCATTTGAGCGTATTGCACAAATGCTCATAGAGTCTTCAGTAGATATCGGCAACATGGTGATTGATGCATTTGTATTGAGAGATCCGGGAAATTATAAAGATGTGATCGATATTCTAGAATTAGAAAAAGTGATTTCTGCAAAAACACAACAGGGTATAAATAAAACTGTAGATGTACGCAGACGCTTTGTACATCAATATGATCAATTGGATACAGATGATCTGATCCCGTTATTTGATGCTTCGCTTGAAGACTATAGAAATTTCATTGATGAAGTTGTCAATTTCTTAAATAATGAAAATGTACCTGTTACAGCATTTGGAAAAGGAGATAAGAAATAGATGAAACAATACAAAGGTTATCTGATTGACTTAGATGGCACAATGTATAAAGGCGCTGATCCGATTGACGGTGCCAAACAATTCATTGATTATCTAAATCAAAATAACATCCCGCATCTTTATGTGACGAACAACTCTACAAAGGTGCCGGAGGATGTTGTGAAGAAACTGGCTGAGTTTGGTATTGAAGCGAAACCAGAAGAAGTGATTACCTCTGCTTTAGCAACAGCAAGCTATATTAAAAAAGAAAACGAACATGCGTCGATTTATGTTATCGGCGAAGGCGGTATTCGTACAGCACTGCTGAATCAAGGTTTAACACTTATAGACGACACGAATGTGGATTATGTCGTTGTTGGTTTAGATACGCATGTCAATTACGACAAACTTTCACAAGCGACACTTGGTGTGCGCAACGGTGCGAAATTTATTTCGACTAACCAAGATATTTCAATTCCGAATGAACGCGGCTTCTTGCCAGGCAACGGCGCAATCACAAGTGTGATTGCCGTGTCGACAAAAGTACAGCCGACGTTTATCGGCAAACCGCAGCCGATTATCATGGATATGGCTATGGATGTCATCCGATTACCTAAAGAAGACGTTGCGATGGTCGGTGATTTATACGAAACAGATATCATGTCAGGTATTAATGCCGGGATCGACACGATTCATGTACAAACAGGTGTAACCAGCAAAGAAGAACTCGCAGAGAAGCCAACACAACCAACGTACACATTCAAAGACTTGAATGAGGTATTAAAAGACTTAGAAGGGTAGGTGTTACGATGACCAAAGTGTTAGTGACACGTAAAGTACCAGACAAATTTGTACAACAGTTAAAAGAATTTGCGGATGTAGAAATGTGGAATGAAGAATTCGTTCCGATGCCGCGCGATAAATTTTTAGAAGAAATCAAAGATGCGGAAGCAGCATTTATTACACTAAGCGAAAAAATCGATGAAGAAACATTAGAAGCGGCGCCGCATTTAAAAATTGTAGCCAATATGGCAGTAGGCTATGACAATATCAATGTTGCTTTAGCAGCAGAAAAAGGTGTGACTGTAACCAACACACCAGGTGTCTTGACAGAGACTACTGCAGAACTCGGCTTTACCTTAATGCTTGCGACAGCACGCAGAATTGTAGAAGCTGAACAATATGTCAAAGACGGCGAATGGAAAAGCTGGGGACCGTATTTATTAGCAGGCAAAGATGTGCACGGTTCTAATATCGGTATCTTCGGTATGGGAGATATCGGCAAAGCATTTGCGCGCCGCTTGAAAGGCTTTGAGGCCAATGTGATGTACCATAATCGCAGCCGCCACCGCAGAGCTGAAAAAGAACTCGGTGTATTGTATGTATCATTTGATGAATTGCTTGAAAACAGTGACTTTGTCGTTTGTACAGCACCATTAACACCGCAAACCAAAGAAAAATTCAACGCAGCAGCATTTAAAAAAATGCGCAACGATGCAATCTTTATTAATATCGGACGCGGGGCAACTGTCGTTGAAGAAGATTTGATTCAAGCATTAGAAGACGGTGAAATCGGCGGAGCAGGACTTGATGTCTTCAGAGATGAACCGATTTCGGCAGATCATCCATTGCTTAAATTTAAAAACGTAATCGCCTTGCCGCATATCGGCAGTGCGACGGTCGTGACACGCGACAGAATGATTCAGTTATCAATCAACAATGTGAAATCAGTGTTGCAAGGACAACCTGCAATTACGCCTGTTACTGATAAATAAAAAAGAGAGAATGCAGTTTTACACACTGATGCACAGTAGGTAAAACTGCATTTTTCTGTGTAAATAGGTGTAAGTCCAAAGCATGATTTAAGGATATGTAAAAAGTATTACAATAATGTTATGTGAGTAAAGATTGTATTTCAAGAGGAATAGAAGTAAAATGTAAATACTCAAAATTTATTGATAATCGCATGATTGCATATCAATGCAAAAACATTAAAAGTATGCAGCTATGTTTGACACAGTTGTGTTGGCGCTTGAAATCGGTAAAATAATGCTTTATTTTTCAAGGATACAATTGAAAATACATGAGAAAAAGATTATAATGAATTATATTTTTGTTGAATTGGGAAAGACGTTCGACAGGAATGATTGAGTCGAAGTAAAAAAGATTAACTACCTGATAAGAGGGGTGTAAGATGAAATCAAAAGAACCCAAAGCAACTTCGGAAACTTTTAACAAATTAAAACCATATTTATTGACTGCTCTTTATTTAGCGATATTCATTACATTGTATCTGATATATGGCTCAGGAGACACACACAACAACTTTATTTACAATGAATTCTAATTAAGGGAGTATAGTTATGACAGAAATTATTAGTGCACTAAGACGTATTGCGACAAACCAACCTGATACTATAGCAGTGAGACATATAGACGAAACATTAACTTATCAACAGTTGGATGAGTTATCAAACAAATTAGCATCATTGATTCAAGACAGCAAGACACCCATCGTACTATATGGTCATATGTCGCCTTATATGATTGCGGGTATGCTGGCAGGTATTAAAGCGGGATGCGGCTATGTGCCGATCGACACATCAGTACCAGATGATCGTACAGCAATGATTATCAACAAAGCACAGCCTGAATTTATCTTTGATGTATCCAACCATCAATTAGCATTCGAGCAAGGCACAGTATTAACGACAGCATCTTTGGATGAGGCTGAAAATATTGCGTTTGAACCTCGAATGAAAGCAGAAGATATCGTATATACGATTTTCACTTCAGGTTCTACAGGCGAACCTAAAGGCGTTCAAATTCAATACGGCAGCTTAGTAGAGTTTGCGGAATGGATGAAATCGCTCAATCAGTTCGGAGAAGGATTGGAATGGTTGAACCAAGCGCCGTTTTCATTCGACTTGTCTGTAATGGCCGTTTATCCATCTCTTGTGACAGGCGGAACTTTGAACTTAGTAGATAAGGATATGATTAAGAAGCCTAAGCTGCTTAATGATATGCTGCAAGCTACACCGATTAATGTATGGGTTTCAACACCATCATTTATCGAAATGTGTCTGCTTTTACCAACATTAGATGAAAAACAATATCCAAGTTTGAAAGAGTTTTTCTTCTGCGGTGAAATCTTGCCGCATCGTACAGCTAAAGCATTAGCACAGCGTTTCCCTTCATCTGTGATTTACAATACTTATGGACCGACGGAAGCTACCGTAGCAGTCACAAGTGTACAAATTACAGAATCTGTACTAGAACGTTTTAATCCGCTTCCTGTCGGACAAGCACGACCTGGTACGACACTATCAACTACAGAAGAAGGCGAGTTGCTGATTGCAGGGAATAGTGTCAGTGCAGGCTATTTGAAAAACGAAGAGAAAAACCAAGCAGTCTTCAGCGAAACAGATGGACAACGTGTGTATCGTTCTGGAGACAAAGCTAAATTCGAACATCGTCATTGGTTCATCCAAGGACGAATCGATTTCCAAATCAAAATGAACGGTTATCGTATGGAACTCGAAGAAATCGAGTCAGTGCTGCGTCAATCTGATTTAGTGAGAGAAGCGGTCGTTGTACCGGTTTATAAAAACGGAAAAGTCACTCAATTAATCGGTGCTGTTGTACCGGCACAAACAGTTGAAGACAGTGCGCAGCTTTCGCACGATATAAAACAAGCATTAAAATCCAGCTTACCCGAATACATGATTCCAAGAAAATTTGTATGGATGGATCAATTGCCGTTAACGAACAACGGAAAACTAGACCGTAAGAAAATTGCTGAGGAAATTAATTAATGATTCCTTATGGTACGTTTAGTTTCTTCCTGATTGCATTTATTATTCTTATACCTGTTATTATTTTAGGTTTCTTAGGTAAGCGAAGCTATATCTATAATGGTATAAGTACTGCAATAATGATTGTGCTTATCTTTTCTTCTGACAAGCTCAACTTGTTCGGACAAAAGTATTTAAGTATTCAGCTGATTAGTTTTGTTATCTATGTATTATGGCAAGCCTTGCTGATTATGTGGTATTACCATTCACGTCCTAAAAAGAATACATTCTTGAAATTCTTTATCGTGATGGCCTTGTCTATCTTGCCTTTAGCGATTGTTAAAGTCTTAACAAGTACATGGCTTGGCGGTCAGCAAATCCAATTCCATGAGCATAAACTGATTCAATTTGTAGGTTTCTTAGGGATCTCTTATGTTACATTCAAAAGTGTGCAGTTAATCATGGAAATCAGAGACGGTTCAATCAAAGAAATCAAATGGGGCAAAGTCTTCCAATTCATTTCTTTCTTCCCGACTATTTCATCAGGGCCGATTGACCGCTACAAACGTTTTGTAAAAGATGATAAAAAGGTACCGACGAAAGACGAATACCGCGGCTTGATTTTAAAAGCAGTGCATATGATTATGCTCGGGTTCCTTTACAAATATATTATTGCGTATTTTGTGAACCAATACGGTGTGACACCGCTTCAAGCGAATTTACACGGCTTTACAAATTATTGGTTGTACATGTATGCCTATAGTATGTATTTGTTCTTTGACTTTGCAGGCTACAGTTTGTTTGCGATAGCATTCAGTTATATTTACGGTATTAAAACGCCGCCTAACTTCAATCAGCCGTTCAAAGCGAAGAACATTAAAGACTTCTGGAACAGATGGCACATGACTTTATCATTTTGGTTCCGTGATTGTATTTATATGAGATCTTTATTCTTCATGTCTAAAAAGAAATTATTAAAAAGCCAATTTGCGATGTCAAATGTTGCTTTCTTTATAAACTTCTTTATCATGGGTATTTGGCACGGAATAGAAATTTATTACATTGTATACGGACTTTATCATGCGGCAGGCTTTATCGGCTATGGCTATTATGAGCGATGGCGCAAAACACATCCGCCGCGTTTTAATAACAAGTTCACAACGGCACTCAGCGTTATTATTACATTCCACTTTGTCACATTCGGATTCTTAATCTTTTCAGGCAAATTGATTTAATTATAAAGGAGACTTAACAATATTATGGAATTTAGAGACCAAGTATTAGACTTATTAGCAGAAGTAGCAGAGAACGATATCGTGAAAGAAAATCCAGATGTAGAGATTTTTGAAGAAGGCATTATCGACTCTTTCCAAACAGTAGGATTACTGTTAGAAATTCAAAACAAATTAGACATTGAAGTATCTATTATGGACTTTGATCGTGATGAGTGGGCGACTCCGAATAAAATTGTTGAAGCTTTAGAAGAACTTAGATGAGTTCAAAATTAAAACCGTTTTTGCCGATATTCATCAGCGGCGCAATCTTCATTATATTTGTATTGCTGCCATCTAGCTGGTTTACAGGTCTCGTTAATCAAAAGACACTAGCAGAAAACCGCATGTCTTTAACAGACCAAGTATTAAAAGGGACTTTGATTCAAGAACGCTTGTTCAATCATAATGATAAATATTATCCGATTTACGGATCAAGCGAATTAGAAAAAGACGATCCTTTTAATCCAGCTGTCGCATTAAACAAACATAATGCATCTCGCCAACCTTTCTTAATTGGTACAGGTGGGAATACAGACTTGGTTAATGGTATTGAGCTTGCATCTAATTATGATGAATTAAAAGGAAAGAAATTTGCTTTTATTATTTCACCGCAATGGTTTACAAACCATGGGTTAACCAATCAAAATTTTGATGCACGTGTATCTCAAAACCAAATTAATCAATTGTTCCACCAAAAAAATATGAGCAATGAATTGAAACAGCGTTATGCAAAACGTTTACTGCAATTCAAACACGTCCACAACAAAGACTTTTTAAGAACAACAGTAGAAAATAAAGGCAAAACGGATGGGAATTACATTTCTAACTTCAAAGAAAATCAATTAGTCAAAATCGAAGCGATTAAAAGCTTAGCGAATTTTAAAGATGTTCCGTTAGAACATGTAAAACCTGTAACAGATGAAAAGGCCTCATGGTCAGAAATGAGAGATGTCGCAACGCAATACGGCAAAGCACATTCTCAATCCAATGAATTCAAAATCCGTGATAAATATTGGAAATTAATCAAAGCGAATAAACGTAAAATCAATCGTGATTATGAATTTAATATCAACTCACCAGAATTCAGCGACTTGAAATTATTAGTCGATACTATGCGAGAGGCAGGGGCTGATGTGGAATATATCAGTATCCCAGCCAACGGTAAATGGTATGACCATATTGGTGTAGATATTGAAAAACGCGAACCAGTTTATAAAAAAATCAACAAAACCGTTACTGAAAACGGCGGTAAGATTTATGACATGACAGATAAAGACTATGAACCGTATGTTATTACAGATGCAGTTCATATCGGCTGGAAAGGCTGGGTTTATATTGATGAGCATGTCGCACATCATATGAAAGAAAAGTAATGTATTTAAACACAAGTGGTATGTTAATATCATTTGTGTTTTTTTATGCTTAAGCAGATTAGAATTATCATTTTGCAAGATGGATTAAATGACAGTGTTATCATCTAGACAAAATAAAAAAGCACAGCTGGATTTACAGGCTGTGCTTATCGCGTAAGACGATTTATTTAAATGAATTAGAAGACTTGTTCTACTTCAACGACACCAGGTACTTCTTCAAGTAATGCACGTTCAATACCTGCTTTTAGTGTAATAGTTGAGCTTGGGCATGAACTGCATGCGCCATGAAGTTGTAATTTAACAATACCGTCTTCAACATCGATTAATGTACAATCTCCGCCATCTCTTAATAAGAATGGACGTAAACGTTCAATGACCACTGCGACTTGATCAAACATAGTTGTATTTTCAGTTGGCATGGATATATCTCCTTCCAAGTATATAATTTCATTTTTTGCTTGTTTATTTATTATAATAGACTTAGAGAAAAAAATCTATGGAGGGGAACCAAATGACTAAAGTTAGTGTAGTAGTTTATGGGGCAGATGTGGTGTGTGCAAGTTGTGTGAATGCGCCGACATCTAAAGATACGTATGACTGGCTTCAAGCATTATTAAAACGTAAATATCCAGATATCAACTTTGAATTCACATATATCGATTATCTGAAAGATACAGAAAACTTAACAGATCACGACCAACAATATATTGAACAAATCGAAAACGACGAATTGTTCTATCCATTAGTTACAATGAATGATATGTATGTGGCGGATGGTTATGTACAACTCAAAAAAATCACAAGATTTATAGATGAACACTTTGCGCAAGCTTAAAATTGTGTGAGACATTAAAAAAGCTCGAGTACTAAATATCAGTGCTCGAGCTTTTCTTATCCTCTATTTTAACCATTATGATATTTGTATAACCATAAAACACCCGATTTCAAGATAGAAGCAATGCGACCTGTTAAAGGTCTGTCCATGACATAAGCAAAGCCTTGTTTGTCTCCTAATGAACCTAGGAAGCCTTGAACTTTAAGTTCATCCATTTTGTCAGGCAATGCTTCGCCTTTCCATTGTTTCTTCAAGACATCGGCAATTTGGTCGCCTTGAACTTCAGCTAATTGTGCACTCGGCGCATGCGGCAAGTTGGCACAATCACCCACAACATAGACATTGCGGTAGGTTGGTACTTGGTGATATTGGTTGATAATCACTGCACCGTTTTTACTGACATCTACCGGCAAGTTGCGGACAACTGAAACAGGCTGAATACCTGCAGTCCAAACTACGATATCGACTTCTTCAGGGTCGCCGTGGTTGTAAATATACCCCGGTTCGACTTTGTCGATATTGGAATTCGGTACGACAGTCACATTATGTTTATGGAACCATTTTTCAATAAAACGACTTAATTTTTCTGGGAAACGTGCTAAAATACGTTCGCCGCGATCATACAGTTTGATGTCTAAATCTGAACGACTCTCACGTAATTCGCTGGCAAGTTCAATCCCGCTTAAACCTGCGCCGACAATTGCCACTTTAGCCCCCGATGGCAATTCGTTAATCGTATGATACGTTTTACGTGATTTAGATAAAGTCTGGATACTGTATGTGTATTCTTCTGCCCCTGGCACGTTATGATACTTATCCTCGCAACCAAGTCCGATAATAAGTTCATCATAATCTACTTTCGTGTCACCCACTGAGATGATTTGTTCATCTAAATCAATAGACGAAATTTCACCGTAAACGATGTTAAGCTTCTCAGATTCCGGAAAACTTAATCGCACATCTTTATCTGATTTTGTACCAGCTGCTAACGCATAATATTCTGGTTTCAAACCATGATAAGGCATACGATCAATCAAAGTGATAGTGTAGTCCTCAGGTAAATCATCAGGCAAGATATGCGATAAAATACGCATGTTGCCGTAACCGCCACCTAACATTACTAAATTCTTCATTCCGATAACCCCTCTAATCAAGATTTATATAACGCTGTATCACTGCTTGATGACTGGAAGATATGTTAAATTGTAACCAGCGTCATTTTAGATGTTAATTCTAAAAATATGCTTTCATTTATTATAATCTTTTTTGATGTTGCATACAAACAATGTTTCGATTGAGAAAAAATCATACGAAACCCAAGAGAAATTGAACCAGGTATGTTATAATTGTATGACTAAAAAATAACAAGAGGTGCATTATGAATCCAATAGTAGAATTTTGCATTTCAAATATGGCAAAAGGTGGAGACTATGTATATAACCAGCTGGAACAAGATCCAGGTGTAGACGTATTAGAATACGGATGCCTGCAAAATTGCGGGGTTTGTTCAAGCGGCTTGTATGCATTAGTGAATGGTGATATTGTTGAAGGTGAATCGCCAGACGACTTATTACAAAATATTTATAAGCATATAGAAGAAACTTGGATTTTCTAGTTTCGAACGAGTAGTTTCTTAAGGAGGAATAGGATATGTCTACAGTAAATATGACAGAAGCAGCAGCATACGAAGTTAAAAGTATGTTAGAAAGCAATGATATGCCGAACGGTTATTTAAAAATCAAAGTAAACGGCGGCGGCTGTACAGGTTTGACTTACGGTATGTCAGCTGAAGAAGCACCTGGAGAGAATGACGAAATTATTGAATTCTACGGTCTTAAAGTATTAGTAGATAAATACGATAAACCTGTATTAGAAGGTACAACAATAGACTTTAAACAATCATTAATGGGCGGCGGTTTCCAAATCGACAACCCGAATGCGATTGCATCTTGCGGTTGCGGCAGCTCATTCAGAACTGCCAAAGTTGCTGGCCAGCCTGAAGATTGCTAAAACATCACAAATGGCATGAGATGAAGAGTTGGGGGATAAGACCTCAGCTCTTTTTTTGGTTTAAATATGTTTTTACTTTAAAAATAGATTAAACTATGTCCATAATAGTGTTATCGGACAATCAGTAAATTCTGAAATTATCTGCGGTTTTCTTAGTATTGCCTTGAAAAAATGTTTAGATAATTATAGAATTAAGAGGAATGGCATTTGTCTTTAATTGGCATTTTTTTCAATCAAATGGGGTATATATTAAGATAGCGTATACTAATAAAATTATTTAAGAAAGCATAGGTGAATAAAATGGCTGAAACAAAAAAAGTTCTTGTTTTAGGGGCAGGTTATGCAGGATTGCAAACTGTTACAAAATTACAAAAGATTTTACCAGCTGACGAAGCTGAAATCACTTTAATCAACAGAGATGAATATCACTATGAATCAGTACTTTTACATGAAGCATCAGCAGGTACTGTAAACTATGAAGATATTATCTATCCGGTTGAAAGTGTTGTAGATCAAAATAAAGTAAAATTCCTTAAAGCAGAAGTAACAAAAATCGATCCGACAGCTAAAGTTGTTGAAACAAACAATGGTCGTTTCAACTATGACGTTTTAGTTGTAGGTTTAGGCTTTATCAGTGAAACATTCGGTATTAAAGGTATGTTAGAACATGCTTACCAAATCGAAAATATCCATACTGCACGTGAATTATCTCGTCACATCGAAGATAAATTTGCGAACTATGCATCTTCAAAAGAAAAAGATCCTAAAGATCTTGCATTCTTAGTAGGTGGCGCAGGCTTCACTGGTATCGAATTCTTAGGTGAATTAACTGAACGTGTTGATGAATTATCAAACAAATACGGCGTAGATCGTGATAAAGTTAAAATCACTTGTGTAGAAGCTGCACCAAAAATGCTTCCGATGTTCGACGACGAATTAGTGAACCACGCTGTAAACTTCTTAGAAGAACGCGGTGTTGAATTCAAAATCGGTACACCAATCGTTGGTGCGAACGAAAAAGGCTTCGTAGTTAAAGTGGGAGACGAAGAGCAACAATTAGAAGCTAACACTTCAGTATGGGCTGCTGGTGTTCGCGGAAGCAAATTAATGGAAGAATCATTTGACGGTGTTAAACGTGGCCGTTTAGTAGTTAACCAAGACTTAACTGCACCTGGACACGAAGAAACATTCGTTATCGGTGACGTTTCTGCTTACATTCCTGAAGGTGAAGAACGTCCATTACCGACAACAGCACAAATTGCTATGCAACAAGGTGAAAACGTTGCACAAAACATTAAAAACATCTTAAATGGTCAACCTAAAGAGCCATTCAACTTCGTAAACCGCGGAACTGTATGCTCATTAGGTGCTAACGATGGTATTGGGATTGTATACGGCAGAAACATTGCAGGCAAAAAAGCTGCATTCATGAAAAAAGTTATCGATACACGTTCTATCTTCAAAATCGGCGGTATCGGCTTAGCATTCAAAAAAGGTAAATTTTAATATTAACCATATTTCGGCTGAATAAGTAAGAGCCGGCTAAAAAATAGACTTTAAGAGGTTGGCAAAACTGTTGATACAACAGGGTTACCAACCTCTTTTTTATAATGAAGGAGGATTTGTATGCCAATACAAATTACATTTGATGAGCAAAATCAATTATCGAGCGACACATTAGTTATAGGGTTGCCAGATCATTTAAATCAGCTTGGAGCAGTATCTATTCAAGGAGAAGACTTAACTGATGCTTTAGATACATATAAACAGCGTCATCTTATCAGCAGTGAAGTCGGCAAAGTCAGTGCTACATTCTTTGAAAGCGGAGCGATTCGTGTGCGATTGATTACTGTCGGGTTAGGCAACCTTAAAAACTTAGATCGTATTCAAGCAGCGAAAGTTTTCGGCAATTTATTGCAATACTTCAAACAAGCACATGTCAACAACGCAGATATCCTGTTTTCAACATTCGATTCAAAAGCGATTGAAAAAACAGAAATGGCAGAATTATTTGGTCTGCAAGGCAAGAAATCATTGTATGTCTTTGATAATTATAAATCCGACAAGAAAGTACCCTACCATCTAAGTTTGAGACTGCATGAAGCAGGTGCAGATGAAATTACAGCAATCAAAGACGGCGAAGTGATTGGTGAAGGTATTAAAATTGCGAGAGATTTAAGCAATATACCGCCTAACATATTAACACCTGAGTACTTTGCGGACTTAGTTACAGCACACTTTGAAGAAACAGCTGTAGAAGTGGATGTTAAAGACGCACAAACACTGCAAGCAGAAGGTTTTGGCTTGATTCATGCAGTAGGAAAAGGTTCAGATAACGGCCCGCGTTTAATCACATTAACGTATAACGGCGCACCAGATGCGGATGCGGCACCTATTGCTTTAGTAGGGAAAGGCATTACTTATGATTCAGGCGGTTACTCTATTAAATCTAAACCAGGTATGCAGGAAATGAAATTCGATATGTGCGGCGCTGCGAATGTTGTAGGGATGATTGAAGCAGCACATCGTTTAGCATTGCCTGTCAACATTGTAGGTATTATTGCTTCTGCAGAAAATATGATCAATGGAAAAGCGATGAAACCAGATGATGTCTTCACAGCTATGAGCGGCGAAACTGTAGAGGTACTGAACACTGATGCGGAAGGGCGTTTAGTGTTAGGAGATGCTGTCTTCCAAGCAGCACAGCATCGTCCGAAAGTTATTTTAGACTTTGCGACCTTAACAGGTGCTGCAATTGCGGCACTTGGCTTTGATAAAGCAGCTGTCTTTAAAAATAACGCTGAAGCACCGTTGAATGAAATCACAGCCATTACACAGCAAAATGGCGAATGGACGTATGAATTGCCAGTGACAGCAACAGAACAATCATTAATTAAAAACAGTGAAGTTGCTGATTTAGTCAACCATACCAACGGCATGGGCAAAGCCTTATTTGCGGCCGCATTTATTATGCATTTCAGCAACTCGATTCCGCACTTGCATTTTGATATTGCAGGACCGGCAACCACTTCAAAAGCAAGTTATAATGGTCCAAAAGGTCCTACAGGCTTTTTAATTCAAAGTATGATAGATTGGTTAAGAAAATAGATGATTCAGAGTCGAATTTATCAAGACATAATTTCGACTCATTTTTTATGTGATTTATATTGAGAATATTCTGACATTTAAATATAATAGGTGCTAACTAAACTTTCAGTCAGCAGATGGTTCACATGCCGAAAAAGGCGATTCATTTAATTATATTTGACGTTATTGCTTCATTTGGTTCGCAAATTTTCAGCTTTGCGTGCAGCTTCTTCATTTTAAAACATACAGATAATACTGCTTTCTTCAGTATATATTTAGCGGTAGTTACATTATCTACAATAATCAGTGCACCATTATTTGGGACATTCACCGATACAATGAACAATAAACGCTTAATTACTGCGGCACAAATTGTGAATATTGTCAGCTTAGTATTATTTGTCTTTATTTATCACTCCTTTTTTTATTACATTCTCATTTTAGGGATTATTTTAAATCTAACAGATGGTGCCATCAGTAATATCATTTCAGCCAACATGCAGCAAATCGCAGAAGATAGAATTGAAAGATTCATATCGCTCTTTCAAGGCATTGGCAAGGGGATAAGTATCATTGCGCCGATTTTTGGTGGGGTGTTGATTTCTTTTGTCTCAATTGAAAAACTAGCATTATTCAATGTTTTGACAGAACTCACAGCGATTGTGATTATTTATTTTATACCTTTGAAGGGGACGCTTTCACGCAACGAACAAAATTTTTGGTTTGATTTTAAAGAAGGCTTTCATTATTTATTAAACAAACGTTTCATATTATCGGTAATTTTATTTGTGACGCTTTTCAACTTTTTAGCCAATTGTATTGCGGTAGGAATGCCGATTATCTCGATTCAATCTTTGAAACTAACTGCACCGCAATTCGGATTCGTTGAATCCAGCTTTACATTAGCGATGATGCTGATGATGATTGTGCTTTCTGTATTTCCAATTAAACAAGCACTTAAGGGATCGATGCAGATTTCACTATCCATCGCGGCGTTAACTATCATTGGTTTAGGTCTATATTTGTTAAATATTCAAAGCAATACTTTCTCATTCATTGTGATTCTAGCAGTAATGACATTAGTCGGTATTTCATTGCCGATTTTTAATGTCCCTACAATGATCTTTATGCAAAAGGCAATAGATGATCAGTTTAAGGGCAGAGTATTCGGTTTATGCAACGCTATCTCGCAATCGATGACACCTTTATCTTTTGTTTTCTTTGGTATGGTATTAAACAACCATCAAGGGTGGGTCTTTTTGATAACAGGAAGTGTCTTCCTTTTAGCCATTTTATTGTTCTCGCTGTTTATTAAAAAGGAACAATTTAATGTTGCTTAATTTAGGAACAGAATAAATCAGATAAGATTGGATTGTGATATTGACAACAAAGTAGCAGACTGTTATCATACTAACATAACGCTTTAGTTCGATAACGTAGTAAAGGAGTAACACAAATGTTAAATGCAGTAGTCATCGCAGTTTTATTAATGATTATTTTATGTTTATTCAGACTCAATGTTGTATTAAGTCTGTTTGTCAGCGGTTTAGTTGGCGGTTTAGTGGCAGGAATGCCGGTGGAGAAAATTATCAAAGTATTTTCAGAAAATATAGTAGATGGTGCAGAAGTCGCACTGAGTTATGCTTTGCTTGGGGGCTTTGCGGCATTAATTTCATACAGCGGCATTACAGATTATTTAGTCGGCAAAATCATCAATATGATTAAAGCTGAGAATACAAAAGTATCTCGTTCGACAATCAAAGTCATTTTAATTGTCGCGTTATTACTCTTAAGTATGAGCAGTCAGAACTTGATTCCTGTACATATTGCATTTATTCCAATTGTTATTCCACCATTACTCAGCTTGTTTAATGAATTGAATATCGATAGACGACAAATCGGTTTAGTCATTGGATTTGGATTATGCTTCCCTTATCTGTTATTCCCATACGGATTTGGACAAATTTATCACCAAATCATTCAAACAGGCTTTACAAAAGCACATCACCAAATTGAATTTGATATGGTATGGAAATCATTGTTGATTCCATCAATAGGTTATATTGTTGGTTTGATTTTAGGTCTGTTCTACTACAGAAAACCTCGTAAATATAATAGAGATCAAGAAAATATCGAAAATGCACCGAAAGAACTTAAACCTTATGTATTAGGCGTAACGATTGTCGCAATCTTAGCGACATTCTTAGTACAAACATTTACGGAATCTATGATTTTCGGTGCGCTTGCAGGTGTGATGGTCTTCTTCGTATCTCGTTCATTCAAATGGATTGAACTAGATAGAGAGTTTACAGAAGGTATTAAAATCATGGCTTACATCGGTGTTGTTATTTTAACAGCCAACGGTTTTGCGGGTATTATGAATGCGACAGGCGATGTGAAAGGCTTAGTAGAAAGTATTGCTTCTGTGACAGGCGACCACAAATTAATCGCAATCATCTTAATGTATGTGATTGGATTAATCGTAACATTAGGTATCGGATCATCATTTGCGACGATTCCGATTATCGCAGCGCTTTTCATTCCATTAGGAGAACAAATGGGTATGAGTACGATGGCATTGATTGCCTTAATCGGTACAGCAGGTGCACTAGGCGATTCTGGTTCGCCAGCCAGCGATTCAACATTAGGACCGACAGCCGGTTTAAATGTAGATGGTCAGCACGACCACATCAGAGACACATGTATTCCGAACTTCTTATTCTATAATATTCCGTTAATGGTCTTTGGTACTATTGCAGCTATGGTATTATAAAGTTAATACACATGCAGGGGAGCGGATGGAATGACGAATTTACTCGAAGTCTTAGAAATGGAAATTTTAGAAGTCTCAGAAGGCTATGCGAAAGTGCAAATGCCGGTGACGGATAAAGTGAAACAACCTTTTGGTTATCTGCATGGCGGTGCTTCTATGGCTTTAGGAGAGACAGCATGTTCTGTAGGTGCTGCACATATGGTAGATACGAATAAGGTCATCCCAGTAGGATTAGAAATGAATACGAACCATATTCGCTCAGCGACAGAAGGTCATGTCTATGCGATTGCAAAAATTATCCATGGCGGAAAATCAACGCAAGTATGGAATATCAATATTGTAGATGAACACAATCAAATCATCAGTGTGATGAGAGGAACGATGATGTTGAAGCCGCGTCGTTCATAATAAATAAGCATTCCTGTTTTTTCAGGAATGCTTATTTTTTCTGCTATGAAACTTTAACATCTTCATTGAGATAGGCTTTAGCAATACGGTCAGCAGCTTCTCTGCCGCCCGCAAAGCTTCTTGCGAATGGTCCTAACTCTATATCTGCAAGTGCACCGGATACAAATACACCAGGCATCCATTCTAAGTTTTCGCTTAGTTTAGGGTGTTTTGTTTCTGTTAATGGTGCTTGGTTGTGCTGCACAAAGTTTTGAATAACAGGCAGCTGCATAATATTATTTTTAAAGCCTGTCGCAAGCAGAATAGTATCATAATCATACACTGCTTTGTCAGTGATGATTTGGTGGTCCTTAATGTCTTTGATTTCATTTACATGTATTTGAAGCTGTCCTTCTTGTACATGCTTCTTAAGACGCAAATATAGTTCTTTAGGCATTGATCCTTTATGACGTTCTTGAGCAATGATATTCAAACGCTCTTTGGATGAATCGATTTCACGATAATGTGTCATTTTCTTCGGACCGAGCCAACCTGGATCAGCATCAAAATCATAAACTTCTATATCTTTATTCATCCATAAATGAATTACATCAGAAGCGGAATCTTCAATCAGTTTTAATGTTAAATGTGCTGCAGTGATACCACTGCCGATGACGTGAGACGCATTATGATAAGGTGTTTCTGTATCATCAAAGATATGTTGTACATCAGGCTGATTTTGATACATATCTGGAATGTGCGGGATATTATTACTGCCGATGGCTAATAAGAGGTGGTCGCTGATAACACTGTCGTGTGCTTTCATATCGACTTTCCATTGCCCATCGACTTGTTCGACGTTCGTCGCAATATCTTTAATGTGACGGCTGTTTAAATCGAATTCATGCAGCATTTTATGCACATGGTCCATGAACATATCACGTTGCGGGCGCTGATATTTACCGTAAGTTGCTCCGGTATATTGGTGATGTTTGGCGAATTTTTTCAAGTGGAAAGGATCGGGATGTACATGGTGCACATGCGGTGAGCGTAAGAATGGCATACCGATTCGGCATGAGAAGTCATCAAATTGTTCACACAGGGAGTCATGAGGGTCAATAATAGTTAATGCTTCAGCAGGAAGGCCTGAAGCGCGTAATTTTATAGCAATTGTTACAGCGTGAATACCGCCGCCAACGATTGTCCAAGACATAGCGTCACCTTCTTAAATCGTAATAGTTTCGATTTATTTAATATAGCACAAGTAATCGTTGTTCTCAAGTTAGAACCAATAAAAAAGACGCTGTAAAGGCTGATTAAACAGCTTTTACAGCGTCTGAAATCTTCATTATGATTTACTAGCAGCTTTTGGTTTTTCTTGTTGTGCTTCATTGATTTCATCTAATTGTGTTGATTTAGAATAAGGTGTTTTGACTTTATATGCCGCTTTGATAATCAAGTGGCTGGATAAAGGACCTGTAATTAAAATGAATAAAATCCCGATTAATAACTGCGGATTGACAAAGTGGTCTTTACCGATAAAGTATAAGAAAACACCGAGCATCAAACTCATAGATCCTAATGTAGCTGCTTTACCAGCTGCGTGAGAACGTCCGTAAACATCTTTAAGACGCAGGATACCGATTGAAGAAAGGGCGCTGATGATCGCTCCGATGACAACAAAGAATAATGCTAAACTAATCATTACTGTTTCTATCATGTTCGATCACCTTGCCTTTCTGCATATATTTGGCGAAAACAGCTGTACCTAGGAATGCGATAATTCCGATTAAAAGTATTGCGGAAATCATGTATTTTGTATCTAAGAAGATACTGAACAATGCGACGATAGCCATCAGCTGAATACCAATCGCATCTAGAGCCACAACTCGGTCTGCAAGAGAAGGGCCGAGTATTACACGGACAAGCATACCTAGAATCGACAGTGCAACAATGACAAGTGCAATGATAATTACTACGTTAAAGGCAAACATTATGCTTCTCCCACCTCTCTGACAGCTTTTTCTAATGACGATTTGATACCTTCGATTTCTTCTTCCTTAGTACTGAAATCTAAACAGTGAATATAGATTTTCGTTTGATCATCACTGACACCGAGAACAATCGTTCCTGGAGTTAAAGTGATGAGGGTACTTAATACGACAACTTCCCAAGACTGTTTTAAATCTGTGTCGTAGACAAAGAATGCTGGTTTATTGTCGATTTTCGGTTTTACTACAATTCGGATAACATCGATATTAGCTTTGATTAATTCGATTAAGAAAATCCCCATCAATTTAATCACATAATATAAAGTAACGATGTAGAAACGACCAGGTAAAATTTTTCGCATTAAGTAAACGAGCAGCAGCCCAAAAATAAATCCGAGTACGAAATTGTTAAGAGTGTAGCTGTCATTGACAAACAGCCAAAATATAGCAAGTAAAATATTAACTAAAACTTGAATTGCCATATTATTTCACCCCCAATACGCTGTCGATATATGCTTTAGGGTCGTAGAAAGTCACTGCTGCTTCTTTGATAAACGGATATAACCAATCTGCAGCGAAACTGAATACAACACATAATGCGACAGCAAGAATAGCGACGCTGAGCAAGCCGCGATAATGTAATTTATGGTTGATCTTATAACCTTTTGCTTCACCGAAGAAGCCTTTAATAAAGATTTTCATGACAGAATATAAAATCAACAGACTTGAAAGCAATACAACAATACCGCTGATATAGAAGCCTTTTTCAAAGGCAGCTTTGACGATAAACATTTTACCGTAGAAACCGCTGAAAGGCGGAATACCAGCAAGGTTTAAACATGCGATAAAGAATGTCCATCCTAAAATCGGATAGCCTTTAATCAAACCGCTGAACTTCCGTAAATCTGTGGTATTGGTAATCTTAAGCATTATACCGATTAAGAAGAATAATGCAGCTTTAATGAGCATGTCATTGACTGTGTAATACAATGCGCCGATAATACCGTCTTCATTCATCATTGCTACACCGACTAAGATAATACCGACTGCAATCATAATGTTATACAAGATGATTTTCTTAGTGTCGTTATAGCTGATGGCTCCGATAGAACCAAAGATGATCGTAAGCAATGCTAAGATCAGCACGGTATAGTGCGAGAATGAAAGCGAGTCTGCAAAGAACAAGCTTAGTGTTCTTGCGATTGCATAGACACCGACTTTTGTAAGTAATGCACCAAAGAATGCGATGATTGCGAACGGAGGTGCGTAATATGCACCAGGCAACCATACATACATTGGGAAAGCACCGGCTTTTGTCGCAAATACGAATAGGAACATGATAAAGACAATGCTGACCAGTCCGCTGTCTGTATCTGACAAGTGGCCGAGTTTCTTACTGATATCAGCCATATTCAATGTGCCGACAACAGAGTATAAAATACCGACTGCCATAACAAAGAAGGCTGATGATGCTACGTTTACGAGCAAGTATTTGATACTTTCTTGCAGTTGGATTTTAGTACCGCCGATAACCAGCAATGCGTAAGACGAAATTAAAAATACTTCGAAGAATACGAACATGTTAAAAATATCGCCTGTAATAAAGGCACCGATAATACCTGTTTCCATAAACATTACTGCAAAGTAATAGTAATATGTTTCGCGATGCAAGCCGATAGATTGATATGAGAATAAGATAATCAATAGCGTTACAATCAAGCTGGTAATGACTAAAATTGCACTGAATAAATCAAGTACAAATACAATACTGTATGGGGCTTTCCATGAACCTAATTCTAATTTAAGAGGGCCATGGTGCCAAACGTTAATGAAGTTGACAATCGCAAAACCTAAAGCAATTAATGATCCTGCTAAAGCAACAAAACGTTTAATGAAAGGGCGCTTGCCGATAAATACGAGAACAACTGCTGTAATCATTGGAACAATCAGCATCGCTGCAATCAAGTTATCTTGAGTCATCATCTTCAGGCACTCCCTTCATTCTTTCTACGTTGTCAGTTCCGAGTTCTTTATAACTTCTAAAGGCAAGTACTAAGAAGAACGCGGTTACTGCGAATGAAATAACAATCGCAGTTAAAATCAATGCTTGCGGGATAGGGTCGACGTAATTCTTTGTACCGTGTTTGAAAATAGGTACAGTGCCTTCGCCTAAACCGCCCATTGTAATTAAAAACAAGTTGGCTGCGTGCGTTTGAACAGCGGTACCGATAATGATTCGAATCAAGCTCTTAGATAAAATGAGATAGATACTGATTGATGTTAAGATACCGCAAACAATAATCATAATTATTTCCATTACTCATTCTCTCCAATCGCTAAAATAATCGTCATTACTGTACCGACTACTGCAAGCAGTACACCTAAGTCAAAGAAGACTGCAGTGTGGATTTCCATTGGTTTTAACAATGGAAGCGGAATTTCAAACACTTTGTGTGTGAAGAAATTCTTGCCGTATAACCAACTTGCCATAGGTGTTAATACACAAAATGTTAAGCCGGCAGCAATTAATTTTTTAAAGTCCCATGGGAAGATTTTACGCATGGTTTTAACGTCATAGGAAACTGCCACAAGTACTAAAGAACTTGAAACGAGCAAGCCTCCGATAAATCCTCCTCCTGGTTGATAATGTCCGTTAAGGAATAACGAAAAGGCAAACATCATGATCAGGAAGAAAATGACGATTGTTGAATACTGAAAGATAATATCATTTTTCTGTTTGTTCATTTTCTTCCACCCTTTCATAACCGTTTTTGTGTTTAGAGCGCAATTTAATCAATGTGTAAACACCAAGTCCTGCAATACCGAGTACAGATGATTCGAATAATGTATCGGTACCACGGAAGTCGACAAGGATTACGTTTACCATGTTGTTACCATGCGCTAAGCTAAGCACATTGTCTTTATAGAATTGTGCAATTGATTCGAAATGTCTGTTACCGTATGCGATTAAACCGAGTACAGTCACTACTAAACCAACGCCGCCTGCGATAATCGCATTGACAACTTTGAATGAAGTAGATTCATTGTGTCGGTTCAAGTTAGGCAAGTGGTAGAAACATAATAAGAACAATGCTGTTGAGATTGTTTCAACTACGAATTGTGTCAATGCCAAGTCCGGTGCGTTAAAGAAGATAAAGAATATCGCCATAGAATAGCCGACCGCACTTAACATGATAATGCTGAACAATCTTGAACGCGCAAATACAATCATTGTAGCAGATGCAAGAATCATCACTACGATAATGATTTCATAAGATCTGACGCGTGTAACATGTTCAAAATTCAATGTGAATGGCATGCATAATATTGTAATGACTGCTAACGCAATCAAACTTCCCATAATGACAAGTAATTTATTACGGATAAATCCGCTCATATAAGTGTTTGTGACTTTCTTAGAATAGCTTGGCAAGTTATCAGATGAACGATTGTAGAAATAGTTAAGTTCTAAGCGTTCAGGGATAGCTTCCAAGATTTTGACCCACTTATGATAAGCCAAGATTAATAAGATACCGATGACGTAAATGACTAACGTTGAGAAGAATGCAGGTGTGAAACCATGGAATAAATGGAATTCTGCATCTGGCAGCTCAGCATTACGTATCGCCTGACTGGCAGGATCGATAATCGGTTTAGCTAAAAGACCTGGGAATAAACCGAAAAGTACGACTAATACGGCTAAAAATGCCGGCGCAATCCACATTAATACTGAAGGTTCATGTGGTTTGTGCGGTAAATCGTCCGGTTTGTATGAACCCCAGAAGATTTGTCCGATAAATCTTACTGAATAAACGAATGTAAAAATACTGCCGAGTATTGCGACAATCGGAATCAGTACACCAAGTGTATTCAAACTGAAAATACCGGCATGTGTAACATTAATCATCGCTTCAAGGAAACTTTCTTTAGATAAGAATCCGTTGAACGGCGGAACACCGGCCATACTGAGTGCTGAAATCACTGTGATTGTAAATGAAATCGGCATAACGGTCATAAGGCCGCCTAATTTACGCACATCACGTGTTCCTGTTTCATGATCGACAATACCTGCAATCATGAAGAGCGCACATTTGAAAGTGGCATGGTTGATTAAGTGAAATACTGCTGCAACGAAAGCTGCGGCATACATCTGACTTTGTTCACCTTGGTAATGGAAACTTACTGCACCAATACCAAGCATAGACATGACCATACCGAGTTGAGAAACTGTCGAGAATGCCAAGATTCCCTTCAAATCTGCTTGTTTTGTCGCATTTAAAGATGCCCAGAACAATGTAATTAATCCAATTGCTGTTACAGCCCAAATCCAACCTTGAGACAAGGCGAAGATAGGTGTAAGACGTGCAACTAAATAAATGCCTGCTTTTACCATGGTAGCTGAGTGAAGATAAGCACTGACTGGTGTTGGTGCTTCCATTGCATCTGGCAACCATATGTAAAATGGAAATTGTGCAGATTTTGTCATTGCGCCAAAGAGTATTAAAATCATAGCCAAAATAAAGAATGGACTCGATTGAATCTCAGAGGCATGAGCAATGAGATGGCGAATACTTGTTGAGTGTCCTGAAAGTGTCATTAAGATAAGGCCGCCGAGTAAAGATAGTCCGCCGAATACTGTAATTAATAATGACTTTTGCGCACCATACAATGAAGCATGGCGTGTGCGCCAAAATGAAATTAATAAGAAACTAGAAAATGAAGTCATTTCCCAGAATAAATACAGCATGAAGACATTATCAGATAAAACGACGCCTAACATTGCACCCATAAAGAGTAGTAAATAGCAATAGAAATTCCCTAGTTGTTCTTTTTTGCTTAGATAGCTGATTGAATAGAAAGTAACGAGTGAACCGATACCTGTAATCAATAAACTGAATAATAAACTTAAGCCATCTACATATAAATTAAAGTTCATACCGATCTGCGGCATCCATTGCAATTCCGCAAATCTAGGTTTACCTGACATCGTTGTCGAAATATAAGTTAAGAAATAAATAAATAAAACGACGGGGACAGGCAATACGAACCATCCTATATGTATACGTTTAATAAAACGATAAACAATAGGGATAATGAGTGCAAAGATGAACGGCAACAATACCGCTGCATGTAACCAACTCATTATTTGTCCTCCTTTGAATATAAGATAACCCCATTATACATCAATGTGATAGGGGTAAAAACCTTGATTTTCAGTAACCCGCTTACATTTCACGGAACTGTTAAATAAGAAGAAACACATAATTTTTAGTGGAAAGTTTTTTTATACTGAACGCTGTAATCTTTTTTGAGTGTATTTAAGTTCTCTAAAGAATGTTTTGCATGTTCAGTATCTTGTTGCTGCAATTGTTCTTCTAGATCCGTAATCGCTTGCTGCAGAGAGTCCACGTAATCTAAAGTTTCTACGTTGAAATCACGTAATTTAGAACGTGGTGTGAATCTCTTTTCGTAATGACTGAGTGCACGGCGTTCATGGAAGAAGACACCATCAACTGCGTTCGGGTTATGCAAGTCGCCTTGTTTAGGATGCTTAATGACTTGTTCGACTTGAACCAAGACTTCCCCGTTGTCTTTCTCTTCTACAATAGATACACCGTAAGTTCCGGTTTTATGTGAGAAACGATATAACATTTTAATACTTCCTTTCTGTTCTATATGTTAATATTGTGATATATCAATCTTAACATGAATGGAGTATTTAACATGGCAAACTATCCTCAATTAAATAAAGAAATACAAGATAATGAAATTAAAGTAGTAATGCATACGAATAAAGGCGATATGACATTTAAATTATTACCAGACTTAGCACCGAAAACAGTAGAAAACTTTGTAACACACGCTAAAAACGGTTATTACGACGGCATTACATTCCACCGTGTTATCAACGATTTCATGGTACAAGGCGGCGACCCGACTGCAACAGGTATGGGCGGCGAAAGTATTTACGGCGGTTCATTCGAAGATGAATTCTCAATGGAAGCTTTCAACTTATACGGCGCATTATCAATGGCTAATGCAGGACCGAATACAAATGGTTCTCAATTCTTTATTGTACAAATGAAAGAAGTACCTGAAAACATGTTGAATCAATTAGCTGACGGCGGTTGGCCAGAACCAATCGTAGAAGCATACGGTGAAAAAGGCGGTACACCTTGGTTAGACCAAAAACATACAGTATTCGGCCAATTAATCGATGGAGAAGCGACTTTAGAAGATATCGCGAATACTAAAGTAGGACCTCAAGACAAACCCGTACACGATGTAGTCATCGAATCTATTGATGTAGAAGAAAAGTAATCTTGTACTTTAATGAAAAATGAATCCGATACAGCTCGATTTGTGAAGACGCAAATCGGGCTTATTTTAAGTAATAGAGGAGGTACTGATCGAATGGAAAAGAATGAAGTCAACATCGCCTTATACCAATTATTAGCAGATTGGAATCCGATGCAATTTCAAGATAAAACGATGGGCGATACAGAAGTATACGAAATGATGGATGCAGTGCATCAAGCAGAAGATGTTGATGAACTTGCTCAGAAGTTTCAAGATATCTTTATATTTTCATTTGAAGAACGCTTGCCGATAAAAGCATGCAAACAAAAAGCTGATGAAGCTTTATCATTAGAAGGCACGTGCGGATTATAATACAGGAGGGACATAAAATGTCTGAAATGCTGGATTTATATGATCAATACCGCCAAGCACTTAAAGGACAAGTTGTTGAACGCGGACACCAATTACCAGAAGGCACGTATCATTTAGTTGTACATGTGTGTGTATTTAACCAAAAAGGCGAAATGCTGATTCAACAAAGAAAACAGGATAAAAAACTATGGCCGGGATTATGGGACTTTAGTGCAGCCGGTGCAGTGATGCAAGGAGAAACAAGCAATCAAGCAGCACAACGAGAAGTTAAAGAAGAACTGAATTTAGACTTGGATTTCACTTTAATGCGTCCGCAACTAGCTATGACATACACTGCTGGGTTCGATGATATCTATTTAATTCAAGCAGATATCGATGAAACAGATATTACCATTGAACCAGAGGAAGTAGAAGCCATCCGTTTTGTGAATCGAGAGACACTGTTAAACATGCTGGATTCAAAGGCATTTATTAATTATAAACCGGGTTTGATTTCACTTATTTTTGATTTTATTGCTTCGCAAAATGATGGGATGTACCAATCATAATACAACAGCAGCAATCATGAAATTTCTATACTTTATTATATATTCATCTAAATAGGCATGGATAAATGGGTCATTTTGATCGGTTTATCCATTTTTTTATTGCGTTACAAGTAAAATACATGCAGTGTGTGCAAGAGAAAACGCTTTAATTTGATTTTAAATGTTACAAAAATATTAAATTTTCATAAGAGAATAATCACAAAAATAGTTGCTTCATATTAACTATAACTACGAAAAACAAAGTAAGCATCAATTAGTGATTTTAAAGCTTGCAGTGGTGCAACAATATATGAAATTTGCATATTCAATGCAGTAAACAACAATTACAATCAATAATAATTACTTAAAAAACGATAACATTTCTATTATATACAAAGACGTACCTCCAATTTATAATTATAAGGTAGTTCAAAACTTAATATATCGGAGGACATCACATGAAGAAATTGGACTTTTTGCCTAATCTAAAGAATAGATACTCGATTAGAAGATTTTCTGTAGGAACAGCTTCTATCTTAATCGGGTCTCTATTATTTTTAGGTCACAACGGCGAAGCCAAAGCAGCAGAGAATACAAACGATACAACAGTTGCTGAGGCAACAAAAGCATCAAGTACAGCTCAGCCGACCGCTGCAGCTGCAACTTTGCAAGAAAGTACAGCACCAGCAACAGAGACAAATGCTGACAAAACAGCACCTAGTGCTTTAGAACTTGCGAAAACACAAGCATTTAAGCAACTTGAAACTTATAAGCATTTATCTGAAACTCAGGTTCATCAATTCACTGAAGCTATCCAGCAAGCAAAAACAGAAGCGGATGTTCAAACAGTAGTTGAACATGCTAAAACAGCAGAAGCAGAAGCGGTTCAAAAAGAAGAACAAGCAAAGGCAGAGGCAGCCAAAAAAGTAGCTGCAGAAACAGCTTCAACGAAAACGCAATCAGCATCAAAGACAACTGAGACAACTTCAAACACAGAAACAGACAAAACACCAACAAGCGAAACAGTTTCACCATCAGAAACAACACCAGCACCATCGGTTGCGGTTGAACAAACAACACCGACTGTTGAAGCAGCCGCTTTAAGTGTTGAACAAAAAGTGGAAAAAGTAAGAACAGCTTTAGCTGCTGATTACGATAATACTCAAATAGACGAAGTGTTATCAGTAATTGATGTCAGCAATTTAACGGATGAACAAATTAAAGCAGAAGCTTTAAGAATTTTATTAGGCCGTGCATCAGAAGAAAAAGATTTCTACAGCCCGCAAGCTACATTGCCTAGAACAGAAGAGGCAGAACAAAAAACAGCTGTGCGTGCGTTTAGTGTAGATACAACTAAAAAAGATGAAGTGGTTGTTACGCCAGAAAACTTTAATGATTATTTCTGGACTGTTGATGATGCGACTTATGATAAATCTACAGGTATTGCGACGCTAACTCCGAATGAAAGAAGTAAAAAGGGTTCAATTTCATTAGATACTAAAATGAATATTAATAAAGATTTCCATTTCTCTGGCGAAGTGAACTTAGGGGATAAAGGGGAAGGACATCCTAAAGACGGCGCAGAAGGCGGCGATGGTATTGCCTTTATTTTCAACCCAGGGAATACACATGAATTAGGACTTTATGGATCCGCTGTAGGTATGGGCGGACTTAAATATGCTTTCGGCTTTAAATTAGATACTTATGTAAATAAAAGCTATGACCCAAAAGGTAAAAGTAATCCTGATCCGAACCAATTCTATAATAAAGGCTCTTTCGGGGCATTTGCGTGGAGTAATTCATCTGGTATAGTTTCAACGCAATCAGGTAACGCAGGTTGGGACGCAACTATGTTAAATCCACAACCAACGGATAACCAATTCCAAACGTTCACAATCGACTATAACGGTGATACAAAAGATATGACAATCACGTATGCGGGTCAAACATGGAAACAAAATATGAAGAATTACTTTAGATACACGCATAAAAATGAATATGCATTATCTATTGCGGCATCTACAGGCGGTGCGTATAACTTACAACAAGTTAAAATTAACCAATTCACTTATACTGCAGGTGCATTATTAGAAGAAGACTTTATCGATGCGGATACACATGAATTATTTGACCGTCCGATCCGTACGTCTGGTGATGTAGATAAAATTATCACTGTACAAGATCACTCTGCTTATTTAGCTGATAAAGGTTATAAATTATTAACTGAAGATGATACATTGGCACCGACATATGACAAAACAAAACGTACGGTTAAATTAACGAATGAAAGTCAGTTCATTTTATATCATGTAAAAGATATTCAAGCACCGGTCATCGGAGATATCGCAGATCAGTCAGTAGGTACAAATACTGAAATGGCACCGTTGGTTTTAGATATTACAGATAATAGTAAATATCTTGCGTCTAAAACAGTGACAGGCTTGCCTGACGGCGTTACTTTCAACAGCGATACTAATACAATTTCTGGTACACCGACTGCGGCGGGTACATCTACTGTGACAGTTACAGCTACTGACCATGCTGGATTAACTACGACTAAAACATTCACATACACAGTAACTGATACACAAGCACCAACAATTACACCAGTAAGCAATCAAACAGCTGAAGCATATAATACGATTGCACCGATTACAATCGCAGCACAAGATAATGCACAAACAGCACCGACAGTAACGGTGACAGGTCTGCCGGCTGGATTAACTTATAATCCAACAACACATCAAATTACAGGTAAACCGACAGCAACAGGTACATCAACAGTAACTGTAACAGCGACAGATGCGGCAAATAATACCAGCACTTCTACATTTGATATTACAGTTCAGCCTAATCGTGCATTAGAAGCTTTAAGAACAGCAGTCGCAGATGCGAAAACGGTAAATAAAGCAGACTATACTCCTAACAGCGTGGCAGCGTTAGACGCTAAAGTGGCTGAAGGAGAAGCATTGCTTGCACATCCTGAAAATGGTTCAACTGAACAATTTAATACAAAAGCACAAGAAGTTACTCAAGCTAAATCACAATTAGTACAGCGTGCTGATAAAACAGCATTGAAAAAAGCAATTGCGGATGCAGAAAAGATTACTAACTTAGATCCGACAAAAGCAATCGATCAGCAATTAAAAACTGCTTTAGCCAATGCCAAAACAGTTGATGCTGATTTGAATGCGACACAAAAAGCAACAGACGACAGTAAAAACAGCTTGATTAATGCGATTCAAGAAAAGTTAAGAGCGGATGCATATGAAAAATTGCAAGAAGCAGTAGCTAGAGGGGTACAAGTCGCAAGTACAAATGGCTATACACCAAACAGCATTCAAGCAGTCAAAGATATGATTCAAAAAGTGAATCCTTTAGTAACAGCATCTATGTCTGATGATCCAGCAGTTCGCAAGCAATTTACCGTTGCGCAAATCGAGCAAGCAACTAAAGATATTAATGACAGTATTTCTGGTTTAGTACGTCAAGCAGATAAAACAGAACTGCAAAAAGCGATTGATAAAGCAGGTACGTTAGGTACATTAAATCCATCAGATAAAGAAGACAAAGCAGTTCAAGATAAATTAGCAGCAGCAAACCAAGTAAAAGCTGATGGCAATGCGACACAACAACAAGTCACTGATGCGACAACTGCATTAAATGATGCGATTAATAAAAAATTGTATCAAGATGCATTAGATACACTCAACGCAGCAATCAGAGATGCAAAAGCTGTAACAAAAAGCAATTACACACCTCAAACAGTCGCACCATTTGAAGCGGCAATTACAGCAGGTGAAACTAAAGCAGCAGATACACATGCGACACCTGAACAACTAAAAGCAGCAGCTAAAGCAATCAAAGATGCGCAAAATCAATTACAGCCTGTATCAGATAAAGCAGCGTTAAAAGAAGCCATCAAAAAAGCAGAAGCATTACAAGGATTAGATCCGACTGATAGAGAAGATAAAGCAGTACAAGATGCGTTAGCAGCAGCGAAATCAGTTGACGGTAATACCAATGCCACTCAACAACAAGTAGCAGCAGCAACAAAAACATTAAATGATGCATTAGCAGCGAAAGAACGCCAAGATGCATTAGATGTACTTAACGCGGCAATCAAAGATGCTGAAGCTGTAACGAAAAACAATTACACACCTCAAACGGTTACACCATTTGAAGCAGCGATTACAGCAGGAAAAGCTAAAGCAGCCGATGCACAAGCAACGCCTGAACAGTTAAAAGCAGCAGCACAAGCGATTAAAGATGCTAAAAATGCTTTGAAATTAAAAGCAGATAAAAACGCATTGAATACATCTATCGCAACTGCAGAAGCTTTACCGCCGTTGAAATCAGGAGATCCTGAAGATGATGCAGTAAAAGCAGCATTAGCAAAAGCTAAAGCGGTACAAGCTGACCAAAATGCTGATCAAGCAGCAGTAGACGCAGCAAAAGTTGAATTAGATAATGCGATAAATGCTAAAAAGGCACAAGATGCAGCGGATGCACTTAAACAAGCAGCATTAGATGCATTAAAAGCAGAGTTAGCTAAAGCAGCGAAAATTAATAAAAACAACTTTACACCTGAAACAGTGACACCTTTAACTGAAAAAGAAAATGCAGGTAAAGCTATCGTTGCAAATCCTGATAATCAAACAGTTGAAGCTATCAACGCAGCAACAGAAGCACTTAAAGCAGCTGAAAATGCATTGCAAGCTAAATCTGATAAAGCTGCATTGCAAGCAGCTATAGATAAAGCAGATGCACTTACAGGTTTAAATCCAGCAGACGCAGAAGATAAAGCAGTGATTGATGCACTAGCAGCAGGTAAAACAGTCAACGCTGATCAAAATGCTTCACAATCAGCAGTTCAAGCAGCGACAAAAGCTTTAAATGACGCTTTAGCAGCAAAAGAACATGCGGATGCTTTAGATGCGTTAAAAGCAGAACTTGCAAAAGTAGCAGGTATCAATAAAAATCAATATACACCAAACAGCGTAGCACCATTGAATACAAAAGAAACAGAAGGCAAAGCTATCGTTGCAGCACCAAATGCAAAAACAACTGATGAAATCAAAGCGGCAACAGAAGCATTGAAAGCAGCAGAAGCGGGCTTAGTTCAAAAAGCAGATAAAACTGCATTGCAAACTGCAATTAATAAAGCGGAAGCCTTACCAAACTTGAAAGCAAGTGATCCTGAGGATAAAGCAGTACAAGATAAACTTGCTGCTGCACAAGCAGTTAAAGCAAATGAAAATGCAACACCAGCTCAAGTTGCTGAAGCGATAAAAGCATTAAATGATGCAATCGCAGCGAAAGAACGTCAAGATGCTTTAGATGAATTGAATAAAGCGATAGCTGCAGGTGAAGCGGTTAATAAAGCTGACTATACTCCTAATTCAGTAGCACCATTAACAACAACTATCAATGAAGGTAAAGCAAAAGCAGCAGATGCCAATGCAACACCTGAACAATTGAAAGCAGCTGCACAGGCGATTAAGGATGCACAAAATCATTTACAACCTGTGTCAGATAAAGCGGCTTTAAAAGCAGCTATCAAAAAAGCTGAAGCTTTACCAGGATTAAATCCAGCTGACAAAGAGGATAAAGCTGTTCAAGACGCATTAGCAGCAGCGAAAACAGTTGACGGCAATGCCAACGCAACACCAGCTGAAGTTGCGGCAGCAACTAAAGCATTAA